>NZ_JBHTJH010000027.1:0-5653 GCF_042675645.1 Sungkyunkwania multivorans | reverse complement strand
TCGTCTAAAATTTTCAGTTTGAAAGGTTCTGAATACCGTCTGATCACTTTGTCGTTTTTATACATAATGTTTGAAATTATGTAGCCTTTATTCAGGACGGGTCAATTTATAACCAAGTTATTTGAAAAAGCCATTTTTATTTTTCCTTTCAATAGTAAGTATTAGCATATTGCTTGTCATTGATAAAGCAGACAGGAATGGTATCTTCTCCCATCAGCCAACATTCGAAAATGAGGATATGGCGTTATTCAATGATAACGAAGTCGCCATTGAAGATTTTTATGCAAGGTTTTTTGGTGAGACAAAGTATAGATTTCCAAGAAGAAAAACTTCATACGTCAAATTATATAAGAACAAATGGCTCTTAAGTAGATTGACAAGTAAAACTGCGAACCCCAACTCAAGTGATGATTTAATTAAATTTTTCAACAATCCTGTGAACTTTAGCTGGAATGAAACTACATGGAGTGTTGATGAATCGGAATATATCCTCAGATTTTTCGATAGTCAAGATAATCAGATAGGAAAAGTGTTTTTGTGCTTGAAAGATTGTAAAATGACCAAATCATTGCCATTCTCACCGAATATGAAATTTGGAGGATTAAGTGACATTGGCATGAATAAAATTCAAAGACTAATATCTCAAATCGAATCTGAATAAATCAGCACCTAACAGTGGCTATAAATCAACGCCAGGGTTTTGAGCTAAAATCACTAACTTTTCACTTAAATTAATACTCACGGTGAATCCGACATTCCCACAGCAGCACTTTTGGGTGTAAAAAGCTACCCAAAACTGCTGTCCAAGCGCGTCGAATTCATAGCCGTGGACGTTGTGCAACATTTAAAAGAACCGAAATTATCCTTGAAAACGACAGAGACGAAATATGAAAATAATTGGCTAGAGAAGTCTTTAGAAAATTTAGAAAAGGACTATTGGGGCAAACCAGATTATGAAAGCCATTTAGTCAAGACTTGTCACCAACTCAGGAAAAAGCCACTCAAGGATTTCGAAATAGAGGACCTTAGAATAATGATTGGTCAAAATATTGGACTTAAGTTTTTGATACCTCTTGCTCTCGAGAAATTGAGACAGGACATATTGGCTGAAGGGGATTATTATGAAGGAGACTTATTAAAAGCTGTTTTGACCAGCGAAATAGAGTTTTGGAATCTTGAACCTAAGCTAACTAAAGAACTTGAAGCTATAATCTCGGACAATGAAGAATTACTCAATGAACGAGAACCTGACTTACTAAAATCCTACGAACAATGGAAAAAGAACTAATTGGGAAATGGGTTTTTAAGGATGGTAAAGTTGTCGCTGATTCAAATTGTGAATTGATCGAATCAATGATTAACAACGACTTGACAGAAATTGAAATTAGTGAAGATGGATGGACAAAACGCTATCAGCATTTAAATGGCAGTGTTTGGGAATTAACTTATCCTGAAAGTCATTTACATGGCGGTGGACCTCCAAAACTGACCAGAATAAAAAAATAAAAACGTTGCACAACATCAGCTATAGCAAATGCGGGCTGACTGCTTAAAAATGAAGATTTTACAACTAAATAAATTTACGGTAGGCGGACAAGAAAGCGGTTTCAAAATCCCGCACTTGCCATAGCTAGAGCCGTTGTGCTTCATGCAAGAGAAACATTCAGAATGATAGATTGGATTAAAAAAATATTGAATAAAGAAGAACCGAAAGAAATCCTTAAATGGGAAACTGACGATTCAATACTTCGGCACTTAAAAGCGAATCTAAATGAAGACGGTTCTTTGAAAGAATCGGCTGAGAAATTGCCAGACGAAAAAAAGGCTGATGATGAAATAAAATTTGCCCCAGGCTTAATGGATGCAATGTTTGGAGCTGACGAAACCGAAGAATCGAAAACTAGAATAAAACAACTCGTCAGCCTAATTAAAAAAATTGCCAAAGACGGAAATATTCAAAGTAAATCAGACTTTTATAGAGAAGTAACGGAAAATGAAAGCGTAATTGGTATTATAGACGAGTTTTTACAAAAATTAGTACAAAGTTCATTACCAATTGAACCGCACTTGTATAATTATGCAAACAAGCTAGCTACTAAAACAAATAATCGAAATACAGTAAAGTTTGGAGTTGCTATTCTCGGATTATGTCAAAACAAGAAACCAATAGAAGATATTAAAATACTAGGGCTGCATGACGAGTTTACCGTTTTTTCAACTGTAGCACTATCAAATCTTTCTGACAATCTCGTTAAAGACTTATGGGAACTTGCTAAACATGTTGACGGTTGGGGAAAAATCCAGTTAGTGGACAGGTTAGCTGAAATGGAATTGAATAGTGAGATTAGAGATTGGCTTGTATATGATGGTTATAAGAACAACATTATGTATGAATATTTAGCATTGTCCTGTGCTAAAAACGGAATGCTAAACGAAAAACTAAAAACAGAGAAAATCTCGGATGAACTTTACTCTTCTGCTAGTGATATAATTGTTGCATTAATGGATGAAGGTCCAGCTGTTGGAATGTCTGGTTATGATGAATCAAGTGAAACAATTGAAAACTTCATTAGACATTCAAAAACACGAAATCTCAATATCTCAAATTATATAACGCTTCATAGAATTAAGGATTATCTAGAAGAATCGCCAGCAGAAAATGAAACACTAAACAATTGGAATCAAAACGATTTATCCAATTGCCTTATTGACATTAATGAGTTGTTAAACTCTAAAGATTGGACTGAAGAAGTCAAAATTGCTTTAAAGAGTTCCGACAATATTGAATATTGGAATGGTAAACAAGCTGCTCAAAAACTTGGAATTGACCTTTGGGATACAGTTTGGAAAAAACTACAGCAAAACCCAATGGACAGTTCAGCATGGTATGATGTTACAGCAAATGCAAAAGAAAACAATGTTGATGAAGTCATAGATTTTGCCATTAAGAATTTGCCATTAGAATTTTTAGGTTCTGGACCAAAAGATTCTATGGGAATTGGAGATGACTTTCAGAAACATTCTTCTTTAGATAGTGTGATTACATTTTTAGAAAATTACCCCAAAAAAGGAGAAAAATTGATTCTTGTAGGTTTAGATAGCCCAGTTACTAGAAACAGAAATATGGCAATCCGAGTTTTGGATAAATGGAAATCTGAAAATTGGTCTAACGAAATAACTGAAAAAGTTAAAAGACTAGAAGAAATTGAACCAAATCAAGATACCAAAAAGAACATTGAACGACTTTTAAACGGAGAAGAATTGGAATAAAGCACGAAAGCACAACAACGGCTATAAGCAATTGGGGTTTAAGTGCTTAACCGAAATTTAAAACAAAGGACTGTGCTAAACTGAAAGGTAAGAGCATGAAATCCCCAACTGCTCATAGCCAAACCGTTGTGGTGCATTTAAGAGAAACATTGTGAGTTTGAAAGAAAAGTTAGAGAAAATAGATTCTGAAATTGAAAACGGACTGAAATTCAAAGCGTCTGACAGATTGCGGAATTTAATTCAGGAAAACCCAAACGAAACTCAATTGTGGAATAAACTCGCTGAATTATACTATGAAAGCGGATTTTTGGACTCTGCTGGAAAATATTGGATTCTGACTGAACCAACCGACGACCGAATAAAAAACTGCGTTGAGATTTATGAAAAATCAGTAAATTATTCTGGATATCAAATTTTGCAGGAAATTGTATTTCGTGGTGACAAATCCAAACTTTCGGAATTTGCTCAAAACAAATTAGCGGAATTGGAAGCTGATAGCAAAAAGAAAGCTAATTATGTTCCAAAATTTAGTCCCAAAAAAAATAAACGGAAAAATACTAATTCTGAATACAAACAGACTTTTAAAGATAAATTAGGTGGATATTTAATCTTTGGAATTGTTGCGTCAATCGTAATTCTAATCATTATCGGATTTGTAACTGTGATTAAATGGATATTCTGAATATAAAAACGACACCACAACAATGTATAACCGCAATTACGGCGGATTCGACTACGTCCGAATCCACTCGGAATTGCTAAGGCTAGTGCTTAAACCGAAAATTAACGTATATTAACCCGTAACTGACGGTTATACGAGACCGTTAGCTACCATTTGAAAAGCAATGAAACCACCGAAATGGCATCGAGATGAAATAATACTTGCACTTGACCTCTATCACTCGATTGAACCTAGGGAAATGGATAGCAAGAATCCGAAAGTCATTGAAATCTCCGAAATACTAAATAGGCTTCCTATTCATAAAGAGAGGATTGATAATTTGAAATTTAGAAATCCGAATGGCGTATCTATGAAGTTAAACAACTTCAAAGCAATTGATCCCGAATATGACGGTAAAGGAATGGACAGATATAGCAAGCTTGACGAAGAAGTTTTCTTTGAGTTTCAAAACAACAACGAAAGGCTTAAACAAATTGCTGAACAGATAAAGAAAACTGTTTCTAATTCGGAATTAAATAAAAGCCTTTATCGAATTGGAGAAGATGACGAGGAAGAACAATTAAAAGTAAAAGAAGGAAAAGTAATTTACAAATTACACAAGCACAGAGAACGGAATTCAAAACTAAACAAAAAGAAAAAAGAGAATTACCTAAAGAAGCACGGAAAGTTAGATTGTGAAATTTGCGGATTTGACTTTTATGAAGTCTATGGGGAATTAGGAAAAGGATTTATGGAATGTCATCATAAAACACCATTATCTGAAATAGAAGGCGAATCTTCTACATCAATGAATGATTTAGCTTTGGTTTGTGCAAATTGTCATAGAATGCTTCATCGCGAATTGGATACTCTAAGTTTAGAAGAATTAAAAAGAATAATAAAACAACGGTAGCTAACAACGGCTATAATCAAACGCTACCTCTCGTTTACAGACGAACTTTCCCACAAATCATTTATCTTTAGTACAAACAAAAACCAGTCTTGGCACTCGCCCTTTACGGCGGACAAGGCCCTCGCGCGGCTCATGCCCTATCCGCGCCAGAATCATAGCCGAGACCGTTGTAAAACATTTTGACCCGTCCTGAATAAAGGCTACATAATTTCAAACATTATGTATAAAAACGACAAAGTGATCAGACGGTATTCAGAACCTTTCAAACTGAAAATTTTAGACGAACTTACCACCGGAAAACTAAACAAGTACCAATTAGGTAAGGCCTACGGTATCAATCCAACCACCATCAATGAATGGATCAAGAAGTACAACCGTAAGGACCTTATGAACACCAGAGTGACCGTGAAGACCAAAGACGAGATAACACGCATTAAACAACTTCAAAAAGAGATCGAACAGCTTAAAAAACTCTTGCTGAAAAAAGATCTGGATGCCATGGTACTGGAATCCTACCTAGAAGTAGCTGCTCAAGATTTGGGCTACAGATCCGTGGCAGAACTAAAAAAAAAGCTAAGTATAGAACCTTAGTAATAACCAAGGAAAGAACCAAAGGGTTTGCGTCTTTGACTACTGTTTGCAAGTGTCTTGGACTTAAACGTGATGCCTACTATAAGTATAAAGACAGAGCTGACAAACGTTTAGAGATAGAACAACAGATTCTTGAGATCGTACACAAAAGACGCAGATCCCTTCCCAGGGAAGGCGTGCGTAAACTTATTAAATCATTGGATGATCAGTTTACTAAA
>NZ_JBHTJH010000026.1:0-9819 GCF_042675645.1 Sungkyunkwania multivorans | reverse complement strand
GGTGCTGACCCCGCATGCGGGTGGCGAGAAGGGCTTCCACTTCATCCCCGAGGTGGGCGAGGAGGTCCTGGTGGGCTTCGAGGGTGGCAACGCAGAGCGACCTTACATTCTAGGAGCTTTGTATAATGGGGGCGCCAACCCTTCACCATGGAAGACAGACCAAAACGATGTAAAGGCCATCAGAACCAGGAGTGGTCATACCATAGAGCTAAATGATACAAAAGGTTCGGAATACATTGAGATCACCGATACCAACAAAAACGTCATTCGAATCGATACTGCCAATAACGATATTATGATCTCGGCTGGAGAGAACATGACCTTCAATGCGAAGAACATGCAAATCAACGTGGAGGAAAATCTCGACATAACAGTCGGTAAGAACAAAACCGAAAGTATTACTGACGATCATATAGTGATGGCCAATAATCAAGACATTCAAGTAGGAGAAGATATCAAGGTGATCAGTTCTAATTATAAACAGGAGGCGCAAGAGATCTCCACGGATGCAAGCGGTGAAATAAAGACGAATGCTGGTGGCAAGATCACCATTGCCAGTGCCGAGACCGTTGAATATGGAGAGTAATTCATTATGATGAAAAGAAGCCTCGTACTATGGACCCTTTTTTTAAGTGGAATACTTACGGTTTCTTGTCAGAGTAATACTGCCCAAAAGCCTACAGCAAATAATCAGCAAATGAAAAAGTTTGAATGGAGACCATCCGTAAGCGCACCTAAGATATACCCAATACAGATCCATAAGGGATTTTTATATGGGCCAGATGGTAACGCAATTCAAATTCCTAGAGGGCGAATCGTAAAAAACGGGTGGGGGAAGACCGGTGCAAGTTTTGTGATTGGTGAAGATATCAAGCCGGTTCCTAACCGTTTGGAAGTCACATGGCTCTCCCTTTCAGAGAACCAATTCTATGCAGGCTCGTTTGAGTTGCCAGCGGAAAGAATGGTTCAAAATTTTGAGACAACTTTTATAGATCAACGAGACAAAGAAGATGCATATAACAGTATCGTAATTGGATTGGCCCCTGGTGGAATGGTGTCGGTTTGGATGAGAGGGCCTAGCAAATCTATCGAAGTAGCAAACTTCAAAGCTGCCGTAACAGATATCCCCATGGAAGAATTTAATCCTTTGGGAACGCAGAATAGAGAGGAGTACGTTCAAAACAGATTGAACAGCTTAGATGAAAAATATCAAACAGACTTGGAAGAAAAGGGTGTTGATATTGATAAGTGGGATGCGGCAAGAGCTCAGTTTTCATGGAAATTGAATTTTAGCCCTATCGCTGGAGGAGAACTTGCCACGGTTTTGGCAGAAGGTCTCAACGGAGAACATTTTTTCGTTCGCAGCGATAATCGCATACTTGAAGCTAATGAAGATCTTTTTGTACCTGCATACCTTAAAATTAGCTGGTACGATACCAGTAAAAATAAATATGGGGCCAAGATCTACTTAGATGAAGAAGAAACATTGAAGGCATTTTGGTCATTGTCGAAGGAAGCCAAAATGTTAGAACTTATCATCGAGGTAGATAGATATCACAGCAACATCAATATCTATTTACAGGGAGATGATGCCCGAACATCACTTCAAAAAGCGAGAAGTAATGTCTATGCAACGGTAGATTAATAGAATAGTACAAAGATGCCAGAATTAGGACTAGAAGCAACACCAGCCAATGGGCAAGAGACGAGAAACGCACTTAGCGGAGTAGATGTCAGCACCTCGAAAGTTCATGTCTGCGATGCGGACTTTCAAGAACTGGTGCCAGATGACTCCGCGTACTTTACTGTCGGAGTCTTCTTCGATGGGACACTTAACAATGCAGCGAATACTCAAGCACGATTAGAATACGAAAACAAACAGGCTGGACGACCATATGATAGAGATCAGGCAAAGGTGTATAACACATGGTACACCTTTCAAAAATCTGGGAGCTATGACAACGATTTTTCCAATGTGGCAAGAATGCAACGTGCTTATGAAGAAATAATAGAGGATGATAACTATCAAATTCCTATCTATATAGAAGGTATTGGAACTGAAGATCACGAATCTGATTCTGGAATTCTTGGTGCAGCTCAAGGTCTAGGAGCAACCGGAGTGCGAGCAAAGGTCCTAAAAGGTTGTGAAGAGGTAGTTGATGTGATAAAGCAAAAACAGGTAGAAAAGATCAGTTGCTTGCGAATTGACACCTATGGTTTTAGTCGAGGTGCTGCTGCGGCGAGAAACTTTGTCTTCGAGATAAAGAAGAACAAGGGGGATTTCAAAAAAATGGGAGGAGGTCGAGCAAGAACCAAAATATATCACCAAGTTCCCAATGGTTATCTAGGAGAGCTTTTAGAGGAAAATGGTATTGAAGTAAATATGGTTCAAGTACGTTTTGTGGGCCTTTACGATACCGTAGCTTCCTTAGGGATCAACCATGATAACGATACTAGAGAATTGAATCTAGACGCGGTGCGAAAAGCCAACCATACCTTTCAGATCGCTGCCGATGACGAACATCGTGTTAATTTTAGACTTACCAATATTAATAGTGCTGGAAGTAAGGGTGTTCAAAAAGAGCTTCCGGGAGTGCATTCGGACATCGGAGGAGGCTACACTGATAACTCCAATGAAGAAGTAACGCTCAATTATGCCAATACGATTTTCGGTGTGCCAGAATTGAGAAGGCAACGACAACGATTGATCGAGGAAGGTTGGTATTTGGAAGATGAGATTACAGCTGGTTGGTTATCCAAAGAACTTACCGCAAAACGAACAGGAATTAGAAATACCTACAGTCATATTCCGTTGCACATCATGGTACAATATAGTATCACGAAGCAGCTGGCTTATGACTTGGGATTGATACAAGACCAATTTTCTATCGAGGGCGATGAATTGACACAGGCGAAGAGCCGAGTTGATGACTACGTATTTTATGGAGGAGCGAAATTCTCATACGACAATATTGCCGATCGAGAGATCATTAGAAAGTTGCGCAACAGATATTTTCATTTCTCGGCACATTATGATGACAAAGTTGTAGGGCTCATTGCTCCACACAAACCAAATTTCATCGATGGTGAACGGACTCGGGTTATTCAAAATGGTTAGCTGTTTGAAAAATGTATTCCATACTACCACATACCATGCAGGGGTTTAAGCTTAGTCAAGATCGAGTCACCCGTAGCTATTTCTCACAAGTGGATATACGGGTCGAGAAAGATAAAAAAACTGTGCATAATACCGTGGCAACAGAGTTTCATCTCACACATTATGGTCACGATAAGGAGCGAAGACCTTTGTATCGATGGGAAGTGATCAATCGCTTTTTGCTCAACGAGCGCGGCAATATTATAAAGAAGCTTAAAAAAGCGCAACGCATTGCATTAATGGTAGCTACCATCAATGATCGATTAGAATTTGTCGTAGACAAAAGCTTTCAGCTGGTCGCAGTTACCAATACCCAAGAAATAAGGGATAAATGGAGAGAAGTCAGATCAGAACTTTTGGACGAATTTCCAGACCTTGTTGAGATGGCGACTGATTTTGACTGGCAACTGAAAGAAGAGAATATCCAACAGGTGTTTTTAAACGATAACTTCTTTACAACGCTGTTTTCGGGATTTTTTGACGAAGGGTTAGAACCCAAACAAATAAAACATCGAAATAGGATCATGGCAAATGCAGTTGAGCGTATCGACATTCCAATGATAGAAACAAGCACGCTCATGCGGGGTAAGAGCTTTTCGAATGACGCACGAATAAAGGTGATTGGCGATTTTGACATTGCACATAAGAAGTTTCCCAAGGCCAAACTAAATACCTTTCTTGGAGACATTGCAGAGAAAGCTGGGGATAAGCATACCTTGACCTTTGATTATAACGGGCAATATATCGTGAAACCAGAAGAGGGAGTGATTGTAAAAGCAGCCGTTACCTCCTGCTTTAAGATCGACGGACTATACCAGAAGACAATTAATATAACCTTTAATATGGAAGAGGATGAGCGGTAAGAAATATGTTTTGGACGGGGCCATGGTTGAATGTAACTGTGGGGTGAAGCCCGCCAAATTATTGGTAAATCAAAATCGAAAAGTAAAGATCCAAGGTAAATTCAAGGCGACTGACATGGACGTACAAGTCCCTGAAACATTTGGCCAGTGTAAATTGAAACCTACCAGTGGAGGATACTTGCCGTGTATCCCGGCATTGCAAAAGTGGATGAAGACCACCAAGACGTCCACCTTGGGCGGGAGCAAGAAGTTCCTTTTCGAAGATTCTGAAACCATGTGTGCTACGGGAGGGAAAGTGACCATTGTTAAGGATATGCAGATCAATAGCGCGGGAAGCGTTAAAGAAGAATTCAAAGAAATCGCCATGACCATCCCAGGAGCGATGATGGGGAATGACAAAGCACCAAAAGTGGTAGAAAAGTACTGGATGGACGAGTCCAAAGAAAAAAGAGTCAACGAGATCCAATATGGAGAAACGGCGACCATATTTGTACGTACAGAAAATGTAGAAGCAGGCGAATCCATCACCATAAAGGTAAAAGACACGGCCGATCAGAAGATAGATGGCCAAAAGACGAATCTTACTTTTTCGGGAACCGTTTTGGAAGATGGGACCGCAGAATTACAACCAGTGAACACACAAAAAGATTGGAATAAAGCATAACACAAGCATGGGTAGAGAACGAGAACTTGTAATGGAAATACAGGTCATGGGAAGAACATTCCAGGCCGAAAAGGAGATCTTGAATCTCGTTGGCGAGGAAGAGCCCAAAGTACGGAACGCCTATTTTGCTGAGAAGAAGATAGAAGAGGTCGAAGAAGCGGCGGGAACTCATACCTATACCTTTGGTAGTACAAACGATACCAGTACCGATGCCCAAAAAAATAAGATAGGAGGTATTATCCTAAACAATGTGAATAAGGCCGAAAAGACCAATAAGAAATACACTAAATTGGTAGACGTGGTTGCAAAACTTACCGCCAATTCGTACAAGAAGGACGATACAATCGAGATAGCCCTTTTCAAGAAGGAAGAAAAGATATCCTACCCGAAGATCAGCTCGGCACCCATGGGTTATCAAGTATATCTTATCGCAGAGACCAGAAACCTCAAAGATAAGAAGGTAAGGATAAAGATTCACGAAAAAGAAGATGACCTCAAGCTGCTAAAGACCAAAGAGGACATCCTTCCAGTATTGGTCTTTGATAAGAAGGAGGACACCACAACCGATACGGAAGTAAGTGATTGGATCGAGATCGATGTCAAAGAAGAACAAGGAAAGAAGGAGAGTGGTGCCATAGTCCTTCATAAAGAAGATAAAGGCGACACTATCGAGGTAGGGATGAAAAAAATTCAACTTCGCCCTAAGGAAGATAAGATCAAATCCAAGGACGAAGATGCCGCCAAAAGCTTCGAAGGTTGGCAAGAAGCGCTTTATATTAGAGAGGATGAGACCGAGGAAGGGAAGAAGGCTAAGAAAGAGGCCAAAGAACAAAAGACGGCCAGAGATGCAGAGACCTTCCAAAATCTTTCATTCGATGATAAGGCTACCAAACTAACTTATCCTGAAAAGATCAGCGGACCTAAGACCATTGAGGTTGGCAAAGAAGCCACGTATACCATAACCAAGTATGCCGGGACTGAAACCACAGAAGATAAAAACAACATTCGCTGGTCGATGTGGGTACAGGGAGAAGATAAGAAGTCCTATCATGTGATCGATACAAAATCCAAGGATAAACTTTACACTTATGCCAAGGTGACCCTGGAAGATGCTATAGAAACTACCGATGGTGAAGGGAACACGACCAAGACCGGGGGCAACAATACATTGGTCATTGTCTTCGACGAGGCCTTAAAAGGTAAAAAAGTTCAAATAGAACCCTTTAGAGGAAGTCCAGATATCAACAACAAAAAGGATTATGTGCGAACGACTACTGTAAAGGAAGTTGCCACCCCGATAATTGCTGAAAGACATACAACGCAACTTTGGCTGCAGACACAATGTGATAGTACAGAGAATGAAGAAGAGACCATAGATCAGCAATTTAATGGGAGTCTTAAACTTACCACACCGGATACGATACACATTTATAGTGATGGTAAAATCAGTAAACTTGAGTTCGGAGGGCTAACAAAGGTTAAATACAGATACCATAATGACAAAGGGGACGTTTTTGACATCTCAACATGTAATTTATTTGAGATAGATGAACGTTTAAAAGGAATCTCTAACGATAAGAAAACGGCTCATGTGGTTGAATCAGGATACGATGCAAACAATATTGTGACATATTCTCACGCCTCGAGCAGAAAAAAATATTCTTATAGCGATGGGACGATTAGAACCTATGGGAAGTTTTACAATCCCGATAAGGGAACTAGTTATAGATTGGTGACTTATAAAAAAGGGGACAAGAAGGTTTTAATTGTTAGAATGCCCGACCAATTGAACAAAAAGATTGGTAATCAAAAGGTAACATTTACTTTTACCAAAACCGCCAGGAGATATTGTGGGCCAGAACACTTTGCCGGATTTATAGGGGCATTAGCAGAAGTTGAGTATGAAAACATAAAATCTGGAGGGAGTTGTGAAGAGGACGGAACATCATATCCAAGTGTGAGCCATATTAATGGTCAAAGTATAGACACTAATTACTTAGGAAATAATACAAAAGATCAAAAATTTATTGATGCAATGCATAATTTTGGTTTTAAGAGTATTTTGAGAGGTTCATCTAAAAAAGCTTTCAACCATACAGGCAATGGAGGAAAACTTCATAACAATCATCTTCATTCTGGTGGGTTTGAAGCAAAATATAAAGAAGATGAGGATAACACGCTTTAGAAGAGCAGGCAAGCTTATTTATATTCTATTACTTTTCTTAGGATGCAAAATCCCCCAAAGTCAGAATCAACAAGAGGCCAAAGCGGATGTGATCAAGGATGCCAAGAAAGTCCAGAAGGATTTACCTCAATCAAATTATCAAGAGGGACTCCCGTTGGGTAAAATAGAAATTCTTGATGCTCGATTGCAAGACGCTATTCTCACTGATGATTCTTTCTTAGGAACCATTTTTGAATACTATAGCGAGGTAGATGCGAAGCCCAATCCCAACTTTCAAGAAATATTAGATTCTCCTTTCAATTCTTTTTACAAACCTAAATTAGCAGATGAAAAGGAGGACGTCGATTCTTTTTTCTTATCTTCAGAGGAAGGGTATACCTTTTTCAAACATGTTAAAAAACTACCTCAATTCTCAGATAATTCAATAATGGTTTTTTCAGGAAGTTCTTCAAACTATGATTATGATGGTAACACCATATACACACAAAGAATGGATTTGGTAATTGTTGACGACAAAAAAAACATCATCGACGCTCTGAATATATATTACGATTATAGTGACGGTATCGTAGCTAAAACTAAACTGTTTTATATTGATGAATCATATAACATATTTGTCCGCTATGTTGTAGTTGGAGAAGAAGGTAACCATAAGATATCAGGCCTGGAAGCATATAAGATTACACAAAAAGGGAGAATCGTTAAACAGAACTAGCTTACCACATACCCAGCACCATAAAAAGGTTGGCGTTTATCGGCACCATCACCATTTACATTTAAAAAGTTTTAGAAATCAATTGCAAACCTCAAAATTCAGGAAATTTCCACGTTCACTCATCTTATTTTTTATAGTGCTGAAAACATTGGCACAAAACACTCCTAATTATAGTTTTCTACAATACTACGACTATAAAGAACTTCCTCTGATTGAAAGAACTCGACTGGACGAAAAGGCCCCTTTGAAACATCTGACAAGAGCTCAAAAAAAAGCACTCCATTTTAAAAAGATAACAGAAGATTGGGAGCAGCTCGACTGCGGTATACTTTATAAATTGAATATATCCAACGATTTTAAAACATTGGTAGTCTATTACTATTGGGGTGAAGAACTGCGTACACTGCTAGCAAACTACGATTTAGACCATAATTTTATCGATGCAGAATTGGTTGCTTTCGATGAGAATGCCGAAGGTTGGTCATCATCTAAAAGTACCATAACCAAACATCGGATCCATAGGATGGATGCCTTATATACAGAGCCAGAGCAAATAGAATATTCGAATTTCGTCTTTAAAAAAGATGGGGAAATCGTAAGCGAAAGGGGATACTACAACGGCACAATACCAAATACCTGTGTTCACTATTTTTCGCCACAAGAGATCAAATACGTTCAAGCTTTGAACGGATTAAATGTGAGGGATGAGAACGGGCACAAAATCGGTAAATTGAATTATGGAGATAAGGTCGAAATTATAAAATACACTCCCAAAAAATTAACCGTTATCGACTCCGACAAAACTATCGTAGGAAATGTGGTAGAGATCTGTAACTATGAATCCGGAAGTTACAAAAGGAGGTATGTTTTTGATGGGTATTTGGTTGCCGATGAGGAGTTAAGACTATTTGATTCACAGTTGGACTTATGTGATCCGCCGCAAAGTTTCACGATCCTTCGAGACGTAAATAGATCTATCATTGCAACAGATCATATAGACTTTAGCAAGAAATTTCCGAAGGTGAAAGATGAAATCAGATTGCCCTTGACGAGTGGTGAGGAAATGGTTTTAAAGAACAAAACGGGTAGTATAGAATCAAGAGAAGCATATAGTTATGTTGGATTTGTCAAACCATTTAATGCCTATCTTATAGAAGGAGGTTATTATGAAGAAGGAGATTTCTTCTTTGTTGACAGAGCGTCTGGCGAGATAACGACAAGGTTCCCGAGCTATCCGTATATTTCGCCAGACAGGAAAACGATCGTTTGCTTTTATTTTGACCCTTATCTGGAGCAATCGAAATTGTACATCTATAAAGAAAGTGATGCAAATCGTTTTATGTTGAAAAAAGAGATAGACATTAAATTTTGGACTCAAAATTTAGTACATACCAACTTGAAATGGACTTCTAATAATTCGTTTATAATCAATATCACTCCTATTGCAGCTGTGTGGAATAACAAAGGAGACTATAATACAGCATATAGTGAATTACATATAGAATTAAATGAATAAAAGTCGTAACTGCCTTGCCATAAACAATTTTCCGCGTGCATTTCAATAGCCTTTCCATTCCTCAATAAAAAAGGGGATTTTACCTAAAACTTCAACCTTTTTCGTCCTATTTTTATATCTTAGAGATATATAGCCAGTATATTAATTATAAATGACTTACAGCCACCGAACTGTAACGTTGATAACCGATAAAAACCGATAGCCATGGCATTACAATCGACGATAGAGATATACATAGGGGGGGACCAGTTGAAGGCCTTCAAGGAGTTCCGTTTGGAGCAGCGCATCGACGCGCACCACCATCTGGAGGTGGTCTGCCGCACGGACGTTCTGGAGGACGCCTCTGGCGAGCTCTCCACGGAGACGAAGAACTTCCTTGGTGAGGTGCTGACGCTGAAGGTGGGCTCTCTGGACGGCATCAGCCTTTACAAGGAGCTTGAGTTCAAGGGGGTGGTGACGTCGATCACGAGCACACGCGGCTTCCAGTACCAGCACGGGGACGTGGTGGTGATCACCGCGATGAGCGCCTCGGTGCTGACGGACGACGGTCCGCACCATGCCTCTTTCAGCGACACGCCGCTCTCGGGGATCGTGGAGAGGACCTTCCAGGACTACGACAAGTCGAAGGTGGAGCTTTCGGTGTCCCCGGGGAACACGGATGCGCTGCACTACAGCGTCCAGAGCGGGGAGAGCGCCTTCGGGTACGCGAGCCGCCTGGC
>NZ_JBHTJH010000025.1:1556-135475 GCF_042675645.1 Sungkyunkwania multivorans | reverse complement strand
AGGCCTGCCGCTAGCGTTCATCCTGAGCCAGGATCAAACTCTTCATGGTTTGAATCTTTGTAACTCTGTCCCGATGCCGACCTCTCAGCCGATACCCGTCCATTTGGATGATGTGTTCTCTTCTCTTCGTCTTACTTAAAAAACCTGCTAGGATCAAAATCCTAGCTTCCTGTCATTACAATATGTCAATGAACTTTCATTACGTATCTAAAATGTGCCTCCATTACGAAAGCGGGTGCAAATATAGGGCGAACTTTCAAACCCGCAAAGATTTTTTTAAAAAAATCTATAGCACCATAACTCTTTGGGTAATGGCACTCCAATATGTCTTAAATAGACAACGCACTCCTGCGTTTTGCGGGTGCAAATATAGCACCCTTTTCCATTATTGCAATGCCTATATCAAAACTTTTTTTACCACATTATGCAAACCCTTGAAAATGCATGGATTGCGTAATGAAAAAAAAAAAATCAAGACGCCAACGGATAAAATCGGCATCTATTTCATAGGCTGGTTTCAATTTAAGGTATGGGTTGAACACCAGCAACCTCAAGTCTTTGGGAAAAAGAATTAATAGCAACCCTGCTGCATGACCAAAACAGGCAAAGTAGTAGCGACTGAAATCATAAACATAGCATCGAAGGTCGATAATTTTAAACTTACTCCTATATATATTGTACGAGATTGACTATCGTATTATCTTTGCAGCTTTAACAATTAAAAATATATGATCAAGATCACACTACCAGATGGCTCCATCAAGGAATTTGAGAGCGGAATCACTGCTATGGAAGTCGCCAAAAGCATTAGCGAAGGGCTGGCACGAAATGTTATTTCGGCAAGTTTTAACGGAGAGACCATAGAGACCGCCACCCCTTTGACCACCGATGGTAGTCTTGTTCTATATACATGGAGGGACGACGAAGGCAAAAAGGCTTTTTGGCACTCCACCTCTCACGTGCTGGCGCAAGCCTTGGAAGAATTGTACCCTGGGGTTAAACTTACCATCGGGCCTGCCATTGATAATGGTTTTTATTATGATGTGGATCTTGGAGAACGAAGTATTTCCGATAAAGACTTCAAGAAGATAGAGGATAAAATGCTTGAGATCGCTCGCGGAAAATACGATTACAACATGCGCGCTGTAAGCAAAGCGGAAGCATTGGACTTTTATAAAGAGCAGGGCAATGAATATAAGGTAGAGCTTATAGAGAACTTAGAAGATGGAACCATAACCTTTTGTGACCATAGTAGCTTCACCGACCTTTGCCGCGGTGGACATATCCCCAACACAGGAATGATCAAGGCCGTAAAAGTGATGAGCGTGGCAGGCGCATACTGGCGCGGTGATGAGAATAATAAGCAGCTTACGAGAGTTTATGGTATTTCGTTTCCCAAACAAAAGGAATTAAAGGAATATCTCGAATTATTGGAAGAAGCCAAAAAACGTGACCATAGAAAACTAGGAAAAGAATTGGAGCTTTTCACTTTTTCTCAAAAAGTAGGTCAAGGACTTCCACTTTGGTTGCCAAAAGGAGCTGCATTACGTGAGCGCCTGGAGAATTTTTTAAAAAAGGCGCAAAAGAAAGCGGGCTACGAACAAGTGGTTTCTCCGCATATAGGCAACAAAGATCTCTATGTGACCTCTGGGCACTATGCAAAATATGGAGAAGACAGTTTTCAGCCGATCAACACCCCTGCCGAAGGAGAGGAGTTCTTGTTGAAACCGATGAATTGTCCACATCACTGCGAAATCTACAACAGCAGACCTTGGAGCTATCGTGAATTACCGAAGCGTTTTGCTGAATTTGGCACCGTATATAGATACGAACAAAGCGGCGAGCTACATGGTCTAACTAGGGTAAGAGGATTTACTCAAGACGATGCGCATATTTTCTGTACTCCGGATCAATTAGACCAAGAATTTAAAAATGTGATCGATCTTGTGCTTTATGTTTTTGGCTCACTAGGTTTTGAGGACTTTACCGCTCAGGTATCTCTTCGGGATCCTGAAAAACCTGAAAAATATATAGGGGATGCTGAAAATTGGGAAAAAGCTGAGCAAGCCATTATAAAGGCAGCAAATGAAAAAGGGCTGAATTATGTCGTGGAAACTGGCGAGGCTGCGTTTTACGGCCCTAAGCTGGATTTTATGGTTAAGGACGCCTTGAATAGAAGTTGGCAGTTGGGCACGATACAGGTGGACTACAACCTGCCCGACCGTTTTGACCTGCATTACAAAGGAAGTGATAATGAGCTACATCGCCCAGTGATGATCCATCGAGCACCCTTCGGAAGCATGGAGCGTTTTGTAGCAATTTTGTTAGAACATACCGGAGGAAACTTCCCCTTATGGCTAATGCCAGAACAAGCTACAATATTGTCTCTCAGCGAGAAGTATGAAAATTATGCCAAAAAAGTTTTAAATTTATTGGAAAATCACGAAATTCGCGCCCTTGTCGATAACAGAAACGAGACCATCGGGAGAAAGATCCGTGAAGCAGAAATGAATAAAATCCCATTTATGCTTATCGTTGGAGAACAAGAAGCCCTGGATGGCACAATTTCTGTTAGGAAACATGGTGGCGAAGATATTGGAACCATTACCGTTGATGCATTTGCCAAAGTGGTCGACGAAGAAATCAACAAAACTTTAAAACCTTTTAACGTTTAACTAAAATTTTAAGTCATAGCAATACGAAGAAGAAGAAGCAGAGGTCCTGCAAGAATTATTAAAGAAGACCAGCACAGAATCAATGAAAAGATCCGAGTGCCAGAAGTACGCCTCGTCGGCGATAATGTCGAGATAGGCATTTATCCAACCAGTAAGGCCAGAGAAATTGCTGAAGAGCAAGAATTGGATCTGGTCGAGATTTCGCCAAATGCAACACCCCCTGTTTGTAAGGTGATGGATTACAAGAAATTCCTTTATGAGCAAAAGAAACGCGAAAAGGAGCTGAAATCCAAAGCGACAAAAGTGACCATCAAAGAGATTCGTTTTGGGCCTCAGACCGATGATCACGATTATCAATTCAAGAAAAAGCATGCAGAGAAGTTTCTGAAAGATGGCGCTAAGCTAAAAGCTTATGTGTTCTTTAAAGGACGCTCTATCGTATACAAGGATCAAGGTGAAATTCTACTTTTAAAGTTAGCGCAAGAGTTAGAAGAATTTGGAAAGGTAGAACAGATGCCTAAACTTGAAGGTAAGCGTATGACCATGTTCATCGCGCCCAAGAAAAAATAGAAGACGGAGATGACCCTTGTGGTCGGACCGATTAAAAAGAAACTCTCCTGAATAATAGTTCTGGAGAGCGAAGCGAGATAATTAAATACTAGGAAGCAATGCCTAAAATGAAAACAAAGTCCAGCGCTAAAAAGCGTTTTAAGCTTACAGGTACTGGCAAATTAAAAAGAAAGCACGCTTATAAAAGTCACATTCTTACGAAGAAGTCTAAAAAGCGTAAGCTTAAGCTAACTCACACTACTTTAGTAGCTAAAGCGGATGAGAATAGCATCAAGGAACAATTGCGTTTAAAGTAATGCGTTCCTTCGGTTAAAATTATTTATAAACCCTGGAGCTAGGCCGCAATTTTGTGAGCAAGTGTCGAAAGACCGCCTACTACAAAAAAATTTAAAATTATGCCAAGATCAGTAAATTCAGTTGCTTCAAGAGCCAGAAGAAAAAAGGTGTTGAAGCAGGCAAAAGGTTACTTTGGAAGACGTAAGAACGTCTGGACAGTAGCTAAAAATGCGGTTGAAAAAGCAATGTTATATGCTTATAGAGACCGTAGAAATAAAAAGAGAACGTTTAGAGCTCTTTGGATCACACGTATCAACGCGGGAGCAAGACTTCACGGAATGTCCTACTCCCAGTTTATGGGCAAGGTAAAAGCTAATAACATCGAACTTAACCGTAAGGTTTTGGCCGATCTAGCGATGAACCACCCAGAGGCTTTCAAAGCGATCGTTGACAAAGTAAAATAAACGTTTAATCATATTATCTCGCTAAAAATCCCACTCGTAATTGAGTGGGATTTTTTTTAAACCTTTTCCTTGTCCCCTAGTCTAAAGAAAAAAATAATGATGAAGTTTCAACTTACCATTTTATTTATTGTTCTTACACTTGGCCTATGTAGCTGTAGCTCCGAATCTTTGAATACCGATGTAGAAATTCAAAATCCAAATACCGAGTTATACTTTCCACCCATCGATAATGATCAATGGGAGACGATAAGTCCTATGTCGCTCGGCTGGAATACCGAAGCCATTCCATCGCTCTATGATTTCTTAGAGGAAAAGGATACTAAAGGATTTATAGTACTGAAGGATGGGAGGATCGTTCTTGAGAAGTATTTTAATGGCGCGACGGCTAGTGATAACAATCCTTGGAATTCAATCGGAAAATCTTTGACCTCCTTCGTTGTTGGAATCGCTCAGCAAGAAAATCATCTAAATATTTATGACACCTCATCGGACTACCTAGGTGAAGGCTGGAGCGCATTGACTCCTCAAGAGGAGCAAGCAATTACCATCTGGAATCATATCACTATGACCACAGGCCTTGATTACAATACATCCAATATCAATTGCACAGATACCGATTGCCTTACCTATTTGAATCCTGCGGGTGAATTTTGGTTCTATCACAACGCGCCATACACCTTAACAAGAACCATTGTTGAAGCGGCCGTTGGTCAAAACTTTAATGACTATTACAATAACAAAGTGCGGAATCGCATAGGTATGCAAGGTACTTGGCTGAGTATTGGCTACGCAAATATCTACTACAGCAATGCTCGTAGCTTAGCTCGTTTTGGATTGTTGAATCTAAATAAAGGGAGATGGGGAGGAGAAGCCATCCTTGATGATACAGAATACTTTTCGTCAATGATCTCATCCTCACAAGACCTAAATAAAGCCTATGGATACCTTTGGTGGTTAAATGGAAAAGAAAACTACAGAGTCCCTGGGCTCGCGTCCCAATTTACAGGACCACTTATTCCCAGCGCTCCTGATGATCTCTATGCCGGGCTCGGTAAAGATGACCAAAAACTGTACATTGTTCCAAGCGAAGACCTCGTCATCGTTCGGATGGGAGATGATGGCGGCCAAACCTTATTAGGTCCTTCTAGCTTTGATGAACTACTATGGCAAAAACTAAATGCCGTACTGAATAGATAACTACTGGTATTCTCTCGGTATCTGACGTATTTTGGTTGCCTGTTCGAAAGCGTAGCCCAATTCGTATAATTCTTTTTCTGTTAGCGGCTTACCAATAAATGTGAGACTAATAGGTTCTCCCGTCTCTTTATAACCCATTGGGACAGTTAGGCAAGGATATTCAGCCACTGCCGCAAATGCAGCATGATAGTTATTGATCGATAAAACCGCATCGAGGTCATTCTCCTTCATAACCTCATCGAAAATTGTTTTTCCATTGGCCATCAACTTCTTTTTTATCTCTTGAAGCTCTTCGACTGTTGTCGAATCCGCCACGATACCTTCAAAAAGGGCCTGTCCGTAAGGAGCCCTGACCAAGGTGTCCTGCTTGTTGAAATTCACAACATCGGCGACGGTCTTAACTACGATATTATCACTGGCGTACGTTTCAAGATACGCTGGAAGGTCATGCTTCATGTCGATATTCAAAAGTGTAAGAAATCCGTCGAGAGACGCTTGTGGTGGCTCAAACTGAATGATCTCGGCTCCTTCATCTTTTAATTTTTGCATGGTCATCCTGTAAATAGAATCACTCTCGATCAAATTTTTAAATGCCCCAAAGCGTTTGCCTTTAAGATTTGCTCCTGATCGATCAGGAACGTAAGGGCCATAGCTGTCAAGTTTTATCGATTTGGTATCATTCTTATCGAATCCTAAAAGTGCTTCTAAAACGATCGCATTATCAACAACACTTTTTGTCATCGGTCCGGGGGTGTCTAAAGTGCTTGAAATAGGGACTATCCCACTTCGACTTAAGAGTCCGATCGTAGGTTTCAATCCAACTACAGAATTTTGACTTGAAGGCGACAATATGGAGCCAGCCGTCTCAGTCCCAATCGCGGCTACCGCATAATTGGCGGCTATTGAAGTTCCGCTGGCCGCACTAGAACCTCCGGTTTCAAAAATCTTTCTTCCATAGGGGTTAAGACTCTGTCCACCTATGGCACTATATCCTAAGGGGCAGCCGCTACAGAAATAGTAGGCCCACTCGCTAAGATTGACCTTTCCTAGAATGATGGCGCCAGCATCTTTTAGCCGCTCGACAATAAAAGCATCTTTCGTTTGATTGTCTTTAAGCGCCAAAGCCCCTGCAGTAGTTGGCATTTCTGAGGTACCGATATTGTCCTTCAGTAAAATGGGCATCCCAAATAATGGTTTGCTAGGATCGATTCCTTTTTTATCCATTGCACGAGCCTGAGCAACGGCCTCCGGATTCATTGCGATGATCGCATATAAGGAAGTTGCGGGATCGCTTTCATATTTATTTATTCTATAGAGATAAAAGAGCGTCAACTGCTCATAGGATAGCTTTCCCTCTTTGATATGCTCTTGAATTGTAGGAATATCTTGCTCTAAGACCAATGGTTTTAAACGATTATGACCCTCTTCCGAAAAGCTGGCCAAATCTGACATGAGAGGCTCCCAAACAGAAGCTCTATCCAGCACTTTTGAGTTGAGGAGCTTGAAACGCATTCGATCCTTTTCGTGATCTTGTTGTTCTGCTATCTCAGCAGCGTCGTCATAGTTTTCGAATCGGTCAACATAAGGGATGTGCTCTTTTAATTTGGATGCGTTCTTTGATTCTTCTTTACATGCAATGAAGAAAAGAAGTGAAAGCAGGCAGATGATCTTTATTTTCATATTAATATGGTAGTATTAGTTATGCTTAAAGATAAGAACAGTTTGACAAATTAGGAATCTCTTGAGTTCTAAACCGAGTAAGAAAAATGAAACTTCTAATCCAAATGTGCACATTTTCTTTTCAATATGTAGGAATTATCTAGTATTGTAGTAGTTTTACTGATCGATAGCTATGAAATGCTATTTTTATTAATCATAACCTAATAACCACATGAGAAAAAAATTACTGTTGGCCTGTTCTTTTGGGCTAATAACGAGTATGCTTTCAGCACAAGCTTGGGACGAAGATCTAGATGGTGATCTATCTGGTGATTTTAGCAATCCTACGACATTGACCTTTATGGTCGGCAGCAACGATGTAATAGCAGCGCAACAGGGAAGCCCTAGAGATGTTGATTATTTTACGTTCACTGTCCCCGCAGGTCATGTCCTTGCGGACATTGACATTGATGACTATGTTGCCGCAGACCCAAACAACCTTGCTTTTATAGGAATCCAAGCAGGAAGTGCCTTTAGCACTAATTTTGATGTTACTACAGCAGCAGATCTTCTAGGTGGCAAAACGTATGGTACCGATGATATCGACATCAATATTCTTCCCTCCATGGGACTACTAAGTGGCGCTATTGGGTATACAGGTGCGTTAGGTCCAGGTGATTACACAGTATGGTTGAATCAAACTGGGGATGCATCGGTGGTGGAACTTTCATTCTTCATTCAACCCGATGATGGAGATACACAACTCTGGGATGATCTTCTGGATGGTGACCTATCTGATGACCATACCATTCCTACGGGTGTTTTTAACCTCAATGATGGAAATAACGATATCGTTTCGAGCGTTCAAGGTACTCCGAGGGATATCGATTACATCACTTTTACTGTTCCCACGGGGCGCGTCCTTACACAGATTGCTGTGGACAATTATATTGTTGCAAACAATTCGAACTTAGCTTTCATAGGAATCATTCAAGGAGGAAGTTTCCCCAACGATGCCAACACCACTGCAGCGTCCGATCTTTTGGGAGGTAAAACGATCGGCGTAAGCGATATCGGAAATGATATCTTACAGGACATGGGCACTTTACCTGGTGCAACAGGATTTACCGGAAACTTAACCGCTGGGACCTATAGCATTTGGTTCAATCAAACCGGAGATGAATCTGAAATTGACCTGAACTTCGTCGTTGCGGATCCGACATTATCTACAATAGCGTTTACAGCTGGGGATATTCAACTCTTTCCCAACCCCGCCGACACGAAATTTAACATCACCAGCACCGCGGTGATCGAGTCCGTTCGCATCACTGATGAACTAGGTAGAAGTATTTTATTTGAAACTGCTATTGAAAAAAGGGAAACTAGTATCGATACCTCGGCCTTGTCCACTGGTCTCTATTTTGCGATAGTTACTACCGAAAAAGGGGCCTTTACAAAGAGAATCATAAAGAACTAAAAAGGAAGCACATTATAAATATATTTAATTTGAAAGCCTCGCTAAGCATTGCGAGGCTTCTTCTTAGTTGGGAGACTGCTTATTTTTGAATATATTGTCCTCTTCTAAATTCCCATTTTTCATGAAGCTTACCATCACGTTGTTCATTTCATTACTCTTATGCTCCTCAGTGCTCGCACAGCAGATGGAATTGGACACCACCGATCATGCCATAAGGCTTTCGATAAAAGAAAAATTGAAAGCACGCTTTGAAATCGAGAAGAAACAATTAGAGAAGGAGTTCCCTAGGCGAATGGGGAAGAAAATGATCTCCTTGGTGGATCGTAAGGAGCAACGCCTCTATAAATATCTGGATAAAAAGCAGCTTACCTTCGATTCGCGCTTCACTTCGTTTACAAACAAAATGGTTGAAGAACTTAAGAATAGTAATGCCGAACTGAAGAATAGAGATCTTATCACACTGATTTCTTTAAACCCAATACCTAATGCTTTGAGTCTTGGAAATGATATCATTATCATCAACCTCGGACTCTTTACCTTTATGGACAATCGAGAGGAGGTGGCCGCGGTGATTGCTCACGAATTAGCCCATAACGTGTTGATGCATGGAAAAAAGAATGTGATCGACAGGGTGCGAAAGGATGAAGAATTAAGCGCACAACAGCGAACCAAGAACATAAAAAAATCGAAGTATAACACCTACGAGCAGGCATTTGATGAACTAAGAGAATTAATGTACTCCAACGGGAAAAAGAATCGACTAGAGGAAAAAGAAGCTGATTCTTTAGGCTATGTGCTTGCAAAAAGGTCCGGACTGCGAGGAATCAACTTTCTATCCAGTTTAGAAAAATTAGCCGCCATTGACAGCTTACCTGAAATTGAGCTTGAGGAGCATATTTATAAAAAGGTCTTTGACCTACCCAACCTTCCATTTAAAGATGAATGGCTAAAAATGGAATCTTTTGATGAATATGCCTACGGAAACTATAAAGAAAAACTGGAAAAGGATTCCCTTAAGTCCCATCCTGAGACCGTTGAGCGCATAAAGCATGTGAAAATGCTCTTCCCTGAGCTTACGAATGACAGCATAGAGACCACGACAACAGACGATTCGTTTCTAGCGTTGAGTCGCTTGGCGTATCATGCCTCTATACCTAATTTATACTTTTTAGAGAGTTATGGTATCAGTACCTATAGGTCGCTTTATAGATTGACCAAATATCCAGAAAACGATTTTTATAAGAAATGGCTTGGTAAAAACTTTAGGGCCATGTACGAGGCCAAAAAGTCGTATCGTCTCAATCGTTATGTTCAACGCCTGAACGTGGAGAAACAAAGCCCGAGTTTACAACGTTTTTTAAACTTTATTTGGAATCTACGATTGGAGGAAATCGAAACGATCGCCAACCACTATGACCCGAAAGAATAAGCGACGAGATCAATAGTTTAATCGCTCTATTCGAATTTGATCGTAATCATCATCCTTGTTGATCTCTCTAAGTAGGATATGTCCCTCTTTGGCAACATACGGAAAAATCGCAAAATCTTCGGACGTCATTGGAATGGACTCATGCATATATTTGCCGTCGATCATCGTTACGATTCCCAATATCCAATTCCTGTCTTTTGTAGCATCATCCTTTTGATAGTCTTGGTAAAAGAATGCCACACCTGTCCTATCTTTGACATATTGGGAAAAGAGATAGTCGCCAGCATAGTATTTGGACTTATCCTTTTTGATGGTCTCTATTCCTGAAAGCTCAAATGCGCTGTCGAATTTTAGCAACACAAAATCTGTTGAACGGACCCCAGGTTGTAGGGCCAACACAGAAGCTTCCTTCATTTTTTCGGTAAGGACAGCGGCAGTACCATCCTTAAAAACAAAGAGCTCTTTAGGTATCAATCTATATCCTTTTTCTACTTTGCCCTTCTTGTCAATCTCGATAAATGCCGACATTTGAGGCCAAAACAGTCGCTTATTACTTAGCTCATTACCTTGTTTATCTAATTCTATCCTAAATACACCGGCTGACTTGCGATAATCATAGCCTGTTGTTTTATAAGGACTGAACATGCCTATGATGGTTATCCGGTCATCATCCTGTTCTACTATAAAGGTGTGACTGAAGTCGTCTCCTCTTTTCTCCACGGTATATTTGAAGAGTTGTTCGCCAGTATCTGCATTGAGCACCTTTAAGAAGATCTCCTTGTTTCCAAAGGGCTCTTCCATTTTAAGAATGATGCGGTCTTTATTGATATCTGCGATGCCGAAATCGAGCTTTTCGTCATCTACGGCAATAGGATGTTCCCATAGTTTTTTGGCGTCAAAGGTAAAAGCGCCCAAAGATCTCTGAATATGAACCTTCCTTGCATTTTTCTTTTGACCCTCCATCAATAAGAAGCCTTTGCCAAAGGGGACTGGAAACTCAAACTTGTGGATATCCTTCAATTGTTTATTCAATTTATTGGAAGGACCATTATAATCAGCAAAGACAAAGTCTTCCTTCCCCTCGAGGTGAAAAGCATCGCCAATCTTGTTGGTCTTTACATTGAGGATTCGATGCGTTGTGAAGGTCACGTAACGCAACGTATAGGAATAATAGAGAGATGATAATAAAATCTCATCTCCCACCTTCTTAGAGACAAATGTATTTCGTTCTACTTTCTTGTAATATGGATTTAAATACTCTCCACTCGCCACCTTATTGAGATTCTTATCCAGAACCACATATTCGAATCGCATATTCTTATCGTCTACTTTTTCCAACATGTAAATGCCGATATATCCGTAAACTTGATCATCTACATCTTTGATGGCGGTGAATGTCTCCAATTTCCCAGAAGCCAAGTCAGCCAGATCAGAGAATTGAGCATTGACCGTATAGGTGAAAATGAATAAAAGGGTAAGTACGCTAAATTTTCTCATGCTAAGTAAATAGGTTAAAGTTAAACTTCTAGGGAAGCTGGGGCAGCGATATCGAAGATGTGCATTATTGAATTATTTGAAGAAGGAATCCACGAATTCATATTTATTGAATACTTGAAGATCTTCAATGCCCTCTCCTACTCCGATATATTTTACTGGTATTTGAAATTGGTCCGAGATCCCGATGACAACACCACCCTTGGCGGTACCATCTAGCTTGGTGACGGCCAAAGAGGTCACTTCAGTAGCCTTGGTGAATTGTTTTGCTTGCTCAAAGGCATTCTGCCCAGTGGAACCATCTAAAACCAGTAAGACATCGTGTGGCGCATCCCCGACGACTTTCTGCATAACTCGTTTTACCTTACTCAATTCGTTCATCAGATTTACTTTGTTATGCAGTCTTCCGGCGGTATCAATGATCACCACATCGGCATTTTGAGAAGTTGCTGATTTCAATGTATCGAAAGCCACTGAAGCGGGATCACTACCCATCTCTTGCTTTACAATGGGCACTTCGACCCTATCTGCCCAAACTTGAAGCTGATCGATCGCAGCCGCCCTAAAGGTATCTGCTGCACCCAAGACCACCTTGAATCCTTTCTTTTTGAATTGATAGGCCAGTTTTCCAATGGTGGTCGTTTTTCCTACTCCATTGACGCCCACTACCATGATCACGTATGGCTTTTTATCCGCAGGGATGACATAATCTGTCTCTTCCCCAACATTGGTCGCTGACAGCAGACCAGCGATCTCCTCTCTAAGAATCTGATTAAGCTCTTCTGTACCTAGGTACTTGTCTTTTGAAACGCGTTCTTCGATGCGCTCGATGATCTTCAACGTAGTATCCACTCCAACGTCCGATGTTACCAACACCTCTTCGAGATTATCGAGAACGTCATCATCCACTTTGCTCTTACCAGCAACAGCCTTGCTCAATTTTGAGAAGAAGGTCGTTTTCGATTTCTCCAGGCCTTTATCTAGAGTTTCTTTCTTTTCAGAAGAAAATATTTTCTTGAATAAACTCATTATGTGATCGAGTCTTAGATTTATTAATATTGGTCATAAATGCCTCAAGGATGCCAAATCCCTGAATGTGCAACAACCTGAAAGAGGGATTCAGCGCACATCGCACATGAACGCCCAAATATAATGAAAAACAAAAAGCTACTCTCTGATCGAAAGTAGCTTTGCTATATAAAACGTTGTGAACTTTATTTTTTGTTCAACCAGTCGTTTACTTCCTCTGGTTGCATTACAGACTCTACGAAGGTATAGGCTCCCGATTTAGGAGATTTTACCATTTTGATCGCCTTTGTCAATCTCTTTGATCCCGTTTGTAAGGATGCTACTGCTTTCTTTGCCATGTCTCCTAAATATTACTTGATTTCTTTATGAACGGTCATTTTCTTGAGGATAGGATTGAATTTTTTGATTTCCATTCTATCCGGAGTGTTCTTCTTGTTCTTGGTAGTGACGTAACGAGAAGTACCAGGCTTACCAGAAGCTTTATGCTCTGTGCACTCTAGAATCACTTGAACTCTATTTCCTTTCTTTGCCATCGTGTATTTTCTTTAACCTTTTGGGCTTATTTTATAAATCCGTTTGCCTTTGCTTCTTTAAGCACTGCAGAAATTCCTTTCTTATTGATGGTCTTTAGCGCTGAAGTAGATACTTTCAGGGTCACCCATCTGTCCTCTTCAGGAATGTAAAAACGCTTCTTTTTAAGATTGGCGTGGAATTTACGCTTGGTCTTGTTCATCGCGTGTGAAACATTGTTTCCCACCATCGCTTTTTTTCCTGTAAGTTCACAAACTCTTGACATCTCTCTTAACTTTAAAAATCGTTATTTCAAAACAGGGTGCAAATTAACGAAATTTTACCCGTTCGGGCAAATATTAAATTTAGTTTTTTAAAATTTCTTTTTGCAACAACTCGAATGCTTTGTTAGCAGCCTTATTGACGACTTTTTCTCTATGATTTCCAAACTTGAACTCTTCGGCGAAAACCTTGGTTGGAGTAGCAACTCCGATGAATACCGTGCCCACCTCAGCGTCGGCATCGCCCTTTGTAGGCCCTGCATTTCCTGTGGTCGCTATAGCATAGTCTGTTTTGAAAAGCTGCTGTGCATTGACCGCCATACTTATGGCCACTTCCGCGCTGACCACAGAATGTTTCGCAATGGTCTCTGATGGCACATCGAGCACCTGTTCCTTTGATTCGGTAGCGTAGGTCACCACTCCTCCTTTGAAATAGGCCGAAGCTCCAGGGATGCTGGTGATCATCTCTGCGATCTTCCCGCCCGTGCAACTTTCGGCAACCGCGAGGGTTTGCTTCTTTTTCTTTAACTGCTGTCCTAAGATGGCCTCTATTGGATCGTCATTCTCCATCCCATAAATTAGGTCACCTATCAGCGGATATAGCATTTGAATCTGCCTGTCGACCTCTTTCTCTATAGCCAGCTTATCCTTTCCTTTTGCAGAGAGTCGCAATCTCACCCTTCCGAGATTTGGCAGATAGGCCAGTTTTATGAAGCTTGGTAAATTGTCCTGCCATTCTTCGATGATGGCTGCAATAGCACTCTCGCCTAGGCCATAGGTCAACACTGTCTTATGCAGGATGTAGGGGCGCTCAAATTTTTCCTGAAGTCTTGGAAGCACTTCATTAGCCATAAGCGCTTTCATTTCATAGGGCACCCCTGGCATAGAGACGAATACGGTTCCTTTGTTTTCCAACCACATTCCTGGAGCAGTTCCAAACCGATTCATAAGTGCATCGGCCTTCGAAGGTACTAAGGCCTGTTGCCTGTTGATATCAGAAATCGGCGTTTTGATATACTTTTTAAAGAGATGCTCAATATGAGCAAGCACCTGATCATTTTGAACGAGGGTGTCGTTAAAGTAAGATGCGATCGTATGCTTTGTAATATCGTCTTTTGTTGGTCCCAGTCCTCCAGTGATGAGTACCACGTCTACACGTTTCTCTGCATCTTCGAAAGCCTGTAATATATGTTCGTGATCATCTTGCACCGAAGTGATCTGATATACTTCGATACCAATCTTATTGAGGGCTTTAGAAATAAAGACAGAATTGGTGTCCACAATCTGACCGATGAGAATCTCATCTCCAATAGTAATGATCTCCGCTTTCATCAGTGATCGAAGTCTCTTTTAAGCTGGTTCAGGAGGTCATTCATTGTAGCTTTCACTTCGACAAAAAGTTGCTTGAGGTGCTCCATCTCAGCATTGGATCTCGCCATGGATTCCATTTTTAAGATATTTGCATGAAGCTCCGAAACTCCGAGCAAATCAACATTTGGCTTCAATTTATGTGCAGATTGATAAATGGTAGTGTAATCTTCGGAAACTATTCCCTCTTGTAACGAATCAAGATCTTGAGGAGTCTCTTCTAGAAAAGCTGTAACGATCGCCTCTGCAAATTCAGGGTCACCACCAGATAATTCGTCTATTTTTTCTAAACTATAAATTTTCATTTCTGTAACAAATACTTTTAAATCAATCGCATCCAGCCAAAAAACTATACCAAAAACAAAAACTATTTGACGGTTATCGAAAACAGTCGCCGTTCACCTACATAGCCTATCAGCTTATCATTAGTGGCAACTCTTCCTACCCCAGCCGGGGTCCCCGTAAAGATAATGTCTCCTATCTTTAAAGTGAAATATTTTGAGACATATTCTAAGAGTTCATCAATTTTCCACAACATAAAACTCGTATTCCCCTTTTGCACTACCGTCCCATTCTTCTCTAATCGGAAATCGATGTCATTCACATCAGAAAATTGTTCTTTATGCAACCATTCTCCAACAACGGCAGCTCCGTCGAACGCTTTGGCCTTTTCCCAAGGCAATCCCTTTTCTTTCAGTTTCGCTTGCAAATCCCTCGCCGTAAAATCAATGCCCAAGCCGATCTCGTCATAATACTTATGGGCGAACTTTTTATCGATATGCTTACCAATCCTGTTGATCTTTACCAATATTTCCACTTCGTGATGTATGTCATCGGAAAAATCTGGAATAAAGAAAGGCTGCTTTTTTAAGAGTATAGAAGTGTCGGGTTTCAAGAACACCACCGGGTCTGAAGGCCGCTCATTGGCCAGCTCCTTGATGTGCTCGGTATAATTTCTTCCTATGCAGATGATCTTCATAACTAGCTTAACTTGTTGTTGAAGTTTCTAAGCTTGATCGCCGTAAGCACTTTTTTGGTATATAACGGAAAATCTGAATTCAATATCCAGCCAAAATATCCTGGCTCCTCTTGCAATACTTCTTCTACGGGTTTGCCCTTGTGTTTTCCAAATGAAAAACATTCCACGCCTTCCTTGTTGAATGCGATGAAACCAGCGAAGTCGGCCGCCTTTTTTCTTGTAGTAAAGACGCTCAATGCCTTCATGTCGTTCTCCAAGTCTTCATATTTGTCCAATTGCGCTTTTAGGACCTCGTAGGTCGCATTGGTATCTGCCGCTGCACCATGGGCCCCTTCCAGATCTTTTCCACAATAGAATTTGTAGGCTGCGGTCAACGTGCGCTGTTCCATCTTATGGAAGATGGTTTGTACATCTATAGAGACCCTGTTCTTCATATCAAAATCCACGTCGGCCCTCAACATCTCCTCCGCAAGTAACGGAATATCAAACCTGTCAGAATTGTAGCCAGCCAAGTCCGAATCTTTGATCATGGTATAAATCTCTTTAGCCAGTTGCTTGAAAGTGGGCTCGCTGGCAACTTTCTCATCGGTGATACCGTGAATGGCGGATGATTGTGGTGGAATAGGCATTTCTGGATTTACCAGCCATGTTTTGCTTTCTTTATTCCCATTAGGGTATATCTTCAAAATTGATATCTCTACGATCCTATCCTTTGCCACATCTATACCGGTGGTCTCCAGGTCAAAAAAACATATAGGTCTAGTAAGTTTTAACTCCATCTTGATAATTTGGTTTTGACGGTGTAAATATACATATCGCTTTTCAAAGAAAGACCTCTGGCCTCCTTGCATTTTTGTTCATACGATTTGCGTTAATTTTTTAATAAAAGGCTTTCAATAATTGATGATTTGGCTACTTTTGGCGCAAAACTCTAACAGTATGAATACTAAAACCATTTTTATCTCTTTATTTTTTACCATCATTGGCGTCACTGTTTTTGCCCAAACCAAAGTGGGCACCGTTGATATTGATTATATTCTATCACAGATGCCAGAGACCAAGCAAGTACAATCCGAACTAGAGAAATATACGAAAGAGCTAGATAGCACGCTTCAAATAAAACTTAAAGACTATCAAGAAAAGGTCAACTTTGTGAAGCCAAAGATAGATACGATGACCGGTGCGGAAAGAAAGACCGCTTCAGAAGAGATCCTCGCCATGGAAAACGACATTCAAAAGTTTCGCCAAAATGGCGCAGCGCTGGCGCAAATCCGAAAGGATGATCTCTTGAGACCATTATATCAGAAAATCGGGAAGTATATAGAAGAGATCGCCAAAGAAAAAGCGTACACCCAAATCCTAACCTTCGACGGCAATCACTTGGCCTATTTCGATAGAAGTCATGACATATCGATTGCTGTACTGGCCAAAATGGGCATTACTCCTAAAAAGGAATAAAAAAAGCATATTGAGATCAACAGAAGCGGTGGGTTACAAGCTCATCGCTTTTGCTTTATGGCAAATAATAAAACTTATCCTCTACTGTAATTGGGAGCCTCTTTGGTGATGGTCACATTATGCGGATGACTTTCCCCAATACCAGAGGCGGTGAGCCTTACAAAACGGCCATTTTCCTTTAAGCTAGCGATGTCTTTGGCCCCACAATATCCCATACCAGCTCTGAGTCCTCCAATAAATTGATGCATGCTTTCTAGCAGCTCGCCTTTGTAGGGGACACGCCCTACGATCCCCTCAGGTACCAATTTCTTGATATCATCTTCAACATCTTGAAAATAGCGATCTTTACTCCCTGTTTTCATGGCTTCGACCGACCCCATTCCCCGATAACTTTTAAATTTCCTTCCCTCATAGATGATGGTTTCTCCAGGCGACTCCTTGGTACCAGCCAGCAAAGAACCAAGCATCACACAGTCGGCTCCTGCAGCAATGGCCTTAGGAATATCGCCCGTATAACGGATACCTCCATCTGCAATGACAGGCACACCACTACCTTTTAAGGCTGCTGCCACCTCCAATACTGCCGAGAACTGAGGAAAACCAACTCCTGCAACGACTCGGGTCGTACAGATCGAGCCTGGCCCGATTCCTACCTTGACAGCATCAGCACCGTTTTCTACCAAATAGGTCGCTGCCTCAGGTGTCGCTATGTTCCCGACCACCACATCGATTGCTGGAAATTTTTCCTTAACGGCCTTTAAGACCAAAACTACTCCTCTGGTATGTCCGTGAGCCGTGTCAATGATGATCGCATCGACTCCAGCGTTGACCAGCGCTTCGGCTCTTGCCACAGCGTCTGCGGTAACACCGATGGCAGCAGCCACCCGTAATCTCCCATACTGGTCTTTGTTGGCAATGGGTTTTTGGGTCACTTTGGTGATATCTCTAAAAGTAATAAGCCCTATGAGTTTGTTTTGGTCATCGACTACAGGCAATTTTTCTATTTTGTTATTCTGCAAGATCACTTCAGCGTCTGACAAAGAAGTCCCTTTGGCAGCTGTGACCAAATTATCCTTGGTCATCACTTCTAAAATGGGACGATCATTGTTCTTTTCGAATCTGAGGTCACGATTGGTGACAATACCCTTGAGGAAGCCTTCTTCGTCGACTATTGGAATTCCACCGATACTATGCTCCGCCATGCTTCTTTTTGCATCCATGACCTTTGCAGTGAGTGGTAGGGTGACAGGATCGATGATCATCCCGCTTTCTGCGCGCTTCACTCTGCGCACTTTTGCCGCCTGCTCGTCGATACCCATATTTTTGTGAAGTACTCCGATACCCCCTTCGCGCGCCATGGCGATCGCCATTCTGCTTTCGGTAACCGTGTCCATTGCAGCCGATACAATAGGCACATTGAGTGTGATGTTTCGAGTAAATTTTGTTTGAATGTTGACTTCTCTTGGAAGTACTTCGGAATATGCTGGCACTAAAAGCACATCATCATATGTGAGTCCTTGGCCAACAAATTTGGAATCGTGAGCTGTCATGTCGCAACTAATTGGAATCTCCAAACTTAGGAGATATTGTTAGAAATTAATTGCATGCAAATATAGTCCTTTTATTCCAAACATTAAGGTCTGACCACTCATAATAAAAACTCAAAAAAGGAGGTTGAAATATCATACTCTTCCCAATCAATTACAAGGATGAAGATCATCTTATCGTTGTATCAAAATGAAGACCTTATAGCTTCAAAACATAAATTTAACACAATACATTGTATTGATTATTAATTATTTAACTATGAATTGATGAGTTTATTTTTATTTGTTCTAAATAAATTTTGATATAAAAAGACCAGCATATAAATTTGCAGCTGGAAAATCACTATTATTTTTAATAAGTCTAAATAAATGAACAAAGCTTATCTACTAACCGTCTTTTTACTGCTAGCCTATCTTTCTTCAAAAGGCCAGTCGCAACAACAACCAAGCACATCCCTAGATAGTATCCAACAATTAAAAGAAGTCGTGCTTTCTGCCAATGTGATATTTGGGAGTAAGTTTCAGGCTAAAAACCGCACAGGATCGGCCTATTATATCGACCCGGCTGAACTAAAAAAATTCAATCCCATCGATATTAACAGAGTACTGAGAACTGTTCCTGGTGTTAATATTTATGAAGAGGATGGTTTTGGTCTTCGTCCCAACATCAGTCTTCGAGGTACCTCTCCAGAGCGCAGCGCGAAAATAACATTGATGGAAGATGGTGTCCTTATAGCACCAGCACCATACAGTGCTCCCGCCGCTTACTATTTTCCTTCTATCGCCAGAATGGAGGCGGTAGAGGTCTTAAAGGGAAGTAGCCAAGTTCAATATGGTCCATATACAACAGGTGGAGCTATTAACATGCTTTCTACTAGTATTCCAAGATCCTTTGGTGTAAGGGCATCCGCAAATTATGGAAGCTTTAACAGTAGTCGTATTCACGCCGTTGTGGGGGATAGCAAAGAGAACTTTGGATACATGGTAGAATACCTCAACTTTGCTTCGGATGGTTTTAAGGAATTAGACAATGGCGGTGACACCGGCTTTGACAAAAATGACCTTGTAGCTAAATTTAGGGTGAATTCGAATTCCGATGCAACGTTGAGACAAGCATTGGAAGTGAAATTTCAATATTCAGATGAAGTTTCTGACGAAACGTATCTTGGGCTTACCGAAGAGGACTTTGCAGCCACTCCTTTTAGAAGGTATGCTTCGTCTCAGGAAGACCAAATGGTGACCGAGCACGTACAGGTGATGGCCACTCATACCTTGAAATTCAGTGATTACTTTAGAGTTTCGACCACTGCATACCACAATGGCTTTGAGCGTAACTGGTATAAATTGAATGATGTGGTATTCAACGGGGATAAGAGAGGGATCGCTGCGGTAATAAGCAATCCTCAAGACTTCCCAGATCATTTTGCCATCTTGGATGGCACGGCGAATTCGGCAGATGACGCGCTTTTGGTAAAGGCAAACAATCGTAGATATACCTCACAAGGGATTCAAACCAAGTTCGACTATCATTGGGGCGGTGATTCTTTTTTCCATGACGTAGAAATTGGACTTCGGTACCATTTTGACGAGGAAGACCGTTTTCAATGGAAAGATGGCTATAGTATCACCGATGGAATCATGCAACTTACGTTTGATGCTCCCGGAGGTTCTGATGCCAATCGAATCAGTGATGCACGCGCGTTCGCTGCATTTGCAATGTACAAGTTGAAATATAACGACCTAACCCTTACACCTGGTATTCGGTACGAGAACATTCGACTACGAAGATTAAACTATGGCACCAGTGACCCTTCTCGTACTGGAAGTGACCTATCCACAAGAGAAAATGATGTCGACGTGTTTATTCCTGGTATTGGTTTTAATTATAATGTAAACAACACGGTGTCTGTGTTTGGTGGAGTTCATAAAGGATTCTCTCCCCCGAGCAATCAGCCCGGTCAGAAGCCCGAAGAAAGCATCAATATAGAATTGGGTTCTCGATTTGATATTGCTGGAATTTCTGGGGAACTCATCGGATTCTATAACGACTATAGCAATTTGCTCGGAAGTGATCTCGCTGCAACTGGCGGTACTGGTTCTCTTGAACAATTTAACGCAGGAGAGGTGAACGTAAAAGGAATCGAGCTTCTTTTAAACTACAATCTCTTGCCACTGAATGAAAGTTTCAATCTTCCGATCACCTTCGGTTATACCTTTACGGACACCGAATTCTTGAATAGCTTTGGAAGCGACGATGACCTTTGGGGCGAAGTGCAAGCGGGAGATGAACTTCCCTATATTTCCAAGCATCAATTCAATGCATCGCTCTCTTTAGAACACAAAGATTTTGAGATCAATGCCAATGGAAGATTCAACGGAGCCTTCAGAACGCAAGCTGGACAAGGCAGTATTCCTGCGGATGAAGAAGTGGCAAGTAATTTTATCATTGACCTTTCCTCTAAATATCATTTCAGTAAAAATTTCAGTTTAACGGCCAATGTCATCAATCTTCTGGACGAAACCTATGCTGTTTCACGTGTCCCAGCAGGACTTAGACCTGGTCATCCTTTCGGAATTTACGGAGGTTTTGAGCTGCGATTCTAGACTCGAAATCTGTATTACTACCATAAGCGCATTCCAAAGAATGCGCTTTTTTTATACGAATTTGCGAACTATCCCGTTTATACGATACTGAGAACCAATATACCTCCCAACATGGTGCATTTCATCGAATTACATTTTTTTTACTATATTGAATATTTAAACATTGCCCCATGTCTAAAACTTCCTTTGCGTTAGTAACGCTCGAATTCTTTAGTGGCCTGTTTTTAACATTCTACACGGCCACGGTAGCTCCGAGTTTTTGGGCTCTTTTTCAATGTCTGGCCATCGCCTTAGCCGTTTGGGGTGTCCTATCATTGGGTATCAAGAATTTACAATCTCAACCCGAGGTAAAATCTGATATGCTCATCAAAAAGGGACCTTATAGATTATTACGAAATCCGATATATCTTGGATTACTACTTTTTTTCTTGCCATTGGTCTGGCATGATGGTCGAATTATAGTCACTTTGGTGTATACGCTGCTCGCAGGTATCATTTTCTACAAGATCGTGTTGGAGGAAGTATATTTAGAGGAGCGATTTGGTGAAGAGTACCTCGCCTATAAAAAAGACACCTATAGCCTTATTCCCTTTATTTTCTAATGATAGAAATTAAAGATCTTTGATGCTTCGTTGTAGGCGCTTTCAAAACTCATTGGACTAATGTTGGAATCGACCTTTTCAGCAGTGAAATAGGATACCATGCGTTCTGTGGGCATATTGCCAGTAAGTTCATCCTTTGCCATGGGACACCCACCAAATCCTTGAATGGCACCATCAAACCTTCTACATCCAGCCTTGTAAGCGGCATCCACTTTTTCATGCCATTTAGAGGGAGTGGTATGTAAATGAGCCCCAAATTCAATATCTGGATACTTAGGTATGAGGTTGGCAAATAAATAATCGATCACTTCTGGGGTAGAACTGCCCACGGTATCCGATAGTGACAGGATCCTCACGCCCATTTTAGCCAACTTCTCGGTCCACTCGCCAACGATCTCAACACTCCAAGGATCACCATACGGATTTCCAAATCCCATTGAGAGATACGCCACGACCTCCTTGTTTGTTTTATCGGCAATATGCAATATCTCGCTGAGGACATTCAGAGACTGCGCAATGGTCTTATGAGTATTACGCATTTGAAAGTTCTCCGAAATAGAAAACGGATACCCTAAATAGTCAATTTCGGGATGAATAACGGCATCATTAGCGCCGCGCACATTAGCAACAATGGCTAGCAATTTGCTCTCGGTCGTTGAAAGATCGAGTTTGGCCAGTACTTCGGCCGTATCCACCATTTGCGGAATAGCCTTTGGCGAGACAAAACTCCCAAAGTCTATAGTATGAAAACCACATCGCAGCAGTGCTTGTATATACTGTACTTTTTTTTCCGTAGGAATAAACTCTTTGATGCCCTGCATGGCATCTCGTGGACATTCTATGAGTTTTACTTTATTCATTGGCGAGCATAAAAATACCACTATTTTTTATGATGAAATATAAGGTTGATGGTTTTTGAAAAGCTATTGATCCGAAAGAAGGATGAAAACTCCAATCCCGATAAAAACGAAGATCTGCATCCATTTAAGAACCACACCTGTATTTCGGTGTTTCTTTAAAAATTCAGCGATGGTTCCCGCCAGGATCGCTATCAAACCGAATATCAACAAAGCCTGCAACATAAATAGTACCCCCAAGACGTAGAACTGTACTATGTTGCTTAGTGTCTCACTAAAAAGAAAACTCGGAAAAAAGGCGAGAAAGAAGATGGTAACCTTCGGGTTGAGCACATTCATGATAAAACCCTGACGGTACAATTGAAAAAGATCTTTCCGGGGTGCCAGAGCTTTGTTTACCCGAATTGCTGGTTCACTTCTGATAACTTGGTAGGCAAGGTAAAACAAGTATAAAGCACCCAACAATTTAATCACGAAGAAAATCGTCTCACTCTTTTTAATAATGGCCGATACACCGAATGCTACCAACGTGGTATGCACCAGAATACCGCTGACCAAGCCAAGGGTCGTGACTATGCCATATTTCTTCCCGTGAACCATTCCTTGTGTTAAAACGTAAATATTATCAGGACCGGGTGAAAGGGTCAGCAGTATAGATGCGACTAAAAAAGATAAAATGATTTCGATATCCATGAATTTGGCAAAAATCCCTTAAAAGTAACATAAACTTATCAACCGATGATCAAGAAAATTACGCTTTTATTTACAACCATCTTACTCATTTCGAGCGCTCTTTGGAATGTACATGCTCAATCCATCGCACGTTATGACATTAGCTTTACGAGCACATGGAGCAATACCACGCATCCTTTTGCCGGTTTTCCATCCAATGCACATTGGAGCGATCTCGTTGGAGCCACCCACAACAACAGTGTTACATTCGTTGTCCCTGGCCAATTGGCCAGTCCTGGGATAGAGGATGTGGCAGAATTGGGTAGCAATGGTAATTTTTTTAATGAAGTAGAGGACGCCATCAATATCGATGGAACAGCCGATCGATGGTTACAGGCCTCATTTTCTCCCTTTGCAGCTATTAGTACCGCTGCACTATCTGGGGTTGAAGTGAGTGGTAATTATCCGTTGTTATCTTTAGCCGCTATGATCGCGCCAAGTCCAGACTGGATGATCGCGGTGAATAGTATCTCACTTTTGGACACCAACGGCGACTGGATACCATCGATAACGCTCGATCTATATCCGTATGATGCTGGTACTGAAGAAGGAGACACCTATTCTGGTAGCAATCCTGCCAGCAGCCCCCAAGAAGTGATCTTTAGCAGGCAAAATATAGCCCCTTTCTCCAACGAAAAGGTGGGCACTTTGACCATTACACTAGATGCGATCCTAAGCACTGATGAATTTGATCGCGATGCATTTACGGTATATCCCAATCCTAGCAACGGTATTTTTAAGGTCGCCTCGCTTCGTGCAGATCCAATTACCGAAGTTCAGGTCTATGACCTATTGGGAAAAAAGGTGCGAGTAGAAAATGTTAACAATCAACGCGAACTCGAATTTGACTATAGTGCGCTAGACGCTGGAATCTATTTGATCCGTATTATTTCCATCGAAGGAAATACAAGCACTAGAAAGATCATTATTGAAAACTAAATGGCTTTTCCAAAGATTCCCATTTCGACCCTACGCTCTTGTGTAGGGTCTTTCTTTTTTCGTTAATTTTGAAGGTAACCAACTTATGCTATCCATGAAACCGATCCAAATTGCCAAACGTTCTGATATTCAAACAGACCAACTTCACGAAGTTATTCTAAACGAGCAACGCATTCTCCTTCTTGAACATGAAAATTCGATCAAGGCCTTTCAGGGAAATTGTCCGCATGAAGGTACACCGCTTATTGAAGGTCACATTGAGAAAGGACATATCGTTTGCCCTATGCATCATTGGAAATTTTCTTGCCAAGATGGCAAGCATACCAGAAAAAGAGCCTGCCTGAAGAGCTATCCAATAAAAATTGAAGATGGTAATATTTTTATCGACGCATCTCTTTTCGAAGAAACGCCAGAAACCATAACAAACAAAACCAAGACCCTAAAGGATCTCCCCACACCAAAAGGAGATTTTATTGTAGGTCACCTTCATCAATTCAACGTAGAAAATAAGCATCGTGCGATTGAAAAATGGTCGGAAGAGGTTGGGAATATCTTTCGGGTTCACTTCGTTGGAAAACCTTTTTTGGTCTCTACAAACCCGGATTTTAATAAAAAAGTTTTAAAGGCACGTCCAGAGAAATTTAGAAGGTTATCAAAGATGACCGACATTATCGAAGAGATCGGAGTGAAAGGAGTCTTTAATGCGGAAGGGGAAACTTGGAAAAAACACAGGAAACTCACCTCCGAAGCATTGAACATGAAGAATGTGAAAGGTTTCTTTCCCATTATCTCGCAAACAACAGAGCGCTTTTTGAACAAACTAAAAAGGCTTGAAGCAACCGGTGACCCTATTGATATCCAACAAGAAATGATGCGCTATACCGTTGACATCACCACTGTGATCGCCTTTGGATATCCGATGAATACCATCGACCATGACGGAGATGTGATCCAAGAACATTTGGAGAAGGTCTTTCCGATGATCAACGAACGTATCACGGCTCCAATTCCGCTTTGGCGCTACTTGAAACTAAAAAAAGACAAAGAATTGGATCATGCGGTTGCTGAGATAGAAGCAACCGTGAACCACTTTATCAATGAGGCTAAAGGGCGTTTAGAAAATAATCCTGAATTGAAGGAAAATCCAACGAATTTCTTGGAAGCCCTACTCGTAGAACAAGAAAAGGATAAAAACTTCTCGGACCATGCGGTGTATAGCAATGTTTTTTCGCTTTTGATGGCTGGAGAGGACACCACTTCCAATTCGGTCTCTTGGGCATTGTATTATTTAGGGCAACAGCCAGAAATGGTAAAAAAGATACGCGAAGAGGCTTTTGAGATCTACGGTGACGGCTTATTCCCTCCAAACAATGAGACCCTTGGCAAGCTAAAATATACCGAGGCGGTTGCGATGGAAGCTTTACGTCTAAAACCCGTGGCCCCCAACATGTTTCATCAAGCTAATGAAGATATCGAGATCAATGGTATCCATATTGAGAAAGACACTTCGATCATCTTCCAGATCCAAGTGTCACAAACCGATGAGAAATACTTTGCTCATGGAGAGTCTTTTGTCCCTGAACGCTGGTTAAAAGAAGGGTGTCCGTTCTCAGGGCCACATAGCCCAGATATCATAAAGGTTTTTGGAGCAGGACCTCGTTTCTGCCCAGGTAAGAATTTGGCCATGCACGAAATGATCATGGCTCTGTCTATGATCTGTAAAAATTTTGATGTAGCGCTCGCTGTAAAACCAGAAGAGGTAAGAGAGGTTTTCGCCTTCTCCATGTATCCTGGAAATCTGTATATCAATCTGAAAGAACACAGCTATCAAGATACGCGTTCAAGTATCTTGTCCTAATATCGATCCAAATAGAAATAGGAAGTCTTTTTAAAAAAATTGGATCAAGACTTCTTGCTGCCGCCACGATTGGAATTGTTTCTTCCGCGCTCGCCTCGGTAATTTCTGTTGCGATTTTTTGGTCGTGACCTTCTAGATTGCGAGTTTGTAGCTGGCCTACCATCGCTTTCTGGCCGGTCGCTAGGCTCAAATCCCTCAAATACTTCCAACTTAAATGATTCGTCAAGCAGCTTTTCGATTCCTTTGACATAATCTCGCTCATCGATACTTACCAAGGAAAGCGCCTCGCCGCTGGCTCCTGCCCTACCAGTCCTACCAATTCTGTGCACGTAATCTTCGGGTATGTTGGGCAATTCAAAATTGATCACATGCGGCAACAAAGGAATGTCCAATCCCCGAGCGGCAATGTCCGTGGCCACCAATACCCTAATCGCTCCTTGTTTAAATCCACTGAGGGCTTTGGTACGGGCTCCTTGGCTTTTATTTCCATGGATCGCAGCAGAGGATATACCACTTTTCTCCAATTTCTGACTCAAGCGATTGGCACCATGTTTTGTTCGGGTAAATACCAATACTTGATCCCAGTTTCCCTCTGATATTAATTTGATGAGCAAGTTAGGTTTCTCACCCTTATCAACTTTATACATCCTCTGATTCACCTTTTCGGCAGTCGTATTCTCTGGAGTAGCCTCTACCGAAACCGGTTGATGCAAAATACTTCCAGCTAATTGCTTTATCTCTTTAGAAAAGGTAGCCGAAAACAACAAATTCTGTCTTTTCTTTGGCATCAAGGCAAGAATTCGTTTGATGTCTCGTAAAAAGCCCATATCGAGCATGCGATCTGCTTCATCCATTACCAATATTTCGATATTGGCCAAAGATAGGGCCTTCTGGTTATACAGATCCAATAAACGACCCGGAGTAGCCACGAGGATGTCCACTCCATTCTTCAGCGTTCGTATCTGCGGTTTGGCATTGACCCCACCAAACATCACCATCGCTCGCAGGTCTAAGAACTTTCCATAATCCATTACATTGTCATATACTTGGGCTGCCAATTCTCTGGTTGGTGTTAATACCAGCGCCCGTATGGGGCGCCTTCTCAGTTGCTGTCCTTGAGATAAGATCTGTAAGAGGGGTAATGTAAACCCGGCCGTTTTTCCGGTTCCTGTTTGGGCGGATGCCAAAACATCTTTTCCTTCTAAAATTCGTGGTATCGCCTTTTCTTGAATCGGTGAAGGCGTTGTATATCCTTTTTTCTCGACTGCTTTCAGTAGAGCATTGGATAATCCTAATGATTTAAATGTCATATAATGTAGTTAGAAATGACATTCTTCATCATACGCCATCTCACAATTAGCCGCAAAAGTACGCTTAATATTCTCCACATTGTGATATTGAGTGGATGAATAATAAGAAAACATCCGATATGCTATCTGAGAACTGCTCTATTGATATCCCTTACCAATGCCGGCCCTTCATAGATAAATCCCGTATATAACTGAACAAGATCGGCACCCGCCTCCAGTTTTTCAAGTGCATCTTCAGCCTTGTGTATCCCGCCGACACCGATTATTGGAAAGGACTTGTTACTATGTTTTGCCAAAAATCGAATGACTTCGGTACTGCGATCTCTTACTGGCCTTCCACTGAGTCCTCCTTGTTCGCTGGTCAATGAAGATGGCGAGCTCAAACCTTCTCGAGAAATGGTCGTGTTGGTGGCAATAACTCCATCTATTTTTGAATCCTTTACGATGGTTATGATATCCAATAACTGCTCGTCAGTCAAATCTGGCGCTATCTTTAAGAGTATTGGCTTTTGTCTTCTCGACTGCGCTCGAACTGATAAATCCTTATTTAAAACCTGAAGCTCAGTCAGTAGTTTCGTCAACGGCTCCTTATCTTGAAGTTCGCGAAGTCCTGGCGTATTGGGCGAACTCACATTCACCACAAAGTAATCGACATGGTCGAACAACGCATTGAAACAGATCTTATAATCTTCTACAGCCTGCTCATTGGGCGTCACTTTATTCTTTCCAATATTACCTCCAACCAGCACTTTGCCTTTATTCTTTCTTAAGCGCCCTACCGCCTCTTCAACACCTCCATTATTAAAGCCCATTCTATTGATGATAGCGCTATCGGCCTTTAAGCGAAAGAGTCGCTTTTTAGGATTCCCCTCCTGTGGTTTGGGGGTGATCGTCCCGATCTCGATGAATCCAAAACCAAAATTGGCTAATTCATTGTATAGTTTCGCATCTTTATCAAATCCCGCCGCCAGTCCTACTGGGTTTTTAAACTTCAACCCAAACACCTCCCTTTCCAAGCGTTTGTCATTTACGGAGTAGAATGCTCTAAAAATTGAAGCCACCCCTGGGATCTTACATAGGAATCGTATGAGAGAAAATGTGAAATGGTGTACTTTTTCAGGATCAAATTGAAAAAGGATCGGTCGAAGAAGGTACTTATACATCTAATTGTATTGTTTGCGCAAAAATAGGTAATAAAAATTTCTTGAAACCGACCCTACTTGTGGCGGGCAGGTATCTCGAGACTGGTCCGAAGGCGGAGCTTATGGGCAGCGCCTCGAGGAATTCTTTGGATCAATAGCTTTTTCAAAGTTTGAAAAGTATAGAATAGTTCCTCATCTAAATCGCTATTTTTGAAGAACTAAAATTTTCTTCATGATCGATAAACAAAAACTCATAGCCCGTTTTATAAGTTATGTGACCATTGACACCGAATCTGACCCCAATAGTGAGACGACTCCCAGCTCTGAGAAACAGTGGAACCTGGCCAAAAAACTTGCCAAAGAACTAGAGGGAATGGGGATGGAAGACGTTTCTATAGATAAGAATGCCTATGTCATGGCCACCTTGCCTAGCAATGTTGGACATGAAGTTCCAACGATCGGCTTTATTTCACATTTCGACACCACACCAGATTATACTGGCGCCAATGTAAACCCTCAGATCATCGAAAATTATGATGGAAAAGATATCGTATTGGATGCGAAGGAAAATATCGTGCTTTCACCAGATTATTTTGAAGATCTGTTGCTGTACAAAGGTCAGACATTGATCACCACAGACGGAACTACCTTACTCGGTGCAGATGATAAAGCAGGTATCACAGAGATCATGGAGGCCATGAAATACCTGCTTGCCCACCCTGAAATTAAACATGGGAAAATACGTGTGGGCTTTACTCCCGACGAAGAGATTGGACGTGGTGCTCATAAGTTTGATGTCGAGAAATTTGGAGCCGATTGGGCCTATACCATGGATGGTAGCCAGATCGGCGAGTTGGAATATGAAAATTTCAATGCTGCGGGAGCCAAGGTAAAAGTGAAGGGGAAGATCGTTCACCCTGGCTATGCAAAAGGAAAGATGGTGAATTCCATGCTTATCGCCAACGAATTCATCGCTGCACTTCCACAATATGAGATCCCACAGGAAACTGAGGGCTATGAAGGATTTTTCCACTTGTATTCCATAAGTGGTAAGGTAGAAGAGACCCATCTAGAATATATCATTCGGGATCATGACCGTCAGAAATTTGAAGATCGGAAAGCGTTGATACAAGAGATCGCGGCGACCATGAACAAAGCCTATGGAAGAGCTGTGATAGAACTTGAACTGAAAGACCAATATTACAATATGCGGGAAAAGGTGGAACCGGTAATGCATATCGTAGCTATTGCAGAAGAGGCGATGAAAGAACTTGGTATAAAACCGCTCATAAAGGCCATTAGAGGTGGCACCGACGGCTCTCAATTGAGTTATATGGGACTTCCGTGTCCTAATATTTTTGCTGGTGGACATAATTTCCATGGTAGATACGAGTATGTTCCCGTTGAAAGTATGATAAAAGCTACCGAAGTCATCGTCAAGATCGCCGAACTTACTGCTGAAAAATTTGATCGCTAAACAACTGTAGAAAACCAATAGCAGAGACACCAACAACCAACAACCGTGAAAACGCTTCTACAACCCTATTTCGAGTCACCAATTACAACCGTTAAAAAATTGGATGGCTATGCGAATGCCAATTATAAAGTAGAAACGGACTCTGGAAACTTCATCTTTAAGACCTATGAGCATAGCGCGGAAACACTTGCAATGGTCAAAGCACAGAATGAGGTGCTATTGTTTGTCCAGGACCTGGATCTAGAGACCCCACTGCCTATTCCCGTAAAAAAAGACAGCTATATAGGTTTGGAGAACTTCGGTGACCACCCTAGTATTTACAGAAAACTAAGTTTTCTCGAGGGTCGGTTTTTGGGGGATGTGGATCATTCCAAAACCCTTTTTAAGTCATTGGGTGTATTTTTGGCCCGTCTGGATAAAAGGTTACTGTCACTTAGAAATGATACCATAAGTGCAAGGCAATGGGAATGGGATATACAATACTTGCCATTGGTCAAAAAAATGGTGCCAGCGATCGATGATGCCCACCACAGAAATATCGTAAACTATTTTATTGGGCAATTCGAACAGCAGGTCGTTCCAAAACAACACGAACTTAGAAAAAGTATTATACACAACGACGCCAACGAGTGGAATGTCCTGATCAAAGATGGGAAGGTTTCTGGTATCATCGATTTTGGTGATATCGCGCATTCGTTTCTTATCAACGAATTGGCCGTGGCGATCACCTATGCCTGCTATGACAAGGAAGACCCCTTGTCTTGGGCAATTCCGATCATTAAGGGCTATCACAAGACATTACCGTTGGAAGAAAACGAACTCGAGGTTCTATACTATTTGATCGCTGCCAGACTATGCATCAGCGTCTGTAATTCTGCGCAAGCAAAAAAGGACGACCCTGGGAACGAATACATTTCTGTAAGCGAAAAACCAGCCTGGCGAATGCTGCATCGCTGGTTACGCATCAATCCAAAAAAAGCGCTACTTACCTTCAGAAAGGCGGCAGGTTTTGAATCAAAAGCACCGAAATCTATTGATTGGCACATAGAAAGACGCAAAGACTATTTTGGGGAGAACTTATCGATAAGTTATCAATCCCCAATTTTTGTGCAAAAGGCGGCCTTTCAGTATATGTACGATGGATATGGAAATACTTTTTTGGATGCCTACAACAACATTCCCCACGTTGGACATTGTCATCCTAAGGTGGTCGAAGCGGGTCAGCGGCAAATGGCTCAGCTAAATACGAATACTCGCTATCTCTATGATCTTTTGCCAGCATATGCCGAAAAACTACTTTCCTATTTCCCAAAGAGCTTAAATAAGATATTCCTCGTCAATTCGGGAAGTGCCGCCAGCGACCTCGCCATCCGGATGGCCAAGGCGCATACGCAATGGGATGGCATTATGGTAACAGAACACGGATATCATGGTAACACGCAAACGTCCATCGATGTTAGCGATTATAAATTCAGCAATCCAAAGGGACAAGGTCAGAAAGGTCATATTTTAAAGACGCCCATTCCTGACACCTATTGGGGGAAATACAAAAATGAAGATGCTGGAAGTCTATATGCCAAAGATGCCATTGCATTGCTGCAAGAAAGTGAAATGGCTGTCGCCGCATTTATAAGTGAGCCTATCGTAGGTTGTGGCGGACAAGTGCCATTGGCAAAAGGCTATTTAAAAGAACTGTATCCTGCAATCAGGGCAAATGGAGGAATTTGTATCAGTGACGAAGTACAGACCGGATTTGGACGCTTAGGAGATCATTTCTGGGGTTTTGAAGCTCAGGAGGTAATTCCAGACATGGTCATCCTTGGGAAACCGATAGGCAATGGACATCCGATGGGCGCTGTTGTTTGCACACAAGAAATTGCCGATTCCTTTGCCAAAGGTGTTGAATTCTTCAGCTCTTTTGGGGGCAATCCCGTTTCTTGTGCCATAGGTATGGCCGTTTTAGAAACTATAGAAGAGGAAAACTTGCAATCGAATGCTAAGAATGTTGGGCTGTGCTACACTAAGTTGTTAGGGGATTTGAAGCAAAAATATCCCTGTATTGGCGATGTTCGTGGAAGTGGACTTTTTTTGGGCTTGGAAATCATCAGCGAAAAAACATTGAAACAAAATCACCAGATTGCGCAGTACATTAAGAATGAACTCCGCAAGCGGCACATCTTGATCAGTACCGATGGTCCTTTTGACAGTGTGCTAAAGACCAAACCTCCCCTCTGTTTCAGTTCAGAGAATGCAAAAGAAGTAGTAGACACTATAGACCATATACTTGGCAAGTATTACCAATAGACCGCTAAAAAGTTTAACTATGAAAGATATAATCGAACAACTTGCAAATAATCGCGAAGTCTTTGTTGGACTATTAAAGAATATCAACCAACAGCGACAGCTATGGCGACCTTCTCCAGAAAAATGGTGCCTGTTAGAGATCGTTTGTCATCTGTATGACGAGGAACGGGATGATTTTCGCTTTAGAACACAGTGGTGTTTGGAAAGACCTGATGAGACCCCACCTCCCTTCGATCCCATAGTGTGGGTCGTTGAGCGAGATTATTCGGAACAGGATTATAACGAAATGTTGTTAAAGTTCAATGCTGAAAGAGATCGATCGATCGATTGGTTGCGCGGTTTGAAAGACGCACCTTGGGAAAATGGTTTTACACATCCAAAACTAGGCCGAATGACCGCTAGGACATATTTGGTAAATTGGTTGGCACACGATTATTTACATATCCGACAAATTCTGCGGTACAGATTCGAACTGCTTAAACAGCAGGGCGAAGACCTTAGATACGCCGGAAATTGGTGATTGGATAATGTATTCAAAAGAAATTGAGGATGCGATGAAGTCCATCATCAAGACATAAAAAATAGATTCCTGCCATTGTCTGCCGACAGGCAGGTTCAAGGGAATGAAAAAAAGATGTTTTTTATGAAAAAATATAGTACTGTAGACGATTATATCAGTGCTCAAGGTGAATGGATACCTGCCATAAATATGCTGAGGGCCATCTTTGATACCACTGAAATGATAGAGACCCTAAAATGGAGTATCCCCACTTACACCGTAAATGGGAAAAACGTCGCTGGTATTGGAGCCTTCAAGTCCTATGTTGGAATCTGGTTTTTTCAAGGCGTCTTTCTGAAAGACGAGAAAAATGTATTGATCAATGCGCAGGAAGAGAAAACTGTTGCGCTGCGGCAATGGCGATTTCAGTCCATCGAAGAAATAGCTAAGCAAGAAAAGCCGATAAAGGCATATTTGCATGAGGCGATTCAAAATCAGAAAGACGGCAAGGAAATAAAACCTCAAAAGAAAAAAACTGCTTCGGTTCCACCTGAATTGGTCGATGCATTTTCTAGAGACGCTAGTTTGAAAATCGCTTTCGATAAATTCACACCTTTTAAACAACGGGAGTTCTCAGAATATATCGCTGCGGCAAAACGAGAAGCCACAAAGTTAAGTCGGCTAGAGAAGATCATTCCAATGATCAAAGACGGCATTGGGCTCAATGATAAATATCGTAACTGCTAATCGATAAAGAGGTTGTCTAAAAAATTGACATATGGTCATTACGAGGCCGAGACTTCGGCAGAAGTAATCTGTTTATCGCTAACTTAAATCAAACAGATTCCTTCGCTACACTCGGAATGACAATTTTTTAGACAACCTCATTTTATTCTTTGAGTAGAATAAACTATCTTAATCTAGCGAGAATGACAATCTAGCAAAGAGGAATCTTCCTCCGATACCAAATTGTTGCGATCGACGCGACCAATCGAAACGCCCACTACTTCTGTTATTTTGATCTCCAGCAACATTAGGCTCTAGGTCCTGGGCAGCTCTATCTGGATAGATGTCGAATATATTGTTGGCACCGATCGTGGCAGTGAGGCTTTCTCCAAGTTGATAGCCAAAAGATAGGTCGGTTACCAATTTAGAACCAAAAACCTGTTGACGCTCTATAATGGTCGTGGCTTCGGTGACCTTTCCAAACCATACATTTCTCAAAAAGATATTGAACTTATCGGTGGTAAAGCTGTTGGTAAGGTTCACCTTGGTCCGTGGCACGGCCTCTTCGAGATATACTCTACTGTCTTCTGGAAAATAGGTATCGACCAAACCGGCATCCTCTAAGACCTGCGAAGCTTGGATATCACCAACTTTCCTAGTTTGAGAGAAGGTACCTGCAAGATCAGATCTTAATTGCATATTGGATCCAAACCGGATGTTATGGGTAATGACGACATCCAAGCCTTTCGATTCGGTATCGATGGCATTGGCAAAGAACGTAGCGCGACTCGCATTGGCCTGGGCCAACAGGATGTCTAGTTCCGTGCCTGTTCCTGGTCCTGCAAATTGACCGGTGTAGACGATACGATCATCGATGGCAACAAAATAACCGTCTAAGGTGATCGACAGATCGTAGTCTGGAATTTGAGCTGTAAACCCTAAGCTTACACTTTTAGAGGTCTCTTCCTTCAGTTGCGGGATTCCCAACAAATTGGCCGCTCTACTATCATTGGAAAAGGTTCCGACCTCTTGCGGATTCCCATTGTTGTCAAAAATGGTCGAGGTAGAGTTAAAATTCAACTGTGCCAAATGAGGTGCTCGAAATCCGGTACTTGCAGCCGCCCGAACATTGATATTGTCGGTGGCTTTTACGCGACCAGAAACTTTGAAGTTGATTGTGGACCCAAAGTCTGAATAGTCCTCAAATCGTGTCGCAAAACTGGCCAGTATCGTTTCTGTGATATCAGCTTCTAGGTCGATATACCCAGCAATACTGCTTCTTCCCCTAGAAAGCTCGTTGCTCGGACTAAAACCAGGAAACACCTGAGAGCCACCTGGACGAGGATTACCAAAGAAATCTTCGGCAGGCGCCTGATTGAACAACGTGATCAATTGTCCGTCATCGGTATATTGTCCATAGGATTCTTCCTCCCCTGCGATGATCTCGTAGTTTTCAAACCGGTACTCTGCTCCAAAGGCAACGTTGAATCCAGCTAATATCTCATCATAGAATTGGCTGATGTCGAGGTTGCTGGTATTTTGAGTGAACGCAAATCCCCCTGCATCAAAAGTCGTTGGTGTTGCATTTTGTAATGAGGCATTGGAGGTGTTACCTATCACATATTGAAAGGAATTCTGTCCCCAAGTATTGCTTAGGTCCACATTCCAGTCACCGATCGCTCCTTTAATTCCTACGGCTACGGATTTATCGGTGATATCCGAATTGATCTCGGGTAAAAAACCGTTGATATAAGCTGGAGTATAGGTTCTTGACTGATTTGGCAATCTATAGAAACCTGCCGAGTTTCCTTTTCTATTACTGATTCCGGCAAATGAATAGAGCTGTGTTCCCTCTTCGTCCATCGGAAGCATCATATTGGCAAAAAATCGTCCTCCTCGCAACTCCGATTGTCCGACACGCATGTTATAATCGCTACGTACCTGCCCTCGAGCGGCCAATTCGGCATCGGTAACATCTACACCCAAGATGGCCTGAAGATCGGCAATGGTACTTGCGTTGGCAATATCATTTTGCAGCTGTGTGGAGAAGTGCGACACTTGCGCTCCGTAATTCTGAATTTCTGCGATATCATCGGGCAACAAGGAAATATCAAAACCATCATTGGCCGCAACAAACTCAATGGCGTTATACGCATTAAAGACGCTACCTTCCCACTCTTTCATACGACTATAAAAATCACGATAGTCAAAATCCCCAGTAAAGTTCACATATCCCCCTTTTTCCCCAAGCTTAATACCATAATTGGCACTTATGTTAGTGGTTGCTCCATCGACGCCTCCGGTTTGCCCATTGGAATTTTTAGAGAAATGTGCTCCAGAGGTAATATTGACATTCAGCTCATCGGTATCTTTTCTTAATACGATATTGATGACCCCAGCGATGGCATCAGAACCATATTGCGCTGCTGCACCATCTCGTAAAACTTCGATTCGTTGAATAGAGGCTGCAGGAATCGCATTCAGGTCAGTACCTACATTACCTCGGCCAAAGGTACCATTGACATTGACCAATGAAGAGGTATGTCTACGCTTTCCGTTGATCAGTACCAAGACCTGGTCGGGTCCTAGGCCTCGCAGGGATGCGGGATCGATATGGTCTGTCCCATCAGAGATGGTCTGAGTATTAGAGGTGAAGGAAGGTGCGACATAATTAAGGATCTGGTTTAAATTGACCTGTGGTGCGGCTCCTGCCAGTTCGGCGACGTCGATCACATCTACCGGAACGGCCGTGTCAACTGCGGTCCTATTTGGATTACGGGTACCCACGACCTGTACTTCTGCCAGTGCCAATCCTGAACTTAATTGCACATTGATGGTCGACGCACTGCCGACGGTTCTTTCGGCATTTTCAAAACCTACATAGCTAAAAACAAAAACCTCTCCTTCAGAGACGTCTATTGAATAATTTCCATCAAAATCTGTAGTGGTACCACGGGTGGTATTCTTTACCACCACCGAAACAGTGGGTAGTGGTTGGTTGTCTTCGTCTGTCACTGTTCCAGTAACGGTTTTGGTCTGTGCCCAGGTACAGAAGAGTGCACCAAAGAGCATCGCGATAATTGCAATCGTTGGTCTTGCCATTTGTTTAGAGGTTATGGTTGATTACTTAAATATAATGAATTTCAGCCACTTATGAATAACGCACTCACTGGTCATGATACTTGAACACATAAAAAAAGCACCTCGTTTTGAGGTGCTTTGCTATATCTTGGAAAGAACTTATTACTTTTTTACAGCAGTTTGCAGTCGGCTTGAAGCTTCCATGGAAATCGCTGAACGATCAAACTTCAGTTTGCCAGCCATGGTCTCTAAAACACAACTGTTATCCTTGTCATTTACTTCCAAAACCTTAGCGTGCATGCCGCTCTTGGTAATAACACGATCACCTTTTTTAAGGCTATTTATAAAATTCTTTTCCTTCTTTTGTCTCCGCTGAGCCGGAATGACCATAAAAAATATGATCACCACGAACATCAGTAAAAAGGGTAACATACCCTGAAATCCTTCTCCCATTCTTAGTTATGATCGTGGCCTTCGTGACCTGTTGTTGTGTTCGTATTTGTTGCTGATGCAGCCTGTTGCGCTTTGCGCTTTGCTGCCAATTCGTCGCGTTGTTTCTGCTTTTCTGGATCTGGAGTCACTTGCGCTTTGATTCGCACGATCTCTCTACCGGTCTCTGTATTGGCGATCACCGTAATCGTCTTTTGCTGATTTCCTGGCTTATTGGCAGAGTTGAACTGTACCTTGATCTCGTTGGATTCTCCTGGCAAGATGGCCTCTGTAGGAGGTTGCGGTACTGTACATCCACAGCTTCCCTTAGCACTAACGATCTTGAGAGGTGCGGTTCCTGTATTGGTAAATTTAAAAACAGTTTCTACTTTGTCGCCCTCATTGATAGTACCAAAATCGTGCTCTACCTTATCCCATTTCATCACAGGAAAATTCTTTGCTGCCGCGTCACGTTCTGCTGCCTGGGCAACATTTTCTGATTTGATCTTTTCAGCAGCGTTGTCCTTACACGAAGTGAATACCATAGCCATGGCTGCTCCTAGTAAAATTATTCCTTTTCTCATTTCTAAAATTTTAAATTTTAATTAGCGCCTAAAAATAACAATATTTTGTCACATCAGCCCGCGTCCACTTTTATTTAACTTATTATTTTCAATGTATTCTTTGGTGAGTTTATCTAGAATGCCGTTAATGAAAACGCTACTTTTAGGGGTGGAATATTCTTTGGCTATTTCTAGATACTCGTTGATGGTTACCTTGATCGGTATGGAGGGAAAATTTAAAAATTCGCAGATGGCCATTTTCAAAAGCACCATATCGATATCCGCAATACGCTCTTTGTCCCAGTTGGGTGTTTTACCCTCTATTTCTTTGAGCAGTTTCTCATCATTTAGAACGGTCTTTCTAAAGAGCTCCTTAGCAAATTCCTTGTCTTCTTCGTCTTTATAAAGGTCCGGAAGGTAAAAACTCTCGTCCGCTTTTGGCCCAAATTGTTTCAAGGTTTTCACCACTACGGTGTTCACCACTGGCAAGTCATCGAGCCAGGTCAATTTGTTATCCTCAAAGTATTCATACAGCTTATCGTTGGGCGCGATGATATCTCTATAAATACTAATGATAAAGTTCTTGTCTTCTTTATAGGAGGTCTCTTTGGTAGACATGTACGATTTGTAGCTCTCGCTTTCTCTGAGTTCATTCCAGATGATCGCAACATATTCGTCGTCCATTTTCCAGTTGTTGAGCTTGCGGTATTCCAATTCTGTCTCCAGCTGTCTATTGATGCTCAGCTGTTGCAGCAGCTGGTTGTTCACAAACTTTTTGTTGGGATCTTTGTCTTCTTCGGTGGCCAGGTATTTCTTTTGTGATTTCTTGAGCCTATCCGCAGCGAGCTTTCTAATTTCTGAAAGCAGTGAAAGCATCAGGATATAAAGATCGTACATACTTTCGCTACTCGCATTGATGAACTTCTCTTGTTTGGACAAATTGTCTTCCGAAGCTTTGGAGAACGCGTAAACCGCTTGCATCACCTTTACACGAATATGTCTTCTTGTTAACATTAGAAAGAACTTTTATGGCTATTGACAAAAAAAAGGGCGTAAGAAAGATTCTTACGCCCGCAAAAGTAAAACTATTTTAAATGTATTTACGAATTCTTGCTACTTTTTCTCGCTTCGATGCGCGACTGCGCAATACTCAATGCCGATTGATGCGTAGTGCAGTTATTCTTCGCTGCATGCGCAAAGATCTCCAAAGTGGTATTGTAGATATTTTCTGTTTTCTGGATGATCTCTTTTTTACCATACCCTTCAAGTTCTGCATACACATTGATGATACCACCAGCGTTGATAAGGAAGTCGGGTGCATAGGCAATCCCTTTATCTTTAAGCATGGCACCGTGCCTCACTTCATTGGCCAACTGATTGTTTGCGGCACCGGCGATCACTCGGGCCTTTAATTTAGCAATGGATTCGTCATTGATAGTGGCCCCAAGCGCACAGGGAGCATAGATATCCATATCTGCCTCATAGAGGTCTTTTCCACGAAAGATCGAAGCACCATATTTGACACTAATGGCCTGCAGTCGTTCTTCATTGATATCTGAAATAACAACCTTCGCTCCCTCATTTGTTAGATGCTCTACCAAAGTTTCACCAACATGGCCTATACCTTGAACCAGCACTTTTTTATCTTCTAAGACATCAGAGCCAAATTGATGCTTTGCTGCTGCCTTCATTCCCATGAAAACACCATAGGCTGTGATTGGCGAAGGGTTTCCTGCGCCGCCTCTAGATTCGGATATACCCGTAACATACGGTGTCACATCTCTAACCAGATCCATATCGGCAGTTTCCATGCCCACATCTTCCGCGGTGATATATTTCCCTCCTAAAGAATGAACAAATTCACCAAAACGCTTCATTAGCGCTGGGGTCTTTTGCGTTTTAGCATCGCCGATGATCACAGCTTTTCCTCCTCCTAGATTCAATCCTGTAATGGCCGATTTAAAGGTCATTCCCCTAGAAAGTCGTAACACATCGTTAAGGGCATCCCATTCGCTATTATATGTCCACATACGGGTACCGCCAAGAGCTGGGCCAAGAACCGTATTATGTATCCCGATTATTGCTTTCAAACCTGTATCTTTGTCCTGGCAAAAAACGATCTGTTCGTGATCGTCGAAAGACAATTGCCCAAAAACGGGGTCCATTTTTGGAAGTTCTTTAGTGGATATTACCTCTGAAATCATAGTGATGCGTTCTTTTAATTGTTCTTCCGTTTTTCGATATTCTTAAAAACAGGCTGTAAAAATAGAAAAAATTATATTTTATACAACAAATGCTTTTATTAAATATGAATTTGATAAAATTCATAGCTTCATACATCTATGAAAGAACTAAGATATCTCAATCGCTTCTTCTATAAATACAGATACCGCCTAATTCTAGGTATTATCATTACGGTCGTTGCCCGTATCTTTGCGCTTTTCGCTCCCAGGCTTATCGGCAATTCGTTGACCGTGGTCGAAAAATACCTGTCAAAGGAAATCACCGACCTCGCTATCGTGGAACGAGAACTGCTTTATAATATTCTCCTTATCATCGGTGCTGCCATCGTTGCTGGATTTCTCACCTTTCTTATGCGACAGACCATCATTAACATGTCGCGATTCATAGAATTTGACCTTAAGAATGTGGTATTCGAACAATATCAGCGCTTATCGCTTAATTTCTACAAACAAAATCGTACGGGAGATCTGATGAATCGCATTAGCGAAGACGTTGGCAAGACCCGGATGTACGTCGGACCCGCGATCATGTACAGTATTAATACGCTTTCATTATTTGTAGTGGTGATTTCCTACATGATCAATGTTGCGCCAAAGCTTACGTTATACACCGTGCTCCCATTACCCATACTTTCAATTGCCATCTATCAATTGAGCAGAGCGATTCATAAACGAAGTACGGTCGTCCAAGAATACCTTTCCAAACTATCCACATTTACGCAAGAATCGTTTAGCGGAATTTCGGTGATCAAGGCCTATGGCATTCAGCTGGCTACCCAAAATGATTTTGAAGACCTGTCCAATCAAAGCAAGGACAAGAACATGGATCTCGTAAAGATACAAGCGTGGTTCTTTCCAATGATGATCCTATTGATAGGACTAAGCAATCTCATCGTTATTTATATCGGCGGAAATCAATATATCAATGGAGAGATAGAGATAGGAGTTCTTGCAGAATTCATTATCTACGTTAACATGCTCACATGGCCTGTTGCGACGGTAGGTTGGGTGACCTCGATCGTGCAGCAGGCAGAGGCTTCCCAAAAACGAATTAACGAGTTTCTTTTGGTAGAACCAGATATCAAAAATCCTAAAGACGAACCGGATGAAATTAAGGGAGATATTGCATTTGAAAATGTAACATTTACCTACGACGACACGAATATCACAGCCTTGAAAAATCTGTCATTCTCCGTGAAACGCGGAGAAACCTTGGCGATTCTTGGAAAAACAGGTGCCGGAAAATCTACGATACTTCAACTGATCAGCAGGTTGTATGATGTCACCTCTGGAAGAATCCTGATCGACGACAAACCGATCACAACGCTCAATCTATATAGCTTAAGGGATAGTATTGGTGCGGTACCACAGGATGCGTTCTTGTTTTCAGACTCTATAAAGAACAACATAAAATTTGGGAAAGAGGACGCTACGGACGACGAAGTGATCGCCGCAGCAAAAGATGCTGTGGTCCATAAAAATATCATTGACTTCGCTAAAGGATATGACACTGTTCTAGGAGAACGCGGAATCACGCTTTCTGGAGGGCAAAAACAACGGGTTTCTATCGCACGTGCTTTGATCAAAGACCCGAACATCCTATTACTTGACGACTGCCTTTCTGCGGTAGATACCGAGACCGAAGAGCAGATCCTAAACAATCTCGAAAAAGTGTCATCCAACAAGACAACGCTTATTGTTAGTCATCGTATTTCTTCGGCGAAAAATGCGGATAAGATCATCGTCTTAGAGGATGGTGAAATCATACAGCAAGGTACTCACAATCAACTGATAAGCACCGAAGGGTATTACAAAGAGCTTTATTTGAAGCAGCTGTCCGAGAAAGATTTGTAACGAATTTGTTGTTTGATTATCTTTTTTTTTACATTTTTGGTTGACAATATCAACTACCAAAAACAGAAAAAGAAGGATCATGAGTGAAAAAGATGTTTTAGAGAAAGAAGAAATCCTATCCAAGGTCTTACGTGCTGGAAGGCGAACTTATTTCTTTGATGTTAGAGCCACCAAGGCCGGAGACTATTATTTGACCATTACCGAGAGTAAAAAATTTACCAACGAAGACGGATCTTATCACTATAAGAAACACAAGATCTATTTGTACAAAGAAGATTTTGACTCATTCAAAGACCTATTATTGGAAACTACAGATTACATTATCAACGAGAAAGGTCAAGAAGTGATCAGTGAGCGTCATCAAAAGGATTATAAGAAGGAGTACGAAGAGAATGGAGAGACCAATACCTCACCAGAATCTTTTACCGATGTAGATTTTGACGATATCTGATACGTTAAAAAACCTTTAAAATAACAGCCGTTTCGAATAATCGAAACGGTTTTTTTATTTTTACTAGGTAACCAACATTTTCGAAATGAAAAAACTAACCCTGCTATTACTTTTTATAGTCACTGCTTTATCTGCTCAAAAAACATACGATCTCAAATACTTTCTCCCTCAAAGCGATTTATATAACCAAGATATTCCAACGCCGAAAAGCGTTTTAGGCTATGAGGTTGGTAAATGGCACGTCACCCATGATAAGCTAGTAGAATACATGAAGACCCTCGCGGCGACCTCCGATCGCATCACTATTGAAGATAGAGGGACGACCTTTGAGGACAGACCGCTGCTCCTTTTGACCATCACCTCGCCTAAAAATCATCAACGCATAGAAGCGATCAGGCAACAACATCTTCAGCTTACAGAGTCGAGCGGCGCTGAGCTGAATATTGCCAATATGCCCATCGTTGTGCAGCAGGGGTTTTCCATTCATGGGAACGAGCCAAGCGGCGCAAACGCCTCCCTGCTGGCTGCGTATCACTTGGCGGCGGCCCAAGGCCCAGAAATAGAGCGACTATTGGAAAACGTCATCATTCTTTTTGACCCATCGTACAATCCAGATGGTTTACAACGTTTTGCGTACTGGGCCAATACCAACAAGAGCCAACATCTGAATTCGGACAATAACGACCGGGAGTTTCATGAGGTGTGGCCTGGCGGTCGCACCAATCACTATTGGTTTGATATGAATAGGGACTGGCTGCCGGTACAACTCCCAGAATCGCGGGTTCGCATCGCCACCTTTCACAAATGGCTTCCAAATATTTTGACAGATCATCATGAAATGGGTACCAACAGTACGTTCTTCTTTCAGCCAGGGGTGCCCGATCGCACACACCCCCTGACTCCGAAAATGAATCAACAATTGACCAAAGAAATAGCAAAATTTCACGCAAAGGCTTTGGATAAAATCGGTTCGCTCTATTATTCAGAGGAAAATTACGATGACTTTTATTATGGAAAGGGCTCTACCTTTCCAGATATCAATGGAAGTATCGGTATTCTGTTTGAGCAAGGCAGCAGTCGAGGTCATTTGCAAGAAAGCGCAAATGGTTTACTCGCCTTTCCCTTCACTATCAGAAATCAACTCACCACCGCTTTATCTACCTTAGAAGCTGCTCAGAATCTGCGAACGGAGATTCTCGGCTACCAAAGAGACTTTTATAAGAATGCCCGAAATGAGGGGGCGCGGACAAAGACAAAAGCGATCGTCTTTGGAGACGAGAAGGATGCAGCTAAAACCTTTCATCTAGCAGAGATCTTAAAGCGCCATCAGATCGACTTTCACGAGATCAAAAATGACTTTACCGCTGATGGAAAGCGCTATAAAAAGGGATCTAGTTATATCATTCCAACAAATCAGAAAAATCATCGTCTGATCAACGCAATGTTTGAAAAAAGGACCAAATTCAAGGACAGTTTATTCTATGATATTTCAGCTTGGAGCTTTCCACTCGCCTTCAATCTGGACCACACCAATCTTCCTTCTTTGAATAATGCAGGCGCCAAAGTAACGGACCTTCAACCAGCCATGGGGAGTGTTTCCGCAAAAAGCAATTACGCCTATTTGTTCGAATGGCATGAATACTATACCCCGAAAGCGTTGAATATGATCTTGGAGAAGGGGTTGCGAGCAAAACAGGGGATGACACCTTTTGACCTTCAGGGAAATCAATATGACTATGGCACGATCATGATCCCTGTTCAAAATCAAGAGCTAAACAGCGACGAGATCTACACATTCTTACAAAAGGTCGCTAAAGAATCACATATCAAAATTACTGCCGTAACTACTGGATTGACCAACGGGATCGATCTTGGAAGCAACGAATTTAGAACTATAAAGGCACCAAAAGTGGCCATGATCGTAGGAAGGGGCATCAATGCCTATGACGCTGGAGAAATCTGGCATTTGTTTGATACGCGTTATGATATGCAGATCACCAAGATAGATACAGAATATTTTAATAGGGCCGATCTGCACAAGTACAATGTGATCATTCTGCCAAACACCCAATCGGGTTTGAACAACGGGCAAAAGAATAAACTAAACGAGTGGGTGCGAAAAGGTGGGACGCTTATCGGCTTCAGAAATGCGGCAAGATGGCTAAGCAATAATGGTTTTATAAAAATTGATTACAACAAGACCCAAGTGGTTGCTAAAGATGTTCCTTTTGAAGATGCCCAGAAATTTACAGGAGCACAGGTGATCGGTGGAGCGATTTTTGAAGCCGAATTGGATCGGTCGCATCCGATCAACTTTGGCTATAAAAATAAAAGACTGCCATTGTTCAGAAATACACGTCTGTTCATTAGAGCGGATAGCACAAGCTATCGGAATCCGATAAAATATACGGGGCAGCCCTTACTAAGCGGCTATATTTCCGAAGAGAACCTAGAGCAATTAAAGCACACCGTACCTTTTAAATCGCAGCGCTTGGGAAGGGGAAAGGTTATCATATTCACCGATAATACTAACTTTAGGGCCTTTTGGTACGGCACTAACAAATTGTTGATGAATGCGGTATTTTTTAGGAACTCTTTCTAGAATATGGCAGCTATAGATCGATCAACTTTTTTGCAGAAGGGATGGCGCTAGCGACCGCAAACTAATGAACCTTCAACTTCTTGAGCATCTCTTCTGAGATTTGCCCAGCATAGACGCCATAAGAATCGACGAGCAACCCTTTTTTACCATCTTTCGTCTTTATGGCATATAGGATGGAGGAATCGTCGGTACTGGTCATTCCCTCGAATCTAAAAAAACGAACCACTTCGCACTGGCTTGCCGTCCAGCGTTCTTTCAAATGCTTGGACTCGATACCTTCATCAACCAAGTTAAAATCTATAGTATATCCCTCTTTGGTCAAGGCTTCAATTGCTTTCGATAGGCTTTCATAGCTGCGTTCCATAACACTGTTTTTTGATTTCCAATAAGTTACGAATAATCCATCTTCAAATCAAGAAATTTAACCTGGAAAAGCATCGCTATGGATCATTGCTTCTTTGTAACTTTACAGATACGCATTTTTAAAAGAACTCAAATAAATAAGCATGGCACGCACTCCTTCCAATATGCTACCCCTGGGCACAAATGCTCCCGATTTTAGTTTAATGGATACGGTTTCCGATCAACAAACAACACTTCAAGATATCAAAGGAAAACAAGGCACCGTTATCATGTTCATTTGTAATCACTGCCCGTTCGTGAAGCATGTAAATGCTGGTATTGTGCAATTGGCAAAAGACTATCAAGAAAAAGGAATCGGTTTTGTGGCCATTAGCAGCAATGATGTAAAGAACTATCCAGATGATCGTCCGGAGCTGATGAAGGAAAATGCGAAGCAAGAAGGCTTCACCTTTCCATATCTCTATGATGAGACGCAAGAAATTGCCAAAGCATATGACGCCGCTTGCACACCTGATTTCTATTTATTTGATTCTAGCTTAAAATTGATCTACCGTGGGCAATTGGACGATTCGCGGCCTGGCAATGGAATTCCAGTGACTGGAAGTGATATGCGAGGGGCAATCGATTCTCTATTGGATGGTAAAGCAGTTTCCTCCTCCCAAAAACCGAGTATTGGATGCAATATCAAATGGAAAACATAAGTTTCCACCCATGAGTTTAGAGTTTATTCGCTGTACCTCAGAGCATGTTCCTGCCTTGTCAAAGATTGGACGGCTTGCCTACAAACAATCTTATACGGATATATGGAAGGGCGAGGATGTCTCATTGTATATTGAAAAGAGTTTTTCGGAGGAAGCATTACAGAAAAATATTGAGCATCACAATTTCCAACTTTTTTTGATCCGACATGACGAGCAAGATGCGGGGCTGATCAAAATACGCATCGACAGTGCCATTGGCGACTTTAAGGCTAAAGAGGCCATGGAACTGGAGAAAATTTACCTCGCAGAAGATTTTACCAACAAGGGAATCGGGAATCGCGCCTTCGAATTTGTCTGTTTCTTTGCAAAGACGCATCACAAGAAAGCTCTAAGAGTTGATGTGATGACAACAAGCCCAGCACTAAAGTTCTATCAGCGCGCAGGTTTTGTAACCATTTCAACCTATGATCTAGCGTATCCTGGTATCAAGAAGGAGCACAGAGAAATGCAGCGTATGCTACTTAAACTTTAAAGCCACCCTTTCCGCTCTAACAAGTTTTTAATGTGATGAAAATGATGCTCGCTATGCCATGCATATTTTCCTATATGTTCTTTTAGATCTACTTCCATATCATCTTCAGGGTGTACATAGGTGCGCTTTAGCTCCTCTTCGGATAGCCCTTTGATAAGATAGACCAATTTGACATGAAGTGCCTTCAAATGATCCAATGATATCCGGATCGGTGCCAACTTTGTATCTGTCAATTCCGCCCAACGCGCTTCAAAATACGCTTTGATCATCGGGTTATCTTCGGTAAGTGCCCATTTGATCCTTGTATAGCTATGATGATGGCTATCTGCTACATGATGTACCACCTGTCGCACCGTCCAGCCATCTGGCCTATAAGGCGTGTCCAATTGTTCCTCGGACAGCCCAATCACCAATTTCTCGAGTTTTGTCGGAAATTGTTCGAGAATGTTGGTCCATTCTTTGATATAGAGATCCGTTATTTCTTCTGGCATTTCGAATTTCCCAATCGGATAACGAAGATGGTCGAGTTCGGTATTGGTCATGTCTGGTTGAATTGAACACTAAAGGTAGCGACTATTTTTCACAAAAAAGAGGCTGTCTAAAAAAGTGTCATTCCGACCTCGAGACTTCTGGGGAAGGAATCTGTTAAACATTAACGAAGGTTATACAGATTGCTTCTCCACCTGCGGTGAATCGCAATGACTCTACTTAATTCTTTTAGAAGGCCTCTTTTGTTCCTATTTATTGCTTTTTACTTTGCGTTCACCAGCTCTACATCAAAGACAAGGGTCGCATCGGGTGGTATTACCCCACCAGCTCCACGACTGCCATAGGCTAAATGTGAAGGAATCACAAAGCGGGCCTTATCACCGATATTCAACAAGCTGATACCTTCGTCCCAGCCTGGGATCACTTGTCCTACGCCCAAGGCAAAATCGATAGGTTGATTGCGCTTGTATGATGAATCGAAAACCGTCCCATCTGCCAACTGCCCTTTGTAATGTACCGAAACGGTTTGTCCTTTTTCGGCCTTGGCACCATTTCCTTTGTTGATGATCTTATAACGCAATCCGCTTTCTGTCTTATCGAAACCAGCTGCTAATTTATCGAGCTCAGCTTCCTGACGTGCTTTTTCTTCTGCCAAACGTTTTTCGCGACTACCTTCAAAAGTTCTAAAAGCCTCAACGGCGTTCCAAGCTTCTGCTTCCTCTCCTACCCTTACAATTTCCAAGCTTTCTATCATATCGCCTTGAGCTACTGCATCTACCACACCTTGTCCTTCAACAACATATCCGAACACCGTATGTTTGCCATCTAACCAAGCAGTTTCCACATGAGTGATAAAAAATTGACTCCCATTGGTGCCAGGACCTGCATTGGCCATGGATAATACACCTGGCCCAGAATGCTTTAATTCTGGATGAAATTCATCATCGAATTGATATCCAGGACCACCGACACCTGTTCCCTGCGGGCAACCCCCTTGTATCATAAAATCTGGTATCACCCTGTGAAATTTTAAACCATCATAGTAAGGTTTACCCTGAGGCTTCACATCGTTCTCTAATTGCCCCTCGGCAAGACCAACGAAGTTACCTACGGTACCTGGGGTTTTATCGTGTGTAAGTTTTACCAAGATCTCACCTTTGGTAGTATTGAATTTTGCGTAAATGCCGTTTTCCATGCTCGATTTATTTTAGGCTGCAAAAGTAAGGATTGTTCGGCGAAGCATAAAATGTTGAAAGCGGTTTTGTCGACCTGCCTTTTTGAAACTATAAAAGCTCTATGAACGTAGCGTGGAAACTTAGAGATTGAAAACTTATCTTTGAGATGACAACGACGATAAGATGTTCACAACAATAGGATAAACGCAATTTTAAAAATTGATGATCAATAGCGTAGCAATTCACCTTTTGATAAAACGAACAGCATGCACTATCATCTTTTACCGCTTAATTTTGAGACCTCTTTAGAACGAACCCTTAAGAATGAATGAATAGCATTAAAGACGCTAAGAGAAAATCGCATATCATCTTCGGGGCAGGACTTATTGGATGCTACCTCGGCGGTGTTCTAAGTTCCAAAGGAATGGATGTAGGATTGATATGCAAACCACATATCATTAAAAAGCTTGCAAACGGCTTGAAGCTAACGGACTATGCGGGAAATCTTGCACATATAAACAAGCTTCGGTTTGTTGAAAAAAGTAGCATCGGCGAGCGGTGCGATTTTCTTTGGCTTACGGTAAAGTGCACGGCCATTGCGCAAGCGGCTAAAGAGATTAAAGGCTTTATTAAACCAGAAACAGTTATATTTTGTTGTCAGAACGGCTTGGGATCTGAAGAGGTCATCAAAGAACACTATCCAAACAATCTTGTCTTGCGGGTGATGGTTCCCTTCAATGTTGCCGAGATAGCGCCCGGGCATCTTCATCGTGGATCGGAAGGCACACTTGCCATTGAGATGTCGCCGGCAGCACACAAAGAAATGATTGAAGCGGTCGCCAAAAGCATCGATAGCGATTTGATGTCGGTCACCACGACCAATAATATGCAGGCCTTATTATGGGCAAAATTACAGTTGAATCTCGGCAATAGTGTCAATGCGTTGGCAGATATCCCCGTGAAACAAATGTTAGAGGACCGTAACTATCGACTGGTTATTGCCGCCATGATGCGAGAATTGCTGGCGGTGACCAAGGTGCAAAATATTCAGCTTCCAAAAGTAACGGCAGTACCGGGCAAATATCTTCCGTTGGTCCTAAGTCTTCCTAATTTTCTGTTTAAGTTGGTTGCCAATAAAATGTTGACCATCGACCCCAATGTGCGTACTTCGATGTGGTGGGACCTTTCTCAAGGAAAAAAGACGGAGATCGCGCATTTAAATGGCGCTATTGTGAAGGCTGCTGAAAAACTGGAGATAGCATGCCCCGCTAACAAAATGATCGTCTCTTTGATAATAACGGCCGAAAAGAAGAATCTTGAAAAGGTCTCTAGACATCCTATAAGGTCTAAAGATCTTTTGCGAGCCATACGCATTAAACGATAGCTGTCATCATATCAATTTGCCACCTCGCTGATAAACTTAATACGGTATAGTCGAAGCTCCTCATCTTCATAGTCGCCATCAAACTCTTCTAGTGCCAATGAGATCTTATCGTCCTCGGTTTCCATAAAATATTCGTGCAATTCCTCTTGTTGGTCCTCGTCCAAGATTTCGTCCACCCAATAATCGATGTTCAATTTTGTCCCGCTGTAGACGATCTGCTCCATCTCTTTCATCACATCCTCCATTTTAAGTCCTTTCGCAGCTGCGATATCATCCAGTGGTAGTTTTCGATCCACATTTTGGATGATATAAAGTTTTAAGGCCGAATTGGCCCCTGTACTTTTCACCACAAGATCATCTGGACGCACGATATCGTTCTCCTCAACGTATTGTGCTATCAATTCTACAAAGTCCTTACCGAATTTCTTAGCCTTTCCCTCACCAACACCATTCACATTTTTCATCTCCTCGATATTCACAGGATATTTCAAGGCCATGTCTTCTAGTGACATCTCTTGAAACACAGCAAACGGCGGAACATTCCTTTTTTGCGCAACTTTTTTACGAAGGTCCTTTAACAGCTTCAACAATTTTTCATCGGCTGCTCCACCTCCGCTCTTATCACCAGTTATCACATCATCGGTATCTGCTTGGACATAGGTGTGATCTTCGGTCATCATGAAAGAAGAAGGCGCTTTTAGAAATTCGACCCCTGCATCTGTAAGCTTGAGGACACCGTAGGTCTCAATATCTTTTCTGAGTAAACCTGCGACCAAGACCTGACGGATGAGTGCCATCCAATATTTACCATCCTGGGCTTTTCCCATGCCAAAGAAATCCTTTTCATCCGTCTTGTGAGATTTCATCAAGGCGTTGGACTTTCCTATCAAGGTATTCACCACTTCCTTACTCTTATACTTTTCATTCGTTTCCTGAACGACCTTCAAGAGCGTTACGACCTCATCTTTGGCCTCATGTTTTTTCTTTGGGTTGCGAACATTGTCATCCATGTCTGCACCTTCACCATTGACTTCGTCAAACTCCTCCCCAAAATAGTGAAGGATAAACTTTCGTCTGGACATGGAAGTCTCTGCATAGGCCACCATCTCCTGCAGCAATGCATGTCCAATCTCCTGTTCAGCTACAGGTTTCCCAGCCATGAACTTTTCTAACTTTTCTATATCTTTGTAGGAATAATAGGCCAAGCAATGCCCTTCCCCATCATCTCTACCAGCGCGTCCCGTTTCTTGATAGTAGCTTTCAATACTTTTGGGAATATCGTGATGGATTACAAAACGAACGTCGGGCTTGTCGATTCCCATTCCAAACGCAATGGTCGCCACCACCACGTCGACGTCTTCCATTAAGAACATGTCTTGATGCTTTGCTCTGGTCTTGGCGTCGAGTCCAGCATGATAAGGCACTGCTTTGATGCCATTCACTTGAAGCACCTGCGCCAACTCTTCCACACGCTTTCTCGAGAGGCAATAGATGATACCGGATTTGCCTTCATTTTGTTTTACAAAACGTATAATGTCTGCATCAACATTCTTAGTCTTTGGGCGAACTTCATAAAAAAGATTGGGCCTATTGAAGGATGCTTTAAATGTCCGAGCGTCGATCATCCCCAAATTCTTTAGTATATCTTCTTGTACCTTGGGAGTGGCCGTTGCGGTAAGACCTACGATCGGAATATCATCACCGATGCGCTCTATGATCTTCTTAAGATTGCGATATTCTGGCCTAAAGTCGTGTCCCCACTCGGAGATACAATGGGCTTCATCCACTGCCATGAATGAAATAGGCACCGAGCGTAAAAATTCTATGTTTTCTTCTTTGGTGAGTGATTCGGGTGCCACGTAGAGCAGTTTTGTAACTCCCGCAGAAATGTCACTTTTAACTTTGACGATCTCCGCTTTGGTCAATGATGAATTGAGCACATGAGCGATACCTTCGACCTCAGAGATGCCTCGCAAGGCATCCACCTGATTCTTCATGAGTGCTATTAAAGGTGAAACCACGATCGCGGTTCCTTCCTTGACCAATGCTGGTAGCTGATAACATAGGGATTTCCCCCCACCCGTTGGCATGATAACGAAGGTGTTTTTTCCTTCGATCACGCTTTTTACAACCTCTTCCTGTAAACCTTTGAAATTGCCAAAACCAAAATGTTTTTTTAGCTCCTTGTGTACGTCAAATTCCGGGGAACCCATCCTATCTTTTTACTATTTTATATACATTTGCACTACTAAAGATAAAACTTTCTTTACTTTTAACAAACCCAATAAAATATTAAGTTTTGAACATTAGGGATAAGATCATTTCTTCGGCCAAACAAACGATAAGATCTGAGGCAGAAGCGATCACACACCTTGCCACGCTCATCGATGAGGATTTTGCCGAGGCGACAGAGCTGATCTATCGATCTAAAGGAAGGGTTATCGTCACGGGAATAGGGAAAAGTGCCATTATTGCCACAAAAATTGTTGCCACGATGAACTCTACCGGAACTCCTGCCATCTTTATGCACGCTGCAGATGCCATCCATGGAGATCTAGGCACTATATTGGATGATGATGTGGTGATCTGTATTTCTAAGAGTGGTAACACCCCAGAGATCAAAGTGCTAGTGCCACTTATAAAGAACGGGCCTAACAAATTAATAGCGATCACTTCCAATAAAGAATCATTTTTAGGGCAGCAGGCGGACCATATTCTGCATGCTTATGTGGAGAAGGAAGCATGTCCGAATAATTTGGCGCCGACCACAAGTACCACGGCACAATTGGTCATCGGTGATGCCCTTGCAATAGCGTTATTGGACTTAAAAGGATTTAGCAGTAAAGATTTTGCAAAGTATCATCCTGGCGGCTCGCTGGGCAAAAAACTCTATTTGAGAGTCAGTGATATTACCGGCAGTAACTTGAAGCCACAGGTAGGTGCCGATGCCCCTGTAAAAGACGTCATCGTTGAGATCTCGGAAAAGATGTTGGGTGTTACCGCGGTTATCGAGGACCAGCAGGTCATAGGGATCGTCACAGATGGTGATATAAGAAGGATGCTCTCCAAACATGATAATATCAACGGACTTACGGCAAAAGATATCATGTCCTCCACTCCCAAGCTCATCGATAATGATGCGATGGCCGTGGATGCACTGGATATGCTCGAAGAGCATGACATCAGTCAGTTATTAGCGGTAGACCATGGTAAATATGCGGGGGTCGTACATCTCCATAATCTTATTAAAGAAGGAATCATCTGATGGCAAAGGCGAAGAAAGACCCCAATGAGATGTCTTTTCTAGACCATCTCGAAGAATTACGCTGGCATTTGATACGTGCAAGTGTGGCCATTCTAATTGCGGCCGTCGTCGTGTTCTTCTTTAAAAGCTTTGTCTTTAACACCTTAATAGATGGCCCGCGAAAAGTAGATTTTGCGACGTATCAGTTTTTTTGCAATCTTTCGCAAAATCTGGGATTGAACGATGGGCTCTGCGTTACCGAAATGCCTTTTAAAGTTCAGCATACGCAAATGGCCTCTCCTTTTTCCATTCATATCTGGACCTCGATCACCCTAGGGTTTATCTTGGCTTTCCCATTTGTACTTTTTGAGATCTGGAGATTTATAAAACCAGGATTGCACGACAACGAACGCAAGTACGCCGGAGCCTTTATCTCTATCGGTTCTTTGTTGTTCTTCCTCGGAGTGCTTTTTGGCTACTATGTGATCGCGCCACTTTCGGTGAACTTTCTAGGAGGTTATTCGCTTGGCAATGATGCAGTGAATAATCCTACCTATAGCAGTTATATTGCGATCATCCGCTCTACCATACTCGCTGGTGGTATCATTTTTGAGTTGCCGATCATCATTTACTTCTTGGCAAAATTAGGTCTGGTCACGCCTGCATTCCTTAGAAAATACAGAAAACATGCCTTTGTATTGGTCTTGATCGCATCGGCCATTATTACGCCACCCGATATTGCCAGTCAAGTGATCGTGAGCATCCCCATCGTGATCTTATACGAGATAAGTATCTTGGTCACAAAGATCGTTGTAAGAAATCAAGAAAAGAAAGCTTTAAGAAATGGCTGATATCGTAGATGAGTTCAATGCGTATCGTTCTAAGATGAACGACCGTATCCTAGAAGACAATAATAAGATCATTAAGAGGATCTTCAACCTTGATACCAATGCGTACATGCCCGGTGCACTTGACGTAAAGACCAAAGAACTTCTGGGGCTAGTAGCCTCTGCGGTGTTACGTTGCGATGATTGTGTACGCTACCATTTAGAATCATGCCATAAAGAAGGGGTTACCAAAGAGGAAGTTTTCGAGTCTCTAGGTATCGCCACGCTAGTAGGGGGAACCATCGTAATTCCGCACCTCCGCCGTGCCTACGAATTTTGGGACGCCTTGGAAGCGAAAGATTCTTAGACTGAAGGTTGAAATTTTTGGGTTCAAGTTTGGATGGGCAACGCGCTTGTTAAATTCATGATAAACTTCTACCCATAGACGAACACCCATCACCCAGTCCCCAATTTTTGTCTATTTTTGAAGCCGAAACGGAATGTCCATGATTTTACGCGCAGACAACATAATGAAGTCCTACAAAGGACGTAAGGTAGTAAAAGGAATCTCCTTAGAAGTCCATCAAGGTGAGATCGTTGGTTTGCTTGGCCCTAATGGTGCTGGAAAGACCACCTCCTTTTATATGATCGTTGGCCTGATAAAACCCAATGACGGGAAGATCTTCTTGGACGATCAGGACATCACCACCTATCCGATGTACAAACGTGCTCAAAGCGGTATTGGATATCTGGCTCAGGAGGCCTCCGTTTTCAGAAAGTTGAGTATCGAGGACAACATTCTCAGTGTACTTCAATTGACCAAGCTCTCTAAAAAGGAACAGCTGATGAAGATGGAAGCGCTGATCGAAGAGTTTGGTTTGGGACATATCCGAAAGAACCGTGGAGACCTGCTTTCGGGTGGGGAGCGCAGACGAACAGAGATCGCTCGTGCGTTAGCGACAGACCCAAAGTTTGTGTTGTTGGATGAGCCTTTTGCTGGGGTCGACCCCGTTGCGGTAGAGGACATCCAACGAATCGTGGCTCATCTAAAGAACAAAAATATTGGAATCTTGATCACCGACCACAACGTCCAGGAAACTTTGGCGATCACAGAGCGTTCGTATCTGATGTTCGAAGGAAGTATTCTGAAGGCAGGAAAGCCCGAAGAACTGGCTGCCGATGAAATGGTTCGCAAAGTATATTTGGGCCAAAACTTTGAACTGCGTAAAAAGAAATTGGACTTTTAAAGTCCGTTTTTAGGTATTGGGTGTTGGGTGTTGGATGTTTTGTCAAAGAGGGACATCAACACATACAGCAAAATGATCAGGGGTATCGCTACAAATTGAAGTAGTGCCAAAAGCAACACGCAAGCGATCAAAAAGATATAACGGATCGCATTCTCCTTAAATCCCCAAGTTTTAAACTTTAACGCAAATAGCGGCAAGTTGGCATTGAGCAAAAAGCTGCTCAATAGGGTCATTCCGATGAGAAACCACTTATTTAAAATGATATCTCTGAAGAGATCGTTACTCTGAAATTCCAAGATCAACGGCAACGAAAGTACGAGTAATGCATTCGCAGGAGTTGGCAGACCGATGAAAGACGTTGTCTGTCTTTCGTCTATGTTAAAGTTGGCCAAACGATAGGCAGAAGCTAGGGTAATCAAAAATCCAATGAACGGAAGCAGCCCAACTTTAAATCCTCTCCACTGCGTAAATTCTCCAACGCTGTTAACAATACTTAGGCCTACAACACCTTCTACTGAAGATAACAACTGAAACATCACCAACCCTGGTACCAGACCACTGGTCACCATATCCGCGAGGGAATCCAGCTGTAACCCCAGTTCGCTTTGGACCTTCAGTTTTCTCGCGGCGAGGCCATCAAAAAAGTCAAAGAAAATACCAAGAAAGACAAAGAAAGCAGCAATGATCAGCTCGTCAGATGCGGCAAAGACGACCGCAATGCAACCACAGAACAGATTTAATAACGTAATAAGGTTCGGAATGTGTTTTTTCATTGAGTCTTTTATCAGCGTAAATATAAGTAAGGATTCACAATTTACGATAGGCTGCAAGTGATTTTCCGTCTTGCCTTTCAGAATTCCCTCAAATTAACATTTCCGAACAATAACTAAGCGCTTTTAGAGTTTATCTTCTTAGAAAAAAGTGAGATATTTGCACAAAACTAATTGCGTTTGAAAAGGTTTTTACTAGGATTGATCCTACTCTCTAATGTGGTTTTAGGGCAAACGGTCGTCAATTACTCTAACGAATTTATGAACATTGGTGTCGATGCTGCGGCCTTTGGTATGTCTAATGCCGTGGTTGCAAGCACCAGTGATGTCAATTCCGGCTATTGGAATCCTGCAGGTTTGATCAATCTAGAGGACAATCAGCTGGCATTGATGCATGCCAATTATTTTGCCAATATCGCCCAATATGACTATGCAGCTTTCGCCATGCCTATCGACGAGGACAGTGCCTGGGGAATTTCTTTGATACGATTTGGCGTGGATGATATCTTGAATACCACGCAACTGATCGATGCCGGCGGCGTCATCAATTTTGATAATGTCAGCTTATTTTCCGCTGCGGATTATGGTGTTACCTTTTCTTATGCGAGAAATCTGAAGATCCCTGGTTTTAGCTGGGGTGCCAACGCAAAGGTCATTCGCAGGGTCATTGGCGATTTTGCCAAATCTTGGGGGGTGGGCTTTGACCTTGGATTTCAATTCAAAAGAAGTAATTGGGAGTACGGCATCATGCTTCGCGACATTACTACCACCTACAACACTTGGCAGATCGATGAGGACGCTTTGCAAACCTCCAATCCCAATATCCCAGAACAGCGACTTCCGGAGACCATGGAGATCACAAAACCAAAAATGCAGCTGGGAATCGCCAGAAATTTCACCTTCCACTACGATTATACTTTGAGAGCGGAGCTTGACCTTAACATGCGCTTTGCAGAGACCAATGACATCTTCTCTACCTCAGCGGTGAGTTTTACTCCTGCCGTCGGACTGGAATTTGGCTATACCGATCTTGTGTTTGTGCGAGCCGGTGTGGGTAACTTCCAGAATACACCAGGCATCGACGGTAGTGATGAGACAAGTTTTCAGCCTAACTTGGGAGTAGGTTTCAAATACAAGGGTATTCAGATAGACTACTCCTTGACCGACCTAGGCGACCAGAGTGCCGCCATCTACAGTAATGTCTTCTCTATAAAGATCGATTGGACACTTTTTAGATGATCTTATTTTATAACTCCCCAAAGTAGTTTAATTTAGTTGCACAACCCGATTCCTATGAGAAGAATATTCTTTGCACTGCTACTTCTTCTATTTTTCAATCAAGGAGTTGCTCAGGCTCCAGCTAACTTTCAACTTTCAGAAAAGGCAGAGATCAGCCTCCTGACCTGTGGTCCTGGGACTGAGCTCTATTCTCAGTTTGGGCATAATGCGTTTAGAGTTAAAGACCCCCTTTACGGCATTGACGTGGTCTATAATTACGGGACCTTTGATTTTGACACCCCTTACTTTTATGCCAAATTTGCTCGCGGTAAGCTGCTCTACCAATTAAGTCGCTCAAAATTTGAGCGCTTCCTATACACTTATCAGTACGAAAATCGCTGGATTAAAGAGCAAATACTAAATATTGATCAGGAGGCCAAACAAGAATTGTTTCAATTTCTAGAGATCAATCTAAAACCCGAGAATCGTTCATACAAATACGATTTTTTCTTTAACAACTGCGCCACAAAGATGCGAACCGTTCTTCAAGAGGTGATGGACGGAAAGGTCAATTTTGATGATACTGTTGAAACACCAATGACCTTTAGAGCAATAATACATCAATACGTTCAGCACAACAGTTGGAGTGGTTTTGGAATCGACTTGGCGCTAGGCGCAGTCATCGATAGGGAAACGACGGCCAAGGAACGTTTTTTCATACCCGATTATGTCTTTGAAGGATATGCCGATGCGAATCTTCGAAATAGAGCTGAAAATAAGGTGGAATTGGTGGAGAAGACCGCAACGATCTACGAGCCTGCTGTCAAAGAAAATAAATCATTCTTCCTAACGAGTCCATTGGTCATATTCTGTTTGTTGATGATCGTCATCCTTTGGGTGACCTACAAAGACAACAAAACCGGTAAGCGCAGTACTTGGCTAGATATCATATTGTTTTTAACCACAGGTCTTGCTGGTTTGGTGATCTTATTTCTTTGGTTTGGCACCGATCATTCGGCTACTGCGCTGAATCTTAATGTACTTTGGGCCTTTGCACCCAACCTATTTGTCGCTTTCCTTTTAAAAAGGAATAAGAAATGGTTTGTTGGATATATGAACCTTCTTATTGTTTTGGTGCTACTGGTAGTACTGATCTGGGCGATCGGATCTCAAATTTTTCCATTGATGTCCATACCTATTCTCGTTGCGCTGGTGGTACGCTACGGCTATTTGAGAAGCTTCTATAAAAGATCCCTATCGACCTCGGAAAAATAGCACAGTACTCAAGGTCTTCACTAAAATGCTAGCATCTAGAAAGAAGCTGCGATGTTTGATGTAATAGAGATCATATTGCAATTTATGAAGACTATCTTCTTGCGAGGAACCATAGTCTGAACTTACCTGCGCCCAACCGGTAAGACCGGGTTTGATAACGTGACGCGTTTCATAGAAGGGAAGCTCTTTAGATAGGGCCTCGACAAATTCTGGTCGTTCTGGCCTTGGGCCAATGATACTCATCTCTCCTTTCAGTACATTGATCAGTTGTGGCAATTCATCTAACCGTGACCGTCTGAGAAAATTTCCAAAGGCGGTGATCCTTGGGTCGTTTTGCTGTGCCCATTGCACTCCTTCCTTTTCAGCGTCCACTACCATGCTGCGCAGCTTGTAGATCTGAAATGGAGCACCATATTTACCCACTCTTGTTTGCGTATAAAATAAAGGGCCCCTATTTCCAACAAGGTTTCCTAAAAATATCAAAGGAAGGATCGCCAGCGTAATGGTCAATCCGATCACCGAAAGTAGAATGTCCATGAATCGATGATAGAAAAGATAGAGTTTGTTCTGGTTACTTCGGCTAAACGGAAAATATCTATAAAAATCCTTCCCGATATATTGCACGGGAATACGATTGGTCAACTCCTCATATACTTGGGTATATTCGCGTATAGGCAAACCCGACTCCAACAGGTCGATAAGATCGTCAAACAGTTTTTTTGCCATTTCATCAGATTCGTTGCTCGCGATGATCAGCTCTGAAATTCCAAGTTCCTTGACCAGTGCCTTCAAATTTTTATCGTTCAGCTGCCGTACATCTTTTAGAGCAATGGAATCTTTGTTCCCAATTTCAGTGTTGATATACCCCGCTATATGTATGCTTGGGGTCGTCTCTTTGATGGCCTGATACATGACACCCACCTCATAGGTAGATCCAATAAGCAACACCCGCTTATAAAATCGGGGCTTGGAAATAAAGAAGACATAAGCAAAGCGCCATAAGATCACGGGAATGGTGATCGAAAGAAAGAAATAGAGTATCTGAAGACGATTCTCAGGTAAAACGGGAGTAAGCTTTGGCGTCAAAAGGTAGAAAAGCATGGTGATCGAAGTGGCCAAAACCACATTGGGCAGTATTTGGTCCAATCTACTAGAGCGCTGTAGGTCGTACCACTCAAAGATGTTTGCAAAGATCGTAAGATAAAGGAGCAGTACGATGATCCAGTACCAATTTTCGGGAGAAATACTTAGATAATCAAAGTTGAAGAAGTTGGAAACCAGCACCAGGCCAAGTACTACGCTGAGGATGTCGAATATTCTAAGCAAGATCTTGCGCTCGCTTATTTCGAAATGTATATTTGACTTTCGCGTTAATTCCTCCATTTAAAAACTAAAATAGCTAATATAAATCATTTGATAAATAGTTAAATGATCACAAAAAACCATTTCTTACGTTGAATCTTGTGTTTATGAATAAAATTTTAAGATCGATCGAACACTTCCGAAGTTACGAAGAATAGCGCTGCAATGCGCCATATTAGACCGTAGTTTTTCGTTGTAGATGCATAGTGACATGCATACATTTGTATAACTCATTCTGCTCTTCTATGTTCCAGTCTTTATCCACAAGACTTTTGATCTGGCGTTGTTTCCAACCTTTGGAAGCAGGTACAATTTTTAGCAACAATCCCCATTTGCTAGCCCCAAGAATCCCGTGCGTAGCAAGAACATCGTAGCGATCGTATAATTTCTTAAAGGTCTTCTTTGTAAATGGCCATTCCCAATCCTTATCACTTTGAAAAGGACGATAGAGCATTCGCATCACTTTGATAGGAAAGCTGGTTTGTAAGGGGTCATAAAGGATGATCTTGCCTCCTGGTTTCAATTTTTGGTCGATACGATCGAGCAGCATGTCAAAGTCCGCAAAATGATGCATGACCCCATATGCGTAGATCAAATCGAAAGCCTCCTCGTCAAACTCATCAGAAAGGAAATCGACGGCCAATGCCTTGGCGTTTTTAAAGCCCTTATCCCTGAGTCGCTGTTCCAAACTATTGATGGCCTTATCACTAAGATCGATACCGATATAACTTTTGGCATTTTCTGCCATATACATCGTGTGGTGGTTTCCATAAAGACAGCCAAGATCTAACACCTTGTAATTCTCTATTCCTTCAAGCCATTCTTTATGTTTGTTATAGACCTTTTGTTTGATATTGAATTGGTTTCTAAAACCACTGAGCACCCCGTTCCTTATCTTTGACCACAACTTGGTGGCAGCGTTCTTTTTCTTGGAAGGCGTATTGTAGAAATCCCGTTGTTTTTTATTTATCTCTATGGTCTCTTTTAGAGCGTCTTTCATCTATTTTCAATTTTTATTTCATCTCTATAAACCAATAAAAATTAATTGCACAGATGTAAACGTTGCACTTTTACATAAAAAATTCAATTATACCGTTTACTATGCAACTAATTGATTTTTTTTATGCTCATTTCATATCAGGGCAATTAGGCGCTGTAATTTAGAAAGAATGATTCAATTATATGAAATGAACATTAAGAAATTTATTTGATAATGGAGATTTAAATGCGTTACAGGCGTGTACACCTTCATACGGCCATTTTGGCGAACGAAGGCCTCGAGGTAATTTACCATCAGCTCGTTGCTGGGGGTCAAAGATGCGAGATAAAACTCTTTTTTTTAGCATTTGTGATCGAAAGCATATGATCATCGATCACCGTGAACGAAATGTCTTCTTTAAAATATCTCTTGATCTCTTTCTTCAATAGGTTTTGTTCGGCCTCGCTCATTTTTTGTTCGACATAGAATTCCAAGTTTCCCTTTGTTCGTTGAATCACCTGATAATTCAATTTTAAGTCATGTACCTTTCCAAGATTTTTGAAGATATAATAGAAATAGAGGCTAGGATAGATTCCCTCATGACCATACACACTTTTCCCCACACGTCCAGTGACCTCATTAAGGATGGCATGTGCTCGCCCACAGTCACATTTTTCGGTTTCTTTGGCCAGTGTTATATAATCCCCCAATTTATATCGGATGATCGGAAATGAAAACATCTGAAGGTTGGTGAGCAAGATCTCGTTCTCCATCTCCTCCACGATCACCCCTTCCATGTTGATATGCATTTTTCCATGGGGACACTCAAAAGCGATGATTCCCGATTCGGCAGCGCCATATTCACTGATCATCTTCCGTCCAAAAGCTTTCTCCACTTCATCCTGATAGCTCTCATAGATCTTTTCTGATGTACCTTTAACGAGCTTCAGACGCTTTGGTCTTTCTAATCTTTTTTCATTGATCAATTTGGCAGTCTGATAGATCATCGAAGAATACCCATGAATGTATGTTGCACTTTGAAGCTTCATCACGAAGCTTTTAAAAGCCTTCTCTTCGTAGCTAAACACTCGAAATCTATTTTGAAGCGTATCCAGTAGCCATGTCTTTAATCTCTCTGACCAAGAAAAATTGAAGCCCCAGAAATAGCCATTGCGCTCCCATGGTTGAACTTCATACCAAGAATATCCTCTAAAGATGGCCGCCCGGTTAAACGAATCTGCAGCTTCTTCTCGTTGGAACACTAATGAATCTCCAGAAGAACCCGAGGTGGTGGCGGTAAAGGTTTTCTTAAATTTGTAATTGGCATGGATGTCTTTGTTATTCTTAAGAAGTTGCTCTTTGGTGAGTATTGGAAGCTTTTCGATATCTCCAAGGCCCTTGATTTCGTCGGACGAGATGTTTTCCTTCTCAAAAATGGACCTGTAATATGGGGAATGCTCATAAGCGAAGGACACCAGTTCTTTTAGCTTTGTCAACTGATAGGTCTCTAACTCTTCTCGGCTCCACCGATCGGAAGACCGCAAGAACTTCATCCAAGCTGGAATGGATGGATTCCGATAGCGTTGGCCAAGTTGAAAGATACTTCTATGCAACATCATCTAGCAGTTTAAACCATTGATTCTTTATCGTTTGCCAATCAAACGTTTCTGCTTTCGTCCGCGCATGGCCTGTTATACTTTTCACTATGTCGGGCCTTGAAACAAGCTCCTCGACAGCCGCTGCCATTGCTATTTTATCATGAGGTGCGACCAGCATTGCGTCCTTACCATCTTCTAGAAGAAATGGGATGCCTCCGACCTTGGTAGAGACCACAGGCAACCCCAAGGCCATCGCCTCTATCACACTAACCGGCATATTATCAAAATTGGTCGTATTGACAAAAATATCATGATCCTCAGAACGCTTTATCCATTCCTCTTTGGTGAGTTTACCCGTAAATGTCACCTCAACGCCCAATGCCTTCGCCTTTTCTTTGGTAGCTTCGAGCGAACCATCCTTTTCTGGACCAACCATGCACAGTGACGCCTCATACCCTTTGTCTAAAAGTATTTTTAGCACCTCGACCGCCATAGTGGGATTGTAAATAGATGAAAATGAACGCACCCACAAAAGCTTCGGTTGTACTTCGCTTCTCGATCTGTACTGATAATGATCCAACTCGATATTGTTAGGAATATAGGTGACGTTATCATATCCTAGATTTTCAAAGGCCTCTAACATGTATTTGGAAGGGGAAACGTTGGTGACCGCATTTTTGAAGACAGCCGTGCTCATCTTCGGACTTTGTAAGATCCTATTCGGCAAATTCCCGCCATGTAAAATTGGGATGTAAGGAAGTCTCAGCATCCTACAAAAAAGACTTACCAGATAGGCATAATAGAAGTTGAATGTGCTGTAAGTATCTATTAGCACCACGTTGACCTTTCTCCTTTTGATCACGGAGAACAGCATATGCATTAAACGGAAGAACTTATTATTTATCGAAGAAGCATAGTACACCTTATAGCGGGCTTCAAGCAGTTTGCCTAAGCTGTCTATTGTCGAGGTGGTTCTGCCCTTCTTTTGTAAGTTGTTTCCTATGTATAGAATTTTTAACATTCACGATACTTAATAGCGAGAGTCCGTAGATAAATGCTGGCGCCGATATTCTCATGGAGGAGTGATTGATGGTCAGAAACCAAAAGGCAAAAAAGGATAACATATAGATATTTCGGTGCCAAACGAGAAAACGGAGTAGCGGCACGAAGAACAAGATAGCCATGGCCAATATGCCTAGCATCCCGTGTTCTGCCAAGATCCTACTAACTTCATTATGCGAAGCGGCCATGACCCCAATTCGATGATATCGATATTCCTTGTTCTTTCCTACGCCAATCCCAAAGAAGGGGCTTTCATTGAAAGCCTCTATTTCTGCGGCGATGAGCTCTTTGCGTCCAGTGGTCACATCTTCTTTTTGTCGCCCTATGGCATCTTGGTTCTTGTAGCGTTTCTCGAGCATTCCTGCTGATAGAAAATTCGAATAAATAAAAGTGCCTAGCATCACCAAGATCAGCAACGAAAATACCTTTATCAATTTGGCCTTAAGCCTTCCTGTCGAAACCAGATAGACCATCCCAAGAAAAAGCGCGACCATCACCACCGAGGTAACGACTCCTCCTCTAGAGAAAGTGAGCAGCGCCCTAAAGGTCATGATTGCCAAAAGGCCTGCATTGATGGTTTTCCAAAGAAGCGTTGGTGACCATAAAATATATCTCACAAAGAAGATGAACATTCCGATTCCCAAGACCGTGGCGACCTGGTTGGGACCAAAACCTCCCGAAGTCTCAAAATTTGACTGTGTCCCTGTGATCACCGCCTGTAGATCTGGAGTGTATAAAAACAAATAGACGGTCATTGAAATCACTGGAAGACCCATATAGAACAATATCTTTTTGATAGTGTCGAAGCGTACTCTTCTACCGTAGCAATGTATTGCTGCAATACCCAAGGTCACCGGCCCACTAAGGTTGAATGCTATCGCCTTCCGCAGATTTGTCTCATAATCAAGCGCATTCATTGCAACGAACACTCCTGGTATCAAAAGCAGGATATATATGTAGTAAATGATCGTCCGCTGTTTATTGGGCTTATAGTATTCTGCCAGCAAAATATAAATGATCAAGGTATACTTTACCTGTTCGTAGAAGAATGTCCCACCCGTCATCCTGAAGAAGGTATCGCCCCCAACATAATACGCACAGAAGACCAGAGCGATATTCCCCATATTCTTCCTTTTAATGATGATCCATAAAAAGGAAACAAAGACCACCGCAAAATACAGTTTCATCAAAGGCTTGAAATACGAAGCCATCACCCCTAGTCCAACATGGACCAAGATGAGGAAAAGTTCTCTTTGGAAGTCTGATATATCTTTTTTAAACCGAATCATAAATCTCCAACAACGTCTTTATAATGGCTACCTCACTGTAATTCTGATCAATATGCTCTTTAAAGGATTGAGCGCTCTTTTCTCTTGTTTCTTCGTTTTCTATATAGGTCTGCATCGCCTCGGCCAGCAAAATAGGATTTTCTGGTGGAACTACAAGGCCATTCTCTTCATGTATCACTACTTTTCCACACTCTCCAACCTCCGTGACTATTACTGGGAGTCCCCCTAGACCATACTCCAACAAAGATACTGGGAGTCCCTCAGATCTTGACGATAGTACACCGATCGTGGCTTGTCCAAGTACATTTTGTATGTCATTTACACTTCCATAGCAAAAAATATCTTCCCCTAGGTCATCTTCAATAATTCGTCGCTTTACTTCTTCCGCATAGGTATCCTCAAAATCTTTACCTACTAAGTGCAGGGTCCAATCGGGAAACTTCATAAGAACTTTTTTAAAAGCCATGATCAAGGTAATATGATCTTTTTGAGGTCGAAGATTGGCCAAACAAATAATGCGTTTCCCTTCCATTCCTTTAAGTACAGTTCCAGAAACCATCTGCCGCGAAGTAGCGGCAAAGTTGGGCAAATAGGTAACACGACTTGTGCGCAAGTTCTTCTTGGCCCATTCCTTTAGCAACAAATTCACCGATATGACCACAGAGAAAAAACGAGAACACCATTTTAACATCTTGAAGCGTCTTGAAGCAAGTGCCTCACTATTACCATAGTGATCGTGCCAAACGATCTTGACGTGTGGTGTGATCAATTTTACAAGTGTAGCTAAAAAAAATGATGAAGAGTGCGCATGAATTATCGTGATCTCTTTAGATGAGACAAACCTTCGCAATCGCCAAATGGCAGTGATGTCTATTGTTGTTTTCTTTTTTAAGAAAAGATAGCTCACTTGATCAGCTATCGATGCTTTCAATGGCCCTTCCTGGCGCGTGGCGCAAAGGAAAGAATTCACCCCATTGGAGCCGACCAATGCATTGGCGATGTTTACCGCCATCCGTTCCGCTCCGCCAGCGTCCAACGAATCTATGAGTTGCAATATGCCTTTCCTTTTTTCAATCACCTCGTTACAGTAACTTCTTTATCTCGGTCTCAAACTTCTCTAAGGTATATTGGCGGGACCATTGCATCGCTGCTTCGGCCATTTGCAAATAACGTTCTTTTTTATTGAATAATTGTGTTATTTCTTCGATGGCGGCCGAAATGTTCGGTGCTATCAAAATACCTCTATTACCGTTATCCAGCATATAAGGCACACAAGAAACTTCTGTAGCGACGGGCACTGCGCCCCAAAACATGGCTTCGGCAATGGCCTTGGGCCATCCTTCGGACCTTGAAAGTAGAAACACGAAATGTGCGTTTTTATACGCCTTGCTTACTTCTTCTTTACTTCTATTGCCATGCAACATGATGACTTCTTCTAAATTATTAAGTTGAATGAACTGCATTAGATCATCCCGCATTTCACCTTCGCCATAGACATCCATACGAACTTGATGCCCTTCTTTGTGTAAACGCGCTATGATCTCTGCTGCCAGTACAGGGCGCTTGCCCACAGATAAGGTACCTACAAACATGAATCGTACTGTATCATTCAATGGTCTTAGCGATATGGCTGTTTTTTCAATTTCGCTATAAGTGGCCGTAAAAAAAGGTAGCACATTTTTCGTTTGATTTGGCCAATCACCATAAGCCAAGACCTTCATGTTCTTAGTGAGAAAGGTATTCGATAGTATACGCTTTTGCAGTCTATAGCTCCATGGTTGTTTGCTCTTGGGATCCCAATTTCCTGCATATTTGGCGGTTTTTGTCTTGCTTGGAAAGAAAATTTGCACCACGCATCCGACCAGCCCCACATTTCCAGGACATCTCAAATGAATATGGTCTGCCTTTTTACAGGACCTCCATATCTTATATGCTACTTTCGGAAGTTTGATCAGTGTCTTAAAACCGTTTCGAATCCCAACCAAACTAAACTCTGGAATTTGGGACAAGCTTATCGATCTATGTTTGTAAGCCGTACTTAAGGTCTGCTTTTTTGCATTGCTTGCTTGCAATGGCGCCACGACTTCTACGGTATCCACATGCTTCAACCAAAGATTCATCTCGTTAACGTATGGGGCATAGGCCGCAAGGCCATTTTCGGTCTCTTCGTGTATTACATGAGTCATGATTACGAAATGCATCCTTGTTTTCTAATTGGTTCTAATCAATGATCGGTAAAAGTTGGTATTTCGATCCGCAGCGGCCTCAATACTGTATAATTCCTTCGCGCTTTTGGCAGCTTTCTTCGCCAAGCTTTCTGCCTCTTCTTTATTTATAAGTAGCTCACAGATACATTCGGCTATGCTATCGGGTGAATGCGGGTCGCAGAGCAATCCGTTGGTTTGGTGCTCAATGATCTCCGGGCCTGGACCTAATTCAGAAAATACCACAGGTTTTCCCATTGCCATGGCCTCGGGCGCAACTAACCCTTGCGTTTCCATATGAGAGGGAAATACACACACTTCGGCTTCAGCATATTTCGATGGAATCTCGTCATAGGGGATCGGTCCGTGAAAGATGATATGCTCTGGACCTTTTTCTAAATTGGGAAGCACATCCGTCTTTAAATGATCGATATATGAGGTACCATCGGCAAAATACCAGTCTCTCCCATAAATATGTAAAATCGCATCTGGCACCTCCTTTAAAACCTTTGGCATAGCCAAGATCAACTGCCTAATGCCTTTCTTTTCACAAACCGTACCCACAAAGGCGATGTGATGCCTCTTTATCTTAATATCCGGTCTAGGGTAAAATCTTTCGAGGTCAATGGGGCTTGGGCTGTAGGCCAATGGCTTGTCATAAAAATCTAAATATTTTTCGGTATGGGTCTTCACGTAGTTGGAGACTGCAACAAAGCCATCTGCCTTTTTAAAAGAACGCTTTTCTTGAAAGCCTTTCCAGAGGTTAATACCTCTATTTTCCGCTTCCGCAAAAAAATGATGGCCTCCATGTAGCCGAATCACGTACTTGACTCCCTTTAATTTCTTTATAAACGCCAACCCAAGTTCTGATGCTTCGACGATGGTGATCGGGTCTACAGCATGAAGTGCTTTTAACTTTGTATTGATGTCCTTCGCGTTGAACCACCAACTCAAACCTTTCACGGCATGTTTCTTCAATCTATATATTGCTACACCCTGATCGTTCTCATCTTCATCACGTGAAATATAATGTTGCCCTACCACACTTACGGTGTGTCCTCGTTGAACCAATGCTCTCGCCATCGTTTGCACAAAGGTCCCAACACCACCATGCGGGTGTCCTTTTTTTGGGTACTCGTGAGTGATGAAACAAATATGCATTTATAATAGGGTTTGTGCTATTAATTTTGAACTTTCCTTTAAAGGATGGCGCACTACCTTTTTCATCCAAAGTTCCTTATCGGGCCCGATGGTATCAGGATTTTCCATCAGCTGTTGAAGCTTATCAACGATTTCGTCTTTTCCATTCAACCATCCTACCGCCTGTAGGCCTTCCATCGTTCGGAAATGTTGATATTTATAGATCGTATCCACCGACCAATTTTTGGCATGGGGTTGGTCATAGTTGATGTATAGACAAGGTTTTCCAAAGTTAGTAAAATCATGTGCCATGGTCGAGCCTAAATTGATCACCGCCTCACAATGAAAAGCTAGATTAACTTGCAAGTCGATATCAGCCAACTTCGGAAAGAATCCGCCCCAGTTGTTTGCTTTGCTGTTCCATAGGGGATCGATGGCGACAATTAGTTCTGGGTACTGCGCTAGGACGGTGTCGTAGCGATCGGAAAAGTCCGCCGGACATCTTCTAAATATCAATTGCGGTCGATCACTATCGGACATCCTTGATAGGGCGTTGGCAATGTCTCTCAGATAATCTGGGTCATAGGGCGAGGTTCGCACATCATCACCGCTAAAACAGATCCATTTTTTTTGAGCATCCAAACCATATTTGGAAGCAAATTCCTCTTTAGACCGCAGTCTTTCATTTTGGGCATAAAAATCGAATTGTGGCGTTCCGACCAACTTGATATTATTCTCTGGGATCTCAGGGTAATAGGTATGCATCTCATCTTTCATCCAATTGGACCAAACCAAATAGTGATCGGTCTTAACAGAGAGCCTAGCCTTTGGAAGGTTGTCCCAAGAATAGATGGCGGTCGTCGTAGGGATGTCGAGTTCTTTGGCTGCGAGTGAGATTGGGTTTAGGCCTGCCACACGTTGGTGCGTAATAAATATCGAATGTGGTGCCACTGCCTTTAATTTACCTTTATAATTGGAAATGACCGCATTGGACCAATGACGTTGGGCCATTCGTTCTAGCTTTAAGATGCGTTGATACTTCTTAGAGGCCCATTTACCTAAGACCTCGGCCATTATATACAACAGCCACAACTTCTTGTTATTCTTTGGTCTTCTCCAAACTACCAAAATGGTGGGATTGGACATTTTCTTTGCGTAATGATTCAAGCGTGCATAGGTCGCGGCCTCTCTACACAAACGGGTAATGGCGTTTTCTACTGGGAGCTTGATCTGTTGATACTCGACATCGATATCATGAAGTTCATAGACTTCTTTAAAAGCCTCTTCAGCGAGCGGTGACCAGAAAACGATGGAGGCATTTTCCTTTATATGCTTTATCACATCAGAGTATAAATAGTTTCTAATGCCTACGCCATCTGGAATCAAAAAAAGTACTTTCTTAGCATTGGTCATAGGGAAACTCGACAACTATTTACTATTTAACTTCAACAATTCTTCGGCCTTTTTCCAATCGGCTATCGTATCGATATTCACATGATTTTCTGGTGAAGATTCTATGAAGCCCATTTTACTTCCGTATAAGGACTGTTGTTCCATAATAACGGGCGTTCGTGTGATATATATAGATCCGTCGCGGTGATAGGCATCAGGCAGCTCTTGGCGCCTTGGTATCAACTGTTCATCGCCGGTTGCGATCGTGAGCAAACCGGAATCATCAGCCTTAAAGGTCCAGTGCGGATTGAATTCGTGCGGCACTTTGAGCACGGAAACTAAAGAATCGAGCTTGTGCGCTATGAACTTCTTCACCGCTGCATCTAAAAGGGCGGTAGTTCTGAAAGGACTTGTTACCTGTAATAGGCAAACCGCATCAAAATATTCGCCTTGACCCTCATAATAGGAAATTGCATGCTGAACTACAGGCAATGTAGGTGTTTGATCCTGAGCAAGTTCCGCAGGTCTTTTATAAGGCACTTCAATACCCATCGAAGCTGCTGCATGCATGATGTCGGAATCATCCGAAGAAAGCACCACTTTTGATAACATGCGTGAAGCCAAAGCGGTCTCTGCGGTAAATTGCAGCAAAGGCTTTCCTCCAAGGACCTTCAAGTTTTTTCCCGGTATGCCTTTAGATCCGCCTCTCGCCGGTATGAGTCCTAACACTCTCATCAATAAGTAATCGTTTTATGAAATCTCAAGGTAATATCGGCCAAAATATCAGCGATCTTTTCTCCAGCTTTTCCATTTCCATATATATGCTCTTCGATAATGTCGCTTGCTTCGACCCTGTTCAGAATTGCGTCTTCTATCGCTTTCTGATCATAGGTCACATCGATGACATTGCTTCCGCGTTGTCTTCCATGTTGTCGGGTCCCGATGTTCACCACTGGAACTTTTAAGAAGGAACATTCCCTGATGCCGACGCTGCTATTGCCTATCAAGCATTTACTGTGAATCAACAGTCGCAAGAAGTCTTCGGGAAGCATATTTTTAAAGAAATGGATATTTTTTGGTTGATGGATCTCTCTGTAGGAACGTATTCCGCCAGAGGTACCATCGGCACCTGCATCGACATTGGGCCAAAACCAAAATGTGGGAATCCCAAGCTTGTCAATTGCCTTCAGTGTTTTTGTCACATCTTCTCTCGCCTGCTCATATTCGGTCGTCACAGGATGTTGCATCACCACCAAATAGCCATCCTTCCAATTGATGCTAGAGCCAACACCGCCATACTTTTCTATGGGGTCGAAGTCTAGTTCGGGTCTTTTGGCAACTTCATAGGCAAGGTCGATGGAGGGGCATCCTGTATTAAAGACATAGGAGGCGTCTTCTCCCATATTGATCACACGGTCACGTGCCTCTTCAGAACTCACCAAATGAATATCTGCCAACTTGGTATTGGCATGACGCACCTTCTCGTCGATATTACCGGTTACCTCACCACCTTGTAAATGGATCAATGGGATATTCTGATAGGTCGCCGCGATCGATGTAGCGATCGTCTCAAAGCGATCGGCGATGGTCACCACAGCATCTGGCTTTAAATTATAAAAGGTATTTGCAAGTTCCATAACACCAAGGCCAGTGGTCTTTGCCATGGATGTCTTGTTTTCGCCTTCCAGCACCATAAAGACCTTCTCATTGATGGCAAACCCATCTTTTTCTATATAGTCTACCGCGTTTCCATAGCGGTCTAACAAGGCCGACCCAGCAACCACCAATTGAAGCTCCAATTTTGGATGTGCCTTTATCGCCGAAAGTGCAGTTTTTACTCGGCTATATGAAGGTCTTGCCGTTACCACAACACATATTTTTCGTTTACTCATTGTAGATCGTCTTCGTTTAAGAAATCCCACTGGTCAAGGTCGCGTGCAAGCTTTCTTCCCACTATCTCTGTGTACTTAGCCGCTTTGATTCCCATATTTGATGGTTTTTTAGCTTCAAGATCTTCAAATGACAGTTGATGTCCTGCTTTAAGATCCCTATTGACTGCCAATGATTTTTCAAAAATACCTTTTAAATCTGCAAATTGGCCATTATTATTCTTATCTATCGGATGTTTCAATGCCGTTGAAATATCGGTGACCGCTTTGACCAGGCTAGTTATCTCATCGATCTCTAATGAGGACTTCGCATCCGGGCCAAAAAGTCGACGGTCAAAGACCGCATGAAATTCCAAGATCTCAGCTCCTAATGCTGTCGCTGCGATACAGGTCGCTACTTTGGCCGAATGATCCGAGAAACCAACTTTTACACCATAGCGTTCTTTCAGTTCAGGGATGACATTGAGTCCATACTGTGTCGCGGATGTTGGATAAGCCGTGGTACATTGTAAAATATTATAATCGACCTTTCTATCCTTGAGGAAAGCCACCGTTTGGTCCAACTCTTCGAAAGAACTCATTCCGGAGGAGATGATGATCGGCTTTCTCGTTTGCGCGATCCTTTCCAAGAGCAAAAAATTATTCACCTCACCCGAGCCAACCTTGTAGCGCTTGACACCTACCTCTTCTAAAAGATCTACAGCCGCATTGCTAAAAGGGGAAGACATGAACTCTAGCCCAACCTCATCGCAATGTGCTTTGATCTCTTTCCATTGCGGGAGGGTAAACTCCATCCGTTTCCAATAGTCGAGTCTAGTGTTGTCCTCAAAGGAGAACTTCACCCGAAAAGGTTCATGAATACTGCTTTCGGCCAAAGCGATGTGGGTCTGAAACTTGATGGCATCAACGCCAGTGGTAGCCAATGCATCGATATACGAGTGCAAGATTCCTAGACTACCGTCATGTGCTTGTCCTATTTCAGCAATTATAAACATCGAAGATCTTTCTTTTTTTAATTAAGGAATATCATAAAAACAAAGGTATCATTTCTTTTGACTTCGTTTAACTAGCTTAAATTTCTTAAACCTCACCAATTTCAAGCACTAACTTGAGTTTGATATAAGGAAATTGTACCAATTCGAATAAAATTCTAACTTTTATGATCTATGTTCATTTTTTCCTTGATGAAAAAACGAATTTACCTTCACAATCAACCAAAACAGTAAACTACAAATCTGTTAATTTCCTTCACTAGATAGAAATCTATCAGAAGTCTCAATCTAACATTCTTGGCCTAGTTGTTGGTGCATCGATACCAATTTTACTAGTAGCTCATCGGGTAGGTCGAGAAGCCTTCCCCACATTGGATCACCGCATATACCTTTGAATCGATGATATCTCCTTGAACCTTGTGGCCTTGAGTTGCAAGAAACTGTTTCCATTTTTTATAGATATGTTGCTCGCCTTTTCTTCTAATGTCATCCAAAAAGATCACAAAATCCCGCTCAAAGTAATCGATCATTTCAATGGCGGCAGGGTATCGGATCTCCTTTTCTTCATAGGCACCCGGCCCGTCGACGATCATCAAATCGAAGGTCTTTCCTTTTATCGATTCTTTTAGCAATGGGACATCGTGCCAACTACCCGTATGTCCTTTGGTCTTGCACGGAGCGAGCGGCACATGCAGCACGGAGGCGAATTTCTCGCAATCATATTTTTTGAGTTCGGCCTTAATGTAGTTGGCCCAACTCTCATTTTCTTCGACCGCGACCACTTGCGCATCGATCTTGTTTTCCTTGATAAATTTTGCCAGTACAATGGTAGAGATACCAGAACCAAACTCAATGATCGATCTTCGTTTGTTCAGTTGGATCTCATTGATCACGTGAAGAATGGTGTTAGGGTTAAGAGAGAATGGGGTGAAAGGCAAAATGGTTCCTTTAGGAAATAGTCGATGTATCAATAAAGAGGAGAGCGTATCATAGCTATTCCGATTGGTCTTGTTGAAATAGCTGTCCAATCTCCCTAATTCCTTTATCTTTTTTATGATGCTCATAGTTTGTTAGGTTAATTCTTTATGGCATTTAGAAAGCGTTGTTCCCAGTCCTCATAATTCCAAATAGCGCGGGACTCCTCCTTTGAAATTCGCTTATGCGATGATTGGATAGCGCTCTCAAAAGTACTGACCCAGCTCTCCAATTCATTTGGATTTTCTACTAAATAACTATTTGGCACATTTTCTAATACCTCGGGTATCGCCCCATTCTTTGAGGCCAATACGATATTCCCAGTCTTTAAAGCTTCGATCATCGAAAGACCGAAACCTTCTTTGCAGAGCGAGGTAAACATATAATAATCGCCTAGCTGAAGGTACTTGGCGATTTCCTCGTTGGGGATTCGACCGATATTCAGTATATCAGCACCTTCGATCTGCTGATTGCTTCCTAGGACCATCACCTTTAGATCGCTATGCTTCTCTAAAAGCGTTCGCGCTATTTTTTTAAAGAGATGCATGCCTTTGATAGGGCGGTCGTTGGCCATCCATACCAGTACTTTATCTCGCTTGGCATATCCAAATTTTGATCTTGCTGCATCTCTTTCTTCCATTTCCAAAGGATAGAATTGCTCCGAATTAACGCAGTTACCCACGACCGCCACTTCGGGGACGAAGGCGAACATGCTGTCTTTGGTCGCTTGATAGCCCGCATACGATAGAAAAAGCACCTTATCTACCCTTTGCAAAACAGACTCGCTCATTTGAAGTTGAAATCCGTGAAAGGAGAATATTAATTTCGTCTTTTCTGGCAACTCGCTCTTTATAAGGATCAATGACTCCAGCAGATGTGGGTCGTCCATCACAACAATAGTGAGCTGCTGGTTTTGCTTTGCAAGCTTCTTTATGGCCGCAACGTAATCTTTGGCAACGCGATGAAGTAGATTGAATTTTCTCAACCGTTTGTTCCATGTAATAAAACTTCGTTTTTTACAGAAAATATGTTTTTCAGATGCTTTTGATGGCGATAGGATGAAATCGAAGAGGTCATTGCGCTCGTTGAACGAATCCATACGCGTCACCCAGCTCCCGATCCTGTTGGAAGGCAGCGCTATGTTGGAAACTAAAATATAGCATTGGGCGCTCATCTCAATAAGGTTGTTTCATCCCTTTCAGTTTAAAAAAGGACCGTTTAAATTTTGAAAACAGCAATTTGTGCATCACTTTGCCGACGAAATATCCTCGTTTACTGATGGGGTGTGGTTTGGAAAGGGAGGCTAAGATATGTTCATTCTTCGGGTGGGCAAGCACCTCATCATATTTTTTCAGCATCCAGTCTTCTTCACTGTTCCCCAAGTGATAGGCATAATTCTTTAAGGTCGAAAGGCGCAAAAATCCACCTTTGTCATTGGGAATATCCAAATAATTGTTTTCGCTTCCTCCGACGATCTTCACATGGCAATTTTCGGTTGGTGCATGCTCAAAGACCTCTGCACGGAAGGTAGCCACAAAATGACCACAACCGATGACCGCCTTTGATCTTTTATTGGCCACTGTCAAATATTTTTCCAGATGAATGGGCTCGTACATTTGACGTCCGATACTTTCTTGGAATTTGATCATTCCATCGGGATCGGCAACGTCGGAAAATGCCAACTTGCCTTTGAATAGTCCGTAATATGCAGTGCTATAGGTATAAATGCTGGCGTAGCCTCTACTCGTGGGGACTGGGGAAACCATTCCGGCTTCTGGAAAATCGTTAAGTACGCCTTCCACTCCTTCTTGCCAACCCGGTAGAAACATCACATCGGCATCGGTGATGCTAATGATGGGCTCAAGATTGCTTTTGATGGCTGAATAGAGCGCATTTACCTTTCCCAGGTTGATCTTGGAATGCAATAATTGATCGATGGCTTTGTGCGCTGCAAATTGCTCTTTAAGATAATTGATCACCTCATCGCAGCAACCATTATCGATAATGGAAATTCTTGTTTTGGGATTTATGGTATGTAATAAAGTTCCTAAACACAGCTTCAGTATTTTTAGACCATCTCTAAAATAATCTTCGGTAAGGTTAGGTATATAGACGGGAATCACTACCCGATGGTAGGAATCGATCTCCAGTTGATTGCTATGTTTTTCAGGATTATCCCCTATTCGCATAATGTGCCATTAACTTTTCAAGTCCTTCTTCCAAAGATACCAATTCCCTTCCCAGCAATGCTTTCATCTTGCTATTATCTGGACATCGCCTCGCCATGTCTCCTTCTTCCAGTGGAGGAAGGTGAATGATCTCGGAATTTGAGTTGGTGATCTCGACTACTTTTTTTGCCAAGGACAAAATGGTCATTTCGATGTCGCTTCCCACGTTGAGCACCTGATTGGCATGTGCTTCACTTTTCAGGGCTTTGATACAGGTATCGACATTATCATCTACAAAACAAAAAGAGCGTGTTTGTAGGCCATCACCATAGATATAGATAGGCTCATCATTAAGAGCTGCCTTTAAAAATCTAGGAACCACAAAGTCTTCGCTTTGATTGGGCCCATAGGTATTGAAGAACCTAAAAATGGTATATTCTAAGCCATATTCTTGATAGAAAGATCTAAAGAAAGCCTCTCCAACATTTTTGACAATGGCATAGGGCAATCTCGAGTTCAATGGGGTGGTGAGTTCATTTTGAGGAATTTCGAAAGGTTCTCCATAGACCTCCGAAGAACTCGAATAGAACACGCGTTTTACCCCGGTGTTTTTAGACAAGCTAAGAATGTTTCGTATCCCATCGATATCCTCTAACACCTTCATCGGGTTTTCTAGCGTTCGCTTGACCCCGACCACGGCGGCATAATGAAAGACATGATCGAAGTCATATCTGCCGAAAATCGGCGTCATATCTTTATAATTATTGACATCTGCCTTGATGAAGGAAACATTGTCCCTTTTAGGAACTTTATTGATATCACCTGTTGAGATGTCATCGACGATCACGACATGATTGTTCTTATCTTCAGATAGTTTATTGGCAAGGGCACTTCCAACGTTTCCGGCTCCTCCAGTGATCAAATACGTAGTTACACTCATGCGGTAAGCATTTTTACAAGCAGTTTAAGGTTGCTAAAATTAAGAAACCAAAAGGGATTAAGTTTTGACAAATATAGGAATGTTCTCCATTTACCGTCTTTCAGTTTCTTTAATTGCATCTTCACTAGATTATCGACCAGTGATCGATGCTGAGATTCAGTCAACAAATGATCGTCGAAAGCTTGATCCACCACCTCTTTAAGATAGCTTGGTAATTGCACGTACTTATCGCTAAGGATCTCACTGTTGCTAAGATGTGAACGATACAGCACCAATGGCTCATCTAGATAGTAGAATTTGGTGTGTAGAGAGCAACGTACCCAGAATTCCACATCCTCCCCTGCCTGTGGCATGGCCTCATTGAAATTTCCAACTTTATCTATGAGCTCGCGTCTCATCAAGGGTGTTGGCATCATCAAGGTCCAATTGCCTACCATACGCTCAGTGACCTTTCCATGTTTCACCCCAGGATCTCCGGGCCGTCCAATAAGATCTCCCGTTTCATTTCCTGTGGCATCAATGACCTTACAATAGCAGTGAGTTAAGCCATAATCTTGGTGTTTCTCTAAAATTTCCACTTGCTTCTCAAGCTTTTGCGGAAGCCAAATATCATCATCATCCAAAAAAGCAATATAATCGCCTTTGGCCTTGGAAATTCCAACATTACGCGGCCTAGAGGGACCTCCACTATTAGGGATCTTAAAATAGCTAAGGTTGTTGAATTGCTCGCAAAGCTTTTCATTTTCATCCCCAGGTGTGCCGTCGTCCACGACGATGACCTCCATGTTGGGATACGACTGGTCCAACACGCTTCTCAGGGTCTTTTCTAAGAGCGCCAACCGATCATAGGTAGGAATGATTATGCTAACCAGCGGTTTATTCATCGTTTTCGAAACTTCCTATTGATTCGTCTAAAAATCCCCATAAGACCTTTGTATTTGGCTTCACTCATCGCTCTTTGTTCCTGCAATTGAGCCATATATCCATCGTATCTTTCTCCGAAAGCTGCACGCAAAAGCCGTTCATCCTCCTCCAATTTCTTTTGAAGGTGTTTGGGGTCATTGCTCATCCCACTAAGATCGAACACTGCCAATGGGTAGCTGAGATGTGTGAACTGCACATTGCCACTCGCGAAGCATTTGGCATAAAACGCCCTATCAGCGGAAATCTGATAACTTTCATCATACAGTCCCATCTCATCAAACACCGTGCTTTTAAACAAGGTACTCTGATGTGGTAAGGACGATCTCATAAAGAAGATCGGCGTCAATGTATCTGGATACACTTTTTCACCTTCTTCAAATTTATAATCACCGTAAATAATATCTCCTTTAAAGTCATGGTGTCCGATAAAATCTGCCAGCGCCGTGCGACCACTTAGTACATCTCCACTATTTAAAAATAAGAGATATTGTCCTTTTGCCGCCTTAATGCCCTTGTTCATGGCATTGTAGATTCCGGTGTCTGACTCACTGACCCAATGATCGATCTTATCGGCATTCTTTTCGATAACAGCTGTACTTTCGTCCTTAGATGCGCCATCTATGATTAGGTATTCAAGATCTTCGAATGTCTGGGACGTCACCGAATTGATGGTTCGTTGCAGTCCTTTTGCATGATTGAAGTTGATAGTGATTATGGAAAGCAATGGTTGAGTCATTGATGGTTATTTTATTTTTTCTAACCATATATCTCCTCCGAAGTCTTTATATGCTAAAGGCATTTTTTCAAAGACGTCTGAATGATGCTTGTGCAAATAGTCTGAAAAGAGTTGGATCTTATAATTTTCATTATTCATTAAGAATGCCCTGAGGATGTAGTTCTCATTCCAGTTCCTGCCTCCGTATACCCATCCCTTTGGATACTCGAAAGGGTAAAATATGTCGTGGAAGTGTATAAAAACACCTGGATGTAAGGCAGGTAAGATCTCAAAAAGAATATAGTTGACATCGCTACCACACTTGGCTATATGGGTGCTATCGATGAAAAGTATATCGCCTTTCCCCAAGTTTTTGAAATAGGACACCTCCATTTCCTGAAGATCTCGTTCAAAAATAGTGGTACTCACCTTATCGGTATCGGTGATGGTGCTGAACAAGCGTTCTGGGTACGGTTCAATAAATGTAAGATCGATCTCGTTGTTGAAAAATCTTTGATTAACATCCAACATCAGCGCTGAAGAGTGTCCCGAGCCCACTTCTATGATCCTTTTTGGCGCCAGGTGCCTTAGCATTCCATAGAGCAAGATGCCATCGGTATGGCGGTACATATTGTTGTCGAACTTGTATCGAAGTCCTTCGACAGGGTTCTCTTCAAAGGGCATCTCCTCATAATATTTGGATAGATCTATCGCCAATGACCGTTGTCTATCGGTATTGAGGTCGATACCGGCAATCCCATCGATGGCCGCTCCCTTCCATATATCTTTCTCTCTTCGCTTGATCTCGTCTACCGAAACAATGGGCGAGTAATAATGTCCTGCAGGATAGCACGAATTCTTCTTGAAATTTTGGACCTCTGCATAAAGGCCTCTAGCATAGGGTAATTTTCGAATTATGGACTTAAAGAGTTTCATAAGGCTAGTGTCCTAAGTACCATGAATATATCTTTCTGATCCCTTCCTCGAGTGCTACTTGAGCTTGCCAGCCCAAAGAGGTAAGTTTGGTGACATCTACCAATTTGCGCATGGTTCCATCGGGTTTTGACCTATCGAAATAAATCTCCCCTTGAAAACCTACTATGTTTTTAATAAGCATAGCCAATTCTTGGATCGTTATGTCCTTACCCGTTCCAATATTGATATGTGTATTACGAATCTCTGTGGAAGAAGGTTTCACATCGTCAAAATTCAATCGTTCCATGATAAAGATACAGGCATCGGCCATGTCCTCGGACCATAGAAATTCTCTGCGAGGCTTCCCGGTACCCCAAACTTCCACTTGTACCTTGGTGTTCGTTTTTGAAATACCAAAAGACTTTAAGATATTCAATATTTCGGCCTCGCTATTGCTGCCGCTGATCTTCCCTATTGGAAGTTTGTCGAGATCTTTTCTAATGAGTTCCCAGTCGTTGTTTTCCAAGGCTTTTGCCAACGTCATTTTTCGTATCAGCGCGGGTAGCACATGCGACTTCTCCAGATCGAAATTATCGTTAGGGCCATACAAGTTTGTTGGCATCACCGACATAAAGTTGGTGCCGTATTGTATGTTATAGCTTTCGCACATCTTAATGCCAGCGATCTTTGCTATGGCGTAAGGCTCATTGGTATATTCTAAGGTGTCTGTGAGCAGATATTTCTCTTTTAGCGGTTGTGGCGCATTTTTAGGATAGATACAGGTACTTCCCAAGAACAACAATTTCTGTACGCCCGACCGATAGCTCTGATGGATGACATTGTTTTGAATCATTAGATTCTGATAGATAAAATCGGCCCGATAGGTATTGTTGGCAACGATACCACCTACTTTTGCCGCTGCCAGAAATACATAGGCAGGTTTCTCTTCCTCAAAAAAAGCTGTCACCTTCGCGGGGTCGGTCAGGTCGAGTTCTTTATGGGTCCTGAGCACGATGTTATCGTATCCCTTTTCTTTGAGCCCCTTTAAAATGGCACTTCCTACGAGGCCGCGGTGTCCAGCAACATATATCTTAGCATTTTTGTCCATGAACTATTCAAAGTAATTTAGGGTATCGAATCCTCCTTTTTTCAAATATTGCTCTTTTTTCATCAGTTTCAGGTCGCTTTCCATCATGTCACTTACCAATTCTGACAACTCATATTCCGGCACCCATCCCAGCTTCTCTTTTGCTTTCGTGGCATCGCCAATTAAAAGATCTACTTCCGTAGGTCTGAAGTATTTTGGGTCGACCTGTAAGACCTCTTTTCCTTCCTCTAATTGAAATCGCTCGTCATGGCATTGTTTTACGATGGCTCTTTCATCTACTCCACTGCCTTTGAATTCTAGTTCCACGCCAATTTCACTAAAGGCCATCTTTATAAAGTCTCTTACCGATGTGGTCTTTCCGGTGGCAATCACCCAATCTTCGGCTTGGTCGGCCTGTAAGATCATCCACATCATTCGCACATAGTCTTTGGCATGGCCCCAATCTCTCTGTGCGTCCAAATTTCCAATATAAAACTTGTCTTGAAGTCCAAGTGCGATACGCGACACTGCCCTAGTGATCTTTCTGGTTACGAAGGTTTCTCCACGAATTGGAGATTCATGATTAAATAGGATGCCATTGGAAGCGAATATATCATATGCCTCTCGATAGTTGATCGTGATCCAATAGGCATACATTTTTGCCACCCCGTAAGGGCTTCTAGGATAAAAAGGTGTGGTTTCGGTTTGAGGGACCTCTTGCACCTTTCCATAGAGCTCTGAGGTAGACGCCTGATAGACCTTTGTCTTTTTTTCTAAACCTAAAAGACGTACGGCATCTAGAATGCGCAATGCTCCCAAGGCATCTGTATTTGCCGTATATTCGGGCATATCGAAAGATACATGAACATGACTCATAGCTGCCAAGTTATAGATCTCATCGGGCTGTATCTGTTTGATCAACCTTATAAGGTTGGTGCTATCGGTCATGTCGCCATAGTGAAGAATAAAATTACGGTTCTCCACATGCGGATCTTGATACAAATGATCGATCCTGTCGGTATTGAATAAGGATGACCTTCGCTTCAGCCCATGGACCAAATAGCCTTTCTTCAATAAAAATTCACTTAAATATGCTCCATCTTGCCCTGTTACACCAGTAATAAAAGCTACCTTCTGACTCATTGTTTAATTCTATAAAACACAATTATACATTCTTTTTTTCTAAAATATCATAAAGTTCGATATAGGCCATCGCCTGTCGTGCTGCATTAAAATTCTGTTCCGCATAGGCCCGAATATCGGCTGCAATGAATGACGCTCTTTGTTCATTAAAACGGTCGATCGTATTTGCAAGTGCAGCAGCATCCATACTTTTGGCAAAGCTACCTGTTTTTCCTTCTACAATATGTTCTTTCATCCCGCCAGTGAAGAAGCTTATCACAGGCACGCCACACGCAAAGGACTCCAACATCACATTAGGAAGGTTATCCTCGCGACTAGGCAAAACAAAGGCGTCTGCCAAGGCGTAGCACTCTGCCATTTTGGATGCTTCCTTAATTGCTCCCAAAGGTATGACTTTTAAACTTTCAGGAACGTTTACAGGCCCCTTTCCGATCGTAAGAAGGTTGATGCCCGTTTCCTCGAGCATCGGCAAGGCCGCCATAAGCAGATCCAGTCCTTTCCTAGCATTGTCTAGGCTACCTGATATAAAGAGAATCACGAGATCATTTTCGTCGATGCCGTATTGTTCCCGCAACACGCGCTTATCCTGCATCTTGAAAAGCGTCAGGTCCACCGAGTTTGGGATATGTATCTTTTCAAAATGATCGAAAAAGCCGCTCTTGTTAGCCTCGGACAACATCCACTTGGAGGGCGCAACAATGGCCCCAACCTCCACGTTTTTCATGATCTGCCTTTTGAAGGTCTTTACCGCTTCATCTAATTGTCCGATGTATTCAGCATTTCGTATCTCATCGTCCTTGTAGTGAAATATTCCTTGAAAAGGGTTCATATCATGAAGTGTCCAAACGATAGGTTTCTGGCAGTGGCCAAAGAAATGTTCATAGTCCAGAATGATGCCTGTCCAGTGCAAATTAACGATATCGGCTGCTTGTACCAAAGGATGCAGGTGCAGCTGATGTTTGCTGTAGGGTAATGAAAGCGTCTCGTATTGTAACTTTGCTTTTACCGAATCGATCTCCTTTTGGGCAATTTCAGCATGGGTGAGGCGTATTGCCCTTCGAACCTTATTCGCGATCCTCTTCAGCAAATTGGGGCGTTGATACTTGAAAAATGTATCCTCCTGTTGTTTCCCATCAAATCCTATGGTAAGGTCGGTAGCTAGAAATGCGGAAGAAATTCCTTGACTGCGCAATGCCTCATGCAATCTCAATGCGGCGATTCCCGCGCCACCCTTTGAGGATGTGGTAATATGAAGTACTTTTAGTGTTGACATGTTAGGGCTTCTTTTTCAAGGCGTAATATAATTGCCTAGAAAAACCCCTAAAATAGCGTTTAAAATAAGAATATGGATATCCGTAGAAAAGAAAATCGACCGTCACCTCGCTCAATTTTTTGATCCAACTCCATGCCGTAGTATTCATTTCTTCTCCCCAGGAGTGGTCCCATAGGTGAACCGCATAGCTTTCCGGTTTCAAAAAAGAGTGATGATCTGCCTCTTTTTGCTCATAGGGCAAAGGATAGAAATAAGGTGGCGCTAAGATGACCTCGTTAGTGCTGATGGTATCTTTATTGATCAACGGGCTGAACTTGTGCGTGATCACCGGACGCGAAAAGTTGTCGAAGTAGTTGCTATTGTAAAAAGCGAGCATTTTCTCTAGAAAACGATGTTTTGGCCGCGCTCCAAAAAGACCAAAAGCGATTCGGCCTGATACCTCTTCCCCGATAAAGAAATCATATTTCAAAAGGTCATCGACGGATCTGACCAATAGCATATCGGTATCCAAATAGACACCTCCTTCTTCAAAAAGTACCTTGGCCCTAACATAATCTGCGACGAAGGCGTACTTTCTTTTACGCAGGGCATTCTTATAAAATCGATTTGAAAAGCTTTTGGTGTTGGTCTCATTCCATTCGGTGATCTGATAATCGGGACAATATAGCTGCCAACTTTTTAAGCAACGGACCAAGGTTTCTGGCTTTTCCTTGCCGCCAAACCAACAGTAGTGTAATTTCTTGGGAATCATTGAGAATGATCTTGTTTGTTGAGCTGTTGGACCGTTTTGTTCTTAAAAAGCTTGAGCAGGATCCTTAGAACAAAAGAATTGATCTTCCTCGCAACCTTCGAATCCTCTAAAGCTGCCAAGATTTTGAATCGATTGGTGTGAAGTAGTGCTCTAGATGCGTTGAGTTCGTTGATATCATCGATGAAAGCAGAAAAATGGTCTTTCATTACCGACAATCGCTCCGTTGCCATCAGTTTGTTGTTTTCCGGAGAACTGGACAGGCCGCTGGGATCAAATTCTGAAATGGTGACGCCCAGATGCTTATAGGTTGCATGATGTTTACAAATAGCGCACATAAAAAACTCCCAATCGGACACCAGCCGCCGCTTTTCATTATAGTAAAAGACCCGATCGAAAAGGTCTCTTTTGATAAAAGATGCCGGATGTGGCAGCGATTTGTTGTATAAAAAACTAAAGGTTAATCTGTTTGGGTAGATATCCACTTCTTTTTGATCATCAAAATCTAGAAGGAGGTCTCCGTAATAGATATCCTTGTCTACCAATTCTTGTTCAATGTTAGCGAGTATGTTTTCATCTGCCAACGCATCCCCACTGTTTAAAAACAGAAGGTAACCACCTTTGGACAGGGCGATACCTTTATTCATGGCGTTGTATATGCCAGTATCCGATTCGCTCACCCAAGCGGCGAGTCGGTCGGCATGGCTTTCTATAAGTTCCTTGCTGCCGTCATCGCTACCTCCATCCACCACGATATACTCATAATCTGCAACCTTCTGATCCAATACGCTTGTCATGGTGCGTGCCAGACCAACTCTGTTGTTGTAATTAATTGTTATGACGGATATCATTGTGCTGCTTCGGCTTTAAACGTTGTCTCCCCACTTGCTAAAGATACTACTAAGTCGCTTTAGGGCCCTCCTCAGCAGCGATGGATTTGTGTTTTGAGGTGTTTTTTCGATGATCTTTACGGGATAGGCGATCGGAATGCTTTTCATCTCCCAATAGCGACTTTCCTTCAGTACCTTCTTATAATCTGTGTATAATTCCTTCAGCAATGGAAAATCGTTTAGGGTAAACCTATCGTATTCCCTAGAAACGTCAATGTCGTTATCCGCTATCTTGCTAAAATGATAAAAGACGAGTTTCGTATCATCATTCAACAGGACGTCATCACCGTTAATTTCCACGATATGGCGCTCATGAAGGTTCCACGGTGCCATATTGTAATTATAGCTTTTCAAAATGGCTATATCCTCATAAAATAGCGGTGCTTGTGCCATCCAAAGCTGATCGACGAAGTATCCTATTTTAGGACGGTCATAACCATGGTAGATCGTCCTTTCTTCCCACCAATCCAACATCCGCTGTGCCTCCTCGCTTTTTGCATTCACCCCGATAAAACCAAGGTTGTAGATCCCAAAATTCAAGAAGATATTCTCGTCTGGTTTTTTGCCGTCGCGTTGAATGGGAGAAAGGATATGTGGTGTGAGTGCGGCGGTCTTATGTTTTAGTATTCCGTTCAACTCGGCCAACGAATCATAGAAGTAAAGATCCGGATCCAAATAATATACTACCTCTGCCTGCGGATGTTCATTGATGATATGCTTAAAGACGCTTGGTTTGATCGATGTATTGAGTTCGATAATATAATATCTGGAAACCAGCTCATCGATATCTATGGTCTTGATCGTTGCTACCGGAATGACCTCAGCAGGCTCAAAGATGCTATAGTCGATCTCTTCTGAAAGCTTGTCCACCAAAACGATGGTAAATTGAAAATCGGGATTGTGTTTTAAAAAGGACCGTTTTAATGCATTGGCTTGTCCAAGATAATTGTTAGAACAGATGGTAAAGGCAAATTTTGTTGTATCACTCATATTATTTCCTTCCTAATTTTCTTGCTATTCGTTGCTTCAGCTGCATTAGACGATACCTATAGGGATGCTCTCTTTGCTGTCTTGCCATCACTTCTGGGTAAAAGATGAACGATGGCCTATTGACCATAGGATGAAACAATCCGACCCCAAAATATGACAAAACATTGGCCAGGTAATCTTCTACCAGTTTATTGTCGTTGCTGTTGGTAGAAAAACCGCCAGCAGCAAAGTTGGCGATCACCAGGTCCAAATATACAAACGGAGCCTTTGCCCAACACCTAAGATTGAAGTCCCAATCCGAACTCTTTTTATACGCTATATTGAAGTCTCCTATCTCTTGTCGCACAAAATTGGTATTGTAGAACATCGCCTGATGGCAGATATTTTGGTTGAGCAATTTTGCAAGGGTGAATTCTCCTGCATAAAGCTCTCCATCCTTTGCCCATCCCGTATCGCCGATGATCTTTGCATCTCCATACACCACCTTAGCTTCGGTCTTTTCGAGGAAAGCAGCTGTTTTGGCCAGTACTTCGTTGTCATAAAACGTATCATCACTGCCTAAAAAGATAAGCCAATCGCCATTGACTTTAGCCATCGCTCTATTCATGGCGTCATAGATTCCCTGGTCTTCCTCTGATACCACCACTAGATGGTCTAATCGCTCTTTGTACCTATCAACAATGGCAAGGGTAGCATCCTTGGATTGGCCATCTTGAATATACACTTCTACATCTGTAAACGTCTGAGACACTATAGCATCTAAAGAAGCGCTGATCGTCTCTTCGGAATTATAGGTGGGGATGATGACAGAAAACGTAGGCATATCTTATAACCAATTAATGCGTTTGGCCAACTGCCTTTTCTTTTTGGCAGCGGTAAAGTTCCATTTCAATCGCTCAAATATAGATTGCTTTTCCTTGAATGTTGCTATGGACTGGCCAGCTTCTTTGAGGTAGGCCTCCATATTTTCTGATTGTTGTCCAGCTCTTTTGCGAAAAGCGGCTAGCTGTTTGCGGGTGCAATAAAGTGTTTCGTGTTCAAAAAACCGCATCCATAGGTCGAAATCGGCTGCCAGCTTACAGTTGGTGTTCAATTGCCCTCCTGCTTGTTCCCAAAGCGATCTGCTCCAAAAGGTTGACTCTTGTTGAATAAAAGAATAGTCTTTTTTGTGTATTCCAATTAAAAAATGAAATTTACTTCCAACGGGGTCTCTTTGATAGAGCAAGGCTCCTGCTTCATCAATTACCGAAGGGTATCCTTGCAGCCATTGCACACCCCTATTTTCTGAAAACACCTTTGCCACATAATGCAAAGCCCCTTCCCATAATACATCATCTGAATTGATCCAGCACATGATGTCGCCTGTAGCTTTGGCGAATCCCTTATTGATGGCATCGTACATTCCGTTGTCCTTTTCGCTTACCCAATAAGCAAGGCTGTCTTCATACTTTTTAATTTCTGAAACGGAACCATCATCACTACCTCCATCGATAACGATATATTCTAGATTGGGGTAGTCTTGGGACAATACAGACTTGATGGTCTCGCCAATAAAGTCGGCCTGATTGTAATTCGGGGTTACTACTGATATTTTTGGAAACTCAGCACCCATTTAGCGATAGCCTCTTTTTGATAATATAGGATGCGTTTTGGGGATGAATAAGGTGTCCATTTGCCAAAAGGCCTCATCCAACTCTCTCAGCATAAGGTCCACATTTTCTAGCGGCCAAAAACCAAGTGCGTCCATATGGGCGCACATTTCCCAATAGCGTAGGGCCTGATCGCCCAGTTTGAAGTTATAGGTCTCTATGATCACCAGACTACATTGCTTTAATACTTCCTGTGCTCCTTGAAGTATGGGAACCTCAAAGCCATGCGTATCTAACTTTAACATATAAGGTCCTGGCAATCCCTCTTCTTTTATTTGGTCATCGATGGCGATCACAGGCACCTCAATATAATTTTCCTTGAGTTTGGTAGCCGATGCTACGCCCCCAAAAAGTTCGGTATCATCGAAATAGATGGTCCCCTTCGCTGCTCCAGCTGCCGCCAATACATACGATACCTTATCATATTTAGCTGCACAGGCCTTCAGTCCTTCTAGATGTCCTTTTTGTGCTTCCACCAGTAAATAGTTGGCATTGGGGTAGGCTTTCATACAGTTTTCGGACCAACGCCCATCGGAAGCCCCCACATCGATCACCGTGGCGACCTCGATATTTCTGGCGACCGCCCTTTGTAGAGCCGCCTCCATAGAGAATTTTTCTACTATTCGTTTCTTGGGAGGATAGGATTTGGGTATCTTCTTTATTTTATATCCCGCTTTGTAAAGCAGTTTTTTTACTATTTTTTTTATCATGATTTACTTTCTTATTATCCCTACTGCTTTCAAACGGTACCGGAAGGCTTTTTTGAGTCTTTGCCATATTTGCGGATAGGTATCTAAATACTTAAAGTTTATATATTCATTTTTTTCTCTCTCAAGTTTCATCTTTTCCTCCTTGCTACCGGCTAATTTGTGGAGCACCTGATAATGTGAAAAAATTTCACTTCGCAAAAAGGTACCGTGACGTTTTTTATATTTCTCTATTTCATAGAGGTATTTATATCTTTTTAGATGAACCGCAAGATTCTGCCTATCATTCTTCCCTTGCCATATCCCTGCTGAATGCAATCGGTAGGCCGACATATTCTCCTCAATATAATGCAAGGTACCTTTTTCTGTAAGAAAAAAATCCAACATAAAATCTGATGGCATTTCCTGAAACAGCTCCATTTCATTCATCAGAGCTTCTCTTTTGAACATCAGGGAACTTGTTGCGTAACTACTTTGTAGTTCTTTTAATGCCATAGTTTGATCAAACTCGAACTTCCCATTATTATCGAAATAGCTATGAGCAATGATAGAGTTTTCTTTATCTACGACCACGCTATCGTGAAAACATCCAACAGCTAAGTCATCACTTTCAAGAAAATCGAATTGTTTTTGCAATTTATTAGGATGTGTCCAATAATCATCCCCTTCGCACATGGCTATGTATTTGGCAGTACAGGATTTATATACATCGATGGCATTCTTCGCAGGCCCAATGTTCTTATCTCTAAGGATAAGTTGTAGTTTGTTCGGATATTTTTTTTTAAGCTGAAGTAATAATTCCTGAGTTCCGTCTGTAGAATGGTCGTCACCTACAATTATTTTGTAGCTGAAATTTGTTTCTTGGCATACAATACTCTCTATCGCCTTTTCAATAAAAGGCGCGTGATTGTATGTTACCATCCAAATATCTACCATTGTCTTCTTCTCTTGAAAATTAACTTAGCTATTGTTCAAGATTGCATATCCAAACCCGGATTGCCCAAATCCATTTCCGTTGTAAAATAGCAGTTGTCCTTGATCTGTCGTTACCAAATTGGGATACGCAACCATTTGAGCATCCCACCCTTCGACACTTAATGGTATCACATTTGATGACATCCTATGCCAATCATATCCATTGATGCTTTCGGCATAACCGATCTTGTACGAATGCAAAGGGTTTTCTCTGTAGTCTTCTGCTCCCCGAACCGAAAACAGCATATGATATTTTCCATCCTTAAAAACAACTGTTGCGCTAGCGATACCTCCTTCATTCTCTAATAAGGGAATCGCTACTTTACCTGTAATTTTCCATTCTTTGGCATCTTTAGAAACCGCTATCTTAAGATCGTATAAAGGCTCTAACTTAGACCCTAGCTTTTTCCATCCTATACAACTTAAATAATATGCCACATACCTCTCATCAATTTGTATTACACAACAAGTTCCAGTAAAATAAGGTTCCTTTGCGGAACATCCGATTATAGGGCCTTGATATACTTTTTTGAAGGTTTTACCTCCATCAAAACTCTCTGCGAGGCCAATTGCATTGCTAAAAGGAACCGTTCCTCTTGTAGTCCATCCAATGTAATACAAATAGTGTCGATCGTCCATACTTAGAATGCTAGTTGGCATGATCCCAGAGTCGTCAAAACTACCAACGTCACCTAAAGGCAATATCGGCTCGGGATGCTTATAAACTACCTCTTTTGGGTTAATTGCTGATGTTTCTATATAACTTATATGACTTCTTCCATGTTCGTCCCTTGCCGAATAATATATGCGAAGCACATTATTACCAACAGCAGTTGCTACAGGGACTTGGGCATGCGTCTTATTCCACCAAAAATCTCCTGCACTATTATAGATGACACCTTTTTTTTTCCAGCTTTGCATCCTAAAAGACTTCGTGACTTATTTTCCCTTCTTTCAATTTTGCCGGGTTTCCTATGTATACTCCCCAAGGTTCTGTTCTTTTCGACGTTAAGCAAGCACCCATTGCCAATAGTGTTCCTTGCGATAAGGTACATCCATCTCTAATGGTAGCGTTTACACCAACGAAGCAATGCGATTCTATAATGCAATGCCCAGACATCACCACATGGGACGTGAAAAATACGTGATCTTTGATCACTCCGTGGTGTCCTATGTGGTTACCACTCCACAAGATCACATTATTACCTATACGGGTGAAGGGCTGGATGGTATTATCTTCGAGGATAAAGCAGTTTTCCCCTATTTCATTATCAAACAAGGTAGCTTTAGAGCTGATGTAAGAGATATAGTCGTACCCCTTTGCCTTACCTTCCAAATACACGCTCTCTCGTAATTGATTCATTTTAGTACCAATCATTGGTGCGAATAAGCTAAATTCAGTTGGCGGATATGCTCCTTCAAGGGTCTCAAAAGCAACAACTGGAAGTCCTTTAAAAGAATCTTCTTTTAAGTATTGCTCATGAACTGTAAAAGCTACCACTTCATGAGCGCTGTCATTTGATAAATAATAATGTGCTAGCTCAGCTAGATCGTTTGTACCAAATATGATTACTTTTCCCATTCTTGATTACATTATTTGTACAAATAAACTGTATATTCATATAGCCCATAGTCGTTTCTAAGCACAAAGTTTCTTGACAAATTCTCACAGATAAAATCAATTAACTTGTCTGTGGATACATGAAACAGGTCTTCTCGCTCCCAATCTACTGCTTTGGACATTACATTAAATGCAATCCCTTTGGTGGCCAAGGGGTAAATCGCAAGAAGCATTTTTGTGAAGAAATCCCACATTTCTTCAAAACTAAGGTCTTGTTTTTCGGTAAATACACCATTTAATATAAGGTAGTCGAAACTTGGGAAATCCTTAAGGTCATCCGCTAAAACGTCCAATTGATGAAAAGATATCCCAGGGAATTTTTTCTTACTAAGACTGATGAATTTCTCTGAAATATCGCTTCCGGTATATGCTATCTGATCGGTTCTGTCCGTATCCTTGATATATTGGTATAAGTGAGCAGCTCCACAACCAAAATCCAATACACTAACCTTTTTTTCTTTTTCTTTGATAACCTCTAACATCACCTCGTAACGTTTTAGGGCATCTTCCTCATTCGGCCAATCCACACCTTTATGAGAATCACCGTAGGCTTCTAAGCAGCGTTCATAGTGACTTGCTATGTTCTTATATTTTTTGCTCGTTCCCATTAGATTAACTGATAACTAGTGATGAGTTCATTTGTTTTTTCTTTTGAGTTAAACATTAACACATCAATAATTGAAAGCCAAGGCACAAAAGATTTCTTGTCCTGTGCGTACGATATTGCATTACTTTTTATAAACTGCAAATTAATGTTTTCTTTTAAAAAATCTTCTTTTGCATATAATGTCGTACCGCCGATAGCATTGTGATAATCGGTGGCCCCTTCTTTTTTTACAATCGCAATTAATCGTTCTTGTTTTTCTGCTCCCCTAGAATCTGAATGCGTTTCAGAACTAAACTTAAACGCTCTTTCTATGCCTAAATATTCTGTAATAAACATTACACTCTGAGCGGCCAACTCTCCAATGGAACCCTGCTCTGCTGCTTTAATAAATTGCTCCAATGAAGGGTAAAACTCTTCGAAATATGGGCTCTTTTTGTAGGCTTGTTCCAAGCGTTTTAAAAAAAGTTGTTTTTCTGCGATGCTAAAATTCGTAGCAATATCTTTGATCAGTTTATTTTGACTTGGTTTAACACAAGGTATTGTAAATAAATAAGACGTCCCATTTATAAGTATGTTGTTTCTATGAATCCAACCCTTTTTTACAAAATGAACATCATCATAGAACACAAAGGTATCTACCGAGTGCAGTAAATGAAAATATCCTATATAAGGAAAGAAGTAAGGTTGCATGATCGCAATCTTCATACGCTGTCTTTAATGATCTTGCAAATATGCCTTAGGTCATCTTGATCCATTCCATAATATAACGGAAGGCATACAATACGTTTAGAAATGGATTCTGAAATTGGCATTTCTTGATATGCCACATAGGGCAATTTGTTTAAAGATGGGTAAAAATATCTCCTTGGAACAATTGAATTGTCATTAAGCGCTTTAACGATATTGAGCAATCGGGTTTCGGTATCAAATACAATCGGAAAGTAAGCGCCGTTTTCTGAAACATGTTCTCTTGTTTTTGGAAACTGAATGGAGGCTATATCATCTAGATGCTCTTTGTAGAAGGCAATGCTGCTTAATCTATTTGACTTTATCTTTTCGAAATACGGTAATATAGCCAGCCCCAAAGCAGCTTGCAGCTCACTCATTTTAGCGTTTACTCCAATTCCGTAGAAGGACTCATGTCCTTTATGTCCAAAATTATGGTGATAGAAGAGCGCGTTGATTATCTCTGGGTCATTTGAAAATAAAGCTCCCCCTTCCCCTGTATGAAATACCTTAGTAGCATGAAAACTACAGGTACTAACATCTCCATAGTTAAAAACAGATCTTCCTTTGTACGTCACCCCAAAACAGTGTGCCGCATCATAGATCACTTTTAACCCATGGGTCTTAGCTATTTTTTCTATAGCCTCTACATTACATGGATTTCCGTACACATGCGTGGCTAAAATTGCCGAAGTATAGGGCGTAATAGCCTGCTCGATCTTCGTTTCGTCGATAGTCAAATATTCTGGATGGATATCAACAAAAATAGGTTTACATCCTTCCCATACAATACTGGAAGTAGTAGCCACATAACTAAAGGGCGTAGTAATGATTTCTCCTTTAAGCTCCAATGCCTTAATTGCAATTTGGATAGGCAAAGTACCATTTGTCATAGCTATTATGGGAGCTGTTTTGAGATAAGAAGCAATCTCTTTTTCTAGCCTAAGTACCAAGTCACCTCGATTGGTGATCCAATGTTTATCCCAAGCGTGTGAAAGAATCTTTTGATATTCTTCCATCGGGGGTAAAAATGTCTTAGTGACGTTCATCATAGGCTAGGTTTTATTTTCCCAAGGGAACTCTGTCAAGGAGGTTTTTACTCCTAAAAAATCACACAATTTTGCAAAATCTCCTTTTTTTGAAACGTTAATAATGAGAAGTTTATCTTCTCTCCCTGTAAAATATTCTTTTATCTTAGAATTGTGTTGTAAATAAAAGCTTTTAAGTTTTTCTTCATTATAAAGGTCATCATCACTGGTATTGTAAATATACTTATGCGCTTTGTATGCATATCCTGGATGCCTGTAAGATGCCGCCTGAAGCTCTTCTTTTGTAGGCACTTCATTTGTATTGGACCAAAGCTTAGCATGAAACCTTGTTAAAGATCTATACCATTGCTCGGCAGAATCGCGCTCAGTCAGTATGAACTTAGCTTTTGGAAAATGATTGTCCAGAGCTTCATAAGTATGTGGAAGTGAAAAAGGAATATCCTGAAAGGCGTTGGCCGATTTACAATAAGAGATAATTGGGATAAACTCTCTATCGTGCCACGCATCTATCAACAATTCTGCCTGTTCTTGGTTCCCTAAGGTGTATCCTAATTTTGTTAAAGTTACTCCAAGCGTAGTCGTTCCCGTTTTTCCGGTTCCAATACAAAATACTTTTTGCCTTCTATTAAACATAATACTCTCCAAACACTTTATACAAGAAAGCCTCTTTCTCCTTGATCAATTCGAGAAGAGGATCTGCAAAATAATCTCTTGTCGTTCTTCCGTTCTTCTCGGTAGTGTTTTTCTTTTCTTCGGTAAGAATAAACTCAATTTCTTTCTGCTTATAACCATTACTCAGTAAAAACCGATGCAATTCGTCATTTAAGTTCGCTTGATCTAAAAATGTTACATCAAACATGTCTTCCTTGTATTTCGAGGAATTGATATAGGCTTCGTCAATAGAACGCAACACCTCAAACGGTTCTTTGAAGTAGAATAAAATAAAGAAGCTCGAAAGCGGTCCTATTGGTAACTTTCGGTTAATTTCTGGATGCACTTCCAAGGGATTATGCTCTATTAATAAGTGCACATAATCTTCAAAACCAAGATTAGGGTAATTAGGAAATCGTTCTTTTATTTCACCCTCACTTATCCAAGGGGCCTTTTTCCAATCCATATATTCATAACTCGAAACAATCCTATCGAACAAGTCTCTCTTTACACTAACTATCTTTTTCTGCCTATGTTCTTCTGGAATCTGATAACAGATTCCATGTTCATCTTCAAGTCCCTTCCTAAAACTTGTGGTTCTTATATTTGGCAACTTTAGATTTACGAATTCAGGATCTTTAGACAACAACCTTCTTAGTGGACTTTTATGATGTACACGCGCATGGTGTATTTGGTGTAATACCGATCGAACAAACGTACTTCCCGTTTTTGGAAAGTTTATCATCACAAAATCATCAGTAATAATCATGGCTGCATCTTTATTATGGAAGTAGGACTTATTACACCAGCCGTCTTAATATATGCCTCACCTAATTTTTCTCCTCTCACTTCAAAGGTGATGATTTCATCCAACCGAAGTTTGGCCTGTCCAGCTCGATTCTCTACAAATCGTAGGGTAACACTATACAAGCCCGAATTAAGATTAGGACTAAGAATTTTCATTTCCAATTTTTGACGTAATCCTACTTCATTCTTTATAGGTGACGTTGAAGAAAGTCCCGTGCCTGTATTAAGCATAAGTAGGTCGCTCTCATTGGAAATTGCAGCCGCGACATCTACACGTTTAGAGGTAGGCTGCAACAGTGTGAATTCGACAGTGATATCGACATCATCTTCTATCCCGATATACTTCTTACCTTCATTAACAGTAACACTATGTACTGAAATGAAGTCATTCCCTAAGCTCTCAAATGACTTAACGTCTGAAATGTTCTCTCTGGCCAAACTTAAGTAATAGTCTACCGACTCATTCTGGGTTCCAGAAAAAGTGATCAATCCATTTTCCAAGACAAATCCACGTGTACATAGGTTGCGTACCGAATCCATATTATGACTTACGAATAAAACAGTCCGGCCTTGTCCAGAAGATATGTCTTTCATTTTACCTATGGCCTTTTTTTGAAACTCTATATCTCCAACGGCCAGGACTTCATCCACAATAAGAATATCTGGTTCTAAATGCGCGGCAACGGCAAAACCTAAGCGTACCATCATCCCAGAAGAATACCTTTTTACGGGAGTGTCGATATATCGTGTACAACCCGAAAAATCTACGATCTCATCGATCTTAGAAGCTATCTCCGCCTTGGTCATTCCGAGGATCGCACCATTCAGATAAATGTTCTCTCTGCCAGTGAGCTCTCCATGAAACCCTGTTCCTACCTCTAATAAAGAGGCTATTCTACCTTTGGACCGTATGATACCTGTGGTAGGGCCCGTAACTTTGGAAAGAATTTTTAGCAAGGTAGATTTTCCGGCACCATTCTTACCGATGATGCCCAATACCTCGCCCCGCTTTACTTCAAAATTGATATCCTTTAACGCCCAAACGTAGTCCGAATCTGCCGCTTCACTGCGATCATTTACATCCCCAACGGTCATGTACGGATCCTCTTTTCCGCGCACCAAATGCCACCATCTGTTAAGATCGTGGGCAATTGTACCGGTACCGACAAGTCCCAGACGATATTGTTTGGAAATGTTTTCGGCCTTTAATATGATATCATTCATTTAGTTTGGGGTATTTAGGCACATCCGCAAATGTAATAAATATTGTGAATACCTTATCGCTAAGGGCAAGTAGTTCTTAACTCGAAACTATTTGACATTTACCGCTTCCATAAGCATTGCATCAAGACTACCGGCCACTATTGGTCAAAGATCACCTTTAGACCGTGTCGATAAAGTTCTTTTCTGCCTTGTTAAAGATCATCAGCCCAAATAAAAAGACAAGGATGGACGCCAACAGGCTAAGTCCTAAAGCCACATAATTCAAATCTCCAGAACTAAAGATCATATACCGGAAACTCTCTATAACGATTGCCAATGGATTGTATTCGACCAACCAGGCATACTTTGGTATTTTCTCTCTGATCACCTGGATCGGATACATCACCGCAGACAAATACATCAACAACTGCGTTCCAAAGGTTATCAGATTATTGAGGTCGCGATACTTGGTGGTCATTGAGGAAAGGATCATCCCAAAGCCCAGACCAAACAAAGCCAAAATAACGATTAATAAAGGTAAAAGCAGTAGGTTCACAGACGGACGAATCTCCTTCCCGATAGATACATAGTAGATATAAAAGGAAACGATGATGAGCAGTTGTATGCCAAACTTCATCAGATTGGACATCACCTTAGATAATGGCACGATCACCCTAGGAAAATACACCTTGCTAAAAATACCTTGATTGGACCTAAAGGTGTTGCTAGAGTCGGTTAAACATACCTTAAAATAGTTCCAGATGGTGATCCCGGCCATGTTAAAGATAAGTGATGGCACTCCGGGGGTTTGAATATTGGCAACATTGTTAAAGATCAACGTAAAGATGACCGAGGTGAATAGCGGCTGAATAAAAAACCATAAAGGTCCCAAGATGGTCTGCTTGTACACAGTGACGATATCGCGTTTCACAAACAAGAACAAGAGATCGCGATATTGCCATATCTCTTTAAAATTCAATTCGAAGAGTCCACGTTTAGGCGTGATCTCAAACAACCATTTCTCTTCTGTAGTTTTGCTCATTCAAATCAATTCAATTCAAACTTCGTAATTCAAAAAATCGTTTTCCACATATAACCTACATCCTTCCAAAAGGACCATTCCTCTACATATTGTCTATTGATGGCCACTTTATCTGGCCAAATGACCGTATCATTATATAGTAGTGGGTCTTGCTGCATGGCGAGCAGATCTTCCTCTTCCTTATATTTTAAAGTGGCAGGACCGGTGATCCCTGGTCGTACCTCCAAGATCTTTCGGTCTTCGCCCACTAACTTATCTGCATACCCAGGTACATCTGGTCGTGGGCCCACAAAGCTCATGTCCCCTACTAGTATATTATAAAGTTGTGGCAGTTCATCCAATTTTGTGTTTCTCAACCATCGACCAAATCTTGTCACGTGATCGGACCATTCGTTCAAATCGTGAGGAGGATCTCCTAGCATGGTACGTAACTTATAAATGGTAAATACTTCACCCCTGTACCCTATACGCTCTTGTGAAAAAAGTCCAAAACGATTGGTACTTATCGTGGCCAAAACGATCAATAGACATAGCGGAATACAAAACAAGAGCAACAAAAAGAAACTTAGTGTTATATCGAACGCTCTTTTTAAAAGCTTTTGCCAACTAGACATCAAAATTTATTGATCATCTTCTCTTCACTTTTCTCACAATACGCTGCCAGAAGGTCTTTGGGCTATCTTCATGATAACCATTTCCGTAGGCCCCATATCCATAACCATAGCCATGTCCGTAGCCATAACCATAACCGTAGCCATAGCCATATTTGGCACGAGCTCTATAATCGTTGAGCACAAAGCTCACATCTTTGATCTCGCCTTTTTTATAACGCTCATTGATCGTGTTGAGCATTCCCTTTTTGGTGTAATCTTGTCGCACCAAATATAAAGAGGCATCGGCATATTTTACCAATTCGAAGGCATCTGCGACCAGGCCGAGTGGTGGCGTATCCAAAATGATATAGTCGTAGCGCTTCTTTAGCTCGTCCATGAATTCATCCATCTTGGGGTTGATGAGCAATTCGGCAGGGTTTGGCGGAATTGGCCCTGAAGTGATCACATCTAAAAACTCGCTCTGTGTAGATTGAATCACCTCGTCCAAGGACATTTGACCAATTAGGAAGTTTACGGCTCCTATATCATTACTAATGTCAAAATCTCCAAATATTTTAGGCTTTCGAAGATCCAATCCAACCAAAACCGTCTTTTTACCACTCAACGCAAATACCGAGGCCACATTGATAGAACAAAAGGTTTTACCTTCCCCACTTACCGAAGATGTGATCATTACGGTCTTCGTTCCCTTTTTATCGAGATTGCGGTAGAGATACTGCAAACTGGATCGCAAGGCCCTAAATGATTCAGCCACCGATGACTTTGGCTTTTCAAATACCGCGAGATTGTTCCTTGAGTTACTTCTACCGATGATTCCAAGAATGGGAACCGAAGAGATCTTCTCCAATCCTTCGGGGCCGTGAATGTTATTGTCTAGGAAAGTCAATAAAAACAGATAGAACAATGGCAACACCAAGCCTCCTAATCCAAAGAACAGATAGTTACGCTGCGTATTTGGTGAAATATGCGCTTGTCCTAGATCCCTCGCTTCATCGATGACCTTCACATCCGAAACATTGGCCGCTTTTACGACGCCAGCCTCGTTGCGCTTTGCCAATAGGGATCCGTATGAGGTCTGACTCAAGGTATAGCTACGCTGGATCTTAAAATACTCTTGCTCCTTCTCTGGCAAGCTATTGAACTCTAAGTTAGCACGACTTCTACGTTGCTGCAAATTTTTCAATAAAACATCTAGGGACCCTCTCTCTGATTTGATACTCTCAAAAAGTACATTCTTTAAAGCGTCGATCTCCTTATCGAGCGTTTCAAAATAAAGCTCGTTCTGCACTTGCGACGCAATCTCGGAGCGTTCAATGGACTTCGCCACAATAGCCGCGACACTCGAAGTGATACTCGCACTGTTGATACCAGAAGAAGCTGGTGCAGGTAAATCCGAATAATCGTTGCTCTGCAATAGATATCGCTCCAATTGATCGAGATAGGCCTTTTTGATCATGATCCCATTCTCCTCGTCTTCCAACTCATTTAAGCGACGATATACCACAGAACCCTCACTCCCAGGATCGATGACCTTATTCTCGCGCCTAAAGTCGCTAATGCGCTGCTCATCCTGCTTTAAGGAGTCATTGACCGAGTTTAGCTGTTGGTCGATAAAGCGAATCGTATTGATGGCATATTGATTCTTTTTATTCAGTTGGTTAGTGCTTAAGATCCCTACCGTCGCATTTAGGTAATCGGCCAAGATGGCCCTATTCGTGCCTATGAGACTTAACTCTAGCATGGAAGCCCCCTGTTTCTTGAGATTCACCTTTACCTGTTGATATTTGGAGATCTCCTCATTGATCCCTGTGAACTTCAAAAAGTACTCGTCACCTGGGTTTATGATCAATCCCGCGCGCCTTTCCAAAACCATGTCTAGAAATGGTGTTTCGATGCTATCCCCTATCTTATAGGTTTGCTTAAAGCCACTGCTTGGAAAGCTGATCTTGGAGATCTTATTAAGCGTGTAGATAATTACCTGCGCTTCTCCGTTTTCATTTCCGTCTATGGAAAGCTCGAAACTGTTCTCATCTTTAAATTTAAGCCTTATGAGTCGATTATATATTTGATATGAGTTCTCGTTCAATTCCACTTTAAAGGGAGCATCGGTATGCACATCCTCCAATCGGAAATCTCCCTCTTTCATGTAATGGATATAGCTCTGAATGGCGCGCACCACTTCCTCATTGTGCGTTCGGGATGTAAGTATGGTCCTTGTCGTTTCTACCTTGTCACTAGCACCTCCCCAGTTAAATACCAGGTTCATACTGGATGTGAAAAATGGGTTCTGCTCCTCCTTGATGGAGATCAGCGTCGACAGCTCATAGTACCGAACAGATCTTTTGTTGATATAATAGGCAATTCCAAGGGCAATGAGCAAGCACAAAAGCGTTAACCACCAATAACCGATCACCCGAGAAAAGAAAGCTCGGATATCGAAAAAATTCTGCGGTTGTGATATATCAAAATCGTTTTCTATCATAGTATTTTAAAAAGATGTGGGGCATCTCTTTTTAATTTAGGTTTCGTATTAGTAAGACCGTACTGGTGATCACCGATACCACCGAAAAAATGGTCGTAAAGGTTTGCAATCCCGTTGTACCAGTTCCTATCAATTTCTGTGGCAACGCATCAACAACGATGATGTCATTTGGCTGAATATAAAAGTACTCCGAGTCCAAAGCAGTTATTTGGGTAAGGTCGATCCGATGCACTTTGCGTTTACCATCTGGATATTGCCTAAAGATCCGAACGTCTCGTTTATCACCGGTGATAGGGATCTCGCTTGCCGCTGCCATGGCCTCAAGGATGTTCACCTTTTCTTGATCGATACTTTTGGTACCGGGATTATTTACCTCTCCCAACACCGTAAATCTCAAACCGGCAAGGGATACTCTTACATATAATTGTGAATTTGGCGTTAGGTATTCAGCAAGTAAGCGTTGCTCTACCTCCATTCTGATCTCTTCCGTCGTGTATCCTAAGACATTGACATCGCCTAAAATTGGCATTCGTATATTTCCATGTCTATTTACCGGGTAGTTAGAACCGGCAACATTACCAAGTGCTCCAGGAGTGGCGTTAAAGATGGCCACCAATTCCTGATTCAAGGTTTTGATATTTATCTTAAGAATATCATTGACCTGCACCTTATAAGGATCGTCCTTTTTCAGCATATTATTCACCGTCAATTCTTCATCGGTACCCTGCAAGTATGAGTATTGTTTTCTGGTAATGCAAGAACTTACTGTAAGCATTAGACACAGTAGATAAAGGATTTGGCGACCCATAGTAACTTTTTAGTTTAGCAGCAAATATATACTTTCGATGCGAATAATGAAACCAACCTGTTTAAATTAACGAACACCACCTCCCAAAAACAGAAGGTCCATCGATGAAAATGGTACTCGAAATTTGATTTTTGTTTCCTTAGATTTGCAAAAAATATATCTTGAATTACCTTTCAGTAGAAAATATCTCTAAATCATACGGTGAACGTGTTTTGTTCCAAAATATTTCCTTCGGAATCAATAAGGATCAAAAAATCGCCTTTATTGCCAAGAATGGGACTGGCAAAACCTCCATTCTCAATATTCTATCTGGTGATGACGAACCAGATACGGGGCAGATCATCACCCGTAAAGGCATACGGATCTCGTTTTTGTCTCAAGACCCAAAGTTAGACGGCAGTCTTACCGTGGAGCAAACGATCTTTGCTAGCGACAGCGAAGTGCTAAAGATCATTGAACAGTATGAAAAAGTACTTAAAGACCCTGATGACACCGCCGCTTATCAAAGGGCTTTCGAGGCGATGGATGCGAACAATGCATGGGATTTTGAGACCCTTTACAAACAAATTCTCTACAAACTAAAGCTGGACAACTTAGATCAAAAAGTGTCGAACCTCTCTGGTGGCCAAAAGAAACGCCTCGCCTTGGCCCATGCACTTATCAATAAGCCCGATCTGCTGATCTTGGACGAGCCCACGAATCACTTGGATCTAGAGATGATAGAATGGTTGGAGCACTACTTCGCCAAAGAAAACATTACCTTATTCATGGTAACACATGATCGCTTTTTCTTAGAACGCGTTTGCAATGAGATCGTCGAATTGGAGAATGGCCAACTATATAGCTACAAAGGCAATTACAGCTATTATCTAGAGAAAAAAGAAGCGAGAATAGCTTCCGAACAAGCTTCAGTAGATAAAGCTCAAAATCTATTCAAAAAGGAATTGGATTGGATGCGGAGGCAGCCAAAGGCACGCACCACCAAATCGAAATCACGTATCGATGATTTCTACATGATCAAAGAGAAGGCCCACCAAAGGCGCAAAGATCATCAAGTGCAGTTAGAGATCAATATGGAACGTCTTGGAAGTAAGATCGTAGAGCTTCATAATGTCTCTAAGAGGTTTGGTGAACGAGTACTGCTCAACAAATTTGACTATACATTTAAAAAAGGGGAGCGCATTGGTATCATCGGAAAGAATGGGACCGGCAAAACCACCTTTCTCAACATGCTTACCGGCGCTTTGAGTCCGGATGGAGGCAAAATAGTCGTAGGCGATACCGTAAAGTTTGGATATTACACCCAAAAAGGCATCAAAATTAAACCAGAACAAAAGGTGATCGATGTCATTCGCGAGTTTGGCGATCACATCCCGCTCAAAAAGGGACGTACTATCTCTGCGGCGCAGTTATTAGAACGCTTCCTTTTCGATCGCAAAAAACAATATGACTTTGTAGAAAAGCTGAGTGGAGGCGAACGAAAGCGATTATATCTGTGCACAGTGCTCATTCAAAACCCTAATTTTTTGATCTTGGACGAGCCAACGAACGATTTGGACATCATTACCCTCAACGTATTGGAGTCTTTTTTGTTGGATTATCCAGGATGCCTCTTGGTGGTTTCACACGACCGCTATTTTATGGATAAGATCGTAGATCATCTCTTCGTATTTAGAGGTGAGGGTGTTGTTGAAGATTTTCCTGGAAATTATTCAGACTTCAGAATATACGAAGACAGCGCAGCACCAAAAGAAAAGGTTGTTGAGAAAAAAGAAAAACAAAGTTGGCGGCAGGACGAAAGCCCAAAACTAAGCTATAACGAGCAAAAGGAATTCAAACGCTTGGAAAAGGACATTGCAAAACTCGGCGAGGAGAAAGTACAAATAGAATTGCGATTTGCAGAAGGTGCGGTTGAAGACGTTGATGAAGAATCAAGGAAACTGCAAGAGGTCCTTTCACAAATAGAGGAGAAAGAAGAACGTTGGTTGGAATTGTCTATGAAGATGGAAGGATGAATATTGAAGGCTGTCAGTCCGAGTGTCCCGAGACTTCGGGATGTATCGAGAACTGGTTTTAGGTGTAAGGCGATAGTTGAAGGTTGTCAGTTCGAGTGCCGACCAACGGGAGGTGTATCGAGAACTGGTTGAAGGCTGTCAGTTCGAGTGTCCCGAGACTTCGGGATGTACCTGCCTGCCGGCAGGCAGGTCGAGAACTGGTTGAAGGTTTTAGGTAACGTATTCAAAATCAAAAGAAGGTGCATCAAATACTAGCATATATAAAGTTTCTTTTCAAGTCCTCTAACCGACACGGAGTGCACTCCCCATTTATATACGATCTGGTCACTAAATGCTTCTACGATAAAACAACCTATGAAGCATATACCATCCTTGAAAAATATCGGCAGCATCTTCTGAACGATGAAGAGATCATTACCGTGACCGATTTTGGCTCTGGTTCCAGAGTTTTTAAATCTAACCAAAGAAAGGTGGCTGCCATTGCTAAAAACGCAGGGATTTCTCCAAAAAGAAGTCAGCTCTTGTATCGCTTGGTGAATTATTTTCAACCAAAGAATATTTTAGAAATAGGCACCTCTTTAGGCATCGCTTCATCGGCGATGAGCCTGGGCAATCCAAAAGCCAAGATCATCACTTTAGAAGGCTGCCCAGAGACCAGCAAGGTAGCCAAAGATGCTTTTGACACTTTCGGACTTCAAAATGTCGAATTGATCACCACTAAATTCGAAGACTTCTTCACCCATCACCCACAACCCAACACCCAACACCCAAAACCCAAAATCCATCACCCAACACCCACCTACGACCTCATCTACTTTGATGGGAATCACCAAAAGGAAGCGACCTTAGACTATTTCGACACCTTGCTACCAACCATTCATAATGATAGCGTATGGGTCTTTGACGACATTCACTGGTCAGCCGGCATGGAAGAGGCTTGGGAGAAGATAAAGGCACATCCTTCGGTAACGGTAACTATCGACTCTTTTTATTGGGGACTGGTCTTCTTCCGGAAAGAGCAGCGACGGCAAGACTTTGTGATCAGAGTTTGAAAAAAATATCGGCTGACCCATGTAGACGTTTAGCTGCAATTTGTTTGCACCTGAAAGAGGCTAAATGTGTATTTTTACACTACAAACTTTTACACCATGTCTATTTATTGGCTTCTGGCAATTCCGGTGCTCTTCATATTGGTCATCTGGAACAATAAAAACAACCAACACAAGCTTCGCAATCGGAAGGGAAGAAACTTTCGTCAAGGTTACTTTGAAAAGAAAAAAGAAAAAGACGAGTTCAACGATTGAAGGTTGTCAGTTCCCCGCCCGCCCGCCTGAATGACATCGTCGGGCGGGTATCGAACGGTACGTTCGGGCATGGAGTGTCCCGAGACTTCGGGATGTATCGAGAACTGGTTGAAGGTTGAAAGAAATTAAAAGATCCATTACTAGTGGAAAATAGCTATTAAATTTGGTCAGTAAAAAAAGAATACGAAAGAATGAAAATTTACACTAAAACAGGTGACAAGGGAACAACCGCACTTTTTGGTGGCACCCGCGTTCCAAAACATCATATCCGAATAGAAAGTTATGGTACGGTCGACGAATTGAACAGCCATATTGGACTTATACGAGACCAACGGATCGACCCGCGAAGCAAGGAAATCCTTATTCACATCCAAGACCGATTGTTCACCATTGGTGCCATTTTAGCGACGGACCCAGAAAAGGCCATCCTTAAAAGTGGAAAAAAACGATTGAATATTCCACTTATAGAAGAAGAGGATATCGAATTATTAGAAAAAGAAATGGATAAGATGAACGATGTACTACCTCCCATGACGCACTTTGTACTTCCTGGCGGACATACAACTGTGTCATTCTGTCATATCGCTCGTTGCGTGTGCCGAAGAGCTGAACGTTTGGCAACACAACTGTATGAAGAAGAGCCTTTTGACCAACGCACACTGCACTATCTAAATCGTCTTTCAGACTACCTTTTTGTCTTGGCACGGAAGTTGTCCAATGATTTGCAGGCCGAAGAGATCAAATGGGTGCCAAAAAAAATTGATGACCATTGAATTTGATCTCCCGAAAACCCTTAGCTGAAAATCAATTTTTTAGCGTGAAATTTAACGTTCTTAGAAATAATTTGCCATTATCGAATTTTTTACTTGACTTTCTCGGTTAAAAATTTATTTTTGCAAAAATTTAAATCAAGACAGCAATGTATTGGACTCTAGAATTAGCATCATATTTAAGCGATGCACCCTGGCCCGCTACAAAAGACGAGTTGATTGATTACGCCATAAGAACCGGAGCGCCACTAGAGGTGGTTGAAAACCTCCAATCTATTGAAGACGAAGGCGAGATCTACGAATCTATTGAAGAAATTTGGTCAGACTATCCAACAGATGAAGATTATCTTTGGAATGAAGATGAATATTAAATAAAAAATACCGCCACAGAAAAAGTCTCTTGAATGAGGCTTTTTTTATGTGCAAAAAATAAAAGGACTGCCTTATGCGGCAGTCGCCAGAAATAAACCATCGACCCTGTGACAGGGAAACTGAACTATCTAATAAAGCCTTGTTTTTAAAGGGCTCAATGAAGATATTTCATTACTTTTGAAGAACAAAATAATACAATACCACCATGAGTTTTATCAATTCGGTAATCAAAGCCTTTGTAGGCGATAAAGCCAAAAAGGACATCAAGGAATTACAACCCATCGTTGACCAGATAAAGACATTTGAATCCAGCCTTGAGAAACTGTCTCACGATGAATTGCGTGCAAAGACGGAAGAATTTAAAGCGGCCATCAAAGAAGGGAGAAAGGAGTTTGATGACCAGATCGGCGCGCTGAAAGCTGAAGCAGATAATGAGTCCGATATCGATCGCAAGGAAGAGATCTACACTGAAATAGACAAACTAGAAGAAGAAGCCTACGAAGCTTCCGAAAAAGTACTCAATGAAATCTTGCCCGAAGCCTTTGCTGTTATAAAGGAAACAGCCAAGCGATTCACGAATAATGAAACTATTGCGGTGACCGCCTCAACCTTCGATCGAGAGCTTTCTGGTAGCAAAGAGTACGTTACACTAGATGGTGAACAGGCCATTTGGGCAAATTCTTGGGATGCCGCTGGGAAAGAGGTCACTTGGGATATGATTCACTATGATGTGCAGTTGATCGGAGGTGCTGCGCTGCATCAAGGAAAGATCGCCGAGATGCAAACGGGTGAAGGAAAGACATTGGTGGCCACACTCCCAGTGTATTTGAATGCACTTACGGGAAATGGGGTTCACTTGGTGACCGTCAATGACTATCTTGCAAAACGAGATAGTGCATGGATGGCCCCTATTTTCGAATTTCACGGACTCAGCGTGGATTGTATCGATCACCACCGACCTAATTCTCAAGAAAGAAGAAAAGCCTATGAGGCAGATATTACCTACGGAACCAATAACGAGTTTGGTTTCGACTATCTGCGAGATAATATGGCGCACTCCCCAGAAGACCTTGTACAACGTAAACATAACTATGCCATCGTCGATGAGGTCGACTCCGTCTTAGTCGATGATGCACGTACGCCGCTGATCATCTCTGGTCCAATCCCTCAGGGAGATCGACACGAGTTTAACGAATTGAAGCCAAAAGTGGCCGATATCGTTACCAAACAACGCCAATATCTTACCGGCGTACTGGCCGAAGCTAAAAAATTGATCAAAGAGGGAGACACCAAAGAAGGAGGATTCTTATTGCTACGAGTGTATCGCGGACTTCCAAAGAACAAAGCCCTGATCAAATTCCTAAGTGAAGAAGGCGTAAAACAACTACTTCAAAAGACCGAAAATTTCTATATGCAAGACAACAATAGAGAGATGCATCAGATCGATGCCGAACTGTTGTTTGTCATCGAAGAAAAGAACAATCAGATCGAATTGACCGATAAGGGTATCGAATATCTTTCAGGAGATGATGATAAGGACTTTTTCGTCTTACCAGACATTGGCACGGAGATCGCCAAGATCGAGAATGAAGGTCTCGAACCCGAAAAGGAGGCAGAATTAAAAGAAGAACTTTTTAAGGACTTCAGTATCAAAAGCGAGCGTATCCATACGATGAATCAGCTTTTAAAGGCCTATACCCTATTCGAAAAAGATGTTGAATATGTGGTGATGGAAAATAAAGTGATGATCGTAGACGAGCAAACTGGTCGTATCATGGATGGACGCCGTTACTCGGATGGATTGCACCAAGCGATCGAGGCCAAGGAAAATGTAAAGATCGAGGCCGCCACCCAAACGTTTGCCACGATCACCTTACAGAATTACTTCAGGATGTACAGCAAACTCTCTGGGATGACGGGTACTGCAGTCACGGAGGCAGGAGAATTCTGGGAGATCTATAAGTTGGATGTGATGGAAATTCCAACCAACCGACCAATCGCACGTGATGATAAGCAAGATCTTATCTACAAGACGAAAAGGGAGAAATATAATGCGGTGATCGAAGATGTGGTAGAACTGTCCAATCAAGGACGCCCAGTACTGATCGGTACTACTTCCGTCGAAATCTCCGAATTGCTAGGGAAAATGCTTTCCATCCGGAAGATTCCACATAATGTACTAAATGCAAAGCTTCACAAAAGAGAAGCAGACATCGTTGCGGAAGCTGGGAAGCCAGGCCAAGTGACCATCGCGACCAACATGGCTGGTCGTGGTACCGACATTAAGCTTAGCGAAGAAGTAAAAAAAGCAGGTGGTTTGGCTATCATCGGTACGGAACGTCACGATTCGCGCCGTGTGGACCGTCAGCTAAGAGGTCGTTCTGGCCGTCAGGGAGATCCTGGAAGCTCTCAATTCTATGTGTCCTTAGAAGATAACTTGATGCGTCTCTTTGGTAGCGACCGTGTTGCCAAAATGATGGACCGCATGGGTCATAAAGAAGGCGAAGTCATCCAACATTCCATGATGACCAAATCTATCGAGCGCGCGCAGAAAAAAGTAGAGGAAAACAACTTTGGGGTTCGTAAACGCCTGCTGGAATACGATGATGTGATGAATGCCCAGCGAGAGGTAGTGTACAAACGTCGTCGTCATGCATTGCAAGGAGAACGTCTGAAGGTAGACATTGCCAATATGATCTACGATACGGCCGAAGTAATTGCAGACAGTAATAAAGGTGCAAACGACTATAAGAATTTTGAGTTCGAATTGATCCGCTATTTCTCTATCAGCTCACCCATCACCGAAGAGGAGTTTGGTAAGCTAAGCGAAGTAGAAATTGCCAACAAAGTTTATAAGGCAGCCTATGAGCATTACAACGAGAAGATGGAGCGTTCTGCCGCGACTGCGCTTCCCGTGATCAAGGACGTCTACGAGAATCAAGGAGATCGCTTCGAGCGTATCGTGGTGCCCTTTACCGATGGGGTAAGAACACTAAATGTCGTTACCAACCTAAAAGAGGCATACGAGAGCCAAGGGAAAAAATTGGTGACCGATTTTGAGAAGAACATCACCCTCGCCATTATCGATGAGACCTGGAAGACGCATTTACGTAAAATGGACGAACTAAAGCAATCGGTACAGTTGGCCGTTCACGAGCAGAAAGATCCTTTACTGATCTATAAATTTGAAGCTTTTGAGTTGTTCAAAGAGAATATAGACAAGATCAATAAAGAAGTGTTGTCCTTCCTCTTCAAAGGGGAATTGCCAGTACAAGAGGCGAGCACCATCCAACAAGCGAGAGATACTCGTAGAAAAGAAGATTACACCACCAGCAAAGAAGAAGTACTCAATAGCGACGAGCTAGCGGCTCAAAACCGCCGAGTAGGTGCTGGCGCTGGGGGAGGACGACCTCAAGTCACCGAGACCATCGTTAGAGAACGACCAAAGATCGGCCGTAACGAGCGCGTAACCATCAAAAATGTGATGAGTGGTGAAAACAAGACACTCAAATTCAAACAGGCAGAGCCCTTACTGGCCAAAGGCGAATGGGTGTTGACGGAGGAAGGCTGAAGGTTAACGGTAGAAGGTTGTCAGTTCGAGTGCGTCGAAGGCGTTTAGCGAGAACCATTTAAAAACTATAAGGATGACCGATAACGGATGACGGATGAAAATCAAACAAAATATAAGATGAATCGGCTGCCTCTGAAATGGAGGTGGCCTTTTTTTGTTGAAGCTGATAAGTGAGATCGAATCTAAGTGCTGCTTGAATTTCCATTGATCGCCATTCTCCTTCAGAAACAAATGTTTTGCACCAAAAGCGAAGTGTCCTTTGAAAGTCATCAAACTCGAATACACCCTTCCTGACAGGTAAATCTTGAGTCTTGGTTCTTTACTCTTTTTACTTTTCTCTTTGATCTTTTCCTTCTATACTAGCATCTTTTGTCTTGTTTCTACTAACTCATAGCCAGATTCCGTAGATAGATTGATAAAAATGATTATTTTTCGAAAAAATTGAAATGATACTTCGATCTCTTCTATGCTATATCCTCTGCGCTGCATCCTTTGCGATAGGGTTTTCGCAGGAAGATCTAAAAGAATGGACGGGGCTTAAAGATGCTGCCCATGATATCGGCTTTTGTGTGTTTCATTTGGACATGCCCTTCTGCGATGCCCATATCGAAGAATTGGAGCGTCGGCAGGAAGAAGCTGGAGAAGATACCGATGTGTACTATTTTTTAATGAAAGAAAAATGGGCCTCCAAGCGTATCATCGATTGGGCACAACGTTTTGAGCATGACGGAAAGGACGGGCTACTTCTCTTTGATATCCGGCAAAATCGGAGCCCAAAAAATAGCAAGCACTACGAGAAATCAAGCAACAATTTCATGTTATTTAGCCTGAAAGACAGTATTCAATTTGCCCCAGCGCGAAGGTTGAGCGAAGACAAGGTGATCGTCACAGTGCTGGCAGAAAAAGATGCGACCATCCTAGAAAATGTACTTTGGAGAGAATTTATGTCTGGTAGATTGGGACTGCTAAGCAAAAAGATACTGCTGCCGATTGCAACAGACGAAGAGGCCCATGTTAAATATGCGGCTTTTGTGGATGCGCTGCGAACATTTAAGAAAGCTGTGGCGAACGATTTCGTGCAAGACAAAAATTGAAGGCTTGCCTACCGCAGAGAACCAGAAGGTTGACCTAAAACAAAATATACACACAACCACATACCACATAGGCAGTGTCGATGTTGATGCTAAAAGCGCTAAATTTCAACTACGCACTCAACACTGCTTTCTACTTACTACTTACTGCTTACTGCCTGCTGACTACTGCCCACTGCCCACTGTGAACCGTCAAGCGTTTGACTCTTAAACAGTTCTCGATACACGCCTTCGGCGCACTCGAACTGACATACCATAAACTACCTACTAAAGAAACTACCCTTTGATCTTCTCTTCGAGTTCAGGCTGCGTCCCATATTTGTCAAACAGATACATCAATGAGGTCATCGTAGCCGCGCCGAGTTCCAGCTCCCGCTTGTTTACGGCATCAAAAGTATCATTAGCGGCATGATGATGGTCAAAATAACGTTGCGAATCGGGTCGCAGACCTGCCAGTACGATGTTCTCATCTTTTAATGGGCCGATATCAGCTCCACTTCCACCTTTGGCAAAATAATGGATCAGGTAAGGCTCAAACAATGGCTTCCAGCTTTGCACCTGGGCAAAGGCGGCATCCGAGCAATCAAAGGAAAAACCTCTGGGGGTAAAACCACCAGCATCACTCTCTAAGGCAAAAATGTGCTTTTCGCCTTTTTCCTTTGCTACCTCAGCATATTTTCTACCACCGCGAAGCCCATTCTCTTCATTCATAAACAATACCACACGAATGGTCCTCTTCGGCTTGTATCCTGTTTCTTTGAACAATCGCAGCACTTCCATACTTTGCACAACACCTGCCCCGTCATCATGAGAGCCATCACCTAGATCCCATGAATCTAGATGTCCGCCAACGACCATGACCTCGTTTGGAAATTCGCTTCCCTTGATCTCCCCTATCACATTATGAGATAATACATCGTCAAACTGCTGACAATTTTGTTTGAAATAAAACTGAAGTCTTGGATGCTCTTTAAGTTGCGCACTCAGCAGTGCTGCTCCCTTGGTACTGATCGCGGCTGCAGGAATCCTGTCTTTCACAGGAGTTTCTCCATAGGTCATCGAGCCTGTATGCGGATAATCATCCATACGTAAGTTCATCGATCTTACGATGACACCAACCGCACCGTACTTAGCAGCTTCCATCGCACCCGCGTAGCGCTGGTTTACACAACCACCATACGCGCTAAACGTACTGATCAAATTGGCCTGCATCGGGCGATTGTAAAAAACGATCTTTCCAGCTATTTTCTCCTTTCCTAAGGTCGCTAGCTCTTCAAAGTTCTGAACTTCGATCACACTGGCTTTAAGACCCGATGCCTTTGTGGCCACCGAACCTCCCAAGGCACAAATTGGCACAGCAGTCTTCTTCCCTCCTATCTGAAAGTACGCTTTTTCTGCCTCCCCACGGGTCCATTTTGGCACCATCACGGGCTGCAGCCAGACCTTATCCAGCCCTAACGCCCTTAGTTCTCTTTCTCCCCACTTTACAGCCATTTCGGCTTGTGGCGATCCTGATAATCGTCCACCAATATCATTGGATAACGCGTCGAGCCATTCATAGCTCTTTCCATTGAGTAAAGAAGCATCATAAAAAGACTTCACCCGTTCTTCATCTGATTTTTGGGCGAAGGCCAAGGTTGACGCCAAAAGGCAAATCGTGAAAATATTCTTCATAGGTCTTTATTTCTTTTTAGGCGCTTCCGATTCGAGTTGCGCAATATATTCATCCAAATGCTCCTTTATCTTTGCTTCCAATTCAGGTTCTTTGATATCATCGTACTCGCTGAGCTTTTCAAATAATATCTTAGCAACAAGATAGCGTGCTGTAGGTTTGTCATCCGCCGGAATCGTGTACCATGGCGCGTGAAGTTCACTTGTCTTATTGATAGCCTCTTCATAATATACTTGATACTTATCCCAAAGTGCTCGTTCTTTAAGATCGCCTGCTGAGAATTTCCAATTCTTGGATCTCTTGTGCAAACGCCTTAATAATCGTTGGCGCTGTTCTTCTTTAGAGATATGAAGATAGAATTTGAAGATGATCATCCCATTTTCGGCAATATGCTTCTCAAAGTCCCGGATCATCTGAAAGCGTTTTTCCCAAAACTCATCATTCACATCCTCTAGGCTATCTACTCCAGGAATGTTTTCTCCTAAAATATATTGAGGATGCACTCTCGTTACAAGCACATTCTCGTAATGGGTTCTATTGAAGACACCGAATTTCCCACGCGCGGGAAGAGCGATGTAATGCCTCCAAAGGAAATCGTGGCCCAATTCTAAGGGTGTTGGCACCTTAAAGCTATGAACTACCACGCCTCGAGCATTGATATCTTTAAAGACCTCTCTTATCAAGCTGTCTTTTCCAGCGGTATCCATTCCTTGAATACAGATCAATACGGCATATTTCCCGTGCGCATAGAGGGTGTTCTGCAAATCCCCTAATTGCACTCTCATCTTTTCTAATTCTTTTTCAATTTTCTTCCTGTCTGCATCAAGGTCCAAGGAGGTGTCGACATCTTTCAAAGTTATGGGTGCATCCACCCTGAATTTGGTGTATTTGACTTTTTTCATCTGTTGAAATTGCATTTTGCCAAACCCTAAGTACATCAAATATCATTCGTGATCAGGATTTGCAAAAAATTGAAGCCTAAAGATAGAAAAGATTACCATCATAATCCAAGACTGAAGAAGTTCGCTATCTTTACCCAAAAAAGATCACAGCAACGATTATCTAAATGCGCCATATTATTTCTCCGATTCGACTTTCGATATTTTTAATGCTATCATTAACTTTTCAAGGTCTTTTTAGCCAAGATCCGATCTTGCAGGATTCCACCTCCTTTAAAAATGGGATTTCAAAACCCACAACGCTAGCAACTCATCCTTTCGGAATCCTTTTTTACACGCTTCCACATAATTTTAAGTATCAGGCGGATCGCACATCGTCACTTGACCTTCAGTTAAGCAGTGGAAATATCTGGGGACAGCCTGTTACTGCCTACATCCCAACCAATGCCGATGATAGAGCACGAATGAAAGATATCGCTTTTTTTAGCCGTATTGCTTTCTTTGACCCTGAGAACAGTCCGTCGGAATCGTATACGTTTGAGTATGATGGTGTGGTCAAAGATCTTAGAATAGCACTGAACATTCCCCTGGCAAAGAAACAGGAGCTTCTCGTCACTGCACGGGCGTTCATGCTTACAGATGGTAGCTTTCCATATGCCACCATCACTGGCGACCAATTTATAGAAAGTTTCCATAGCAACATTGCAGGTGGTGAGGACCCCTTTGGCAGAAGGGTCTTGGGATTGGATAAGGCAGGTATAAAATACACCGATAGAGATGGAAATAGCCTCCACATCTCGAAGGATCAATTTGTTTTCTCTGGAATAGAAACAGCCTATTATTATTATCCAGAACTTTTGAGAGAAAAGAATATTCACCTCAACTTTGGAGCGCATTTAGGAACTAACCTCAGCAAGTATAATACTTCCGTCGACCTTGGAATGTCCATGGCGGGCGTTAAAACCTATCGTTTTAGCAAGAATAGAAGCATACTGGTCGGACTTGGACTGAACCTACTGAAAAAGGACATGATCTCTTTTGTAAATGATCAAACGGACCTGGGAACAAGCTCCTTCTTTGGAAGTCTGGAAACACAAATCGAATTCACGCGGAGAAACAGGAACGGCGGACATCATTCTTTGGGTATCAATTATCGTATTCAGACCCCTTACAATCAGAAGAAAGAGGAAGACTATTATGTGCCTTTTAATCCTGACCGAATTAAAAGATGGCATGAAGCTGCCCGACATTTGTACAAATACCCAAGTTACTGGTCTTTAGTATATTCCTTCACCAAAAAAGCTGAATTCTCCATCTATATCCAGCAAGACCTTTTAGTGAACAATGCACCCGATATTCAAACTGGCATAAAGTTTGCTCTACCTATCTTAAATTTCTAATTTATTGTTAAATTTTACACTAAATGCTTAGAAACAGCATAAAAATGGGCCTTAAGCCCCCATTTTTAGTGAGTTACATTTGGTTTTTAGCATTTTTATTGTAACATTGCAATGTCCTAAATTTTGTGTCATGAAAAAAATTACCCCGCTAATCGTAATGCTTTTGGCATTAGGTATCTCGTACGGTCAATCTTGTGAAAGTGCCTACGATGCATCAGTCTACGGTTACAATCACACCAAAAAATCTTTAGAGGCCAACAACATCGAGCATATGAAATACTATGTCGAAAGGGCTGTGAAATCTTTTACTGAGGTAAAGGCGATCACGGAACAATGTGGCTGCAAAAATGCGTTCAACGCTAGTTTCGACCTTTTAGAGCATGCCGATATGGCCATTGCCGCCGAAGAGTTTGAAAAAGGGCGTTACCATGCGAAAAAGATCAAAGAGCTCGCCATGAAAACCATGGAATCGTTAGAAATATGCATGTCTAACAATCCTGAGGATGACTTGGCCATGGCATCGGATAATCTGAAAGACCAGGAAGAGGCATTACTTGCTCAGCAACAAAAATTACTGGAGCAACAACGTCTGCTTCAAGAGAAGATGGAAGAGCAACGACGTCTCCAGGCGGATATAAGAGCTCAGAAAGAGCAAGAGTTGCAAGAGCAGCTTGTTGTGAAGAAGAAAATGGATTCGGCCTTGGAAAATCTCGAAAATGCCATTGCTGTGCTAGTCGACGCCATGGAATGCGACGAAGCCTATGATATCCTAGCTGATTATAGCAGAAGCTATGAAACCCTTGAAGGTGAGGCGCTAGAGGTGACCAAAGCCAGTTATGCAAAGAGTGCTTTACAGATTGTACGCAAAGCAATGGATAAGGTGCAAACCTGTAAGGAAGGCTCCTATTCTACCACACAGAATGACTAAAGACCAATAATTTCTGATATAAAAAACGTCTAGATATCCTCTAGACGTTTTTCTATATTATCCCCACCGAACCACGGTTCATACTATTTACTTGCAAAAAGCTTTACATCTTCTTCTGTTACTTCTTTTCCGCCCAAGATGATCAAACGCTCTACCACATTGCGTAATTCTCGGATGTTTCCGGTCCAATCATACTCTTGCAACAGCTTGATCGCCTTTGGTGAGAACGTTTTGGCCACCGTACCCTGCTCCTCAGATATTTTCTCGGTGAAATACGCTATCAATAATGGAATATCATCCCTGCGATCATTAAGGGCTGGTACTTTGACCAAGATCACCGCCAATCGGTGATAGAGATCCTCTCTGAATTTTCCCTCTGCTATTTCCTTTTTCAGATCCTTATTTGTCGCAGCGATAACGCGAACATTCACTTTGATGTCTTTATCACTTCCTACTCGTTGCACTCTGCTTTCTTGTAATGCTCTCAATACTTTTGCCTGGGCCGAAAGACTCATGTCCCCGATCTCGTCCAAAAAGATGGTTCCGCCATTTGCAGCTTCAAACTTTCCTGCTCTATCTTTATTGGCCGAAGTAAAGGCACCTTTAACGTGCCCAAAGAGCTCGCTCTCTATTAATTCTGAAGGAATCGCAGCACAATTGACCTCTATCATCGGCCCTTTAGCACGTTCACTCTTCTGATGGATCCAGTGCGCAACCAATTCCTTTCCCGTACCATTTGGCCCAGTGATCAGCACTCGTGCATCGGTGGCCGCGACCTTCTCGATCATTTCTTTGATATGAGAGATCGCCTCCGATTGGCCGATCATCTCATAGTTCTTACCGACCTTCTTTTTCAATCGCTTATTTTCCACGACCAGCTCCTTTCGGTCCAAGGCATTTCTGACCGTATTCAACAATCTGTTCAGATCTGGGGGCTTAGAGATATAATCGAAAGCACCTAGTCGCATGGTATTGACAGCGGTATCCAAGTCGCCATGGCCAGAGATCATCACAAAGGGTACTTCGGGCTTTATCTTTTTTGTCGCCTCCAATACCTCCACACCATCCATCTTTGGCATTTTGATATCGCAAAGCACCAGGTCATAATCTTCTTTCTTTAATTTTTCAGCTCCGACCAAGCCATCTTCGGCCTCCTCTACTTCGTACGTATCACTCTCCTCGGTAAGAATCTTTACAAGGACCCTTCTGATTGCAGCTTCATCTTCTATGACCAATATTTTAGACATTATCTTTGATTTTTTGTTCGAATATATGCACATCTCGTTGCGGGAACGGGATGCTTACTTTATGCTCTCTAAATAGTTCATCTACTCTAAAGCGCAGATCGCTTTTAGGTATCCCAGCGGCAAAGCTGTCATCCAAGGTGAAGATCAATCTGAAATTTAACGAACTATCGCCAAAACCCATAAATAAAACTAGGGGTTCAGGTATTTTTAAAATTTTTGGATGTTCTTCCGCCGCTCGTATTAGTAGGCGCTTTACCAATGCCAAATCACTTCCATAGGCAACTCCAACCTCGATATGCTCTCTGGTGATCGTACCATTTTGTGTCCAATTGTACAGACTATTTGTGAGGTACTTGTGATTGGGAATGATCAACACTTTGTTGTCTATGGTGACCGCCCTTGTGGTACGAAGGTTGATATTGGTCACCCTCCCTACCTTGTTGTCGATCTCTATAATATCATCTACATGTACCGTTTTATCCACAAGGATGATGATACCAGAAAAGATATCTTGAAAAACAGTTTGTAAGGCCAGACCTACACCGACCATCAATGCTGCAGAAGCTGCAAATACTGCCGTTATATTGATACCCATATTCTGAACAGTGAGCAAGAGGACCACCGTATAGATGAAGTACTTGGCGAACGAAAAGACAGTCTTAAATTTTGCCTGGTCATCCGCATCGAGTCGTTTTGTAAGTAACTTACGCGACATTCTGAGCAGGAATGACGTTATGAAAAACACGAGAGTGACGATCAAGATGGTCTTGACGTTGATATATATATTCTCGCTAAACGAAAAGGTGTAATTTAAAAACTGTTTTAGTTTTTCCAAATTATTGATGTTTTAAAACTTAATACTTCAACCATTTGTAGAGCTCCTTGTAACTCGCTTTCTTGCCGTACATTAAGATTCCGACTCGATAGATCTTGGCTGCCAACCAAACGACCAGAGCAAAGGTGGCAAATAGCAATACTAGCGAAAGAATTTGTTGCCAGAGCGGTACCCCAAAAGGAATACGCATCAGCATAACTACAGGAGATGTCAAAGGAATCATTGAAAAAACAGTAGATACGGTGCCGTGTGGATTTTCTATGACCGTAAAAACTCCGACATATACCGCTAAAATGAGTGGCATTAGTATTGGCATCATAAATTGCTGTGTATCGGTCTCATTGTCCACGGCAGCCCCGATAGCAGCATATAACGAGCTATACAATAGATATCCTCCAACAAAAAAGAAAAGAAAGGCCGTTATAAGATTGAGCCATGGTAAATTTACAAACTCCATGAGTGCTATCCCTATCTTTTCTTGAAGCACTGGATTTTGTGCCTGATCCATCAACAATTCTTGCTGTGGGCTTTGCAACTCACTAATATTGATGCCGATGATGGCAGAAACAACGAATAGCATCACACCTCCCAGAACCACCCAAATCAAGAATTGCGTGATTCCTGCCAATGAGGTGCCAATGATCTTACCTAACATCAATTGAACGGGCTTTACCGAAGAAATAATGACCTCTATGATCCTGCTGGTCTTTTCTTCAATGACGCTTCGCATGATCATATTTCCATAAATAATGATGAACATAAATAATAGATATCCGGCAAGACCGCCAAACCCTAGCTTCATGAAGCTGCCAAGCTCGGAAGTTTCTTCACCCGAAAAGTTTTCCAGACGAATGTTTACTCTTGCCTCCAGGGCTTTGATCATTTCAATATTCACTTCATTCTCCTTCATATTGATGTCCGTCAGCTTATTGCTGATGAGATCATTCAGTGAATCCATCACTAATAGACTGGGAGAATCCTGAGAATAGAAAGTGATACTTTCGGCCAGTTGCTGATGATCGCTTTCTTTAGGAATATGCAGTAATCCGTATAATTCTTTTTCTTTGACCTCTTCTCGTGCAGCATTGAGCGAAGTATTTTCAAAAAATTTAAATTTTGTCTTATCGGTGTCCTTTAAAACTTCTGTAAACATACGAGACTCGTCCAATACCGCTATTTCCCTTACCTTGTCGTTATTGAGCTGCGACAAATAGGCGACTACGGCAACCAGCGCGATCATGATGATAGGACTGAGAAAGGTCATAATGATAAATGAACGATTTCGAACCTTGTTCAGGTATTCGCGTTTTATGATAATAGGCAGATGGTTCATTCTAATGTTTTTCTACAGTTTGTATAAAGATATCGTTTGCGCTGGGCACCAATTCCACAAAATGGGTCAGTTGCCCTTTGGACGTAAGATAGGTAAGCAGGTCGTTGGGAGTGCTTCCATTGTCCAAATGGATATTCAGCTTTAATTCGTCGCCGATGGTCTTAAAGTTTGCTTCGGAAAGTTTGAATTTTGCATCAAGCTCTCTACGCAGCGCCTCTTTATTTGAAGTCTCCAGACCGATCTCGTACGTGTTGGAACGATGTGCGCGTTTGATATCGGCCAACTTACCATCCAAGATCCTATTGGACCTGTGGATCAACGCGATATCATCACAGAGTTCCTCGACCGATTCCATGCGATGTGTTGAAAATATGACCGTAGCGCCCTGTTCCCTCAAAAAAAGGATCTCATCTTTTATCTTATTGGCATTGATAGGATCGAAACCACTGAAGGGTTCGTCAAATATGAGCAACTTGGGCTCGTGCAATACGGTGACCACAAATTGTATCTTTTGGGCCATTCCCTTAGACAATTCTTGTATCTTCTTGTTCCACCAATCACCGATATCTAGACGTTCGAACCAAAATTTCAACCTTTTTTTGGCCTCAGGCTTGGACAATCCCTTCAATTGGGCCAAATAAACGGCTTGTTCCCCCACTTTCATGGTCTTATATAAGCCTCGTTCTTCAGGCAGATAACCGATCTGTCTAATATGATGCGATTGCAAAAGCTCGCCGTCTAAAAACACGCGACCGCTATCTGGATAGGTAATTTGATTGATTATACGGATCAGTGTGGTCTTACCAGCACCATTAGGCCCCAAAAGCCCAAAAATACTTCCCTTAGGTATGTTGATGGATACATTGTTCAATGCGGTGAAATCTCCAAATTTCTTGGTAGCACCCTCAACAACCAATAGATCATTCATAAAAAAAACAGTTTTTTGTAAAGATATAGAAATCACCTATTGTTAAAGCATGTTTAACAATTTTTCGGATCCAAAATAGACCCAAAACCCCAATTAAAGGTTGGTCAATAGACTGTTGAAATTTCTTATTAAAAGAATGAACAGCATAAAGGAGGTCAAAGCAATCCGCCCGAAAGCCTTGATAATAAAGAAAAACCCACCCTCGATAGAGATCAAGGATGGGAAAAAATTGCTATGAAAAAGAAAAAATTGACACTAGCAGTGCTAGCACAATATCAAATATAGTTTTTTTTGATAAAACATTAAACAAAATCTATGAAAACATGTCCTTAACTTTCTCAAAAAACGACTTATCGCTCTTTTCAGGGTTTGGAGTAAAGTTTTCATCCTGTTGCATTCTCTCAAAAAACTCTCGCTGTTCCTTATTTAACTTCTTGGGTGTCCATACATTTACATGCACCAAAAGGTCGCCACTTCCATAACCATTGATGCTTGGAATACCTTTTCCTCGCAGACGTAGTATCTTTCCAGACTGTATACCTTCTTCTAACTTGATCCTTACTTTTCCCGAAACGGTATCAATTTCTTTTGAAGTACCCAAGACCGCATCAGAAATACTCACATATAGATCGTAGTGAAGATTGTCTCCCTCTCTCTTCAGGGTATCGTGCTCTAATTCTTCTATGGCCACAAGAAGGTCTCCAGAAACACCGTTTCCAGGTGCCTCGTTGCCTTTACCACCAACTTTTAGTTGCATCCCTTCTACCACCCCAGCCGGAATTTTTATAGCGACTGTCTCTTCTACTACTTTAAGACCCTGCGAATCGGCGTCTGCTGGTCGTTTGTCCATTACTTGACCTGCCCCTCCACAAGTGTTGCAGGTAGTTGCGGTTTGCATTCTACCAAGAATGGTATTGGTAATACGAGTTACTTGCCCAGCACCATTACAAGCACTACAGGTCTTATAGGTAACACCAGGCGCCTGTACCTTACGCTTTACCTTGATCTTTTTCTCTACTCCTTTGGCTATTTCCTCAAGGGTGAGTTTTACTCTGATACGTAGATTACTTCCTTTGACTCTGCGCTGACCACCACCGCTAAATCCTCCAAACCCACTGAAACCACCACCAAAAGCGCTTCCGAAGATATCTCCAAACTGACTAAAGATATCTTCCATGTTCATTCCACCTCCGCCAAAACCGCCAGCACCATCAAAAGCTGCATGACCGTATTGGTCATAACGCGATTTCTTGTCTGGATCGCTCAACACTTCATAGGCCTCGGCTGCTTTCTTAAACATTTCTTCAGCTTCCGTATCACCTGGATTCTTATCCGGATGATACTTGATGGCCATTTTGCGATAGGCCTTTTTTATTTCTGCCGCAGAAGCAGATTTGTCTATGCCTAATATTTCGTAATAATCTTGCTTCATTATCCTTAATTATGAATTTGGAATCATGAATTTTGAATAAGCTCAAAACAAGCCACCCAAATCCATAATTATTGTCCTACTACTACTTTTGGATGTCTTATGACCTTGTCTCCCAACGTGTATCCCTTCTCCACTACATCGATGATCTTACCTTTCAGGTCATCTGAAGGTGCGGGGATCTGAGTGATCGCATCATGGACCTCTGCATCAAAAGCATCGCCAGTTTCGACCTCCATCATTTTTAGCCCTTTACTTTCTAAAACACCTTTAAATTTGTTGTTGATGAGTTCTACACCCTTGTAAAGCTCATTTCCTTCTTCGGTCTTGCCTAGCTCTAACATGGCACGATCAAAATCGTCCAGCACTGGCAACATGGACTGAATGACATCTTGTCCAGCTGTCTTGAATAATTCCACGCGTTCTTTACTAGTGCGTTTCTTATAATTTTCGAACTCGGCAAAAAGACGTAAGAATTTGTCTTTTTCCTTCGCCAATTCCTCTTGTAGATGATCTTCTTTCGAAACCTGCTCTTGAGTCTCCTCGGTCGTATGTTGCTCTTGTTCTTCTACAACGGTTTCTTCTTTCTTCTTTTTTGCCATTTTTTAAATCTTCAGCATATAAAGTTAGACTGCATAAACAGCGAGCAAAAGTACTGCCATTTATGCTAAAATGTCAAAATGTCATCCATTTATTTTAAGTAAGCTGGAAAAATGCGTGTGGTAGACAATCGGAAGAAATCATTCTTGATAGGCCAATTCTGTCTCTTCCCCATTGTTTTTTTGCAAAAGGTCTTGCAATGCAGGCTTTAAGGTTTTAAAATTGAAGTGAAATCCATGGCTCTCTATTTTTTTGCTGGAGACACGATGACTGCTAAAAAGTATTTGACTCATCTCACCCAATACCAGTCTCATGAAGAAACGAGGGATATTTGGCAAGAAAACAGGTCGCTTGAGCACAGCTCCTATCTCGTTGGTCAATTTTTCATTACTCACTGGATTTGGCGCTACCCCGTTGAAAACACCGAAAGTTTCTTTTTCCGCTAAGAATAAGAACATTCTGGCCAAATCATTTATATGGATCCAAGATTGCCATTGTTGTCCATCGCCAAAAGCTGCCCCCACAAAGTACTTGATCGGTTTTGCCATGCTAGTAAGCGCACCTCCTTTATCCGAAAGAACGAGCCCAATCCTTATCTTAGAGACCGCGACGCCCATTTGCTCAATGGCATCCAAGGCACCTTCCCATCGTTTCACCACAGTAGCAAGAAAACCCGTTCCAAGTTGATTACTCTCCTCTGAATAATAATTTGTTTGAGAATCCTCATAAATTCCAATCGCTGAAGCCGATACGATATTCTTTACTTGATGCTCATTGTTTTCCAACAATTGCTTCAACTGGTCTATAGTATCCAAACGACTTTCTAGAATTTCTTGCTTGTAAGAAGAGGTCCATCGCTTGGCTACAGTAGCTCCTGCCAGGTTGATGATCGTGTCCACACCTTCGATGCAACGAGGGTCGATCTTTCCGTTATCTGGATCCCAATGAAAGCCTTTATAATTGTTTTGATGCTCGATCTTATTTTTACTTGTCGTGAGATAATGAACGTCGATTCCTTGCTGATGACATACTTTCACCAACTCCGTTCCTATCAATCCTGTTGCACCTGTAATTAAGACCTTCATAACATTCATTTTTACAAAGATAGCTTTCGAAAGTAGGGATGCATAATTTTTAATATGCTCTTAACAGTATTGTTTAAGGGCTGTTAAAGCATTTTTGCACCATGAAGCCAGTGAATTTGTCAAATGCTCACCCCTTAACAGCTCTGAGCATTTCCCGCTTACCAGGAGGACCGGGCAAGCGCTCAACGGTAAATCCCACCGCTTGCATGGCCCGTCTAACACTGCCCTTTGCGGCATAGGTGACTAACAGCCCGTTTGACTTAAGCGCATTGAACATTTTGGCAAAGATCGCTTCAGTCCAAAGTTCTGGTTGCACTCTTGCTCCAAAGGCATCAAAATAAATCAGATCATACGTTGCGATATCGTTGATCTCGCTGAAGAATTGCTTTCTTTTAAACAGGTTGAAATCATTGGTAATGGCATGTGATTCTTCCCATGAAACTTGATGCATCTTATCAAAGATATCCTTAAACTTCTCAGCAGATAATTCTTGGATATAGTTAAGATGCTCTAGCTCTTCGTTTTCCACCGGATAGGCTTCAATACCAACATAATCTACCTTCAAGGCAAGCTTTTGCGCTTCTAGAAATGTTATAAAGGCATTCAGACCCGTACCAAAACCTATCTCTAGGATATTTAGAGGTTCGTTCGCCTTAGGAGTAAATCGTTCAAATCCGCTTTTTATAAAGACATGATAGGCCTCTTGTATCGCACCATGTTTGGAATGGTATTGCTCATCCCAATCCACTAAATGAATGGTGGTAGAACCATCTGCCGTCTTAATGATCTTGCGTTTCAAACTAATTGGTTAAAAGCACTCCATCGGCGGTAAAGGAATAGGTCTTCTTTGGTTTTGTGATAGCAGCGATCTCTTCAGCAGTTTTTCCAGCATCTTTGGCATAGTGCTGTAGATCTTTTACAGAGGTTTCTTCTACAAAGGCTTTTCCTTCCACCACAACTTCTTGGTCTGCGATATCCTTGGGCATAAAAAAACCGTAATCCTTGAATCGAACCATCGTCTCTTGATCTTCACCAAGATCCAATCGCATCCAACAGCCTTTTTTTTGACAGACCGAATTTACTTTTGCTTTAAATTTCACTGGGATCGTATCCCCAACCCTCAACGACTCGAACTTTGAGCGCATTGCAACCGCGTCAATCGCTGATGCCTCACTGACCGGTATTCCAAAAGTTGTATTCGCAACCTCCTCAGCCACTGCAGTCACGGGCTCTTTGATGACTTCCTTTGACGACTTCCCTTCATCTTTACATGCAAAAACTGTTGTAGCCAATGCAAAAACAATAACAAAACGCTTCATATCTTGATATTTTTTAAATTAAATAGCTCTCTCATTAAAAATGCAAAATAAATGATTTTTGCTGATAGTGTAAATAACAAGTCTCCTTTAATTTGGCTAACTTCGCATAAAATATTAGTAAGGCATGAAAAACGAGGTATTACTTTCGATCCCAATTGAAAAAAGTGCAACTTCGAAAATAACGAATGTTGACTTTGAGAATCTTACTTTTGGAAGTATTTTCACCGATCATATGTTCGTATGTGATTACAAGGATGGCGCGTGGCAAACGCCACAAATAGTACCTTACGGTCCAATCGAGTTAGAGCCTTCAGCAAGGGTCTTTCACTATGGGCAAGCTGTTTTTGAAGGAATGAAGGCCTATAAGGATGAAGAAGATCAGATCTGGCTTTTCAGACCTGATGAAAACTTCAAACGTATCAATAAATCCTCCAAAAGACTTGCTATTCCCGAATTTCCAGAGGAGTTCTTCTTCCAAGGAATGAAAACGCTACTGCAGCTTGAAAAAGACTGGATCAAAAAAGGCATTGGTAATTCCTTGTACATACGTCCTTTTGTGATCGCAACTCAAGGGAGCGTTTTGGCCTCTCCGGCTAACGAATATCGCTTTATGATCATTTGTTCACCAGCGCAGGCATATTACGGTGGAGAAGTTAGGGTGAAGATCGCAGAACACTACAGTCGTGCCGCAAGTGGTGGTGTAGGAGCAGCGAAGGCTGCAGGAAACTACGCCGCGCAATTCTATCCTACAAATCTCGCAAAAGAAGAAGGTTACCAACAGGTGATCTGGACCGATGCTGATACTCACGAATATTTAGAAGAGGCTGGAACCATGAATGTCTTCTTCAGAATAGGAGATACATTGATCACCGCTCCAAATGATGATAAGATATTGGACGGCGTTACCAGAAAAAGTGTGATCGCTGTTGCCGAGCGTAATGGTATCAAGGTAGAAGTTCGCCGTATTAAGGTCGATGAGATCGTAAAAGCCGTAAAAGATGGAAAGTTAAAAGAGATCTTTGGGTCGGGTACTGCCGCTGTGATCAACCCTATACTAGGATTTGGTTATAAAGGCGAGAAGTTTGAGCTACCAAAGATCGAGAATTCCTATGCTAATTTGTTCAAAGAAACTATCACCAAAATACAGCATAACGAGGCTGAGGACCCGTATGGATGGCGCTACAAGGTGTAAAAGAGAGTTTCTGGATGCATTTCCGAATACTCGAGAGAGCTCACAGAATATTTTTAAAATAAAAAAGGGCTGGATCCTTCGACCGCAGCCCTTCTCTAACTTGATTGAATACTTAAGACTTAATTCTGTCTGAAACTTCTTCGTAAAAACAATGAATTCTATAAGTGCATATGCTTTTGACGAATTTGATTCATTAACATTAAGTAATAAGAAAAATCCCCCGGTTTTATTAAGTCTGTTAATAAACTTAACCCTATCAAAGATAACTACAAAAAAGAACAATTTGTTACGGGAAAACCGTAGAAATAATGCGTGAATATCTTTCAGAAAACGAAGATTATCACTAAGAATTATCTCTAGCCACCATTAAACGAACCCACGTTTACGCGCTTCTTCTAGCAACCGTTCGTCATCGCCAGATTCAATACCAAACAGTGCCTTTATCTGGCTTTTACGTTTTTCAATGGCGCTTAAAGAAAGTCCAACATGGGTAGTCAGATTCTTTGTCTTGATTCCTTGGGACAGATAATAGATGATCTTTCTATTCACATCATCTAATGCAAAATTGTTTCGCATCGCCTTTCGCAAGTATTTATCCACCGTATGGCTGTAATAGGGCGGGTCATTGAGCACTTCTTTAAATGCTTTGGCCAGTTCGTTGGAAGTTAGGTCACTTTTAATAAGCAATCCGTCTGGATCGCAAGACCTTAAAATATTATGCAAACGATGATTTTCGTTATACATCGTAAGGATGATGAACTTTGTATTCGGAAATAAGGGTCTTGCATAGACCACGATGTCTTCCCCCGAAGTGATATCGCCATCGCTCGATGCGGGCAGATTGATATCCACCAGCATCACGTCGAACGTATCTGAACCTGCCGCCTCATCAATTTTCCTTATTGCCTCATCACAATCGTTCGCGGTCTCATAGCTAAATGAAAATCCCTCGCTCTTCAGTGCGAGTAACGAATTTTGATATCCTTCAATGATCATCGGATGATCATCTATGATTAAAACAGAGAGTTTCTTTTTCATTACAATACTTTTTTAATTTATGGTTTGGGGGGTTCTTAGGGAAAACTCAATTCTAATTTCGGTGCCTTCGCCTTTCTTTGAAAAAACGTCCAAGAAACCTTTGAGCTCTTCGACCCGAGCTTGGATATTCTTGAGGCCGATACCGTCTTTTTTCTTTGCAATATTAAATCCAACGCCGTCATCGATGACGCTCAAAATCAGATCGTTATTGATCGATCTAATTTTGACAGTAACATTCTTTGCCTTAGAATGTTTGTTGATGTTCTGAATGGCCTCCTGTACGATACGATAGCAATGTATCTTATCTTTATTGGGAATCTCTTCCCAATCAATTTTGGTGTCACTGTCCAAATGGGTCGCATACCCATTGATCTGTTCTTGTGACTTCAAAAGGTCTTTTATGATATCTAAAAAACTCGATTGTTCCACAAGACCTGAACTTAGATTGTGCGACACATGTCGAATCTCCTCTTCGATATTCTTTAGCTCATCGATATACTTTTTCCTGGAGTTGATGGCATTTTCATCATTGTTTGGGTTAAGCACGTCGAGATTAAGTCGAGTGCCAAAGAGTCTACTTAGCACGCCGTCGTGCAATTCTCTTGAGATACGTCGCTGTTCGTCCAACCGACCTTCTTCTAGCTTACCGTGTTGCGCGAGCATCAGGTTATAAATTTCTTCATTGGCCTGCTGCTGCTCTTGTTCGAAGACCAATTTCTTGTTTCTCGCGCGCTGTTCCTTTATGATATACAATAAAAAACCAGTAAGGAATAACACTGCCAATAAGATCATCAGTTGCAGGCGTTGTCTTGATATAAGTTCGTTTTCAGAAGCGATCTTGTCGGTCTCAAAGCGGATACGTGCAAATTGATTGCGCAATGCACGTTCTTGTTTTTGAAGGCTATCGTTGATGCGGATGTAGTCTTTTGCATATTTTGTGGCTCTACTTCCGCTTTCAGTTTCTATGAGAAGCAATAAAGGCTTTAAGATATCACTAAAGTCTTTTGACTTATACGATAAGTCTTTCGCTTTTACGGCATAATTAATAGCTTTATCGTTTTCTCCAACAGCAGCATGATATTTTGCCAGATGGTAAAAGCTCGTAATCAATCCTTGAGAATCTCCTATACTATCCCTGATTCTGTAAGCTTGAAGTAAATCTGGCAATACATCTGCCTCATAACCAGATTCAAGTTTAGTATGTGCTAAGTTATCCAACGCGAAGGCATACAAACTTGGAGAGTCTTTGGCTAAATCTTTCTCAGAAAGCACCCTATCATACAATTCAATAGCACTATTGTAGTCTCCTTGTCTTTCGTAAACTACACCCATGTTATTCAAAGAAATTTTAATCGCATTAAAATTTCCATTTTTAGTATCATACTCAATAGCTCTTTTATAATATTCAATAGCATCATCGTATCTTTGTAATTCATTCGCTATGATAGCCAAGTTGTTGTAACATGCCGCTATACGATCATTTTTTTCTAAATTTTCAAAATATGATAGGGCTTCTATTGTAGTTGCTTCACTAGCGATAAAGTCCTTCCCATTCTTTTGAATGATCGCCATGTCGAGAAGGACTTTCGCTAAACTGTATTCATCGCCTAAGTTTTTATAAATTTTACTTGCTTCATAAAGATGTTGATACGCACTATCGGATTTGTGTTTTCTTAAGAAATAATTCCCCAAAAAGCCTAGTGCCCTTCCAATTCCGATAGAATCTTTTACAGAACGTGATTTTTCAAGAATCTCTTTACTTGAATCACGAAATGAGTCTTTATCTCCTAAGCGATAATACGTGAGGGCTATGTCGAAGTGAACATTGATTGCAACGGAATCATTCTCAACGGAAGGTAAAAAGGCTGAGGCTTCTTTGAGGTATGACCTTCTCTTTTCAACGGAAAAAGAATTATTTTGGGCGCTATCAATCAATATTTTAATAGCCTCTACTTCTGCCGAGGCCGTACTGGAAAAAGTGTCTTTTTCTTGACAGCAAATAAAGATTGAAACTAATAAATAAAAGGCAAGACATCTCCGCATCTATTTCTCTCTAAAAAAATAAAAATAATTAACTGCGGGGAACATTAGCTAAGAAACAAAAAAACTCAGAAAAAAACAAAACCCCGTAAAAAACGGGGTTGGTAAAGCTTTATTAAGAAATATTATTATTCAGGCTCAGCAGGTCTATCAACCTGACCTTCAGTTGCCTGAATATTCTCTATATCATACAGTTGCTCATCCTCTTGTAAACTGTCGGTTTGGCAAGCAATTAAAGAAATGCTAAATATTGCCGCAGTTAAAATATATTTAAAAAGTCTCATAGAATTTTGTTTTAGTTTTAGACATTAGTTTTCCAGGTCGAATGTCGGTTCAACCTTGTGTTTAGAATTATTTCTTGAGGTTAAGCGTATGATGGGAATTCACACGCCAAGATTTAAGACAATGTTCTCAAAGTTCACATTTCCCTTAAGCGAACTTTTAGCAATTACCTGCTATCGAAGCTTCGATATCGTTCGTGAAGAGTGGCCTTCTCTATCATGAACATTTCAAAACTACAGAACCTTTTGAGAAAAGTATCGTGTTTAAGTGTACATGTAGTGGGTGACTATTTCTGTGTAGTGGATAACCCGTTTTGCAGGGTAGATACTAAAATCTTTTAAATAAATACAGAACTGTTGATATAAAGGGAGTTTTTCATTGTCTCTACTTTGTCTTTATAGGACTTGGAAAACGGAATGAGTTCTTTGGAATTTTTTATGGCACATTTGGCCTTCCCAAAATGAATGCGAGAGATATGTTTAGAATTGATGATATAGCTGTTATGGATGCGTACAAAATGTTGGGGTAACATATTCTCGAAATATTTCAGCGTTCTATATGCGCTTACTTTATTTCCCCCTTCCAGAAAAAAATCCGTGGTATTGTTATCTGCCTTCAAGTAAAGAATATCATCGGTGTTCAAAAATCGGTAATCGCCATATGAACGAATACAAACGGTTTCTGCCTGTACCTCGTTCTTCTTCTCAAATCTACATAACGCCCTTCTCAACGATGGTCCTCCCATCGGCTTTAGAACATAATCAAGCACATCATTCTTGATAGCGTCCAGCGCAAATTTCTCGGTTTTGGTGACCACTATAAAGAAAGGCAAGCTGTCGGTATATTTTCTTAGTTCGTCGATCACTCCAAAAGAACTCACACAACCATATTTTCCAGGTATTTCCACTTCGATAAAAACCAGATTTGGTGATTGTGCCAAAATGAGATCTACCGCGGCCTCTTCGTTCGCTGCAGTGCCTTTGCATAGGTAATCCGGAAAGTTCAAAAAAGCATTCCGGATCGCTTCTATGGAACTGTTATCGTTATCTATGATGACATAGGTGTACTTCATCGTGGCCTATTGGTTAAAATCCGCATATAAGATAAAAAATATGTGGGTGGTTATACTGTGGTTTTACCGTAATAATAATGTGGAATCGCAATCTAAAGCTGTACCTAAGATTCGAAAAGTATCATAGACAAAATGGTGTGTCAGCTCATAAATTATAATACCTTTGCACACTGAATTTTGAATAGATCGGCCTAAAAGATGAGTCTCATACAAGAAATAAGAAAACGACGGACCTTTGGTATTATCTCTCACCCAGATGCTGGAAAGACCACTTTGACAGAAAAATTATTGCTGTTCGGTGGTGCGATCCAAGAGGCAGGGGCTGTTAAAAGTAATAAGATAAAGAAGGGCGCTACCAGCGATTTTATGGAAATCGAGCGTCAACGAGGCATTTCTGTAGCTACCTCGGTCTTAGCCTTTAACTATAAGGACAAGAAAATAAATATCTTGGACACCCCAGGACATAAGGATTTCGCCGAGGATACTTTTAGAACGCTCACCGCCGTGGACAGCGTGATCGTCGTCATCGATGTCGCCAAAGGGGTGGAAGAGCAGACCGAAAAGTTGGTCGAAGTCTGTAGAATGCGAAACATTCCAATGATCGTTTTCATAAACAAATTGGACCGTGAAGGAAAAGATGCATTCGATCTTTTGGACGAGGTGGAACAGAAATTGGGACTTACCGTGACGCCCTTAAGCTTTCCAATTGGAATGGGCTACGACTTTAAGGGCATCTATAATATCTGGGAAAAGAATATTAATCTATTCTCTGGAGAGCGTAAGACCACCGTAAGCGATACCATAAAATTTGAGGATGTCAATGACCCGAAACTCAATGATATTATAGGTGAGACCGCCGCAGATACGCTGAGAGAAGAGTTAGAATTAGTGTATGAAGTCTATCCTGCCTTTGAAAAAGAAGCATATTTAAAGGGTACTCTTCAGCCCGTATTCTTCGGATCCGCACTGAATAACTTTGGTGTTAGGGAATTATTGGATTGTTTTGTGGAGATCGCTCCCAATCCTAGACCAAAAGATTCCGATACACGAGAAGTACTTCCAACGGAGGACAAATTTTCAGGATTCGTCTTTAAGATACATGCCAATATGGACCCAAAACATAGAGACCGTTTGGCTTTTGTAAAGGTGGTCTCTGGCGAATTCAAAAGAAACACGCCCTACCTTCATGTAAGAAGCGATAAAAAGCTGAAATTCAGTAGTCCTAACGCATTTTTTGCCGAAAAAAAGGAAATTGTTGATGTTTCCTATCCAGGAGATATCGTAGGACTTCACGATACCGGAAACTTCAAAATTGGAGATACGCTCACAGAAGGCGAGGTGATGCAGTATAAGGGAATCCCAAGCTTTTCCCCAGAACATTTTAGATATATCAACAATGCCGACCCCATGAAGGCCAAACAACTTCAAAAAGGGATCGACCAGTTGATGGATGAAGGTGTGGCCCAACTTTTTACATTGGAATTAAACGGTAGAAAAGTAATCGGAACGGTAGGCGCGCTCCAATATGAGGTCATCCAATATCGACTAGAGCACGAATACGGTGCCAAATGTACCTACGAAAACCTAAATGTGCACAAGGCCTGTTGGGTAGCAGTGGAAGATGAGAACAACGAAGAATTCAAAGAATTTAAAAGGGTAAAGCAAAAGTTCTTAGCAAAAGATAAATACGGGCAATTGGTATTCTTGGCAGACTCCATGTTCTCTTTGCAGATGACGCAGCAGAAATATCCAAGTATTCAATTTCATTTCACCTCTGAATTCTAATTATCTAGGTGGATAAAAAAAGGCCATGCTAAAAAGCACGGCCCTTTCCTCTTATAGATTTGCTTTAGTTTGTCACCACGATGAATTCGCTTCGTCTATTCAATTGATGCTCTTCCTCACTACAAAGCGTAAAGTTGTTACATTTGTTTAGTAAGCTGGTTTCCCCATAACCACGTCCGTTGACCCTATCCTCCGAAATGCCTTGACCAACAATGTAGGCGATGGTCGATTTTGCTCTCCGATCGGATAATTTCAGGTTATATCGATCACTCCCGCGGCTATCGGTATGCGAACGCACATCGATCTTCACCGAAGGATATTCTTTAAGATAGGCGACCACCTTATTGAGTTCAATGGCTGCATCCGGACGAATGTTTGCCTTATTCAAGTCGAAATAGATCTCTTTAATGTTTAGCACCTTTGCAAGATCGGTGCCCACATCGAAGGTCTTCTTGTCTAAGATCAATTCTTCAGTATTGTTCGGGTCATTAAAGTTGATCTTGGTAATTAAATTCGCAGGATGGTATTCTTCCTTTGACCCATACAATTTGAATTCTGCATCTTGGCATGCCACCTCAAAATTAAAACTTCCATCTGCTCCAGTAATTTGAGACGCGATCACATTCTCGTTAAGGTCTAATAACTCTACTTTGGCATTGGCCAACTTCGTGTTCGACTTATCTTTGACAACGCCACTAATACTACCTTTGCAGACATATAATGGTTCCAACTGTTTAAGCAGATAAATATCATCAGACCCTTGGCCTCCTTCTCTATTGGAAGTAAAATAGCCAATCTTATGGTCAGCATCTATGATAAATGCAAAATCATCCAATTTACTATTGATCGGCTTTCCTAGATTCAATACTTTGTTTGAAGTATAGGTCGGATCGGATAAGCTAACAAAAACATCTAACCCCCCAACTCCTGGATGCCCATCCGAAGCAAAATAAAGATCGCCGTTATTACTTATAAAGGGAAACGTCTCCCGTCCTTCGGTGTTGATATGCTTTCCGAGATTTACCGGTTCGCTATAGGTGCTGTCCGATAATATATCAACCTTAAAAATATCGGACTTCCCATACGTCCCTGGCATATCTGAAGCAAAATATAAGGTGCGCTCATCAGATGAAAGCGTTGGGTGCGCCACAGAATAATTATTATCATTGAAAGGAAGCTCTTCGATATTTTTCCATGCTCCATCCTCTAGCGTAGCTTTATATATCTTAAGCCTTACCAAACCAGTGCTATCTGTCTCATACTTATTGCCTCTCAATTGATTATTCCTGGTAAAATACATCGTAGTTCCATCCTTGGTAAATGCGGTAGTGGATTCATTATATCTCCTATTCGTTTTGATTTTGACCTTTCTTGTGTCTGACAATTTTCCGTCTTCATCAATAGAAGCTGTATAGAGTTCTAAATAAGGATCACCTGTCCATTTATGCTTTTTACTTCCGTCATCTCTGGAAGAAGCAAAGACGATACCATCCAATCCAAAAGAAGTACCAAAATCTGAAGATTCTTGATTGATATCGGTAGGTGATATCGAATACTTTCCAGAAAAATCTTCAATCTCTTTCAAATAAGAGGGATTTTCCTTGATCTTCACACCTCTTGAATCTTTTTCATTTTCAATATCCGCTAAGACCTTCATCAATGAATCTGCTTTAGCATAGTTGGTGCGTGCCTTGAGCGATTGGGCATACTTAAAATAATATTCTGATTGAAAACTGATGCTATCCTTACCTGCATTAAAATACTTTTCATACCAATCTGCCGCCTCGAGCAATTTGGCCTGGTAGTAATAGGAATCTGCTAATCTCTTATATACCGAAATCGAATTGTAATCCGTCTGCGCAACTTTTAGGTATTGTGTAACGGCCTCATTGAAATTACTTTTACCAAAGGCCTCTTCTCCCTTTTTATAGGCCCCTTCTTGAGCCAATGCAAAAAAAGAACAAAGGATTAATAATAATGTGGAACAAAATCGTATCATTTCTTATAATTTTAAAAGAACCTTGGTGATTCAACTGATTGATTTGAGAAAATTTCGAAACGCAAGAATATTTCGTGCGAACCAGAATTGAAATTACCTAATTCGGTAGTATCCGCATCATATCCATAACCGATCATAAGCCCATCACTCACTTGAAATCCGACTAAAGCACTCAAAGCAGCGCTCCATCGATATGCAAGTCCAAGACTCAACTTTTCCTTGTACCATACATTTGCTGACAAATCTATTTGCAAAGGTGACCCACCAACAACTTTTGCCAAGGCCGCAGGTTTGAATTGCCAATCCTCTCCAAACCTAAAAACGTAACCACCCATGATATAATAATTGATGCGCTCTTTAGCTATGAAAGTCGTAGAACTCGGTTGCACCAACTCCTCTTGAAAGTGCTCGGTCTGTATCAAATTGGGTGCGGATACTCCTAAATAATAATTATCTGAATAATAATATAACCCTGGACCTATCATAGGTGCGAATCGATTCTCAATATTTTGAAAAAAGCTCGGATCATTTACGGGAGTTCCATCTGGAAACTGTAGATTCAGCTTACTAAAATCAACATCGATGATACTAAACCCTAAGCGAAGTCCAAAAGCCAGCCTTGCCCTATCGGAGACATCGATCGTGTAAGAGACATTACCATCAATGATAAATTCTTGGGATGGACCCAGTTTGTCATTGACAATTGATAATCCTAGACCAACCTTTTCATATTTCAGAGGTGAATTAATAGAAAAAGCCTGAGAAGTTGGTGCACCATCTAAACCTACCCATTGTGACCTATGCAACAAAAACGCACTTAAAACACCTCTAGATCCTGTATAAGCAGGATTATATGCCATCGTGTTGTACATATAATTGGTGTATTGCGCATCCTGTTGGGCATGAATACCAACATTCGAAAGAAGGGCGAGCACAAATAAAGAAAATATTTTTTTCATGAGTAATATGTTATAATTATCTGGGCGAAGATGATTCGCCCAGATAAATACTATCGGTTAATATATAAGTATCCTGCTTTGCTCCGGAAGGTACCGTTTGGCAGCTGGTACTCTAGCACATAGTAATAGGTTCCCTCGGGTAAAGTTGCGTCCGTATTAATGGTGACTCTTCCATTGGAGATTCCTCTGAACACATTTCCATTCTGTCCATAGCCTCGAGTTTCATAGACAAGAACACCCCATCTATTATAGATTCGTACGGTGTTGTTAGGGAAATTTTCGATTCCAGGAATCTGGAAGGTATCGTTCTCTCCATCATCATCAGGAGAAACTCCAGTTATAGGATCTAAGTCAAATACAACAATGGTTGGGTCATTTCCTCCATCACCGTCGCCATCTTCATCTTCATTCTCATCTCCATTATCCGACACATCACTGACTGTTCCACCAGAATCACTATCCCCGTTGACCACTGCCGAGTTAACCACGGTACCATTGGATACATCTGTGGATGTCAATGAATAGCTAACCGTAGCAATACCGATCTCATTTGGAGCTAAAGTGCTAGGTGTCACTGCCAAATTACTTATTCCAATGACTGCATCTGTTATAGTCAAATTACTAACTGTCGTGTTTCCGGTATTTGTTACAGTGAAAGTATACAATATGGTTTCACCTACTTCACCTACTCCATCGAACGCCGCAGTTTTGACTAATCTAAGCGAAGGCATTGGTGGTGGACCGAGCGTGGTCACCGTCGGGTCGTTCGTCGGGTCGCCGTCACTGGTGCCGTCGCCGTCGTCCGTCTCCGTGTTCTCGTTGTCAGGTATCGGGTCGCCGTTGCCATCCACGTCCGTGTCCGACACGTCGCTCACGTCGTCCGTGCCATCGGGGCTGTCCCCCGTGGCCGTCGCACTGTTCTCTATGTAGCCCGCGTCGAGGTCCGACTGCTGTATCGTCTGCTGTGCCGTCACCGTCGCACTCTGACCTGGGTCGAGGCTCGCGATCGGGCTGCCCACGATGCTGCCCGCGTCCGCGTTCGCATCCGTCACCTCGATGTCCGTCAGGGTCACGTTGCCCGTGTTGGTCACGATGATGTCGTACTCGATCACGTCATTCAGGGCCGATCCCGCGACGCGCACCGTCTTGGTCACCGTCAGCTCCGGGTTCGGACCGAGCGTGGTCACCGTCGGGTCGTTCGTCGGGTCACCGTCACTCGTGCCGTCG
>NZ_JBHTJH010000025.1:1288-1546 GCF_042675645.1 Sungkyunkwania multivorans | reverse complement strand
CTGCCCGCGTCAGCGTTCGCGTCCACCACCTCGATGTCCGTCAGGGTCACGTTGCCCGTGTTGGTCACGATGATGTCGTACTCGATCACGTCATTCAGGGCCGAGCCTGCGACGCGCACCGTCTTGGTCACCGTCAGCTCCGGGTTCGGACCGAGCGTGGTCACCGTCGGGTCGTTCGTCGGGTCACCGTCACTCGTGCCGTCCCCGTCGTCCGTCTCCGTGGTCTCGTTGTCAGGTATCGGGTCGCCGTTGCCGTCA
>NZ_JBHTJH010000025.1:819-1278 GCF_042675645.1 Sungkyunkwania multivorans | reverse complement strand
GTCACGATGATGTCGTACTCGATCACGTCATTCAGGGCCGATCCCGCGACGCGCACCGTCTTGGTCACCGTCAGCTCCGGGTTCGGACCGAGCGTGGTCACCGTGGGGTCGTTCGTCGGGTCGCCGTCACTCGTGCCGTCCCCGTCGTCCGTCTCCGTGTTCTCGTTGTCAGGTATCGGGTCGCCGTTGCCGTCCACGTCCGTGTCCGACACGTCGCTCACGTCGTCCGTGCCATCGGGGCTGTCCCCCGTGGCCGTCGCGCTGTTCTCTATGTAGCCCGCGTCGAGGTCCGACTGCTGTATCGTCTGCTGTGCCGTCACCGTCGCGCTCGCACCCGGCGCCAGGCTCGCGATGGGGCTGCCAACGATGCTGCCCGCGTCCGCGTTCGCGTCCGTCACCTCGATGTCCGTCAGGGTCACGTTGCCCGTGTTGGTCACCACGATGTCGTATCCTATGACA
>NZ_JBHTJH010000025.1:0-809 GCF_042675645.1 Sungkyunkwania multivorans | reverse complement strand
CCCGCGTCGAGGTCCGACTGCTGTATCGTCTGCTGTGCCGTCACCGTCGCGCTCTGACCTGGGTCGAGGCTCGCGATCGGGCTGCCAACGATGCTGCCGGCGTCAGCGTTCGCATCCGTCACCTCGATGTCCGTCAGGGTCACGTTGCCCGTGTTGGTCACCACGATGTCGTACCCGATCACGTCATTCAGGGCCGAGCCCGCCGTGGTCACCGTCTTGGTCACCGTCAGCTCAGGGTCCGCCGCGATGTCGAAGGGCGTCGGGTCGTTCGTCGGGTCACCGTCGTTGTTGTCCCCGTTGATGTCGTCGTTGTCGGGGGTCTCCTCCGTGGCGGGGTCCCCCACGGGGCTGCCGTCACCGGCCGTGCCCGTGTCGGAGTCGTCGCCCACGTCGCCCGTGTTCCCGGGAGAGGAGCCCTCCGCCGTCGCGCTGTTCTCAACGCCGCCGGCGTCCACGTCACTCTGCAGTATCACATAGGTCGCCGTGGCCGTCCCCGTCTGTCCGGGGGCCAGCGTGCCGGGCGTCACCGCCAGGTCCACCGAGCCCGTGAGGGCGTCGTCCACCGTCACCCCCGTCAGCGTCACGTTCCCCGTGTTCTCCACCGTGAAGGTGTACTCGATCACGTCGTCCAACGCGCCCGCGGCTCCCGCCGCCGTCACGCCCGTCACGCTCTTGATCAGCTCCATGCCAGGCGCAGGCGCCAAGGTGGTCACCGTGGGGTCGTTCGTCGGGTCGCCGTCACTCGTGCCGTCCCCGTCGTCCGTCTCCGTGTTCTCGTTGTCAGGTATCGGGTCGCCGTTGCCGTCCAC
>NZ_JBHTJH010000024.1:0-892 GCF_042675645.1 Sungkyunkwania multivorans | reverse complement strand
GACAAGTCGAAGGTGGAGCTTTCGGTGTCCCCGGGGAACACGGATGCGCTGCACTACAGCGTCCAGAGCGGGGAGAGCGCCTTCGGGTACGCGAGCCGCCTGGCGGCCCAGTACGGCGAGTGGTTCTACTATGACGGCAAGCGGCTGGTCTTCGGCCGTCCGGAGGATGGCGAGGAGGTGTCGCTGACCTACGGCCACGACCTTCAGGAGTTCTCGCTGGGTCTGAGCCCGAGCTCGAACAGTTACAGGTTCTTCACCAACGACTACCTCTCGGACGACCAGCACGAGCTAGCGACCAGCTCGGTGTCCTCCGGGGCTTCGGGCTACAACGACTTCACCAGCAGGAAGAGCGACGAGATCTACTCGAAGGAGACCAGCGTGTTCCTGAACGCTTACACGGACCCTCAGCTGAAGCAGCGGCTGGACCGCCAGGTGGAGGCCCAGAAGAGGGCGGTGGTGGTGAACCAGGTGGTGGTCAGCGGGATGAGCGACAACCCTGGGGTGAGCCTTGGCAAGGTGGTGAAGATACAGGGCGATGGCACCGAGCATGGGAGCTTCCGTGTGACCCGTGTGACGCACACGGGCAACGAGAACGGGATGTACCAGAACCGCTTCGAGGGGCTCACGGCGGAGATCGAGGCGTATCCCAACACGAACATCACGGCCTACCCCAAGAGCGACTCGCAGGTTGGCACGGTGACCGACACGGCGGACCCTGACGGCTACGGGAGGGTGAAGGTGCAGCTGGGTTGGCAGCGTCCGCTGGGCGAGCACACGCCCTGGCTTCGGGTGCTGACCCCGCATGCGGGTGGCGAGAAGGGCTTCCACTTCATCCCCGAGGTGGGCGAGGAGGTCCTGGTGGGCTTCGAGGGTGGCAACGCAGAGCGACCTT
>NZ_JBHTJH010000023.1:0-509 GCF_042675645.1 Sungkyunkwania multivorans | reverse complement strand
GTTACGTGCAATGCCTTAACTTATAATTCTTTCGGGCAGGCCCATTGTGCATTTTCAATGATCTTCTCTCCTACCCGCCCCAATTTTGTGGGCCTCTTTGCCGTCCTTCGCCCTGGGCCATTTTTTTGGGTCGCAGCTCGCAAAAAATGTATCAATGACCTTTTCTTACCTGCCAAGGACTTACCCTTACGGCGAGCAGCCTGGCGCATAGGGCTCGGTTACTCTCTAACCTTCTTCGGGCGTCATTTTTTGGTCGCCGCAACATGGTCGCTGTCCATCTTGCTATCTTTTGGACGAAGCCTTTCACTGCCCTCAGCGATGAAAAAAATGGCTGGAATCTTGGTCCATGTCAACTTGCAAGGCCTAGGTCTGCACAGCACGTAACAATGTGTATGATCCATGGCTATGGCCTGTCACTTTTCTGAAAATTCCAGCGGAATTTTCACAGGTTCGCGATTGTTTGCTAAATTGGGTGCCAAACAACGCAACGGATCATACACCCGGCCGTT
>NZ_JBHTJH010000022.1:0-580 GCF_042675645.1 Sungkyunkwania multivorans | reverse complement strand
TGAAGATTGAGTGGCCCGTCATGATGTCCCTTGATTTTTTTTCGTTGCGCAAGTCTAGTGTTCTCAGGGCGTTGCGACATTTTTTGAAAAAAGTTTTGCGATGTGCATTGCGGGAATGGAAAAGGGTGCTATATTTGCACCCGCTTTCGGGGTTCATCGGGTCAGCGCGAGGCGACCTCCCCCGGGTCCGAGGCGGGCGTCGCGAGGGCGTTCGGCGAGGAAAAAAAAAGTTTTTGTAAAAGCTTGCGAGAGTTGGGAAAGTGGTCGTATATTTGCACCCGCTCTGATGCATGGGGGTGTGACGCCCCGATAGTTGCGATGGTCCTTTTGTGGGGGTTCGATTCCCCTGGCGACGGCAGGGAACGGTGTCCGGAAGGGCACCGTGAGTTCATTGACATATTGTAATGACAGGAAGCTAGGATTTTGATCCTAGCAGGTTTTTTAAGTAAGACGAAGAGAAGAGAACACATCATCCGAATGGACGGGTATCGGCTGAGAGGTCGGCATCGGGACAGAGTTACAAAGATTCAAACCATGAAGAGTTTGATCCTGGCTCAGGATGAACGCTAGCGGCAGGCCT
>NZ_JBHTJH010000021.1:0-704 GCF_042675645.1 Sungkyunkwania multivorans | reverse complement strand
GGGAAACCCCAAAAATCGAGGTAGGCAGGAAAAGAGGTCACATAAACTGCAGCATGGGTCTACCGAAAAGGATTATAAAGTTATAGCATGGCACCTAACGGCCGGGTGTATGATCCGTTGCGTTGTTTGGCACCCAATTTAGCAAACAATCGCGAACCTGTGAAAATTCCGCTGGAATTTTCAGAAAAGTGACAGGCCATAGCCATGGGTCATACACATTGTTACGTGCTGTGCAGACCTAGGCCTTGCAAGTTGGCATGGACCACGATTCCAGCCATTTTTTTCATCGCTGAGGGTCGCGCAGGGCTTCGTCCATCAGACCGCAAGAAGACCAGTGCCCATCGTGCTGCGACCAAAAAATGACGCCTTCAGATAGGAGGGAGGGACCTAAGCCCTATGCGCCAGGCTGCTCGCCGTAAGGGTAAGGCCTTGCAGGTAATAAAAGGTCATTGATACATTTTTTGCGAGCTGCGACCCAAAAAAATGGCCCAGGGCGAGGGACGGCAAAGAGGCCCACAAAATTGGGGCGGGTAGGAGAGAAGATCATTGAAAATGCACAATGGGCCTGCCCGAAAGAATTATAAGTTAATGCATTGCACGTAACGGCCGCGTGTATGATCCTGTTGCGGCGATTCGGCATTCAATTTAGCAAACAATCGTGAACCTGTGAAAATTCCGAAGGAATTTTCAGGAAAGGAACAGGC
>NZ_JBHTJH010000019.1:0-510 GCF_042675645.1 Sungkyunkwania multivorans | reverse complement strand
AACGGCCGCGTGTATGATCCTGTTGCGGCGATTCGGCATTCAATTTAGCAAACAATCGTGAACCTGTGAAAATTCCGAAGGAATTTTCAGGAAAGGAACAGGCCATAGCCATGGATCATACACCTTGTTAGGTGCTGTGCGGTCCAAGCCATGGCAAGTGAGCGGCGGCCAAACTCCCAGCCATTTTTTTCACTGCTGAGGGTCGCGCAAGGCTTCGTCCATCAGATGGCAAGAGTGCCAGTGCCCATCGTGCGGCGACCAAAAAATGACGCCTGAAGTAGGGGAGGATGGACCCAAGCCCTATCCGCCAGACTGCTCTCCGTAAGGGTAAGGCCTTTGCGAAAGGGCAAAGACCATCAAACCATTTTTTGCGAGCCGTGACCTAAAAAAATGGCAAGCGGGAGAAGGCAGGGAAACCCCAAAAATCGAGGTAGGCAGGAAAAGAGGTCACATAAACTGCAGCATGGGTCTACCGAAAAGGATTATAAAGTTATAGCATGGCACCTAACG
>NZ_JBHTJH010000018.1:0-1467 GCF_042675645.1 Sungkyunkwania multivorans | reverse complement strand
GACTGTCCCCTTTGTTCACTACCTTTGGCGGTGGACAAAAATTGAACAAAAGCACACAACAATATGTAAAAAGCATTGAAACGCTTTTTACACTTGAACGTTATGCACAACCAAAACAAAACTTTGTGGTCAAATATTTAAAGTCGAACATAACAGCAAAAAAAGGAATAAATTTCGTTCGTGAAATTGTAGAAAGTTCTGGTTGTCTATTTCATAAAATCGAGCAAGAAAATGATTTAGGTATAGACGGAATTATTGAATTTATACAAGATGAAAGACCTGCAAACAAAAGCATAGCAGTTCAAATTAAATCTGGTCCATCTTACTTTCAATCAAATAAAAAAATGTGTGTAATACCAATTGAAAATCATCGCGATTATTGGTCAAATTATGCCTTACCTGTTTGCGGAATTGTATATGTACCAGAATTAGGAAAAGGATTTTGGACAAATATTAAAAGTCATCTTGAAAATGATAAGGACTTAAAAACTATAAAGTTTATAGCTGACCGAAGCAATCAACTGGATTTAGCAAACTTTAACCGACTTTTTTTACCAAACGTACTTAATCAAACACCTGACTTAACATTAATTGAAGCAGTTTCATTTTTCGATTCAGCTAATGAAAATGAATTTGTTCTCGGAAGTCTAATTCTTTTTTAGAAAATACGTAAATGAAAAAATCACTTGGGATAAATATATAAATCACATTCTAAATAACGATGTTGAAAACTTAAATGGTAGTATAATTTACCGATTAGCACATATACCGTGGCATCCTGATATTTGGTATCGAGGAGAAACAATTAATGAAGACACCAAAGAATACGCTCTAAATAAAATTAATCGCTTCAAAAAAACTGAAGTTATCAAACTTCTTTCACTTATCGAAGAAGGAATTGGAATTCAACGTGGAACAATCGGACAATCTATTGAAGCTATTTTATCAAAAGTCAACGGAATAGAAAATATACTTGCCGAAATCATAAATGACAAAAGTATTGATTTATTAATACGACATTCTGCTTCTGCTATTTATGCGTACTATTTACAGGAAAAGAGTTTCGAAATATTGGAGAGTTATACAGAAGATGAATCTTGGTTTATACCAATTTTAGTTGACCACATAAAGGAATTTAAATATTATAATCCATATCAATAGAGTGGAAAATGGCAGTGCATAACAACGTATATAGCTCATAGCTAATCAGTTGATTAATCAAAGTTAAGGCATATTTGCAAGTCCGCCAAATTTTTTAATTTGGCTTATTGAGAAGAAAAGGTAATAAGAAAATTAAAAAAATTGGCTCGTACTTACTTAACCAAATAGTTATCGCTAATTTGCACGCTACGAGCCATATACAAGACCGTTGTGGTGCATTGCGAATGAATAGAAAGATTAAAATATGTGATGAATGCGAAAGTGAATACTATTCTGACACTTCCAAAATGACAAAAATGTGTCCGG
>NZ_JBHTJH010000017.1:923128-1373335 GCF_042675645.1 Sungkyunkwania multivorans | reverse complement strand
AAATCAGATTACATTTATCTTTAGACTATAGAACACCAAATATGGTATATTTAAAAACAGCGTAAATCAATTTTAACCTGTAGCCATATTTCAGGACAAGACATATCCCAATCAACCGTAAACTGAACTAAAAAATGACTGAATTACAAACTATAAAGGAAAATTTTAAATCGGATTTAAAAAAATTACGGATTTTATTAATCATTCTGACTTTAATCCAAATCGGATATATGATTATAATCTTTGCGGACACAAAACTGTGGATTAAACTCGACTTTGATTATAAAGCAAACTGGCTGATTTGGACTCTGAATTTAATTGTTGCAGGAATTTTTATCTGGTTTAATTGGACAAAAATGCCGATTAAAAAAAAGACAAAAACAAACAATACGTTTATGATTTTGTTTTTAGGAATTATTGGAATGTGGTTATGGATTCCAAACAAACGTGAAATAAATAAACTGACTGAAAAATAAAAAATACTACACACAACACCGGCTATAGTTCATTGCTTCTGACTTTCCTCGCGGAAAGTCCTCGCATTTTTACTATCTTCGGTTTACGGCGGAAAATCCTCGCGGATTTTCACGCAACGAAACCATAGCCAAACCGTTGGCAGTAATATTTATGATAAACATTCCTTAATGAAGAAATGGTTGAACATACTAAATGTATTTCTTATTCTCTACTTATTGATATGCTTGACCTATACTTTATTGAAATGGGAAACTCTAAATAGGTTCGAAGGATGGGGAATGATGGCTATGCAGGTTTTGATAGCATTTGGAATATTTGGTTTCTTGATAGATTTTGTTCTAAGATGGACAATTAGAAACAAAAGAAGACAAAATATCATAGGATCTATAATTGTCTTGGCCTTTTCCACATTTTTAGTTTATTTATTCAATTTATAAATACATCTGCCAACAACGCCTCCTATGAAAAGCCCTAGTCCAGTTCTCTAAAGTTAATCAATATTTTCTTCTTTGCTCAGATCATCTTTTTTCTTTTGATATAACTTGCTCGGCATCCTATGTAAGCTTCCCCTGATTAGAGCTATGAAAATGATTATTATTACTATATTTAGAAGAGTAAACCACGATCTTAGATGCGCACATTCAACAATGCAATAGTATATCTTAGTTGTATTTTTATTGCTTTGATCTATGGCTGTGACTATGAATCTTATGATGGACCCTTAACACTTGATATTCAACTAACTTGTGCAGAGGCAAGTGATTTAGCAAATACAGCATTTGACAATTTTTCAAATTCAAATTCAAGTAATCTTGAAGAAAATTGTTTGGCATATAAAGCAGCTTTAGAGGAACAATTAGTAGCCTGTCCGGAGGCATTCGATCAAATTTCAGAACAGATAAACGATTTAAATAATTGTGAGTATGATTCTTTTTTTCAAGTTGATTTTGATAATGAAACTTTTCTTTCTATCGATGCAGAAGCACATATCGGTAATGGTCAACTCACAATTACGGGTAAGCGAGAGAATGAAGAATTTGTTATAATATTATACGAAACCACAGAAGGAACATATCAATTAGGCACAACAGATGCTGATGGAAATATGAATACAGCAAGTTACTTTCCTGATAGCGCTTCAAATGAAAGTTGGGTTTCTGTAAATGATGGTAATGAAATAATGGGAGAAATTACCGTTTCGGAAATAAACTACACTAACTTAAGCATTTCAGGTACATTTAATTTTACAGGTGTAAATAACAACGAAACGAAATCTTTTACAAATGGTGTTTTTATAAATATTCCTTTAACAAAAGATAATGAATTTTTTGCTTTGTTTGATGGTCAGGAGTATATTGATTCCTCTATTGCAGGCTTTCTTATTAATAATGAAACGACCGTTGTAATCATAATATTTAGTGAAATTGACAATACGAATATGGATTTTACTTTAGATGTAAATACAACACCTGGCACTTATAGTCTTAGGCTTATACCAGAATTGCCGAGAGCTGGTTTTACTGCTAATCGTGATTTTTATTATTATGCCGATGGAACGTTAACGATCACAGCGCATAATCCAGAGGCAAAATTTATTATGGGAACTTTTGAATTTATTGCAGAATTAGAGATTGCTACGCCACAATCGTATACCATAACTGAAGGTCATTTTTGTATTAATTATGGTCAATAACAATTACATTTTGAAGAACTTGGCTAAGGATCAAATATGTATAGTTTGCAGACTCATAAAAGAAATATTTAAGGTATTAGCATGAATTACCCAGAACGAAGAATGGTCATCTACACCGCATTTATGGTAATGATGTTGTAATGAAGATTTTAGGTGGAGATAAAGGCAGAGAACATTTGAAAAAGTAAAAACTACCACCAACAATGTATAACCGCAATTTACTAGCGTCCGTTCGCTTCGCTCGGGTCGGTGGATTCGACTACCCTTCGACTTGTTTCACAAGATACCTTCAATCAAAAGTATATTTTGATTTCGGTAGTGCTCAGGGCAGGCTCAAGCGAAACCACCCCGCCCTTACCGAACGGCACGTTCGGGCGCGGTCGGAAATGCTAAATTCAGCACCTAACAAAAACAATAACTTAAAACCCGTAAGGGACGATTATACGAGACCTTTGTGGTTAATTTAAGAATGAATAAACTTCAAATCAAAATACATAAAAGTACAGACGGTGAATTAAGTCGCTCAGTGGCAAAAATTTTGATTGACGGAATTGACTTAATCGAATTACTAAATGAATTCGAAAAACCTTTTGCAACAAAAGAAGGTAGTCCGAGCATTGCTGGACAATATGAAGGACTTAGTCCAACAACTCTACATAAAAATTTGCTTAACCTGACCGACAACTCTAATTCTAAAGACAATAAATCAGACATTCTCGACTGTGACTGTGGAGTTTGGGGGTGTTGGGCTTTTATGACTAAGATCGAGATTATTGATGAAAAAGTAATCTGGACAGACTTTGAGCAATTACACAGAGGAAAGGAAAGTCATACCCATTGGGATTACTCTCAATTTGGACCATTCGAATTTGATGAAACTGAATATAACCATGAATTAGAAAAAATAAAAAACTAACCACAACAATGGCTCCTATGAAAAGCCCTAGTCCAGTTCCTAAAAGTTAATCAATATTTGCCTTCTTATAGGTAACAATAAAACCAACTGATAAATCATCTCCTAAAAAAGGCGTACTTTTCATATATAATTCCATCGGCGTCCATATACGACAAAAAAATTCAAAATTGTAGCTTGGTATCTTATGGCAAAGCTTGAAAAAGAAATAGAAAAAGCACTCGACAATCCTCATCAGGAAAAAACAAGATCTGAAGAGGATATCTTAGTTGACCAACTTTCTGAAGGCATTGAGACCTATAGAGATAAAAAAACCAGTGTCTTCTTAAGTGCGCTTACAGCTGGATTAGAAATAGGATTTAGCTTTTTACTGCTAGGAATACTTCATAATATTCTGAAAGAAAGGGTTTCAAAAGATGTCATTTTCTACATTTTGGCTTTTGCCTACCCAATAGGATTTATCATAATAATATTGAGCAAGTCATTGTTATTTACCGAACAGACCTCATTATTAGCTTTACCAGTACTACACAAAAGACGTTCTATAGGAGAGCTCCTCAAACTGTGGGGCATCGTTATCTGTGGAAACTTGATCGGTGGATATATCTTTGCATTTGCAGGTGGTCATATAGGTTTGGCCTTAGAAATTATATCTGTAGATAGTATAGGTGAAATAGCTTATCATGTTACCAGACCCCATAATTTGATCATATTTGGAAGCTCCATTTTTGCTGGTTGGCTCATGGCGGTCCTATCGTGGTTGTTGAGTTCGACAAAAGAAACCATTAGTAGAATTGTAGTTATCTATATCATCACTTTTACTGTTGGATTTGCTGGTTTTCATCATAGCATCGTAGGAAATATCGAGGTTTTTGCAGGATTGATCTTTACAAGTGAGCTATCTGTAGCAGATTATCTTAGTTTTCAGGGTATTGCCCTATTAGGCAATGCAATTGGTGGTGTAGTTTTTGTTGCTGCGCTGAGGTATAGAACAATTGCCTCTAATTTTTAGACCTATTTGACATTGAAAAAATGTTGGACCTCATAAACATTCTGGATGGCTGTAAGCAACCAGTCCGACAGCGTCGTTCTGGCGTGTTGCCTGCTTGCCTTCCGACGGGCAGGTTTGGTTTCTATTTGCTAAATTAGTTTCTGAAACAAGCAACGATCCGCCCGTACCGAAGGATATGTTCGGGCGGGAATCATGCAGAGACACGTTGTAAACAATTTTCGATTCATCTCTAATTTTTCAATTACCTAAATGATCTCATTGACCAGATTACCACCACAAAATAAAATTTCATCGAAGTATATCGATGCATATTACTTTTTGAAATCTGATGAGGAGAAATTTGACGAAAGTTTTACGCATTATCCTCATTACAGAACCACCCTCAATATTTATAACAGATCTAAGGTAGAAATTTTCGAAAACAAGAGAATAATTAGCTTCGATTCCGAAAATGATGTCGTTACGGTATTCACTAATAATATCAGTACTGCAAAACAAGCGGTTCTAAGAGGACCTTTTGATATCATTGGGATTCTTTTTAAACCTCTAGGCATCAATCAGTTTACTAGAGACGATTTTTTATCCAAATTCGATCATCCCGTTGTTGTCTTCAACAATTTTTGGTCAGGTCATGTAAATGATCTTTCAAACGTTTTCAACGAAAATTCTAATGATAAAAAAGTTCTTCTTCTCGATGAACTCTTATTAAAACTTTATAACCCACTAAATGAAGAAAGGCTATCGAAAATTGTCCAAAAAATATTGGACTCCAAGGGTGCCATAAAAGTTAAAGAGCTAGAGGTGCTATTCACAGTGAATAGGCGTACATTACTTCGGTTATTCAAAACTTATTTGGGTTGTAGTATTTCTGAATTCAAACGAGTCACTAGATTTAGAAATACCATAGATAGTTATCAAAACAGTCCAACCAGAACATCATTCACCGAATTATGCTACGATAACAACTACTACGACCAGTCCGATTTTATCAATCATTTCAAATCCCTTTCTGGCGAAATACCCAAGGAAGTATTGCCAAAGATCACAAAAGTCGATCAAACAGATTTGTATTGGAAATTTAGAGTTTGAGTTGTAAAGGTGTCTCAAAAATCCAATTTCTAAACGATCTATGTCCATACTTTTATCAAAAGAAATGACATGAAACGATTATTTTATTCCGGGTTGATCGGTCTTTTTTTCATAGGCTTGGGACATGCCCAAAGTCAAGCAGATGCATTAACTACAAAACTTAATAAAATTCAGGACTTAGGATATCTTCCCGGTTTTGCTGTTGCAGTGGTAAGCGAAAAGGGGGTTCATTATCAAAATGGATTCGGATATAGCGATGTTGAAAACAAAAGACCTTTTACGGTAAATAGCCTTCAGAATATAGGGTCTATTTCAAAAACGTTGACGGGTATCGCCATAATGAAATTGATAGAGGAAGGAAAGTTAAGTCTGGAGACCCCTATTAATGATATCTTACCGCAAAAATTATACAACCCCTATTACCCGAAAATACCGATAACCATTAGACACCTTGTTACACATACGGCCTCCTTTAACGATCCCTTTGATTACGAAAGAACCTATCTTTTTTCAGAGAAAATAAACATCCCTAAAAAGCGATTACCAAAGGAATTGCGAAAATATGTAAAGCTATACAATACAAATACACCCATGTCGGTCGAACAGTTTATTGAGAGTATGATGCATCCCTTTGGAAAATATTATGCGAAAAAGAATTTTCTGAGAAAGCGACCCGGCACAACCTATAATTATAGCAATATGGGCGCTACCATCGCTGGCTATATCGTAGAATTGGTTTCTGGAAAGTCTTATCAGGACTATACTAGAGAACACGTTTTAAATCCGTTAAATATGACGCGATCTGGCTGGTCCCATGAAGAAATCGATATGTCCAATTTTGTTAGCTTATATCTAAGAAATGACGAAAAAATTCCTCCCTACTCGTTAATTTCCTATGCCGATGGAGGTCTTATAACCAGTGTTCATGATCTAAGTCTCTATTTTTCAGAAATGATCAAAGGCTATAAAAATGGAAACTCAAAAATACTAAGCGATAGTTCTTATAAAACCATGATGGATGCCCTATTCATTTCCGACGACAAGAAATCGGGCATCTTTTGGGCCATAAATGGTAAAGGGGAGTACGGGCATTCTGGCGGTGACCCTGGCATCATGGCGTATATGATGTTCGACCCAAAAACTGGCCTGGGCCGAATTGTTCTTACAAATAAATTTGACGACAAAGGTAACGGTATCAATCAGGTAGTTTACATTTGGAAAACACTTGAGGAATTTATGTCTGGATTAGCTGCCGGTTTGTAGAGAGACCTCAAAAAATAGCTAGCAAGAACATATAAAAAAGTGGTTTGATCATTTCAAGGCATGAAATTTAATAAATTGGAGGTCTGTTATCAACCGAAAAATTCGTGCGTGAAAATCCGCTACTTTTCATATACTAACCTTTGAAGGCCATATTAGAATGAAAATATTGTTGAAGCATATAAATGTGATTACCACCTTAACTCTGTCGCTTGTTTTGAATTCTTGTATTGGCCAAAAAAATGAGAATGAAGTACAAAATCCTATAAAGTCTGAAAAGAAACTAGAAGAGAGTAACATAAATGCTAAAAACAAGGAATACTCTTTGTTTTCGGATTTCGACGATCAGATAAGTCAAGTCGTAAGAACTATATTTCAAGATAGCAAAGGGATTTTATGGTTTGGAACTCAAAACGGAGCATTTAAACTTTATGGTGATTCATTGATCCATATTGACAGCATCATTAGTGAATCAGGAAAAGAGGTAACAATAAAGGACATCACAGAAGATAAAGATGGGAAAATTTGGGTCGGGCATGAAGGTGGTGTTAGCAGTATTGATGGAGAATTAGTGACAAATTATTATAAATCCGATGGCTTGATCAGCAATGATGTTTGGTCTGTTGCTGCTGATAAAAATGGCAAAATATGGATTGGAACTATTGAGGGTGTTTGTATTTATAACGGTCAAGAGTTCACAAATTTTAATCTCCCTGAAGGAAAAATAGACGCTACTTTAGGCATTTCAAGTACAAAAATGGTTCACAGTATATTCGAAGACAGTAAAGGCACATTATGGTTTAGTTCAAACGCCGGGCTTTTATCATACGCCAATAATTCTATTACAAATGTTTCTAAAGAAGCAGGAATTTTAACCAATTTTGTCAATGAAATATTCGAAGATAAAGACGGTGAATTCTGGGTTTCTACAAAAATGGGATTATATCATTTAATAGACAATAAAGCAAAAAATATTACGGAAGGGAAAATTGAAACCGGAAAAGGAATAGGGAGTATTGCTGAAGATAAAAGCGGTAAAATTTGGTTTGTATCTAATCAACATTACTTATTTACCTACAATGGAAAGGGCTTAATAGAAATTGAAGAATCCAAAGACAATAAGAGACCCGTAATCTTTCAAATATATAAGGACCTAGATAATAGACTTTGGTTTGTTGGTGCTGGAGGAGCTTTTAGATTGGAAAACGGAAAATTTATCAATATAACCAGGAATGGGCCTTGGTAAAATAATAACTCCCATCAACACCGTATAAAAACAATTACTTGTTCTCGCCTATCCTTCGACCGCGCTCAGGATAGGCTTTTAAAAATTGTTGGTGTCAGCTCGCTTGGCTCGCGTCTTGCGGATTTCTACATGCCTGTCAGAAGGCAGGTTCGGTTTGTATTTGCTAAATTGGGTGCTTTAAACATGCAACTAATCTTAAACAAACGACTTAGTTTGTATTACTCAAAACAAACAAAGCTGGAAAACTCGATACATGAAAAAAAACATTGTTTTGCTATTGACCTTAATTCTTATTTCATCTTGTAGAGACAGTTCTACAGCGATTAATGAAGAGATAAAATTGGTTTCGACCACTTTGGGTTGTGAAGACTATTTATCCATCACGCATGATCTAGGGGTTTTTTGCAACAATGTGTGGAACAAAGATGCTGCAAAGGACTATGATTGGAAGCAATGTCTTGAAAAAAAGATGATCAACGATACCATAAGATATGGTTGGTCTTGGCAATGGCCTTCAAAAAGCAATGTGATCTATGCCTATCCCCAAATTAAAATCGGCAGATCTCCTTGGGCGCCAACGCCCTTCTTTAATGACCGATTTCCTTTAAAAATAAATTCCATTCCAGAACTTAATTTATCCTATGATATAGAAACGGTAACAAATGGGCAACATAACTTAGCCACTACAATGTGGATTGTAAATTCTCCGCTAAAAATCGAAGAACCAGATCCATCCAGTATCGTTGCAGAATTCATGATTTGGACCTATGCCACTCAAAAACATTTTGATCCCGCTGGAAAAAAATATGGGGAGGTTAAAATTGATGATATGGAATGGGAAGTTTGGACCGATCAAAATTGGGGCGATCCATCTGGGTTGAATTCAAACAAATGGATAAATATTTCCTTTCGTTCAAAAACAGATCATTTAAAGGTAGCGCTTAACGTAAAAAAACTTATCGAATATGCAATAAATGAAAATATATTACCGTCCGATCTTTACATTGCCGATTTAGAACTTGGAAATGAAATAATGAGCGGATCTGGTTATACTTGGGTTAGGTCATTTAAAGTATGGTAGTTAAATATAAAAATAGTAATTAGTGATTCGACACGTTGGTTCAATTGTAAGAGTGAATTCATATTCTTATGGGTCGCAACAAAAGATAACAGAGAACTGACTTAAAAACAAGTGCTCTTAGTTCAGTTTCGACACATCATTCTCATCATAGGGCATTGTAGATTTTGCGATGGCAAATGCCTGTTTCAACGACTTGTTCGACCATGCTCAGGACAGGATGCTGAAAATTGTTGGCGCCAGCTCGCTTCGCTCGTGTCACTCGAAATAATTACCTTTAGACAACGGCGGAAAATAGCTCGAGTCTTCCCGTCAACTAGTCATTCAAAAATACACTGGCAATAAAACCATCTTTATTTCTTTCAAAAGAAATCCCTTTTCATAAACATTATAAGTCTACCTTCGTTAAAAAATAATGTCGATAGAACAAAAAGTTCAATTAGTGGAAAGCCTTTTTTCTCAATTAGAGCTAGAAGCCGCTCAGTTTGAGCAATCCTCAGGACTTAGTTGCGTCTCTGGTTGTGGAAAATGTTGTGCTCATCCAAATATAGAAGCTTCTCCTATCGAATTTTTACCATGGGCGTTTCACTTGTTTTTAAATGGAGAGGCAGAAAACACGATCATTCAGCTTAGTAAAACCCAAAGCTCAACTTGTTTAATTTACAAACCTTTATCTATTATTGATCAAGGTCGTTGTAGCCATTACAAATACCGTGGTCTAATTTGTAGACTGTTTGGATTTGCAGCCAACACTGACAAATATGGAAATTTAAGATTGGCTACTTGTAAAATCATTAAAGATGGTCAAGGCGACAACTATAATTCAACCGCCGAGGCAATAACTAAAGGACTATATGTTCCTATATTCACAGAATATTATATGAAATTAAATCAAATAGACTTCAATTTAGGAAATATGATTTTGCCGATAAATAGAGCCCTTAAAATGGCTTTAGAAGAAGTTTTACATTATTATGCATACCGATCTTTTCTTCATTTAGGAAAAAAATGCGGTTAACGTATAAAAAACTATTCCTCCTAAAGAACTGAGCTAAAAAACAACTGCTTTTTCGACTAATTCCAAGAGGAAGATTCCAATAAATCAATATATTTAATCCAACAAAACAAAATCCAAACTTGGCATTCGTCTATTGCGGCTAATAGGCTCATGCTTAATGCCTTCCCTAAGGTCTTGGGGTCGTCGGAGGCAAGGCCGGCCTGCCTGCCAGTAGGCAGCAATCATAGCCGAAACCCTTTTACACAATTTGAAACAGATATTCTACATAATAATCTCAATATTTGCCATCCAACTACAAGCGCAAACAGACAGCTCCGAATATATTGGAACGTACGGTGACTGGATGCTTAATGGAAAAGCATTGACAACCGAATTGGAATTAAAGAAGGATGGAACTTTTGAACTGCGTAGCGTTGACAATATTTATCCACGAACCTTCAAAGACTTTACGAATAAAGGAACTTGGATCGCGAAAGATGATGAAGTAATATTGAACCCAACCCTCAAAAAACGAAAACCGCTTGTAAAAATAACCGAGAAAAAGATTGGCCTCAACGATTCAATTGAAGTAAAAGTCAACCATTACAATGAATACTATGAAAATGGAAAGTTGATTGAGAAAAAGAAGACAGCATTTGAGATCTTAACAGTGTACTTCAACAAAAAAAGAAAATACAAACATCTCACAAGAGAATGGTATGACACCGGAAGTTGTGCCTGGGCGCCAATAATTAGAAATCGCATAAATTTAGATTCGACCAATACTTTTAGGATCGCTAAAAGAGATATCGAGAACATCGGCGTTTACACCTACGGTTTCACTGATTTTATAGAAATACCAACTGAGGATAAAAATTCTGATCATTATGAAATTGAAGTAACTGTTCCTCTAGACAGGGAAAGAATGCCGAGAAGCAAAAAAGTGATCATTAAAGGCAGAAGAGCCTACTTTTATGAGAGCAAAGGAAAAGTAAAAAAATCATTGAATCCGTTATATAAAAAACTGGATAAAGGTCCTAAATAGCTCATTGCGTGCCTGTCATACATACGATGAATTCCTGACCCGAACTCCTTGGAAATTGCTATCTTCATGACTCGCCTACAAATTTCCTACACCATTGCTTCAACTCGTCTCCCAACATCTCACGACATCGCAGCATCCTGTAACAAACCATGCACAAGACCAAAGACAAAATACTGCAAAAATGAACGAAGTAGACAAAATAGCGTTTATCGAAACAAGAAACGGACAAATTCTAAGCACGAAATCCAAGGGGAAAACGAAATTCTATATTCCAGGAGGAAAGAGAGAACTCGGAGAAACAGATGAACAGACCTTGATCAGAGAAATTGCAGAGGAATTGAATATTACAATTGATAAACAAACGATTCACTATGTTGGGACTTTCAAAGCGCAATCGGACGGAGCTAAAGAGGGAATTATAGTTAAAATGACGTGCTATAGAGCCAAATATGACGGAACAATGAAACCGACCAGTGAAATTGAAGAAATTAAGTGGCTAAATTACAGTGATTTGGAAATCATATCAGAGGTGGACAAAAAAATATTCAGATTCCTTAAAGAAAATGGAGATTTGGAATGAAAAACTTCAAAAATAACGATGGCTCCTTGTTGCTAAACGACTCGCACATAAATTGTAATAGTTGATCGGCCGACTCGCGGGCGGACAATCCCTCCAGAACTTCTCCAAACAGTATCATCGCTAAAACCGTAGATAACGATAAGCTCCCAATTAATGTGTATCCTCAAAAGTGCACGTCCGCATATTGGTGCTTCCCCTTCATGACTAGCAATGCCTTGCTGAAATCCCTTTCCCCGCCTTGCATTCTAACCTTCACTAGTAAGGCCTACATCATGATAATTATCATTATTAAACAGGCTACAAATTCATACTTTTAGCATCCTATTTCCTTTATGATCAACCATATAAAATCCTTCAACCATGAAATACAATACCATTGTCATTGGAGGAGGTCTAGCGGGGCTAACCGCTGGAGCAACCCTTTCAAAATTCGGAAAAAAAGTACTGCTGTTAGAGCAACACCATAAACCAGGTGGCTGTGCCACTACCTTTAAGCGCGGAGATTTCATTGTAGAAGTCGGCTTACATGAAATGAGCGGCCTCACTGAAAATGGCTCAATTACCCGTATTTTCAAAATGTTAGAGGTGGACAAAAATGTTCAATTCGAAAAAGTGCCGGAGTTTTACGGAGTGGTTTCTGATAAAGAAGATTTTGTGTTGCCACATGGCTATGATGCCGCTACCAAGGCATTGATAGACAAGTATCCCGAAGACGAAAAAGGGATCAATCGTTTTATGAAGCTCATTGCAGGAGTACGAGCCGAAGCAACCAACCAGCCACGCTCGCCTTTAAAACGAAAACTGATGTATCCATTGATGCCGTTACTTTATCCTAACCTCGTAGCAGCAACAAAACATACGGTTGGGTCTTGGTTAGATCAATACATTACCAATGAAAAAGCAAAATTGGATCTCATAGCCCATCTTGTTTATTGGGGAGATGACCCTTATACCTTATCCATGTTTTACTTTGGTATACCATTTTCAGGCTTTATTGAGAACGGTGGCCACTTTATAAAAGGCGGATCACAACAGCTTTCCAATTATCTTGCTTCCTATATAGAAAAAAATGGTGGCAGTGTTCTGTTGGGTAAAAAGGCTGAAAAAATCCTTACCAATAACGGCAAAGCAACTGGAGTTACATTCCGTGATAGTTTTAATGAGAATGCAAAGCCAACCACCATTTTATGTGATAATGTAATAGCCAATTGTGCCATTCCTTTAGTACCATCGCTGCTGGACGAGCCTTATTCGAACCAGCTACGAGAAAAGATCAGTTCAAAGACCAATTCATGTTCACTGTTATGCGTATATCTTGGTTTTAATACAGATGTTAAAAAGTTTGGTGTAAAATACTATTCAAATGTTTTTGAAGGAGAGGGTGTAACTTCCTTACGGGATATAAAAAATAACCATCATGGCGATTGGTCTAAACGCAGATTCATTTTTGTAGACTATAACAAGGTAGATGCCGGACTGGCGCCGCCACACAAATCTGAGGGTGTAATTTGTGCTGTGGATTATATTGAAGATTGGGAACACTTGAACAAGGAAGACTACGACGCAAAAAAAGAAGAAGTAGCACAAGTGTTACTGCAACGATTAGAAAAGCAATATCCAGGTATTCGAAAAAGTATCGAATACTACGAGGTATCCACCTCCAAGACCATTGAACGCTATACCTCCAACCCAAGCGGTTCGGTTTATGGTTACGCCCAAACCCAAGATCAAATAGCGAATAAACGATTTAGAAACAATTTCTTGATCCCTAACCTATACTTTGCATCGGCCTGGGCTTTCCCAGGAGGTGGTTTCGAAGGTTCAATTCAGGGAGGTTTCTTGGCTGCATTGCAAATGAATCAGGATAAAATTTGGTCAGAATGTGATGATAAGAAGTATGTTGATGATAGGGTGGTTCAGCTTATAGGAAGTAAAGCTATAGATGGTAAAACACTAGAATTGTCCTTTACGAAACCAGCCGGTCTAGAAGATCTCGGCGGTGAGTATGCCATCCTTGAACTCATCAACCCGAAAGAATCAACGCTAGATCTACCTTATCGCTGGCTTCCGGTAGATGCCGATGGGGCGGACAAAAACTTGAAGTTTCAAATAAAAACGGATAACAGCAGCTTCTCTAAAAGCTGTGAACTACTGGATCATGGAGACAAAGCGATCGTATTTGGACCGATGAGCTAATTTGAATTTTCGCTACGAACAACAAAAGCAATACGCAATGAACGGGGCAATTTTTTTCTCTGGCAAGTACGGAAGCACAGAACAATATGCCAAATGGATCAGCGAAGCTACGGGCTTACCCGTATTTGATATCAAAGACCCCATGGCCGACCCTTCAAAGTATGAATATGTGATATTAGGCAGTTCCATCCTCTACTTCAAGTTGACCATCCGAAAGTGGATAAGGGCCAATTTGTCAAAGCTTCAAGGCAGGACAAAGATATTGTTCTCCGTCTCTGGTGCGGGAGAAAGCGATAAACTCAACAGATGGGTCGCTGATTCCCTCCCTTCTGAGTTTGCCTCAAAAATTGAGCATGTAGCCCTGCGCGGCAAGCTAGACCATTCAAAAGTGAGTTGGTGGGTTCGACAGATATTGTGGATGGGCTCGTTGATGAATCCCGATCCCCAAGCTAGCAAAGATGAGCGCCATGGATTTGATCATGTCGATAAGAATAGTATTCAACCGATCATTAAACTGGTCAAACAATTCAATGATACAGAAGTACCAGCTTCGTAATGACCAAGCTTACCTTAGGCTATTTTTGGCCTAGAGAATCCAAGAGATCTCCCTTCACTTGGCTTCGGCGCCACCTTCGGGCAAAGGATATTTTCACGTTGGTAGTGTTTAGATTGGACTCATACAAATCCTTAGTTTTGAGTTGACAGGTAGCGCTTATATTCCCTTCTTAGATCGAACTCTTTAGGTGTGGCTCGTTTATATTTATTAAATTGTCTGATACATAAAAATGGGCCAAAATGATAGTAGAGATCACTACAGGCCTTCAAGACGTACATCCAATATGAAATTAAGAATATTGTTGCTGCTTTTTACCGTTTTAATAGGGTCGTGCCAAGATACAGAAGGAGACTATGTTTGTCCACCTTGTGGTCTGAATTGTGACAGTTTGACCTTTTCAAAAGCGGGAAACTGCTCAAATTGCAACATGGAACTCGTACTGAAAACCGAATTGGAAGCCCGTCTGAGTTTGGTGGTGAATGATATCGACATCAAAGAAGGTTCGGGTGCGTTTTTGATTGAGGGTGGTGATTACAAAGGCAAAACCATTTTGATCCACTACCACAGACCAAAAAACTTCAGGAAGGATTCGAAGGTGATTTTTGTTATCCCCGGAGCTGGAAGAAATGGAAAAGATTATCGCGATGCCTGGAAGGAAGCTTCAGAAAAATACGGCTTGTTGGTCCTCTCTCCTGAATATCAAGAAAGATATTATCCAGAATTTTGGAGCTACAATCTAGCACAGATGATCTACGATGTGGATGTGAGCAACGAAACATTCAAGATAAACCAAGATCCTGAAAAATGGATATTTGAGGATTTTGATCGAACGTTCGAGCTGGTCAAGACAAAACTGAATTTGACCTGCGAACATTACGACATGTTCGGACATTCGGCTGGTGGACAGATCTTACATAGGCTTGCTATTTTTAAACCAGAAAATAAAGCTGATAGAATTCTGGCTTCAAACGCTGGTTGGTATACTATTCCAACAACTAAGGATATATTTCCATATGGGCTTCGTAACATTAGAGAATCGGCCAACAGACTCGACTTTAGCAAAGAGCTTGTGCTGTTTCTAGGCGAAAAGGATGATGCGAATGAAACAAGGGGAGACCTAAGGCGCTCGCCAGAAGTAGACCGTCAAGGAATACATCGATTGGAAAGAGGGATCTATTTCTATAATGAATCGAAAAAAATAGCCCACGAATCAGATTTGGAATTCAATTGGAAACTAGAGATAGTACCTAACATAGGACACGATTATAAAGAAATGAGTAAAATGGCGAGTGAATATCTTTATGGTTCAAAAGAAAATTAACTGTCCCAGAATAGGAAATCTATATATTACTTGAGCATCTCTAGACCCTAACATCTACTAAGGAACCAAATTAAAATTTAGCACCTCACCTTACAAATGATGAATTTACTATAAATGGCTATCTTTAATCTAAGTAAAATTTGGTCTTCAGCCATCTAGACATTAGTAGATATAGCGCGTGTTGATCGATCCCATGACCAAGGTCGGGCAAATCATGATACGAATGATTCTAAAAGAAAAAATGGACCTTAAACAAAAAATCAGCTAAAAACCAAACCAACAATAAGCACTATGACTAAACATTGGATAAGATCATCGGGGATCTTTGGGGTCTTAGGAGGAATAATATTATTCGCGGGAGACATGTTGTTCTATTACGATGCCGAAAGCACAAATTTTCTAAAAAATATGGCATACGCCGCCGACAACCGAATAGCGCTGAGCGGTGTATCTGCCCTGATCGCCGCATGGTTCTACATTCTTGGGCTAGGACAGGTATACTACGCCTTTAAACCTTCAAAGCCATTATTAAGAAATATGATGTTGGTAAGTCTTGGTGGCATCCTTATCGCCTATGGCGTTATACACGGTGCCTTTGTTGCAATTGCTACTAGCGCAAAGTTGGCTATTGAAAATGGTCTCGACCTAAAAGAAAGCGTACGATTGGCAAGTGACATTAATGATATTTTACGACTATTCGTATATCCTCTTTTTGCAATATGCTCTCTCATCTTCATCTTTCAAGTATGGAAAAAGAAAACGTTCTATCCTCGTTGGATGATATTGTTTTTTCCATTGATCCCTTTCTTAATAAAAGACGTATTAGGGGAATTGCTTAGTGGAAAGTGGTGGACGATCATCATGGGAGGCTACCTTAATTTAATTCTTATCGTATTTTTCACCGCATCAACCATTGCGCTATGGAATGTTAAAAAAACCCGATAGACGAACTCAATATTAAATCGGGATCAATTCTACCAATTTTAATATGTTCCTAGCAAGTCCAAATTAAGTAATGGCCAATTAGTATTTAATTCTTCCTCAACGAGGCGCCTCTCACCATTGCTCAAGCTTCATGGCTTGCCATAAAAGACCTCAAAGGGGCGGAGGACGGATGGCAGCAAGAGTAGGTGGACCTTCAAAAAAGTTCAAATTGCAAAAATATGGTCACTATACGACAAACTTTTAGAAGTGATGTCCTATGACCCACACAAATACTCAAAAATGTAGACCATCGAAAATTAGTAACTTTAAATTTATAACGAAGATCATAAAATGAATATCGCCTCTACCAAAGAAGCTATATTTGAACAGAATGGGCATCGAAAAAATCAATTTTAAAAGAGCATTTAGATTTTTACCTCAAATGCTGCTTGTGGGCGTTGGGATAGGGACCGCAAACTATAGCATACATAGCGATCTTAATTGGATTCAATGGACCATGCTATCGATATCAACAAGTTTGATCATCGGGTATTCGCTGGTTACCATTGGGCTTAACAGATCTTGGTTGGAGCTGCATCTAAAATCGAGATGGTTGCGGTATGGCACTATTGCGATTTTATGTTTTTTGATGGCGGGGATTGCTACAGAAGTGGACCAAATGTTACGATCATTGGTATTTGAAAACCGGCAATTCAAACCGTTATCAGCGCGTAAAATGTATCTCTTCAATGGGATCATTTCGTTGGTGCTAGGCATTAGTTTTTATCAATATAACTTTAACAGAAGTGACAATGTCAAATCTGGTGAGCAACAGAAGGAACCTGTTCCTTTAAAAAAAAACACGCTTCAACCTAGCGACCCTACCGAGATCATTACCAGCGTTCCAGTAAAACAAGGTGATAACATTTTGTTGATCCCCCTTCAAGATATCGTCTATTTTGAAGCTTTCGACAACTATTCTTTCGCCTATACCGTGATGGGTGAGAAAAAGCTCTGTGACTACTCGCTTCTATTTCTTGCAAAACGTTTGAACGATAAATTCTCTAGGGTACATCGAAAGTATATTGTAAACAAGGAACATATCAAACTGATCAAACCGCACTTAAACGGACGATACATCATTCAATTTGACAAAAGCAACATAGCTTCCATCACCTCCAGCAAGAGCTACTCAACAACGATTCGAAATCTGATCAAGATCAACTGACGAGAAGCGATAAAGACAGCTGGGCATTCCACTTTTTATCTTGTGACCGATCCATTCACCGTTTATGCGATGTCATTCACTGTATATTTTGACCGTTCGCACTATTTCCCTTTTATAATCAATTGGTTTTCCATTGCTTGCAGTCAAAATTGAGCGTCCATATCACCACGCTTCATCATTTAAATACAATGTCATCTATGGAAATATTGCATAAATTCAACATTATATTACATATCGTAGCGGGTTCTATTGCATTGCTCTTGGGCCTTGTCGCGCTGTTAAGTATCAAAGGAGATAAATTACATAATAACAGTGGTAAATACTTTTTGAGATTCATTTCCATTGTGATATTCACCGGATTGGTCGGGGTCTTTATCTTTGGAAGAAATACCTTTCTGCTTGTCATTACCGTTCTTAGCGGATATGTTTCGTTTTCGGGCTTCAGAGTATTGGTGAACAAAGCGAATGTCCCAAAGGTGATCGACATTCTTGCGGCGATCATCAGTCTCGTGGTGCTACTGTACTTTTTATATTATTTTAAGTCCATCGGTATGATATGGGAACCTATCATTATCTATAGCACCGCTGGTGCATTACTTTTAGTGGTGATCTACGATGTTCTAAGATATCTGATCCCGAAAGAGCACTACAAGAAGAAGAAAATATGGGTCTACGAGCATATTTATAAAATGACCAGTGCCTTTGCAGCGTTGCTTTCGGCCTTCAGTGGAACAGTCTTGGAACAGTATCAACCGCATAGCCAATATATCCCATCGGCCTTAGGAATATTGATCATCCTTGGATTTATCTTCTACTTCTATAGATTCGGTCTAAAAAGACTGCCGAAACCTTAAATGCTTGGTGGTGCAGACCAGAAACAATGAATGATGATCGTACTCGGCAGTCTTCAAATACCTCTGCAAAGGTCAATTATAATTTACAACGCACCGACCAAGAAATTATAATTGCATCATCTCTCATTTATCGATGTTGAAAGACCATCGCATCTGAAAATGTCATAAAATCTTAAAAAAACTTACAACAAGATGATTTTTAGAACGTTCAATCTTTATGAAAAGAATGAAGCCCCTTTTAATTGCACTCCTCTGTTTGATCCCTATTTCTTGCAGTCAAGAAACGTATAATGGAAAAGAACCTGTAGGAGATAATTATTCTTTTGTTGATGGTTTTGAAACCCAGAATGATGCCTTGGACGAGCTATTTCCATCAAATGGTCAGAGGTGGTCCACCATACAACAGACCAATCCATCGAGCGCTGTAAACGAGATTTCCATAATCAGTAACGAATTTACTGAAGGTAGAAATGCGATCCGCTTTCTAGCTTATCAGTCAGATGCACAATTATCGAAGATCGATATTGAGAAGAATGGCTTAACTATTGAGCCAGGGAATCTGGTTACGATCACTGCGGATTTCTATATAAATGACACCGCATCCCTTGAAAATCTCTTGCTTATCGATCTCGAATGCTGTTCTTGTTGGGATCCCACCGTTGGTGACAACTATGGCGCAGAAAACCAATGCCCAGGAGTAAGACTCATGATGTCTGGCGGTAATGACTATCTTTCCATAGAACGAGGAAAAATATCAGGAACAACCCTTCATCAAACAAGTTTTCGATTTCCGCGTGATCAATGGGTTTCTGTGAAATGGGAAATGACCATGTCTGATGACGACAATGGAAGTAACAAATTGGCCATCGATGGTAACGTGGTGATTGACGAGAATGGTATGAACATGCCAAATGCCCAAATTTTTGCAGCTGTTTTTGCCAATCAGGGAATCGACTTTACCTTACAAGAACCATTGATGTACGAACGTGTTCAAATTGGAGCAACAGCGAATCCGACCGCAGGTAATATTGAGTTGTACGTCGATAATTTTTCAATCAGGGTCGAATAAAAAGTATGCAAGAATCATTTAGGCTTGGGCGGTGTTCAAACTCAAACTTCATAAGAAAATCACTAAAACCGGTTCATTACAACGTTGGTTCCGCTCAACTCTTCCTTTAAGAATAGCCAGTATATTTCCCTAATAAGTCTTCAAAAAAAGCACTTTTTTCATCAGAGCAATTGTCCCCAACGACACCTAATCAGCTGAATAATACATAATTACCCAGTACTTATGAATTATTACCCAATATTAAAATAATGTTAATTTTTTAACATTTTTGATGGTTTGTTTTTATAAATTTAAGATGATTAACTAACATTTTAACACTAACCAAATAACTCATTATGAAAACTTTAAATGTTATCAATGGCATGAATATGCTATCGAGAATTTTAGCCTTGTCCTTTTTGGTATTGGTTTCTTGCGAGTCGGATATCGAGGAGCAAGTCGCAGAACAAAACATAGGAGAAGAAGCCGAAATAAGCGAAGAGCTGAGGCAGACCTTAGAAGCAGAGCAAGTTGAATTTCAAGGTCCAAAGGTTACCAAAGTACTATTTGGCACCGAGGTTCAAGTGGTCTCTTTAGGGAATGGAGAATATGCCCTAGCCGATATTATCCTGTCAGAGGAAAATTTCGACTCGGAGGATGAGAGCGAACAGAATCGCGGCGTTTGGGACCGACGCGTAACTAAATGGCCCAACAAAACCATCTTATATAGATATTCTAGCAATATGCCGCAGGCAACGAAAGATAAAGTTATCTATGCTGCCAATTACATCACCGACAACACCGATCTAACGGTGCGCAAATGGAAAAGTAGCGACAATGCCGGTTATGTGTGGGTAGGATATAGCGAATCCAGTGGATGTTCCGCACAATTGGGCTACAAGAACCAGAAGTTTCCAGGACAGCGAATGAACTTGGCCTCTGGATGTTCTCAAGGTTCGGCCATTCACGAATTTTTGCATGTGGCTGGTATCATCCACGAGCAGAACCACTGGAATCGAGATGCTTATGTTGAAGTCCTATGGAGTAATATTCTTGACGACAAAGAATTTAACTATTTCAAGGTATCGGATGCTAATGGTTGGGAGATTTCAGATGTCCTCGACACCAATTCTATAATGATGTACGGATCTTATTTCTTTAGAACGCCCCAAGCGATAAGCAACGGCTGGCGATCCATGAGAAGAGTTGATGGCAGCACAATTGTTCCCAATCGCAGCTATATGACTTCGAAGGATATTCAAATCATCAATGCGGTCTATTAAAACATGATGTGTTGTTCTAATAGCTTATAAAAATTGCTCATGAACTGGAAGCCCTCTGAAAGTTTTTCAGGGGGCTTTTACGTTTACATGGATGCGGGATGATCGTTTCTTATATTTTAGATTTAAGGCCAACCTTTTATGCCTTTGCTTAAAGGATCAAAGACAATGACCTGCAGCCTTCCTCACAGCGCCACGCGCTGAAAGCCAAAAAAGAGCACGCCGCTCATTCAAAAAAAAGCACGCCCCGAGATTACGACCCAGGTGATCGCCTTCGGCCTTCCTCACAGCGCTCCGCGCTGAAAGCCGAAAAAGAGCACGCCGCTCATTCAAAAAAAGAAGCGAGCTTCATTTTTGAAACTCGCTCGCACTCGCTTTTTTTCGGCTTATTCGTGACCCCGGGAGGATTCGAACCCCCAACCCTCAGAGCCGAAATCTGATATTCTATCCAGTTGAACTACGGGGCCTATAAAATCCCTACGTACCTGCCATCTGCAGGCCGGCGCAGGAATAACAATAGTACTATGTCAATTTAGCCTTCACAATAGTCGATATGGTCTTTCCATCGGCTTGGCCTGCCAATTCTTTCGAGACAATACCCATCACCTTGCCCATATCCTTCATGCCTTGCGCTCCGACATCATCTATCACCGCGACAACCACCTTTTCAATTTCCGCTTCGCTCAAAGCCTCTGGCAAGAACTGACTGATCACTTCTGCCTCATCAATCTCTGGCAATGCCAAGTCCTTTCGATCTTGCTCTAAATAGATGGCAGCACTATCCTTGCGTTGCTTCACCAATTTTTGCAAGAGCTTTATCTCTTCCTCTTCTGTCAACTCATCTTTAGCACCACTCTCGGTCTGGGCCAATAAGATCGCCGACTTCACCGCCCTTAAAGCCGTTAATGCCACTTGGTCCTTTGCCTTCATGGCTTCTTTCATGGCAGCCATCACCTCTTGTTGTAAACTCATTGCCTTCACTATTAAGATGGATTGCGAAGATAAAAAAATAAGTTGTCTTGCCACAAGCATCTTTACGATGATTTTTAATCGGTATTTATATTTTATTTTCACCCATTCTTTTCGCGTATAGATCAAATCTTTAGCTTTACATCCAGTAAAATATCAAAATGTTCAAAGCATACCCAAAACGAGTGTTGTGGTTGGCCGCCCTCGCATTCATCGCAATTATTCTTATAAGCTTTTTCAAAGCGGCACTTGAGCTAGAAGATGCAGAACAGGCTTATTATTCGCAATGGTGGCGATTGGGCTATGACGACCAACCACCGCTATACACGTGGCTACAAATAATCATGACAAAGGTCTTTGGGGTTAGCCGCTTTGCGCTTGCCGGACAACGAGCCATCTTCTTCGCATCGACCCTTTTGCTCATGTACCGATTTGCTCATCAAATGCTTAATGATAAAAAACTGGCGGAAATAAGCGTTTGGTCAATGGCATTGATCATCGTTTTTATCGACTTTAATTTCAGAAGACTTTCACATACGTCGATGATGTGCGCCCTAGTTTTGGCCACCTTGGTCATTACTGATCGCCTGCTACATTCTGAAAACCTGAAGAACTACATACTCCTGGGCATTACCCTCGGATTGGGAATGCTAACAAAATACAATTTTGCCATCTTCATTACTTCGCTTTTGGTCGCCGCCTTGCTCACAAGAAAAACCAGACTGATCGTATTCAACCCGAAGATCATTATCTCTCTTGTTTTATGTATGATACTATTTGCGCCTCACGGCTATTGGCTGTTGTCCGAACAAGCGTACATCATTGAGATACAAAATCAGGTCAACGATAAGGCGAATATTACAGAAAAGGATAGCATGTTGATCGTCCCTCAGCTATGGGAAATGACAAAAAGACTATTGATCTTCTGGGCACCACTCTTGACAGTGTTGTTTTTAGGGTATCTATCGAAACACATCACCTTCAAGAATGTTGCTAAAAAGGATTGGTTCTTCTATCTTCTTTGGGTACAGGTCATTTTTCTGACCATCCTATTTGCTGCTTTGAAGGTTGAAAATATCGAGGAACGTTGGTTATTGCCTTTGATGTTGCCGTTTGTCGTCTTCATCATTCGTTATATCGATATAGCTTCTATCGAAACGCTCTCCCGCATAGGGTTCATTGTTTTCTTAACCGCCATCGGTATTCAGACCATAAGAACGCCTATCGAAAAAATGCTGAGCATCTCCTCTGCCGTTCACTATTCTTTTGATCCGATCGTCAATGTGCTTGAAACCAAACCAAAGGCAAAGCAATGGGTGTTGCCTGATGTAACCTCGGCAGGAGGAGTATACTTCATAAGACCGCATCGCGAGGTCATTTCCATGGACGACTTTACCCTTCCGGAAGAATCGATCGATTCTTCCAATGCCATATTCATATTTAAAACAAAAAACAATAAACTACAGAATACCGTACTTTTTGATAGTATTATAGATTTTGGGGATGACCACGAGGATTACTTCTTCTATATGACAAAAAACGCCCAATGATGACCATTGAGCGCTTTTCTTCGAACTAAGATTCAAATTAATTAGTCGACATTATCGTGTAAGAACGAATTATTACTTCTTAATTGTACTTCATCATTGCTATCGGTACTTACCGACATGCGTGAAACATCTCCCTCATCGGTATTACTCTCGTTGAGGTCGATACCCGCCCTTTTATAGGCCGGTTGCTTCTCTATCTCATCGATCTTGGAGATATTATTATTGAATTTATAATTAAAATCTTTTAATTTTTTTCGTCGCTCATCTGCTCTCAGCCTCAAACTTTCCTCGATCGAATGATTGAATGGATCGATCTCCACCTCTTTTGTTTCTTTTTGCTCTGGCGCTATCGTTTTCTTTTCGAACACCACTTCTTCTTCCTCGGCAACCTTCGATACCACTTTCTTGGCCTTCGCCTTGGTAAGTTGATCTTCCATTTCCATATAATCCTCCAAACTATAGCGTTTTACGGCAGCAAGCTTCTCTGACTCCTCAGGAATGATCTCTTGTGGGTCATTCACCTTAATATCTCTTATAGCATCTACAGATTTAGAAACGATTTCGGACTCCGGCTCCTTAGTTTTGGATTGATTGATGGGCAGATCGAATGTCAATGTGAATTGCTGCTCATCTTCGGTCTCAGCCACCACGGTTTCTGGATCCACCACCTCGATGTCAAAAATCGACTTCACCGGCTTAATGATAAAATCCTCATTTTCTATATCAGCTTTCACCTCTTCGTAGGTGACTTGGATATTTCTAAGCAGTTCGGTTGTAGGTACCAGCTCCATTTCGCTCACAAATTTCTCTTCCTCCAGCACATGACGCACTTGTTTGGTCTCAGGAAGAATCTCTTCGGGCTGATTTACCTCAATATCAAAAATTGAATTGGTCTTTACTTTGTTGGATTTGGGGGTGAGATCGTGTGTTGCCTTCTGTTCATCCTCTAAAGTATGGATGATCTTCTTAGCTTCGGTATTGATGATCTCGTGCTGTTGATCGGCATCGAAACCCGTGGCGATGATCGTCACCGAAATCGCATCTTCCAGCGCTTCATCCTCTCCAACGCCCATAATGATATTGGCTCCAAAGCCCGCTTCGGTTTGAATATGGTCATTGATCTCTCCGATCTCATCTAGCGTGATCTCATCACTGCCAGAGACAATGAGCAGCAAAACATTCTTTGCACCTGTGATCTTGTTGTCATTAAGCAAAGGAGAATCCAACGCTTTCATAATCGCCTCCTGCGCTCTGTTCGTTCCAGTGGCCGTAGCCGAACCCATGATCGATGTCCCACTGTTGGAAAGTACCGTCTTAGCATCTCGCAAGTCGATGTTTTGGGTATAATGATGGGTAATTACTTCGGCTATACCGCGCGCAGCAGTTGATAGTACTTCGTCTGCCTTGGAAAAACCAGCTTTAAATCCAAGGTTACCATACACTTCGCGTAATTTGTTGTTATTGATGACCACCAAAGAATCCACATGAGAACGTAGCTTCTCGATTCCTTTTTGGGCCTGCTCGTTACGAGCCTTTCCTTCAAACTGAAAGGGGCTGGTAACGATTCCAACGGTAAGGATGTCCATTTCCTTGGCCAATTTGGCGATGATAGGCGCAGCACCTGTACCTGTACCTCCACCCATTCCGGCAGTGACAAATACCATCTTGGTATTGGTGTCCAGCATCGCCTTTAATTCTTCATAACTCTCAAGGGCGGCCTGCTCGCCAACTTGTGGATTGGCACCTGCCCCTAATCCTTCGGTAAGGCTAACGCCTAACTGGATCTTATTGGGAATGGCACTACTCTCCAATGCCTGGGCATCGGTATTGCAAATCACAAAGTCTACCCCTTTTATACCCTGCTGGAACATGTGGTTGATAGCATTGCTGCCTCCACCACCTACACCAATCACTTTGATGACGTTGCTTTTGTTCTTTGGCAGATCAAAAGCGATATTTTCAAAACTGTCTGCGCTACTCATAACGGTTTTTTACTGGTTTGTATTTATTGTCAGTTTCCATTGCCCGATTTACAAAACACCCTACACGTTTTGTTATTCGGCATTATCTAAAAAGTCTTTCAACTTGTCGGCCCATTTTTCAAAAATGGACTTTCGTTCTTTATTTATCTCAGGTCTGGCCGGTGTTTCTGTCACCACATCTTCGTCGCTCTCTGCCTCTTGCTCTTTTGCTTGCAACTGACTGGCTTCTTGGACCACGATCTCTCTCCGTTGTTTTTCCAATGCATTCATCACCAAACCTACTGCCGTGGCGTATAAGGGACTGGTGGTCTCTTTGTCGCTATCGCCAGCCAAATACTCATTTGGATATCCAATACGCGTATCCATGCCTGTGATGTACTCTACGAGCTGTTTTAAGTGCTTCAATTGACTTCCACCACCGGTAAGTACTATTCCGGCGATCAGCTTTTTCTTTTGCTCCTCATGACCATAGTTCTTGATCTCCAAATACACCTGTTCGATGATCTCTACGACTCGCGCATGGATGATCTTCGACAAGTTTTTGAGTGTTATCTCCTTTGGCTCCCTTCCTCTCAGTCCAGGAATCGATACGATCTCGTTGTCTTTGTTCTCACCTGGCCAAGCAGAACCAAACTTTATTTTCAATAATTCGGCCTGCTTTTCTATGATAGAGCAACCTTCTTTGATATCCTCGGTAATGACATTCCCTCCAAATGGAATGACAGCCGTATGTCTTATGATACCATCCTTAAAGATCGCGAGGTCGGTGGTCCCACCTCCTATGTCGATCAAGGCCACTCCAGCCTCCTTCTCTTCTTGGCTGAGCACGGCATCTGCCGACGCCAATGGTTCCAAGGTGATCCCAGCAAGGTCCAATCCAGAGCTTTTCACACACCTTCCGATATTACGTATCGACGAGACTTGTCCGACAACCACGTGAAAATTGGCCTCCAGACGTCCACCATACATTCCTATCGGTTCTTTGATCTCAGCCTGCCCGTCCACTTTGTAATCTTGTGGTAACACATGAATGATCTCTTCTCCAGGCAACATCACTAACTTATACACTTGGTTGATCAAGGTATCTATGTCGTCCTCATCGATCACCTGATCCGAATTGGGACGGGTGATATAATCGCTATGATGCAAACTGCGAATATGTTGCCCTGCGATCCCCACGACCACATTCTCTATCTTCATTCCTGAAACAGCCTCTGCTTCTTGTACCGCCTGCTGTATGGATTGGATGGTCTGAGTAATATTATTGACCACGCCACGATGTACCCCTAGACTCTTCGATTTTCCTATGCCAAGAATCTCTAGCTTGCCATATTCATTGGCACGACCGATCATCGCCACGATCTTCGTGGTTCCGATATCTAAGCCTACAGCAATCTTATTTTCTTCCATAACTTACTTTTTGGTGCAAACCACCTGACTTTCGAACTCAAGGCTTACCGTTTTGAATGTGTCTAATGACCGATCTTTCATCCCCTTCTTATAAAAGGCCTTCAGATTGTTGAATTTCTTCTCGATAGAGACGATCTTCCCAAAGATCACCTCAAAATCCAATTCCCGTAAACTGATGACCACCTCACCCTTGGTCTTATGTAATGCAACTACATTTTTTCGTAAAAAAGCATCATCATTGATGAACTTGGTAAGCGCATATATATCCTGCAAATGGTTCTTATCGATATCACCTGTGACTATAGGAACTCGTGCCGAATAATATGGTGATAGCGGCATAGGAGTCCCTTCTGAATCTACATAAAATTGATGGTCACCACTTACGCGGGCTATTGGTGTGCGCTGCCTTACCTTAGCGCCAAGTTGCCCATTTACAGTGAGATACACTTGAGCATCACGAATGAGTTCGTTCGCTTTCAGGGCTGTTTCCAACTGATTCAAAACTAACGCATCTTTGGTTATGCTCGCAATGGAATCTCTTTTTTGTATTAACAATTTATTAACTGCCTCTCTTGTGATATAGAGATTGTTCTCTCCTTGAAAAATCACAGTCACTTCAGAGATCTCCCTGGCATCACTTCGTGCATTGGTAAATGCAAATAATCCACTTAACAATAGAAAGATACCGATCAATTTTATGTAATTCCAGTTCACCTTCAATTCAATAATGCTTTTTTGATACTTTCTACTTCTACGCCAATATCTCCTGCGCCAAGTGTTAATATTACATGGGCATTGCTCGCAAGAACTTTGGCAATGAGTTCGTCCTTGCTGACGAGACTTTTTTCATCATTTTTTATTCTTTCCAACAACCAAGAAGAGGTAACCCCTGTTATCGGTTCTTCTCTCGCAGGATAGATGTCCAATAGCATGATCTCATCAAATTGCGAAAGGCTACTGGCAAAATCATCTATAAAATCTCGGGTACGACTAAAAAGATGCGGTTGAAAAATGGCCAACACCTTTTTCTCAGGGTACATTTCTCTCACCGCCTGATGCACGGCATCTATCTCTGTGGGATGATGCGCATAGTCATCGATAAATACCAGATCGTCGCGTTTGATCTGATAGGAAAATCGTCTTTTAACCCCTTTGAAAGTCGACAATGCTTTTACGAGGCGGTCGGTTGGGGAACCTATTTTTACCGCCATCGCAAAAGCTACTAATCCGTTCAACAAGTTGTGTTGCCCCGGTTGGTTGAATTGTACGCCACAAACCACCCCATCATTTGGCGTCTCTACATCAAAAACGTAGGTTCCGTTCTTGACCTTAATATTTTTTATACAATAGTCTGAATCATCTTCAATTCCATAGGTAATCCCTTCCAAAGGCAAACCGCTACGGACAAAAAGTGTCCCACCCGGCTTTATCCTTTGGGTGAATTCTATAAACGAGTCATGCAAGGATGCTGCCTCTCCATAAATATCCAGATGGTCAGCGTCCATCGAGGTGATACAAGCAACATCCGGCGATAATTGCAAAAAGGAACGATCAAACTCATCTGCCTCTACTACTGTATATTCATTTCCAGACATAACGAGGTTAGAATCGTAGTTTTCGGCTATCCCACCCAGAAAACCGGTCACCTGCTGCCCGCTTTCATTCAATAGATGTGTTAATATAGAAGAAGTGGTCGTCTTGCCATGCGTTCCGGCAACGGCCAGGCAAAAGGTATTCTCGGTGATCATCCCCAAAACTTCAGAACGTTTACAAACCTCAAATCGGTTATTATTGAAATACTGCAATTCCGAGTGCGCTTTTGGAACAGCTGGTGTGTATACGACCAAGGTCTGCTCTTTATTTAAGAAGTTCTCAGGAATTTTCGAAACTACATCTTCAAAGTGAATCGAGATCCCTAGGTCGCACAGGTTATCCGTTATTTCGCTAGGAGTTCTATCATAGCCTGCAACCTCCTTTCCAATCGTCTTGAAATAGCGTGCCAAGGCTGACATTCCTATGCCGCCGATCCCTATAAAATAGATGTTATGTATTAAATTCAAATTCATTTAAACATGCTATGTTCGATCAATTTCTAAGAAGCAATTGCTCTACTTCGTCCACAATATCACTTGTCGCATTTGGCAATGCCAATTTCTTTATATTTTCTCCCAGCTGTTGCTGTCGCTCTTCAGAGTTGAGCAATGACAAAAATGTTGACTCAAAATCTTCATCCAGATCTCGTTCCTTGATCAACAGGGCTGCATCCTTCTCGGTAACTGCCATGGCATTCTTTGTCTGATGATCCTCTGCTACCAAGGGAGATGGTATAAAGATCACCGGCTTTCCTACGATACTCAACTCTGATATGGTGCCGGCTCCTGCTCTCGAAATAATAATATCGGCAGCGGCATAGGCCAGGTCCATTTTATCCAGGAACTCATATACATTTACTTGGTTCTTATCGTCATAGGCCTTATAATCGTCGTAATAGAGTTTCCCACATTGCCATAACAATTGCACATCAGCTTCTTGAAAAAACGAAAGTTCTTTTTCTATCAGCTGATTGATTCGTCTAGCGCCTAGGCTTCCTCCTAGGACCAAAATGGTCTTTTTTTCTGCCTTTAGATTGAAAAACCGCTTCGCACCATCCCTTTTGTCTGCTATTTGAAGTAGGTCCTGTCTCACTGGATTCCCGGTCTTAATGATCTTGTTCTCTGGAAAAAACCGCTCCATATTATCATAGGCCACACATATTCTATCTACTTTTTTTCCAAGTAGCTTATTGGTGATCCCAGCATAGGAATTCTGCTCTTGAATCAATGTTGGAATATGATGGTTTGCGGCAACTTCTAGAAGCGGGCCACTTGCAAATCCTCCCGTTCCTATTGCTATCGTAGGCCTAAATTCATTGATCAGACGTTTAGCCTCCATAAGACTACTGATAAGCTTTATAGGAAACATTAGATTCTTCAGGGAAAGCTTCCTTTGCAAACCAGAGATCCATAGGCCTTTGATGGCATAGCCAGCCTTTGGCACTTTCTCCATCTCCATTCGGTCTTTTGCTCCAACAAAGAGGAACTCAGACTCTGGATAGCGCTCCTTAATTTCATTTGCAATAGCGATCGCAGGATAGATGTGTCCTCCTGTTCCTCCTCCCGATACTATGATCTTTAGTCTCTCCAAATGCTACCTTTTATTCATTACAACGCTTCGCTCAATACTGCCAGCGGATTGTTATCGTTATTTATTTGCTCTTCGGTCTCTTCACGTTTCTTGCTAACGCTTAGAATGATTCCGATAGCTAAGCAGGTCATCCAAACGGAAGTTCCCCCGCTACTGATAAGTGGCAATGTCTGCCCAGTAACGGGGAATAACTCCACGGCTACAGCCATATTTATCAATGCTTGAAAAATAATGGGTAGCCCCACTCCAATAACCAGTAATTTTCCAAATATGGTCGCACTCTTATGTGCGACGATCACTATTCTGAACAAAAGCAATAGATATAGAAACATGATCAACAGCCCACCGGCTAGACCATATTCTTCTACTACAATTGCAAAGATGAAATCTGAAGAACTTTGCGGAAGCAAATTCTTCATGACACTTTTTCCCGCGCCCTTACCAACAATACTACCAGTTGCGATCGCCGTTTTGGCGCGTTCTATCTGATAATCCTCTTCCGTAGGCACATCATCCATAAAACTTTCAAATCTGCTTATCCAAGTATCCACCCTATTGGGAAATGCTTCTGGAAACGCCTTTGCGGTCAATACGAACATGGTCAGCCCAACAGCACCGGTAAAGATGATCGCCATCAAATATTTTAAGGGATAGCCTCCTAAAAATGTAAGGACCACTACCATTGAAAAGAGTATGGCTGCCGTTGAGAAATTGGCTGGTAGGATCAATGCCAATATTAAAAAGACGGGCAACCAAAGCGGTATCAGGGTCTCGGCAAATCTCACCTTTTCATCCTTTATTTTTGATAGATATCTAGCTACATAGGCCATCAATACCACCGAGGCGAAGGTCGATGTTTGAAATGTCACCCCTACGATGGGCACACGGATCCAGCGGCTCGCATTGGCCCCACCAATCGTATTTCCTTGAGCCAAGGTGTATAACAACAATATTACTGTGATAGGCAGCATGATCATCGACAATGCCCTGAAATAATGATAGGGAATCTTGTGAATGGTATATATAATTGCAAAACCTAATGCCAGAATAACACCATGCTTTAACAAATGTCCGATGGTAGTTCCGTTGCCAACCACATATACCAAATTAGAACTTGCACTATACACTGGAAGAAATGATAGCAGCGCCAGCAGTGCCGTAATGGCCCAGATGGTCCTATCTCCTCGTATGTTCCTAAATACCGTGTTCACTGCTATGATCTCATAAATGTTAGCGTAGTTCTTTCTATAGTTTTCTTACTGCTGCTTTAAATTGATTTCCTCGATCTTCATAATTATCAAAAAGATCAAAACTTGCACAGGCAGGAGATAACAGAACTGTCTCTCCACGTTCTGCGATCTTATAGGCGACCTTTACAGCTTCTTCCATAGAATAGGTTTCCACCATTAGATCTACCACACGACCAAAAGTGTCGATGATCTTTGAGTTGTCCAGTCCCAAACAAATAATGGCCTTTACCTTTTCTCTGACCAATGGCATAAGGTCCGCATAATCATTCCCTTTATCCTCTCCACCAACGATCCAGACCGTTTGAACATTCATACTTTCTAGCGCATAGTATGTAGCATTGACGTTTGTGGCTTTGGAGTCATTGATGTATTGGACATTATTGATCTTCAAAACTTTCTCTAATCGGTGAGGCGCGCCTTGAAAATCCTGAAGGCTCTCCCTGATGGTCTCTTTCCTTACTTTTAAAAGGGTAGCCGCCATCGATGCTGCCATAGCATTCTTTACGTTGTGTTTTCCCTCTAATGCTAATGTTTCTGTTGACATAGTTGTTTGGTCGTTATCTATCGTTATGGTAATATTTTTATCTTCTAAAAACGCCCCTGGCGTTATCTTTTTCTTTATTGAAAATGGGATGAGCCGCGACCTCACTGGATGTGCCTTTAACCAATCGGTGATCACTTGATCATCTGCATCATAGATGAGGTAATCACTTTCTGTTTGGTTCATCGCTATTCTAAACTTTGAAGCGACATAGTTTTCAAACTTATGATCATACCTGTCCAAATGATCGGGTGTAATGTTGGTGATGACCGCGATATGTGGTTTAAAACTCACGATTCCATCCAACTGAAAACTGCTGATCTCCAGAACATAGGTGTCAAAATCATTTTCAGCCACCATTTTAGCATAGCTATCCCCGATATTTCCAGCCATACCCACATGTAATCCTCCTTTTTGCAAGAGATGATGTGCTAGCATGGTGGTGGTGGTCTTTCCGTTACTTCCTGTAATGCCAACAATAGTAGCATTGGTATACTTTGAGGCAAACTCGATCTCAGAGATCACAGGAATCCCTTTTTCGACCAATTGTCTTACCATTGGTACTTTATCTGGAATGCCAGGGCTCTTCATCACCAGATCCGCATTTAATATCTTCTCCTCGGAATGCTGTCCATCCTCCCATTCAATTTCAAGATCAATAAGAACGTCTCTATAAGATTCTTTGATCGTCCCTTTGTCTGAGACAAAGACCTCAAAGCCTTGTTTTTTTCCTAAAATGGCGGTACCCACGCCACTTTCTCCTCCACCTAAGACCACCAAAGCTCCCTTCACTCCCTCCATTGGTGGGACATTTTGTTTCTTTATTATTTTTTTCTTCTCATTCATATTCAACGCCCTTCCTTGGGGATGGGTTGGGGATGGGCCTATCTAATTTTCAGCGTTACTATTGTCAATACCGCCAAAATGATTCCAACGATCCAAAAACGAGCGACTATCTTACTTTCGTGATAGCCCAGTTTCTGATAGTGGTGGTGCAGTGGCGACATCTTGAAGATCCGCTTTCCCTGACCATATTTCCTCTTCGTATATTTGAAATAGCTTACCTGCAACATCACGGAGAGATTCTCTGCCAAGAAAATCCCACAGAGTATAGGGATCAACCATTCTTTTCTAACGGCGATGGCGATCACCGCAATAATACCTCCAATGGTTAGGCTCCCCGTATCACCCATGAAAACCTGAGCGGGATAGGTATTGTACCAAAGGAACCCGACAAGTCCACCAACAAAAGCAGCGATATAGATGGTGATCTCCCCTACACGAGGGATATACATGATATTTAGATAGTCTGAAAAAATAAGGTTACCAGATACCCATGCGAAAATGCCCAGTGTAAGCACAATGATCGCCGAAGACCCTGCTGCCAGGCCGTCGATACCATCCGTAAGATTGGCACCATTGGAAACAGCCGTGACCACGATGATCACCAATGGAATAAATATGAGCCAAGCATACTTTTCTGCTCCTTCACCTGCCCAGCTTACCAAACTAGAATAATCCAGCTCGTTATTTTTAACAAAAGGTATCGTCGTCTTTGTTGACTTCTTCTCCTCTCCAAATCGTTTCTGAATGGGTACATTCTCCACAATTTCCACTTCATCTCCATCTCTCACTTCTTCCTTGATGGTCACCTCTGGATGGAAGAATAACGTAGCCCCAACGATGATGCCCAGTCCTATTTGCCCCATCACCTTAAAACGTCCGCTCAACCCTTCTTTATCTTTTTTAAATACTTTGATATAGTCATCTACAAAACCGATGAGTCCCATCCAAACTGTGGTGATCAACAGCAAGATGATGTAGATATTATCGAGTTTCGCTAATAATAGCACCGGAATCAACGTCGCCAAGATGATAATGATACCGCCCATGGTCGGCGTTCCCGCTTTTTGCATCTGCCCTTCCAGTCCTAGCTCTCGTACTGTTTCTCCAACTTGTTGCTTCCGAAGAAAATTGATGATCCGCTTTCCATATATAGTAGAAATGAGCAAAGAGAGAATGATTGCCGCTGCCGCCCTAAAGGATAAGAACTGAAACAGTCCTGCTCCTGGCAGTTGATAGTGTTTCTCTAAATATTCAAAAAGATAGTACAACATAATTCACCTATACCTGATCCCCTTTCTATCCTGGGAATACGGCTATTTATTTAATTTTCTCAATAATTCTGTGACGATCTTGTAATCATCAAAATCAGTTCTCTTTCCGTTTACTTCCTGATAGGCCTCATGACCTTTACCAGCAATTAGTATGATGTCGTTGGTGTTAGCCAATTGACATGCAGTTTTGATGGCCTGTTTCCTATCGGTGATGGCCATAGTTTTTTTATAATGCTGCGGTTCCACACCCTTCTCCATCTCTTCGATAATGAGATCTGGATCCTCACTTCTAGGATTATCTGATGTAAAAATGGCCTTTGTACTCAACGCTGAGGCTATATGAGCCATCTTAGGTCGTTTTGCACGGTCCCTATCGCCACCACAGCCCACGACAGTGATAAGTTCTTCGTTTCCAGTACGAATGCTATTGATAGTGCCCAGCACATTTTTAAGAGCATCTGGGGTATGTGCGTAATCAACGATGGCAGTGATCTTTTCTTTAGATATCAAATACTGAAATCTTCCGCTCACGCTTTCGAGATCACTTATTAGCCGCAAGATCTCCAATTGCTCCAACCCAAGTTGTTCTGCAGTGGCGTAGATCGCCAAAAGATTATAGGCGTTGAAGCTACCGATAAGTTTGGACCATACTTCGTGTTCATTGACCTTTAAAAGCAAACCGCTAAATTGATTCTCAAGGATCTGCGCTCGGTAGTCCGCATAGGATCGTAAGGCATATGTAAGCTTTCTTGCCTTGGTATTTTGCAGCATCACCAATCCATTCTTGTCGTCGACATTCACCAATGCAAAAGCCTCTTTATCCAAGGAGTCAAAGAAGGATTTCTTTACATCCCTATATTCGGCAAAGGACTTATGATAGTCCAAATGGTCATGGGATAGATTTGTGAATATTCCTCCAGCAAAATGAAGGCCATCTGTTCGTTTCTGATGAATGCCATGAGAGGACACTTCCATAAAGCAAAATTCTACCCCTTCCTCATTCATTTCTTTTAAATAACCATTGATCATCAACGGGTCGGGTGTCGTATGCGTGGCCGGATATTCCTGTTCACCAACCATGACTTTCACGGTTGAAAGCAATCCAACCTTATATCCTGCTTTTATAAATAATTGATATAGGAGTGTTGCTACCGTTGTCTTGCCATTAGTACCAGTAATTCCAACCAGCTTAAGGTTCTTTGATGGCTCGCCAAAAAAATTGGATGCCATGAGCGCCAGCGAGCGATGGCTATCCGATACTTGCACATAAGTAACTCCGTTGACCAGATGTTCAGGCATTTCTTCACAGACGATGGCCAAGGCACCAAGTTCTACAGCCTTTTGGATATAATTATGACCATCCATTTGAGTCCCTTTTATGGCTATAAAAACATCGTTCAACGACACTTTCCTAGAATCGTAAGCAAGATTGGAGATGGACACCGAAGTACTCCCTACTACCGCGGTAAGATTCACTTTATATAATATGTCCTTCAACAAACTCATGAAGCCTTTATGGTTACTTTTTGATTTTCTTGCAGTTTTGTCCCTGGAGTGACGGATTGCGATACGACATCACCGCTTCCTTCGACCTCTACATCTACCCTCATATTTTCCAGCAATGAAATGGCATCCATTAATGGCATCCCGCTAAGATTGGGCATGATCGTTTTATATTTCTTTGCTGTAGCATGGTACACCTCGTACTTCTTCTCGATATCGGGATTTTGAATATCCAACCCATCCACTTCATCATAGATAGGGGTGTCGGTATAGATCTTTTGCGCAATCTTTTTGAATACGGGCCCAGCGACATCTGCCCCATAATAACCCACACTTTTATCGGGCTCATGAATGACTACAATACAGGAATATTTTGGGTTTTCTACAGGAAAAAAGCCCGCAAAAGATGAAATGTAGTTAAGCTTGCTCTTGTCTCCCCCGTAATTCTTCTGTGCAGTTCCGGTCTTTCCCGCCATAGAAAAGTGGGGAGAATATAGGTCATGTCCAGTGCCGTGCTCTTTTTCTATGACGTTCTGCATCATTTTGGTCACTTTTGCCACAGTTTCCTTGGAACAGATGGACGGATTGATGATCTGTTTCTTAAATTCGATATTTGGGGAGCTCAATCCCCAGTCCTTGATCGCCTTTACAAATCTAGGACGTACCATCTCTCCCTTGTTGGCGATGGCATTGTAATAGGTAAGTGTTTGCAGTGGGGTCATCGAAACTCCATATCCGTAAGCCATCCATTGCAATGAGATGCCACTCCAATTCTTTTTATCGTTTGGATGCGGAATCTTGGGAACTCCTTCACCGATGATCGGCAGGTCCAGCGTATTATTCAGCTCCATATTGTACAGACGATTCACAAATCGCGATGGATTCTTTGAATAGAATTTGTCGATAATACCTACCACCCCCGTGTTGGAAGACACCTCAAAGGCTTTTGAAGCGGTAATCTTTCCATAGCCGCCCCATTTAGAATCCTCTACTGTTTTACCATAGAATTTAAGAATCCCGTTTTTTGTATCGATGACATAGTTCGTGTCGATAACCCGATCTTCCAAGGCGGCGACCATGGTCATCAACTTAAAGGTCGAGCCAGGTTCGTGAGACTCCCATACGGCGTAATTACGTCGTTCATAATAGTTACCGTATGTGTTTCTACCTAAGTTAGCGATCGCTTTGATCTCTCCCGTGCCGACCTCCATCACCACAGCACAGCCATGGTCGGCCTTGTATTTTTGTAGTTGCTCCAACAAGGCATGATGCGCAATGTCTTGAATATTTACATTGATGGTAGAGATGATGTCAAAACCATCTTCTGGCTCTATTTCGTTACTATCCGTTATAGGTTTCCACTGATTTTTGGCGATCTTTTGCTTGAGCCTTTTCCCCTCTTTGCCTCTGAGGTATTCACCGTAGGCCCCTTCCAATCCAGCTCTGGAGAAATAGCCGTTCTCGTCTTTACGGTCGTAACCAACAGTTCGTTCTGCAATTTTACCAATGGGATGCTCCCTTACCGTTCTTTGTTCGACAATAAGTCCGCCTTTGTAAGGCCCCAACTTGAATAGAGGAAAATCCTTTACTTCGATATAGTCGTTATAGCCCAAATTGCGAGCCACTAAGAGATACCTGTTCTTATTGGCGCGAGCCCTGGCAAATACATTTTGGTAATATGAAGATGGCTTCCCAAACTTTTTGGAAAGTGAATCTGAAAGCGGTTCTAAAAATTTGTTGAAATTCTTTTTTGAGACCGTGACCGCATCGAATCTGATATCGTACTTGGGGACTGAGGTAGCCAGCAAGCTCCCATCATCGGCGTAGATATTACCGCGATTTGGATGTATGGTAAAGTTTCGAACGGTTCGCTCTTCTGCCAAGCGCCGATATTTGTCACCCTCTACCAACTGGATGTTGAGCAGCTTTACCACCACAACAATGGCGAAGATGAACATACATCCTGCCACAAAATACAAACGGTTCAATATGTTCTTTTCAGTGACTGCCATCGAATTGTACTATTGAGAACTAACCCTTATCTTTTTTGGTGGTGTTTTGGAGGTCGTCAATCCTCGAGGTTTCATTTTCATCCTCACATAGGATTCGAACTGCAGCTTTTGAACGCTCGACCTTGTATCTACAAATTCGCTGCGCAATTCTTTTACCTCGTCATTCAGGCGAGCGATGTCGTGCACTTTCTTATCGGCACTATGTGAGCTGGCAATCATTACGATGGCCAAGAAAGACCCGAAAATGATAAAGCGCCAGTTCTTTACCGCCTCGTCACTTACCAGGAACTTCCCTTTTAAAATATCTAAAAGACTCTCTTTCATGCTACTGTCAAACTTTTTCTGCGATCCGCAACTTTGCGCTACGGGCTCTATTGTTCCTCGCTATTTCTGTCTCGTTTGGAACGATCAACTTTCCCACTTTTTTAAAAGGCACCTCCACATTTCCATAGAAGTCCTTTTCGGGTTCTCCTTCGAACATTCCAGCCCTGATAAAACGCTTCACCAATCGATCTTCGAGCGAGTGATAGCTGATAAGGCTTATTCGACCTCCTTTTTTTACCACTTCAGGCAATTGTATCAAAAAATCTTTCAATGCCTCCATTTCCTGATTCACCTCGATTCTCACGGCCTGATATATTTGCGCCAGCACCTTGTTCTCTCGGTGCTTTGGCAAAAATCGCTGGATCGCCACTTTAAGCTCATCACCAGTTTTGATATCGCCGTCCTTTCTCTTTTCTACAATGGTCTTTGCAATGGCATACGCATTCTTCAATTCCCCGTATTCTGCAAGTACCTTTCTCAGGTCCTGTTCGCTGTAATCATTGACCACATCGTATGCAGATAAAACGTTCTTTCTGCTCATTCTCATATCCAGTTCAGCGTTAAAACGGATCGAAAATCCTCGGTCGGCTACATCGAACTGGTGTGACGAAACTCCAAAATCACCTAAAACTCCATCCACTTCTTTAACCCCGTAGAAACGCAAAAAGCGTTTGATGAATCTAAAATTCTCATTGATCAACGTGAAGCGGTCATCATCGATAGCATTTTGTAAGGCATCCTCATCTTGATCAAAAGCAAAGAGTCTTCCCTCGCTACCGAGTCGTTTAAGAATTTCTCGGGAATGTCCTCCGCCTCCGAAGGTTACATCCACATAAACCCCATCTTCTTTGATGGCCAGGCCATCAACTGTTTCTTTCAATAATACTGGGTCATGATAGCTCATCTGCGCTCATATCTTCATTTCCCATAACTTCCTCGGCCAAATCGGCAAAGTCGAGGTCATCATTCACCGAGGTCTCGTACTTTTCCTTGTCCCATATCTCCAGAATATTGATTGCCGAGGCAACTACCAACTCTTTGGAAATTCCCGCAAAGGCAATCAGGTCTTTGGGGATCAATAATCGACCTGCGGCGTCAACTTCCACCATTTTCACTCCTGCCGTAAAACGCCGAATAAAGTCGTTGTTCTTTTTTTTGAATCGATTGAGCTTATTCATCCTTTGCATCATCAATTGCCATTCCTCCATCGGGTAGAGTTCTAGGCAGGGCTGAAAGACGGAACGCTTCAATACAAAACCGCTTTGTAACACGGGAAGCAATTGCTTCTTGAAAGCTGACGGCATCATCAGTCTCCCCTTGGCATCCGCCTTGCATTCGTATGTTCCGATCAGATTTAGCAAGAAATGTGGTTTGTTGTTCAAAAATCAAATATATGGAAAAGTTTCCCACATTTTACCACTATTTACCACTTTGTTGATAAATTCTTCCCCTATTACGCTCCTCACTTGGTTTTTATCAGCGATAGCAGGGCTTGGAGGTATGCGTCATCTTCTTGAAAAGCAATTTGAAATGGATGTTTTCGAGAGAATGTCATTTTGAAAAGCTAATTATTTAATATGTTTAACAAACAAACGAAATCCCTATATTTGTCTCTTGCTAAATCGTTAGCTATTCTATGGAAGACAATTTAATCAAGGAAGGAAAGTTCAATTATTTAGAAGTAGGTGAAGGCACGCCGATCATCATACTTCATGGGCTAATGGGCGGATTGAGTAATTTTGAATCAGTCACTGGTCATTTCTCAGAGAAAGGCTATAAGGTATTGATCCCAGAGCTTCCTATCTACGATATGCCGTTATTGAAAACCACGGTGAAGAATTTTGCAAAATATCTTGAAGAGTTTATAGAGCATAAACAGCTGGATGAGGCTATTTTATTAGGGAACAGCCTAGGTGGTCACATAGGATTGTTACACACCAAAATGTATCCTGAAAAGGTGAAGGCATTGGTCATCACCGGGAGCTCTGGGCTCTACGAAAGCGCCATGGGAGATGGCTATCCAAAGCGTGGAGACTATGAATTTATCAAGAAAAAAAGTGAAGATGTCTTTTATGACCCTACAGTGGCCACTAAAGAGATCGTGGATGAGGTCTATGCCACGGTAAACGACCGCAGAAAATTGATCAAGACATTGGCCATTGCCAAAAGCGCCATTAGGCACAATATGGCAAAGGATCTACCTAAAATGAATACCCCAGTGGGTATTATCTGGGGTAAGAATGACACGGTGACCCCTCCAAATGTCGCTGAGGAATTTCACAGTCTACTTCCAGATTCTGACCTGTTTTGGATCGATAAATGCGGGCATGCACCAATGATGGAACATCCTGAAGAATTTAATACGATCCTTGAATCTTGGCTCTCCCAGAGGAACTTCTAAACCCATAGGATGAAAATAAAGTCGGCAACTTTTGTAATGAGTAACAGCGATGTTGCGAAATGCCCTAAGGAGCCGATTCCGGAATATGCCTTTATCGGCCGCTCCAATGTTGGGAAGTCTTCCTTGATCAACATGTTGACGCAGCGCAAGAGCTTGGCAAAAACTTCGGGAAGACCTGGAAAGACCCAGCTCATCAATCATTTCAAGATCAATGACGAGTGGTTTTTGGTCGATCTGCCTGGATATGGATATGCGCGTGTTTCTAAGAGCCAAAAGAAGACCTTTCAGAAATTTATCACCAATTATTTTGAAAAGCGGCTTCAATTGGTTTCCGCCTTCGTTTTGGTGGACATAAGGCATGAGCCTCAAAAAATAGATATGGAATTCATGCAATGGCTTGGAGAGAACGGCATCCCTTTCTCTATCATCTTCACAAAAGCCGATAAGCTGAAACCCAACGCGATCAAGCAAAACATAGATATCTACAAGGAAAAGCTACTTGCAGATGTATGGGAAGAAATGCCTAATTATTTTATCACTTCGGCCTCTAAAGACATTGGAAAAGAAGAACTTCTCGACTATATCGCACAGGTGAATCTTGAATTAAAAAATAGTCGCTGATCATTTCAACAGGCTGCTCAGTTCTTTGATGAGCTGATCTATATCCTCCATGGCGTCCAACTTCTTTGAGGACATCACCAACTGTAGGTCATTTGCAGTCGCAGCTAACACGACCGGATATTGATAATTATTAAGAAACTTTGAGGCATATTCCTTCTCAAACTCATCGATATGCAAAAAACTGATAGGAGTATCAATTTGCCGCTTAAAGGCCTTCCATTTTTTCTTCTCGGAAAAAGCCCCATAGGTCAATGCACACAAACTACACGGGTATGTCGAAGGACTAAACAACTTATGGCCAGCATCCATCAATGCGTTCAAGGCTCCAGATCGGGCATTGTAAACGAATATGAGCTTCTCTATCGTATCGGTCATTAGACTATTGTCGGGGAAAAAGAATATCCTTACTTAGGGTCAGGGCTTCTTCAACTCGAGCTTCTCGGCAAAGTAATCGCAGAAGTCTTTCATGGTAGCAGTCATCTTCTCATCTTGCGTTGCTCTGAAAAAGGTATCTGCCATGGTGACCAATGTCTGATGAAAGAACAGTTTCATCTCGTCCACGGGCATATCTTTGGTCCATAGGTCGATACGCAACGTTTCCTGTTGTTTACTATCCCATACAGATAGCATTACGGCCTTTGCCTCTTCCTCGCTGATTCCGCCATCCTCGGCGGACCATGACAATTTTTCGGGAACTCTATTTTCGTCTAACTCTACTTTGAGTTTGATCTCTGAAGTGTGGTTTGCCATTACTTTTTAGGTTTGTACTTAGCACGGTTAAAGATTTCTTCTTCGGGGGTCTCCAATAATTGTTGCAAAGATACGTCATTATTGTTCATAAAACTTCTAACGATCTGCCACCCCAACCACTGCCCTAATCTTCCAGGAGATTCGCTATCGATTTCGAGATAGAATTTAGAGAAAGGCGCATCATAGATAAACCGCTGAAGCAATTTAGGATCCGTTTCATATAACATATCATTTTCAACAAAATAGCGCCAAATGAATTGTTCGTTTTCAGCAGCCCATTGAAGCTGTTCTTGGGAATAACCGATCTTATCCTTGTCGGGCAGTAAAGGCAACAACTTATCCTTTAGGTACAATATTTTCCCATGGTAGATCATTTGATACAGAAATATGCGATTCTGTGGCTGCCTAACTTTTCGCCCTGTAATGGCATTGGCGATATCAGACAACAACATACTTTTTCGCATATTGGCTCTTTTGTATTGCGACAGCCCTTCGTACAGATAGTTGCTCTCGCCCAAATAGGTATCTAAAGAGATCAATAAGAGGCTATCGGCATAGATCACTTTGTTCTCGTAATCTACGTCGGACGTCAAGGTGATCACATGAGGTGGATCAAAGCTTGGGAAATAATATTTTATATGCTGAAATAGCGCTCTGATATTTTCTTTTTCTTGCCCAAGACCACCAAAGGTCTCATCGACTTGAGCTACTAGTTCTAGTTGCAGTGTATCCTTTTTTCTCTGCAGCCAAAAACTATCTTTATATTGTACTGGAAATAAATATGGATACTTCCTTTTTATCGATTGCAGTTGCCCGATCGGGCTTTTATAAAACTCTTGCTCAAATCTATCCACATCTATCTCAACTGGAATCTTGGCGATCTCGGTCTCCACTTTATTCTCCTTTTTGCATGCGGAAAGAAAAAATACTGCCAATAGCAGAAATGCTATACCTTTTTTGATCATCTGAAGAATTTTTTGTAGCAATAACGCCACGGTCTTTTTTAAATTTTATGATTCGCGTATTTTTGTTTGGCAAAGGTATTTATTACAAATCTAAAAAACCACCACAATGAAGACAGAAAAAGTTGTTGACCACATCGTAGATTGGCTAAAAAAGTATGCAACAAATGCCAAGGTCAATGGCTTTGTGGTCGGTGTCTCTGGTGGTATCGATTCTGCCGTGACCTCTACCCTCTGCGCCAAGACTGGATTCCCTACACTTTGCATAGAGATGCCCATACACCAGGCGGCGAGCCATGTAAGCAGGGCGCAAGAGCATATTGAACAGCTTGAAAAACGGTTTGATAATGTGACCGCTACCCGAGTTGACCTTACTCCCGTCTTTGAAGAATTTAAGACCGAGGTCTCATTAGACGGATCGCAGACCACTGTTGATATGGCCTTGGCCAATACGCGAGCGAGACTGAGAATGACCACCTTATACTACTATGCTGGACTTCTGGGAAGACTGGTCGCAGGGACTGGCAATAAGGTAGAGGATTTTGGTGTTGGGTTTTATACCAAGTATGGAGACGGAGGCGTCGACCTAAGTCCTATTGCAGATCTCTTAAAAAGCGAGGTGTACGAAGTTGGAAAGTATTTACAAGTCCCTAATAGCATTATAGTGGCGGCTCCATCTGATGGTCTTTTTGGTGACGCCAGAAGTGATGAAGACCAGATAGGCGCCAGCTACCCCGAATTGGAATGGGCAATGTCTATGGATGATCAAGGTAAGGTAGCCGACGATTTTGATGGGAGAGAAAAAAAAGTCTTTGAGATCTACAAAAAATTCAACGGTGCTAATAAGCATAAAATGATTCCAATACCCGTATGCGAAATCCCCAAAAATTACCTTTAATATCTGCATTCTTATTAAAAATGAAAGGCTTTTCTGGGAATCTGTTAAGGGTCGTATTGTTTTTTTGAGTAACTTTAACGTAAACGAAGCAACCCCCGCATATCCATCCATAAGGCTCATTATCGTCCTTGCACTTTATTTAGTGCTATTCTTTTTGTGGCATGTGTTGTATTAATTAAAAATTAGGATTATGGTCAAAGTATTAGTCGCCGATAATCATCCCATTGTTCAAAAGGGAATCAAAGCGCTCTTCAAGTCCTCCAATAACATCGAAGTAATTGGGAGAGCTGCCACAACCTCAGAATTATTTGATTTTGTTGCGAGCAACGATGTCGATGTAGTACTGTTGGAAATGGACATCCCAGAGATCAATGGCATCACGGCATTAAGAAAGCTAAAAAAAGAGCATCCAGATGTTAAAGTGATCATGTTCAGCTCACAGGCCGAAGATGTATACGCCGTAAGTACCTTGAAAGCGGGTGCCTCTGGTTATTTGGCAAAGTCGGTTGACGTTGATATGATCGGTGAGGCCATTTTGAAGGTAGCCAATGGGGGTATTTTTATCAGCAATGAACTTGCCCAAAGATTGGCCTTTGACGAAAGCACCAACAAGCCTCGAAGGTTCTTTAGAAGACTCTCTACAAGAGAAGTTGAAGTGTTGAAGCTATTGGCAGCAGGAAGACGAAACAAGCACATTGCAGAGGAGCTTAATCTTAATGAAAAAACGGTGAGTACCTACAAGGCACGGCTTATGCGTAAGTTGAATGTAGACAATCTCGTAGACTTGCTTCAACAAGCAAAGGCATTGGAATTATATTAGACGACACGTCTGAGTTTTTTAGACAACAACACCTTTAGATGGTAGTAATTTTGGATCTCTTCAAGGACCTCAACATTGCTACCATCTTTATTTTCGCTGGTTTTTTGTTGTAATTCTTTTACCTTTTCATCGATAAGGTAACAACGAAGGTTCAATATCGTCTCGCTAACTTGCTGCGCCACGCCGGTATCTCGATCTTTAGGAAAAATGTTCTGACTCTCCCAATCGTGCAGATCATACTGCTCTTCATCCATTAACATTCCTGTTATTTCACCTGCGATCTCCGGGTCTATCTCATTGATGATCGCATCAACGGAAAAGTCGTCATTTTCACTATACCTCTTTACCAGTTCGTTAAAAAGGAAATTGAACTGCTCATTGGCAAAGGCCACTTCGTCTTGCTGAAGGTCGAGATACATCTTTTCGTAGACCTTCGCTTTGAATACTTCTGGCTCCAGAGTCAATTCACCCTCCTCATTTTCCTTGAGCAACAGGTCCTCGAAATCCTCTTCCTTTCCCCCATAGATAAGCAAACTTTTAATGAGACTCATCTCTAGGACATTGAGTCTATCTACCTTGGAAGTCTCTTGAGCCACCTCATTCTTAACGACGTCGAAAGCCCGCTGCTCTTGCTTGTACTTTTTATTGGCCTCTTTGAGCTCCTTATTGCTGATCTGCGCCAAGGTATTAAAGAGTACCTCTTCTGAAATGTCCATGATGCGCGAACACTCTTGAATATATACTTCGCGTTGAATACGATTGGGAATTTTCGCAATGCTATTCACAATATCCCCAATGACAGAGGCTCTTTTTATGGGGTCTCCCTTGGCTTCACGCATTAATAGCGAAGCCTTGAATTGAATGAAATCCTTTGACTGCTCCTGCAGATAACGCACCAGTTCTTCAAGGGGGGTTTTCTTGGCAAAGCTATCAGGATCTTCGCCTTCGGGAAAAGTGCAGACCTTTACATTCATGCCCTGCTCTAAAATGAGGTCGATACCGCGAAGGGAGGCGCGAAGCCCTGCAGCATCTCCATCAAAGAGCACCGTAATGTTTTTAGTGAGTCTATTGATAAGTCGTATCTGTTCTGGAGTTAGAGCAGTCCCGCTGGAGGCAACCACATTTTCTACACCTCGCTGACTGAATTGAATAACGTCGGTATATCCTTCAACCAGATAACAATTGTCCTCCTTCGCTATCGATTGTTTTGCATGATAGATCCCGTAGAGCACTTTGCTTTTATGGTAAATATCACTCTCTGGGGAGTTGAGATATTTCGCTGCCTTCTTATCGTTCGTAAGAATCCTACCTCCAAAACCCAAAACCCTTCCGGACATACTGCGGATCGGGAACATGACACGTCCTTTGAATCGATCGAACTTTCTGTCTCCTTTTACGATCGTTAATCCTGTCTTCTCTAAAAATTCTAGCTGATAACCATCTTTAAGCGCTTCCTTAGTGAAAGCCTCCCATTGATCGAGCGAATATCCTAGACCAAACCTCTTTATCGTCTCATCGGTAAATCCTCTTTCTTTAAAATATGTGAGTCCAATCGCCTTTCCAGCCTCTGATTCCCATAAGGTCCTCTGAAAATATTTATTGGCATATTCAGAGACCAAGTACATGCTTTCTCGTTCACTTGCCTGCTGCTTTTCTTCGTTGGTCTGTTCGGTCTCTTCTATTTCGATATTGTACTTCTTTGCAAGATATTTTATCGCCTCAGGATACGAAAAATGTTCATGCTCCATCAAAAAGGCAACGACATTACCTCCTTTGCCACTAGAAAAGTCCTTCCAGATCTGCTTCACCGGAGACACCATAAAAGAAGGTGTGCGCTCGTCTGTAAACGGGCTTAATCCCTTAAAATTTGAGCCCGATTTCTTTAACTGCACAAAATCACCGATCACCTCCTCGACGCGGGAAGTTTCAAAAACTTTATCTATGGTAGATTTAGAAATCAATCTGAATACATTTGATCCGTAAAAATAGACAAAAGCCGCAACATAGCTGTTGTGGTCAACCAATTGCACTGCTTATAAAATAATTCTTACAACATCTAACTATATATGGTGATTCGCACGAAACCCTGTTACCGTTTATCCGATAAAACGACGTTTCATCTTATTTTGTTGCTGCAGTAATGGTAAGGGTGTTATATTCGTATCACCATAGCATAAGTAGGTTAAGTTCATGGTAAGATTTGGGGCAAAAAAGGTGGAATCTCTTCCACCTTTTTTATTTTATAGACTTTTATGTTTACATCATATAAAAAGGGAGTGAACCCACAGTTCTACTCCCTTTTACTTTTCGTGGAAATTTTAGCTAATCCATATCGAAACGTACTCCTAGCGATATATTACGCTGCTCGTTGACGGCATTCTTAAAAATTGGAGACAGGTCATATTTTCCGTAAATTCCGACCGAACCTATCGCAACGTAAGCGCTTACACCATAAATAAGCCCATCGGTATTGTAATCACGCTTTATCTTTTCCTTTACACGTTCTCCATCTTGTGTATATTTAAGCTTTTGACGCGTACTCATGTTGAACCCTGCATAACCTCCAATCCCCATCTTGAATCTTCGTCTTGTACTATAACGAAAATATTCTTCACGCTCTATCTTTCGCGAGGGACCAAACTCAAAATGAACCGGTATCACAATATTGTCTCTTCTAAATTTGGACTTTCTAAGCTCAAATGGAAATTCCGCCAATACGGTTTGATCCCCTTGCTCGATGAAGTAGCGATTCTGTGTTGGCTTGAGACCATTGAACTGAAAGGAGAATCCATACTTTATACGAAGCCAGTTGCTGTTATCGAATACGCGTGTCTTCCACGCCCAACCCAATTCAAAAAAACGCGAACCAGCAAATTTATAATCGGAATCATCAAAGGATACCCCTTCCTGTATGGCGTTATTGAATCCAATGGCCACCACCAGGTCCGAAGTGGTTCTTCGATCATAGCGTCGTTTTTTCCTTTTATCGGATCTCCAGTCAAAAACATCATCGACCTTAAATCTGATATTGACATATTCATCATCGTCTTCCTCTCTGATCTCCTGCTTTCGTTCTAGCAAGGCGATCTTGTTATCTATGATCGCTATGCGATTCTCTATATTTGAAGCATGAAGCTCTGCTGCTTCGCGCTTTCGCTTATCGGCCTCATCTTTGGTTAGCTCATTGTTATCCAATTGTTGATTGATCGCTTCTACTTTAGCCTTTAGCGCCTCGCGTTCTTCTGAATATACCACTTCCTTCTTCTCCTTTAAGGATTCAATACTTGTTTCTCTTGTTATTTCCTGCGCGGAAAGCCATTGTGTGAGCAATGCTAGAATTAATGTGACCAAATACCGAGTAATACTTTTCATAATGTTCGATTTTAGCCCTCGGCGGGTTGACCGGTAAAGACAACCCCCGAAGGAACCTAATTGTTAATTGATTGATGAATGAATTTAATTATTGCGGTCGGCGACGGCCGTCTTGACCTTGATGTAATTGTCTTTTAGCGCTTCGAATACTTTTTCTCTGAACGATCGCTCCAACTCATTTTCTACATCCAGCAGCAGGGATTCTGCCGTTATAGCTTCATCTTTTTTTATCATTCTGCTCATCGCCAAGACCTTCTCTGCCTCTTCCAGTAGAGAATCGATCTCTGCATCTGTAACCTGATTATTTTGCTGTTGAAGTAGCTTTGCCTTTTCAACGAGGTCTGCTATGGATTCCTCCTCTGTTATTGAAACGATCTTCTCTTCAATAAGAATATTGTCTTTTAACTTTATCCCTTTATCTTTTTTGGTCATCGCAACAGCCTGGTTGGTGTCTTTGATCTCTCTAAGGTTCCCAGCTTCATCGATACTTATCATAGTTTCTGAAGACTCTTTAACATCTACGACCGTTTCTTCCTTTTCAGAAATAGGTTTTGATCCGTTATCATTATGGCTGTTGATCGGCAATTCCTTTTGTTTGGTATTCGTATCAACTACCTTTCCTTCACCTATAGCAGCCTCATCTTTTAGAGAGAACAAAATGATTCCCAGCCCAACGACACTAGCCGCTGCAAAGTACCACCATACTCTCCTTCTTCGCTTATATTCGGGCTGCAATCGATCTTGCAATGTATCCCAAGCCTTGGTAGAAGGTTCGATGCTCCTAGCCTGTATTTTCTCTTTTATCTCTTCTTCAAATTTAAGTGGTGCCATAGCTTGCGTTTTTTAACTTGCCAATGCCCCGTTGAAGCATCTTTCGGGCTTTAAATAATTGAGTTTTGGAGGTATTTACAGAAATCTCCAACAATGATGCGATTTCTTTGTGCTTATATCCCTCAATGGCATACATGACAAACACGATCCGATATCCCTCTGGCAGTTGATCGATCAGCGCCTGTATTTCCTCTACTTCTAAGGCTGAAATACTTGATGCCGATGGTGCCTCGTAACGCTCGATCTCTTCATCTGAAAAAGCGAGCTGCTTTTTGGAGCGCAGATAAGAAATTGATTCTCGTATCATGATCCTTCGTATCCAACCTTCAAAACTACCTTCAAACTTGAAGGTCCGTAGATTGGCAAAAACTTTTAAAAAACCATTTAGCATTGCTTCCTCTGCCTCCTGTAAGTCGCTGATATACTGCCTACAAACGCTTAGCATCTTTGGCGCATGCTGTTGAAACAATTGGTGCTGTGCATCACGTTTGTTTTGCGCGGCACTATTGATCAATTTTTCTTCGTTCTTGTAAAGTTGTATGACTTTCACGATGCTGGTTTCATTCGGTCTTCAATTAGATAGACGCAATAATTGTGCGAAAGGTTGTCTGGGGATGAAAAAAAGATGAAAAAAGTACAATCTGTTATTGTATACTTATCCGCTTTAGAACTATTTCTTTCTATCGATCACGTAATTTACCATAAGTTCTAAGGCATCCTTGAATTCTGAAGAGGGATAGTCCTCGATCAATGCAATGGCCTCTTCCTGAAAAGATCTCATTCTATCGATGGCATACTCGAGCCCGCCGCGGTCCTTCACAAAGGCGATGACCTCTTTAACTCGTTTTTTATTCTTGTTGTGATTTTTAATGGAATTGATGAGCCAACTGCGCTCTTTTTTATCGCAATGGTTGAGTACATGGATGAGGGGTAAGGTCATTTTTTGCTCCTTAATATCAATCCCTGTAGGCTTTCCTATGCGCTCCTCGCCATAATCAAAAAGGTCATCTTTAATTTGGAACGCCATACCGATGAGCTCGCCAAACTTACGCATACGTTCTACATGATCAGAATCTGGCGCTACGGAACATGCCCCAAGCGCACAGCAGGCTGCAATCAATGTGGCGGTCTTTTGCCGAATGATATCGTAATAGACCTCTTCGGTAATATCTAGCATTCGTGCTTTTTCGATCTGTAGCAATTCTCCTTCGCTCATCTCTCTCACTGCGACCGAAATGATCTTAAGAAGATCGTAGTCCCCATGATCGACGGATAGCAATAATCCTTTGGCAAAAAAGTAATCGCCAACCAAGACGGCGATCTTATTCTTCCATAAGGCATTGATCGAAAAGAAACCGCGACGACGATGACTCTCGTCCACCACATCGTCGTGTACCAGACTGGCAGTATGTATCAACTCTATAATGGAAGCTCCGCGATAGGTACGCTCGTTTACCTTTCCACCAGAGACCATTTTGGCGACAAGGAAAACGAACATGGGTCGCATTTGTTTCCCTTTGCGAGTAACGATAAAATGTGTGATTCGATTGAAAAGCGCTACCTTGGAAGACATTGAGTCATAGAACTTCTTTTCAAAAAGTTCCATCTCCCCGACAATGGGTTGCTTAATTTGCTCAACGATCTTCATAGAAGCACCAAAGATAACATTTACCTATGAAAACTGTCTTCAAAAAATGGACTAGGAAACCGCTGCATCGTTCTTATTGGCTAATTGTCCGCAGGCGGCATCGATATCCTTACCCCGAGAACGTCTGATCGTCACGGTAATGCCATTTTGCTCAAGGACATCCCGATACATTTCGATCGCGTTGTTGCTGGCCTGTTGAAACTCCCCATCATCGATGGGATTGTATTCGATAAGATTCACTTTTGAAGGTGCGAACTTGCAGAATTTCACCAAAGCATCTACATCTTTTCGTTGATCATTGATCCCTTTCCACACTACATATTCGTAGGTGATGCGGTTCTTTGTTTTAGCATACCAATACTCTAGCGCTTCCCGTAGGTCCGACAATGGGAAGGTCGCATTGAATGGCATAATCGAGGTACGGACCTCATCGATCGCAGAATGCAGTGAAACAGCCAACTTGAATTTCACTTCCTCATCAGCCATTTTTTTTATCATTTTGGGAACTCCCGAGGTTGAAACTACGATACGACGTGGTGACATTCCCAATCCTTCGGGGGAAGTGATCTTCTCGATTGCCTTAAGCACATTGTTGTAGTTCATTAAAGGTTCTCCCATTCCCATAAAGACGATGTTGGAAAGTGGACGGCCATGATACAGACGACTTTCATTATCGATCGCCACTACCTGATCGTAGATCTCATCAGGGTTGAGATTACGCATGCGTTTTAAGCGAGCGGTTGCACAGAAACGACAGTCCAGGCTGCAACCCACTTGACTGGAGACGCAGGCGGTCGTTCGCGTTGCTGTAGGTATCAAAACAGACTCAACGACCAGATCATCATGTAGGCGCACCGCATTTTTAATGGTGCCATCGCTACTTCGCTGCATCTGGTCCACCTTGATGTGGTTAATGACAAAATTGTCTTGGAGCATGTGCCTTGTTTCCTTTGAGATATTGGTCATATCTTCAAAGGAATGTGCTCCTTTGCCCCATAACCATTCGTATACTTGATTTCCACGAAAAGCTTTGTCCCCATGATCCACGAAGAAGGTTCGTAGTTGCTCTTTGGTCAGCGCCCGTATGTCTTTCTTCTTTGTTTGCATCTGGATGCAAAGGTACTGTTATTCGCGGATTTGTTGTTTTGTATCTTATTATTTCGAATATGATTCTATTAAAGGCAGCAACTCGGCCATTGTAGTGAAGGTCTCGGTCGGCTGATACGAAAAATGGTGCTCACGTCCGTTTTCTGCATAAGCAAATACATCAAACCCTCCTCGGATTGCGGCCTCGATTCCCTTGGAAGAATCCTCGATGACCAAACAGTCCGAGGGTTGAAAACCCATATCTCTGGCTGCGTGTATAAAGATATCTGGTTCGGGCTTCCACTTATTGATATCATAACAACTATAGATATTATTATCAAAATATTGGAGAAGCCCTGTGTTTTTGAGATTTAATCGAATCTTGTTCTGTGGCCCACTTGAGGCCACACAAAAAGGAAGTCGCATGGACGTCAAAACCCCCTCAACGCCGTTCACTGGCAGCAAGTATCGATCGAAAGCATCAAAGGAACGTTTTCTAAATTCTGTTTCAAAACTCATCGGAACAGGTTTCCCAATAAGACACTCTATATCTTGCATGCAGGCATATAAATGACTTCCCACATACATTTTGAAGGCATATTCTAGATCGATGTCGGCGCCAAGCTCGTTGGCCATTTCCACCAACACCTGATTGCCAATATTCTCGCTATCGACCAAGACACCGTCGCAATCAAAGATGACACATTTATATCCGCTCATCTTTAAGGTGTACTAGAAGATACTTGTAAAAGTTTTCCGTTATAGAATTTGTTTCCAGTTAACGCAAAATCATAGAGATATTCGGCCATTTCAAGCGAGGTAAGTGGGGCCTGGTAGCCAGGAAATGCTTCTTCTAACATTTCGGTCTGCACTGCCCCAAGCGCCAACACATTGAACGAGGGACCCGTCTCTTTATATTCTTCGGCCAAGATCTCGGTAAGTGTAATTACCGCCCCTTTGCTCGACGAATATGCAGAAAGTCCAGGGAACTTAACACTTCCTTGTACACCACCCATACTGCTTACGGTGACCACATGACCATCTTTTGGCATGAATGGGATGCAGATTCGGGTGACATCGGCAACTCCAAAAACGTTTACCTGATAAACTTCTTTGAACTCCTTAGAGCTGATCGCCTTAAACGGTTTGTGCAACAACTTACCCGCATTATTGATAAGAATATCCACCTGCTTCCATTGGTCGTTAAGAAAATCTTGCAGCTTATGAAGACTTTCTTCTTTGGCCAGATCAAAGGAAAAACATGTAATATTGGGGTGTTTTAGTGCGCTGATCGGTAGGTGATTTCGCGATAGTGCGAGTACTTGATGGCCCGCATCGGCAAATAATTTTGAAAGCTCAAACCCTATTCCACGGCTGGCTCCGGTTATGATCACTTTCTTCATCTAGTATAGTTTAATTTCTTTTGTGGGTGTCGTACTCATTTTCTCCAAGACGGGTATCATACTTTGAATGACATTGGACATGTGTTCAAAGTCCATCTTATCTATTTCGTCATCTACATGATGGTAATATTCAAAGTTGGTGAGATCACAGGTTGAAATGGTTTGACTCGGCACTTTGAACTCGCGATAAAACGGATAATTGTCCGATCTCTTGAATAGATCATAACTTACCGCAACCGCTGATTTACCTATAAGGTTGGTCCCTGCATATTCATTCATCTTTTCGGCCATATTGGTTTTATCATAACCGGTAACAAAGGCGACATAGTCCCTTCCGTTGAACGGCACCCCGATCATTTCGAAATTAGCGACACCATATAGGTCGATATTTTCTTCCTTGAGTCGCTTTGCCAAATGTTTGGAGCCTAAAAGCCCCTTTTCTTCAGCAGAAAACAAGGCGAATAGTAAACTTCGGCCATTGATTCTCTGTTTTGCAAAATAGCGCGCCAACTCTAATACTGCGGTCGTTCCGGAGGCATTATCATTGGCACCATTGGCGATAGCATCGCCAGCTACCCAGTCTGCAAAGCCGATATGGTCATAATGCGCTCCGATTAGTATATACTCGTTTTTAAGCACTGGGTCATTTCCTTCTAAATGACCCACGATATTGTATGCTGGCTTCTTATGGTTGGATAACGTATCCTTGTAACTCGAAAAATAAGGTTCAACGCTACTCTTCTTAAATACATCTTCGATATAATTTGCGGCAAGCTCGATGCCGTCGGTACCCGTATTTCGCCCTTTTAGGTCGTCTGACGCGAGAAACTTCATGTGTGCCTCTATAGCTTCGACACTGGAAATTTTTCTATCAGTTGATATTTCAGGAAAACTTTTCGTCTTTTGAGTATTGACAGCAACGGCAGCACAACCAATTGTGGCCAAAACTAGACCGATGATCATGACATTGACAATTCTTCTTCGCATCATTTAGATATTTATTCTTCTATAGATAAAAGGACCTATTCTCTAAACAGTATGAAGCTCTTTAGAAAAAAGGAATCTCAAATTGAGACATTACTAAGATAAAAAAATCCTGTCCGGAGACAGGATTCGAAATTATAATTAAATCATAAAGACTAGGCCAGCATCGTCACTGGATTCTCCAAATATGACCTTAATGTCTGTAAAAACTGAGCTCCTGTGGCACCATCGACCGTACGGTGGTCACATGCCAAGGTTACCTTCATGGTATTTCCTACCACGATCTGCCCATCCTTTACCACTGGTTTTTCTATAATGGCACCAACGGATAGGATTGCAGAGTTGGGTTGATTGATGATCGAGGTGAATTCTTGAATGCCGAACATTCCCAAATTAGATACCGTAAAGGTACTTCCTTCCATTTCGGCAGGCGTGATCTTTTTGTTTCTGGCCTTACCAGCCAAGTCTTTGACCTGGGCGCCGATCTGTGTCAATGACATCTGATCGGTGAACTTCAATACAGGCACTACAAGCCCTTCATCTACCGCTACAGCCACACCGATACTAACGTGGTGATTGTAAATTGTAACATCGTCATTCCAGGTAGTATTCACCTGTGGATGTTTTCTAAGCGCCATAGCGCATGCCTTTACCACCATATCATTGAACGAGACCTTTGTGTCTGGCAGCTCGTTGATCATTTTCCTAGAAGCCATTGCATTGCTCATATCTACTTCGATAGTGAGGTAGTAATGAGGGGCCGTGAATTTAGACTCACCCAATCGCTTTGCGATGACCTTGCGCATCTGCGAATTCTTCACCTGCTCGACGCTCTCTTCTCCTACTGGGACGAAGGCTGCCACTGGTGCGGCTTGCGCTTGTGTTTGTGATGATTCGGCAGATGGTGCGGCAGTTGTTGCAGTTTGCGGAGTAAAATCTTCCACATCTCTTTTAACGATACGTCCGTTTTCACCGGTACCAGAAACTTGCGAAAGGTCGATTCCTTTCTCTTCTGCTATCTTCTTCGCCAAGGGCGATGCAAATATCCTTCCATTGGTCGAAGTCGTACTCTTGGCATTTGGAGTGTCTGCTTTCTTTTCTTCTTTTTTTGGTTGCTCTTTGGAGGTAGTCTTTTCTTCTTTTGGAGCAGTCCCCTCGGATGCGAATGCCTTTAAGACCGCATCGACATCGGTACCTTCAGGACCTATCACCGCCAACACTGAATCTACAGGGGCACTTCCTCCCTCGTCAATGCCGATATGTAATAGCTTCCCCGAATAGAAAGACTCGAATTCCATGGTCGCCTTATCGGTCTCGATCTCGGCTAGAATATCTCCTTCCTCAATATCGTCACCCACCTTTTTGATCCATGTTGCCACGGTACCTTCTTCCATGGTATCACTCAATCGAGGCATTTTCACCACTTCTACACCTTCAGGCACACTTGCGGCCTCTGGTGTTGATTCGTTTGAGCTAGTGGCCTCTTCTTTGTTCGATGTTTCTTCTTTCGGCGCTTCATTGGAACTACCATTGAGCAAACCAGAAATATCTTCTCCTTCGTTACCAATGATTGCTAAAAGGGTATCCACGGGAGCTCCATCGCCCTCTTGAACGCCGATATGTAATAACGTTCCCTCATGAAAGGATTCGAATTCCATCGTGGCCTTGTCTGTCTCGATCTCGGCCAGAATATCACCTTCTTCGATCTTATCACCAACTTTTTTGAGCCATTTTGCCACTACACCTTCTTCCATGGTGTCGCTGAGTCTCGGCATGTTTATGATTTCTGCCATGATTTAGAGTTTATGTGGTAGAAATGGATAATCTTCTTGTTCGTAAACGGCATCGTACATCACGTTCTTTTCTGGGAAAGGTGACTCTTCTGCAAACTTCTCACATTCCTTCACCATTTCCTTGACGCGCTTGTCTATTTCTGCTATTTCATCTTCGCTCGCATATTTCTTTTCCAAAATGATCTCTTTTACTTGAGTAATAGGATCGATCTTTTGATATTCCGCGACCTCATCTTTGGTTCTATAATGCTGTGCATCACTCATCGAGTGTCCCCGATAACGATAGGTCTTCATTTCTAAGAAGGTTGGACCATCGCCTCGACGCGCTCGTTGAATCGCTTCATCCACTGCCTCGGCGACTTTGACGGGATTCATCCCATCTACCGGTCCGCATGGCATTTCGTATCCGAGCCCTAGTTTCCAGATGTCGGTATGATTTGCCGTTCGCTCTACAGAAGTACCCATTGCGTATCCGTTGTTCTCACAGATAAATACCACTGGAAGCTTCCAAAGCATCGCTAAGTTGAAAGTTTCGTGCAGCGAGCCTTGACGGACCGCACCATCGCCCATATAACAAAGTGTAACCGCACCTGTTTCATGATATTTGTCACCAAATGCCATCCCTGCTCCTAAAGGAATCTGACCTCCGACAATCCCATGACCGCCGTAAAATCCTTTTTCTTTAGAGAAAATATGCATAGAACCTCCTAAACCTTGAGAGGTTCCGGTCGCCTTTCCATAGAGTTCTGCCATCACACGTTTTGGGTCAACTCCCATACCGATAGGCTGGACGTGATTGCGATATGCGGTGATCATTTTGTCCTTGGAGAGATCCATTGCATGTAAAGAGCCTGCAAGAACAGCCTCCTGTCCATTATATAGATGAAGGAATCCCCTAACTTTTTGTTGTATATAAACGGCGGCCAGTTTATCTTCGAACTTGCGCCAGAAGAGCATGTCTTCGTACCATTTTAGATACGTTTCTTTAGTTACTTTTTTCACTCTTTCGGATTTTGCAATTTTTAACTACTTGTAAATCAAGGATTTTCACAACACTGTTATGAAAGCTCCTATTTTGATGAAACTCTGTCATTTGCCTGTTTAATCGTTTAATCTGCTTACGACCCAACAAATGACTAACAAAAATAGCACTTTCGGCATTAGTGAAAAAATGAAAAGCTCTATTTGAAAGGGATTTTTATAAAATAATCACACGAAAACGTTAGAGAAAGGTTTTTTGAAATTTCGCCTTGATGTTTATAGGAACGAATTATCAAAACCAAGTGGAAGCAGGTCTTTCAATGAATTTACCTTTGCTACTTTCCCAAGTTCGCCCATAAAATAGATGGCAATGGGAGATTTTTGCTTTTGTTCATACTCTGCAATGGATTGACGACAGCTACCGCAAGAAGAAATCGGTTCGTTAACCTGTGTTGTAGAGGAGGCTGCGGTGATGGCAATAGAGAGGACTTTCGCATCAGGATATTGAGCACCTGCATAATAAATGGCAACACGCTCGGCACAAAGGCCAGAAGGATAGGCGGCATTCTCCTGATTGTTCCCAGTGATGATCTCGCCATTGTCCAAAGACAAAGCTGCGCCCACTCTAAATTTAGAATAAGGCGCATATGCTTTCTTGCGAGCTTCAATGGCTTGAAGCATCAGCTGTTTGGCTTGAGCTGGAAGTTCATCGATATCATCGAATAACTGCACAGTCGCCGTTACTTGTATTTCCTTCACTCCATTTTATTTTACTAATACTCTTGGTACTCACCACCCAAGTTAAAGGTAAGTGAGAAACGCAATGTATTTTCTAAAGGATTACGCACCTTAGACGCGGAGAACAAATACGAGACATCTAGCTTCATTACATTATATGTGAAGCCAGCACCAATCGTAAAGAACTTTCGGGCTCCCTTTTCCTCGCTCTCGTTGAAATAACCTGCTCTCATAGCGAATGAATCTTGATAGGTGTACTCTGCACCTAAGGACCAGGTAAATTCTTTTAGCTCTTCGCCGAAACCGTCTGGGGCATCTCCAAATGAGCTGAACACCCCAGAGAGGAATCCCTCGTCCGATTGCTGGTAACCAACAAAATTTGGGTCATCTTCTCCAGAAACCTCGTTTCCTTGTCCATCAACAGGAATACTTGGTGTCGGGACCAATAGCTTAGTCGTCTCTATGGTGACGCCAAGTTTATTGTATTCATCGAAGATGAAATCGAAACCTCCTCCAAGACCTAATTTCGTAGGTAAGAAGAATTCATTTCCACCTTGGTCATATTTTAGTTTTGGACCTAAATTAGTGATGGCGAAACCACCTCTCCAGCGACCATTGAAGCTATCGTATGCTTTTTCTTCAGATTGATAGTATCCAGTGATATCGACTGCAAATGATGAAGCTGCGGTCGCATCTGGGTCCACGGGCGCCAACTTGAGGTCCGAACGGATAAATCTACCTCCAACAGCCATGGAAAATTGATCGCTAAGTCTCAAAGCGTAAGAAACGTCCAATGCAAATTCGTTTGGAGATTCCGTTCCTTGTGGAATTACGTTAAATCCATCGAAAGTATTGAATTCGATATCTCCCAAGCTAAAATACTTGAAGCTTGCCGCCCAGGCGCTCCGCTCATTGATTCGGTTGTAGTAATTAACACTTCCCAGAAAGATATCACTTACAAGGTCGCTTAGGTAAGGCGTATAACTAAGGCCTATCCCAATCTGTTTCTCTGCAAACACATTTTTTGCTGCGTTCCAGTTTTGTGAAAATGCGTCTGGCGAGGTGGCTACTCCCATATCTCCCATACCAGCAGATCTGGCATCGGTAGGAATCAATAAAAAGGGAACGGCGGTAGTGATTACCCTGTCATTTTGAGCATAAAGCCCACACGTAAAAGACAGGATAAAGATTGAGGTAATTAGTTTTTTCATTAAAATGAAATGTTAGATTGTGACAAATATAGTTTTATTTTAAAGTATGACAAGTTTCTCAAACTTCTCGGCGGTTTTGTTAGTTAACGTAGATTTTACGGTAATCTTATATACATAGACGCCTTTTCCGATCCTATTTCCAAAATCATCGAGCCCGTCCCAAGTAATTTCCCTGATAAGCGGGCTGGATGCCACGATACCTTGTTGATTTATGGTCTTCACAACTTTGCCACTCACGGTAAATATCTGCACTTGCACGTCCAAGGTCTCACCGATGGGTTGGTTATGACTAAACCAAAACTCGGTATAACTGGTAAAAGGGTTGGGGTAATTGAGCACTCTACTCAATCGGATATCGTCATCCGAAGCAACAAAGAACTGAATTTCGGCAGTAGAAGAGTTGTTATAAACGTCCCAAACCCTAAAACTCAAGGTATGTAGCCCTGGCTCCAGGTCTCTAAAGGGAAATGAAACCCTTCCTTTGGTATAATCATCCAATTCTGTTTCGTAGTAATCATTAAGTACAAAAGGATTCCCTTCATCTCCATCTAAGATCGCGATGATATCGTGCCCAATACCGCTAGCCGTATTAATACCATTTTCATCTTCTACCAACGCCAATAGAATTGGAGAGCTCGATGTTATTTCTCCAGAAATAAAGCTCTCATCATTCATAAATAACCTTACGGTTGGCCCAATGTCATCATTGGCAGCATTCTCATTAAGACCCCCAACGACCAGGTCGTCGATGTTTGCGCCTGTATAATCCGACCCTCCCCCTTCAGGAAGTGCGTAAAAACTTATCTTTCCATTGCCTGCTGGAATAGCTATATCCTTTGGCACGACAAAATCAAATTCGAATTCACCATTCTGAACAGATGATTTACCTCTGAAAATGATCTCTCCTAAGGTTTCATAATTCAGTATCTGCAATTGTCCGGCAACGATCACCCCATCGTTACCAAGTGTTTGTCGTTGAATATTTTTATCGAAGATACTCGTAAAGACCTCTCCATTGAAGTTTGAAAGCAGCACATCGTTCACGTCGGTGATATTACCCCTCATTTTCACATAGCTCAAAGCTTTAAGCGTATCCAAGGGCTGGGTCACCGGAACATCATTCACATGTGTTAGGTTGATCTTTGGCCTTGGGATGGCCAACTTCATTGCTGGATCTCCCACAAAGAACACCACTCGTTTATTGGATGTTACGGAATTTTTGGTGTTCATCACCGATTCAGAGATAGCTCCATAATCAAAAGGATCGAAGGGCGAGGACAAATTATAACGAAACAAGTTTCTACTTAAGACTCTATTAAATGCAATTCCCGCTCCAACGGTAATTAATCTGGTAGTCGTGATGAGTCCAATGGCACCGCCACGTTTGTTGCTAAAGGTAAATTCCCCTACAGTAGGCCTCAAAGGATTGTCGAAGCGCGCAAACTCGCAAGTAACTGTCACGATCAAAGGATATCTAAATCTGTTGAACAATCCTAACGCGTCTGGCTTCTGAAAGATCCGTTCTTGAGCCAGACCGTCTTCGCCACCATGGCCAAAATAATTAACGACCAAAGAACCAAACTCTATCTCATTAAGAATATCCTCATTCACTTGGGGATACCGGGCTCCACCTGCTGTGGTCTCTTGCTGGTAAGACCCGCTGTGAATTTTTTTGACGTTGAGAAACGGTTTATTATTAGCGATCTCATCCGAGACTTGATCGAGGAGACCTTCTATATTACGATCCCCAAAAACATCAATGTCATCCGATACCATGGTAATATTATTGCGCCATTTTCCATTGGACAATTCGGAATAGTATTCCTCTATCTTGGTCACCATGTCATTGGCCTCTGAAGTACTCGAAGCCAAAATTCGCCCTACAGCGAGGTCCATGAGGTCCTGGTCGGACTGCCCGTTCTCCATCAGTCCTTCTTCGGGATCCATCATCGCATAAAAATCATCAGACATTATTCCATTTAGAAAGTTATGGCTTGTGTAGGAATGATAGGTCGGAACTATATTATTGTTATTCTGCAGCCTGTTCTTATAATCGAATGAGGTATCTCCAAATAGGCAGAGATATTTGATTCTACCTGCAGGAGTGGAAGCATTATCATAGACATACTTGACAAAATTTCGAATCGCTCCAATATCAGGATTGCCAGTGTTGAATTCTCTATAAATTCGTTCTAACGTAACCACTTTGGCGTTGAGATTTGATATTCGACCATGAAAGTCTGCCAATCTTTGGGCAGTGGCACTTAAAAACTGTGGCGCTACAATAATATAATCTACATCCCTAAAACCAGCAGCGTCATTAAAAATGGTAAACTTCAGACTCTGATTGGTAACGCCGCGATTAGCGGCATCTATTCTAGGAGTATAAACATCCTGTAGGTCCACAGCGATAAATTTCCTCTCGGAACCCTGTGTCAATGAAAAAGAGAAATCACTGGCTGCGTTGTTGTTGCTGTAGCGCGCCACATTGTATTTGTCGGTAATATCAAAGACATAGCCAATATTAGCAGCATCGGTGAGTCTCACTTCCCCAATCCCCGGAAGAGAGGCCATCTCGTTGAATTGAAAGTTGAATTGTTTACCATATCCTTTCAATTGGCGTTTTGCCTCTACGGTGATGTAATCCATATAACCAACCGACAAAGGATTTCCTGCATTAAAGTATTCTATCAGGACCGGTATCTCATCCCCTAAAGAAGTGACCACGTTCTGGGTAGACTTCAAACCTAAACGCAATCTATTAGGGGTCGAGGTCAAAGGATCCTGTCTAAATCCATCGTTGTTGGAAACGCTAGCGATATTGTAATCGACCACCAGATCGTCTGTGGCACTTATTCTAAATTGGGTGTTTACTGGTGAAGCTGCTGCCATTTTGCCGCTTACAGTAATGGGCTCGGTCACCACTCGATTGGGAAAATCAAACGAGTAGGTCCTGGTATTGTTGATATTAAAGGCATTGGTGAACCATCTTCTACCCAATTGCAGAATGTTAAGGCTATCTTTCTCGTAATATTGATAATCGTCAAATGTCGTATAAATATTATCAGGCACTCCCGTTGGTTGGGAGGCCTCCTGAATTCGTTTTCCGGATAAGCCCGAAGCGGTAATGTAGTAGTAGGTTCTATTGGTGAATGCATTCACATGTGTTTGACTCTCGTCGTTCCATTGGTCTGGGCCCTCCGCGTAAAACAACACATAATCACTTCCGTCAAAGGTGCCATCTTCTTCTCCAACGACCATAATAGCGTTCTCTGCAGGGTCGTAATGCAATACATCTTCATTTTTAAGGGCGATCATCTGCCCGCCATTACCATATATCTTTAAATTCCTAGGGTCTATTCCACTGACGTTCATTCCTAAATTGGACAAGAAATTTCTATCCAAACGATACACTCCAGACTTTTCGACATAAAATTGATACCATGTTCCCGAAGCAAGAACCGAATTTGTGATGGCCCTTCCCGTGTTGACAGATCTGCTTGAAAATGCATTCGGAGAATTTTCAAGAGCTCGGAACGAAATATCGAAAGAAACAACCCTTTTGTAGACACCTTGGTCAACAATAATTGGATTTAGCGTAAGGACATTAAATATTTTGGAGCGAGCATTCCGAGAGTACAATCTAAAATCCGTAACTGCCGGTATGGTCGTTCTTGGCATTTCTGCCAAGCCTGCTTCGTCGATTTCCTGAAACCGTATGTTCTTTACGACAAGACTCTGCGGATCCACCTTAGATGAGACCTCCCATCGTGCAACAAATTGCAATCCTCTGTTTGGATCAAAGTCATGATTCTCTTCTTGGAAAGTTGGCAATAAGATCTCCGAGTTGATCAAAGGGTACGGCTGGGGAGATTGCCACGCGATATCGAAGTGTTTCGTTTGGGATATTCCAAATGCGTGTATTCCTAAAACTAGCAGGAGTAATAGTGTCTTTTTCATTGCTTTTTTAACGAAGTTTGGAAAACCTTAGTATACCAATCTTTAATTTTTCAAAATTACGAATAATAAATAAGTGCTACTTGCGTTTATTGAATCGTGAGGCGGATAAATTGTGCCTATTCTCTTGAAATACTAATTTTATTGAAAATAGTTGTTATTTTAAGGTTAATCACTATATTGCGAATCCAAATTCTTATACAACTTAAGTCTTAATTATGAGAAAAAATGCAGTTAGATTTGTATTGATGGCTATGGTATCTGCCACAGTGTTTACAGGCTGTAAGAATTCCAAAGGCACTAGTAATATCTCTAGAGCTACCGGCATGAAGATCAACAACAAAGCTGGTGGATTTCAGTACAATACAAACTTCAAAGAACAGGCCACAGGCCCTGGTTTGGTGTTTATAGAGGGTGGAACCTTTACCATGGGTAAGGTCCAAGATGATATTATGCACGATTGGAACAATACTCCAACCCAACAGCACGTTCAATCCTTTTACATGGATGAGACAGAAGTGACCAATATCATGTATGTAGAATACTTATATTGGTTGAACAGCATGTTTCCTCCAGAAGACCCAAAGTATAGAAAAATTTATAATGGCGCATTGCCAGATACCCTCGTTTGGAGAAATAGACTAGGATATAACGAGGTAATGACCAATAATTATTTGCGTCACCCAGCATATGCCGAATATCCTGTGGTTGGTGTAAACTGGATTCAGGCAGTCCAATTTAGCGACTGGCGTACCGACCGTGTCAATGAGCAGATCTTAGGAGACCAAGGATTCTTGGAGCGCGATGCATCCATCAAGAGTATGGACATCAAGGCCCCCTTTGATACCGATGTTTATTTGAGTCAGCCAGAAAAGACGTACGGTGGTGGTATAGATTCACTTACTGGAAAAAGAGGTCAACAAAGAAGAGACACTACGACGGTCAATACCTACGCAGGACGAACGTCTGGTGTTGCTCTACCAGATTATAGACTACCAACCGAGGTAGAATGGGAATATGCTGCATTATCACTTGTCGGAATTAGAAATTACAATACCTACCGAGGAAAGAAAAAATATCCATGGTTAGGTGAATATACCAGATCTGGAAGAAGAAAGATCAAAGGCGACCAATTGGCAAACTTTAAGCAAGGTAAAGGTGACTATGGTGGTATTGCTGGATGGTCTGATGATGGTGCGGACATTACCAACCAGGTAAAATCATATCCACCAAATGACTATGGCCTTTATGACATGGCCGGAAATGTTGCAGAATGGGTTGCTGACGTTTATCGTCCTATAGTCGATGATGAAGCGAACGACTTTAACTATTACCGCGGAAATGAATATTACAAGAACAATATTGGTCCTGACGGAAAAGCCACCATCGTTAGTGTGGATTCTGTGACTTACGATACACTCAGCAACGGTCGTATCATCGCAAGAAATCTTCCTGGTGCACTTGCGCAGGTTCCTGTTGACGAATCTGACACCTACTTACGTACAAATTTCTCGAAGAGTGACAATAGAAATTATAGGGACGGGGATTTCAGTTCGTCAAGATATTTTGAGCGTTTCTTTGATGAGGAAGAAGAAAATGAAGATACCAACAAAGTGATGTATAACGCTCCGAAACACACGATATCTGCTGACACCCTAGGAAATATGATCAGAGAGTACGACAAATCGACTCAGCGTACCACATTGATCGATGATGAGGCGAGAGTCTTCAAAGGAGGTTCATGGAGAGATAGAGCGTATTGGTTAGATCCAGCTCAAAGAAGATATCTACCTCAATATATGGCCACTGACTATATTGGATTTAGAAATGCTATGAGTAGAGTAGGATCGAAATCTAAGAAAAAGAAAACACCTCGAGGATAATTCTATTACCTCATACTGATATAAAAAAGCCCTGAAAACAGGGCTTTTTTTATACCTTTATTTTATGAATATTGAGCAATTATATAAGTGCTATCTCCAGTCGAGTGGAGTATGCACCGATACCAGAAAAATAAGTGCAAACTGCATCTTCTTTGCCTTGAAAGGAGCGAACTTCAATGGAAATGCCTTTGCCGAATATGCACTATCTTCTGGTGCACGATTTGCGGTAATTGACGAAAAAAAATATCAAAAGAATGACCAATATATTCTTGTCGAAGATGCTCTTCAGTCGCTTCAAGAGTTAGCGAACCATCACAGAAAACGACTCAAACTTCCTATTATTTCCATGACCGGGAGCAATGGAAAAACGACCACCAAAGAGCTGATCAATGCCGTCCTTTCAAAAAAGTTCAAAACCATCGCCACCCAAGGAAACCTGAACAATCACATAGGGGTGCCTTTGACATTGCTAGATATGCGCAGAGATACCGAAATAGGCATCGTAGAAATGGGAGCCAACCACCTTAAAGAGATTGCATTCCTATGCACTATTGCCGAACCAGATCATGGCTATATCACCAATTTTGGCAAAGCACATATCGAAGGGTTTGGAAGCGAAGAGGCTATTGTTAGAGGTAAGAGCGAGTTGTATGACCATCTCAGAGATCATTCGGGGCTCATCGTATTCAACGGTGATGACCATAAGCAAATAAAGCAGGTAGCAGACTATCAAAACACCTATAGTTTTTCGGAAGACAGCGATAGCGATGTACAAGTAAAGCTCCTCTCAAGTAATCCCATGGTGCGAGTCGCATATAAGGGAGAAGAGATTCAAAGCAATTTGATCGGCGCATACAATTTTAGCAATATTGCTGCTGCCATTGCCATCGGTGATTATTTTAAGGTCGATCCAAGAGAAATAAAGAGTGCCGTAGAAAACTACGTGCCTAGTAATAACCGTTCCCAAATCATAAAAAGAGGTAGCAACACCGTCATCCTCGATGCGTACAACGCGAATCCTTCTAGCATGAAAGCTGCGATAGACAATTTGGCCAACCTCGAGAGTAACGGCAAAGTGGTTTTTTTAGGCGATATGTTCGAGCTGGGGGCCACCGCAGCAAAAGAGCATCAATTCATCGCAGATCATGTTGCCAGACTAAATTTTGACGAGATCCATCTTTTGGGAAGGAATTTTTCTGCAATACAAAACGTGCCGAATGGCGCAAAACTTTATCAATCATTCGAAGATTTTAAGATGACATTTGACACAAAGAGCATTAACGATAGCCACATTCTCATCAAAGGTTCCAGAGGAATGGCCTTGGAGCGAATTCTTGAACTTTTATAGACCTAATACTCCTAAGTTATTCAGGATAAAAGATGAAAAGTTGTCATTTGAATATGGAAAAACGTCATTTTGACATTTTTTTAGTCCAAATCTCCCGTACCAAAATCAGGTAATTCTTAATAAATCTTAAAACTTTTTATCATTAGAGAGCTAGGTATGTTTTGGCATCTAATTTGTTCCTATGACTGTGAATTTTGAATTGATGTCTAACTTAAATTTTTGTAGCTATGAGCAATCTAGTGAAAAAACAAAATGGAAGTGGGGCGAACTCGGATTCAAACAGCCTCACCTTTCCACGCTGGTCCTCTTGGATAGATGAAATGTTCAATAGGGACCTTCCCTCAGTGTTCTCACCAAATTTTAATAGTGGCCTCACACTCCCTAAAGTGAACATCAGGGAAACCAAGGATGCCTACTTTGTAGAAATGGCAGTGCCAGGACTAAAAAAGTCTGACTTCCACATCGATTTGGACAATAAGGTGCTTTCAATTTCTACCACGGTAGCGTCAAAAGACGAGGATCAAGAAGACACGCTCATTCGAAGAGAATTTGAGTATTCTTCTTTCAAACGCTCGTTCTCGCTACCTGAAACGATTGAAGAGGATAAGATAAAGGCGAATTATGTGGATGGAGTACTAAGCATTCACTTGCCAAAGAAGGAAGAGGCAATACAAAAACCCCCTCGCAACATTAAAGTTTCTTAAAAAAGGTCATGGGGTCGGAATCACCGACCCTTTTATCTTCAAAGTATTATATCGGGACCTTTGAAAACGTCACCAACTTTTGAAAAGGTGCAGGTTAATATGTCTGACAAACTGTAAAAACTTAAAATAATGAAACGGTATATGATATTGATGCTGGCAGCCCTATTAAGTACGAGCTGTAACAGTCAAGAAAAAATGAATGGAGATGTTGTTGATAAGGACGCTGCATCGAAAGACACCGAAGTACCTAAAGGCAGCTGGACGGTAAACAAAGAATTTGATGAGAACGGCAACCTTATTCGCTACGATTCTATCTACACATGGTCATCGGAGAAACATTCTAATGATATGGCATCGTTGAATAAGGATAGTTTACTTAGGTCGATGGAATCTAGATTCTATAGAAATTTTTCTGCATTTGATTTCAACAAAGAAGGATTTGGAGATCTTTTTGCCGAAGACTCCCTCTTCACCAAACGCTTTTTTAGCGATGACTTCTTTGAAAGTAGATTTGAGGAGGATTTCATGGACATCGATAAGATGCGTGAACGCATGGAAGCCATGCAGAAGAGATTTCTGGAGCGATATCGCAAGGAAATTGATGCGCCTGAGGATGATAAGCAGAAGAAAAAGTAGCTTCTAAAGTTCTCAAAAATGTGCTCTATCAAAATTTCGTAAAGGATGCTATGTGAAAGGGAAGATAGTTTTAGAGGATTTCGCTGCATTGATGGTTTGAACTGCCAGTCGGTGCGGTGGCGGTTCGACCCCTGAGGCAAACACGTCAGAACGAAGAAAGCAAAGTCCTGTGGACTTTGTCAGTGAGGAGCGAGCCTGCCGCGCAGGCCCAAGACTTTTCGCACTCTCCTTTCACCACAAAAAGTGGAGGGTTTTGAAGTGCGGATGAAGGGGGAGTGAGCTCCCGAAGGTCTGGTAGACCTTTGGCGCGAACTGCCAGTCGGTGCGGTGGCGGTTCGACCCCTGAGGCCCCCGCTCTGCGAAGTCTGCGACTTCGTAGTGGAATACTAGCGCTAAAGAGCGAAGTTTCAAACTTCGCTCAGCGCTACATAAATAAGATTACCCCAGCTGCCGCACGAATCTTTCGTGTGGCATAACCCGACCCAGGTGACCATTGACAACGGTGCACATAATGGCACGATCTCGTACTTTTACGATGCCGCGGGGACCAAATTGCAGAAGGTGGTCTCAGAGGGGAGTTCTGTGACAACGACCGACTATGCCGGAGGTTTCGTGTACGAGAAGGTGGACACCTATGGTGGTGGTCCTATGGGGAATACCATAGGATTTCCCAGCCTGAAGTTCTTCCACATGCCGGTGGGCTATGTGGAGCCTGCCGGTGCAGGCAATGCCTTCACCCATGTCTACCAGTACAAGGACCATCTGGGCAACGTACGACTTAGCTTTGCCGATGACAACGGGGACGGGACCATCGATGCTGCCACCGAGGTCCGGGAGGAGAACAACTACTACCCCTTCGGGCTCAAGCATAAGGGGTACAATAACGTGGTTGTTGGACGTGACCATAAGTTCGAGTTCCAAGGTATTGAAATTGAAGAGTCCCTCGGGTACAACATGATGGAGATGGAGATGAGGCAGTTCGACCCGGCCATCGCACGGTGGGTGGTCATGGACCCAGTTACACATCATGATTTTTCTCCTTACAATGCCTTTGACAACAACCCTTTATTTTGGGCGGACCCTTCTGGGGCAAACTCTACAGTGGAATGGATGGAGGCCAATGGTCTAAACGAAGACGATGTGATTACAGTTTATCAAGCAAGTGATTCTAATGAAGGGGATAACAATGGGAGTGGTGACGAGAATGGTGAAGATCCACCTCCATTTTATTATAATTGGCAAACGAACGAGAGGCTGTGGTTTGAATCTAGAGAAGAGGCAGCGGCTTACTGGGGAAACAATAGTTTTGTTTGGGCAGGCGCTGATGACAGAGACCTGGCAAGGACTTTTGGGACAATGGCAGAAGACGGCGAAAAACGGATAAAGAGAAAAATTATCGAGAGTTTACCTGACGGATTGTCCGCTACAGGTCAATTTAAGGCAAAATTGATATTCTTTGAATTTCAATTAGGCACAGGTTTCTATAGTGGAAGCTGGCAAGAAGGTCTTGCTGGTGCATATGACTTCAATTTTACCAGTGACTTTGGGCTTTCGGCGGATTTGGACTTTCAAACCAACTACTATTATTCTGGCAGGGACAATAGAGCTATGAGATTGGATGATTTTACCGGAGATGAAATAGGTACATCATATTCTTATAAAATGTTTAATGCAGGTGTTAGACAAGCTTATGGGCAAGAAAACCCATATCAGGTTTATAGCCTTGGAACAACAATAAATCTTAAATCAGTGTTCATAAGGTGGTTGCCAAAGACGAATAATAATGTTTCTGTAAATGGTTCTAAAACAGGAAGCTTTTATAAAGTATGGGATATAGATTAGTTAAGTCTTAGTAATGGAATATATTCTTATTGAAATAGCACAATTCTTATTTGGGATAACAGTTATCGTTGTTTTACTCAAAAAAGGATTGAATAAAAAGAATAGACTATTCTTAATATTTTTCGGAGGAACACTTTTATTTTTGTTTTTGAAAGATTTGGGTAAAACCAAAGTCTTTATTGATCAGCGTTTTTTAATGGATAATAAAGAGATAACGTCTTTAGAACTGATTCCATATAAGAGCAGAAATTATGTTACATCAATAGAAAAACCTTTATTGTTTAACATAAAAGATGAAATCCAACCAATAGTAAAGGAACTGACAGATATTGAAAGTACAGACTTACTGCAACCCGATAAGTCAAAGTCTTTCGCTATTGTCTTAATTGATGAGAAAGAAAAGAAGTTCTCATATTTAATTGAGCATACAGCGAATAATGGAACTTTAATTTCATTTATTATTGAAGACAATTACTTGGGAAGTTTTCGTAATGACTCTTTATTAAAGGAAATATATAAACTAACAAATGATGAGTTTTTTAATGAATAATTCTTCTATTATATTAATAATGATTTTCACTTTGTTTTTATCTTCTTCAGTCCATGGTCAGGAGAAGCTTTACAAAGGTTATGATGAATTCGCAATACTGACCTTAGAGAATAATATGGAGATACATAAAGCAACAATAGGCTTCAATGTTTCTATAAATGTTACTGAACATAAGCTTTATGAGGTGTTTTATACCACGCCTGAAGGGTTCGAAACCTCTTTTTCGTTTAGATTAATAAATAATGGGGGGGCACAAGCTCTTTATGAAATAATGGAAGATGACGCACCTGAAAAATTTGCTTTAGCAGTTCGTGATAGGTTAAAAGAAAACAAAGGAGTTTATTTTATCACAAAAGATTTTGTGGATTCAGAAAACAAGATAAAAATAAAGTATATCGTTCAAGGTGGTGCTCCAAATTAAGATATGAGAAAACATGATAGTATAGTAAACTGGTGCTTTTGAAAATTATAATATTTTGATATCTTATTTTCAATATTATAAATAAAGAATGAGTCTCTTGGTCGAGACTCATTCTCGTTCCTTGAAAAAGTAACATACGTTCTCTAAAATAGTGAAAGGCCCAAAAAATCTGCCTAGGATACTACCCCTTCGGGCTCAAGCATAAGGGATACAATAATATTATAGTTGGAAGAAATCATAAGTATGGGTTCAATGGCAAGGAGGAGCAGGATGAGCTCGGTATCAACTGGATGGACTACGGGGCGAGGAACTATGATGCGAGTTTGGGAAGGTGGATGTCACCAGACCAATTAAGCGAAGAATTTACAAGTTGGTCGCCATATAATTCAATGATGGATAATCCAATTAACTTTATTGACCCAGATGGCAGATCTGCTGTTTGGGTGCCTAAGGTTAATGAAGATGGCTCTACTTCTTATATTGCAGAAGTTGGTGATAGTGCAGAGACTTTGTCAAGCCAATATGGGATAAGTCAAGATCAGGCTGAAGAAATAACAGACACATCAGGTGATGAGGAAATTGATGAAGGCACAGAAATATCTGGAGAAACGGTTCAAGAGGTTACAGGAAGCGATGTTTTGAAACTAGATTTAACGTCTAAAGAGGGTCGGCAAGACCAAAAGAGGCTAACTCAGTATTTATTCGCAAGAGATTATTGTTCAGAATGTTCTCAGGATTCACAATTCAAAGCATCTGATTTTTTCACTAACAGATATGCTGCTTCAATAGGTCCAGCTGGAGCGGGCTCTATTGATGGTTATGGAATTATTGAAATAGATGGTGTTAATGTTGAAGTGTATTTTGATTTTAGGCTCTCAACAATAAGCGACTACAAGAATCCAACGAGAGATGTGACAACAGGCGTAAGGGTAATTGGAAATCCACAAAGGCCAACAGGCTCATTTGGTAAGAATTCCCAAGTATTTCTTTTTGGGGTATTTTCACCCACTGGCGGTCAAATATCTCAGAGTAAAATAATAACTGGCTCATCCAATGCGATTAGGCTTGAAAATTACTTTTTCAAAAAATAGCGATATGAAGAAAATAAAAACAGTTGCAGTGTTAGTGGTTTTAATGCTTGCTTCCTGTGAGGGAGGTGACAATGAGAAGGTATTCTTTAAGTGCCTTGATGTTATAATTGAAGAGAAGAAGGAATATATCAATTATGAAGACGGCGAGGATTACGTGTCAGATTTGATAAGGTTTGAGCAAGAGTTAAAGGAGGTTGGATACTTAGAGGCTGCAAATAAGGAGGGCTATGAAAAGCTAATTGATAAAGTGATTGAAAGTGAGGGTAAATATAAATCGTTTTTGGAAAACTCTAAATCTGATATTTTTGCCTTTAAATCTTTGATTAATCAAGTTTTGTTCCAGTGTCCCCTATACTGCATTGAAAACTCCGACGAAGAGTTTTTAACGATGAAAAGGCAGTATTCTCAAATGGAAAAGATAGAGTACCATGGCTTTAATAAAAAAGAATACATCAAGGAGCTTTTTAAAGTAACCGACACAGATGATTTTGACAACTTTTTATTTCGAATACCGTTTATATATTTATTTATAGTGAATGCTGAGGGTTGGTAATGTTCCAAACTGGCGCTCATGATGTAATTGCAATTTAAAATGCTTGAAATCAATTTGATGTAAAAAGGATAGGTCTCGATTTTGAAGCCTGTCCGATAGCGTGAAAATGTTTTCCGTGCAATAACAAACCAAGGGCTGTCCAATACGGGCGGCCTTTTTTTTGTCGCATTTTGGTTATTTTCATTATTTGTACGGGAGAACCGTAATTGTTTCACAGGCCAATGTGCTACTTTAGGAGATTGTGCGATACGCTCTGGCTCAACAAATAACTGTGTAGGTATTAACTGCCGTTGGTCTAACTGTTTCACTGCTCACGGCATGGACCTATCAAAACAATCGTATTTTTCGGCAAAATTTCGACAAAAAAATAAACAAAAAAAGCTTAAAACATTGAATTTCAATGAATTAAGCTTTGATTTATGTGCGGATGAAGGGAGTCGAACCCCCACGCCTTGCGGCACTAGATCCTAAGTCTAGCGTATATTTGCCCAAATAACACCAAAGTCACTCATTTTCAATTGATTATAAAAAACATCATTTTCTTTGATATCATCTAATATCAATTGATTTCAGCATTTGTTGTACCTATGTTGTACCTAAAAAGTCTAATAAATTTGTATCTTTATCGAAAGTTTACAACAAAAATTAAGCTCAAAATACAATGTTGTACCTATGTTGTACCTGATTTGACTTTCGTACTCAAAACAGGTCAATTATGTCGTCAAATGCAAAAATAGTACTGCGCAAAAAAACGAACAGTAAAGGTCTATATCCACTAGCTATTCGTATCACAAAAAATCGTCGCTCAACATACCAATATATTGGTCATTATATCGACTTAGAGGATTGGGACGAAAAAAACATTCGAGTAAAGAAATCAAATCAAAACTCGGACAGTTTAAACAAGTTGTTATCACAAGAACTTTCTGATGCCAATAAAGCACTTATTGATTTGCAATCAGAACACAAAGATGCTTCTGCAAACCAAATCAAAAAAGAGCTATACGCATTGGGTAATACTTCTACCTTTTTTGAACTTGCCCAAGAGCATCTCGATGAATTGAAAGCTGCTGAAAAATTAAACCGCCTATCCACAGATAGTGCTTTGGTAAGTTATATCTTAAAATTCAATAAATCCAAACAACTTTCCTTTCAGGAAATCGACGAGCGTTTCCTGAAGAAATTGATGATATATCTAAAAGTTGAACATTCTCTAGCTGAAACGTCAATAATGAATATATTGGTGTTTATCCGTTTATTATTCAATAAGGCAATAAGGCTTAAAATTGTTAGTAGGGAATTGTACCCTTTTGGTGGTGATAAGATTAAAATTAAATTTCCGGAAACCAATAAAATTGGATTGAATATTATTGAAGTAAGAGCTATCGAATCTCTTGAAAACCTAACTAATAATGAATGTCATACAAGAAATGTTTGGCTTTTCAGTTTCAATTTTGCCGGTATGCGAGTTACTGATGTTCTATGGACAAAGTGGTCCGATATTTATGACAGCAGACTACATTATAGAATGAATAAAAACTCGAAATTATTATCATTGAAAATACCAGATAAAGTTTTTAAAATTTTAGATTACTACAGGGACGATAAGAGATACCCAACGGATTTTGTTTTCCCTGAATTGAAAAAAGCGAATCTCGATGACGCTAAAGACATCTATAACAAAAGAAAGACAGCTACCAAGAAATTTAATGATAATCTAAAGTCTATTGCTAAAAAGGCAAAAATAGATAAGAAGGTTACTATGCACATTGCGAGGCATACTTTTGGTAACATCGCTGGTGATACCATTCACCCCTTAATGCTTCAGAAGCTATACCGCCATAGCGATTTAAAGACAACATTAAATTATCAAGCTAATTTTATACATAAAGAAGCTGATGATGCCTTGGATAGTGTAGTCAATTTTTAATTGGATTTGCTAGTCTTTGATTAAAACACTTCACCAACATTTTATACAGCTCTGGATGTTTCCTTTTAAGCAAGTTTGGACGTTCGAAGAAATATTCTGAAGCTACTGCAAAGAATTCTGCTTGGTTTGTACCGCCATATTTACGAATGTCGGAATGGTTATCATTAATCGCTTCCATCTCCTTATGTATTAAATTCAGCCAAGGAATTGCATATTGATGCTCTAATAATCGTTCTGGCATACCATCTGTTCTATCATCCAACTTATCAATTAAATGTACGAATTCGTGTATGCCAGTATTGCTTTTATCAGTTGTGTTTTTAAAACCGTGGTAAAGGGCTTTCTTCGATAATATCATTTGCTTTTCAAAACGTCCATTCCCCACTATTCCACCAATATTGCGTGCGCTATCCTTACTGTTAAATTGCATATCTTCATTAAAATTATCTGGATACAATAAAATACCGCTTAAATTAGTGTAATGCCATTCATTAAATCCAAAAACAGGAATTACCGCACTTGCTGCAATTAAAATTTTGTCCAATTCTTCCAATTCAAACTGCACAGCATCTATATAAACCTCACTTAAAAACTGCATCATTTTTTGTTGAAAAACAAGTTGCCTGCCTTTAGAAAGATTTTCATAATAAAGAACATTCTCCATTAATAATTTGTGCCAATGCTCTGGAAATGGCTTCACGCTATGCCGCTTCGCTTTTCGATAAAAATGAATAGCAAACAGAAGAATCACAACCAAAATTAAAATATAGACCATATTAAAACGAGAATATTAATCTACGGCTTCCGCTTTAAAGCCTACTTTTTGCAATGTAGCCTTTATATCTTCTTCTGAAGCACCGTCGCTTTCTATGGTTAAAATTTTATCAGGATTAGTGGTATCCACTTCCCAACTTTCCACACCTTCTTGCTTGTTTAAAAATGGGGTTACTTTAGAGACGCAACCACCACAATTGATATTTGTTTTAAATTTTAAAGTTTTCATTGTATTTGAATTTATAATTAATATTAAAGTTTTACTCGTTTCAATCTTAGGCTATTCGCGACTACAGAAACGCTACTGAATGCCATTGCCATTCCTGCTATCATTGGGTCCAATAAAAATCCATTTACGGGATACAAAACGCCTGCTGCAATTGGAATCCCAATGAGATTATATATGAATGCCCAAAACAGATTCTGGCGTATGCCCAATACGGTTCTTTTTGATAGTTCCAACGCTTTTGGAATAGATTGCAAATCAGACGTTATCAAGGTCATTTTCGCAACGTCCATTGCTATGTCCGAACCTTTACCCATTGCGATACTTACATTGGCTTGTGCCAAAGCGTGGGAATCATTGATACCATCACCAACCATAGCTACTATCTTACCATCAGCTTGCAGTTTTTCCACAAAAGCTGCTTTCTCTGAAGGCATTACTTCCCCTTGGTAATTTGTTATTCCTACTTGTTTTGCGACAGCAGATGCAGTTTTATTATTATCTCCTGTAAGCATATAAACCTCGATACCTCGTTCCTGAAGCGTTGCAATGGCCTTTTTTGAAGTTTGCTTAATCTTGTCTGCAATAGCGAGTATCGCCAGCACTTGTTTTTCATTACCGAAGAAAATGACTGTTTTTGCTTGTTCTTCGAGGCTTTCTGCTGTTTGCATTAAGGCAGCATCGATTTGAATATCATTCTTGACCATTAATTTATGGTTGCCTACAAAGTATTTTGTCCCATTTTCCGATTCTGCTTTAACACCCATTCCCGTGATACTTTCAAAAGAAGTGATTTCGGCGGGTTGAACATCTTGTTCCTTAAAATGGTTGACTACCGCTTCTGCCAAAGGATGTTCTGATTGTGCTTCTATTGCCAAAAGAATTTGTTTGTATTGATTTTGATTTTCAAGTTTATCCTTCCAAAGTATATCAGTTACTAACGGTTTCCCTTCTGTAATGGTACCCGTTTTATCAAGAATGACCGCATTCACTTTATGACCGAGTTCTAAACTCTCGGCATCTTTTATAAGAATATTGTTTTCTGCACCTTTACCAATACCCACCATAATGGCAGTAGGTGTTGCCAAACCTAACGCACAAGGACAGGCTATAACCAATACTGCTACAGATGTCAACAAGGCTTGTGAAAATGCATTATCGCCTCCAGCCGACATCCAAACAATAAAGGTAATAACAGAAATCCCTAATACAATCGGAACAAATATTCCTGCGATTTTATCAACCAGTTTCTGTACAGGTGCTTTACTTCCTTGGGCTTCCTGAACCATTTTAATGATTTGGGAAAGCAAGGTTTCTCCACCTACTTTTTCAGCGGTAAATTGAAAACTACCTTTTTGGTTTACCGTACCCGCAAATACTTTTCCACCATCTGATTTTTCTACTGGAACAGGTTCTCCCGTAATCATACTTTCATCTACATAAGAGCTTCCTTTAGACACCAACCCATCTACAGGAATTTTATCTCCAGGTTTTACCAAAATAGTTTGACCTACTTGCACAGTCGAAATAGAAATCTCCTTTTCTTCCCCATTCTCAATAATCTTTAGCGTTTTGGGTTGTAAACCCATCAGCTTTTTAATGGCTGAAGAGGTATTGGATTTTGCCTTTTCTTCCAAAAGTTTCCCCAAGGAAATAAAAGTTATAATGACAGTAGCCGCCTCATAATAGACGTGAGGCTCGATACCACGGCTCAACCAAAATTCAGGAAAAAAGGTGTTGAAAATACTAAACAAAAATGCAATTCCGGTACTCAAGGCCACCAAGGTATCCATATTCGCCTTACCGTTTTTCGCTTGCTTGAAAGCATTGACAAAAAAGCTACGCCCAAACCAAAACAGAATAGGGAAAGCCAATAGTAAAGAAATCCACTTACCTGGTTCCCATTTCATAAAAAACATTCCTAATACAAAAATTGGAATCGTAAGAATGGCTGACCAAATAGTGCGATTTTTTATGTCTTGATAGTGCTTTTGCTGTAGTTCTTGTTGTACTTCCGAAGGATTCTCCGCATCAATGATAATATCATAGCCCACTTCGCGAAGTGCATTTTGAAGTTGATTAGGACTCAACTCTTTGTCGTACTCTACAAGAACAGAGCTATTGGCAAAATTTACGCTTGCATCAAAAACGCCTTCCGTATGTTTTAATACAGATTCAACACTCGCTGCACAAGACGCACAGGTCATACCTGTAACCGGGAATGATTCTTTTATTCCTAATTTATGGTTCTTTTCTTTGGTTTTAAATATGTTTATGGTCTCCATAATCCTATGTTCATTTGTAGCCTACAAATTTCAGGATTTAAAGTCTTTAATATGTTACGTTATTTGCTGAAGGATTTGTAGAATTTACTCATTCACCTTCTTTTATTCAGAAAAATTCAACGGCAATGATTATGAATGATTACGTTATTTTTCTAAACCAGCAAAACACGAAATTTTGATTGGTATCAAAGGGCGTTTTATGGTCAATTTTAATGCACCTAATTTTATCAAAGTACATTTTAAATTGATTGGTCATGGTGCTTTCCGAATATTGTTTTATCTCTAAACCACTACACTTTTTGGGACCATTTTCAGAAAAAGTGGCAACAACTAAATTACCGTTCTTATTTAGATACTCTTGAACAGTTTCGATATAACCATTTATATCTTGTAATTCTGTTAAGAAATGAAATGCTGCTCTATCGTGCCAAAAGTCATAGTGTTCTGGTGGTGAAAAATCAGCAACATCGGCTACAATCCATTTTACTTTCTTTGATTGGCCTTTTAAACGTTGTTTAGCTCTATCTAATGCAGCTTCAGAAATGTCTAACACCGTGATATCTTTATAACCTAGCTTTAATAAATTATCTACCAAAAAACTATCTCCACCACCAATATCGATGATTTTTGCAGATTTAGAAATATTAGATTCTTTAAAAAAAGATAAAGATGTTTCTGGCACAACTTCATACCAACTCACTTCGTTTAAGGGTTTTGTTTTAAAAACGTTTTCCCAATGTTCTTTTCTCTTCATAGTATTATGCTTTAACTCCAAGTCATTCTTTGCAATCTAACAGCATTCAATATTGCTAACAATGCAACACCAACATCTGCAAAAACTGCTTCCCACATTGTTGCTAAACCACCTGCTCCTAAAATTAATACTATAACTTTTACGCCAAAAGCCAATATGATATTCTGCCATACAATTTTTCGAGTGGAACGACTAATTTTAATAGCTCTAACTACTTTTGAAGGTTGGTCGGTTTGAATAATGACATCTGCGGTTTCAATAGCCACATCACTTCCTAAGCCACCCATAGCTATACCCACGTTACTTGCTGCTAAAACAGGTGCATCATTGATGCCATCACCTATAAATGCTACTTTGTTTTCTGGATTCTTCTTTAAAGCTTCAACTTCATTTAGCTTATCCTCTGGTAATAATCCTCCTTTAGCTTTTTCAATTCCTAATTCTCTTGCGACTTGTTGGGTAATGGAATGTTTGTCACCAGAGAGCATTATTATATTTTTGACACCTACTTTGTGCAAATTGGTAATTGTTTCTTTGGCATCATCTTTTAATTCATCTGCAATAACAACATAGCCTGCAAATGTATTGTCTATTGATACTAACACTATAGATTCTACAATAGTTTCTGTTTCCTCTAAAGCATTGATTTTATTGGCTGTCATTAGAGCTTTGTTACCAACTAAAACAGTCTTACCATTTACAATACCTTTTAAACCTTTTCCTGCTATTTCAGATACTTCGGAAGCCTTGTAATCTGCACCCTCATCTTTATATTCCAAAATGGCTTTTGCGATTGGATGTGTGGATTGTTCTTCCATAGCCATTAGGTATTTCATAAATTCAGATTCTTCCCAACCTATAGACTTGATTTCCTTGATTTTGAAAACACCTTTGGTAACCGTTCCTGTTTTGTCCATCACCAATGTATTTATTTTGGTCATAGCATCTAAAAAGGAAGCTCCTTTGAACAAAATTCCATTTTTTGAAGCTGCACCCAATCCTCCGAAATAACCCAACGGAATGGATATGACTAAAGCACAAGGACAGGATATAACCAAAAATATTAAGGCACGATATAACCAGTCTCTAAAGACATAATCATCTACGAAAAAGTAAGGAATGAAAGTAACACCAATAGCCAAAAACACAACAATTGGTGTATAAATGCGTGCAAATTGCCTGATGAATAATTCTGTTTTTGATTTTCTTGCTGTTGCATTCTGCACCATATCTAAAATTCTCGCAATGGAACTATCCTTAAACTCTTTGGTAGTTTCAATTTCAATAACACCATCCATATTAATACTGCCTGCAAATACTTTCTCGCCTTTTGCAATTGTATCAGGTTTGCTTTCGCCTGTCAATGCTGCTGTATTAAATGAGCCTTTTTCGGAAAGTAGAATACCGTCTAAAGGCACTTTTTCGCCAACACGGACTTGCACTTTTTCGCCAATTTCAACCGTTTCTGGACTTACAGAAATGTAATCATTATTGCGATATACCAAAGCCTCATTAGGACGTACATCGAGCAAAGCTTTAATATTGCCCTTTGCTTTATTTACTGCTGCACTTTGAAATAACTCACCAACAGCATAGAATAACATTACCGCTACTCCTTCAGGATATTCTCCAATTACGAATGCGCCTATGGTTGCAATAGACATTAAGAAAAATTCGGTAAAAAAATCGCCACTTTTAATACTGTTCCACCCTTCCTTTATCACAGGAAAACCTACGGGAATATAGGCTACCACATACCATAGTAAACGAATCCATCCTTTAAAATATGGGAACATATCGAAATAATCGATAGCAATACCTATCATTAACATTACAAAACTGAAAATTGCTGGCAAATAGGTATTAAACTTTCCTAAGCTTTCTGAACCGTTGTGATTGTGACCATCATTTTGACTATGCTCTTTTTTTGGATTTGGTTTTATATCTCGTAAATTGAGTTTCTTTTTCTTCATTGTTAAATTATTAATAATTCAAAGCTATTGTAAAATTGCCTGCAATGGAAGTGCATTATTAACCGCTACATTTATCACAAATACCTTTTACTACCAAGTTTACATTTTCTGAAACAAAACCTTCTGGCACTTTAATTTGAGGTATTTTATGTTCTGTTAAGCAAATGGTTTCATTACAGTTATTACAATGAAAGTGCAGGTGTAAATCCGTTTCAATTTCACAGCTGCAATCTTGTTCACATAGTGCATATTTTACTATACCTGTACCGTCGTCTATTTGGTGTACAATATCTTTTTCTACAAATGTTTTAACTGTTCTATATAGTGTTGTTCTGTCTGCCTTTTCAAAAGCGTTCTCAATATCACTTAACGTTACGGCCACCTGGTTTTCCGCAAGGAACTTATAAATTAATAAGCGCATTGCAGTAACACGTATGTTTTTTGACTCTAATAGTTGTTCTATTGTTTCCATAATTAATGTTCGTGTTCTGCTTCACCTTTTTTCATTTCTGCAATAAGGTAGTATGCATTATTATAAGCGAATTTTGTATTTGACTCTATGTCTTTAGAAAATTGAACCGCTATCCAATTGTTGTCTTTTGCACCCAAAATAACTTCTACTGGTTTAAAACTCCAATCTTCATTTTCTTTTTCTACTGAAAATGCATAATACCTATCGCCATCTTTAATAATCGCACTTTCTGGTAATGCTTTTGTCTTGGTGTTCTCTACTTGAATTTTACCTTGAATATACATTCCAGGGATTAAGTTGCCTTTCTTGTTTTCAATTTCTGCGTGAACGTGAACTGCTTTTGGATTGTCTTCAAAAGTTTTGCTAACGGAATAGATTTCTGCTGTAAGTTCTTCATCCGGAACGGATTGTATAGTAAAAGATACTTTCTGACCTCTTTTTACTTTATACACATCCTTTTCAAACACCATTAAATCAGCGTGCACGTGATGCGTGTTTACAACTTCAAATAACTCGGTTTGAGGCTCTACGTATTGGCCTGTTTTTACTTCAACCTTTTGTACAAAACCTTCTATTGGACTACGTAATGCAATTTGTTGAGCAATAGTACCGTTACGAACTAAAGTGGTGTTGACGTTTAGTATTTTTAATTGGGCAGCTAATCCGTTTACCATTGCTTTTGAAGCATTATATTCTGCTTCTGCCTTTTGAAAATTAGCACCAGAACCTACACCTGCATCGTATAATTTTTTTTGACGCTCATAGTTCTTTTTCAAAAAAACACTATTACTATGGGCATTTAAGTAATCGGTTTGCAGTTTTATAATATTTGGGTGAGAAAGGTAAGCTACTACTTGACCTTTACTGACTTTATCGCCTTCAATTACTTTAATAGATACTACATTAACACCAACCACAGAAGTTATAGTAGCTTCGTTTTGCGGTGGGACTTCCAATGTTCCATTAGCTTCTACATAGCCACTCATATTGCGTAATGTAAGCGTGTCGATTTTCATTTTTAAAGCATTGAACTGCTGTTTTGAGAGCACAACTTCTTGTCCTTCATTTTGCGACTCCTTTGCTTCAGTTTTTTGTTCTCCATTGTCGGTATGAACATCTGAGCCATTTTTATTTCCACAAGCGGTTACTAAAATTGAAGCTATAAATAGTGTTAAAAATTTATATGATGTATTTTTCATTGTCTTATTGGTTAAAATATTGTAATTGAAATGTACTTTGTAAATAATTGATTAGCGCGGTTTGAGATTCCAAATCAGATTGAACAGCTTCTTTTATAAGTTGTGTAAATGCGGTATAATCAATTTCCCCTTCTTTATATGCCAATAAAGCACCCACTTTTTGTTCTTTCACAAGTGGTAACACTTCATTTTTGTAGAAAAGCCAAGACGTTTTCCATTTTTGGTAATTTTCTTTAGCTTGAATAAATTTGGATTGTACTTCTTTTTGCTTGAATTGCACATTGGCTTCCGTTATCTCCTTATCAATTTTTGCAGTTCTAATTTGCGCTTTGTTTGAGCCAGATAAAAACGGAATTGAAATACCTGCTTGATAGGTGTAAAATCCCGAATTGCCATCAACTTTTTGTAACCCCCCTTGTAGGTTGAACTTTGGCAAATTATTTGCTTTTGCAGCTTTATAATTGGCTTCGGCTTCATCTACAATATTCTGTGCCATATTGTACAACGGATGATTTTCAATATTGAATGCTTCCATATTTATATCCGTAGCAATATCAAATTTATCAGTAACCGTATAAATTTCCTCTGAAACAAACCATAGATTTAATTGCTGTAAAGCGACTAAATAATCACTATACGCCTGCGCTTTTTTATTTTGAATTTGTAAGGCTTGATTTTTAGCTGCTGAATATTCTAATCTTGAAATGGCCTCTACTTCATAATTTAAGGCAACAGCTTTCTCGAAGTTGATATAAATAGAATCTAACTCTTTGTACAAATTATAATTCCTTTTACTCTGCAAAGTATTTGTCCAAGCCTTTTTCACTTCCAATTCTAAATCTAATTCTGAAAGCTGAAACGCTTTTTGAGCTAATTGAATGCGTTGTTCTTGCAATCGCTTTTTCGCAGAAATACCAAACACATCAATGTTGCTTTGGCCAATTCCTATGGTAGTATAAATACCATTTCCATTATTAATTTCCTCACCTCCGGTAAATATTTGAGTTGTGCCAAAATCATAGGCTGTAGCTTTTAGTTGTTCCTGTTTTGTGATTTCCAACTGCTTTTGCTTCAACAACGGATAATTGTTTTTTGAGAGTTTTACAGCCTCCTGTATTGTTATTTCAGGAAGTGTATCGCTTATCTGTTGAGCGTTACTTTGTGTCGAAAAACCAAACATTATAAGTAAAACCGCAGTTGCTGTAACTATCTTTTTATTCATTTTGAACTTAAAAGATTTGTTTTCTACCCAATGGTACAAAATTGGTAACACGAATAGAGTCAGTAATGTAGAAGTCATTAATCCACCAATAACCACGGTTGCCAATGGGCGTTGTACTTCTGCTCCAGCAGATGCCGAAATTGCCATAGGTAAAAACCCCAATACATCTGTAAATGCTGTTAGCATAATTGGTCTGATTCTTCTTTTTGTGCCTTCTACAATCCTATCTTTTAGATTGGTTACACCTTCATCTTTTAACTCGTTGAGCCCGCTAATCATCACTAATCCATTTAAAACCGCAACGCCAAACAGCACAATGAAACCGACACCTGCCGAAATACTAAAAGGCATATCACGTAACCACAATGCCACGACACCACCAATGGTTGCCATAGGAATTGCGATATAAATCATTAAGGTTTGTGGTAAGGATTTTAATGCAAAATATATTAATATAAAAATGAGCAATAATGCAATAGGAACAACAGTTTGTAAACGGTTACTGGCACGTTCCAAATTCTCAAAAGCCCCACCATAGCGAATGAAATAACCTGATGGTAATTCTAATTGTGCATCTAGTTTTTTCTTTATTTCAGTTACCAATGATTTTACATCACGACCTCTCACATTAATCCCTACATAAGTTCTTCTGTTAGTATTGTCTCTACTTATTTGCATTGGTCCTGATTTGTAGCTAACATCCGCAATTTCACGTAATGGAATTTGAGTGCGAGAAGGTAGATTGATGTAGAGGTTTTGAACATCTGAAATATCCTTTCGGTTTTGAGAACTTAAACGCACCACTAAATCGAAGCGTTTTTCACCTTCAAAAATCACGCCTGCCGTACCACCAGCAAATGCAGATTGTACAGTTCGATTTAGCGCATTTATTTGAAGTCCGTATTGCGCTAATTTATCCCTATCGTAATTAATAGTCATCTGTGGTAGTCCGGTTGTTGCCTCCGCTTTCATATCACCAATACCTTCTGTACCTGCAATAATTTTAGATATTTCTTCAGCTTTTTGAGACAACACATCAATATCTTCACCATATAGTTTTATGGCAATATCTTCTCGAACACCTTCAAGCAATTCATTAAAGCGCATTTCAATAGGTTGGGTAAACTCATAATTAACGCCCGGAACGATTTCAACCGCTTCTTTCATTTTCTCAATCAGCTCATCTTTAGTAGTAGCTGTCGTCCATTCGCTTTTTGGTTTTAGAATTACGAAAACATCCGCTAAATCCATTGGCATTGGGTCTGTTGGTATTTCTGCAACACCAATACGACTAACTATTTTTTCGACTTCTGGAAATTTAGCTTTTACAATTTGCTCTATTTTTGTCGTTGTTTCAATGGTTTCTGTTAGAGAACTACCTGGTTTTAAAATGGCGTGAAATGCAATATCTCCTTCATCGAGTTGCGGGATGAACTCGCCACCCATTCGGCTAAACATAAAAACTGTAATTCCGAATAGCACGACTGCAATACCTATAATCCATTTTCCTTTTTTCAGTGCCTTTACCAATAATGGTTGATACTTATCCTCAACCCAATGCACAAATCTATCTCCATAAGATTTTTTGTCGTTTTTTGGTGCTCTTAATACCAATGCAGACATCATTGGTACATACGTCAAACAAAGCACCATTGCACCTATCATAGCAAAAATGAAAGTTAATGCCATTGGTTTAAACATTTTCCCTTCTATACCTTGTAAAGCAAGAATTGGAAGAAACACAATAAGAATAATAAGCTGACCGAAAAAGGCAGCATTCATCATTTTTTTTGAAGCATTAGAAGCTACTTTATCGCGCTCTTTAGCTGTAAGGCATTTCTTTTTTAGGACTTGAGATGTAATGAGAAAAACAGTACTTTCAACAATAATTACTGCACCATCGACAATAATTCCAAAATCTATTGCCCCCAAACTCATTAGATTTGCCCACACGTCGAATACATTCATCAATATAAAGGCAAACAACAGAGACAACGGAATGGTCGAAGCTACTATTAAACCACCTCGCCAGTTTCCTAATAAGAAAATAAGAACGAAAATGACTATTAATGCGCCTTCAATTAAATTGGTTGCAACTGTAGAGGTTGTTTCGCCAATTAATTTACTTCGGTCTAACAATGATTCAATAATGATTCCTTCAGGTAATGACTTTTCTATTTGTGCCATTCGCTCCTTTACATTAGCGATAACATCATTGGAATTAGCACCTTTAAGCATCATCACCAATCCACCTACAACTTCACCCTCACCATCTTGTGTTAATGCACCATAGCGAATTGCAGAACCAAATTGAACTGTAGCAATATCACCAATAGTTACAGGAATATTATTAACGTTCTTGACCGTTATTTTTTTAATATCCTCTAAACTGCGCACCAACCCTTCCCCACGAATAAAATTAGCTTGATGGTTTTTTTCGATGTATGCGCCACCTGTATTTTGGTTATTAGCTTCAAGTGCATTAAATACATCTGTAATAGTCAAACCAATAGCGTTTAAATCGTTTGGGTCAACAGCGACTTCGTACTGCTTAATTTTGCCGCCTATAGCATTGACTTCAACCACACCTTCAACCATAGCCATTTGACGCTGTACAATCCAATCTTGCATAGAACGCAAGTCTGCAATGGTATATTTGTCTTTAAACTCTGGTGCTACTTTTAGTGTGTATTGGTAAATTTCTCCTAAACCTGTTGAAATGGGACCCATAGTGGGTTCGCCAAAACCCGCTGGAATTTGCTCTTTGACTTCGTTTAGTTTTTCTGCTACTAATTGTCGCGGCAAATATGTTCCCATATCATCGTCGAACACAATGGTAACCACCGATAAGCCAAAACGAGAAATTGACCTAATTTCCTGTACATTGGGAAGGTTGCTCATTGCGACTTCAACAGGATAGGTTACAATTTGCTCAATATCTTCCGTTCCCAAATTTGGTGCTTGTGTAATAACCTGCACTTGGTTGTTGGTAATATCTGGAACAGCATCGATTGGTACTTGGGTCATACTCCAAATACCTGCTCCAATAATGGTGAGCGTTAGCAAACCAATTATGAATTTGTTATTGATTGAAAAATCAATGATTTTATTAATCATAGAAAATGTATTAATTCAGTTGAAAATTTGATGGAAGTTTGGATAAACCCATCGAATAAAAATGACCAATACGGTCAAAAAAGGATATAGTTATCCTATAAAAACTGAATTATACCTGGGGTGGTTGTAAGATGGTGGAATTGAAGTCTTTTTCCAGACCGTTGAAGTGATAAAACACTTCTGTAGAAATATCGTTTGTATCTATTGTAAAATCTACAATTTTAAAATATGTTGCGTGGATATGGCAACAATGACAATTGCAGAATGGCGAACACAAATCTGAATTTTGATGATCGTCACCGACAGCCTGTGAAATTTCTATTTTAACTTCATTATCAAGCGCAACATTATCTTCACAAGGTGCCAAGTTAAGCGCGAAAATATAAATTGATAATATGAATGCTAAAATTTTCATCGTAACAAAGATATGATAAATTTAATGCAATGGTTGTGCAAAAATCTATTCTGAATTAGCAACAGCTTTTATTCTCTTGAATTGGCGGACAAGGTACAGTTCCATAAGAGCAGTAAACACAACAATCTCCTTCTTTTGGTTTCAGAACCTTTTTACAATTTTCACACTCATAAAAAAACTGACACGCATTTGTTGGCATGTCTTCTGCTTTTTTATGTCCGCAGTTGGGGCATGTAATTTCTGATTTTAATTGGATTTCCATTAGTTTTCTTCCTTGTCGGTTACTTTATAACCTGTTGAGTTAATTGCTTTCTCAATTTCCGTTTCATTCGTCTTGGTTTTGTCAAATTCAATAATTGCATTTCCTTTTTCGTAGGACGTCTTTGAATTTACAATTCCATTAAGTTTATTTACTTCGTGGTTGACGTGTTCCTCGCAACCTGTACAGGTCATTCCGCTGATTTTAAATTCCGTTGTTTTAATATCAGATTTGTCAACTAAGATTATTTGCTTTTCTGTGTTTGGATAAAAAATTCCTGAATAGTATGGAAAAGCCAACATTACAATTGCAAATACGGTTACAATTCCTAAAAAGGTTTTTGACTGTATAAATTTTGGCTTTTCATTAATATGACATTCACAGTCAATTTCGTTCTTGGATTTCAATTTCTGATACCAAGCAAAACAAAGAACTAAAATTGTCAATCCAATTAGGTAAGGTCTAAAAGGTTCTATCCAAGAAAATGTTGAAGCAATTCCACTTGTTCCCGCTATTACAGCCAAAACAGGTGTAATACAGCATATTGATGCCGCTATTGCTGAAATTATTCCAGTGTAAGCTGCTGTATTTGATGATTTTTCCATATTCATTCTATGCTACTTTTTTGTTTTCTTTAAGCCTGCCGAAAATTCCTTCCAATACTTCGCTTGAATCTTTCACCAAAGAGTAATACAACGTTTGACCATCTCGTCTCGAAGAAATCAATCCGGCATCCTTCATCTTTCGAATGTGTTGTGAAATTGCTGGGACACTCATTTGCAGTATATCTGAAAAATCACAAGGACAAAGCTCACCTTCCTCGTTCAACAGGAATAGGATCTTCAGTCTAGTTTCATTACCTGCCAGGGCCAGTATCTTACCAATACTATTGATTAATTCTGAGCTTGCATTCAAAGTGTTACGACAGCGCATCAACTGCTTCTCGTCTGCCTCTGCACGGGTGCAACTTAATTCAAGAGCCATAATTAAAATTTTAGTAAATTTACAATTATATAATTATTTAAGCAAATACTTAAATAAGCAAAAAAGATTAACATATCATTCAAATTAACTATAACTTAAAATCTCTAATATTATATTCTAAAAGCAAATGTAGTGTTTCGAGAAAAATCACTCTACTATCCTCGTTAAGAATCTTTTGCAGGCTGGCAGTCATTTTTTTAATTCATCAACCTCTAAAAGAAAAAAGATTTTCAACCTCTAAAGCCTTTCCCTAATTGGAAAGATTATTTGAGGCAAATCCTTTTTCTTTTAATCGATGATGTGTCCTTATATTTTTAATCGTTTAGATTCTTTGTTTCTTCTGTAAGTGATCCTTCAAATTTGGGAAGAGGACGTTTTTCTTTTTCTTCTTCTGTTTCCACTATCCCATTTTCTTTGATGTCATTGATTAACCACTGCATTTCCATTATTTCCCGACGTTGCGCTTTAATGATTTCATCGGCAATTTTCCTTACTCTGATATCTTTTATTTTAGACCGTTCGCTAGTTAAAATAGCTATAGAGTGATGGGGAATCATACCCTCCATATAGTCGACACCAGTAACTGTTACTTGACTTCGGACTAGCCAAATTCCACCTGCAATCAACAAAACCCCTAGACTCAAAATCATAATATTCTTGCTTTTGTCTTTGTACATATTTAACATATAAAGAAGCATAATAATGACCATCGACCCACCCATAATTAGTGTCATAAAAAATCTGGTCTCACTGTACCAGAAATGGTCAATAATCTGATACGAGTGTGTATACATTAAAAAGAACATCGCAACCATTGATGTTCCAATCATTGCGAAAAATTTTAAATAATTATTTGGCTTTTTTTCGTTGTTTTCCATAATTTATATTTTTGGTTATTTTAATTAATTTAAGTTATTAAAATTAAGATTTACACAAAACAAGTATTTGCTACAATAGATAATACTTTACCTCATTTAAAATACTAGTCGATTGTTCGACATAACAGTAGCATTAAATTCTCAATACCCTAAAGGTCATCAAGTGATTTTCTGTTTTTATTTATACTATTTTTAAACTGTGTGGGCGTCATCCCAGTAACTTTTTTAAACTGATTACTCAAATAAGCAACACTGCTATAGTTTAGCTTAAAAGCTATCTCACTTAAGGTTAATTCATCATAAACTATGAGTTCTTTTACGCGCTCAATCTTTTGGTTAATAATGTACTGTTCAAATGTGATACTCTCCACTGATGAGTATAGGGAACTTAAATATTTATAATCTAGATGTAATTTTTCAGTTATAAAGTCTGCCCATTTAATATTCAAATCTTCTGACGAGTGATGGATTTTATCTACCACCAAGGTCTTCATCTGTTCTATAAGTTGACCTTTGCGGTCGTTGATTAAGTTGAAGCCAGCCTCTTGAAGTGCTTTAGAAAGTGTATTTTTAGTTTCTACACTTAAAGGTTTTGTTAATCTCACTTCTCCCAATTTAATTGAGCTATACGATATTCCTAACTCTTGTAAAATCTTAGATACTGCTGAGATACATCGTGGACATACCATATTTTTTATGTGAATTATAGAACTCATTTTTTTAAAACAACTTTAACCCAGCTTTTGAAAGGGAATAGTAATATGCTGCAATAACAGCGATAATAAATATCACAATGATAGCAAGTACACCAATAATTTTATCTTTTCTAGAAATATTGTTTTTGTATTGGTGCTTGTTCCTTGCAGCTTTTCTCCTATTTCTTCTACTCTCACTCATCATCGTTATTCTTGCCATTGTATAATTTTCTTTATGGAACTATATAATTATATACGTTTAACCTATAAGATTAATTATTCTATAGTCTCCTTTACTTCACCACATTTTAACATCGCTTGTCCGTAATACGGATTACGAATTTCTTCTTCTAGACTTAACCAATATGCACCTTTATTGTTATCTGCCATAGGACAAAACTCTTTATACACTTTTTGGTCAATCCCAAAAAGTTTTATACCACTTGTTATATGAGCAGAAAGATGTTTAAAATGTCCTCTTTGTACCGCTATATCCGAACTGTTTTCAATTCCATTTGCAGAATTTTTCAATTCTTTCTGAATTGTCATCCAATGGTTATGCGCTTCCTCATTAGATAATAATTTCATATCTACTTTTGATAAATTCTGACTTACTCTTTTTGCAGCAGTTTGTGCTTCTTCAGAGTCGTCGTTAACAAGAGCATCTTTCAATAGAATATAGCCATCAAAAACCTCTTTTAACTGTTTTTGAAATTTGTTAGACACATCAATCCTTTTGTTCATTTGTGAGTGATTGGTTTTATCCATTTTATCTCCTGCGTTATCGCCTTGCATTCCCAAATGCCCTTCATGACCGGTCATAGTCTTACCTCCTTCTGCATTCATCATAGATTTTTTACCCTGTAATTGGGCTGCTGCATCCACGGTAAATGTACCATTAGTGACTACTTCATCTCCATTTTCTAATCCTTCTAAAATGGTGTAAGTATCCCCATTGGCATTACCTAATAGAACTTCTTTCATTTCAAAAACAGGTTCATTTGGTTTTGTTTTAAGATAAACCACAGAGCGTTCCCCAGTCCACATCACAGCAGTGGCCGGAACAGTCACTGTACTTTTAGAACCAGGTTTAATGCCTTCAACTTTCCCTTCAACAAACATTCCTGGCTTGAACTTGTCTTTTTTATTATTTAATATAGCTCTTACAACTATGGTTCTGGTTGCAGAATTTAATAATGGGTCAATGAATGAAATTTTTGCATCAAAGACATCATTACGATAGGCGTTTGTGGTAATCTTAATAGTCTGTCCTTCTTTTAATAACGCAATTTGATTTTCATAAGCATCAAATTCTGCCCAAACGGTATTAAAATTTGCAATCTTATATAACGGCTGCCCTTGCTTTACATAGTCGCCTTCTTCTACCATCTTATGAGTTACTGTTCCAGAAACCGTGGCAAATACAGGAAAGTATTCTTGTACCTTACCCGCATTTTCAATGGTATTAATTTGCTTTTCTGAAAGCTTCCAAAGTTTAAGCTTGTTTCTTACTGCCTTGTATAACTCGGGTTGCGATTCTTTTAGCGATGAAGCGGTTAGTAGTTCTTGCTGTGCAGCAACTAATTCTGGCGAATAAATGGTTGCCAATCGTTGACCAGCTCCAACACGTTCTCCCGTAGAATTAACGTATAGTTTTTCAATTCTTCCACCAAAATAGGTTACTTGAACGGCATTGGATTCTTCATTAGTCATAATCTTACCAGATAACTTTAAAGAATTATCTCCCATTTGTCCTTGTCCCACAACGGATGTTTGGATATTAGCCAAAGCCATTGCATTTTCGGTCATTTTAATTTCGTTAGCATTAAGGCCGTCTGCACCAGCATCGGCAGGGATTAAGTCCATTCCACAAATGGGACAGTCGCCAGGTTCATCTTTCATAATTTGTGGATGCATTGAACAGGTCCACATTTGATTAGAAGCAATTTCTTCCGAATGATTGTGGTCGTCTGTAACCTTATTTGTTGCAGTATCAGCAGAACCTCCACCGAATATTAGAAAGCCGCCTAAAAGGCCAACAATCAACGCAACACCTATGTAAATAATGTTTTTATTCATAATATTACTTTTTTGTTCTCTTATTTATTTTTCTAATTGTAGGTGATGATGTATACCACAGTAAAAAACCACTGAGTACTGTTATTAATCCTAAAAGTGAAAAAGCTCTTAGAACTATTGTATTAAAATTATCTCGCCCTTGATAATCCATAGTGTGCGTCATCCAGAGAAAGTCAAACCAGCGCCAATCTCGATGGCGTACTGTTTGAAAAGCTCCATTTTCAATGGCAACGTAAGCTTTAAGATTTTCATCAGTTTTATATGAAATCTCATAAGCTGGTAGAGGCCTTCCTCTGTATTCGTGGTGGTCGCTTACAGTTTCAATCCTCCGTATTTTGTCTAATTTTAAATCCGGTAACATATAGCGTTCAGCTACTTTGATTGCTTCTTGTTCTGTAATTCCATTCTTTTTATTGCCTGAAACCGCATTGTACAGATTGTTCTCATTTATCCAATAATAGGGTTCGCCGGCTATTTCCAACAGTTCCAAGTTTTGAATTGGTTCTTTTAAATTTAGTTGAGCAGTACCTAACAAATTATTAAAGGACGTTTGTTTTGGTTTCTCCTTTTTAAATTGGTCACCGTGGATGTCATCAATATCTGTCCAACTAAAATATAGACCGCTAATCGTCCACATTAGGAATTGAATACCTAAAAAGAGGCCCAAATAACGATGCGCTTTTCTTATTTTTAATGCTGTATGTCTATTGACCATCTTATTGGTTTAATTTGAAAGGAAAGCTAATCGTTACCTTTTCCCAAGCAAGAGAAATAGTACCTTCTGTTTCACTTAACTTATTTACTTTATATTCTAAATGCTCCGTAATTTCATCTGTAATAATTGGTGTCACTTTAAATCGTATTACATCATCTTTTTCATCGTAATCATCTTTTCCGTGCTGATTCCAATTTTTATTAATCATTATAGTCCAATCCTCTTTTGATGGTATTGTAAAAAATCCATATTTACCTGCAGGTAGTACTTTTCCATCAATGGTCAAATCTTTATTAGTTTCTAACCAAGTGGCCATATGTGCACCTGCTTGCCAAACATTATTGTAACCAACTAATCCACCGAAAATAATTCGCCCCCTAACCCCAGGCGATGAATAATCAATATGAATATGCGCATCACCGACCATTCCCATAGTTGAAGTATGTGGACTTAATACTTTTTTTGGTAGCTTCGATGAAGTTTCAGTTTTTGGTTGCTCTAAAATTGTTTCGGTTTCTTTTGTTTTTTGCTTACAAGACACAAAAAGAAGCGTGCATAACAATAGGATAAAAAGAATACGTAGTCTCATATGATTTTATTTTTTATTTCTTGAAGAAGAATGTGTTTTGATGATTTTCCATTTTTCACCTATTCTCTTTAGAATGGAAGTTGCTACGCCTTTTTTAGCTATAGTTCTACTTTCACCTTTATCATTGGGCTTTAATACAATGGTATAAACATACGTTTCTGTTGTAAATGCATAATCTTCATCAACCTGAACATCGATTTCATAATCTGAAAAAGTAAAGCTTTTAAAGTGTCCCAATTCTGGCCCCAAATGATGTTCTATGTAATGCGCATAAGAACCTTCTACACCTCCGGATTCAAACACTTTAGAATCTTCGGTAAACAACTCAAATGTTCCTTCGGTCGTTAAGTTTTGTAAAGCGTCCTTGTATGATTTCATTACTTCGATAACGTCTTGCTTATCTATCGTATCATTACTGTTTTGTGCATTGGTAAAATTGACTGTTGTAATGAGAATAGTTATTAGTGTAATTAATTTAAGTACTTTCATAATTATAGTTTTTAAAAGGGTTATTTGTTAACGTGTATTCTATTAATATTGGCAATACCAAAAACCAAAACAAAAAAGCTCAAGAATACTTCCATCATTACCAAGAGTTTACCAGAAATTGTTAATGGTACTATATCACCAAAGCCAACTGATGAAAATGTGATTAAGCTGAAATACATAAACTCAAAGAATTGCATAAAAAATGAGTCATTAAGTGATGTGGCAGATTTAAAGTTTTCAGAATTTAGCACGTACAGCGCTTGATAATCTGCTGAAAACGAAAGGGTAATCAAAACAATTAATACAGCAAATAATGTAAGAACATGTGTAAGTTGATGACTTTCGCCTATTATTTTGCTTAACTGTATAAAAGTGAGCCTCACAATAAAGACCGTTTTGACTAAAGCCAACACAACAATTAAAAGAGGTAAAAATGTGCTATCAGGATTTTCATTAGCCCAAAACACATAACTTAACGACAAAGCAATAACTACACTAGCAGTAAGCAATACTTTTTTAAAAAGCTGTTCATAAAAGCCTGTATTTTTTGATGTGTTTGTTATGTCTTCCATATTCACTTTATTAATCCTCTAATCAAATAATTGAAGTGCCAACGCACCACCAGTTATTATAATCAGTATTGCATATATTATATAATTGAACCATTTTTTAACTACAGATTTCTCTTCTTTGCAATGGCATCCGTCTTTGCAACAATCTTTCATTATTTTATTTTGTTATCGTTACATTTTTAAATAATACCTGAAAATGAGAGTTAGACAGTATTCCATCAATCAAAAAAATAAGTCCTTCTCTCAAATTCAAGTATATTCCACTAAACTTCTCTTTTTAAACTTTTTGTTTGCCTGTCAAAGGAAGAGAGATACTATTATTCTAGGGGGATTTAACCTCTCTCCCTTATGCAGGCTGCTATTAACCAAATCAACTTCTCTTTTTCAATTATCTTATGCCTGACACGGGAAGGAACTAACACTAACCATCAACATTGTTTTCCTTCCCACGACAGGACTTAATGACTATTAATATATCCTTAAAATCGAAACCATTTTGTTAATTAATAAAACTAAAAGACTCCAAAACATAAGGAAGGGATTATCTAATTAATAGTCTCTTTTACTTTTCCACATTTGAGCATTTTACTGCCATAATATGGGTTTCTCACTTGATTGCTGGTACTCAACCAAGAGCTACCACCATCATACATAGGACAAAATTGTTTGTACAGTGTACTTTTCGTACCTGTAATTACTATCAAATCTGAAATATCCTTGCTCAATGTCTTAAAATGTTCTCTTTGGTGACCTATATCACTTTTTGCAATATGTTCTGCGTGCTCTGTAGCATCTTCAATAATGTCCGTCAATTCTTTTTGCTCTTCTACCTTATACTTTGACTTGTCAAAAGCTTTTAATGAAGTTGCCAATTTCGCACCTAATTCAGCTGCTTTTTTGGAATCATCAGTCACCAAGGCGTTTTTTAAATTGAAATAATCGCTTAAAATCGCCTCGGATTTTGTGTCACCTTTCATAGTCATCATTTTATCGTGATTATGATTCATTTTCTCTTTTTCCTGTGCATTGCTAAAAGAAACTGCTAACAATAGCATCAATGCTATATTCTTTTTTAAATTTTTCATCTTATCTTTTTTTAATTATAAACTGTCTTTTAAATTTTCCATATACTTAATAACCTGTTGAATTTCTTCTTCTGAAAAAGCTGCCTCTTTGTGAATCAAAGTATAAGAATCCATAGGCATTTCGTCGTTTATAATTTGGTTGACAATAGACCTTAACTTGCTTTTCTTCCGCCTAGCCGAATACTCTGCCCACTCACTAAAATTGAGCTCTGCTTTACCTTCGGCTATGTGATTTTCTAAATACCAAGCCACTGGTTGCACCTTGTTGTACCAAGGATACTGTGTGTTGTTACTGTGGCAATCATAACAAGAGACTTGCAATTTGTTCTTGATATCGCTTGGGACATCATTTACCAACATAAAGTCGGTTTTTGGAACACCATCGCTTTGATTACGTTCTACAGGCATAAACTGTATGCCTACAAAAGCAACCAACAATACTATTACTATGATTTTTACAGCCTTCATTTAATTGATTTCTTTTTGGACTTTTCCGCAGGTTAGCATTTTACTTCCGTAGTATGGATTTTTAATATCCTCACTCATACTTAACCAAACGGTACCACCATCGTACATTGGACAAAATTGCTCATAGAGCTTTTTATCCGTTCCGGTAATTGCGACCATATCCGTTACATCTTTGCTCAAAGTCTTAAAATGTTCTCGCTGATGCTTGATATCGCTTTCGCCGATATGCTCTGCGTGCTCAGTAGCATCTTCAATAATTTCTTTCAAGTCAGACTTTTCGCTTTCAGAATAGCTTGACGCATCAAAAGATTTAAGCGATTGTGCCAATGTATTTCCTAGGTCTTTCGCCCTTGCATTGTCATCATTTACCAAAGCATCCTTCAAATTGAAGTAATCGCTTAAAATAGCTTCTGCCTTGGATTCTTGATTATCGCTGTTTGTCATTTGTTCTGTCTCTTTCTGCATTTGATTGTCTAATGTCTTAGATGATTCAGTCTTGTTTCCACCTTTACAGGAAATTGACACAGATGCAATAAGTAACATCGTAATGGCTAATAAGGTTGTTTTTAGTTTCTTCATTTTTTTCATTTTAATTTATAATTTGACATTTTGTGGACCGATATAATCCAATAATTCGATTAATGATTTTTTTACGCTCTTAGATAATTTTCTAACTGTAGATTTGTCTGACAATGACCAGGTCTTTTCAATATCTTCAATGGAAACCTCAATGATACTTTTGTCCTCAACCTCTTTAATACTGATTTTACAGGGTATTAAAGTGGTCATTTGTATGTCGTTTGAAATTAATTCGGCAGCGGTTTTCTTATTACAAATCAGTAAAATCAAATGTTGAGGTAAGTTTTGAAAATAATCATCTAGATATTCACTAATGTCCATCTCGGCTACAATATCAAATTGAGCTTTTCTTAAGTGTTTTTTTACCTGCTTTAACGCTTCATTAAAAGTTACAGTACCATACCTTCTCACAATACCATACTGTGTACTTTGGCTATCACTATAATTTTGACTGTCTAAATTTTTATTAAGACTATTCTTTTCCATATCAGACTATTAAAGACGATTAATTACAGATTTTAACTTAGTTGTGATTTCGTTGGCCACTTTGTGTAGTTTTTTATTACTAACAGCCTGCATTGAAGCCATTGGATTTACCGCCGCCACCTCTACATTCCCTTTCGATACTTCCTGCACGATTACATTGCAAGGCAACATAGTACCTATCTTATCTTCTGTTTCCAGTGCCTTATGGGCATAGGGCGGATTACAGGCCCCCAATATTCTGTATTTTTTGAAGTCCACGTCCAGTTTCTTCTTCAGGGTTTCCTTGACATCGATTTCGGTCAAGATGCCAAAACCCTCTTTTTTCAGTTCTTCCGTTACCTTATCTATGACCTTTTCAAAATCTTCGTTAAGGGTCTTGTTGAAATAATATTCCATCGTTTTAATTTTTAGAATTCAACGTTCGTTTTTGTTCCTCATATTCTTGTTTGGACAGTTCTCCTTTGGCAAATCGACTGTCTAGGATGTCCCTAGGATTTTCCTTGGTCTTAGAACTTCTGTTATTTCGTCCGTCATACATAAAAAAGGCCAACACCAAAATGACCGGTATCAATATCCACCACCACATCATCATAATTTCAGGATTTTAATAGTTATTTTCTGTTTTCAATCCACCGCGGTATTCGGTGGCTTACGCTCCTTTACTTTTCATTTTTTCTTTCATCTTTTCCTTCATTTCAGGATTCTTTTCCATCATTTTCTGCATCATTTCTTGCATCATAGCAGGGTTCTCTTCCATCATATTTTTCATTCTTTCCTTCATCTCCTTTTTCATCATTTCGTTTTTGTGCATTTTTTCCATCAACATCTTACGGCCCTTTTCGCTCTCCATCATCTTATCGAGCATTTTGGCCTGCATCTTTTCCTTCATTTCTGGGTTCTTTTCCATCATCTTCTGCATATGGGACTGCATTTTTTCCTTCATCTCGGGATTCTTGTCCATCATCATTTTCATGTCTCCCGATTCCATCTGTTCCATATGGCTCTTCATCAGAATCTTTTTGGCCTCTTCATTTTTTCTCGCCTCACTGATAAAATTGGTAAACTGAACTGGATTTGAAATGATCTCTTGGTAAATGGCACTTCTGTTCTCCTCGACCTGCATGGTCTCGGCTGCATTAAAAGTCGATTTGCAGCCCACCATAGTTCCTATCAATACAATTGACATCAAAATTCTAGCTGTTGTTTTCATTTTTCTCATTTTTAAAGGTTTATATCTCATTTCTCTAAATTTTAATCTTCTTTCACGTTACTTTCATTTCGTTTTAAAAACCACTTCTCACCGAAAAAAATCAAGACCATTAGTATGACCGCCACAATTACTACCAATACATCACTGCTTGCTTTTATCCAAAGAAAAGCCCCAAGAACCACCACATCCAGAATAATCGCCGTAATCAAAACAACAGGATTGGCCTGCACATCCTTACGGAGATTTTTAAACACCCCCCAATGGATTCCAATATCCATGATCAAATAAAATATGGCACCTAAAGAGGCGATTCGGGTAAGATCAAATAAAATAGTCAAGGTTATGGCCAGAACTACTGTATACACCAGCATATGCTTTTGAAGCCTGCCTGGCATACTAAAATGTTCATGGGGAATCAATTCCTTTTCGGTCAGCATTGCTGTCATTCTGGATACTGCAAAAATGCTCGCTATCACACCAGAAATTGTCGAGATGATGGCGATACCCACTGTGAACCAAAGCCCGTACTTACCAAAAGCCGGGCGGGAAGCTTCTGCCAATGAATAGTCCTTCGCCGCTATAATGTCATCTATCGATAGATTGGAAGAGACCGCAAAGGCGACCAATAAATAAACCACCGTACAGATGAGCAACGAGATGATGATGGAACGCCCCACATTTTTATTTGGATTGACAATTTCATCTCCACTATTGGTTATGGTCGTAAAACCTTTGTAAGCCAAAATAGACAAAGCCAGTGCTCCCAAATAATTAGTGATTGGGTATTCCGTGAGACTTTCGGACGGAACTACTTCGGAGAATGAAAAACCTGCGGCCCATAGTCCGCCTATGGCAAAAATGGCTATCCCACCTATTTTAAGAATGGCCATTACCAAAGAGGACTTTCCGATTACTTTGTTGCCTAAAATATTGATAAGAAAGGCAACCACCAACAGTACTACCCCTAAAATGGGCACCCATATACTATTTTCTCCTACATCAAATAACTGTAATGTATAAGAACCAAAGGTTCGGGCTACCAAACTTTCGTTGATGACCATTGATAAGGCCATCAGCAACGCCCCTGAGGCAGTCAACGCGCTTTTGCCATATATCTTTTTTAGATACATAGCAATTCCTCCCGCAGAGGGATAGGCATTGGACATCTTAACATAAGTGTAGGCACTAAATCCCGAAATAATGGCTCCTATCAAAAATGCATACGGAAACCATTGGCCAGATAATTCTGCCACTTGCCCCAAAAGCGCAAAAATTCCTGCTCCAATCATTACCCCTGTACCTAGGGATATGGCACCTACTAAACTGAGACTATTTTTTTTGTATTGCGACATTTATTGAATGCTGATTGTGAACTCTATATTATTTAGGTTATTTTGAAATTTCTCATCATTCCCATATCCTCGTGTTCGAGATTATGACAGTGATAGAGAAACAGTCCCTTGAAATCTTCAAAGCGCATTATCAGGTCCATATACATGCCAGGCAACAAATACACACTATCTTGCCATCCTTCGTCTATGAAACCATCTTTAACAGCATGCCAGAGATTCTGGTCAACGTTATCCGTATTTCGATTTAGAATGTTGAATTGTACTTGATGAATGTGTACGGGGTGGGGCATCTGCATCATATTTGCCATACCTCCTCTATTGCCCATCATACCACCGCTTCCATGCATCCCCATTATACCCCCGCCATTATTATCACTATTGTTGGAAATATTTCCTCCGTTATTTATCCGCCAAATCTCTGTTGAGTCGAGCTTCACGATTTCATCATCAGCCACTTCCATTCCATTGTAGGTTCTTCCGTTTATTGTCCATTCCATCATTTCCTCCATACCGAAATGGAATGTTCTGGGGTTATTCCTGTTTACCGCATCCATTGGATCCAAAGAGGATATTTTCGTCAATCTTTCAGGCAGTTCTGCCTCATTTGGGTTTGAGGATTCAACATCGATTTTAAGAATCTTGAATTCGCTATTGAACGGTAATAAATTGGTGTTATCATTTCCCATCATTCCACGTCCCATCATGCCGCCGCCGTTCATCATTCCACCGCCCATCATATCATCCAATGGTATAGGTTTATGAACTAGCGAAATTTCCTCGCCCTCCAACATATTCGATAAATCCAGCCATACATTAACTCTTTGGGCAGGCCCAAGAATTAAATAAGGTAGTTTTTTAGGGCTTCCCAAGAGTCCACCATCCACACCAAAAACAGTGATAGGTTGTCCAGTGTTCCACGCCAATTTATATACTCGCGAGTTGGAACCATTGAGAAGCCTTAAGCGATATTTCCCGTCCTTATGTAGTCTTAATGTTTTATCGATTTTTCCGTTAATCAATATTTCACTACCCAGAAAGCCCCTCATTTTATCCATTCTTCCATTAGGCAGATATACTAATTGATTGTTCTCATCAAATGTCCTATCCTGGATTACTACTGGGATATCATATTCTCCTGATGGTAAATTCAAAGATTTTTCTTCATCGTCAGTTACAATAAATAAACCTGCCAAACCCTTGTATACTTGTTCTCCTGTTGTTCGATGCGGATGTGGATGGAACCAATAAGTACCTGCTTTATTCATTATTTCGAACTCATAGATGTAGGTTTCTCCCTTAGTCACAACGTACTCGGGATGACCATCATTCTCGTGAGAAACGTGCAGACCGTGCCAATGAATTATGGATTTTCCGGGTATTTGATTTTCAAAACGTATTCGCACTTTATCCCCTTTTTTTACCCTAATTATCGGACCAAGCGAACTTTCACTTATCTGTTGAAGAGAATCCTTTTCTCCTTTAATTAAAGAACCGGTATATGAATAAGTGTCAGTAGCCTTGCCGTCAATAATATTTGTTTTGGACTGAACAGCCTTTAACTGAATATCTATACTGGCTTCAAATTCTTTTGAAATCTTTTTCCCTTCATTGACAACTTTAGAAGGATTATCTGATTTGCAGGAAGACGACAATGGCAGCAGATATAAACCACCCGCTGCAAAGCCTATAGTTTCCACAAAATTTCTTCTAGTATATTGTTTTTTTGATTTCATTTTCATCCACTTTATAATTAAAATCTTGCTAAAAGACCACCACCCCAACCATATCGGTTGTTATAGTTACCCTGTATTGAAAAATTTCTAGAGAGGATGTACGAAAGACCTACCAACCATTGTGTTTCACTTTCATAAGAGCTATCTCCTAAATCATTGACCCATCCAAAGTCTGCTCTATATTCGTATTCTCCTTCCAGAAAAATTCGAGGAAAAATTAATAGCTCTCTATCCAAACGTATTCTTGGACGTAGCTGGTTATCCATACTCACATCTACGTTAAACCTGTAAGGCGTAAAGTATTTTACCCCAATAAGACCAACAGTATTGAACTCATCGAAGGAATCAGGTGTTTCAGTTTCTGTGTTAATACCTACATAGAGACGCACCCAATCATTGAGATACCTATTGTAATTTACTTCGGCTTCAAGGTTCTTGTCGTAATCGAACTCTGCTCTCAAGCCAAATTCATTACGGATATTGCTTGACGTTAAAAAGAGTTCATTAAAGTTTGAGCCTAAACGAGCCAATCCCCAAGAATAGTAGTGGTCTGTCTCATCGATAAGTTTTTGAACGGGGTAATCTTTCATTCTTTCATCCCTCGGGGTATCGTAACTAAACACTCTTGCCATACCGCCCATCATATGATATAGTACGTGGCAATGAAAGAACCAATCGCCATACTCTTCGTTATAGAATTCTATGACCACTTTTTGCATTGGCGGTACATTGACGGTGTGTTTTAAGGGCGAACGTTCTCCGTTTTCATTAATGACCCTAAAATAATGCCCGTGCAAGTGCATCGGGTGATGCATCATCGTTAGGTTGTTAAGTGTTATTCGGGTTACTTCCCCACTTTTAATTTTTATTTTATCGGTTTCCGAAAGTGGAACACCGTTCATACTCCATACATAGCGTTGCATATTTCCAGTCAGGTTCAACAGAATGTCGTTAACTGGTAAATCGGCTTTGTAGGTGGTATTTTCCGTTGCCTTTAAAAAGTCGTAGTTGAAATAAGTCTTACGAGTGTCATAATCAAAAGAGGCAGTATCTTTCTGCATCATTTGCATATCGTGCATATGGCCGTCCTTTTTCATTCCCATCGTATCGTCCATCTTCATTTTCATATCCATTTGGTCATTCATCTTACCATCTTTCATTGACATTTTATCATGCATTCCCATTTTCATCTCGCCGTCTTTCATATTCATCCCATACTTCTGCATTAAAACTTCAGGTGTCTTCTTTTTTTTATTTCCCACCATTGCAGGTGCTCCCATTTTCATATCCATTTTACCCATTTGTTTCATCATCTCTACTTTATCAGGTCTGTCTATTCTTTTAGCCGGATAAAGGGTACCATTACCTAATTGTATAGAGGTATGACCTGAACCATCTTGAGCTGTTGCGGTAACTTCTAAGGTGCCTTCGGGAATAGTGACAATGACATCATACGTTTCGGCTATGCCAAATAGAAATCGGCTTTTAGATACGGGCTGTACGTCAATACCATCACTAGATACCACCATTGGGTTTCCTCCGCCAAAATCCAGCCAATAATAAGTAGAGGCGGACGCGTTGATGAAGCGAAGACGTATTTTTTCGCCTGCCCTGAATTCTGGATACTCCGCCAATTTTTTACCGTTGGACAAAAATGCGGGATAATAAATGTCTGCAATATCAGCGCCTTCCATACGGTCTCTCCAAAATTTAAGTTGGGGGCCAAAAGCACCTTCTGAAATGACCCTACTAAGAGGAACTGCTGTACCTTTTTTAACTTGATACCACTCGTTACCTCTTTTAAGATTTCTCAATACATTCATTGGTTTTTCATTCGTCCAATCTGATAACACCACGACCAAATCTTTATCATATACCAAGGTTTTTTCTTTTGGATGAATGATAATAGACCCGTATACACCTTTCTGTTCTTGTAGCATTGTATGGGAATGATACCAATACGTACCCGATTGGTTTATTGGGATTCTGTATTGGAAAGTTGTTCCTGGCTCAATGGGTGGCGTGGTCAAATAGGGTACACCATCGTAAAAATTTGGAAGTATCAACCCGTGCCAGTGCACTGATGTTTCCTCATCCATTTTATTGGTTACGTTGATTATAGCAAGGTCTCCTTCCTCAAATTCCAAAACAGGTCCAGGAATACTACCGTTGATAGTCATTGCATTGGCAGAGACACCACCAAGCGTCATTTTATTTTCTTCAATGGTAAGGTTATACTCCTTAATAGGTCGCCCTTCTTCCTTTCTATCCGCTCCATTTGTGCCTACTTGGGCAAAAGTGAATGAGGTAAATAGTAATAATGTGATTATGCTTCTTATTCTCATTTTTATTGTGTTAAATAATTAATTAAGGCATATTGTATATAATAGCCCTTAATGGATTCGATAAGATTTATTTGAAATTTTAACTGCAACTCTTGAACATCTAATACATCATTAAAATCAATAGTGCCTGTTTCATAATTCTTTATCAGGATTTCTTCTGCATCGTTAGCTTGCTTTAAGTTATCCGATTGAATATTGAATTTTATTCTCGTATTTTCTCTGTTGTACTTTGCATCTGCTAACAGTGTTTCCAGTTTATTCAATCTATCTTCCTTTTGGGATTGTATTTGCAACTGCTTTAATTGATTTTGTTTTGTAATAGACTTGTATTTATTATTAAAAATTGGAATTGAAATAGACACCATTGGCATCACAATATCCTTTCCATTATCGTTAAAGTTCATCTCTGGTCTTTCTGCGACTGGAACATAGTCTAACCCAAAACCAATATTTGGGGCACTTTCTTTTTGGTTCAAAAGTTCAGATTGTTCCACAGATTCGTATAGCTTATCATACTTTATAAGTTCAGGGTTAAGCTGAAGATTTTCAGTTAAAATTAATGGGTCCTCATCCGGTATGGACATTTCTTCTGCTACAATTACCTCCGTGTTTTCATCCCGATTTAGTAGATTATTGAAGGTTACCTGTTCTGCTAAAAAATCTTGTTCTAATACTTCTTTTTGCTGTACAAGTTCATTTTGTCGTATTTGCAGACGAAGTACATCTACAGCGGATGCCTTACCAACTTCAACTGAAGTTAATGCCAGACGCTCATAGGTTTCCAAAAGCTCAATATTCTTATCTAGAACTATCTGTTTTGCTCTAATGGCGTATAATTTGTAGTAGGATTGGGAAACGGATAAAGCAAGTTTTCTTTTTGCGACTACGATATCTATATATTGAGTTTCTGCTAATGAGCTTGCATAGTTCTCTCTTGCCGTTATGGTACCAAACCAAGGCAACATTTGAGAAACCGAAAAACGTGCACGCTGCGCACCTGTTCGGGTCTCTGGCTCACTCACGAAATATCCAGCACTTACCGTTGTATTTGGCAACGTATTGACCTCGTTTACTTTTTCTTCCGCAATATTGTAACGCAGCTCAAAAGCCTGAATTTCAGGATTATTATTTTCAGCTTCCTGAATATAGGAAGCTAGTTGTTGTGCATTTGTTTCCGCGAAAGCGAAAAAAATAAGTCCTATTAAAATTATATATCTCATTTCGTCGCTCTTTTTAATTGAAATTCTTGTTTCCAGCTATACAATACGGGTACTACAAACAGTGTTACAAGTGCAATAAGCATCCCACCGAAGGAAGGAATAGCCATTGGAATCATTATATCACTACCTCGGCCTGTTGATGTTAATACTGGTAGTAAAGCTAATATGGTAGTTGCGGTAGTCATCAGACACGGCCTAATACGCTTTTCCCCTGCCTCTACAACAGATGCTCTTATCCCTTTTTTATCCGTGGGATTATTTCTGTCGAATGTTTGTGTTAAGTAGGTAGCCATTACCACACCATCATCCGTTGCAATACCAAACAGCGCAATAAACCCTACCCAAACCGCTACACTCAAATTTATGGTATGCATTTGAAACAAGTCCCGCAAATTTTCTCCAAAGAAGTTGAAATTCAAAAACCAATCCTGACCATAAAACCAAATCATCAAAAATCCACCGGCAAAGGCAACAGCAATGCCTGTAAAAACCATTAAAGAAGTTCCTACCGAGCGGAACTGGAAGTAAAGAATTAGGAAAATTATTGCTAATGCCAAAGGCACCACAACACCAAGAGTTTTCTCTGCACGCAGTTGATTTTCATAAGTACCAGTAAATCGATAATTAATTCCTTTTGGCACGATTAGTTCACCGCTATCTATTTTTTCTTGGATAAGAGCTTGGGCGTTTTCCACCACATCTACCTCGGCATATCCATCTAACTTATCAAAGAGAACATAACCCACTAAAAAGGTATCTTCACTTTTTATAATTTGTGGTCCTTGCTCATAACGAATCGTAACCAGTTCACTTAATGGCACTGGGGTTCCTTTTTCTACGGGAACATAAATATCTTTTAAGTCATTAGGATTTGCGCGTAGTTCTCTTGGGTAGCGCACACGAATACCATATCGTTCTCTGCCTTCAACAGTTTGTGTAAGTACCATACCACCCACAGAGACTTGTATAACCTGTTGCACTTGTTGTATGGAAATTCCATACCGTGCAAGTCGGTCTCTATCGATATCTAATAAAAGGTAAGGTTTCCCGACAATTCTGTCTGCAAAAACAGCTTCATCCTTAACACCATCTGCCTGTTTTAATATATCTTCCAATTGTACTCCAAAGGCTTCAATCTCATTTAAATCTTGCCCTTTCACCTTAATACCCATTGGTGCTCGCATACCGGTTTGCAACATAACCAAGCGTGTTTCAATAGGTTGTAATTTAGGTGCTGAAGTAACACCTGGAAGCTTTGTAACCTTTACGATTTCCTTCCAAATATCGTCTGGGGATTCAATTTCAGGACGCCAATTTCTATAATATTCACCTTCATCATCTGGTATCAGTTGTGAACGACGCACCGAAAAGGGATCTTTAGTTTTAGAAAGATCATAGTCAGCACCTTCGTTAACTTCACTATTTGGGTTTACAACTAAGCTTCCGTCTTTCAATACAAATAATCCATCTTCATCTACCTTAAAGCGTTGTCTTTCTCTTTTTTCATTTAGGATGTATTCAGATTTATACTGAATCACATTTTCGTACATAGATAAAGGGGCTGGATCTAAAGCCGATTCTGTACGACCAGATTTACCTACTACAGTTTCAATTTCTGGGATGCTGGCTACTGCCATATCTAATTGCTGTAACACGCGCTTATTCTCTTCAACCCCAGCGTGTGGCATCGATGTAGGCATTAAAAGGAAAGAGCCTTCATTAAGAGATGGCATAAATTCCTTCCCTGTATTTCGCATAATCATCACTCCAAAAATGATTATCGCGGTTGGCAGAGAAAGGAATAATAACTTATTACGTAACGCCCAATTTAAGATACGTACATAGTACTTTCTAAAAAGAGTAAATACACCTAGTAGTCCAAAGCAAATAAGACCAACAAAAATTAAATTTACTAGTATGCTTCGATCGACTCCTAAAGGCCTCCAATATTCTGCTAATAAGAAAATGATTGCAAAAGCCGATACGAATATATTGATAGTATTGGCACGTTTAGAGGTAATTTTTTCCTGTAATGAAAGAAAACCAACTACTCCAAACGCCATTAATATCAACCCAAGTGGAAATCCAAAAACAAGAGCAATAATTCCTGTTAGAACTAAAGCACCGTTTAGCATATAACTAAATGATTTTTTTACGCTACGTTTTTTAAAGAAATAGGCTGCAAACGGTGGTATTAAAAATAATGCTACAATTAGCGACGCTGTTAAGGCTGAAGTTTTGGTAAACGCCAGTGGACGAAACAATTTTCCTTCAGCACCAATCATTGTAAACACAGGAATGAAACTAATAATGGTGGTCATCACGGCTGTCAAAATGGCTCCAGAGACTTCGGCAGTTGCATTATACACAACAGTGTTCATAGGTAAGTTCTGCTCATTTTCGTCAATATGCCGTAGCACATTTTCTGATAGGATAACACCCACATCCACCATCGTCCCGATAGCAATAGCAATACCAGACAATGCAACGATATTTGCATCGACATTAAATAGCTTCATTGAAATAAAAACCATTAATACTGCGACTGGTAATAATCCCGAAATTAATACTGAAGCTCTTAAATTAAATACCATTATAATTATTACGAAAATGGTAATTAAAATCTCTAAAGTAAGTGCCTCATCAAGTGTCCCTAATGTTTCTTGAATGAGCTCTGTTCTATCATAAAAAGGAACAATAGTAAGTTGCGATGTCCTTCCATCGCTCAGAGTTTTTGAAGGTAAACCCGAACTTAATTCATTTATTTTCTCCTTAACATTATTAATAACGGCCATAGGGTTAGCACCATAACGGGCGACCACAACACCACCTACGACCTCTGCGCCTTCTTTATCTAAAAGACCTCTTCTTGTTGCAGGGCCGTGAGAAACTTTGGCGATGTCCTTTAAACGTATAGAGGTGAAATTTTCCGAGGTAACTACTGCATTTTCTAGGTCTGAAATAGATTTTACATAACCCAATCCGCGTATAAGATATTCTGCTTGGTTTATTTCTAATGTTTGAGCACCTACATCTTGGTTACTTTGTTTAACTGCTTTGACAACCTCGTTTAAACCAATTTTATACTGCTTCATCAACTCTGGATTGACATCCACTTGGTATTCCAATACATAACCACCAATTGAAGCCACTTCCGAAACACCGCTTGCCGATGACAATGCGTATTTTACATAGAAATCTTGAATACTACGAAGTTCCTGTAAATCCCAACCGCCAGTCACATTTCCGTTTTCATCACGACCTTCTAATGTATACCAGTAAATCTGTCCGAGACCTGTAGCATCAGGACCTAGTGCTGGATTTACACCATCTGGTAAAAGTCCGGCTGGTAATGAATTTAATTTTTCGAGTATGCGGCTACGTGACCAATAGAATTCAATATCCTCTTCAAAAATGATATAGATACTTGAAAACCCAAACATTGAAGAACTACGAATGGTTTTCACTCCTGGAATACCAAGTAGTGATGTGGTAAGCGGGTAGGTTACTTGATCCTCAATATCTTGTGGTGAGCGACCATCCCATTTTGTAAATACAATTTGTTGGTTCTCGCCTATATCAGGAATAGCGTCTACAGCTACAGGATTTCGAGGAAGCGAACCAGTATTCCATTCAAATGGTGCATTCACAACACCCCAAGCTACAAATAAAGCCAGTAATAAAACGGCTACCAGTTTATTCTCTATTAAGAATTTGATGCTTTTATTTAGCATAAAAAATGATTTTTAAGTAATTATAATTTTTGTTGACAAAACAACAAACAAGTGATTGAGTCCAAACAAATTAATGCAGGACTTCAGTACTAATTACTTAAAATCAAATAAGGAAAGTTTGGTCTAAAACTTGAACGTCCCTGACCAAGGGAGGTGGTGAGTAATCTCTAAAAGAGATATTTTCTGTTTGTAATTCTGTAAATAGATTTACGTAAGAGTAGATGAAAGTGGCAACTAATATCTGTTGCTCTTTATCTAACTTATCAAAAGAAATTTTTAGATTATCTTGACCATCAACAACGAGCTGTTCATCGCTACAACAATCTTTCTTAGTAATATCACATTCTGTTGAAGACGTTTTTTGCTGAACCTCCATACCACAAGATTCAACTTTACCAAACACTGAAGTATCCACAAGAACGTCACCGCAATAATGGCTTTCAATAGTGAAAGACATTGTTGAGACAAACACTAAAAGTGCCATACAAAATGATACTATTTTAAAAAATATTGCCTTCATTTATTTTGCAAAGCTACAAAAATTTTAACACTTTAATTTTGTTTAACAAAATTTTAGACTCTTTATATAGGTAAAATACTAATCCTTTTTACCCAATTGACTTAATTCAATAATATTCTCTACAAGGCCTTTAATTTCTAATGGTGGGTTGCCGTGGTCAAAATTAGAAGACACATATTCTTTGTCATTTGTAAACACTTTTAATTTTGCAAATGCAGCACCATCAACTTCTCTTTTATTAGTAGGAGCCTTAAGCAAGGAGAGGTGTTCAAGTTTTATTTTTTTTACCCAATCCACTAATTTCTTCCATTGTTTTTTGTCTATATCAATAATAGTACCATCACTTTCACTTCTATTTTCTTGAAAAAGAAGTGTGCCTTTTTCAACTTTAATTTTTTGATAGAACCCTCTAGAGAAAGTTTCATATTCAAAAGTAAGTCCAACCATTTTATCCTGAGAAAATACTGACTGTACCATTGCGATTGCCAGTATTGTAATAAATATCTTTTTCATAAATAAGGTAAATAATTATTATTTATTTAATCATACAAACTTATCAATCTGTATTTTATTGGAATATGACAAATATCATTATTCTGTTTAATCTTTAGATTTATATTTGTATGAATGGAAACTTGTTTAATATACGTAAAACATTAATAACAAGCATATTGAGAGTGTGAATTTATTTTACTCAAATGTTAAACAAAATTTCTTAACTTTACATTGTGAAAATTATTTTTACTAAAATATTGTCTTTCTTTTTGGCAGCATTTATATTGTTGTCAACCTCTTCTTTTACGGTGAATATGCATTTTTGCTGTGACAAATTAGTGGATATGGCTTTTTTTAGTGAAGCACAAGCTTGTAAAGACAAAGTTCAAAAGAAAAATAACCCCACTAAGAAATGTACTACTTTACAAGAAAAGGATTGTTGCGACAATCAGACTATTTTAAAAGAAGCTAGTGATACCTTTAAAAAATCGAATACGGTTTTAGAAATTGACACTTTAGTCTTCTTAAATACATTTATTTATTCTTACATCAATCTTTTTGAAGGACTAGACAAAAATATAGTTCCTTTTGAAGCGTATAGGCCGCCCTTGCTATACAAGGATATACATATTCTATACGAGACATACTTAATTTGATTTTCTACGTCGCAGTAAAAGCCCTTTTACTGCACAATTAGTTGTAGCCAGCGCATAGCTATTGGCTATATACTATTGTACCCAATTCCCGACAGTATCATTTACACATTAGACTGTAAAACATACAATTACAGGACTAACTATTGAGCAAAAGCCCAATAACAATACCCTATAAATATGACACAACCAAAAGAATTTTGGGTTAAAAATATGGTGTGTAGTCGTTGCTTAAAAGTAATAAAGCAAGAACTACTAGAACTAGGAATAACCGTCCTTTCGCTAGAGCTAGGAAAGCTTTTAGTGGAAGCACCAGGATTAAGCGATGCACAAATTAACCAAGATGTTACCAAAGTGCTACACGCAAATGACTTTGAAATTGTAAAAAGTGAAGAAGATATGCTCGTTGAAAGAATAAAAATTATTCTGATTGAACAACTTGTTGAACTGCCATTGACCTTAAAGGTTAAGACTTCGGAACATTTATCATCAACCCTTCATCGAGATTACAAGGCATTGAGTAAACTGTTCTCATCTAAAGAAAAGACCACCATTGAAAAGTACTTTATAAGATTAAAAATTGAAAAAGTAAAGGAACTCATTCAACTCAAACAACATTCCTTTTCTGATATAGGATACTTATTGGATTACAGCAGTGTGAATCACTTATCCAGACAGTTTAAAGATGTGGTTGGAATGAGCATGACAGATTATAAAAACACAGAAAATTGGAAGCGTAATTATTACGATGAAATTATATAGATAAGAACGAAAGTTATGCAGATGAAGACTAATGTCATTCGCTAATTTCATCAAACTAAAATGAATAAAAATGAAAACAATCTTCCTCACATTATTAATTATCCCAATGCTGGGAATTGGGCAAACCATAGAAGATATTGACTTTATCTCCCCTTTTCACGACGGCCTTGCCGCAGTGAAAAAAGGAAATGAATGGGCATTTATTGACCAAAACGGCTCCATAATTATTGACTTTAGAGAAGACTTTGTACTGACCAAAACAGACAAGGGTAACTTTCCTTTGTTCAGTAACGGAAAATGTATTATAACTCATCAAAAGGATGGTGTACTTTATTATGGCTTCATTGACAAAAAAGGAAAAATAAGTATTAAACCACAGTTTCTAAATGTCTCAAATTTTCAGGGTGACAAGGCCTTGGCATTAATAGTACATAAAGAGACCATAGGTTATAATGATATCTTTAAAAAAGATGTTGTCAACTACCATTATTTTGAAGTGGTCATTGATGAAAACGGAAATGTAACAGACCATTTAACTCAGTTATCTAAGCATATTTCTCCAAAATATACTAAAAGTAAAAATCCACCTGTCATCACATCTAAATTTATTTCTGATAATCTGATAGTGGTAAAAAACGATGACAATAAATGGAACTTAAGAAAGATTTCGCATTGAATTCTATCCAGACCGAATCTAAAACATTTTTAAAAACAAACACAAACTAAATCCTAATCATATGAAAACAAAAAAGATTTTTTTCAGCATAACCCTACTAGGGTTAATTTACTTCTTAACAGTAGGGTTTATCAAATCCCCTAAAACAGAATATACTCCTATAGAACAAGATAATTGGGTAGCTCCGGCAAGCGCGGATAAAATCAAGAACCCATTAAAAGGTGATGCAAAGGCAGCGGCATCTGGTAAGAAGATATACAAAATGCTATGCTTTGTTTGCCACGGTCCCAAAGGGAAAGGTGATGGTATGGGTGGCACAGGGCTTAAACCAAAACCAGCAGACCTAACAAGTTCAGCTTTTCAATCACAATCTGACGGCGCAATTTTCTGGAAGATAGAACAAGGACGTTCACCTATGCCCTCATACAAAACCTCAATCCCAGAGAAAAAACGCTGGGAACTTATTAACTATTTAAGAACCCTGAAATAATGAAAAAGCTAATCTTATCACTTTTCGTGTTTGCTTTTGGCTATCAAATTTATGGCCAAACATACAACACTTTTGAACCGAGTAAAACCCAATTTATGTTGCGTGGTTACGGACATACGGGGTTTGAATATATGGACTCTAATGACGAAACAGAATCAACATTTCTAGGCTTAACGTATGCACCAATTTTTCTCTACAAGCATTCAGACAGGTTAATGTTTGAGGCTGAATTAGAATTTAAATTAGAAGGAAATGAATTGGAGATTGGACTTGAATATGCAGATGTGATGTACGTCCTCAACAAGAATATGACAATTAGAGCAGGTAAATTCCTATTGCCTTTCGGAACCTTTATGGAACGATTACATCCTGCTTGGATAAATCGATTACCTAATGCACCTCTCGGGTATGGACATGATGGTATTGCGCCTTCCTCTGGAATTGGTGTAGAACTTCGAGGTGCTTTTGACTTAGGAGGCCCAAGGCTTAATTATTCTATTTATTCAACCAATGGACCAAGGATAAATGATGGTAGTGAAGAACCCGAGGAAGCAGGTATTTTACAATTCGAAAATTTTGAAGATAATAACCTAGCTAAAGCCTATGGCGGTAGAATAGGAATACTTCCATTTTCCGATTCATCGGCAGAATTAGGATTTTCGGCCTACTCGACAAGTGGAACCGGCACGGAAGACTCTCAATATGAGGATGTGGGTGCCTTTCTTTTTGCGCTAGACTTCTCATATGTAAAGCCTATATCACCTTTAAAGGGAATTGTAGATATCAAAGCCCAGTACAATAACTCTAATGTAGATACAGCAACATTTGTAGAAGTACACGAGGATGGAGATACTGAAGAATATTCCTTTGACAATCAAAGCAACTCATTTTATGCCCAATTAAGTTACAGGCCTACAATGGCAGAAAGTGACTTTATGAAGAAATTAGAATTCGTAGGGCGCTATTCTGATTTTAATGCCCCAGAAGGCGCAGAATGGGAAGAAGCATCAGTTCAGTATGCCTTTGGACTCAACTATTGGTTAAGCTGGCGCTCTGTATTAAAGCTTAGTTATCAAACTACCGAAACTGAAGGTGGCCACGATGGAGATGGTATTACCAACACTGATGGATTATTTATCCATTGGGCGATTGGATTTTAATTGAATCATAAATCAAGAGATATGAAAAGAATACACAAAATAACAGTAACTGTAACATCGATTCTTGTTGTTCTAACAACGATAGTCGCCTGTACATCTACAAAAGAAGTTTACACCCCTATTCCAGAAACGGAGGTAGCAGGTAGTGACCAAGAATTTAAAATGGAAAAATCAGGAGCTCAACTTTGGGGCGAGGTTTGTAACAGGTGTCATATTGCACCTTCGCCTTCAGATTATAACGATACAGATTGGGAAACCATTAGTCTACATATGCGAGTAAGAGCGAATCTTACAGAAAAGGAAAGCAAAAAGATTGAGGAGTTTCTAAAATCTGCTAATTAATAGCTGATAACCCATTCCCTTAGTAGGATGAACAGATTAGGGGGAATGGGTTTAAAAAAACAAACAATAACCTTAAAACTAAAAATGATGAAAAACACACTTTTACTTTTAACCGTGCTTGGGCTTTTAAGCCTTAGTAGTTGTACACAGGATATGAATTCCGAAACATTGCTGGAAAATCCTCAAACCCGTACTGAGGTTTTCAACACTATTTCTGAAAATCACGAATATATGTCTGCCTTTATGGAACATATGCAAAACACACCTCACGCAATGCAAATGATGCAGAATAATAAAAAGATAGTAGGCACAATGATGAAAAAAGAAGGAATGCGAATGATGATGAAGGATAGCACTATGATGCACTCTATGATGAATAATATGATGAGTGATGGAAAAATGATGGGCAATATGATGAAAATGATGCACGAAAAAGGAATGATGAGCGAAGATTGTATGGAATCGTGTACGAAGATGATGAGCAACAAGGGAATGGATATGAAAGGAATGAACAAGATGGACTCTTCGAAAAAAGATGCCCACAAACATCATTAATAATATTTAAAACTGAATAAATATGAAAAACAATCACTGGATATGGATGATTATTGGCTGTGGCTTACCACTTCTGTTCATTTTTTTAGCGCCTTCTTTTGGCATAGGTGGAGGCTCGTCCCTTTTCATCTTCATACTATTTATGTTCGCTATACATCTGTTTATGCCACACGGGTCTCACGGCCACGGAGGACACAAGCACAATAATGGGAACCATAATGGTCAAGACCATAATCAAAAGAAGTCTGCTGAAAGTTCAACAGAAAAAAGAAAAGAACATAAGCATCATTAATATCAAACACAATGAAACAAAAATTTCAAATAGAAGGAATCAGTTGTGGTGGATGTGTTGCAAGGGTCAAGAAAACATTGGAAGAACATCCCAATATTGAAAAAGTAGAGATTTTTTTAGCACCAAAAGGTGCCACGATTATTTCTATGAACGAAACGCTCTCGGTTCAAGAAATACAAAAGCAACTTGATAAGCTCAACGGATATACAATTTCAAAAATAAATCAATAACAATTAAAACTAAAAATTATGCATTTATACGACGGACATTTTGGAGGAATGCACCTAATATGGTGGATTATTTGGCTCATTTTCATCGTTTGGATTTTCTTAATCCCAACAGATATACCCTACCAAAAGACAAAAAAAGAAGATCCTTTGGACATTCTTAAGAAAAGATTTGCTGAAGGTTTCATTACTAAAGAGGAATACGAAGAATCAAAAAAGATTCTAAAATCAGATAACTAATCTTAAATCATAAAAATATGTACCGATTAAACATAAAAAAACTTGGATTTGCCTTTGGTCTTACTGGAGCCTTGATTTATTTAGGCTGTATGATTGTTATGGCTACTGCAGGACAAGAAGGCACTATTACTTTCTTTAACAGCCTTTTACACGGTTTAGATACCACCAATATTATAAGGATGGATGTTCCACTATTGGAAGCATTTTTTGGCATTATACAAACCTTCATTCTCGGATGGCTTATTGGTGCTTGTATAGGAGCTTTTTATAACGCTCAAATAAAAGTAAAAAAATAGGAGATATAGTTTTATGCAATACGTTTGGTTTATATGGTCACTAATTATTCTTGCACTTTGGGCAATAATCTACCTATTAAAAAAAGGGTATAGAAAAGAAATGCTCAAAATGAGTCTTATTACTATGCCCTTTGGTTTAACAGAACCGTTATTTGTACCAGAATATTGGTTTCCACCCTCGCTGTTTGATTTGGCTCAAAAAACAGGCTTCGATATCGAAAGCCTTATTTTTTCTTTTGCCATCGGTGGTATTGGCGTGGTACTTTATAATCTAATTTTTAAACAAAACCTTATTGAAGTAGACCATACAGAGCGAAATCACAGAAGACATCTTTTGCATAAATATATCTTATTTATACCTGCTTTAGTTTTCCTTATTCTAGCAGTTTTTACAACACTAAATCATATTTATTGTGGCACTTTAGCAATATTCATCGGTGGTCTATCCACGCTATACTGTCGCCCAGATTTAAAAAGAAAGATATGGGTTGGGGGCATCTTGTTTACCATACTGTATTTCATATACTTTGGAAGTATTCTTCCATTTTACCCCCAGTATGTGGAACTATATTGGAATCTCGACAATCTCACCCATATTCTAGTCTTAGGAATCCCAATTGAAGAATTACTTTTTGCCTTCACCTTTGGAATGTATTGGTCTGGCTTATATGAACACTTGTATTGGCATAAACTAATTAGCCTAAATAAAACTCATAATCAATAATAATTTAAAAAATGAAACGAAGATATTTTAAACAACCGAACAACGAACCCATAGTAGTAACAGTAGAAAATCCAAGTGGAAGAATCTACAAGCTATTAATCAGTATTCTATTTTTGATTTTAGCCTCAATAATATTGCTTTCGTGTTCCAACCAGAAAAAAGATAAGGCTGAAACAGCTACGCTTGCAGTCACTAAAACAAAACCCATTCAAATGAATTCAGCTGTTGCTTCTCAAACAACTTATGAAATCGTACCGAATGAAAAAGTCTGTATGGTAAACGACAGGTTTATGGGTGTAAAACAAATACCGATAGATGTAGATGGTACAATCTACTTTGGTTGTTGTCAAGGCTGTGTTGAAAAACTTCAGAAAAACATTGACAATGTCCGCTTTGGAAGTAATCCGATTGATGATACAAAAGTAGACAAGGCCAATGCTGTAATCGTTCAGGATAAAAGTAAAGGGAGCGTCTTTTATTTCGCTTCAAAACAAGACGCCCAAAGCTTTATAAGTAAAAATAAAGCCTAAAATATTTCTATTAATAAACTAAAAATTATGAAAATAGTATTGGCTCTAGACGGTTCAGATTTCAGTAAAGCAGCTGTTGAGCAGCTTAACAGAATAACCTTGCCACCAAGTACGGAGATTTGTATTATAAACGTTTACGAATTTCCTACAGCAATAGGCCCTGAACTGATGGCTACAGGTGGTAGCTTAAACAATTATTATGAAGAATTCATAAGCGGTGCTCAAAAATTGGGTGAAAAAATTGTTTCCGAAGCCAGTGACAACCTTAAGAATTTAAATAAAACACTTACCATAACCACTAGTGTTGTTAGCGGGCTACCCAAAAATGCAATTCTAGAAAAGGCTGAAGATTGGGATGCTGATTTAATTGTAGTTGGCTCTCAAGGTCAGGGTGCGCTCTCACGTCTATTATTGGGTTCTGTTTCACAATATTTAGCCACCCACGCTAAATGTTCGGTAATGATAGCAAGGGACAAAAACAACAGTTAGAGAATCTAAAATAATTATGGAAGATAATCACATACATAGTATATCATCAAAATCTGCTTGTAAAGTAACAGATGATATATGCCTACCAGATACTAATTGGCCGCGTTTGGTTATTGTAGGCGGTGGTTTTGCAGGTTTGGCTTTGGTAGAAAAACTAAAGAACAAAAAGGTACAAGTGGTTTTGTTTGACAAAAACAACTTTCATCAGTTTCAGCCATTACTTTACCAAGTGGCAACTAGTGCCCTAGAGCCCGATAGCATCGTGTTTCCCTTCCGAAAGCAGTTTAACGGTTATAAAAACGTGGTTTTTCGATTGGCAGTAGTAGAAGAAATTCAACCTACTTCAAATATTGTAAGAACCAATAAAGGAGATGTTCATTACGATTATTTGGTGTTAGCTACAGGAACAACTACCAATTTCTTCGGTATGGATACCGTAGCTGATAACAGCTTGGGGATGAAAGATATTCGCGATTCTCTCAATATCCGCCATATGATGTTGCAAAACTTAGAGCAGGCCGCTATTACCTGTGATGATGAAGAACGTGATACACTAACCAATTTTGTGATTGTTGGAGGCGGTCCTGCAGGAGTAGAAATGGCTGGAGCTTTAGCGGAATTCTGTAAATACATCCTTCCTAAAGATTACCCAGAATACCCTTCAACTATAATGAACATTTATTTGATAGAAGCTAGGGGTGAGTTGTTAAGCTCGATGTCAGACAAGGCATCATCAAAAACCCTAAAATACCTAGAAGATTTGAATGTAAATGTATTACTCAATGAATCAGTAAGTAATTATGATGGCTCAAAGGTTATCACAAATCGTGATAACATCATTATGGCAAAAAATCTAATCTGGACAGCAGGTGTAAAAGGCCAGTTTCCAAAAGGTATTGACAAAAAATATGTTGTCAGAGGTAACCGTATTAAAACCAACCCCTTTTTGATGGTAGAAGATTATAAAAACATATTCGCCATTGGTGATATAGCGGCTGTAATTACCGAAAAAACACCAAAAGGGCATCCACAGGTCGCGCAAACAGCTATTCAACAAGGAAAGTACTTAGGTACATCAATCCTAAATATCATAAAAAACAAGCCTATTAAACCTTTTGAATATCACGATAAAGGTTCATTGGCGACAGTAGGTAAACGTAAAGCAGTAGCCGATTTAGGCAAATTCAGATTTGGTGGTTATTTCGCTTGGCTACTCTGGTCTATCGTTCACCTTATGTCCATTAGCGGCTTTAGAAATAGATTGATGGTTGGTTTTAATTGGGCGGTAAGCTATTTCACTTACGAAAAGAGCAACCGCCTGATTATTAGAAATTTCAACAAACCATCAGAATCAAAATCCACAATCAATTCGCAACCCGCAGTAAAAAAAATAACAATCAATGATTAAAAGTACTGCACATAATAGCGTCTGGAACATTACGAATAAAGTATTTAGCAACACAGGAATTGTGCTTTTAATAGCAGTAACAATAGCTATGCTTTGGGCAAATTCACCTTGGCAAAGCACTTACCAAAATATTCTAAATACTACTATTTCATTTAGCATCGGTAATTTTCAATTGACCGAACCATTACTACTCTGGATTAATGATGGATTAATGGCTCTGTTCTTTCTTCAGGTTGGTTTAGAATTAAAAAGAGAAATATTAGGTGGAAAACTATCAACACCTCAAAATGCAGTATTGCCTATTGGTGCCGCTATTGGGGGAATGGTTCTTCCTGCCCTCATATATTTTATCCTCAACACTACCGGTGAAGCTTCACAAGGTTGGGGAATACCTATGGCTACCGATATTGCTTTTTCTTTAGGTGTACTAGCTCTTTTCGGAAAACGCTTACCCATTGCATTACGTGTCTTCCTAGTAACACTTGCTGTCGTTGACGATTTAGGCGGTGTATTGGTAATTGCACTTTTTTATACTTCTGGTATATCCACTATGGATTTATTTCACGCCTTTCTTTTCTTTGGATTACTAGTTATTGGCAATTATGCTGGAGTACGAAAAACTTGGTTCTATGCCATTATAGGAATAGGTGGTGTTTGGCTAGCTTTCTTCTTCTCAGGAGTACACCCTACTATTGCTGGCATACTAACAGCCCTAGCTATACCAGGTCGTGTAAAAATAAACGAGGCTACATTTTTACAACGCCTTGCGACATTACACAACAAGTTCAATAAAGAAAAACCTGTAAGAGGTTCGCTAATTTCTCATTCCCAATTAGAAATACTAGAAGAAATCAAAACTATAAGTTCAGAAGCTGAAACACCACTCCAAAAGCTTGAAAATGCTTTAAATCCATTTGTGAATTTTATCGTACTACCACTATTCGCTTTTGCTAATGCTGGTATTCACCTACACGGCAAAGTGTTGGAAGTACTTACCCATCCGATAAGTCTAGGAATAGGTTTTGGTCTCATATTCGGAAAGTTTATTGGTGTCGTCTTATTTTCAAAAATTTTGGTCTTTCTAAAATTAGCAAAACTTCCTAAAAATATTACTTGGTATCACATCTACGGAATTGCCTTTCTAGCTGGTATCGGGTTTACAATGTCCCTTTTTATAAACGAATTGGCATTTGCCGATGAAGAATTTATCTATACAGCAAAAGTAAGCATCCTGTTTGCTTCCTTAATTGCAGGCATTATCGGTTCCATCATTTTAATAAAAAATCAAACACTTAAAACAATATAATATGAAAAAAATAGCAGTAATAGGATACGGAGTAATAGGAAAAAGAGTGGCCGATGCAATCAACCTACAGGATGATATGAAGCTTTCTGGAGTATGTGATATCATAAGCGATTGGCGCATTCAAAATGCGGTAAGAAAAGAGTATGATATCTATTCAGCAACTGATGAAGCTGAAGACAAAATGAAGTCTGAAGGCATTACAATAAAAGGAAATATGCAAGAACTTTTAAATAAGTCAGACCTTGTTGTGGATTGCACCCCTAAAAAGATTGCAGCTCAAAACGTGGCAATCTATAAGGAACAGAACATCAAATTCATATTGCACGGTGGCGAAAAACACGAAACCACGGGGCATTCCTTTAGTGCCGAAAATAATTATGAATCGGCGTTAAATAGAGACGCGACCAGAGTAGTCTCTTGCAATACAACCTCTATATTAAGAACGTTAACCGCGTTAAAAAGAGCTGATTTATTGGATTATGCCAGAGGGACGCTTTTAAGAAGAGCTACAGACCCTTGGGAAAGTCATTTGGGTGGTATAATGAACACCATGGTGCCCGAAAGAGATATCCCGAGCCATCAAGGTCCGGATGCTAAAAGCGTTGACCCAGAATTAGATGTGATTACTTCTGCGGTAAAAGTTCCAGAAACTTTAAGCCATATGCACTACTGGAACGTGAAGTTAAAAAAGCAAGCCTCGAAAGAAGAAGTTTTAAATGCTTTTAAAACGTCTAGTCGTATAAAGTTTATTCAATATGACCAAGGCCTAGTCTCAAACAATACCATTAAAGAAATGTTTTTGGATATGGGAAGACCTTGGGGCGATATGTATGAAGTTGCACTTTGGGAAGATATGCTAAAGGTAGTGGGAGATGAACTCTTTTATGCCTATATCGTGGATAACCAAGCTATAGTAATACCAGAAACTATAGATGCTATAAGGGCACTTACTGGAATAGAGGCAAATGGGACTAAATCTATATCTAAAACCAATGAAAGCTTAGGTATACACTAATTCTTATCAAAATGAAAACAAGCAACAACATTATAGAAATATTAGGCGAAAAAGCACCCTATTATTTAAATCACGTCTGTGAAAAAATAACAAAAGATGAATTACTAACACCAAGTGATAATAGCCTTGACAAGGTTTTTATTAATAGCAATAGAAATCCACAGGTACTACGCAGTCTTTCACAGTTATACGGTCACGGAAATCTGTCAGGAACTGGGTATTTAAGCATCCTGCCTGTTGACCAAGGCATTGAGCATAGTGCTGCTTTCTCATTCTATAAAAACCCAGATTATTTTGACCCAGAAAACATTATTAAGCTCGCTATAGAAGCTGGTTGTAATGGAGTAGCATCAACCTTTGGCGTTTTGGGACTAAATGTCAGAAAATATGCCCATAAAATACCTTTTATTGTGAAGATTAATCACAATGAACTACTTACCTATCCTAATAAATATGACCAAACACTATTTGGTAAGGTAAAAGCGGCTTGGGATATGGGAGCCGTTGCTGTGGGTGCTACCATTTATTTTGGTTCTGAAGAAAGCAATAGACAGCTCAAAGAAATTTCAGAAGCTTTTGAAGAGGCTCATAATCTGGGTATGGCAACCATCTTATGGTGCTACACCCGAAACGAAGCATTCAAAACAGAAAAAGAAGATTATCACGCAGCTGCCGATGTAACTGGTCAGGCAAATCATTTAGGTGTAACCATACAGGCAGATATTATTAAGCAAAAACTTCCAACCAACAATTTTGGTTTTAAGAATATCGATTTCGGTAAATATGATGATGAAATCTATGAAACGCTCACTACAGAACACCCTATTGATTTATGCAGATTACAAGTAGCAAATTGCTATATGGGAAAAATAGGATTGATTAATTCAGGTGGTGGCTCTAAAGGGGAAACTGATTTAACTGAAGCTATTACAACAGCAGTAGTTAATAAGCGTGCTGGAGGCTCAGGGCTAATATTAGGAAGAAAGGCTTTTCAAAAGCCTTTCGGTGAAGGCGTTGAATTATTGAAGTTGGTTCAAAGTGTTTACTTGGATTCAAAAATCAGTATAGCATAACAAAATAGGAAATGTTTGACACGGAGATAAAATCACTTAAATCACTAAACGACTATCTGGTAAAACTGGTAGAGAATCGCCTATGGCTCAAAGTAATCATCGCTTTGTTTCTAGGTGTTGGGTTTGGTTTGCTCTTGAGTCCTCAAAATGGTTGGATATCTAAAGAAACAGCTGACGTGGCAGGTAATTGGCTAGCACTTCCTGGTGTACTTTTTCTAAAGTTGGTTCAAATGATTATGATTCCTTTGATTGTTGCATCTATCATCACTGGTATTGCAAGTAATGATAAGGGCAGCCTAAAAAAATTAGGTGGTGGTGTGTTACTCTATTTTCTAGGCACTACTATAGTTTCGGTAAGTCTTGGTACCATTATCTCTCAGCTCTTCAAACCAGGACGCTTCTTGCACCAACAGGCACTATCAGAACATAATGATGTATCATCCGTAAATTCAGAAGGCACCGAGCTGTCATTCGGACTTGAAAACATCCCTGACGCTATATCAAATTTGCTTCCAGAAAATCCTTTGGCCTCAATGGTAAGTGGTGAAATGTTAAGTATTGTGATTTTCACAATCATTATTGGTGTAGCTGTGCTATCACTTGAGGATTCTTTACTGCGCCCAGTAAAGCTTCTTTTAAGTGCCATACAGGAAGTCTGTATGACGGTAGTAAAATGGTCAATGCTTCTAGTACCTATTGCCGTTTTTGGTCTTATGGCGCAGCTTACCTCTAGTGTTGGATTAAGTTCCTTATCTGGTCTAACATACTATGTAGGAGTAGTACTTCTTGGTCTTCTATTATTGGTGATTTTCTATTTAGGACTTGTTGCACTATTGGGAAAAACAAACCCATTTCAATTCCTAAAAAAAATAAGGGATGTACAACTATTGGCTTTTTCAACGACAAGTTCTGCGGCTGTGATGCCCTTATCACTAAAAACCGCTGAAGAAGAACTACAAGTAGACAAGACCATCAGCAATTTTATAATTCCCATTGGTGCTACAGTTAATATGGATGGAACTGCACTCTATCAAACCATAACTACGCTGTTTATCGCTCAAGCCTATGGCTTGGAAATGAGTTTACTAAACATCATAGTGGTCATCGTTACCATTGTAGCTGCATCCATTGGCACACCTGCTATACCAGGTGGTGGTGTAGTTATTTTGGCTTCAGTACTCAGTAGCGTTGGCATACCCTCAGAAGGCATAATCATTATTATTGGAGTAGAAAGGCTGTTAGGAATGTTCAGGACTGCTGTTAACGTAACTGGTGATTTAACTGCTTGTGTAGTCTTCAATAAGTTTTATGGTAAAACGCCAATTTTAGTAAATAGAAATATAGTAAATGAAAGTTCAAAACAATGACATTACTACTCATATCCATAGTGTTTATTTTTCCTGTTATTGCTATAGCAGGTTATCAACATTACAAGATTGGTAAGCAACCAGCTTACAATGCCAACAAAACTTTATTGAACTATGAAATAATAGGTTCTGGAGAGAACAAACTTGTTTTGTTGCACGGATTGACAGGCTCTATAAAATATTGGAAACGTGAATTAGATGGGATTACCAAAACACATACATTACTTCTTATTGACCTTCTCGGTTTTGGTGATTCGCCAAAACCAAAAAGTGATTATTCTCTATTAAGTCAGCAACAAGCTTTAGAATTAGTTCTAAACAAGGAAGGGTTCAACGATGGAAATATACTTATTGCTGGACATTCAATGGGAGCTATAATTTCGTTGGCACTATTGGAAAAGCAACCAACTTGGTTCAAAGCAGGAATACTTATAGGCATACCTGTTTATAAAGATGTTTATGAATTTAAGAAAGTTATGTCCACACATTCCTTTGTAGATAGGATTTCAACAAGCAAATTCTCGAAATACATCTGTATGATTCATCCCATATTTATGTCAAGTGCATTCAAGCCTGATAACCTAACGGATGAAGTTTATGAAGATGCAAAAAAGCATCATTGGATGAGTTATTATTATTCGCTCACAGAAGTCATCTTGAAAACAGATTTATTTGCGATAGCAAGGAAAATTAAGGATAAAGGTATCCTTTTTATTCACGGGGAAAAAGACACTACGGCACCTTTAGAAAATGCCTTAAAATTATCAAGGGAATTTAAAAACGTACACTTTATTACTTCATCGGAAGGAGACCATCAATTCTTTCTGAAAGAGGCAGAATTTGTTTGGAAGGTAATTCAAGATTTTACTATTTCAGAAATAAGATTACAAAAAAAAATATCAAATGAACACGAATAAAATTAAACATATAGGCGTATTTACATCCGGAGGCGACAGTCCTGGGATGAATGCTGCATTGTATGCAATCACAAAATGTGCTGAAGTTAATGAGATTAAAGTAAGCGGTTTTAGAAAAGGATATGAGGGATTAATAGATGGTGATTTAATTCCATTAAAATCACACGATTTACAAAAGTTAGTACATCAAGGTGGCACAATTCTAAAAACGGCAAGAAGTGAGCGCTTTATGACCCTGCAAGGCCGTGAAAAAGCGCTACAAACTCTACGGAAAGCCCATGTAGATGCCCTAATTGCTATTGGCGGCGATGGCACTTTTAAAGGTCTATTGGCCTTTTCAGAAATATGTGACATCCCTTTTATTGGTATTCCTGGAACTATTGATAATGACCTTGCTGGAACGGATTATACCCTAGGCTTTGATTCTGCTGTAAATACTGCTATTGAAAATATTGATAAAATACGAGATACCGCTGAATCCCATAACCGTGTGTTCATTGTAGAAGTAATGGGAAGAGATTCTGGATATATTGGTATCCATTCAGGATTAGTGGTTGGTGCCAATGGTATCCTAATTCCTGAAAGTACGCAGGACTTACACCTCTTACTAGAAAAAGTTAAAAATTACCATAGCGAGGATGCATTCCTAATTGTAGTATCCGAAGGTGATGAAACAGGTACAGATTTAGTCGCATCCAAAATTAAGGAAGTCAACCCAGATATAGATTTACGAATAACAAGACTAGGACACGTTCAACGTGGCGGCCATCCATCAGCTTTTGACAGAATGCTGGGGATAAGACTTGGTGCTGCTTCTATAGACGTGCTTTTGCGAGGTTCTGAAAATGTTATGGTAGGGTTATATAATAATATGATTTGCACCACCCCATTTCAAAATGTCGTAAAACAGCATCATATAGATGAAGAATTGCAAGACCTTTTAAAAGTTTTTGGTTCATAAATTATTAAGATATGAAAACAACAATATTCAGTACACATAAATTTGATAAACCTTCCCTTGTTAAAGCTAATGATGGAAAGCACGAGTTGAATTTTCTGGAATACAGGCTTACTAAAGAAACAGCTAGATTAGCAAGAGGCTCAAAAGCTGTCGCACTATTCTCAAACGACAATGCCTCTGCTGAAGTTTTAGATATATTGTACCAACAAGGGATTGAATATATCGTATTGCGCTCAGCGGGTTTTAATCACGTTGATTTAAAAAAAGCTGATAAACTAGGACTAAAAGTAGCTCGTGTACCAGCCTACTCACCATATGCTATAGCAGAACATACTCTTGCACTCATCTTAACACTTAACCGAAAGATTGTTAGAGCGCACAATAGAGTTCGAGAACAAAATTTCTCGCTGAACGGGCTTACAGGATTTGACCTAAACGGCAAAACAGTAGGTGTTATTGGTACAGGAAAAATAGGAGCAGTACTCGTAAAAATACTGCACGGTTTGGGATGTAAGATACTAGCCCACGATGTTTCTGAAGATAAGAACCTGATAGATTTATATGATGTCATATACACCAACTGTACCACCATTTGCAAACAGGCAGATATAATTAGTCTGCACGTTCCATTGACACCATCAACCAGGCACTTAATAGACACAGAACACATAACACTAATGAAAGAAGGTGTTATGCTCATTAACACAAGTCGCGGTGGTCTAGTTGACACCAAAGCCGTTATTGAAGGATTAAAATCTGGCAAGATTGGGTATTTCGGAATAGATGTATACGAAGAGGAAGAAGGTCTGTTTTTTGAAGACCACTCTGATACCATTTTGCAAGACGATGTCATTGCCAGATTAATGACTTTTAATAATGTTCTCATTACTAGTCATCAAGCTTTTTTAACCGAAACCGCATTAAAAAACATCGCAGATACCACAATATACAATTTAGACTGTTTTGAAGAGAAAGTACCTTCTGGAAATGAAGTTACCCTAGACTAAAAAATATACGAACCTATAAACCATCAAAAAATGAGAAACATATTAGTACCAACCGATTTTTCAAAGAATTGCAATAAAGCAGCACAACTAGGTATAGAAATGGCAAAGTTATACAGTTCTGAAATTCACTTTTTACATCTTATGAAAACCCCTGTGGATTGGGTAAAACTGGATAAAGAAAAGGAAAAACGATATCCTGAAACATTAAAGCAAATAGGTAAAGCAAAATCAGCTTTAAGAGAATTGGAGAAAACAGCCGAACGTGAAGGATTAAAGTGTCGCAGGTTCTTACAATTTGACGCTGGTCAAGGCGATATTTTAGACCATTCAGGTCATTACCACCATGACTTCATTATTACAGGAAGTAGTGGCACTAAAGGTGTCATAAGAGAAATTACCGGTAGCAATGTCGAGGAAATTGTACGAAAAGCCAATGCACCCGTAATTGTTGTAAAAGATGAAGAGGTCAACTTTCCGTTTAAGAATATTGTATTTGTTTCAAATTTCGAAGAGAATATAACCGATGCTTTTAAGCAGGTAATATCCATTGCTAATAAATGTGGTGCCCGCATCCACTTATTGCGTATTAATACCGAGACCGATTTCAATAATATTAAACTTGGCCTAGACCCTATTGAAAAAATGTTACAAAACTTTCCGGAGTTGAAAAACTATTCAATGGCTGTGTATAATGAACCCTCAGTTGAAACAGGCATCAATACATTTCTAAAACAACATCCTTCAGATTTAATAGCAATGGTCACACACGGTAAAACAGGATTTTTAAGTCTGTTTTCAAAAAGTATTGCCGAAGGTGTTACCAACCATTCCACTTTACCTGTAATGACAATACATATTTAAGCAATGGACAGCTCAATAAACATAATAAAACACTCGGGAGATATTGTTCCTTTTAATGTTGACAAACTCAAAGATTCATTGCGACGTGCTCAAGCAAGTGAGGAGATAATTCAGCAAATAGTAGCACAAATTGAATCTGCAATTTACAATGGGATTACTACAAAAAAAATCTACCAAATGGCATTTAAAATGCTTAAAGGCAAATCACGTGTAAGTGCTTCAAAGTACAAGCTCAAAAAAGCATTGATGGAATTGGGTCCTTCTGGCTTCCCATTTGAAAAGTTAGTGGGAAAACTATTGGCACACGAAGGATTTGAAACCAAGGTTGGTGTGATTGTACAAGGGAACTGCGTACAGCACGAAGTAGATGTAATAGCCCAAAAGGATAATTACCATTATATGATTGAGTGCAAATACCATAGTGACCAAGGTAGGTTTTGTAATGTCAAGATTCCCTTGTACATCCATTCACGATTTTTGGATGTTGAAAAACAATGGGAACATCAAAAAGGTCACGAAGCTAAACTACATAAAGGCGGTGTATATACCAATACACGATTTACTACGGATGCAATACAGTACAGCAAATGTGTTGGATTGTTATTGACAAGCTGGGATTATCCTATGGGAAATGGTTTAAAAGACAGAATAGACAAGTCCGGATTTCATCCCTTAACAGCATTAACGACAATAACCAAATCCGAAAAGACAAAATTATTGGATAAAGGAATTGTACTCTGCAAAGAGCTTAGCGAAACACCTTCTTTATTAAATGAAATCGGAATAGATAAATCAAGGCAAAAAAAGATTTTGGAAGATTTAGAAGCGTTGTGTAAAAACCATTAAAAAAATAAACTTTTAAAAATAGTCATATGAAAACTGAAGAATTAAAAAAACAGAACAACATAGATTTTGAGCCTTTTTACGAAGCATTGGAAGACGACCCAATACTGCTTGAAGAGGCCTTGGAAATACTATTGGATATGGTAGACTTTGAACCTAAATCTATAAAAAAGGTAGCACTCTATATCAAAGAGGATTCACGAAATCTATATAATGAAGTGATAGCGTTATACAAATCGACCGAAGATAAAGGAAGCACACCTTCCTGTTGTGGTGGGCACTAATACATAAGAATACGATGAAAAACAATAAAATCAACATCCACTTTTTGGGAGCGGCCGGTACTGTAACCGGTTCAAAATATTTAGTGGATACGGGAGAGAGAAAGATATTGATAGACTGCGGACTTTTTCAAGGGCTGAAGGAATTGCGCCTTAAAAACTGGGAATATCCACCCGTTGAAGTTTCAGAAATTGATATGGTTTTGCTTACCCACGGCCATATGGACCACACAGGGTATTTACCTCGATTGGTAAAACAAGGGTTTAAAGGCCCGATTTACGGCACAAATCCCACCTTGGACATTGCAAAAATCATTTTGAACGATAGTGCAAAAATCCAAGAGCAGGAAGCCGAACGCGCCAACAACGAAGGCTATTCCAAACATAGCCCGGCAGAACCGCTTTACGATTTAAACGATGTTGAAAAAACCCTTCCACATTTCAAGGGTGTGCCACCTGCGCAATGGATGCCATTGATGAAAAATATAAAGGCTAGATTTCAGTACAATGGTCATATTCTCGGTGCTACTTACATCGAGTTGGATATACACGGAAAACGTTTTGTCTTTTCGGGAGATATTGGAAGAACCAATGATTTATTGCTCTACCCACCACTAAAACCAAAAAAAGCGGATGTGCTTTTCATTGAATCCACTTATGGCGGAAGATTTCATCCAGATGAAGTAGAAGCACTGCCACAGATTGAAAAATTGGTCAACGATACCATCAATAGAGGTGGCAGCCTGTTTATTCCAAGCTTTTCGGTAGAACGTGCCCAATTGATGATGTTGATTTTTTGGAGATTGCTAAAAGAGAACAAAATACCGAAAGTACAAATGATAATGGACAGCCCAATGGGAGCGAATGTACTCGAACTCTTCCACCGTACAAGGGATTGGCACAGATTAGAGGACAATGAATGTGATGAAATGTGCTCACATTTCACGGTTGTAAGCAGTTATCGTGAAACAATGGAGTTAAGAACAGACAACAAACCAAAAATCGTGATTGCAGGAAGTGGAATGCTTACTGGTGGAAGAATGCTCAACTATCTCGAAACACAAGCACAAAATCCGAATAACACTTTGCTTTTTGTGGGGTATCAAGCTGAAGGAACTCGTGGAAGAAAGCTATTGGAAGGCGAAAAAGAACTCAAGGTGTATGGAAAATGGGTGCCGTTTCATATGGAAGTAGCCGAAATTGAAGGGCTCTCGGCACACGCAGACCACACAGAGCTTATGGATTGGATGAGCAAAATAAAAAATAAACCAGAGCGGATTTTCATTGTACACGGTGAAAAAGAAAGTGCAGAAGCACTACAAAAAGGTATCAAGGAGACCTATGGGTGGAATGCTGAAATCCCGCAATTATATAGCATTGAAGAAATAAAATAAACTATGGAACAACATTCAAATATATTAAAATACAAACATCTTGGAATCTACACCCAAAACGAAAATGTGGTGTATATGCGTGAAGACTGCCACGTGTGTATTTCAGAAGGTTTTGAAGCATTAACACGAATAAGGATATCCAATGCAAGCACCTCAATCGTTGCAAGTCTAAATGTTTTAAATTCTGATGTCCTGCTTCCCAACGAAATCGGGCTATCGGATGCTGCCGCAAAAAAGTTGAATGTTTCCGACAATGACACCTTGTACGTTTCCCATTTAGAACCTATAGAGTCGTTAAGCCACGTCAGGGCTAAAATCTATAACCAAAAACTAGATTACAACGCCTACAACCAAATCATAACCGATATAGTTGAAGGCGACTATTCCAACATACACCTTTCAGCATTCATTACTGCCTGTGCAGGAGACCGAATGGATATTGATGAAATATCCGACCTCACAAAAGCTATGATTGCCTCGGGAAAGCAATTGAATTGGAATAAAGACATCGTTGTCGATAAACATTGCATTGGCGGATTACCCGGTAATAGAACCACACCCTTGGTAGTGGCCATTGTAGCTGCTTATGGACTTACAATGCCAAAAACGTCCTCGCGAGCCATTACTTCGCCCGCAGGTACAGCAGATACTATGGAAGTTCTGACCAATGTTACGCTCTCTTCCGAAGAAATAATGGCTGTGGTAGAAAAAGAAGGAGGTTGTTTTGTATGGGGTGGTACAGCGCAATTAAGCCCTGCCGATGATGTACTGATTAAGATTGAGAAGGCCTTGGATATAGATAGTGAAGGGCAGCTCATAGCCTCGGTACTTTCAAAAAAATCTGCGGCAGGTTCAACCCACGTTGTTATAGATATTCCCGTGGGAGAAACTGCAAAAGTTAGAAGTGAAAAAATGGCACAAAAACTAAAAAACCATATGGAAACAGTCGGTAACGCTGTTGGGCTTAATGTGAAAGTGGTCATTACAGATGGTACGCAACCTGTAGGGAGAGGAATTGGCCCAACTTTGGAAGCCATCGATATACTAAAGGTTTTGAAAAATGAGACAGATGCACCAATCGACCTTATGGAAAGAGCATTGCTTTTGGCTGGCGAATTAATAGAGCTTTCGGGGAAAGTCGAAAAAGGAAAAGGGACGGAAACCGCCAAAGAAGTGCTTATATCTGGTAAAGCTTATGAAAAATTCCTTGCCATTTGTAAAGCCCAAGGCCACTTTTCAAAACCTGTTTTAGCACCTTATAAAATTGAAATCAGAGCAGAAAAATCAGGCAGTCTAAAGCGTATTGATAATCGAAAAATAGCAAAGCTCGCCAAACTTTCGGGTGCCCCTCAATCTAAATCTGCTGGAATTTTATTGAATGTGCATTTGAATGATAAAATTGAAAAAGATGACTTACTATTCACGCTTTTTGCAGAATCGCAGGGTGAATTAAATTACGCCTTAGAGTACAAGAACAGTCATAACGACATTATAACTATTAAATAAAAAATAAAATGAAAACTATACTATTTAGCCTTCCGGGAAACGAGGAATTAACAGAGCTAATGGCAATAAAAATGAATGCTGAAGTGGGAAAGACCACCTTACGAAAGTTCCCTGACGGCGAATCCTACACGCGCATATTATCTGACGTAAAAGATAAGTGTGTGGTCTTGGTCTGCACCCTACACGACCCTGATAAGAAATTATTACCACTATATTTTTTAAGCCATACAGCAAAATCATTAGGTGCTATGTGTACTTGTTTGGTAGCACCGTATTTGGCATATATGCGACAAGACAAGATATTTAATGAGGGTGAAGGCGTTACCTCTACCTATTTCGGGAAGTTAATTTCCGGTTTTGCTGATAGTATTACCACTGTTGACCCTCACCTACACAGGATACACTCATTGAGTGAAGTCTATAACATTCTAAACAAAGTCATTCACGCTGCAGATGACATTTCAAAGTGGATAAAAGAAAATATTAAAAACCCAGTATTAATAGGTCCGGATTCCGAAAGCGAACAATGGGTATCTGAAGTAGCTAAAAACGCAGATGCACCATTTACCGTCTTACAAAAAGTACGTCACGGTGACCGCGATGTAGAAGTTTCTGTTCCTGATGTAGATAAATATAAAGATGCCACGCCTGTTTTGGTTGACGATATTATCTCAACAGCTCGTACAATGATTGAAACCGTAGGTCACTTGAATAAAGCTGGAATGAAATCGCCAATATGTGTGGGCATTCACGCTGTTTTTTCAGGCAATGCCTATCAAGACCTAATGGATTCTGGCGTTGAAAAAATAGTGACCTGCAATACTATTCCACATCCTTCAAATGCAATTGACTTGAGTGATGTTATGGCAAAAGAAGTTAAGAAATTGATGCATCACATATGATAAAACAAAGCTATATACTGTTCCTTATTCTATTCAATGTCCCAATGAATGGACAAACTGAAATGCTCATTGGGCAAATCTCAGGCAGGACGGTAGCACGCGAAAATTTTGATGAAGATGGTGTGTTGCTTAACAAACAAACGTTTGAAGCTGGAAAAATAATAGAGAAAAAGGGATATTATCAAATTGAGGTTGTAACGGAATTATTTGATGAAGAAAAAAAACCTACAGAAAAATATACTACGACCTATCGATGTAAACCTGATGAAACAAGCATTATGGTAATGGCATTCCCGTTTGCAAAACCCAATTCTAAAGAAACCGAAATCAATAGCTCAACTAAAAACTTTACTAAGTTATACGACCTAGTCAATCTAAAAGATATTGAACTAGAAATGAGTTTTGATTCTGGCTTACTGAACTTTTTTGGTTCTAGAAGCCTTATTAGAATATATGACCGTCAATTGAATACCGACAAAGCAAATATACAAATCGAGTCAAAAATAAATATTAAGGCCTATGCATTGGGTATCCGTATCAAACAACTCAACTATACTGTTATTGAAGAATTAAACAATAACAATTTGTTAATATTTCAGAAATTCACCGAGGTCGATGGGAGCTATTTTACAATGACTTATAACTAAAACAAAATGAAGAATTACGATACGCTTTCAGAAGCAATTAACGATTTAAAACAAAGAGGCTACAGCTACGATTTTAACGTAAAGCCTACGTGTTTGGAATGTGCCTCACTTAAAATCGAAATTAAACCTGAAGATTTTAAAGTCGATGAGACCCATCGTTTTGAAGGTATGAGCAGTACCGATGATAATAGCGTACTGTATGCCATATCATCTAAAGATGGTATTAAGGGCGCTTTGGTGGATGCCTATGGGGTCTATGCAGAAAACATTTCTGAAGCAATGAGAAAAAAATTACGATAACACTTAAACTTTATAATAATGGAAAACCACGAACATCACAATCACGAAGAAATGGACCATTCTAAAATGGACCATTCAAAGATGAAGCACAAAAAAGAAGACCACTCTAAAATGAACCACGGAAGCGGTGGTCATTCTGGTCATAATCCTGGTCACGGTCAAATGGGTCACGACCATCACAAAATGATGATTGCCGATTTTCGAAAACGGTTTTGGGTAACTCTTGTTCTTACCGTTCCAATTCTATTCTTATCCCCAATGATTCAAGAATTTTTTGGATATGAATTTCTCTTACCAGGAAACCCATATATCCTATTTGCACTTTCCACCGTAGTGTATTTCTATGGTGGCTGGCCATTTTTAAAAGGATTTTGGTCAGAAATAAAGAAGGGTTCACCAGGAATGATGACCCTAATTTCTATGGCTATTAGCGTCGCCTACTTTTATAGTACCGCTACAGTATTCGGTTTACGTGGTGAAGATTTTTTCTGGGAACTTTCAACACTAATCGCAATTATGCTTTTAGGTCATTGGATAGAAATGAAAAGTGTACTAGGTGCATCAAAAGCCCTACAGCTATTAGTAAGTATGATGCCCGCCGAAGCCCACAGGGTAAAGGGTGATACTATAGAAGATATTCCCTTGGAAGATTTGTTAAAAGACGATGTGATTTTAGTAAAGCCTGGTGAAAAAGTTCCTGCTGATGGGATTATAGTAGATGGTTCGAGTTACTTAAATGAATCAATGCTTACAGGGGAATCCAAACCTGTAAAAAAAGATGAAAATGATAAAGTAATTGGTGGCTCGGTAAACGGCAATAGCACCTTAAAGGTTAAGGTAGAACATACAGGTAAGGATAGCTATCTCAATAAGGTCATCAAAATGGTTGAGGAAGCACAAAAGACCAAATCTAAGATGCAAAACCTTTCAGACAGGGCTGCAAAATGGTTAACCTACATTGCTTTGGCTATTGGTTTTGGAACATTGGCTGTTTGGCTCATTTTAGGCTTTCCTTTTGTATATGCCTTAGAGAGAATGGTGACGGTTATGGTTATTGCTTGCCCGCACGCATTAGGACTTGCCATTCCGTTAGTTGTTGCTATATCTACCGCAGTATCTGCCCAAAATGGCTTATTGATAAGGAATCGAACAGCTTTTGAAGAATCCCGAAAAATATCAGCTTTATTGTTTGATAAAACTGGAACATTGACAAAAGGTGATTTTGGTGTCACAAGGGTTGAATCCACAAACCAAGATTATTCAACAGAAGAAATCTTAAGGCTTTCAAGTGCTTTGGAACAGAGCTCGGAACATCCTATTGCAGTTGGAATTATAAAAAAGGTCAAAGAAGATAATATTACAATTCCTAACCCAGAAAATTTCAATGCCATTACAGGTAAAGGTGTAGAAGCTAATGTTGAAGGAAAGCAAGTTAAGGTAGTAAGTCCTGGATATTTAAGAGATGAAAAAATCACTATTCCTGAAGATGCTTATAGTGACGCTGCTGAAACTGTTGTGTTTGTATTAATCGATGGTCAGCTAGCAGGATACATCGCTCTTGCTGATGAAATAAGACCAGAATCTGCGGATGCGATTAAAGTGTTCAAAAAGAACAACATCAAGGTATTGATGGCTACTGGGGATAACGAAAAGACAGCTAAAGCTGTAAGTGAAAAATTAGGATTGGACGGTTACTACGCAGAGGTGTTACCACATCAAAAAGTGGAAATCGTAGAAAAGCTTCAAGCAGAAGATGAGTTTGTAGCAATGACAGGAGATGGCGTAAACGATGCACCTGCTCTTGCCAAAGCTAATGTTGGAATCGCAGTAGGCTCTGGTACCGATGTAGCAGCAGAGACTGCAGACATTATTTTGGTAAACAGTAACCCTCAGGATATTGCCAATCTAATACTATTTGGAAAAGCAACCTATAACAAAATGATTCAGAACCTGATTTGGGCAACGGGATACAATGTTGTAGCTATTCCTTTAGCGGCTGGCGTACTATATTCTTCAGGGTTTGTTTTGGGACCAGCTGTAGGAGCAGTATTTATGAGTTTGAGTACGATTATAGTGGCTATTAACGCGCAATTATTGAAGCGAAAAATTGGTAAAAAGTAAATGGATAGGAAAGAAAAACTCAACAGAATATTTTTAATCCTATTGAGTTTATTTGTAGTAATGTTAGGGTATGGTATTTTATTACCAACCCTTCCCTACTATACCGAAAGATTAGCTTTAAAAGACAATCTCGATACTGACCTTATCAACTTCCATATTGGACTGCTAACGAGTATTTATCCGCTTTTTCAATTAGTATTTGTAGTGGTTTGGGGCAAGCTATCTGATAAATACGGACGTAAACCAATTATAATAATAGGTCTTATTGGTTTTGTAATAATGCAATTACTTACTGGTCTTGCAACATCGCTGACTATGCTGTATGTTGCACGCATATTTGGTGGCATATTCACATCCTCTGTTATTCCCGTAAGTAATGCTTATTTAAGTGATATCACTTCAGAAAAACGAAGAACGAAGATTATGGCTTGGTCTGGAGTTTCAATAAGTTCTGGTCTTATTTTTGGTCCCGTAATTGGTGGTTTCTTATCACAAACAGATTTACATTTAGAATATTCGTTTGGACAATTACACTTAAACCAGTTTTCTATCCCTTTTGTTTTTGTTGCCATAGTGGGGTTAATGGTATTGTTTATAGTAGTTAAATGGCTTCAAAATTCAAAGCAAGTCAGTAAATTCAAATCTAAGAAAGTAATATTTCATTTTTCGTTTAGCAGGTATTTTGTTGCTCTGCTGTTACTCTCGTTTGTGATACAATTTGTAGTAACCTTATTTGAAACAGTCTTTTCAATCTATGGTAAAGATGAATTAGCATTTAATAGTAACCAAGTAGGCATTGGCTTTATGCTTTGTGGATCAGTAATGGCAATTTTGCAACCAGTTTTTGCCAGTTATGGCGAAAAGATCTTATCAGCAAAAAATCAAATTACTTTAGGGCTACTAATATCTGGAATATCCTTAATTATCTTTCCATTTTTTAATAATGAATTCTTGGTCTATGGTTTAATTGTTGTTTTTGCCGCGGGTGGTGCCATGGTTACACCAAATTTGCTCTCGGCAGTTTCTTTGATATCAAAGAAAAATACAGGAAGAAATATATCCATACAAAGTTCTACTAATAGCATCGGTCAAATTTTAGGACCAATTATAGGAACGTGGTTAGTTGCTGGTGGATTTTATTATCCTTTTATAATTGCTGGTGTTTCTATTTTACTGACTCTTGGATTGATTTTACCTTCTTTAAATCTCGATAAATTGAATAAAGAATGATTTCAAAACGAATATTAGATTTTTAGCTTACAAAACATAAAAGTTATAAAAAACAACGGTAGACAGATGATAAATATGCTTTTTAAGGACAATGAAAATATAACGCTGATACATTCTGGTGACGAATATTTCATTATGATGAAAGAAATCATTGAAAATGCGCGAGAAGAGATTCATTTACAGACTTACATCTTCGAAAATGATGAAACAGGAAATGATATAGCAAATTGTTTAAAAGAAGCAGCACATCGAAATGTGAAGGTTTATATTCTATTAGATGCTTATGGCAGTTCGTCACTTACTGATAATTTTACAAAGGACTTGCAACAGAATGGAATATTTTTTCGATTTTTTTCGCCGTTATTTTCTTTCAACAATTTTTATTTAGGCAGAAGGATGCATCACAAAGTAATTGTAGCTGATGCTAAAATTGCAATGATAGGTGGAATAAATATTGCAAATAAATATCGCGGTAAAGAGAGTGATGAGCCTTGGTTAGATTATGCTATAAAATTAGATTGCCCAGCGGCACAAGATTTACAAAAGCTATGTCTAGATTATTTCTTTAAAGATGGAAGTTCAAAAAAAATAAAACCTGTGTTACATTCTGCTGGAAAAACACTTGTTGGAATTAGACAAAACGATTGGCTCAAAAACAAAACAGAAGTATGTGACGCTTATATAAATTCTATTAATCAGGCCAAGAATGAAATAGTTATTGTTAGTTCTTATTTTCTACCAGGAAGAAGACTAAACAATACTATAATAGGTGCTTGTAAAAGAAAAGTAAAAGTAACGCTAATATTAGCAGGAATTAGTGATGTGCCTTTAATACGTAATGCAACCTCTTATTTATATTCATTGTTTTTAAAACAAAATGTGCTAATATATGAATGGAATAAGTCTGTTGTACACGGCAAAGCAGCTGTGGTCGATAACAAATGGTCCACAATAGGCTCATTTAACCTCAATGACCTTAGCTGCTATGGAAGTATAGAAATGAATGTTGAAATACATTCTCAAGATTTCGCAGAAATCCTGCTAAAAGATTTTGAAGATATAATAGAAAAATGCAATCAAATCACCAATACTAAACTAAAGAATAGAATAACTACATTAAATAAGTTAAAAAATTGGTTAGCCTATCACATTGTTAGAACGGCACTACACATTTTAACTTTTCTACCACATATAAAATTACTTGAAAAGCAACATTTTTAAAAAATGAGAGCCCTGTTTTTAGTCAAAAGCTTATGTTAACTTTAAAGAATTAGTTTCTATGAATTCTCAAAAATCTATTAAAATGATAAAAATATTAACTACAGGTGGCACAATTGAAGGTATAGATTCTGTAGATGAAGACGGAATCAAAACATCGAACCTAACTATCGAAGATTTATTAAGCAATGCCAATGTTGATTTTGATTATTCGATTGAGAGTATCTTCAGAAAGGACAGCAGAGCTATTGATGAAAATGACAGGGCACTTTTAGCAAGAAAAATAAAAGAAACTAAAACGACTAAAATATTGATAACGCATGGCACTTTCACTATGGAAGATACCGCAAAATACATAGGAAAACTCAATCTTGGTAAGACCATTGTCCTAGTTGGGTCTTTTATTCTAGGGACATCAAAAAATACCGATGCCCCATTTAATCTAGGTTTTGCAATAAGCTCATTACAATTTCTAAAACCAGACGTTTATATAGCTATGAACGGACAGATTTTTCAATGGGAAAATGTTACTAAAAATTTAGAAACCAACAAATTTGAGCATAATGCATAACAATATAAAAGATGTTTGGAACTTCAATACATTGGACTACTTTTTTCTATCTTTTATTAGATACGGTCATTGTATTGTTTACACTTTACTATTCAACACGAAAGTATTCCAGTGGTTATAAAAGGTTTTTCTATCTGGGCATCCTGTTTATAACATACAATCTAACAGGTGGGTTCTTACCCATTGAAAATTTCCCAGGACCTCTCATTCTTCAATATATAATAACTTATGGTGTTGCTATAGCGTTATGCGTTTATATCGTTTACTACTTGTACAAGGAATATGATATTGTGGTTTTAAAATATAATTCTTCTATACGAAATTTAGCAATTTTAGTCTCAGCAAGTTTCATCGTTCTATTCCTAATCCCGTACTTCTTTACACATTCGTTGAACTCTTCAAGATTGCTTTTCACAATACCAATCTCGATAATTGCCTTTTTATTTTTAGGGATGTTTTACGAGAGGATTTCTAATCCAAGTAACCCAAATGAATATATATTACGTCGTAACAGATTATCAATGGTTAGTGTGGCAAGTATAGCTCTGCTACCCGTACTGACATTTATTGGAGATTACCAATGGTTGACTTTTACAGTTATGAATGCCTCTTTCTACGCTATTACTATTATTGAGATTGATAGACATATTTATTTTTTAGAAAATAAGACTAAGATGTATGAAGTATTCGCAATGAGCAAAGAACAGGCAATCAACTCAGCCGATGTAAAAATTATTTATGAAAATTTGACAAGAAGAGAAATAGAGATTACCTTGTCCATTCTCGGCAATCTTAGTTATAAACAAATTGCCAAGGATTTATTCATTGCAGAAAGTACAGTGTCAAAACACGCCTCTAACATCTACAAAAAAACAGGCGCAAAGAATAGAAGGCAATTTATTTCTCGCTACAGAAAAAAATCGAAATAGCGCTATTCTTAGGTTTACAGTATTTACCGTAGGAATATACGGTTGATTCCGTACATAACTACGGAATAAAATACGCTTCTTTCAAAATTATGTTAGTACTTTACGATTAGTTCTTTAGCTCATTCTTAGTGTAAAACTTCTATTTTTAAAGTATGGTACTACGCATAGATACCAAAGAATTCTAACAACTAAACTACCCAAACCTAGATGGACTTAACTGTATTTATGGATGCAATTGGATTTAAAAACATTATGCGAAAATCTTCTCGAAGAGTTGAACGGGATAAGGCTCGAAAATCTACCGATTTTGGAGCAATCTTATCGTTCTATAGAGTTAAGTAGAAATTTACTTAGTGTTTTCAAAAGAGAAATTTTGGTCAATGATTTTGAAAGTGTCGATAAAGAAATAATCTTTTTCAAGAAAATTAAGCAAATACCATTAGTCAAGCTTATTTACTTCTCTGAGATTCATTCTTTTGAAATTCAATTCCCAAAAGCGGACAGAGCTGCCCAGTTAAAATTTGTAAAAAAGAAGATTAACAAATTAAATCGATTTTTCCTTTATAATCTTGACTTCGGTCAATATGTAAAATCTGGGGCAACTCACTTCGATAAAGCTTATTATACCAGAAGCCATCTTGATATTTACCATATTACTACTTCCAAATTTTATTTTCAAGACCCTGATTTTTGTACACCAAGAGATATGCTTTTGGGAAAGTTCAAGGCGTATATTTCTCTTATCAACTATATGGACCAAAAGAAACATTCTATTAAAAATAAATTGAACGGTAATAGTGTGAATATAAAACCTACGGAAAAAATTCCTTGGCCATTCACAAATACGGATTGGGTAGAACTTCTCTATGCATTATCTGCTAGTGGAATTGCGAAACAAAAAGGTCTTAGTATTATTAGAATATCTAAAATATTGGAAGAGGTATTTGACTTTACCCCAAAGGAAATCTACAAAACCTTTCAAGACATCAAAAACCGCAAAAATAGCCGGACATTGTTTCTTGACCAACTGACTGCCTCACTTCTTTCGGAAATGGACAAAAGTGAGGAATAGTTATTCGTTTGCCCTTCTTTTATTCTTTAAAATAAGACCGTACTACGGTTGACCTACGGTAATCACATTGTACACCTGTTTTCCATAAATTTTGATACAATTTAAAGGTCTCTTAATTACGGAAACTCAAGAAAACAGCACTAAAACAAATCAAATTTCAAGATGTTAAATTTTGACCGTAGTACGGTTGTACTGGGGAATAAAATCCATTAAAGCTATTCAAATTTGTAGAACGAAAGTCAAATCAGGTTAAGGGCTATCAAATTAAAATATTGAAACCATGATAGCTCTTTTCTTTAAAACCGTTCTATTATGCCGACAAGTATTATTACAACAGACGACCTTCGGGAATTCAAAATGGAATTGCTCGATGACATTAAAAAATTATTATCCAAACAAGCTACTGGGAAGCTCAAAAAATATCTAAAATCTTCTGAGGTTATGGATGTGCTTCAGGTAAGTCCAGGCACATTACAAAACCTTCGTATCAACGGAACACTACCATATACCAAGGTTGGTGGCATCATCTACTACGACGCTGAAGAAATCCAAAATGTGATGACTGCCAATCGTGTACAACACGGTCTTAGCTCTTAGGGTATGAACTATATAAAGCTACTTAACGCGGCTTTTGAGAAGTTCTATTTTGATGACCGCCTAAATCCCACCCATATCAGTTTGTATATGGCACTGTTCCAAGAATGGAACAGTTGCCGTTTTATGGATGAATTCTACGTAAACCGTAGGGAACTAATGCGCTGTGCTAAAATCGGTTCAAAATCTACTTACCATAGATGCATTGTGGATTTAGATACTTGGCAATATCTGTCCTATTATCCTTCCAACAATCCTTACAAAGGTAGTAAAATCAAGATGTCCATAATTGGTACAAGTAGCGAACCAGTTATGGGACAGTACCATCCCGAATTAGAACTGCTTGCAGAACAGTACTACCCCAGAGGTGTACCACTAGAGGGACACCACCATCCCATAAATGGACAGGTTGTAGACCCACACCATCCCATAGGTGGACAAGCATTGGTATCTACTACAAACAATATCAAACAAGAAAACTATACAAAACAACCAAAGGGCTGGCAGGCCGTAATTGATTTTTTTGTTGAAAACGGTTTTAATGCTGATGAAGGAAAAAAATTCTATGAGCATTATGAAACTAGGAATTGGCAAACGAGCGATGGTAAGGCAATTCGTGATTGGCGGGCTCTAGCCACGAATTGGATGGACAGAACAGAATTATTTGATGAGGAAAACAAAGCAAACAAAAACCAAGCGTCCCAAATCAAGGACAACTTGCGAACCACTAAAAACAAAGATTATGGACAACCCCTCTAAAATTACCGAAGGTAGCGTAGAATATTCGCTAGGAAAATTTGACGGCAAAAGCGTTGTCTATGACTTTCCAAAAATTTTGATTTACCTGAATGCAAAAGGAAAACTATTGTTCGGCAAGAAATTCAGAATCTATGAAGAAGACAAAAACATGCTGCTTAAACTTTGTTCATATTTCATTAAGGATAAAGAGAACTGCGCTACCTACGGTATTGACATTGACAAAGGTATTTTACTTTCTGGACCTGTTGGGTGTGGTAAAACTAGCCTTATGAAATTACTACGCCACATAGTTCCAATGCATCGCCCTTACGAAATGATTCCCTGCCGGAATGTAACTTTTGGTTTTAACCACCTTGGCTTTAAAACTGTTGAAGAATACGGCAACACTAAATTCTATTGTTTTGATGATTTGGGCGTTGAACCGGCTGGACGATTTTATGGAAAAGACTTGAACGTAATGGGTGAGGTACTCTTATCCAGATATGAACTCTATCTCGATACCAAACACAAAATCAAAACTCACGCTACCACAAACCTAAATGCTGAAGAATTGGAAGAACGCTATGGAAATCGGGTTCGTAGCAGAATGCGAGAACTGTTTAATTTGATTGCCTTCGATAAAGGTGCTGGTGATAAGAGGAAGTGATATGGAAGTTAAACTAAAGGATTAATTACAACCAAAATTAAATTAGAAGAAGCGTTTAAATAGTGTTTCCTTTTCTGTATCTGAAAATTCAGCAATTATATAATCAGAAATATTAAACTCTAATTTACCATACCTGTCACTTAGCTCTTCGGTAAAATCAATTTCATCTTCATTAAAAGTCAGGATGTATTGAAAATTTTGCAGTTCGTTTGCCTTGTGATACATATAGTTCAATACGTTGAATATCGTTCTTTTAGAGATAGCGTGAAAAACTCCATCATGAATTAAAAAATCAGGCAAATTTCTTTGGTCCAATCTACTATTAAGAAAAGCCATTAAATCATAAGAAACTATTTTTAGACGTTCTTGCCCCAAAGCATCAGCCTTAGGAATTTGTATATTTATTGAAAAAGGAAGTTGATTTCTTTTGGATGTAGGGTTAATGGTAACGTCAAAATATGAGTTATCAAACTCTTCATCTAGATAAATTGCATTTTCTAATACATCCTGGAACAAAAGTCTTAATTCATTTAACTTTTTATCAACCTGATTGACATCATTTACTATATCACGTTTCAATTCGGAAATTATAATATCAGTATCCGCCATTATAGTCTCAATTTCGTCAATTTCTTTGATTATGGCTGTATTTCTTGTTAATAGCGTTTTTTCTTCAATCAATTTTTCATAAGTAGTTTCAATTCTATCTAAAGCTCCTTTTTCTTTAAGTAATGTAAACAATTGACTACGCTTTTTTTCGAGGATTTCAAGGTCGTTAAGTGCTGTATCAATAATTTTCGTTAGTTTCTTTTCTTCATCTAAAAGATACTTGTTTCTATTAGCTAAAAGTTGCTCCTTAAACGCTATTACTTCATCTAAGCTCTTTTTTACAAAGTTTCCGAATGTTGATAAAGTTTCATTATAAAGTTTTTGTATCTTATCAACGTCGATATTTGAGACATCAGAATAAGAAGACTTTAGTTTGTCTAACTTCCTATTCGCTGTATGATATAAGGTGGATTTTTCATTAATCCTACCAATTACATCAGTTAGTTCCTCCTCAATATTTTTATGATTTTCTAGAAAATTATAATCTTTGAGACTTTTTTCAATTACTGATATCTGCTTCTCTATCTTTAATATTTCTGTGCGAAACTCTCTTACTTCTTTCCCAGTATCTGCTTTTATTTTATTTGTAAGTCCCTTTACCGTTTTATTTTTTTCTTCATAGTCTTTTGATACATCATTAAAATTTACTAGATTTTTGGTAGGCAGATTAAGTAAGTAAAAATTGTATAATGCCTTATCTCTAACATTGGCATTGTATGATACAAAATTTAGTGGGTCTATTCTTTGCTGGTTTTGTAAATCATCTTTTACAAAAAACTCCATCAAAGTACCATATCTTTTCCCCTCAAAAAATACTTCATTGTTTTCAGTTGGAAAGAATATGCTTTCGAGTATCCTAGGCATTTCTGACTTTTCGTATTCTTCGAACTTATCTGGGCGATTACCCAAAAAAACCGTTTTAAGGTCAGAGAAGTATCTCTTTAAAAAATACTTCTTATTATTAATTTCAAATTCTAATGTCAAACTATGTTCCTCTTCTCTTAAAAAATCATATTTCTTTTTAGAAAATCTTTTTTCAGCCTTTCCACTTAAAAGAGTAAAATCAATTAGACGCACCAATGATGATTTTCCTATACCATTTACACCTCTTGCTTCCTTATCCTCAGAGTATTTACCCAAAATGATATTTATTCCATTATGAAACGGAATAACGTCTATTAAATTAGTTTCTGAGTATAGTCTGATTAGCATTATTGAAATAAATTTAATTGCTCTTTACTGGTATCATTCTTAATCAATTTTATCTTGTATTCTTTCTTTTCGATACTTCCAACAGTATGTAAAAAGGTAACGGCATATAAAAAGAGGTCTGGTGTTCTATTTTTATCTACTTTCAAAAACTTATTCATAACATCATCAACCAAAACATACTTCTCATTAAAAGGGCTTTTGCTCATAATCCCTATAATTTCGGCTCCTAAAACCATTAAGTTGGTCCTCAAATTACTTTCTGGATGCGGTAAAATCATTCTTTATTTGTTTTCCTTCCTATTAAACATTGTTCGAACATATAGAGTAAAATTGTTCTAACATTTAATCTATAGCCGTCATCATCGAGATTACTATACTGTTTTGTGTATCCCTCTGTCAAACTATTTAATCTAGCTTTAAAATCGCCGCCAAGCTTATTGTAATCTTCAATTATCCTGCGCTTTATTAAATCTTTTTCATTATCCTCATACCCTGATAATATGTTAGAAATCGTTATGAAGTCTTTCATAACTAATATCATTTCGGAATTTACTCCGTCCCAATCTTCCTCATTAAAATTTAACTCAATTTTTTCTTTTGGTGGGGTTAAATCTGATTTATCGAATTGAATAGTGTCATCTCTATTTGAATCATCCAACAAATCTTGAATGATATCCAAGATATAATCTTGTCTGAAATATTCACCAATACCCAAAAAGGTAGCTAATTTTCGCCTTTGATTATTTGTAAAATCGTTTTCTATTATGTGTAGAATTTGCTTTATTCCCTTAATAAAGGTATTCCCCTCAAGTTCCTCAATTAGACTTAATTGGTCTGGTGATACTTCATGATTTACAAGCATTTCCCAATTACAAAATTGCTCCTTCCAGTTATTTACATATTTAGGAAAATCTCCTTCTTTCTTATCGCTACCTAAAACTTTAAAAGTAAAATCGGACTTATTATATTTTTTGGGCGCATAACAAGCCAATATCTTGTTTTCAGTCAAAATTGTCCCATCATTTCCTTTATCCCGTGTACCGCGAATAGGAATGTAATTTTCTGCACCATATTTTAATAAGAACAATTCGTCAATAAACTCCTCAAAATTTGAGCCTTGTTTCGCTTCAATTTGAACTTTAAAAGCATTTTTGAGTAACTGTTCCATTCTATAAATCTAAATCAATATTTAATTCCCCTTCTAAGCCTTTTTCCACTATTTCTCTTAAGGTTTGAAGATTTATTTTGTTTCCTTGTTCCGTTTCAATCCTTGTAATATAAGCACGTTTTTTGCCTACCTTTTGAGCTAACTGTTCCTGAGTTAGATTTTTCTGCTCCCTTGCTTCTTTTAGCATTTCTCCAATGTTTTTACTAGATATTTTCATATTGAAACAATTAAAATTTTGAAAAAAAACAGCCTGACAAATGTAACTTAAAAGTTTCAATTGTTAAATTTTTTTCGGCATAGTATCCTAGGTAATTTATTTGAAAAGACGACTACATTTCTATAACTCTTTCTGAAAAACCTTAGCTAGTTGTTTAAAAACAGTAAGAACTATCAATTTTATTATCCGAATTATTTCCTCATAAAAATTACTCAAAATCTATAGTATAAAAAAATTAGCAATATTCAATAAAATAGCGAAAGAAATGGTGCTGATATTCTTTAGTTTTAATACATAGTTAGCTTCATCCCCATTACTCAAAAACCCCAATTCCAGAAGTACAGCTGCAAAATTATCTACAGTTTCTCTCAACACCTGAAAGTCCTCAAACTTCACACCACGACTCTCAAAACCCAATTCTTTTTTAAACGCTGCTTGAAACTGAAAAGCCAACCAAGTAGATTCATCTAGATACTTAGATTGTTTCTCTGACACATATACTTCAATACCTCTAGCATTGGGATTATCTGAATGATTACAATGCAAAGACAAAAACAAATCGGCATTCAGTGCTTTGGCCAGCCTAGTCCTGTCCGATAAAGAAATGAGTGTATCGGTATACCTAGTTAAGTAAATATCCAAAGGCTTATCCAACTTGTCATTTAGCTTCAAAATGGTATTTGCAATATTGAGTACAACATCCTTTTCTTGGATGCCATTTACACCTGTCGCACCAGCATCTTTTCCACCGTGGCCAACATCAATTACGATTCGTTTTTGAGTACTCGTTTCTTGTCCAAAAATGATGCACATTTTTAGAAGCAAAAAGACAAAACTGACGTTTTTAAGCACTTTTTTCATTTTCAATTTTCGTGTTATCAACAACTTTCCTTCAAAAATTCATAGAATTTGATGCTAAATAATAACAATTAAATTCAATTGATTTCAATTAATATTTTATTCACAAATATTTGATTTTCAGTTATTTATGTACAAATATATGTAAATTTCAGAAAGGGAAAATGAACAAAAAATCTAAACAGTTTTATTATGAAAAAATCAGTCTACTTAGCAACTTTTTTATCGTTGCTCTCAACATCACTTTTTGCTCAAATTGGGGGAATTGAAGATTCCGTTAATGATGTGGGCGATACCATACGTACCATATTTCCAATTTTACTTGGCGTCATCTTTCTAGTTGGATTCCTGTTTAATGCAGGACATTTCTTTGGGGAAAACGCAGACCTAAAAAAAGGTATTACTAGAGTGCTTGTGTTTGTTTTGATTGCTGGCGCAGTTGTCGGCATCTTCACATATTTAATAGGCATCGTAGTATAAATGAACCCTCATCGAGGGCTTTATTAAAAAAGCTGTATGAAGAAATTCGAGGTCTATAAAAACATTAGAAAAAGGGCAGTCATTTTTGGGCTGCCTATTTCCCTGTTCGCCCTAATGATGGTGTCTATTTTGGCTTCGCTGCTCATTATCATTTTCTCTTTCAGTTTCGGGATAATAATTGGCGTTCTCGTTTTTAATGCTGCCTTATATGTAGCCCTCACGAGAATAACACTTAACCCACAACTATTTCAAATGGCTAAAGCCTTCCCAAGAATAATAAGTAACAAAAGAAACTCGGGCTTCGATTATGAACAAGATTAATCTTTCGGCATATAATCCTATTACAGATGTTCAGGACAATATAATATTTGCCAATAATGGCAATGTCGTTCTGTGCTATAAAGGAACGCTACCAGAAATTTATTCCCTATCAGAAAAAGACTTTGAGGATATACACGGCGCTTGGTTTCAGGCTTTAAAATCTTTACCTATTGGCACGGTGGTACAAAAACAGGATATCTACCTTAAAAAGAGTTACACTTCAGAAGAACTTCCGAGTACAACATTTTTAGAAAAAGCAACACACGACCATTTCAAAGGACGTGCTTATATGGAACATCGTTGCTTTTTGTTCTTTACGCTCACTAAGAACAAGGCTCTAAATAATTCAAAATATGTCAACCCTTTTCGTAAAGTTTCTAAAGGGATTGTTCAACAATTAGATGACAACGTTAAGAGCTTCACTGGCTCGGTTAGTGATTCGGTTTCCTTTATAAACAATAGCCGAAAAATGACCTTTGTCCCGCTTAAAGCGAAAGACATTCAGCACCTCACAAATGGTTATTTCAATGGATTCAATGAAGGTTTTGATACGGACATCATATTAGAAAAGAAAAGCGTCAATATTGGCGAAAACCATTTTGATGCCCTGGCTATCAATAGCGAACTGTGCTTTGGCGAAAGTGTACAGAGTAGCAAGACCAATGAGAAATTCACTTCTGACGATTTCGTGTTTCATCAAGGGTTTATTGATGGCTTAGGGCTTACGCTTAATGAGAATCATATTGTTAATCAAATCCTGTATTTGGATGATAAACAAAAGTGGCGCAAGCTGCTCGATAAGAAAGTTGAAGAACTCAACAAAAGTTCCAACTTCGGTTCACAGAACAAAGTGGTACTTGGTAAAATTCAACATATTCTCGACCAAATCAATGCAGATGACAATGCACGGATTATTCGTGGTCATCTCAACATCGTCTATTGGGATAAAAACCCTGAAAATTTAAGTCGAATCGGTTCTAAAATCAAAACTGAATTTAAGGAACTGGATATTATCCCATATTATCCAAGAGGTGAGGAACGGAAGAACTATATATTAAATAGTTACTGCTGTTTTTCTTCCAACTTTTCAAACAATGATTTGTATGTAACCGATTTAAAGCACGCTTTATGCCTGTTTATAAATAATACCAATTACAATTCTGATGCCACCGGAATCATCTTTAATGATAGAGAACATAACGTTCCAGTTCTAAAGGACGTTTGGGACGAACTTAAGAAACGTATCAAAGCACGCAACTTTGCCATTTTCGCCCCTACGGGCGAAGGCAAGTCTTTTTTAGCAAATAACATTCTACGCCAATATTTTGAGAGCGGTGTCCGTCTAGTCATAATAGATTTGGGTGGTTCTTATACCAAGTTTGCCAAACTCTATCCTGAGAAATACACTGTGCTTCGTTATGAAAGTGGAAAGAATCTAGGCATTAATCCTTTTTATATAAGTGATGTAAACGACCTCACACCTGAACGTTTGGAAGACTTATCTGTATTCTTATTTGAACTGTTCGCCTCTGATTTAAAAGTGACCAAAGCACAATCAGTTTCGGTTAAAAAGATACTGCGCTATTATTACAACAATACTTCAGAAAATCATTCGCTGGATGGTTTTTACAATTTTATAGAGCGGAATCAGAAAGACCTTCTGAACACCTTAAAAATCCATCCCGACTATTTCAATATTACCAGCTTCTTGCACGTAATGTCTGAGTATGTCGGCGATGGTCTATATAGCTTCCTCTTTGAAGTTAGCGAAGACCAAACCTATAAAATTGAGGACAAACGCCTAATTGTTTTTGAGCTAGATGAAGTAAAGGATAACAAGGAAATCTTGTCCGTAATGTTGAAGCTGATTAAGTCGGCCATCCAAAGAACAATATGGAAAAACAGGGCTGAAAAAGGTATCATCCTTTTCGATGAGTTTGCCAAACAACTAAAGTTTGACAACGTACTAGAAAGTGTTGAATTCTACTATCAAGCTATTCGTAAACAGAATGGTGCGATTGGGATTATTCTGCAATCCATTAATCAGCTGCCCAATAATTCAACATCTGCTAGCATACTAGAGAATACGCAGGTCATTTACAGCCTAAACAACGAAAAAGGCTATGACGAATTGGTCAAAAGGCTCAACCTTTCAAGCCACGATTTAAACCAGTTAAAGTCCATCAAGAACAACCTTTCCGGACCACGAAAGTACACCGAAATGTTCATCAAAATAGGAAAGCAAAGCAACATTTTTAGGCTTGAAGTTCCTAAAGAAGTGTATGCAGCTTATCTGACCGATGGACAAGAAAATGAGGCCATAATGGCCATTTACGAAAAGACCAATGATATGGAATTGGCTATAAAAGAATTCACATCTAAAACATAATATTATGAAATCAAAAATTCACGAATACCAAAACAAATACGTAACAATTAGTAAAACAAAAATCAAAACAATCTTGTTTGGGCTATTCTTAACGGTCGCCCTTTTATTGCCTAGCGGCTCTAAAGCCCAAGGAATGCCAGTTTATGACAACACTAACTTTGTAAGCTTGGTAAAACAACTTATAGAATCAGGCAAGCAGACAGCTGAAATGATTAAGTCTGTAAAATTCCTGAAAGATGCTAAAGAAGCTATAGAGAAAGTATCCAGCGTTGTACAACAGCTTAGAGCAGTTGAGGAAATTGCACAGAACAATCAACGCCTTATCAACGTAATGCAAAACGATTTACAGGATATTTTAAACTCACCCTATATAAAACCAGAGGAAGTAACACGAGTTGCGGAATCATTCGACGCCATAGTCCAAAATTCTTTGGACACGGTTGAATTTATGGGTGAAATCCTATCCAGCGATAATTTAAAGATGTCAGATGCTGAACGTGCTGAAGTTTTAAAGCAGAAAGAACAGGAATCAAAGGAAATGGTTGCTAATATCACAACTAAAACTAAACGCTACAAGGACATTATTTCCTTCAGAAAAATGCAGGATAAAATTAATAACCGTGAAACCACCTATTAGAGAAAAGTAATGTCAATCGGACTAGAATATATCGATACTGTATTTCAAACCATACAGAATAGCAGTTTCTCGCAATACACCATTGCAGGAATGAAAACACTTGCCGTATTGTTCTTTCTGGTTAATATCCTTAAAAAATATAATGAGGGTATTGCCGATAAGGACGGATATACTTGGGGGTTGAGTCCAGGAGAACTGGCAAAGAATTTTGCCATAGTTCTCCTGGTTATTTTTTCTACTCAAGTACTGGGTTTTTTTGATAGTATTCTTGTGTCTATAGAAGCACAATATCGTGGTACGGCACCTGCCTTACTGCCCTTGCAGATGCAAGATATTCCTATTGAAGAAGATGTCAACCTTATGGATGCCGCAAAAAATGCTATGACATTATTATATGAAGCCTTGGTCACACCACTTTATGGATTCAAAATATTTGCATTTATCATTAGTCTTATCCTCTGGATTTTAGATTTGTTCATCTACCCGCTTTTCCTTGCAGAACGCTATTTTTTATTGGGTATAATGCAAGCCTTTTTTCCGTTGGTAATCAGTCTGGCGGTTTTTGAAAAATTCCGTTCACTTGCCTATACATTTTTCAAATTATACGCTGCGGTTTATATGTTGGTGCCAGCCTTCTTTTTGGTCAACGTATTTGTAAATGCACTCTATACGGAAATCAATACGAACTTCTGGACAAACCTTTTTGGAACTGATGTTGGTCAGGGCTTTTTTGCACCTGTAGTTCAGCTTGGGTCGGTTGGTTTTATTGTTTTTCTAAAATTCAAATTATACAAGCGCGCCACCTCATTTACCCTCAGATTATTTACAAGTTAATTCCAATGAAAATGAAAACACCATATAAGAACATATACAACGTCTTAAAATTGAACAGATTTATCGTGTTGGCAGTTGTCATTTTTGCAATGCTATCTAACACCTTTTCATTATGGATGGCTTTTAAAACGAATAAAGAAGCGCTCAATAGTGCCTTTGCTATCAATACCGATGGTAGTATTATTCCGTTGAAGCTCGTTACCCAAAAAGAAAATTTCAAGGTCGAGGCATTAGCCCATTTAGACCAGTTCCACAACTACTTCTATAATATCGATGCCAGTAACTACGAAAGGAATCTTGAAAAGGCTCTGTGGCTGGGTAATAGTTCTGTGGACAATCTATATCGCCAGAAAAAAGCTGATGGTGTCTACAATCGATTATTGCAATATTCGCTTATTCAAAAAGTACTAAGTATTGATTCACAAATAGGGGAACAAAACGGAACATACACCTTTAGAACGGTTACCGTCTTTGAAATCAATAGAGGCTCAATAATAGACACTTATGAACTGGTTTCTAGTGGAAACTTAATTCCCGTTGATAGAAACTTTCCGAACAATCCACACGGTTTGTTGATTACAAACTATTTCGAGAACACCTTAAAAAAATTAAACGATGAAAGTTGAGCCGATAATCGGCACTTAAAAACCACGATTATGAAAGTAGAAAAGAACAAAATAGTTTTTGCAGCAGTACTAGCTGTGATTTTCATTTTCCTGATTTCCTATTCTATGATGGTTATGGGCGATGACGAAAGTGAAAATGAAAACCTTGAACAAACCTTGGTACCGGACTTGGACGAAAACCAAAAAGAGTATGATTCCAAACTTGATGCTATCAATGACTTAAAGGAAGTGCGCGAGAATAACGCACCTAGCATCTACGATGAAAAACTTTTGGATTCCACAGGTCTTTACAATCCTGATTTGCCAGAACTCGAAAAAGAACGCATTGTGGATAGTATATACAATGCAGGTAAAATTCAATACTCTGACAAGAAATACAGAAACTTATGGCAAAAGAAAGTTGTGAAAAAAAGCGCACAACAAATCGATTCAGCCGAAATAATGCGAGAACAAAAAATTGAAGCCAAAGAATTAGGGCTAGAGCATCAATTATTCTTTGCTGCTTCGCCAAAACCCAATGAAGTTTCGATTATTGGCAATACGGATGAAACGATATATGTGGTTGTCGATGGCGACCAGGTTGTTAAGGCGAACACTAGATTGCGGATGCGTCTTACTAAATCAGCAACTATAAATGGTAAGCCAATGCCAAAGAATACACCAGTTTTTGGGTTTATTAGCTTTCAACCTAATCGTGCTTTAATCGAAATTGAGAATATTAAGCATCATCCTACCAAATTGAAGGCATTCGATTTGTTGGATGGCAGCGAAGGTATTTATGTGCAAAATAATTTTAGGGCAGAAGCTACCACAGAAGTTTTGGATGATGTTATTGGTGATATCAATATTCCTACCGTTCCACAAGTGGGCGGAATCACGCAGGTATTTAGACGTCGTAATCGAAACGTGAAGGTAACTGTGCTCAACAACTACAAATTAATTCTAAAACCAAAATTATGAAGCCCATAATGGGTATTTAAAAACGCACTCTTATGAAAAAGTATATTATAATTTCAGCTCTCATTATTTCCGCTTTCGCGAAAGCTCAAACAGACACAGTACTAGATACAATTTATGCAAACGACACTAAAAACGTTGCGCTATTTTTTCCAGAACCCATACGACAAGGCATAACCGGTTCGGATAATTTTGTTTTCAGCTATAATCGTGAAAAAGAACAATATTTCGGGCTGCTTCAGGCTAAACCTGGCAAAGAAAGTAATCTACTGGTAGTCAACAGGAATGGTGCAATTTTTTCGTATATTGTAAGATATAAGAAGCATCTGTCAAAGCTCAATTATTTTATCCCAGTAACAAATAGTATTGGGAATGAAAAACCAATTGTAACCGATTCGATTCAGGTTGTTACTTCTGAAAAAAATATAGATAACAGGACCTACTATTATCAAAAATTCTGTTCCTATCTTCTTAACAGAAACCAGCGTGTTGGTCGGATTAAGAAGCGAACTCAAGGCATTGTCTTGAATGTTGAAAATATTGTTTTTGATAAAGAAGAACTCTATTTTGTTATCCAGATTGAGAATAATTCTTCAATGGATTACGATTTGAATTTCTTGAACCTCTCAATCGAGACCCGACAAAAAGGGAAAAAGAAATCTTTACAGAGTTTATATCAAGAGCCTATTTACAAGCACTATTTGCCGTCAAAAATTGCAGAAGGTAAAATGGTAAGGTTTATTTATGTAATGCCCAAATTTTCATTGTCCAATGACCGTAGGGCAATTTTAGAATTGAACGAGAAAGATGGTGAACGAAATATAAAACTGAATATATCACATAGATATATCAATAACCCAAATTAATAATATTATGAAAAGATTACTTATCTGCTCACTTGTACTTCTATTTATTTCCTGTGCTGGGAATAAGGATATGTCTCCTTCTGAAACTGCCAAAGTTGTTGCCGAAAGTTTTTATCACGGTGATAAAGCGTCTCTAAAAAAACATACTACTGCAGAAGGCTATGCTAATCTTTCCAGCATTCAAGAAATGTTCGTTCAGGATAAAAATTCAAAATCCGACTTCAAGATTGTTGATGAAGTTATGGAAGGTGAAGTTGCTTGGATAAAGTATTCCACAGCATATGACCCAAAACCTGGTGTTTTTAAATTGATTAAAGAAGATGGACTATGGAAGGTTACCCACAACGGACCAAGAGATAATGGACCTTTTTAAATCTCCTATGTCTTTTAGAAATAATGCTTTAAATTTCAATATTTTACATATGAAAAACAGTAAGAGAGATATATAATTGATATTTGACTATTGATTAAACAAATCAGCAATTCCTCATCTAATTTATTCTATTTCAAACACCTGAGAATCTTTACACCACCTATTACACCACCTATTACACTACCATTTGACCACTTATTGAATACAAACTCTAAACAAAAACAATCTGGTGTTCTGATTTCAATCAATCATGTTGAATTGTAATGTAACTAATCTTCCCTATCCACAAATTTGACTTGGTCTTTAGATGTTAGAACATTTGGAAACATTGGGATTAAATCTTGATTTTTAGACAGTCTCATCTCAATATCATCCCTATTCCACCAAGAAGTCCAAATTCCTTGAGATAGTAACGATTCGAGTTTTTCTGTAAGTGCTGCGGAAATTTGGGTATTTACGGCTAAGAAAAAGCCCTGTGAATTATGAGTTTCTACAGTATCTCGTATATCCAACACTTTCCCTTTTCCGATTGTAGATTTTCCCGATTTGCATTGTCCTACAACTTTAATCAACTTTCTTGGCGGTGTGGTATCGGACATATATTCATTTATTACATTCCACTCAATAATTAAATCTCTTCCTTTATCACCTTGATTAATGGGTGCTGGTCTTCTAACGCTTTTTACGTTTGGCTCACGTTCCAATAGTGCCTTAACTAATAATTCGAATTGGTCTGGACAAACTTCTTCTTTCCACAAAAATTGTGCTATTGGAAACAACAGCTCAGATTCTCTATTGTGTCGCTCTCTAATGAGCTCTCTTTCTTTTTTATATTCTTCAAATCCACATATTCTACCCAATGCAATAATATAATCTTCCATTACCGTAACGACCATATTTTCCATAGGAATCACGGGGTATCCTTTTAGTTTCCCTTCTTTATTGATAATATTGAAATATTCGTCCAGTTCAAATCTCGTATCATCGTGAACGAAGTTTTTTATGTTATCGCTTAGCACAAATGTACCATTCTGTCCTTTTAACTGTTCAGTTTTATCTGTACACAAATCTAATGTTGCGTAGAGAAACTTTGCGAGACTACTGGATTTAATCATCGTAACTTCCTCTTCTATGTCATAGAAATATACCCATTCTGGTCGTTCACGATCCCTATAATTATTTCGGCTAGATATACTATGCAAATGTGAAAATATGTCCTCAACATCTTCGAAAGAGTATTTATAGTTTGAGTTATCAATATTTCCAGCAGTCATACATTTATCACAAGGGCAACCTGCAAAATACCATAAGCTTTCTCGCCAAAATGCCACCATTTTTATTATTTCCTTGACAACCTCAAAGAGTTGTTTGGCAGTCGAAATTCCATGTAAAATTGGGGCTTGGACTGGTATCAAATATCTTCCCCATATTTCATCTGGAACAACAGGATGGCCAATATCAAATTGCTCACAGGAAATTCCCGACTTATAGAACCTTAAGAAAGCCGTAAACATCAAGCTTAGAATTACGTGAGCATCCGATCTATCGCCAGTGTAAAACACATCGTAAGTTCGTTGCAGAAAGTAGAATGATAAATTGTGGTTCTCATCAAGTTGAAGGAAAAGTGTGATTCCTGAAGACTGATCTGTATAAATCTTAAAGTTATTATCGTGCGATTCTTCTAAAGTAAGTGAATATTCATCACATTCCTTTTGAACAATTTTCTCTAAATCTATTATTTCTTCTTTGTTAACCAATTAATACTAGCAAATGCTTCTTTTTTTAATATTTATAGTTATTATCTATTGTTTCTGTAAATTTAAATGTTTTAATCTAGTTACTTCATATTTAAAAATGAGGTAGAGATTAAGCATTTTATTGTCCACTTCGCTTTCCAAAATTGGGTTCTAATTCATCCCAAACTTGTTGCTCTACAAGTTCTACTATAGCGTGCATTGTATTTGGGCTTTTTACGTTCTCAATAGTATAAGTTCTCAACTTTATATCATAATCAATACCATTATCCCATTTACATAAATGTAAACTATATACTCTATTACCGCGTGTTCCAAAATGATTTTTTAATCTTGAGTAAATGCCCGTGGTAGAGCTTCCGACATATAGAAAAGATGAAAGTGACTTATTATATCTTGAAAGATTGACCCTATCCTTGTTCTTAACTTTCTTTTTGTTGCTTTCACTAAAATCCTCGAACAGACCAAGTAATTTAGGCAGTTTACTAATTTCTAATAACTCGATTGTGTAAATTAGAGGAAGGCTGCTTTTTTTAACCTTATGTACACTTTCATTCAGTATTTCTTTGGTCCTAAACTCTGAAGAATTGAAGACTACACTTTGATATTTTTTGAGTTTTATTTGCTTTAGATTGAGCTTAAGGGTGTCTAGAAATTCATCTGTTTTTTTAATTATTTCACTTTGGTTAATACTCATTTTAAATTCTTACTTTTTCTGTATATCTTACTCTTCTCAATAAAAATTACTCAACCTTTATCCTTAAATTAATTATTTGAATCTACAAAGAACGTTTCAATAAAAGTCTTAATACTGATGTGCTCGTTATTCCAAATAGAGGCATTTACTCTAAAACGAATGTTTTGATCTTCTATGCTCACAGAAATTCCATTTTGGCCATTGTGAAGGTGGCTTTTTTTAATTTCAATTTCGCTAAAATCTGCAAAAACATTATCTATCTTATAACCTATATTGTGAATGACCTTGGTATTTTGTCTGAGATATTCCAAATCAGGTTCAAAACCATTTAGGGGCACTACAATTAGAGCATAATTTTCTTTCTGTTCTGTTGCTGTTTTTGCTTGCAAAGGGGTCATTGCAGCATAATCTTTTCCTGTTGCTTTTAATTCTACAAGCCAGTTATTAATTTTAAAAGCCTCTCGTTCGTTCTGTTGATTGATTAAATCTGACGATTCCTCTGTAAGAATGTAATCACTACCAAATGGCTTTCTTTCAATATTTATATTGACACCTTCGGCTTTGAGTTGTGTTATGTATTCTTTAAACAAATCTTCTATGAGTTTACCAATAAACTGATTCCTGCTTATTAACTTCCTCTCACCGAGCCTTCTCTCATATTCTTTTCTAATACTTGGGTCGTTAAAAATTTCTTGGACAAGTTCCGGGTCGGCATCACTTGTAATCATATTTGTTATTGCTTTATCCCAGCTCAACCGAAGTTCGTCCGTAGGCAAAGTATTTCTAATTAAATCTGAAACACCAACACCTAATTTGTTCAAAAAAGTTTGTTGTCTGGCGCCACGAATTGTTTTTAGCAAGGCATCATTTTCCTTAAATAATTCTGAAAGATTTTTTGATGAAGGTGTTTCGCTTACAAACTTTGTTTCCGAGTCTTCACTTTCAGTTTTTATATTTATCCAATTTAATCGTTTGGCACGATATACCCATAAGCACTTTTTTAATTGTATAGCAGTTTCGACATCATCGATTTTAATTTCCTGGTAATCTTTATCAAAAAAAACATTTTTTTCTATGGCTTCATTAAGTAAAAATCTTAACCGTTCTAAACTTGATTTTTGAGTTGTATTTCGGGCATAAATATGCCCATCACTTGTTGTTAAGTATGCGAAATCTGAATAAGTGACCTGGAATTTATATTTAAGATTTCCGTCACTATCTCTTAAACTATTCAAATCCCTTTCGCTTATCATCAAATCTTCTAGCAATTTGATGGTTGCATTTTCAGTTTTAATAATAATTGGGCTATAATGTATAAACCCACCTTCATTTAAAAAACTAAAGTCTTCACTACTCAAAAACTCAGTATAAATATCATTCATACAATCTTTATCTCTAACTAAGCTTGCATAGATTGGAAATTCTTTTTCGAATAATTTTTTTGGACCTAAAAGTAAGTGTTCGGATTTAGGGAAATGGTCATAAATAAAATCCTCGTTATTATTATTTACGGTACCTCTTAGAACTTTTAAATCTTTAATTGTTTCTTGATTTTCTTTAGAAATTAACCATTTCAAGAATTTTGCATTACATATTTGGTATGAACTGCTACTTATTTCAGATGGTGTAATTTGATTGAGCTTAGATTTTAACTCACTTACCGCCTCTTGAAGCGAAAAATTCTCAACGCCACTTAGATTAAATGTTTGAATGTTTTTTGAAAAGAGTTTGTCAGCAAAGTTTAATCCAACTAAATCGGATGTAGCAATCAGAGTTTCATCATTGCATAAATCCCAACTAATACCTTCAGCTTTTCTTAAGTTATTCCTACGATTTAAAGCAATACATTTCTCTAGTGGAAAATGCCTTTTAATTTGCACAATTATAGAGTAAAAGTTGTTAAGCCATAACTGTCCTTCAATACTGATTAAAGAATTTAATGTTTCAATATCATTAGTTTGCTCAACAAAATCAATTAACTCATCAATACCCCATACAAAATCAAGTTCATCAATGTTTTCTATTTTGGGCTCAATAAATGAATAACTTTGGGCAACTTCAACCCAACTTTGCAACTCGTTAGCCAATGGCACCTTTAGCTTAAGTATTTTTGATAAAAGTTCCCATAAACCCTTAATATAATCGGTTTTATCAGTAAATGGAATTGTTAAATCATTAAGACTAGTAAAGCCTTCCTCAGAATTGTTATACTTGATTACTTGTTTGGTGGCAAGTATCTGGAATGTGTTATTTTTTAAATTGACGAACCAGTCGTGGTCCATCCATTTTAGATCTTTAGAAAGTTTGAAATTAAAAACTTCGTGAATTCCAGAGATGTTTTTGGCTTTAAATAATTGTACGAATGCCAGTAAACTTTGCGATAAAGCCTTATTTATTATTTCCTTGTTAATTACCTCACTTCCACCTTCTTATACTTTCTTGAGATATATTCCGTCCCGCTCAACCCTAGGGTCAAAATGAGTTGAGTTAATAATAATCGGGATTCCAATTTCTTCAGTTCCTAGTAATGGGAAAGTATAATATAGTCGCGGATGGTTCTTTGTTAACGGCAGAATTATTTCGGTTTCATTTTGATAGGTAGTAATAATACAAGCATCAAACCTGTGGTCATTTTGCACATAGGCCTTTAAACTTGTTTGCATTTTGCCATTATAAAGCGTATTTACCATCCATTCATTAATAGAGCCTATTTCGTGCTTATTCACCAATGACTTGTTAAAGGTCCTGGTTATACCATCCTCAATGACAGTTACTGATTCTAGTTGCTTATTGAATAGTTGAGTAATGGGAATTAGTTCATCTAAACATTTTAATCCTATACTCGCAGTCTTCTTTCCTTCTGTTCCTAGCTTATAAGTAAACTTAGTTTGAAATTCATCGTCACCTAAGTAGCTATTATTCCTAATTGAATTATCAAATTGTTTATTTGACTCTTGCTGCAGCAAATAAAAATGTTCATTATCTGTTGCATTACGGTTGAGCAGAAAATCAAAGCAACCTTGATTATTTACTAGTTTACCAGTAATTCTAACTTCTTTAGATAGAAGATAGGTAGTCATAAACCCTGTACCAAACCTTCCGGTCATACCTTCCTTATTATTTTTAGAACTACCTTGAATAATAAGGCTTAAAATATCATCTAATTCAAAAGGATTGCCGGTATGCAAAAATGATATTTCATTTTCCTCAATGCAGATTTTCACTTTTATGCTTTGGTCTGGGTTAACAGAGTCTTTCGCATTTTGAAGTAATTCCCAAAACCAACGTTTCTCGAAGTCTTCTCTTTCATTTTCTCTAGCTACAATATCTCTATATACACTATCAGCGTGTCTGATTTCTGCAATTTCCTGACGCCTCTTTTGTATTTGTTCTTTTTCAATCAAAGTGTTTATTTTTCCTTCAATATAAGAGCATTTTATTAGTTAAAATAATTTCAGTTTTCTTTACTGAAAATTTTTCACCAATTTATACTTTCTCAATCTGAACGTATTGATTAAATATCGTTTTAACTTCTTGATAAATACTATTGAAACTAGCTTCTAAATCGGTATTTGAATAATTGCCTAGATTCAAGTGAAAATTCCTTTGAAATCTCCAAAGTAAGATGATTATAATCAAGCAACTTCCGGTGTTTGGTTTCTTAGTAGTCCACAAGGTGCTTAGGTGCCATATACATTACTCTAGACTGTTCTTTTTAAATATTTATATGCTTTCTCTAATAATCTATTCCTTTGAGCCCAAGCATAGGCAGAGCCAGATTTCTTTTGAAATTCTGCTTTAGAGCTATATTTTTTCACTTCTTCAATGACTAATTCAAAATTCCATGATTTTCTTAAAGGTCTCATTCCGTCACAAATCTTTCCAAAAAAATCACTTTTTCTAGCCCATTCAAATGCGCTTCTATTTCCTTTTTGAAATTCCGTCATTGAATCGTATTGCTTTGCAATTTCTTTCACCTTTTGTAAATCCCATTTATTTACTCTTGATTTCATATGACCACATATTTCGTCAATCATATTATTTCTCAAACACCAGTCATATGCTGATGATGATTTCTCTCTAAAATCGGATTTATGACTATAATTTAATGCCTCTTTTTCAACCTTTTCTAAATCCCAATAATTGCGTACATATTTAAGATGTGAACCAAATTTTTCAAATCCTTTGGCTACTGCAGTTGAATAAGCACCGTGAGCTTTTTCTCTAAATTCCTTAATCGTTTTATACTTTAAGGCTTCTTTTTTTAGCGAGTTATCATCCCATTTTATATCATTCCCACCAAGACTACCAGCAGTAACAACATTTAAAATGCGCCAACCATTATTTCTATATTTTTCAATTAATTTCTTCTCTTCGTTCTGTGCTACTTCTGCTTCTAGCCATTTATTTAGTTTAATGAATTTTGCAGATGATTTCTTTAATTCTCGGAAAACTCTACCTCTTCGTCTATGTTCCATATCACGTTTGTGATAATCAAAAGTCAAACCGATATATGCTGAATTGTTTTCAAATTCATACACATATAATGCCCTCTTATACTTGTGTCCTTTTACACTCATGTGAGAGCAAACAGAATCCAATTTTTTATTTCTTAAAGCCCATTCATAAGCACTTACATTTTGTTTTTGAAATTCCGTTCTAGAGTTATATTTTCTTGCTTCACGTTGCACACTATCTAAAGACCAATACTTCCGAACATATACCATATGAGCGCAAATTTCATTCAAAACATTATTCCTTTGAGCCCATCTGTAAGATGGTTCATCATATTTAACAAAATCACCTCTAGTTTTATATTGTTTGGCTGTTTTTGTTACCTTTTCGTAATTGTATTTTGGTCTTCTACTCATGTAAAATCTAATTACCTATGACAGTTTTGTGTATGATTTCGTTGTGTGTTTGAGCAACTAATTTTGCAAATACACACTAAATAAAAAACCCACAAGGATTTTCGCAAGTAGGCGAGTTCTATCAATGAATTATACATAGTGTTCTACGACGTTTTTTCATCAATTATTTCTTCTAAAATTTCAGTTATTTTTTTCGTTAGAATTTGCTTTCTTCCATTATCAAGAGAATATTTTTCCATTCTTAAATTTCCTTTCAAGTCAATTGTGAAATGGTATTTCATTTCCGCTTTACCTGCTGGTTTTTTTGGTAATCCATTTAAACGCATTTTTGCGAATTTAGTATTAACTGTTGCTTTTGGGTTTTCGCCAAAATGGATTGTTGCTTCTGAACTTGTTTGATTATCGGCAGTTGTTCGTACAATGGCAGATGAAGAAACAGGAATCAAAGAGCCTTTTTCTACAATAATTTTATATCCATTATTTATTAGACTCGAACCAATAGAATGCTTTAATCTATATTTTTTAGTCAAGTCTAATGCAAACGCAGTTTTTTGAACTTCGATATTATCTGGTGCAATTTCAAAAGCAGATTCGACAATTTCTGGTCTATTTGTGACTTTTGCCTGAAAAACAATGTCATTTGCAAGATAATCTTTTGCTCTCAATACATTATTTTCGTCAACTTCAAAACGAGTAAGTTGTCTGATTTCAGTTACTTTTTCGGTTAAGGATTTTAGTCGCTCAAATTCATTTATAAATGATTCTATAGTATCTTTTTCTTCTTCTATTATTAGTACATTTTCTCTATTTTTATTCTCTGCATAATAAGTCCAATTATAAGAACCATTTATTAAAATTTGATTGTCGACAACACAGAATTTATTATGCATTGGATTATATCCATCAGAAAAATAAAATTCCCCACCTTTATCAATAAACTGCTGAAAATTGAGTCCCGTATTTCTGTTGTTTATAAAATCATTGTGGATTATTAATTCAACTCTGCATCCTTTCTCAATTTGTTGAATTAATTTATCAAAAAGTTCTTCGTTTGTAAACCAATAGACAGCAACAATTATTCTTTCAGATGCTTTGTCGAGAGCATTAATTATTTGTTGTCTTATATTATCGAAATGTACCTTTACCATTGGTTTTTTCAAATTAGGCGGAACAATTAGGCATAGTTACTATCTATACACCACTTATAGCAATAAAGATAAAAAATCTATTTTTCAGGATATAACAGATTTTTTTAAAAACTAGTTATTTACTTATTCAAAAATAGATTTGGCTTCTTCATAAACCCTTTCAAAATTCTCCTCTAAATCAGACTGGGAAAACTGCTTAGATTCCTTGAGCAACTCTCTTTGAATATTTGCCAATTTAAACTGTACCTTTTTATCCTTTCCATCAGCATAAGTAATAAACTCTCCTTGCTTCAACCTAAAAAAGACATCAGCTCTTATTTTCGGTATTTCTTTTTCTCCAGTCGTGATTCGGGTATCAAAATCAAGGTTATGCCCACGGCTAATACTTTTCGTTGGGTCTTTGATGATTTCAAAAAAACGTTCGTAATATTTAGCGGTATCTGGGTCGTTTACCTTTCCGAAAAATTGGTAAGAAAGATTACTCAATATTGCTTTACTCGCCTTATCACCATACATCATATCATTCTGTATTTTATCCTGCATCACATAAATAGTAGCTATATCATAGCTTCTCAAAGTTGCAGGAATTCGATGCATATTCAACAAACGAATTGTTGGTGCTTCTTCCATCAATAAAAATGAAGGCTTAGAATTTCGCACGCTCATTTGTTTGGTGATGGTGTGAATAATGGTGGCGATCACAGGCGAATACGATGTTTCATATTTTGGATTGTTTACTACGGAAATGATGGCAGGATTTTCTTCACTATTAATATTCAATGGCACTTCGTCTGCGGATAATGCCATAAAAATTCGCTGTGTACTAATGCGTTTTAGGGCATTGGACAAGGTGCTTTTAACACCAGCTGTCTGCCTATCTGAATCTTTACCACTAATAAAAGCATCTGCCATTGCTCTGGATGTGGTATTGGTTTCCAAAAATTGGATAAGGCTATCAGTGTCCAATAATTGATAAATGGCTATTAAATGAGGCAGTGTACAGTATTTAGGGTAATCCGTCTTCAGTTTCCAAATCAAAGCACCAATCAAACCTTCAGCAGCATCGTTAAAGAATTTGGTTGTGCCTGTAGTTCCTGATTCACGTTGTTCCAAAAGGTTTTCAATTAGTACCCTCGACACTTCGTTTACACTTTCCTCGTTCTCTAAGTAGCGTGGCGCAATAGGATTTACCCTATGAATGATTTTATCGAAGGAAACGACCTTAAACGGAATATTACCATCCTTAAACAAGGGATATGCCATTTCGGTCAGTTCAAAATCCTTGTAGTCGTGAATGATTCCGCAAAAATCCTCTTTCCGGAAATGGTTTAAGAAACCATAAACTACGCTTTCGGTTTTTCCGCTTCCAGCGGATCCGATGACGGATGCGCCACGTTTAATATTATCTAGTTTGAAGTTTCCTTTATTCGTAGAAAAACTGACCCGATATTTAGTATTTCCATTTTGTGCGTTTTCAGTTTTATGCAGAAAAACATACAGTCCTGTATTAATTAGCATAAGAGGACAAACCAAGTACAATAATATTGATACTAATTCATTTCCTTCAGAAATATACGATACGAGAAACGAAAGCATAGTGATATTTAATAAGAAAGCATACTTACTTACTCGAAACATCACATAGAAAACGATACTGGCTAAACCAATAATTAAAAGTACTATTTCAGGTTTTGTAGTTAGCATTAGAATAATTTTAATTGCTTCCTGTAATCGTCTAAACGCTTTTGAGCAGCTTTAACATAAACAGGATTGATGTCCATACCCACTAAATCGTATTTCATATTCCAGCATGCCATAGCAATACTACCGCTACCTATATGTGTATCGATAATCTTGTCACCTTTTTTAGCATAATTCATAAGTAACCATTCGTACAAGGCTTTGGGTTTTTCGGTAGGGTGAATTCTTATCTGCTTGTTTTTCATATTTTGTTGAAGCATACCATTCCACAACCAACGAAAACAACGTAAAGGTTTATTAAATGAAGTCCAAGCCAATTCCCCATCGGCATAATCCGTATTGTATTTTGCATCCGTTCTCTTATCCCAAAAAACCCAACCTTTCATTGGTGGTAATGAAAAATAATTTCCACCCCAGATGATTTGATTTTTCGAAATGCGAAATAACTCATCCCAGTAAGCTTGCTTTGGTATTTCTTTATCCCAGTCACTTATAGAGCTGTAATCACCCCGTTTAGCTAGACCACCTTTCCGATTTTGGGTGAAATTCATTTTATGAATCCCTATTCCGTATGGTGGGTCAACTATTGCCAAATCAAATTGCTTATCTCTGCAATCTTTCATATAAACCATACAATCCATTACTAGCAATTCTATTTTGGGTTCATAGATGTTTATAGTTTTCTTCGATATTGTTAATGGATTTTTGACTTTCATAACTATTTGTTTTTATATGCCTATAGAACTTGATTTTATAGCCACTTCTGCACCACGTCTTAATCGTTTGAAAACACGAAGTGCAATTTGCGCCTGAGTAACGGGAATACTTGGAACGATTGGTAATCCCGTTTTCTCCATCATTTTGAAAGCCAATGCTCTTTCATTTGCTGGTAATTTCATCAAGGCAGCAAAGTAGAGCTTGGGGTTTTTAACAAAATCTTTTCGTGCCTTATAGGTCTCGGCAAAGTTGCGTTTATAACCAAAAGTCTTGTCGAACGTCTTTTCCGCATTCTCAAAAAATTTATCTCTGTCAAAACCTCGTTTTATATTTTTGCCGTGCATTTCAACTTCTGAGGCTTTGTGTTTGCTTCCTGGGGAAAGGCTGACTGAATTGGAAGCATCCTTTCTGCTCACGATGATATGAATGTGGCTTTGGTTGCCATCTTTTTTCATTCCCTGGACAATCCGTTTTCCATTTTGTTGATGTGGTGCTTGGCGTTCCAGTTTGGCAATTTCTTTTCTCATCTTTTTAATGTTCCCTTCAGCTCTTCCTTCTTGAACATTTCTGATTTCCGTTTTCAGCTGCAATATTTTTGTGGCAAAAGGTTGGTTTTCTTTTATCTGAAAATCCGTTCCTTTAAAGGTTCGTTGATGTTCAATTTTGGCGTAATATTTTATATCGTTTATTGAAATTGGTCTTCCATTGATTTCCCGATTGAAGCTGGCAACATAATCCTTCATCAGCTCACGAGTGTAGGTTTTTAAGTTTTGACTATTGTTCTGAAGATTACGCAATTCATATTTTGAAGGACTGACCGTGATGGAATAAAACTTCGGTTCTTTCTTTTTCAGTTTAGATGTGTTTCCATCAATTTCCTTGACCACTTCTTCCGCTGAAATCTCATCGCCGTATTGATTAAAAAAATGTTCCAAATCCTGCTGTTCCAAACCTTCATTTTCTTTCTCTAAATACCCCACAAAATCTGCTGAACTTTGTGAATAATTATTACCCAATTTTTGAGCTGTGATTGTAATGTACATAGCTTAAAAAATTAGATTTGATTACTTGTATTTTGCTTTTCGCGAAAGCGCACTTCTTTCTTTTCTTCGGCATATTTCTTTTCTACGATTAGCGGCTTTTTGATTGGTTCTTCTGTTTCAAACAGCGATTGAATCATTGCCACCGTAGGTTTGGTTTGTGTCTTTTCTACATCTCGCATTATGGCGATAACCGCATTAATTCTTTTTAAGAGTTTGGCTTCGATGGTGCGTCCTGTTGGACCTAATTTTTCTTTTGGGGAAATCTCGTTGTAGAAGAAAAAATCGAGCATCGTGGACATTGCCTCGGTGTGCGATTTGAAGTATGTGCGTGAGAATGTTTGGAAACGCTTTGCAGTTTCTTTTTTAAATCTAATTCCAGTAAATGAGCCCATATTTCGCCGATTTGTCGCAAAATCTTCCCTAAAAATGGGCGTTCACAGCCCGTTTGTCGCAAATTGTTGATTGTCAAGAAATTAGAATATAATTAATTAACTGATAATCAGTTAATTAAAAACTAAAAGGAATCCGAAACATCGCGCAGCGTGTTACCCTCTTGCTATTCCTTTTCGTCCCGCGAGCGGGACAAAAATCCATACAATCCGGCTAAAAAGCCGATTGCCATTTTCAAGGAAAATGATTTTCCGATATGTTATTTTTCGATGTGCAAGGGTACCGGCGAAAGTCAAAAAGTGGATAACCTTACTGTAATTTGTGTGCTGAATTTCAGCGAAATAAAGATACGGTTTTTTATTGACTTGAAATTGATTGAATACAAAAACACCTCTAAAAATATAGAGGTGTATCAATTAGCTTTTCAAATTTCAAGGATTGAAAACATAGGTGTACGAATACAAATTTCGCATCGCTTCTTCTTCAATCATCGTTTCAAAACTAGTATGGTTTTTATTTACGTATTTGCGAATGCTATCGTCAAATTTTCGTTTTACATCCTTTTTAGAATTTTCTAAAAGTCGGTTTTGAGCCTCTTCGCTCAAGTCTGTAAAATTGAGATATATCATAGCTGTAAATTTTACAGAATTCCATTGTCAGAAAAGCTATAGTAATCGCCATCGGGCGCAAATATCAAATGGTCAAGAATGGTGATATCAAAAAGTTTGGATGCTTTTTTAATCTTGTTTGTGAGTTGTTTATCCGCATCACTTGGTTGTAATTTTCCACTTGGATGATTGTGCACCAAAATGATGGCTACGGACAAGGATTTTAAAATTACTGCAAACAATATTCGTAGGTCTATTAATGTGCTTGTTATTCCGCCCTGCGAAAGTTGATACACACCTTTTACCTTATTGCTGTTATTCAATAAGACGACTTTAAAAGTTTCTTGAATACCAATAGTATCTTTATCCCAGTCTTCAAAAAGCAATTCTGCTGCATCTTGCGAATTTCCTATTTTATGCCACATTGAGGATTTCAATTCCCCCTTATAACTAATCTTTATTTCATTAACTTTGTGTTTCATTGTTTCTATTATTAATAAGGATAATGAAAAGAGGGCGCATCTTTCGACGGTTACGCCCTCTTTAATTTTAGGTTTACTTATCGCCTTTACTTCCAAGTAAAAGGATTTCATCGGCTACTACTTCCGTAACATAGCGTTGCTCATTATCATCGGTTGTGTAGCTTCGGGTTTTTAGTTTACCCGATATTCCAACTTCTTTTCCCTTAGCAACATACTTCTCTACTATTTCGGCAGTCTTGCCCCAGGCTACAATTGTATGCCAATTCGTATCTGTTTGCTTTTCGCCTTTGCTGTCTTTGTAATACTCATTTGTGGCTAATGAAAAACGGGCTACTTTCTTTCCGCTTTCAAGGTTCGTAATGGTTGGCTCTTGTCCAACGTTTCCAATTAACTGTACGTGATTTTTAATAGTACTCATAATAAAATATTTAAGTGATTTATATTTCCCCTATTGATTTAAAACAGATTAAATTTTAAGGGGTGTTTGTTCTTTTCTTTCGTGCATCGCACAATGGATAGAGTGGGTTTTGTCAAGACTTTTAGGGTAAAATCAGGTGTGTTTGCGACGTAGTAAATTCCTTGGAATTTCAAGGAAGTAGAAGCCTTATTTTTCACTAAAACTCGTATAGTCTTGACAAGTTCCATAAGGGCATTAGCAATTCTTTTAAACGCAGTTGCGTTTGAGCGTACCGACAGTTAAGCGAAATAAGCAGCTGTGGTTAAATTAGAATTGGTTATGTCGTGCCTGTTTTTCGACGCCCCGAAAAACAATAAAGGCTTTATCCATTATAAACCCCTTAAAATCTGCAAGACAGCGGTTCGGTTTTTAAGGATTTTCGAGTGAGGGCTCAAGAAGACCGCGCCGAAAATCCTGTTAAGAAAACCGAAGTGATGGCTTTCCGATGAAAAAGCGGACTTAATTCACAATTTTGGCTCGGGAATGTAGTGTTCCTTCCCAGAGCATCGGGAAGGGTTAACGGAATAGAAAGCTAAAATTGGGGATTGTGTCCAAGATATTTGTAGTGAAGCTCTTTTCCCAAAATGTAGCTTTCCGCGAAATGTAGAGGAATGTGCTGAGTGGGTTCAGAAAATCAGATTTTCTATATAAGCGAAAAAATTCCTCTCTATTCCATTTAAATTTATTACTCCCAATATTTAAGTATATTGTATATCTAAAATTGCTTTGCGAGCTATCGAAATTGGGACAACTAATCAACACATATTATTTATTTAAGTTTTTCAAATCAAATAAAATTTGGATAGTATTATTTTTACTACTAATTAGTGTTGCTGTTTTCCAAGATTATCTATTCAGTAGATTACAACATACAGGGTTCTATATTTCTGAATCCCTGCTTTATAATGTGCTTTGGATTTTAACCATTCCTTTTATTTTTTTTGAATTTATCCTTTTAAGAAAATTATCCTTCACACGTAAAACGCCACAAATCATTTCAACTATTGCAATCAGTACGATTTTAAGCCTTACACAAATATTGCTTTCGGCACTCTTTTTCGTAACAATCAGTTACTTTGTATTTTCTCCAACACACCGATTTGACAATATTTTTAATGCCTATCTATCTAATCAATTCTTCATTCTTTTTTTAATTTATTTAATAGCTCCATTTGTAGAAAGCGCCATAAAGACTTTCCAAAATAAAACAACATCTTTAACCATTAAATACTCAAACAAAATTAAAGTTAAAATAGGGACAAAAATGGTTATGATAAAAACAGATAGTATCTACAGTATTTCCACCGACAAACCATATTCTACAATTCTTACCGATAATAGAACCTACATAGACGACCGTAGTCTAAGAGCATTTGAAGCATTGCTGAACCCTAAAGATTTTATTCGTGTACATAGGTCTACAATAATCAATTTAAATCACATCAAACAACTTAGTTCTCGTAAAAATGGTGATTATGATGCGGTGCTTGTAAATGGGGGAAAAATTAGAATGAGTAGACATTATAGAAAAAACTGGAATGCGCTACTCCAGTAAGACAAGTTTCTACTCCACATAGAGTTTTTATTCTATCATTGGTTGCATTCAATCTCCCTTTATCCTATATTTTTGTTAAAAACAATAATAATGAACAAGATTTTCAACGCTTTAATTTTAATACTGTTATTATTAAGTTTATCGAATTGTAATGGACAAAATAATTCTATTTCTACACAAAGAGAGACTCTAAGTAAAGATTTTGATAAGTTGTTACCCTTCTACTTCAAGATGCCTTCAAAATTATTTTCAGAAGATAGAAGCCCAGGATGGAAACAAAATGGCACAAAAATACTTCTGACCGGAACGGTTTACGAATTTGACGGGAAGACACCAGCATCCGGTGTTATTCTCTATTATTATCAAACAAATGTAAATGGTATCTACAGTACTAATCCGAAAGAGCCACGTAATATGCCCAAAAACAAATTGGGTCAAACCCATGGACATATTAGGGGATGGGTTAAAACAAATGCTGATGGCGAGTATTCCATCTACACAATAAAACCTGGCACATATCCCAGTAGGGATGAACCCGCACATATCCATATTAGCGTTAAAGAACCTGACTTAGAAAACCACTATTATATAGATGACTTTGTATTTGACAACGACCCTATGTTGACTTCAAGAAGAAGAAACGCTATGGAAAACAGAGGTGGCTCTGGTGTCATTCGCTTTGTTGAAAAAGATGAAATCCAAGTTGGCGAGCGGAATATGATACTAGGATTGAATGTTCCTAACTATCCAAAAAAATCTCTTAAAAAATATGTGTCTGGAAAAAAAATAGGGGAAGATGTAAGCTCATTTACACCTTTTCATGCCTTTGGCCCGGATAAGGGCACAAAAACCTGTCCTATTTGTAAATACGGATGGTACCACGGTATATTATATTTTGTTGGCAATGACCCTGATTGGATAGAAATTAGAAAGTGGCTTGTGTTTTTAGATAGCGAGAGTATTAAAAGAGAAAAATATCTTAAATCATATTTTGTATATGGCAATGATGAAAATTTCAATAAGGAAGACATTGAGAGAAAACTGGAAGAATTAGGCAAGGAACTTCAACTTAAAAATATTGCCTTGACCTTTGTACCCTCTCTTTCCGACAAAACTTCTGAAATCTATTTAAACAAGATAAATCAATATATTGCCAACACATTTCTAATCTATAGAAGAAGCAATATTATTGGAAAATACACAAACTTAAAACCAACACAAGGAAACTTTGATATGATAAAAGCACAACTTAACCAGCAAAGTGAATACTTCAAATTACCAAAGTCATCAAATAAATAGAGTGACCTTAAAAAGGTTAAGTAAACCTTTTTAAGGTAGTCATACTCTAATATTAAATTTAAAATCCAATTTAAGATACTGGGTAAACCTATAGACCTTAAGCCATTTCATAAACTTCATCGAATAGTTTTTTGTCCAACCGTTCTTGCTGACCAAAACTCTTCTTCAAAGTGTTATGTAATACTGAGTTAAAAGCGTTGTAACCTAACCACAGATTTGGTTCTTCATTGAGCAACAAGGCTTCGTAGTTCAAAATCTCAATGACCTCACGAGACTTTTTTGAAGGGTCACTATTCTTATCGCTACATTCATATCTAAAGAGCTTAGTCTTATCGAGAACTGCTTTTACAAATTCCTGCGTGTTGATGATTTTAAATTCCTTCATCTTATCGAATTTCTTGGTAATGGTGTAGAACTCATTATCCAGAAATTTATCGAACAGATTGCTCAACCTCGGCATTATGAGGTGTGTATTGTTCTTGATGTGCTTAATGGAAAACTCAATTTCCGCTTGTGAAACGTGCAAGCCATTGGAACACACTTTCCGATAGAATCCGAAGTGGCCAGAGGTCTTTTCGCTTCCATCGTATGAATTCTTAAATCGAAGCATCGGTAATATCAAATCTTTGTCGTTCTTCACCGTAAACTGGCTTTTGTCGTCGATTATAAAGTCGGTAATAAATGACCTATCGTTTTTATTAATGGTGCGCTTGTGGAAGTTCAGTTGTGCATCGGTCAGCATTTCTTCGGCTTTCTTGAAGAACATTTGATTCGGAATGTGGCCATAGCTGTTCGAGACCACATTGACGATTTTGCCATTTGATATGATGGCATTTTCAAGCCCTCGTCTGGATTCCATCTGTGTCAGGCTTTTTAAGGATTTCATTTCTGATGGAATAAAGATTTCATCCTGTTGCAAATTTTGTAAATACATAGCTTTTGAATTTTAGATTAAACATTTTGTAATAACACCGCATAATAGATTGGATGTTTTTCTCTGTAATAAGCCAAGTGGCTTTCTGCACTTTCAATGGTGTAATTTTCTTTACTCGATTGATAATGCATTTCAGCCTCTTGTGGCGAAATTTTAGGTTTTTCCGATACTCGTTTCATAATGATATATTTTGATTAAACAATATTTGAGCAGTACCCAAACGGAAGCTAAAATCTCAGCTCAAAAGGAAACGGAATAAATGAGAAGAGGGATGAGCGCAATGGCTTTATGCCGTAGTCTTTTGATGGGTGTATTTTACGAGTTTATCTTTGCGCTAACTATTGATTGATAACCCCTTCCTTGCGAATACATTCTTTTAGGCACTATTATTAAAAAGAAAAAGGGCCAGCACGAATGCCGACCCTTCTTCTAACAACAAAAGCTAATCGTTGAATTCCTGAATTTTCTTTTCAAGAACTGTGATACGCTCTTTCAAACGTGCTTCACGTTTGTCCCTCTTTTCGGCATATTCCTTCTCAATGCCGTCAATCTTGGATTTGTAATATCCCTGCATCGCACTGTAGAATGAAATGTTTGTCAGGTTATTCACGTGATTGCTCTCGCCAAAATGCACTTGCTTTGTGAGCATATAGCGTATCAGCTTGTGAAAGATTTCCTTTTTGAAATTCTTCTTGAAATTCCCGACCATTTCAACTTTGGTCATCTTGGACGTGTCGCTTAAGAACTTTGAAAAATACTTTTGTTGGCTCATATAGTCCACATTATTTTCAAAAAGCGATATTGAGAATGCCACCATTTCGTCTGTTGAAAGTGTCTTTTTCGTATTGATGTATTCGGTCTCACGAATCATCTGAACAACTTCTTCAAACTGCTTATTGTTCTCTATTTGCTTCTTACGGATTTCCCTTTCGTTGATTTTAATGATTTGTTCTTCAGGCGTACAATCGGCCATTTTCCTATTGGTCAATGGTGCTGAATATTCCGTGGATTCATCTTTTGATTTCTCAATTATCTTGACAAACACTTCCTTGTTCTGGTATGTCTCACGATGGAATACGATACCATTTACAAATCCATTGTCCGCTGCTAAATTGTAATTTTTCAACTCTTCTTCGTAATTCTGAATCGCTTCTTCCAATTCTGCCTTCAGTTCATCTTCGGAATAATCGTAATGTTGATATTCTATTTTGATGGCCTCTATTGTCGGCTTGGTAGGTTCTTCGATTAGTTCAACATCATCGAGAAGATAGACCTTCAATCCATTTTTTTCCAAATGTGAAATAATGAGCTGATTATTTTCGTCATCTACCCAATACTGTCGTATTTCAGGAATCAGTAGAATATTCTCTTTTTTCGATTTTTCAATCAGGTTCAAGAATGACTTCGTTTTCTTCGTTTCAAAACAAGCTGATTTTGTACAGACCATTTTACCCTCGCCGAACAGATTGCCTTGATTGGCCGCATTGAACGGACATTCTACACAAGACCCTGCTTTCGGCACCAACTTCTTATCCATTACATCAAAAGATGCTTTTTCCAAGTCATAGGTCTGGTCTTTAATCATCCTGTTGATTTGATGGGCACTAAAATCCTCGCCCATCGTTTCCAACATAATTTGTTGTTCTTCTGGTGTAAAAAGTGCGACACCTACACCCAATGAAATGGTCATTTCGCCATTGCGAACAAAGTGTTTGAAACCTTCTATCAAACCTGCCAATTTTAGGCGTTGTCTTACAAAGTTGTCCGTTCTGCCCAATCGCTTTGCGATTTCGGCAGGTACATACTTTTCACTTAGATAAGCAATCGCCTCAGCTTCTTCGGTAGGTTCTACATCTTGTCGTTGTAGATTTTCTATGATTTGAACTTCAAGAACATCATTGTTCTCATAAGTCCTCACGATACAGGGTATGGTCTTTTTTCCTGCCAGCTTACTTGCCCGATATCTGCGTTCGCCCATCACGATGACATAATGACCATTTAGTTGCCTTACCGTGATTGGCTGTAATACACCGTGATTTTCGATACTCGCAGAAAGTTGCTGTAATGCATCCTCGTTAAAAGTCTTTCTCGGTTGCTTAGGGTCAGGCTTGATTTTGCCAATGGGAATGTTCTCAATTTGAAGTGCCGGAACTTTCTTTCCGTTCAATTCTTTCTTCGCAGTAGTCGTTGTACTTCTGCGCTTTCTTGTGGTACTCGCTTTTGTTGTCATAATACTCAAATTTTAGATTAAACAATATTTGAGTAGAAACCAAACGGAAGATAAAATCTTGGCTCAAAAGGAAACGGAATAAATGAGTAGTGGAAGAAGCGTTGGCTTTATGCCGTAGTCTTTTGATGGAAGTATTTTACGAGTTTAACTTGCGGATATATTGTATGATAATAAACTTCCCTTCCGAAGAAAAAAGGTTGTGCTTTGGCAAAATTTATTATTTCATTGGTCAATTCATATACACTAAATTGAAATAATAGCATTTAGCATTAATACAAATGTTATCTTAAAAATACTGAAATGTTGTACCTATGTTGTACCTAACATTTTTTCCGACCCGATTTCAAACCAAAAAAAGCCGAAGATTTCTCTTCGGCTTTTGTGCGGGTGAAGGGACTCGAACCCCCACACCTTGCGGCATCAGATCCTAAGTCTGACGTGTCTACCAATTCCACCACACCCGCATAAAGTGCAATTTAACACTTTTTATTTGGTTTAATCCTAAGTCTAGCATGTCTACCAATTCCATCACATCCGCTTACTCATGATGTAACTTTACACGGTCGTGAAACAAGGTCTACCTTCTAAATACATGCTAGACTTCTAGCATGCCTGCCTATCGGCAAACAGGTCTACCAATTCCCAGCCCGTACCGAAAAGGTACGTTCGGGCGGGCGTCACATCCGCAAAAGGATATCGCTATCATCATCGATATCGGGCTGCAAATATAAACAAGAATTTCAATATAGCAATTAAGCACCATAAAAAAATCAGTGTTTTTTTCGTTACATTTGAAGTAGTATAACTGATCAATTAATGGAAGACATACGAGACTACATTCAGCAAAACCAACAACGATTCATCGACGAACTCATCGCCCTCTTAAAAATACCTTCGGTAAGCGCCGATCCTGCCTTTAGTCAAGATGTGCTGGACACTGCCCAGGCCATCAAATCTAGCTTGGAAAAAGCAGGCTGTGACCATGTGGAAATTTGTGAGACCCCAGGCTATCCTATCGTCTACGGAGAGAAGATTATCGACCCCAATTTACCTACAGTATTGGTATATGGACACTACGATGTGCAGCCGCCAGACCCTTTAGACTTGTGGGAGAGCGGCCCTTTTGAGCCTGTTATCAAAAAGACCGAATTGCATCCAGAAGGCGCCATCTTCGCCAGAGGCGCTTGTGATGATAAAGGCCAAATGTACATGCATGTGAAGGCGATGGAATTTATGACGACGACGGGGCAATTGCCGTGCAACGTGAAATTTATGATCGAAGGTGAGGAAGAAGTGGGTAGTGAGAGCCTTGGTTGGTTTGTAGAAAATAACCACGATAAGTTGGCGAATGATGTGATCCTTATCTCGGACACGGGAATGATCTCTAAGGAGACACCAAGCATTACCACAGGATTACGCGGACTAAGTTATGTTGAAGTAGAGGTCACTGGCCCCAACAGAGATCTGCACTCGGGACTCTATGGAGGCGCCGTTGCCAACCCTATCAATATCTTAGCGAAAATGATCGCATCCTTACACGACGAAAATAAGCAAATCACGATTCCAGGATTTTACGATAAGGTAGAAGAACTTAGCAAAGAAGAACGAGCCGAAATGGCAAAGGCCCCTTTTTCTCAAGAAGCGTATAACAAAGCATTGGACATTGAGGCTGAATATGGAGAAGAAGGTTATACCACCAACGAACGCAACTCGATCCGCCCTACCCTTGATGTCAATGGAATATGGGGAGGATACACCGGAGAAGGCGCAAAGACGGTTATTGCCAGCAAGGCTTATGCCAAGATCTCTATGCGTCTTGTTCCCAACCAGGACTGGAAGGAGATCACCGAACTATTTATAAAGCATTTTGAAGGCATTGCTCCAAAGGGCGTCAAAGTGAAAGTGACCCCACATCATGGCGGACAGGGCTATGTAACTCCAATAGACAGCATTGGCTATCAGGCCGCTGCGAAGGCTTACGAGACCACCTTTGGCAAAACCCCAATTCCACAGCGCAGTGGAGGCAGCATCCCTATAGTCTCGCTTTTTGAAAAGGAATTGAAAAGCAAGACCATTTTGATGGGCTTCGGTCTGGATAGTGATGCCATACATTCACCTAACGAGCATTTTGGCATCTGGAACTATCTCAGAGGTATTGAGACCATCCCGTGGTTCTACCAATACTTTACAGCGCTTAGCAAATAATTCAACCCATCATCAATTAGCGGTAGACCGTTAAAAAAATACCTCTACGTTTGTAGAATTAAAATTTTATTCTACATTTGTAGAGAACTCGCTAATTTTGTAGAGAATGAAATTATCTAAGACCGAGGAGGAATTGATGAATTATCTCTGGAAACTAGAAAAGGCCTTTATGAAAGACCTCCTAGACTGTTATCCAGCACCTAAACCCGCCAATACCACGGTTGCGACCTTATTGAAGCGAATGACCGATAAGGGATATGTTGGGTACCGATTGTTTGGGAAATCGAGAGAGTATTATCCCTTAGTCGCAAAGAAGCAGTACTTCTCAAAGCATATCAATGGCCTGATCAAAAATTTCTTTAACGATTCGGCAACGCAGTTTGCCTCATTCTTCACCGAGGAAACGGACCTCAGCAAAGAAGAATTAGAAGATCTTAAAGCGATGATCGATGAACAACTTAAAAAAAGATAGCGATGCTCTTTTATCTATTAAAATCCAGCGCATGCCTCTTGGCCTTCTATCTTTTCTATCGTGTTGTTCTAGAGAAAGAAAGCCTTCATCACACCAAGCGATTCTACTTAATGGCGGCATTATTGCTATCTTTTTGTATCCCTCTGATCACCTTTAGCGAATACGTCCAAGTCGATTACCCACTAACTCAGAACGCATCCTTCATTGACGAGTCTGGAGCAGTGTTACCATCCTCAAATAAAACATTCGACTGGGATAGGGTTGCATGGGGAATTTATATGATTGGTCTTGCGCTGTTTGGAACCAAATTCCTCTATAATCTCTTTGAAGTGATCTTTAGGATAAAGCACAACCCGACACTCAAAAAAGGATCGCTATTTCATGTTTTGATACAAAAAGATATTGTTCCTCATACCTTTTTTAATTATCTCTTTTTCAACTATGATGAATATGAGGAGAACCGAATCCCCAAAGAAGTGTTTTTGCATGAGGAAGCGCATGCTCATCAGAAGCATAGTCTCGACATCATATTTATCGAATTACTTCAGGTGCTGTTCTGGTTCAACCCCTTACTATTTCTTTACAAACGAAACATCAAGCTCAATCACGAGTTTTTAGCCGATAATGCCGTCCTGAAACAAGGAATTGAAACCTCGACCTATCAAAACTTGATATTACACTATTCATCATCGACGCACGGGTCTACGATGACCCATGCCTTCAATTATTCATCAACCCGCCTGACCAATCTTTTCTTTATTAATCATTTCGGGCAGGTCAAAAAACGATTTACACTTATGAAAACACAAACCTCAAAAAGGAGTATTTGGATCAAGAGCTTCTTGATCCTACCTCTCGTATCGATTTTGCTCTATTCCTTTAGCGAAAGGGTCACCATTGCAAGGGAAACCAAATATCCGCCGAAACAGCTCATCGATGACAAGGTTGAGCACTACAATCTTTTGGCAAGGCATTATGCAAACGATATTGCCTTCTACTCAAAGTATCCCAATGAAAAAGAATATAGCGAGCTTTTGAGCAACTATAAAAATCTCGAAGATCTTTATCACAACTTCACAGAAGAGGAGATCAACGCCCTCGAGATTGCTGCGCCAAAGCAACCTCCACTTAGACAAAAGGAGAAGCTTATTGAAAATAACGTTCAGGGAGCTTCTAAGAAAGAACTCTCGGAGTACGATACCTTGGCCAGGAAATATAATGCACAAAGCGAAAAAAACCGTTTCTATATCAAAAAGGAAGTGGAGCGCATGAAATACATCTTCAGCATCATGACCAAAGAGCAACGAAGAGTGGCTGAGCCATTTCCTACACTCGCGCCAATGCCCGATCCACCGCCACCACCGCCACCGGCCCCCTCGGCTCCGAAAGTAAACTTCGAGACTCCCAAGGCCGTTTCACCTGCTCCACCACCTTCACCTCCACCATCGCCTGAAGAGCATCTTAAAGAAATGGGCGCAAAAGGTGCCAAATTTTATTTTGAAGGTAAAGAGATCTATTTGATGGATGCCTTGAAGCTACTTCGTACCCAGAAAAAAATTCATATTTCTAGCAAGGAAACAGATACGCTTACCCCAATGGTCTTTCTTTCGATCAAGCCCTTAACACCCGATGATTGTTAATGTATTCTAAAATGTAACATTTTCTATAAAAAAGCGTTTCATTAGTATTCATCAATCTTATGTTCACTATGAAACGTTTTTTTTGGATGTGTGCTGGTGCAGACGAAGACATCCTATCTCAGTCCTCTAAATCCGAACAAATTAAGCAAGCCGGTATCGGTGGCACCGTTTTTTTTACTGCCGTGATGGCCTTCATTGCTGCTGGGTATGCTCTTTATACCGTTTTTGATAATGTTTATACCGCAATATTCTTTGGGCTTATCTGGGGCTTGTTGATCTTCAATCTAGACAGATTTATCGTCTCCACGATCAAGAAACGTGATAATCGTTGGGCAGAATTGGGACAAGCGATCCCTAGGATCATTCTAGCGATCATTATCGCTGTTGTCATTTCCAAACCACTAGAATTGAAAATATTTGAAAAAGAGATAGACCGAGTACTTCTCGAAGAAAAGAATCAATTCACCCTTCAGAATCAAGAACAGATAGCCCTTCAGTATACACCTGCAGTAGAAGCGTTAAAGATCGAGATCGAAGAACTAAAGAACGAGGTCACTTCAAAAGAAAAGGATGTGAATGATCTTTACAACACCTATATAACGGAGGCAGAGGGCACGGCAGGAACCATGAAGCTGGGTAAAGGCCCCGTTTATAAGGAAAAGCGCGAAAAGCATGATGCTGCGCTTCAGGAACTACAGCAATTAAAAGAAAGTAACAATCAAAAGATAATAGATAAGGAGGGTCAAATTGCACTCTTGGGCAATGAGTATGCCCAAAAGGTATCGAATACACAACCGATCATTGATGGCTTTGACGGGCTTATGGCTCGAATCAACGCTTTGAATAAATTGCCATGGCTCCCCTCGTTCTTCATTTTTTTATTGTTCTTGGCCATTGAGACCGCTCCGATCATTTCAAAATTATTAGCTCCTAAAGGTGAATATGACCTGAAACTAGAAAATATCGAAGGATCGGTGAAGACTTGGGTGGCTCAACAAAAAGACCAACGCGTTAAACTACTTGCTACAGACGCTGTGATCAACGACCAAGTTTATCAAGACATCGCAGAAGAAGAGGAATTGTATGCCTATAAGCGAAAAGTGGCCAGAGAGATCATGCAGTTGCAAGCAGATGCTTTTTATGAAAAGCAGAAGAGGATCCTTTGAGGTATCGTCTGGGTATAAATTGGAATGGAGATAGTAGCCTGGGTTCCCCTTAAGTTAAAACTTTCGGTCTGGAGAAAAGGGGGCTAGATCCAAGGAGGTCTTCTTTTGATCGACCGTTTCTTGAACCAATTTTCCGGTAGCCGTTGCCATGCTCCAACCCATCATTGCGTGACCAGTGGCTATGATAAGATTTTTACATTTCGATGATCTGCCGATATATGGTAATCCATCGGGCGAAACGGGTCGCAAGCCGCAGGCGGCTTTCAATTTTTCTTCCTCCAAGATTTCTATCTCTGGATAATATTGGGTTACGGCATTGGCGATAGAATCTACTCGTACTTTATTTATCTTATGATTGATGCCTGCGATCTCCATGGTACCGGCAAAGCGTGTAAAGCCATTCATCGGTGTAATGGCGACTTTGCGCTCGGCGAGAATAGCCGGGATCGTAATACCGAGTTCCCTTTTTGAGTTGATTCGATACCCTTTGCCAGCTTCAAGTAGTAATCGTATGCCTAGCTTTTTGCTTAAAAGGCCACTCCATGATCCTGCGGACAAAATATATTCATCGGCTTTCAGTGCTCCCTTCTCTGTTACCAATGCCATGAGTTTCCCATTTTTCACAGAGAGATCTTTCACCTTTTCACCTAGAAGAAAGCGAACGCCTTCCTTTTTGAGATGATCTTTCATCGCCCTCATAAATTCGTGCGGCGTGGTGTGCCAATCACATTTGTAATAGGTGGCTCCTATAGCTTCAATAATCACATTAGGTTCCAAAGCTTTCAATTCCTGAAGATTCACCGTTTTGCAGTCCAGCCCATGTTCTTTGGCCATCTTCGCGACCTCGATTTCCTCCTCCAGCATTTTTTCGGTCTGACAGAGCATCAACAGCCCCTTTTTTTCGCGATGCGCTTCGAACTCTTCGACCATCATAATGTCGTCGAACAAATACTGACTCAAAATTGTGATATCCTTTATGATGGGTATAGCTTTGTTCACATGGGATACATTACACGAACGATTAAAGGCGAAGGCCCATCTCAAGAAATCATTTTGCAATCTAGGTCTAATGTATAAAGGGCTTTTAGCGTCGAACATCCATTTAAGACCCTTTTTCATCACACCCGGTGCTGCGAGCGGAACAAGATGACTCGGCGACAAGTAACCGGCATTTACATAGGAGGCCCCACTATTCAATTGAGATTGATCGATGATGGTGATCTTGTGTCCTGACTTTTGAAGGTAGTATGCCGTACATAGACCTATGACTCCTCCTCCAATGATAATGATCTCTTTGTTCATGTTCTATTTAACATTTTGCTTCTCAACTTATATCACTTGAAAGCCATGGGCATACGGATCATCCTCATTATCTATAATGATGGTATTGTATCCATACACCTTTGCCCAACCTTGTATACTAGGTACGATCGCCTTTATCCCTCCAAGGGTCGTCACCTCTTCCACCTTTCCGACAAATTTACTGCCTATGTAGCTTTCGTGAATAAAAGGTTCTCCCTCTTTCAATTTCCCTTTCGCATATAGCTGTGCGAGTCTAGCCGAAGTTCCTGTTCCGCAAGGGGATCGGTCAATGGCCTTATCGCCATAGAATACGGCATTTCTTCCCGAAGAAGCAGCATGTAGAGGATCGCCCGTCCACAACATGTGACTTACATCTCGGATAGCATCATTTTCAGGATGAATGAAGGTGTCGGGATATTTTTTATTGATCTTTGTGCGTACCTCTTGGGAAAACCGTATGATCTCCCCAGCCTTATAATTATGAATACCCAAAAAGTTCTTTTGTGGATCGACGATGGCATAATAATTTCCGCCATAGGCGACATCGAAGGTCAATTCCCCAAGTTCATCACAGTCGATCGTCAAACCTTCTGCTGCCAAGTATGACTTAATATTAATGATCTTTACCCATTCTACTTTATTCCCACTTTGTTGATATTCGATCTCCACCAATCCAGCTGGTGCTTCCATACGTACCTTCCCAGGTGTCTTTGGTTTTATCAATCCCTCTTGGATACCAATGGTGATCGTACCAATAGTGCCGTGCCCGCACATGGGCAAGCAGCCTGAGGTCTCTATAAATAGGATCGAAAAATCATTGGCTTCATCATGTGGAGGGTACAAAATACTTCCACTCATCATATCATGTCCACGTGGCTCAAACATCAACCCAGTACGGATCCAATCGTACTCTCGCAAAAAGTGCTGACGTTTTTCACTCATCGAATTCCCTATCAGATCAGGACCGCCTTCCTTGACCACGCGTACAGGATTGCCACAAGTATGACCGTCGATGCAAACAAATTTATGGGCTGCCATCAGTTATTGGCTTTGATATAGTCATTGACTCGTTCTTCTAAAATTGGAAGAGTTACGGTGCCCTGTGCCAAGATGATTTCATGGAATTCCCTTATATCAAATTTATCCTTGAGTGTCGCCTCGGCTTTCGATCGTAATTCTCGTATTTTCAATTCGCCTATCTTATAGCTTAAGGCTTGGCCTGGCCATGAAATATAGCGGTCAGTTTCGGTATTTACTTCGTGTATGGAAAGCGCCGTATGGTCTGCCAAATAGTCGACCACCTGCTGTCGCGCCCATCCTTTGGCATGAATTCCGGTATCTACCACAAGACGACAGGCGCGCCACATCTCGTAGGTAAGTTTTCCAAAGTTTTCGTATGGTGTCCTGTAAATTCCAAATTCATTGGCTAGATATTCTGAATACAATCCCCAACCCTCGCCATAGGCAGATAAATAAAGGTCTTTTCTAAACTTTGGGATGCTATCACCCAATTCGGCATTGAGCGCAATTTGTAAATGATGGCCTGGTACCGCCTCATGCACGGTCAAAGATGGCAACACATACAATGGCCTGCTGGGTAAGTTATATGTATTCACCCAATAGTAGCCCGGGTCGGTCCCGCCGATGTCCGCAGGGATGTATCTCCCTCCAGTATATTTGGGTGCTATGGCATCCGGTACAGGTGCCACGCCATAGGGCTGCCTTGGTAAGGTCTTAAAGAACTTAGGGAGTTGCGCATCCACCTGCTTCGAAAGATTCCTCGCGTGCATCAATAACTCATCGGGTGTCTTTGCATAGAATTGTTCATTAGTGCGGAGGAGGGTTAGAAAATCTTTGAAACTTCCTTCAAAGCCTACTTCGGCGATGATCTTTGTCATTTCTTCCTTGATACGCGCCACCTCTTGCAGCCCTATCTCATGAATTTCCTGCGCGCTAAGGTTCAAGGTGGTGTAATAGTGTATTCTGTTTTTATAGAAGGCACGACCGTTAGGAGTTTCAGAAATGCCAAGTGTGGTTCTGGTTTTAGGGAGATATTCTTCCTCAAAAAATCTCTTTATTCTTTTGAATTGTTCGATCACATCATTGCGGACAATTTCTTTACCAGCATTGACGATTGAATCTTTCAATGTAATTTCGAGGGTAGCTGGTAGTTTTTTGAAGGGTGAGAAGAAGAAACTCTCTTCTGGTTTCTCTACAATGTGCGTGTCATAAGTTGATTCGTAACCGTTAAAGATCACACGTGGTTGGGATCGGCCTTTTTCGAGTCCTTCGCGAAGCAATACTAGATGTTGATCGACAAAATCTGGTATCGCTTTTAGTTTGTTCAAATAACTTCTCGCTTGGTCAACATTGGCAATAGGTCTTACTTCGTAGGTAAGATTGTTATGGAAGCCCGAATCCGATAATAATGGATTGAGATATTGCTCAAAGGCTACAAAATCGATCGTTTCCTGAAGTTGAAATTTGAGGAGTTTGGCCGAGATACGATCGGTTTCTGAAAGTAATTCAATATCTATCCCTTCTATCTCGGTTAAGAGTTCTTGCGCAAATGCGGCCTCTGCCCGGTAATGATCCTTGGTAAAGTTTCCCAATGGAAACTCTTTCTCGTCATAGCCTTCGTGGTCTTCATATTTTTTGATCACTTCCTGCAATTGACAGGCAGCATCGCATGACTCTTTGGAAGGATTACATGATACCAGCCATAAGAACACTATGATCGTTAAACCTAAATATCTGGTCATCTCTGTATAATTATTTTAACACTTCTGGAAGCAGGGCCTTGGGAAAATCCTGATAGGAAAATGGACGAACCCATCGTCGAATGGCATTGATCCCTACAGCTGTAAATCTACTATCGGTCGAAGCGGGATAAGGTCCTCCATGGGTCATCGACTCGCAGACTTCTACACCGGTCGGCACCCCATTGAAGATGATTCTACCAACACGCTCGCGAAGGGTATCTACCAAGACACCGAGATCGGGCACATCTTCGTCTTCTGCAATAATCGTTCCTGTAAGCTGACCTTCTAAGGATTCGATGATTTTTAATAATTGATCCTCATCTGAACACTGGACCGCCAAAGAGAACGGCCCGAAAACTTCTTCGTGTAACTTTGAGTTTTCGAGGAACTCTGTCCCATTTACCGTAGTAATTCTAGGGGGAGCATAATTTTCGGCGAGCTCGCTATAATATTCAGCTACCACCTGCAACCCACTTTGATCGCTGACGAGGTCTCTTTTGTTGGTATATCCTTTTTTGATATTGGGATGTAACATACATTGTGGGTCCTTCGCAATCACTTTATCCCCTAGTTCTTGTATGAAAGCACTGAAGGCCTCGCTTTCGACACTCAGAATCAACCCAGGGTTTGTGCAAAACTGGCCTGTGCCCAAGGTGATAGAGTCTGCATAGGTGGAAGCTAATTCCGACGCTCTTCTTTTCAAGGCGTTTTCGGTGATAATGACAGGGTTTATACTGCCCATTTCTGCAAATACCGGAATGGGTTCTGGGCGCTTTGCAGCCAAATCGTACAGCGCTCTTCCCCCTTTGATACTCCCTGTAAAGCCAACACCTTTTACGTGGGGATGCTGAACCAATTGCTTTCCAACTTCAATACCGCTACTATTCAAATTAGAGAAAACACCATCTGGCATCCCTGTCTTTTGGGCAGCATTGATCACTGCCGTCGCAACAAGTTGGCCTGTTCCTGCGTGCATAGGATGACTTTTTACAATGACGGGACATCCCGCTGCTAGCGCACTTGCCGTATCCCCACCAGCTGTAGAATATGCTAAGGGAAAATTGCTCGCTCCAAAGACGGCTATCGGTCCTATTGGTATTAGAAACTTTCTCAGGTCTGGCTTTGGCGCAGGCTCTCTATTGGGTATCGCCTCATCGATCGTGGGCGCTCTCCAGTTTTCATCTTCGATTAAATTTGCAAACGATCGCAATTGGCCAACAGTTCTACCGCGTTCACCCTTGGCCCGCCCTTCGGGCAGTCCTGTTTCGGAGCAGTATGTTCGAATAAGAAGATCATCTAGCGCCAATATTTCATCCGCAATGGCATTTAAAAAAGTTGCCCTTTTGCTACCAGAAATATTACGATATATCTTAAAAGCATCTTTGGCGAGTTCTGCGGCTTTGTCGACCTCTTCCTCGGAAGCTTCATAAAAGAGCTGTTCATTTTCAATGTTAAGTTCGGGATTATAGGTCTTGAATGTTACCGACCCCAAGGCCGATTGTTGATTCCCTATTTGATTTTTACCTGTGATCATTTTGAACTATGTTGGTTATAAGCGAGGTCGATTATCTATCTATAGATTTAGATAATCTGGAAGTTTGGGTCTTGTCTTCATGCCGTTTTCAATAATGCTCAGCACCTGTGCTCGTTCTTCGCCTGCTAAAGGCAATCTCGGCGCTCTCACGTTTTCAGTCCCGATGCCAGTCGCTACCTCTGCCAATTTTATGTTCTGTACTAATTTAGGGTTAATATCCAATTCTAGCAATGGTAAGAACCAACGAAATATGGCTGCGGCCTCATCGATCCTTCCGGCTTTTACCAGCCGATAAATCGCAACCGTCTCTTCAGGAAATGCACATACCAATCCAGCGACCCATCCATCTGCTCCCATGACCAGACATTCTAATGCCAAGGTGTCTACTCCGCCTAATATTTTCAGGCGATCTCCAAATCTGTTAATGAGTCTTGTAATATTCGTAGTATCTCTTGTAGATTCTTTTACCGCTTGAATATTGTCATATTTCAAAAGCTCTTCAAACATTTCTAGGGTAACATGAATCTTATAATCTACCGGGTTGTTGTAGATCATGATCGGTAGAGAGGTACTTTTGGCTATCTCCTGAAAATAGGTTACCGTCTCTCTATCGTCAGCCTTGTATCGCATGGGAGGAAGTATCATAAGTCCGCTCGCACCATCTTGCTCTGCCGTTTCAGCAGCATTCATCGCTGCTTTGGTCGCCTGTTCGGCGATGTTCACAACAATTGGTATTTTTCCATCTACCATATCGACCGCGGCCCTTGTTAAGACGCTCTTTTCTTCTTCTAGTAGCGTGCTCGCCTCACCAAGCGACCCGCCCAAGATCAATGCATCTACACCAGCCTTCATCTGTGCTTTAAGATTCACTTCGAACATTTTCAAATCTAGCCGGTCATCATCGGTAAACTTGGTGGTCATTGCGGGCATAACGCCTTTCCAGCTCATATTCATAGGTACTGAAACAGTTAAATTAACTAGGACAAATGTACCCTTAAAAAGTACGGAGTTTTTATGAATTCTTACCTCATGGTAATACTATATTACCATAATCATTTTTATATTGATGTATATTGATTAATATTCGCATATATTTGATATGGGATAAGTAACCAACGACCTCCGGCTATGAAAGTTTTCCCATTTAAGATCCCTATGACGGAAGGTGACACTTTGATCTACCAAGAAGATCGTGTCATCAGATTTTACGATAAGCTTCATCAACATGAGGAGATTCAGGTTTCTTTTATCGTGCGTGGTGAGGGCTCTCTTATCGTTGCTGACACTATCAACCATTTCGAACCGGGAGATACTATTGTTATTGGCAGCAATATCCCTCATGTTTTTAAGAACGACGTGGTAGAAGATACCCATGCGTTCATGATCTCACTTTTCTTTACTAAGAACAGCTTTGGTGAGGATTTTTTCGACACGGCGGACCTTGCGGAGATCGACCCCTTTTTTACTGCGTCGAAAAATGGTTTTTTAGCTATGTCTGATAAAAACTACTTGAAGCATTTGTTCTTACAACTGCGTGAAAAATCGAAGATCGATCGATTTATCTCATTCTTAGAGCTCCTAAAGGTTCTTGCCAAAGGAGATAAAAAAGCACTCTCTTTATTCATTAATAAAAAGCGTTATACTGATAATGAGGGCAAGCGCATGAGTGATATTTTCGAGTATGCCATGTCTAACTATGATCAGAACATTTCACTTGAAACGATCGCCAGTATCGCCAATATGAGCAAAAACGCGTTCTGTCGTTATTTTAAACAACGTACGAACAAGACCTTCTTTCAATTTCTTATTGAGATAAGAGTTGAGAATGCCTGCAAGATGCTGATGAAAAATCACGAATTAATGGTTGGTGAGATCGCCGCACTTTGCGGATTTCAAAATATTTCTAATTTCAATAGGAAGTTCAAAGAAATAAAGGGAATCACTCCCTCTAAATATCGCCGTTCGTGGATGTTCTCTAACTAAGGACTCATTTGCATAACCGAATGATAGCATTAAAAGGGGCAAAATTGCTGACTGTAAAGGATAGAACTCATGTTGATAACTCCTGCAGCAAATAATTCATCTCTAAAATCGCTATAATTCCTTTCGAACTTTGGCTGGAAGTTTTGCCACTACGAGATCGTAACTATGATCGATAAGCTCATAGATGAGCGCTGGCGGAAGATTGGTCAACCTAAGGGTGTTCCAGTGTTTCTTGCTCATGTGATAGCCACCAAAGATCTCTCCGTCATATGCTTCACGAAGCTGTACGGCCCGATCAGGGTCGCATTTAAGATTCACTTCTGGCGGGACGCGTTCTAGGCCAGATAGTGCAAACATTTTGCCCATTACCTTAAAAACCAACGTATGGGCATCGAATGGGAACTCTTCGGTAACTCCTTTTTTTGATAAACAATAGTCTCGAAACTCTTCTATATTCATTTTAGGCGATCAACTTTCTCTGAAAGTAATGATTTTAGTCTAGAATACAACCAGCTCTAATTTGTAATAATGAAATATAAATCCATCTGCCCCATTGATAGCATTTTGATCTAGTGATAATCTTTCATTTTCGAAGAACAAACGCCATTGATTCGTATCACTTGTTTTCAATAAGATATTCTCTTGACCATTTGCCGCGAAAAAATCGATCTCAAAAGTTCCCTCAAAAGTCAGTTGACCGTCTTCGAACTTTTTGTAGTTTCCATCTTCGTCAAAGGAAATGGTGATGTCATCTTCTGTGGGAGTTTCTGGTAACCCGGCTATTCCGCCTTCATAACTGAATAGTGTCCACTCTCCCAATAATTTTTGTATGATGTCATCCTTAGGATTGGTACTATCATCCGAAGAACATCCTAAGTTTAAAGGAAGTATAAAAGACAGCAGCACCAATACAGTCAGGGTATTTTTCATGATAGATCGTTTGTCAATTAGATGGAAAACCTATATGAAGGTTGCGTGAGTGCCCTTAGGATTTGATTCTTTTTTGCTCGTTAGCGTTAAGTTCTAAGGCCGAGTAATCCAATTGCCAACCGATGGCCTGAACCATATTCTCTATCATGAGCACGGCATCCAAAGCCTCTTTCTTCGCCGTCTCCATCAAGCCACTCTCCGGTATTTTATTCAAAATATGTTGTTTGGCTTCCTTGTTTAAAGTAGAAAGATCTTCGTGGTCAAATCGATTAAAGAGCCCATTTTGAATATCATAGTATTGCACATCTGGTTGGATACTCAGCACTTCTGGTTGAGGAAATTCGTCAAGAATAATTCGTTTTCTTTGATCGTCTGCCCTAAGTTTCACCTTGCCTAGATCATAACCTATATAGGCCTTTGCGTTGATGACCAATAAGGCTTTTTTCTTGCTCATCAAAAGGTTTAGAAATTTACCTTTGGTATCTTCATGATGGTAAATTTCTGCAAAGTCCCCTTCAACGGAGATCAATTTGCAAACGCTCCGTATCTTCTCTAGCAAAACCACAGATTGCTTTTTCGTCACTTCTTTACTTTGTCGTTTTCTAAATAGTGAAAACACCCAATACATAACGATCGCGCCCAAAATAATGCCTAATATCGTGTCGAAGAGATTATCCATATACTTACTTTTCTTTACCTATAATTCCAAGGTGCGTGTGATTAAAACCGGTTACATACTTCAGTCCATACCCGAAAATACGGTCCATTGCTGCATGTGCAAATGCTATAACCCCTATCAATTGTACAACTTCTTGCTGAAAATAGATTCCCGACAAATAGACAACGATGGCGATTGCTCTATGGTGGAAGAGGTTGTAGGTAAAAGCCCCCGCCCTTTTACCAAATAGATAGCCGAGCATCCCGATATCGGGTAAAAGGATCAGTATTGGAAACCACCACCATTGAAAGGAAAGCAGGGAGAAAAGATAAACTCCCAATCCAAATAATCCTAACTCTTCAATTTTTAAAATACGTTCCATTATTTGATAATTTCATAGAGAACAGGTCTGCTTGGCGCAGCATCATTCTCAAATGGTGCAACCTGGATATTTAAGAAATAAGTCCCGTCAATGATATCGTTTGGAACGTAGATCAATTCGGTGATGGTCGCATTATGACGCATCTGACCTCCCATATCCCAGAATGCTCTATGGGCCAAAAGTTTACCATCGTCCTTTTCTTTATCCACAGAAGGTAAGTCGATCAACAAGTGTTGTATGTTACGATCCTTTATAAAAGCTGCAGCCTCCTCCATAAGATAGGGCGGGTTGGTGTTGGAGTATTGCCTATTGAGCTTGTCAGAAAAATTGGGCATGGTGCGAATGATGACCGCTTCGCGCTTCTTTTGACCCAAAAGATATTGTAGTTGTTTTCTTGATATCACATAGTCATCACCATCTTTCTCTGGAGCAACGGTAATGAGTTCCGCGAAAAAGAAATAGCGATTTAAAGCTTTATTTATCGAATGTGCTTCCTTTGTAATGTGACCTAGGCATTCGGTATGCGTTCCATGCCCGTGTGGATTGAAATGGATATCATTGAAATTCACAGAACCGCCTTCTGAAACTTTTCCGATCCAATGATCAGTTTCTACCGGCGCTATTTTGGGTGCATCGACATACCAGGCTTTTGGATTATCATTGGTGGCGCGTAACGGAATAGAAATATCTCTTGGAAGTGATAGGTCGATCTCGTGATTCTTGTTGTTGAAAAAAATGGTTGTCTTCACTTTGTACTATACATTAGGTCAAGTTCACTAAAAATAAGTCAGATGCGATACCATCTGCAAGGAATTTTCCCTTTTTTGAGGTTAAAAGTGTTCCTTTATCGATGAATAGCAAATGTTCTTCAATATATTTCTGTGCTTGCTTCAGCAAATATTGATGATACGTTGGACCAAAATCGTCTTTGACCTTGTCTAAAGAAACACCCCAAATCGTTCGCAAACCGGTCATCACATACTCATTATAACGATCGGTGCGCGTCAAATTCTCAATTTCTAAAGGCAACGCATTCTCTTCTAAGATTTTGAGATACTTGCTATTGCTTGAAATGTTCCAGCTTCGCTGCGAACCATTGAAGCTGTGCGCGGAAGGACCAATACCCAAATACTTCTTCCCTTTCCAATAGGCCGTGTTATTTTTGCTGAAATATCCCTTTTTACCAAAGTTTGAAAGCTCATAATGAATATATCCATGGTCCAAAAGTCGATCGACCAACAGATGAAAGTGTTCTTGCGCCACATCATCATCAACTGGGTCCACCACTCCTTTTTGGATAAATTTTGCTAAGGCTGTTCTAGGCTCTACGGTCAATGCATAACTAGATATATGCGGGATGTCATAAGACAGCGCTTTCTGAATATTCTGTATCCAGCGCTGATTGTCCATTCCGGGAATACCATAGATAAGGTCGATAGATATATTTTTGAAATGCTTGCTGGCCATTTCCACACATCTTTCCGCTTCTTTGGCGTTATGTGCACGATTCATCAATTTAAGGTCTGTTTCAAAAAAGGATTGAACACCTATCGAAAGCCTGTTGATCTTGGTATTCGCCAATGCTTCAATTAGACCCGCTGTTAGATCATCGGGATTCGCCTCCAACGTGATCTCGGGACTCTCTACAACCGAGTAATTATCAACCACAGTGTCTATAAGCACCTGTAGATCCTCAATCGATAGTAAAGAGGGAGTACCCCCACCAAAATAAATCGTTTCAATAACTTCCTCGGCAAATTCGTTCTTTCTTAACTGCAGCTCCTTTTGAAGGGCCTCGACCATCGCATCTTTTTTCTTCAAGGATGTTGAAAAGTGAAAATCGCAGTAGTGACAGGCCTGCTTACAGAATGGGATATGAAGATAGATGCCGGACATGCTCAACGCTTAAATGCATTTGTCAAAGATACGGAGATCTTTGACCAAGGTATCACAGACTCCGTCACTGGTCTCTTGAAACGATATGACCGATAAACCAAACGGAAGAAAATAAAATATAATAAATGGTCAATCGTCATCCTTTTTTTACCCTTTTCTCGTTCTGCTTTACAAATGCCGACCATCCTGTGTAGCTTTTTCCCACGTCCATCCTATCTTCGTTATAAAAATGACAGACAGCAGCTGCTAGACCATCGGTAGAATCCAAATTCTTAGGAAGTGCTTTCAGTTTCAGTAGAGTTTGGAGCATTTTGGCAACCTGTTCCTTGCTGGCATTTCCGTTGCCCGTAATGGCCATTTTGATCTTTTTAGGTGAATATTCGGTAATTGGAACCTGTCTAGAGAGCCCTGCAGCCATCGCCACACCCTGAGCACGGCCAAGTTTCAACATCGATTGGACATTTTTGCCAAAGAAGGGTGCCTCAATGGCGATCTCGTCAGGATAGAACGTATCTATCAGTTCAACGGTACGCTCAAAGATGAGTTTTAACTTTAAATAATGATCATCGTACTTCTTTAGATGCAGTTCGTTCAATTGTAAGAACTCCATCTTCTTGTTCACCACTTTGATCAAGCCAAAACCCATGATCGTGGTTCCGGGGTCAATGCCAAGGATGATCTTTTCTGTTTTCAATATTGGTTGCACCTCAGCTCCGATAGGATGACAATTATTGTTCGTAAATGTGTTTCTTTGTAGCTATGCTTTATAGCGTCTCATACAAAACTAGGCAATTTCTTTTGCTTTTAGTGAAGCTATCCATTGTAATTGGTATGGCCTACTTCGTATATCATCGATTAACTAACAACCAACGACTAGATATCGATATTTTTTGGGAAACAATTCAGAACAATCGTGTTTTTCATGTTAATAATATCCTTGTCCTGTTGCTACTAAGTGCCCTTAATTGGATATTAGAAGGGTTGAAATGGAAAGCATTGACCGCTTCGCTAAAAAGGATCTCCTTCAAGGATGCGATGGAACAGAGTTTGGGTGCGTTAACAGCTTCCTTACTCACTCCCAATCGCATTGGTGAATATGGTGCTAAAGTGGTCTATTATTCAAAAAATCATCGGAAAAAAGTGTTGTTTCTCAATCTATGGAGCAATATGTTACAAATGAGTGTCACCATCATTTTGGGTGCCATAGGGCTATACTTTTTTTTAAGCCATTTTGAGGTAGCCATAGATTACTATAGGATTTTGCGATCTGTCGCCATATTGATCGCCATTGTGGTGGCAGGTCTATTTGGATTACGACACCGAAGACTTCAAATAAAAGGATTTTCATTTCAAAAGATCAAGGAATTTGTACAGAAGATGACCTTACGACTGCACATCCAAGCATGGGCCTTATCATTGCTTAGATATGCCACCTTTTCTTTTCAGTTTTTCTTTTTGCTCCAGATGTTTGGAATCACATTGACCTATTTTGAGGCTATGATGCTCATAACTTCTATGTATCTCATCGCCTCGCTGGTGCCAACGGTATTTATCTTTGATGTGGTGATCAGAGGCGGAGCGGCAGTCTGGCTCTTTGGTTTCATGCAAATTAATGAATTGACCATCTTATGTATCACCAGCTTGATGTGGCTTCTAAATTTTGTTCTGCCAAGTGTCTTCGGCAGTTATTATGTATTGAATTTCAACGCTTGGAAAACTGATAACGAATGATCTTCTTCATCATTATTTTAATTAGTTATGCCATACTGATCTTTTGGTTGGTCTATGGACTCTACAAATCAAACGATTTTGTAGCGTTAATAGATACGCCAAAGACCACTTTCTCGATCGTTGTCCCTTTTAGAAACGAAGCCGATAATCTCTCAAGACTGCTAGCAAGTATCTCGAACTTGGATTATCCCAGCAACTTGTTCGAAGTAATACTGGTCGATGATAACTCCGAGGACAATTCTATTGAGGTCATCAATGCCTTCACAGAGAAGCAGAACAATGCCGAAATGGCTATTCTTAAGAATACGAGAACATCACCTTCACCAAAAAAAGATGCTATAAGATCTGCGATCGCAGTAGCGAAATACGATTGGATCATAACAACAGATGCCGATTGTGCTTTACCAACAACGTGGCTGTCGATCTTTGATACTTTTATTCAGCTGAAACAACCCAAACTTGTCGCTGGTCCAGTGACTTACGAAGTTGATGATTCTTTTTTACAGCAGTTTCAACTGCTTGACCTTTATAGTTTGGTCGGGGCCACTATCGGTAGTTTTGGTCTAGGAAAGCCGTTTATGGCCAACGGTGCAAATTTAGCATATATGAAAAAGGATTTCATCGGAGTAAATGGCTTTGAGGGTAATGATCATATCGCTAGTGGGGATGATGTTTTTCTGATTGAAAAGATGGGAGAAAAATTTCCTGGTCAGCTTTTTTATTTGAAGTCGAGAGAAGCACTAGTGCATACCTTACCCGAAACCACATGGAAACAGTTATGGAATCAACGAATACGATGGGCTTCAAAAACAGCTAGCTACAAGAGTATTTTTGCAAAAAGCACCGGAATCATCGTCTTATTGATGAACCTATGCACTGTAGTCGCTTGGGGGCTACTATTTTCGGGACAGATAAGTGTTGTCCACTTCATTATTTGGATGTTGAGCAAGTTTATTATCGACACACCGCTCTTGGCGAATACCTCCAAATTCTTTCAAAAGCCGATACGGATGTTGCATTTGATGCTAGCTTATTTGTGCTATCCCATATTTAGCACTTTAGTAGCGGTGTTCTCATTGTTCTCTGGGTATCAATGGAAGGGAAGATACTTTAAGCAGTGAATTCGTCTTTCTAATTTTAATATTCAAAACAAAAAAATTCCATTCATCAATCGAAATGAAAGACACGTGCCCCAATTGGACATGGTGTTTCGTTTTTACAACAAATCTTTTCATCATTTTATGGCCAATTGGGGGAACATGTGGTATCAATTTTAATTTTTTTATTTTTACCTCATCTAAACCCCAATGTCATGATGAAGAAGTTGTTGTTAAGCGTTGCATTACTTATGTCCACCTATGTGGTACAGGCGCAGGAATCCTATACAGTTAATGGTGAAACATTGATATTGCAGAAGGAAGCCGAAGGCACCCTCACCTTACTTTGGAACGCCAACCGTTCTAATTATCGTTACTTTATTAAAAAAGGAACAGAGATCGTCGAGCTAAAGAATACACTCGGCATGGACCAGCAATATAAACAAGAGTACAAACAAACCTTAGAAGACTTGACGGGCAATGAAAATACGCAACGGGTGAAGTTTGTATTATATAGCCTTAAAGACTTTGTTGATGCCTACAATAAAAGCCAGGACAGCAGTTACGTTGTGAAAAAGCGGAGCAATCCACTAGCTACTAGTTTAGCGGTCATTGGCGGAATTACCAATAATCCTTTTGTAACCAATCCTGATAATAAGACCAATTTGTTTTTAAGAGCTGAATTTGAAGTAAGCGATCAAAATGTGTTGCCTTCCCATTCGCTTGTATTGGGCGCTAAACATTCTTTTAAGAGCGATGCGTTTGATTATTCGGCCACTCAATTATCGCTTAATTACCGTTATAAGATCATCAATGCACCCAAATTCAATGTCTTTGCCAACCTGAACATTGTCACCTACAACAATTTTAGTTCAAATTTGCCTCCAATCATCGATGGAGATGGTGAAGAGATCATCAGAGCGAGTAGTGGGTCTAACTTTAACGCCCCACTGATCTTAGGCATTGGCGCAAATTTTCGTGTAGCCGAAGGACAGTACATAACCTTTACCTCGTTAGATATGTGGGGGCTTAATGCAGATGATAATGGTCAATTTCCTGTAAATATTGGTCTGGGATACAGATTTGCTCTGTGACAGCAGAACTTCTGGATATAGCCTCTATTTTAGCAAGCGGTCGTCGAATATGAATTTTTCTGTTTTCAGGATCTTTATCCTCTTGAAGTCTTTGTGTATGGGATTGATTATAAAATTGTATTCTGAAGGAACCACGACCGAGGGCACCCTTAACACCAAGCCTCTCTCTTGCTTACAAAATCTAGTGAATATCTCTTGTGTCTCGTAGTTGTAAGGAAGACGGCGCCAATCTGTTGGTAATTTCTCTAAAGTTTCGATCTTGATGGTATTTGGTATTTCGATATGCACAAGGATACGATCTGTAGGCAAGCTCATCGTCATATTGAGATGCATGGCTACTTCCAGATATGCCAATGAAACATGTTGTGATGCGTAGATCGCTTTTGTACCGATCTTATTCCACCGACCTCCATATTCTTGAGCGCCGACACCCGAAAGCAGATCATTTTTACGTTTTTCGCGATCTATTCGGTAAACGACCATTTTTATGCGAAGATACCGTGGTCTATTCTTCCCAACTCGTTAAGTACTATCTGAACACCATAGCTAGTGTCCAATAGTGAAAACGGGGGTATTCCTCCAAGCGCAAGGTTGGCCTCATGAATCCAATTATTGAATTTTTTTTCATCGCCGAACACCTCGAAACCCTTGGCATACACTTCGGCTATCTCAAAAAGACGCTCGCTCACCTCCTTGTCATAATTACTTTTTTTGGAGAGCGTAGAATAGGATGCAGGGACTACCTCGGAGATCTTGGTCAATGGCAGTGCCACGCGCAGACTGAATTTTTTAAGGTCAGAGCGTGAGACTCCACTACGTGATGCGTGAATAATTCGCAACTTAGTCTGTGGTGATTGATTTTTAGTTTCCACAAAATCACTCAATGTAAATGCTTCCATATTGGTTTATTTACCTATTAGGTTAAGTAAATTTACAAAAATATTGTCAGTAAAAATAATTTGACAACTTAATTTTTTATAATTTTAACATCTTTCAAATTCACAAAATATGGCCATTTTTGGACTAAGTACCTCCAATCCTGCTTTTACAAACCATTTTTGGGACCGTCCTTCAAGAAAAATGGGGCGCATGAGCATCAGAGGCATCCTTATCAAATCGCTCTTTTGCTTGGCACTCACCTCAATCACTGCGGGATATACTTGGAAGTTGTTTTTCGAAGGCGCGAACATAAAATGGTATACAAATGGTGGTATCATAGTTTCGCTAATATGTAGCGTTCTAATATCCTTTAAACCGCAATGGGCCAAATGGCTGGTAATTATTTACGCATTATCCAAGGGGTTCCTTCTTGGTGGTATCAGCGCATATGTGCACAAAAGTTTCCCAGGCTTTCCCTTTCAGGCGGTCGGAATGACCCTCATCACTTTCTTTGTAATGTTACTCCTGTATTCGGCGAGGATCATCAAGGTTACCAAACAATTTAAAAGTGTGGTGATCTCCGCCGCCGTGACCATATTTACCATCTACATCATCACTTGGATTCTACGTTTTTTCGATATTGAAGTCTCCTTTATCAGAGGGACGTCTTGGTTTGCCATCGGTTTCAATGTGATTGCAGCGATTGTCGCTTCGCTTTCGCTACTATTGGACTTTGACTATATCGAAAGGTATCGTGGGCGCGCACCAAAAGAACGCGAGTGGATCGCCACTTGGGGATTATTGGTTACACTGATTTGGCTGTATGTAGAGATTCTAAGACTCATGCGGAAATTAGCGACTCGCTTTTAAAAAGCCCTGATGATCAGTGGAAGTGCACAGGACACCTCTACTGGAACCATCTCGGAAACATCTCCGGTCGCCACTTTTTTAAGACCAGCATACAGGGAAGGTAATTTTTCTAGCGATGCATGCAGCAAGCTATCCAAATGTGGGATCTCCTTTTCTATCAGAGGGCTCTTGTCGATCTTGTCTAGTGTTAAAATTCCATCTTTAGAGATCGTGAAATGAAGCATCACTGTATCGTTGACAGTTTTACTGACCGTGATCTGCTGTTGCGACAATTCTGCATAAAGATTATCAAAAAGGGTATTTTCAAAGCAGTTGCGCTGCGCATCTTTGGCCATTGTTTCCTCGCAATTTTCAAATAATGGATATTGGTCCAAGGTATCCCAACTCACACTTTCGAGGTATTTATCACTCAAGCTCTCGGCACTTTCCTTAGGTTGAAAAAGTTCGCAACTTGTTAAAAGCAATGTAAGTATAAGTGGTAGTATTCCGCAGGTCGTTTTCATTTGCGATTGAAAAGTTATGGGAAAATACAACTTTTTATGGATTCTTATTCGGCTGCTAGATGGATTTCAGCCTTATAGTGCGAAATTCTACTATTTACATATTCCAAAATATTTGGTCGGGCCTTTGGGAAGCGTTTTTTGAACTTCAAAAAGAAGTGCAATTTAATTTTTGGGTCTTTCATACGACCATCGATTCTTCGAATGATCGAATAATTGAGAAGAAGGCTTTTGGGCGACTCGTCCATGGCCTTATCCAAATATTTTACCGCATTCTTATCATCGCCCATCGTCATGTAAGTCTCGCCAATGGCATTGTACTCTGCAGTGAGTGCTGGGTCTTTTAGCTTTAAAGCTTCCTTGTAGTGCTTCAACGCCTCTTCATGTCTGTTAAGGCGGCTATAGGCCCTTCCAAGCTTAAAGTGGATCTCTGCTGTTGCCTCACCCAATTCGAATAGCTGTTGATAGGCTTCTAGAGCTTTTTCAAATTGACGCAATTCAAAATTACAATCGCCTAATTTCTCCAGTAGACCTTCTGAATGCTGCCCAAGTGACATTAATTTTTCGATTCCTTCCTTTGCCTCTCCATAAAAACCTCTTGTAAAATGATATAGCATTTTTATATTTATCAGGTCCACATTGTTCGGGTCAAATTTTAGGCCCTTATCGGCATAGTGAAAAAGTGAGTCCTTGTCCAGTTCTACAAAATAATGTCGTGTTACTTGATAGATGCTTTTTAGATGTCTCCGGTCTAATTGTACCGCCTTCTTGAAATATGCCAAAGCCATGGAATCTTGGGTTTGTTTTGCAATGAGTCCCAATTGATAGTGAAAATTTGGGTTTTTAGCATCTGACTGGACTAACTTTTCGAATAACGGTCTTGCCTTCTCCGGCTTTGAGATCTTCAAATACAGTTTCCCCAATTCGTATTTCGCCAATAGCATTGTTGAATCCTTCTTCAGCGCTTTTTCGTATGCCTCGATTGCTTTATGATAATTTCCCAGGGCATTATAGCCTTTTCCAATTTTTACCGCAACGCTCGGAGATTCCTGCTCTTGTTCATAATACGAAATTGCTCTCGAATAATTCCCTAGGGCATAATGGCGGTCTCCATCTACTGTTTTTGATCTTTGAGCCTCTATCTGTCCGCAAAGGATCGTGAACAATAGAAAAATGCGTTTCGTCATCAATTTATTTTTAGCATGTTATAACTGGAATGTGATAGGCATCGCGTATGGTACCAATACCGGTTCTCCTTTATGAACGCCCGGTACAAACTTTGGTAGTGAACCGATGATCCTTTTTGCCTCTTCCTCTAGATCTTTAACGGGCCCTCTTACCCGAAGAATCGCGATCTCTCCTTCCTTGCCGATTACAAATTGTATATAGACCTTGCCTTGGATTCCTGCTTTGATTGCAGGCTCTGGATATTGCAAATTCGCTTGGACAAACGCTTCCATTTTTTCTCTAAAACAAGCTCGCTTATCCGACGCATCCTCACAACCGGGAAAGACGGGCACCTCGTCGATCACAGCAAAGGGGATATGAATTGTATCCTGAATTAAATTTGACTTTTGTTTTATTGATTCATTTACATCATTATGCCCATTTATCTTAAATGTAATAGGTATCGAAAAAGGCACAGACACAGCTTTCCCTTTGCTTTTCCCTGGCACGAAATCCACTGGCAACAACGAAATGATCCTTTTTGCTTCATCTTCCAATGAACTATCAGGGCCACGCATCTTTACATTTGTTAATGTCCCCTTCTCCGATACGGTAAATTGGACATATACACGCCCCTCGATTCCAGCTTTCTGTGCGGCCCCAGGATATTTAAAATTTGAAAGTATGTGCTCGTGTATCTTATCCTGAAAACATTGTCGCTTATCATCCGAATCTTCGCATCCTGGAAAGATTGGAGCTTCCTCAACAAGTGCGAAGGGCACCACCCTATCCACAGGTTGTTCAAAGGTGTCAATTTCGGTTTTAATCCCAGTGGTGCTTTTCTCCTCACACGAAGTGTAGATAAGAATTCCCATAAAAACAGGAATCATCAACAGATATTTCAATTTGAAGATATTCTTGGATCTTTGTCTTGCTAGCATCATGATTCTTTTCTTTATAAGTGAATGATTAAAGAATTGATTGACGAATGACACTTCCTTTACCTGAAATACCTCCTGTAAAAGTTGGTCGTAATGTGCGCTTTTACCTTCTTTCGAGACCTGAGCATCAGCTATGAACTCATGCAATTCGGCCATTCGCTTTTGATAGACATAGATCAAAGGATCATACCAAAAGACAATACGGAGAATTTCAAAATAAAGTAGGTCCCAGGTATGCTTCTGACGAATATGTACGAGTTCGTGATCGATGATATGCTGATGCGGTTTTTTGATCGTTTCTGTTCCTAAGAAAATATAGTTGAAAAAAGAAAATGCGACATTAGATTCACTGAGTATTACCTTTTTAAAACCTTTGAAGGAATGGAGCTCCCCTTTCCGAATCAGTGTGATGATCCTATAGAACTTAGAACAAAACCACAAAAAACTTATCAACGCCCCAAAATAGAGCAGTGACATCCAACTAAGCTGGAGGGAACTTGTACTTTCGCCAGCGGTCAACTCGCTAACCTGCGTTTCCATCACCACTGGGAAGGAATAGGTATAGGTCGCGGGAATCACCTCTCGCACCGTTTCGAACTCAATAAAAGGGAGCAGGATTCCCGCCAAGGGTGTGACCAGGAGGTACGCCCGATTCCAATTGAAAAAGGTTTCCTTCTTCAGGAATAGGGCGTAGACCAATAAGAACAACAACTGAAATGCCAAGACCTCTATTAAATATGCTATCATAACTCCTCTTTTTTATCGTTAATTTCTTTCATGACCTCCTCGAGCTCACTGATGCTTATATCATTCTTTTTCATAAAGAAGGACACCATGTTCTTAAAAGAACCTTGAAAGTATCCGTCCATTAGCTTGTTGATGGATTGATTGCTGTAATCTGATTGTCTGACCAACGGGAAATAGATATGTCCTTTACCCACCTTCTCATGCGACACAAATCCTTTGCTTTCCAGAATTCTTACAATCGTAGAGATCGTATTGTAGGCAGGTTTTGGTGCCGGAAGCTCTTCAATAATGCTCGCCACATTGGCCTTTTCCAATTGCCAAAGCACGTGCATCACTTCTTCCTCGGCTTTCGTAAGTTGTTTCATTTTGTCCATCTTTAGATTGCTAATATAACTATTTTTTTAGTTTAAACTAATTAATTAGTTAAAAATTTGTAACAGATGTTACGTATCTTCGTCTTATAGCAAATATATTTATGGATATCTTATTGCTTTTTTTGGGTTTCATCTTTATGTTACTAGGGCTGTTAGGCAGCTTTCTACCGGTCTTGCCAGGACCTCCTGTGAGTTGGATAGGCCTTTTGTTATTGCACCTCACTAAGGCGGTACCACAAGATTGGTGGTTCTTGGGCATTACCTTGGCGGTGGCGCTCTTCATCTTTGTAATGGATTATATCATTCCGGCTGTTGGTACCAGAAAATTTGGTGGCAGTAGAGCTGGGATGATCGGAACTACAATTGGACTGGTCGTTGGTATCATTGCGCCGATTCCATTTGGGATTATCATCGGACCATTTGTCGGTGCTTTCGTTGGAGAAATGATACACCAAAGCGACTCCAACAGGGCCTTTAAAGCTGCATTTGGATCTTTTCTGGGATTTTTGACCGGCACTTTTATGAAGTTTGTCGTGTCTGCGATCTTTTTAGGGTTTTTCGTTTGGAAAACCATTCAAAATGGCGAGGCCCTATTCACATTTTCATAATAATCTCCTTTTGTCTTCGTTATTTTGTAAACCAAATAGACATTTATATCGTACATATTTGTACTTATAGTTATATTTTACATGAATAATCAAAGACCTACGACCACAAAGACCCTGGAAGCAAAAAAACTGAGCATACAACTGATCAATGCGACACGAGTGTTCATTGTTTTTTGTTTGTTTCTTACCTACGAGATCATTTCCAGCACTATGACCAAAGGAGAATTCACTTTTCCCGAATTTACTTCTGCAGACTTCATTATGAAAATGCTCTTTATGTATGCCATTTCATTGGGAATCTCCAGAATATACTCTCATAAGGCGATTTTAAAAAACCAACAAAAAGAAGCGACCTCAGATAAGGTCGCTAGCGAGGTCATATAAGCATTCTCTTTTATTTAAAGGCAGCGTGTCCGGTGATATCCATTCCGGTGATCAATAGATGAATATCGTGAGTGCCCTCATAGGTAATTACACTTTCTAGATTCATCATGTGTCGCATAATGCTATATTCGCCTGTGATACCCATACCTCCGAGCACTTGCCTCGCTTCTCGAGCAATTTTGATGGCCATATCCACATTATTTCTTTTCGCCATAGAGATCTGGGCCGAAGTGGCCTTTCCTTGTTCTCGCAATACGCCAAGTCTCCATGCAAGCAATTGCGCCTTGGTGATCTCTGTGATCATCTCTGCCAATTTCTTTTGTTGAAGTTGTGTAGCGGCGATGGGCTTATCAAACTGAATCCGTTCTTTGGCGTATCGCAATGCCGTATCATAGCAATCCATTGCTGCTCCGATAGCACCCCATGCAATTCCAAATCTTGCCGAATCCAGACAACTTAGTGGTGCGCCCAAACCACTCTTACCTGGTAAGAGATTCTCTTTTGGCACCTTCACATTATCAAAAATAAGCTCTCCTGTTGCAGAAGCTCTCAAGGACCATTTATTGTGCGTCTCCGGTGTTGAGAATCCTTCCATTCCACGTTCGACAACGAGCCCGTGCACCCGTCCTTCTTCATTCTTGGCCCAGACGACCGCAATGTCTGCAAAAGGTGCGTTAGAGATCCACAGTTTGGCTCCGTTCAACAGATAATGATCACCCATATCTTTGAATTTTGTCTCCATACCTCCCGGATTGGAACCATGATTGGGCTCTGTAAGTCCAAAACACCCCATAAATTCTCCTGAAGCTAATTTTGGAAGGTATTTTTTGCGTTGTTCTTCAGAACCATATTTCCAAATAGGATACATTACTAGAGAGGATTGAACCGATGCGGTAGAACGTACCCCACTATCACCGCGCTCGATCTCTTGCATGATCAATCCATAACTTATTTGATCCAGTCCTGCTCCACCATACTCTTCAGGAATGTAAGGTCCAAAAGCACCGATCTCTGCCAAACCTGTGATGATCTGATCAGGAAACTCAGCACGTTGTGCATAATCTTCAATAATAGGTGACACTTCGCGCTTTACCCAGCTACGAGCAGCATCTCGCACCAACTTATGTTCATCGGTGAGCAATTCATCCAAGTTATAATAATCGGGAGCTTCAAAAAGATCTGGTCTCATCTATCTACAATTTTTCATCAAAGGTATGCAAAGAAAATATAACTAAAAATAGTATCTCAGTTATATTTATAACATCATAGGCCAAAGGCTGTCAACACTAATTTCCTACCTCCTCCATGATTGCGATGCTCGCAGAGATAAATTCCTTGCCACACACCCAAATTCAATCTTCCATCTGTTATAGGTAGTTGCAAAGTAGCTCCCAATAATGAAGCCTTAATATGTGCGGGCATATCATCTGGACCTTCATAGGTATGAATAAAGTATGGTGCATTTTCGGGAATCATTTCATTGAAATGACTTTCTAGATCAACTCGGACACTTGGGTCCGCATTCTCGTTTATAGTTAAGCTTGCAGAGGTATGTTTGATGAAGATCTGCAGTTGTCCGTTCCGTATCTCAGCAAGCTCGGGCAGCGCTCGGATAATATTGTCTGTAATTAGATGAAAACCTCTTTTGAAAGGTTGTAATTGTATTTCTTTCTGAAAGAATTTCATACTTACAACTTTAAATAAAAATCTTTGGTCAAGGCAATGTATTCTTCGGTGTACTGATGCCGTGCTTTCTCGATGATCAATTCTTCCTCAACTGCCGTAACTTCATCAAAGGAAAAGGTAAGAAGGCTTCTCACCAGTGGAGCATGATCATTGCCCCTTACCCTAGTGATCTTTTGCGGAAACAATGAGAAACGCGAGGATAGATCTATGAACTTTTTCTCTTCTGAATGAGGAATGATGACCGAAAATAACCCTTTTTCAGATAAGAGTCTCGCCACACCATAGCATAAATGTTCAAAAGGCAAGGCATCTTCAAAACGAGCTAGGTCGCGTTTCGGGTCATTGGACTTATAGGCTTCTGAATAAAATGGTGGATTGCTTACGATCAGGTCATATTTCTGGTCGTCCATCTCCTCCCAAAACTCTTGAAAAGAAGCATGATAACAAAACAAGCGGTCATTCCAAGGTGACGCTTCAAAGTTTTCTGCGCATTGTACGTAGGCCGCATCATCTATTTCCAAAGCATCCAACTGCAATGCAGCAGAGCGTTGCGCCAACATCAATGATATGATTCCTGTGCCCGCACCGATATCCAAGATCGTTTCGGGTTTGTGTGACAAAGGTGCCCATGCACCCATCAAGACCCCATCGGTACCTATTTTCATGGCACAGCGGTCTTGCTCTACAACGAATTGTTTAAATGTAAAGGGCTTGGACATGAAAAAATCTATTGAATATTATTGGAGATAAAGGTCGATAAGACCCTCGGGCGTGGCAACCACCACTTCTTTCTTTTTTCTATTCACTTCTTTGATGAATTCGTCATTCATCGGAATAAGGATCTCTTTTCCATCGCGCTCCACCTCAAAAAGCGCTTGGGCGGTCGTGTCATTAACGCCCTTAATGACCCCTACGCGACCGAAACTCTCATCTATCATCTGAAATCCGACGATCTCATGAAAATAGAATTTGTTTCCATCCAACTTTGGCAAAAATGCCAACGGAAGATATAATTCGGACCTCATCAAGCGATCGGCATCCTCTTCAGAGTTGACATCTTCGATCTTTAATCGAAGAAGATCCGATTTGTGCAATCGAGCCTTTTCAATAAAAAAAGGAACCAGGTCATTGCCATGAGCAATAAACACTGATTCCAGATCTTTGTAAAGCTGAGGTTCGTCGGTATCTAGCTTTGCCAGCACCTCTCCCCTAAAACTGAATTTTGAAACGATCTTACCAAGGTAGAAGCATTCTTCCTTTTTCATCGCTTCAATAAATTACTCAGCAGCTTCTTCTTTGTTTTCTTCAGTAGCAGCTTCCTCGGCTGGTGCTTCTTCAGCAACAACTTCTTCGGTAGCTTCAGCCTCGGCGGCAACTTCTGTCTCAGCTTCAGCTGCAACTTCTTCTGTCGCCTCTTCAACTGCTTCTTCTGCGGTTTCTTCAACAGGGGTATTCGCCGCGATGCGCGCCTCATTTGCCTGCTTCTCTGCCTCAAAAGCTTTTGCCTTTGCATCAGCTTCTGCTTTTGCTAGACCGTCTTTCTTAGCATCGATCTTCCCAGTCTTTTCTTCCAACCAAGCTTGGAATTTCTTCTCAGCTTGCTCTTCGGTCAAAGCACCTTTTTTAACACCTTCGGCCAAATGCTTTTTCAACAACGCTCCTTTATAGGATAGAATTGCTCTAGCAGTGTCCGTTGGTTGAGCACCATTTTGTAACCATTTCACAGCACCGTCAACATCTAGGTCGATAGTGGCAGGATTGGTTGTTGGATTGTAGATACCTAACTTTTCTAAGAATCTACCATCTCTTTTAGCTCGCGAGTCTGCGGCTACGATCCAGTAAAAAGGCTTTCCTTTTTTACCGTGTCTCTGTAATCTGATTTTTACAGGCATAATTATAAATTAATTAGTGAGGTTCACGACCTCTATTATTAATGAGGGTGCAAAGATAATTTATTTTCTTTATCGCAAAGAATTATACCGAAGGAATTTACAGTATATTTCATTTGGCTTCCTTGGGGTCGCATTAAACCAAAAGTGATATGTTCCATTTCGTTTTGTCTAATTTAACCTAGCATACTATATAAATATTGGAACATTTTACGTTATTTGTATCAAAGAAATTGAGCACTATGAAAAAATACGTATTTCTCATCCTAACCATTCTTTCATTTTCCTGTGATGATACCGAGTTTAATGATCCAGCATTCGAAGCCACGAGAAACAATAGTTTTTGGGAAGCCAGTGTTTTCGAAGCTACGCTAGGTAGCAATAGCTCGTTGAGAATTACGGCCATAGCTAGCGGACAGGAAACCATTGTACTCGACATACCATCTGCAGCGGTGAATGCCACCTACGTATTGGGCCCAGAGCAAAATAGTGTGGCTATCTATCGCATTGGAGGTGAGGCATCTTACACTACAGCTGACAGAGGAGAAGGGGAAATCCGAATTACCGATATATCTAACAATACGGTTTCGGGAACATTTAAGTTCGTCGCCTTCCAAGAGGGAATAGATATTCCTATCAGTTTTCAAAATGGGAATTTTATCGGAGTACCCATCAACACAAACCCATCATTATAGTGAATAGCCTTTGCGGTTATTGAGTACGACAAGATCTTCATTTTAGCCTCTCACTGTTAGCATTCTGTTAACAACATTTTCGGCTTCAAAAGCGTTTATTCGTTACTTTTGAGGTGTATTTTCTTTTGACAACAGCATCCTATGTATTTGATATTTGATACGGAAACAACCGGACTTCCCAAGCGTTGGGATGCTCCGATCACGGACACCGATAATTGGCCGCGAGCTGTACAGATCGCTTGGCAATTGCACGATGCTGAAGGAAATTGTCTCGAGCATCAGGATTACCTGATCAAACCAGATGGGTTTAATATCCCCTATGATTCTGAGAAAATACACGGTATTTCTACTGAACTCGCCGAAGAACAAGGCGTCTCCCTCGAAGAGGCATTGAAGAAATTCAATATCGCGCTTTCTAAAACCAAATTCGTCGTTGGTCAAAATGTTGGATTTGACATTAATATCATGGGATGTGAATTTCACCGACTTTCCATAGACAATGAACTATCCAACTTAAAGGTTCTGGATACCTGTACCGAAACTACGGCAGAATTATGTCAAATTCCCGGTGGTCGAGGTGGCAAATTCAAGTTGCCAACACTCACGGAATTACACCAATATCTTTTTGGCGAGCCTTTTGCAGAAGCGCATAATGCAACCGCTGATGTGGAAGCCACCACCCGTTGTTTCTTCGAATTGATAAGAAAGCGTGTATATACCTTAGAAGAATTAGATGTTTCCTCGGACTATTTAAAGAACTTCTCTGAGGCCAATCCACAACCGATTCAGCTTATAGGGTTAGAACACCTCAATCTTAAAGCAGCGTCCGATAGAATAAGGAAACGCCTTCAGAAGGAAACAAAGACAGATGAAATCTCGCAAAAAGAACTTGATCAGAATGCAAAGGATCTGGCCGATGTATCTTTTGTTCATTTGCATAACCACTCACAATTTTCGGTATTACAATCTACAGCCAGTATTAGAGACCTGGTAAATGCAGCAGCTAAGGCTAAAATGCCAGCCGTTGCATTGACAGATCATGCAAATATGATGGGAGCGTTTCACTTTGTAAGCGCCGTAGAGAATCACAACAGAGCTGCGAAAGCCAAGAACAAAGACGCAGAAGCGAAGGGCGAAACACCCTCTGAAGTGATCATGAAGCCCATTCTAGGGTGTGAATTCTTCGTCTGTGAGAATCATGATGACAAGACCAGAAAAGACAATGGGTATCAGGTCTTATTGTTAGCAAAAAACAAGAACGGCTATCATAACCTAGCCAAGATGTCATCGATCGGATATGTCGATGGTTTCTACTATGTGCCAAGAATAGACAAGAAGGTCATCAAACAACACAAAGAAGATATCATCGCCCTTACCGGAAATTTATACGGGGAAGTTCCTAGCAAAGTGCTGAATATTGGCGAAAAGCAGGCCGAAGAAGCATTGCTTTGGTGGAAAGAAGAATTTGGAGAAGATCTCTATATCGAACTCATGCGGCATGGACAAGAGGACGAGAACCGTGTTAATGAAGTGCTTATACAATTTTCAAAAAAGCACGACATTAAGCTTGTCGCTTCCAATAACACCTATTATGTAGATAAAGAAGATGCCAATGCACACGATATTCTATTGTGCGTGAAAGATGGCGAGAAGCAGGCAACTCCTATAGGAAGAGGTCGAGGATATCGATATGGGCTTCCCAATCAAGAGTACTATTTTAAAGGTGCCGACGAGATGAAAGCACTGTTCAAGGATATTCCTGAAGCGGTCATTAACATTCAGCAGGTGGTGGACAAGATAGAACCATTTGAGCTAGCCCGCGATGTATTATTGCCCGCTTTTGATATTCCTGAGGCTTTTCGATTCGAAGAGGATAAAATTGACGGTGGCAAACGAGGCGAGAATAAGTATTTACGTCACATCACTTACGAAGGTGCCAAAAAGCGTTATGGCGAGATCACCCCTGAAATCGATGAACGACTCGATTTTGAATTGAAGGTCATCGAGAATACAGGATATCCAGGGTATTTCCTTATCGTTGAGGATTTTATCAGAGAAGCCCGGAACATGGATGTTTCCGTTGGTCCAGGCCGTGGATCGGCAGCAGGCTCGGCAGTCGCTTATTGTTTGGGCATCACCAATCTAGACCCCATAAAATACGACCTGCTTTTTGAGCGTTTCTTGAATCCTGATAGAGTGTCCATGCCCGACATCGATATCGATTTTGACGACGAAGGTCGTGGTCGTGTCATGCAGTATGTGATCGACAAATACGGTGCTAACCAAGTGGCACAGATCATCACCTATGGGACCATGGCCGCGAAGTCTTCGATCAGAGACACGGCAAGGGTATTGGACCTTCCATTGCCTGATGCCGACCGCATCGCCAAACTGATTCCGAATATGAAGCTCGGCAAGCTTTTCTCTATGGACGAGAAGGAACTGAAAGAGAAATTGCGTGCCGAGGAGATCCAAAAGGTGAACGAACTAAAAAATCTCTCCGAAGGAGAAGATCTTGAAGCACAAACGATCAATCAGGCTAGAGTGCTGGAAGGGTCGGTGAGAAACACAGGTATTCACGCCTGTGGAGTGATCATTACACCAGACGATATTACCAAATTCGTTCCGGTGGCCACTGCAAAAGACTCAGATCTTTACGTGACCCAGTTTGATAATTCGGTAGTAGAAAATGCGGGGTTATTGAAAATGGACTTTTTGGGGCTTAAAACGCTTACGCTGATCAAGGATACGGTGAAGATCGTAAAAGCAAAGCATGGCGTTCAATTGGATCCTGACAATTTCCCACTCGATGACGACAAGACATACGAGCTTTTCCAACGTGGAGAGACCGTCGGGATATTTCAATATGAATCACCTGGGATGCAAAAGCACATGAAATCGCTAAAGCCAACCACCTTTGCCGATCTCATTGCGATGAACGCGCTTTACAGACCCGGGCCAATGGAATATATCCCAAGTTTCATCAGGAGGAAACATGGAGAAGAGGAAATCACCTATGACCTTCCGGTAATGGAGGAGTATCTTAAGGAGACCTACGGCATCACGGTGTATCAAGAACAGGTGATGCTACTTTCACAAAAGCTGGCAGATTTTACCAAAGGTGAAGCTGATGTATTGAGAAAGGCCATGGGAAAGAAGCAAAAGGCCGTGCTAGACAAGATGAAGCCCAAGTTCATCGATCAAGCCGCTGCAAAAGGACACGATACCGAAAAACTGGAAAAAATATGGAAAGATTGGGAAGCGTTTGCCGCCTATGCGTTTAACAAATCGCATTCTACATGCTATGCTTGGATCGCCTATCAAACGGCATATCTAAAGGCACATTATCCTGCTGAGTATATGGCTGCTGTCCTTTCGAACAACATGAACGATATTAAGCAGGTTACCTTTTTTATGGAGGAATGTCGCCGAATGAAGCTGAATGTTCTAGGACCCGATGTGAACGAATCATACTATAAATTCTCAGTGAACAAGGACAATGCCGTGCGCTTTGGTATGGGTGCCATCAAAGGAGTTGGAAAATCGGCCGTAGAGAGCATTGTTGCCGAACGTAAGGAAAATGGCCATTATCGATCCATATTCGACATGGCGAAACGCGTAGACCTTAGAGCCGCCAATAAAAAAGCCTTTGAAAATCTGGCGCTGGCCGGAGGTTTCGACTCCTTCTCCGATACTCACAGGGCGCAGTACTTTCATGACGAAGGTGATGGTATCTCATTTTTGGAAAAGGCCGTAAAGTATGGCGCCAAATTTCAGGAAAATGAAAACTCTTCACAAGTGAGCCTTTTTGGTGATGCCAGCGAAGTTCAAATTCCCGAGCCAGTGATTCCCCCTTGTGAGACATGGGGAACTATGGAAAAACTACGCAGAGAAAAAGAGGTGGTCGGTATCTATATCTCTGGCCATCCTCTAGATGATTTTAAAACAGAATTGGATTGCTTTTGTAATGCGACCGTCTCCAATTTTGTCGATCTGGAGCAATTTGTGAATCGAGAACTCGCCTTCGGGGGCGTCATCACCGATGTACAGCATAGGATATCCAAAAACGGAAAAGGTTGGGCAGCGTTCACTGTAGAAGATTATACCGATTCTTTCGAATTTAGGATGTTTGGAGAGGAATATTTGAAATTCAGACATTTCTTGGTCCCCAACTCCTTTATCTATGCAAAGGCTTTTGTAAGAGAAGGTTGGGTAAATAGAGACACTGGAAAAAAGGGAGACCCGAGGTTGCAGTTCAATCAATTCCAGCAGCTGCAGGACGTGATGGACACTTATGCAAAAAAACTTACCATCAGATTGGAGATAAACACGCTAGAAGAAGAGAAGATCACTCGCTTAAAAGAACTGATATCCACTTACAAAGGCGATCACTCGTTAAATTTTGTGCTCTATGATATGGAAGAGAAGTTAAAGCTGCACATGCCTAGCAGAAAGCAAAAAGTGAAAATAAACAATGAGCTGCTTGCGGCTTTGGACCAAAAGGAAGTTTCTTGGAAATTGAATTAAATGAGAATCGCAGATGCGGCTACTAAATTATTGGCGCTAATGACTACATAAACAAACCTTATTGGCCGTGTAAGGTTTGGAGAAATATTTGACTACTTTTGTGTAAACAATTAGAAGAACATTTAAATTTTAAGAGATGGCTTTAGAAATAACAGATGCTACCTTTGAAGATGTAGTCCTTAAAAGTGACAAACCGGTACTGGTTGACTTTTGGGCTGCATGGTGTGGACCTTGTCGTATGGTAGGACCTATCATTGATCAGGTGAGTGATGAATACGACGGGAAAGCTGTGGTCGGCAAAGTGGACGTTGATGCGAATCAAGAGTTTGCTGCCAAATACGGTGTACGAAATATCCCAACGGTCCTTGTTTTCAAAGATGGGGAATTGGTTGGTCGCCAAGTAGGCGTAGCTCCCAAGAATGCATATACAGATGCATTGGATTCATTGATTTAAACAATACATCATAATAAATTTATAAAGGTTTGGCTTTTGGCCAGACCTTTTTTACTTTTAGAAGGAAAATTATTTTACATGGAAAAATCGAAAAAAGTTCAAGACGAAATAGCAAAAAAATTACTTGAAGAACGCAAAATATTCCTTTGGGGAATGGTGAATGACGCTTCTGCAAAACATGTCGTAGATCGCTTGATGTATCTCGATCTATTGGATAATACTTCCGAGATAAAACTTTATATCAATAGCCCCGGAGGCTACGTGACATCGGGTTTTGCCATGTACGATTGCATAAGAACCATTAAAAGCCCCGTTTCCACTATATGCACCGGCCTCGCGGCCTCTATGGGCTCGATCTTACTTTCGGCAGGCGAAAAGGGACGACGTTTTATCTATCCGCATGCAAGGGTCATGATACATCAACCAAGCGGCGGTGCAAGAGGTCAAGCTTCCGATATAGAGATCACGGCACAGGAAATCCTCAAGACCAAAGAGTTGAGTGCAAAGATCCTGGCAGATAATTGTGGGCAGACTGTAGAGAAGGTAATGAAAGACTTCAACAGGGACCATTGGATGGGAGCGGAAGAGTCCGTATCCTACGGAATTGTCGATGGGATCATAGAGAATTAACTCTTATTTTGAATTTACAAAGTGAATTAAATAAGGCCCAGGGATTCAAAAATCTAGAACTGCTTGCGAAGCAAGTTGTGGAAGGATTTATTTCTGGCATGCATAAAAGTCCTTTTCACGGGTTTTCCGCAGAATTTGCCGAACACCGCATTTACAATCAAGGTGAGAGCACCAGACATATCGATTGGAAACTGTTTGCAAAGACCGATAAATTATATACGAAACGATATGAGGACGAAACCAACCTTCGATGTCATATTATCGTAGACAATTCCTCCTCGATGCACTATCCGGCGGTCAAGGAATTAAATATCAATAGTCTGAACAAAATAGGGTTCTCGGTCCTCGCAGCTGCATCGTTGATGAACATTTTAAAGCGGCAACGGGATGCCATTGGCCTGAGTATTTACTCAAATGATTATGATTATTATGCTCCCGAAAAAGGGAGTGAGCGTCATCATCAAATGTTATTGGAGATGTTGAGTAAGACAGCCGTTTACAGACATACGTCCAAAACCACTCAAACCTATACCTATTTGCACCAAATAGCCGAAAAGATCCATCGTCGGAGTATGATCTTTCTGTTTACCGATATGTTTCAGACAGAAACCGAAGACGAGAAGGTCTTTGAAGCGCTTAGACACCTTAAATACAATAAGCATGAAGTGATACTCTTCCATGTTTTTGACAAATCAAAGGAGTTTTCCTTTGATTTTGATAATCGTCCCAAGCGATTCATCGATGTCGAAACCGGAGAATACATCAATCTTTATGCAGAAAATATAAAAGATAATTATGAGGAAGCCGTACGGGCCTATTTTGAAAATCTCAAGATGAAGTGTGCACAATATCGCATAAAATATGTCGAAGCAGATATCAACGAGAATTTCAATAAGATTTTGACCACCTATTTGGTGGAGCGACAGCAATTTGCCTAATGATCTTGAAATGTTTTCCGATTTTTTGCAAAAATTTATTTGTTCAATATAAAAAGGGGTGTATATTTGCACCCGCCTGAATGACATAAATGATATATCGTTATGTCGGGCAGGTCCGCAATCAAGCAACGGTCTGGTAGTTCAGTTGGTTAGAATACATGCCTGTCACGCATGGGGTCGCGGGTTCGAGTCCCGTCCAGACCGCCAACAGTTAAGGAAGCTCTCTCAAGGTGGGAGCTTTTTTTGGCGATGAAGATCAGTTGTGTTGTTTATGGTAAATCACTGATTTACCTAGGTTTAGTAGTTAAACCAATGAAAAGCTTTCCTTTTTTTGAGCAATCAAAATAGGAGGCTTTTTTGCTTTTAACAGTTTCCGTACCGATATTCCCATACATGTTCTACACCTATATCATACAGAGCGAGAAAGATGGGTCCTACTATACTGGATACTCCAGTGACCTCGACGACAGATTACTGAGGCACAATACCGGGAAGAGTCGCTACACCAGTAAGAGAATGCCTTGGGTCTTGGTATATTCCGAAGTCTTCACAACAAAGACCGAGGCCATCAAAAGGGAACGCTTCCTAAAACGCCAGAAGAGTCGCGAGTTCTACGAACGGATGATCGCATCCAAATGAAAAGCATGATTCCCACGGTCTCGGGTTTCCCGAGTACTCGGGATCCAGACCGCCAACAGTTAAGGAAGCTCTCTCAAGGTGGGAGCTTTTTTTGGCGATGAAGATCAGTTGTGTTGTTTATGGTAAATCACTGATTTACATAGGTTTAGTAGCCCCGAGGCCTCGGGGTGAAAAGCTTTCCTTTTTTTGAGCAATCAAAATAGGAGGCTTTTTGCTTTTGGGAAGGTCCCGATGACCATTTATCTATGTTTTAGTATCATAATAACGGACTGAACATCCTTGCAAAACCTTCGAGCAACTTATGTCGTATTGGCCTTTTTTTGAACGTCTCTAGGTCTAGTAAAACACTTTCACTACAGTCATTCTGAAAATCCTCTTTGACAAGTCGAGCTATAATTGAATCATAAACGACCGCATTGGCTTCAAAGTTTTGTTCAAAACTACGATGATCGAAATTGCTAGAGCCGACCGACACTATTTCATCGTCGATGACCATCATCTTACTGTGCAAAAATTTCTCCCGATGTAAGTAGATCTCAATGTTAGCACTGAGTAATTCTTCGAAATATGAGAACATACTATGTTTTACCAGGGAAGAATCCGATTTTCGAGGCACGAGGACTTTTACCTTAATACCGCTTAATGCTGCCATTTTAAGGGCCTCTATCACAGCAATACTTGGAATGAAATAAGGATTGGCAATACAAATGTAATCTTCGGCCAAATTGATGAGCATAATATATTGTTGCATGATGGCCGAATAGTTTGAATCTGGCCCACTTGCGACAAATTGCACGATCGTCTTACCATGATCTGGAATCTTTGGAAGATAACGTTCATTCAGCAGATCTTCCTTGTCATCACTCGCAAAATAATAGTCCTTGATGAAGATTCGATGCAAATCGTTGATCGCAGGACCTTTGATGCACAAATGCATATCGTCCCAAACACCCAACGAATTTGTAGATCTTATATACTTGTCAGAAACATTGACACCGCCCGTGAATCCAACTACACCATCTATGACGATTATCTTCCTGTGATTTCTGTAATTAAGCGTAAAAAGAATGCTTCCCAAACGGAGAGGCATCGAAGAAAATACCTGAACCCCCAAAGCTTTGAACCTATTGATGGAACTCCGCCTCCAGGCCAAACTCCCTATAGCATCATAAATGATCCTCACCTCCACTCCTGCAGCGATCCTTTCTTCAAAAACCTGACATAAACGCTCTAGGAGTTCTCCCTCTTCAAAAATGTAGAATTGAATATGAATGAATTTTCTAGCCGCTTGCAACTCTTTGAGAATCATCTCAAAGGTCTTTATGCCATCTTCTAAGATCGTCACTTCATTACCCTGATAAGGATAAAGCCCTGCGTTCTTCGTGATCAGCTTCATTAACTTATATCCTTTTTTAGACATAAGCGGTATCTGGGCATTGTTCTGCCGCTTAGCGGACAAATGCAGATCGTAAGACTGTCTTTCCTCGGTTTGTTTCAATCGGAAAAATTTTAGTTTACGACGATTGATTCCAAACAACACATAAAACAATACCCCGAAAAACGGAAGCATAAGAATGACCACGAACCAACTGAGTGATTTTGACGGTCTGGCACCATAAAGAATGAGATTGAAAATAGCCCAAAGAGTGATCAACCCATAAATGACAATTATCGCGACAGTCATCGGGTTCGATTATTTGTTCCTGCTGGCCTTAAGAATGCCCTCTGTATACTCAAAGATGTTCTTTTTGAGCTTTTTGAATTTTTTTAGATGGCCTACGATCTCTTCGCCCAAACGGTCATGCTCCAGTAGATATGCTTGGTCACATTCCAATTGGTCACATTCTTGCATGCCGCTCAGGTGATTCTCATGTTTACGAACAAGGTCAAGATCTTCCATATTCCTGTTAAGGACTTCTTGCATCTGTTGCCGAAAAAGTTGCAATTTCTCGAATAAGTTTGGCGTTGTTGGTTCGAAAGAATAAGAGCGCAACAACTTCTTAAAGAATCTTATCTCATCCTTTATAAAATCTAACTCGGAAATCCAATTCAAGGAGTCTCGATGCAATTCTTCTATTCTCTTCTTTTCTGATGGCAAGGCCATTGAATCTGATGTTTTCATGATTTCCCAACTTCAAGATGACTATAATTCCAATGTAGGTTGAAAATTAACTTGTATCAATGATTAAAGTCATGATTCCCAACTAAGTGTGAAAACTTCGTATAATCTTGGAATTATCGCTTCCCATTGAAATTCGTCCTTTAGCTTTACTCTAAGAGCATCTGTCGCCCCTGGCTCTCCATGGACAAGGAATACATGCGTTGGTGGTTTTTCTATAGCTGACAACCAACCCAACAACTCTAGTTGATCTGCATGCGCAGATAACGACTGAAGATGCATGATCTTTGCCCTTACGGGATAATATTTTCCGTAAAACTTAATTTCATCAACACCTTCCAGAAGATACCGTCCACGCGTGCCCTCGGCCATGTAACCAACCAAAAGTACGGTGGTGTGTGGCTCATCGATCAATTGTTTCAAATAAGTAAGAACACGCCCTCCAGTGACCATACCACTACCAGCGATGACGATCTTAGGCCTTGCATCATCGATGGTCTTCCAGGTTTCGCTATAGTCTTTCACTATTTTCAAATGGCGACGCATTTCTGCATATTGCTCCTTTGGAAGCTTATGCCAATTAGGAAACCGCTGAAATAGATCCAAAACGTTGCTTCCCATGGGACTGTCTATCACAATATCAATATTGGGAATCTTGTTTTTCTTATAAAGTTTCCAAAGCAGGTAAGCTAACATTTGGGCGCGCTCTACCGCAAAACTGGGTATGATGAGCTTACCTTGCTGTTGAATCGTTTTGTTTATCAGTTCAACAAAGAAGGCCTCGAGATCCTCGATCGGGTGATGCCTATCGCCATAGGTGCTTTCTAAGAACAGGAAATCGGCTTTTTGCGGACGTTTTGGCCCGAATAGCAAAAGGTCGTCTGGTCTGCCAACATCGCCCGAAAAAACAAAACGCTTCCCAAAAATGTCCAGCTCTATAAAAGTAGCTCCGATGATATGGCCATTATATCTAAATCGGCAGGAAATATTCTCAGATAAGGTAATCCACTCATCTTTTGGCTCCGGACTAAAAAGAGCGATACACCTTTTGGCCTCTTCCATGGTGTAAAAGGGCAATGCTGGCATGTGAGAAGAATACCCCTCCTTATTTGCCCTCTCGGCATCCTCCTCATGAATTTTCGCACTATCGAGTAAAATGATCTTAGCGACAGCCAAGGTTGGAGCAGTCCCTATGATCTGCTTCTCAAATCCTGCCTTCACCAGTCGTGGTAAATAGCCCACGTGATCCAAATGGCCATGGGTCAAAAGAACGACATCGATATCGGACACATCGAATGGTAATGGCTCCCAATTTAGCTGCCGTAGTTGCTTTACGCCTTGAAACATCCCACAATCGACCATGATATTCAAAGTCGGGGTTGCTATCACGAACTTAGAACCTGTGACCGTCCCTGCGGCCCCTAAGAAATGAATTTTTACTTCGGTTTTCATGGCTAAAATGTGCAGAGTTGTCGTATCTCTTTTATGATATTTTCTTTCCTAGTGTCGGATATCCCCAGATGATCGAGATAAAAGTCGTTTGCTTGTAAATCTCTGCAGAGTACCACGCCTCTATCTAAAAGAAATTGCTTCTCGTATTTTGTCAACCGTGATGCCGCGGTAATCGGATACAATCCAAGACGATCGATTCGCGCCTTTAAGCTATTTTCCTTCGGAAAATCCCAACTAAGGAGGTACAGCCCTACGCATTTCCCATATTGCTGTGCATGTGAGGTAAAGCGTGTATTGGTCACTACCCACCCTTGAGAAAGTGGTTTTATTAGGTTTTTGTTGTTATAATGTTCTTTTAGATCATTGTATCGGCTATGAATGTACAGGGGAATCTTGACATCGCATTTTCTACCTTCATCTGCATGAAATTTGCACTCGACCAATGTTGCTTCTCCATTTTTTTGTGCTAAGACATCTATTTCATGGGTCACACAGGACCCTTGAAGTTCAAGATTCACCTCTACGTCATATCCAGAGTATTTCAAGATAGCGGCAACGAATTTTTCAAAAGGAAAACCCGATGGTCCTAACTCATAAATGGCTTTTTTAAGCTTATACTTCGAGGCAAATACGGACTTCCCCTTCTTTAACAACGCATACGCTCTGTTATAGACCTCCTTGGTACTGATGCCGTTATATAGTTCGTCTTGAACGGTGGTGAGAATATGAGATACGAGGGCATCCTCGGCTCCGGTGCGCCTTAAAGAAGCTTCTAGCTTTTCAAAGGAAAAATCAACAATGTCCCCTGAGGCTTTGACGATTTTAAAATTCGATCTATTCATTTGTCGGATACCTACAAAACCGCCAAGCGCGCTAATGGCACTTAGCGGTTTTCACTTAACAACTAACATCGGAAACTAACGGATCAACCGTTCTCTTCAAAATAGGTTCTCACCATGGCCTTTATCTGATTGCTCGTCATGCTATCTGCCTTTTGAGCAGTTTTTACTTTTTTGGCAAGATCCTTATAGTTTTTGTCTAACGTATCCTTTAATTTGAAAAAGGTTTCGGCCGGGCCAAAAATTGCGATACCATCAACATCCTGAAGATGACCTACTATTTGGCCGAAATAATCCTTCAATCGCTTATTTTCCCGCTCTAGCTGAACACGGTCCTTCAAAACCTCTGTGTGCCCCCAGTCCGTTTTAGGCCGCGAGCCGTCATATAAAACTTCGGCCTCCACCGTAACTAAGGTTTCCTTTTTGTTTTCCAAAAACACCAGATGTGCTTTCTCTTTATCGATCCAAATACCTACATTTTTCATAACTTCTATTTTTTCTTGTTAAGAGGAACGGTGCATTACCAACATGGGGACTCTACTATGAATTCCGATTCCTTTTACCAGGGGCGGATTTATAATTCGTCCGAAGAAACTGTGCTTTCTATTGATCATGGCGATCATATCCATATCCCTACTTTCTACAAAACATTTGATCGCCGTCTCTGGGTCGATATTGGTGAGCAAATGATAAGAGTGTTCAATACCTTCCAGGTCAAACTCTAGCAGTTGTTTGTTTTTCCGTTGTGTATCAGACAACTCATCCTCCTGCACCACGTGCATAACGCGGATTACCGAGTTATGCTCCCTCACAAGCTCTAACAGAGGAGCAATTTCTTCAAGTTTATAGTTGTGCGTATAGGATGTCGGATATACGATTTCGCTGGGAACCTTTATTGGGGCACTTTCGGGAATAGCCAGTACGGGGCAGTCGATCACCTTTTCCATGATAGTTACGGCATTGCTTCCGAAAATTACCTCTCGTTTTCCTGAAGCGCCTTTGGTACCCATAACGATGAGCGAGATATCCTTTTTCTTTATCTGAAGGTTCACCTCGTCTAAGAGCGTATTGTATTTTGCAAGTATGTCAAAGGTATGTTTTGGGTTGCGTTTTATTTCCAATTTGTCCATTACACGCTTTAGTTCCTTTTGAGCCGCAATTTGAGCAGAATCGAACGCAGGATTTCCTGGCTCCGCAATCATCAGATTAGCGGTCGAATAGTTCTGAACAGTAAACACATTAAGGAGGTAGAAAGTACATTCCTTATCTTTGAAAAGCTCAACGGCATATTGCGCAGCATTGTAAGCATTGGAGGAGAAATCGGTAGGAATCAAAATATTTTTCATGGCGGTCATTATTATTGGTTAGACAATTTCAGGGAGTACTAGAAATGGCACATTGGTTTTAAAGGCTATCCGTTTTATGACGGGTTCGTGGGTGAGCTTCTCAAAAAAACTATGCTTATTATTGACCATGGCGACCATTCCAATATTTGCTTTATCAGCAAATGCATTGATCACCTTTGAAATATTCGAATTTGGTTCGACATCCTCGAAGATGTGGGAGATTCCTTTTAGACGCTGTTTTAGCAAATCCTTATTGCGCTGCTGCTCATTACTCAATTGTTGTTCCTCATCGATGTGCACCACACGAATACGGGAGTTCCAAAGTCTGGCCATATCGATCAACGGCTTTATCTCTACCTCTTCGAAGTAACGCTTAAAATCTGTCGCGAACATAATATCGTCTGGCACATCATAGTCATAATCTGACGGAACAGCGACGATGGGACATACATCGATATTCTTGATGATCCCGACCGTGTTGCTTCCCATAAAGACTTCCTTAGCTCCTGTGGCACCTTGCGTTCCCATAAAAATATAATCGATATTATATTTCATGGTTGCACTTCCAACTGCATTGACCAAAGTACTGGCTACTGAAAGACCTTTGAAATTATGACGTGGATTGCTTTTGACCACCTCAAGTCGCTGCATCCAATTCTCCAATGCTCGTTCGTGCTCTTCTTTGGTAACTTGATACAAACGCGTGTCTCTCTCTTTATTGATCTTACTGGTCAAGCCTGAAGGACTAACTTGATAGGAATGTAGCACATAGAAAATGCATTGTTCTTTCTCAAAAAGATACACAGCATAATTCATCGCATTCCATGCATTCTCTGAAAAATCTGTAGGGAGCAAAATGTGTATCATTTTTATCTTTTTTCTATCCTAATTTACTGGTCAGAAGCGCTAAAAACTATGACATCGGTCATTCGAGTTCTGGTAACACAAGCATTGGCACTTTGGTATGAAAGGCCACCTTTTTGATCACAGGCTCTTGGGTAAGGTTTTGTAAAAAGCTGTGCTTGTAATGAATAAGGGCTACCATATCTGAATTGCTTTCTTCTACGAAATTTGAAATAGCATCTTCTACAGTGGTATGAATGTCTACCTTATGAAAAGTATATTGCAGGTCTCTAAAATGCTTTTTCAAGGTCTCCTTATTATACTTTTGGATCTCATCTAAATGCAACTCTTGGGCTACATGAAAGATCCTGATGTTCGAGTTCCACTGTAGTATGAGGTCGATCAGGGGAACCAGTTCTGATCTATTGTAAAAACGCTTGAAATCTGTTGGGAACACCACATGTTTCAAACTCTTGAAATCATGAGCGCTAGGAATCACCAAAATCGGACAACTGCGCATGACCTTTAAAACCTTCACAGTGGTACTGCCGATAAAAACTGCCTTGGCACCGGTGGCACCATTGGTCCCCATGACCACAAGGTCTATTTGTTTTTCCTTGACTGTCTCGGTAACCGCTTTGGAAATATCTTCAAACTTGGAGATGCTCTCGAAAACATGTTTGCTTTGCTGATGATGTTTCTTCAGGTATTCCAACATCCTGTCCAGTTGTTCCTGAGATCCTTTCGCCGCAGAATCAAACAACATTCCACTTCGCTCCTCACCAAGCGTCCTAGAAAGGTTGATAGGGCTTACCTTAAAAACATTCAAAAGATAGAAATGACATCCTTCGGCACCGAACATCTTTAATGCAGAAAAAATGGCATTCCACGAATTATCCGAAAAGTCTGTGGGCAAAAGGATTCTTCTCATCTTTAGTTATCATTTAGAAATTTTGGCTGTATCTCTCATTACCAAGAATGGTATTTTTATATGAAACCCTATGGAATCTACATTCTGCCTTAACAATAAACGCTCTAAAAAGGAGTGTTTTCTATTCATCATGGCCAGCATATCGTAATCGTGTCCTGCAATGTACTCTTGGACCGCGTTTGGCATATATTGCTTTCGAATCTCTTTGAATTCATGGTCCACTCCTTCCAAACACTCATCCAAAAACTCCTTGTTGACCTCTTGTTTCTCCGAAAGCTCAAATTCTTCAACCACATGTAAGACGGTAAGTTTTGCCTTGCACATCTTAGTTATCTCAACCAAGGGCTTAACCTCTCTACGTTTATAAAATGTGAGGTAATCTGTAGGAAAAAGGATGCTTTTTATCTCTTTGAATCTATAGCCTTCAGGAATTGCCAATACTGGGACATTGGATTTGCGCATCACGAAGACCGTATTACTACCAAAGAGTACTTCTTTCGCACCTGTGGCTCCTTGCGTGCCCATAATGACCATATCAATATCCTCGCGTTCCACCACCTCGTTGATCTCATCGGTTAAGATATTAAAAGCCGACAAGGTGTGAAATTGGTGCTTTGGGTTTGGAAATCTCTTCTTTATATCCTTTAAAGTATTCTCCAATCCCAGCATAGAGTTATCGATCATGGGATCTGGAATCCCGCTAAATGCCGGACCACCCATGGCGTAATCCATTCTATAAAAAGCAGGAGAATACGTGTTCAAAATGTAGAAGGAACACTTGTCATTCTTGAAAAACTCTAGAGCATAGGTGATCGCATTCCATGCATTGGCAGAAAAATCTGTAGGGAGCAGTACTTTTTTCATGGTTCTAACGGTTTTGATCTATCACAAAACTATTGGTGAAACAAGCCAAAAACTATGATAATTGTCATTCGGATTTACATGCATATGCAGAATTAGCAGTCCTTTAACCTATTAATAAAGCCGTATCCACTATCTTGAAAACAAAAAAGCTTTACTATGAAAATCTCTGCAATGTCAATGGTGGCCATTACGACCATCATGCTTGTTCTGGTAACCCTCATGGTTTCTTTAGAATTTGCGTTCAGCTGGGTATTTTATGCCACCTGTCTAGGCCAAGCGTTGGTTGTAATTATGGTATATAAGGTGTTGACCGACGACTATTCTACCGAGAAAACCTTTGATGATTTTTATGAAGACCGCCCTATAGATCAAAAAGATCAATAGTTCGACCACGTTTTTCCAAAGCTGACAATTGTCATATGACAGCTTATTGCTTTTTAAAACATTTGCTCTTTCAGGTAATAAAGAGCAAATATTATGGGCGATACCCAATGTTTTCATTGTGGTGATGATTGCGACAAAGGCGAGATCATCTTTGAAGAAAAGTTTTTCTGCTGTCATGGGTGCAAGACCGTGTATGAGATATTCTCCCAGAACGACCTATGTAGTTATTACGATCTGCAGCAGGCGCCAGGAGCCATTCCCACTGAAATTCAAGGCAAGTACGATTATCTATCCAACAACGAGATCGTAGAAAAATTACTCGAGTTCAATGATGGAAGAACGCAGATAAGTACTTTCTATATACCACATATTCATTGTAGCTCCTGCATCTGGATACTAGAAAATTTACATAAGCTTTTACCATCGATCACCACTTCGCAGGTAAATTTTCCAAAGAAGACGGTGAGAATCGTCTTTGAGGCTGAAAAGACTTCACTAAAAGAAATAGTCATTTTACTGTGTAACATTGGCTACGAGCCTTACATCAGCCTAGAAGACTATGGCGAAGAGAAGAAAAAGGTGGATAGAAGCCTTATCTATAAGCTGGGACTGGCTGGGTTTGCTTTTGGAAACGTGATGCTTTTATCGTTTCCAGAATATTTTGAAGTTGAAGAATATTGGTTAGAACAATACAAACATGTGTTCAGATGGTTGATGTTCGCTTTTTCTGTTCCCGTGGTGGTTTATGCCGCAAAAGACTATTTCATATCTGCATACAAAGGGCTTCGGTCTAGATTATTGAACATTGATGTTCCCATAGCCTTGGGAATTACGGTTCTTTTCCTAAGGAGTACTATCGATATCATCTTTGATTGGGGCTCTGGTTTTTTCGACAGCTTGACAGGACTGGTATTTTTTCTACTGATCGGTAAATTCTTTCAACAAAAGACCTATAATTTTCTCTCCTTCGAACGCGATTATAAATCCTATTTTCCTATAGCCGTTACCCGTATCACTCAAAACAAAAAAGAAGAAACGGTCAATGTGTATGACATCCAGGAAGGAGATCGATTATTGATACGAAATGAAGAGTTGATTCCCGTGGATGGCATCTTGATCAGCGGCAATGCCAACATCGATTACAGCTTCGTTACCGGTGAAGCCGAAGCAGTGAAAAAGCAATCTGGGGACAAGCTTTTTGCCGGTGGGAAACAACTTTCCGAAGCCATCGAAGTGGAAGCGCTAAAATCTGTAGAACAGAGTTATCTAACTCAGTTGTGGAGCAATGATATATTCAACAAAGACAAGCTTGGCAGTTTTAAAACACTTACCGATGGCATCAGCAAGAACTTTACGATCACAATCTTATCTATCGCCATCATAGCAACTACCTTTTGGCTCATAACCGACGCTAGTTTGGCAATGAATGTATTCACGGCAGTTCTTATCATTGCTTGTCCGTGCGCCATTGCACTCTCGGCACCATTTACATTGGGAAACGTACTACGCATCTTTGGTAAACGGCGATTCTACCTAAAAAATGCCAGCATTATTGAACAGTTGGCTAAGATCGATACCGCCATCTTCGATAAAACTGGTACGATCACTACTAACAAAAAGACCAACATTAACTATGAAGGGTCAGAACTGACCAGAGAGGAAGAATCACTTTTGAAGAACACACTACGTTCCTCCAATCATCCATTGAGCAGGGCGCTCTATGAAATGCTCTCCGAATATGATATTATGCCATTGGACGCATATGAAGAACATCTTGGTAAGGGAATTGAAGGCAAGAAAAACGAGCAGCATATCAAATTGGGATCGGCAGAATTTGTAGGGGCTAAGCGCCAAGATACAGCTGAGAGCACCTCTGTACACTTATGTGCCAACGAAAGCTATAAGGGAAAATTCCTTTTTAATAATTCTTATCGTAACGGTCTGGCACAGCTCTTTAGAAACCTCAGCAGAGACATGCAGTTGGTCATTATCTCGGGAGATAATGAAGGAGAACGCGAACGTCTGTCAAAGCTTCTACCTGCCAACACAAAAATGTTCTTCCGCCAAAAACCACAGGACAAACTGAACCATATAGCACTTTTACAGCAACACGGGAGCAATGTGATGATGGTTGGTGACGGCCTAAATGACGCTGGTGCTCTTGCACAAAGCAATGTAGGAATTGCGATCTCGGAGAATGTGAACGTCTTCTCACCGGCCTGTGATGCCATTTTGGATGCGTCGAAATTTGAGCATTTGGACCAATACATAAAGGCTTCAAAAAATGCTGTTCAAGTTATTAAGGCCAGCTTTATCCTGTCTTTCATCTATAATATCATCGGTTTGTATTTTGCTGTTACGGGTCAGTTATCACCTGTGGTGGCAGCCATATTAATGCCTCTGAGTTCCATTAGCATTGTGGTGTTTACCACAGTGGCCACGAACATCCTTGGGCGGAGGTTGAAATAATTTCCATGAATCTCAAAAACATGATTTATGTCATTTTATTCATTTTACATCAAGTATACTTTTGAACCCAATAACAACAATTGGTATGAGCGTTATTTATCTTCTTTTGGCCATTAGCATTGTGGTCGCTATTGGCTTTTTTATTGCTTTTATCATTTCGGTAAGAAATGGCCAATATGACGATTCATATACGCCATCGGTTCGTATGCTCTTTGAGGACGAACTTATCACCGAAACGGAAAAAGAATCTTCACTAACTAATGATAAACAATCCTAATTATGGAAATGCAGCAATTTTATTATGATAACAAGATCGTAAAGAAATTTCTTGTAGCAACAATTCTATGGGGTGTTGTAGGGATGGTCGTAGGGCTATTGCTGGCCTTTATGTTCCTCTATCCTAATCTTACGGACGGCATCTCTTGGCTAAGCTTTGGTCGTTTGCGACCCTTACATACCAACGCGGTCATCTTCGCCTTTGTGGGGAATGCAACCTTTGCTGGCATCTATTATTCGCTACAACGATTGCTCAAGGCTCGAATGTTTAGCAACTTTCTAAGCAACTTCAACTTTTGGGGTTGGCAGCTCATCATTGTCGCTGCGGCAATCACCTTACCGCTCGGAATCACCACCTCGAAAGAATATGCAGAACTGGAGTGGCCTATCGATATTGCCATCGCTTTGGTATGGGTGGCCTTTGGAGTGAATATGATCGGCACCATTCTAAAGAGGAGACAACGTCACCTCTATGTTGCCGTATGGTTTTATATTGCCACTTTCGTTACCGTTGCTGTGCTGCATATCTTTAACAGTCTTGAGCTTCCTGTAAGTGCATTAAAGAGTTATTCTGTCTATGCAGGTGTACAAGATGCCTTGGTACAATGGTGGTATGGACACAATGCGGTGGCCTTTTTTCTAACGACACCTTTCCTTGGACTGATGTACTATTTTGTGCCAAAAGCTGCCAATAGACCGGTATATTCATATCGATTGTCAATTGTTCACTTTTGGTCCTTGATCTTCATCTATATCTGGGCAGGACCTCACCACCTCTTGTATTCTTCTTTGCCAGATTGGGCACAGAATCTTGGTGTTGTTTTCTCCATAATGCTCATCGCACCATCTTGGGGTGGTATGATCAATGGATTGCTTACACTTCGTGGCGCTTGGGACAAGGTAAGAACCAATCCTGTACTAAAATTTATGGTAGTGGCCATCACAGGTTACGGGATGGCTACCTTCGAGGGGCCAATGTTATCCATAAAGACCTTCAATGCGGTGGCTCACTTTAGCGATTGGGTCATTGCACATGTGCACGTCGGAGCTCTAGCTTGGAATGGCTTCCTAACCTTTGGTATGATCTATTATCTAATTCCAAAATTGTTTAAGACCCGATTATATTCGTTACAATTGGCCAATGCACATTTTTGGATAGGAACGCTAGGAATCATTCTATATGCTTTACCAATGTATGTCGCTGGTTTTACACAAGCCTCTATGTGGAAGCAGTTCAATCCTGATGGCTCGCTTGTCTATGGAAACTTCTTGGAAACGGTAACGCAGATCATTCCGATGTATTGGATGCGTGCTATCGGCGGAACTTTCTTTATCATAGGTATGTTGATCATGGTGTACAATGTAATTCTTACAGTACGACAAGGAAGTAAAGTAGAAGATGAATTGGCAGAAGCCGCCCCATTGGCAAGAGTTTCCAAACGACGTGTAGCTGGAGAAGGATTCCACACTTGGTTAGAGCGCAAACCTGTACAATTGACGCTACTGGCTACAGTTGCCATATTGATCGGAGGAATCATTCAAATCATTCCAACGTTGTTGGTAAAATCCAATATTCCTACCATCACCAGTGTAAAACCATATACACCTTTAGAACTTGAGGGAAGAGACCTCTATATCCGTGAGGGTTGTGTGAGTTGTCACTCCCAAATGGTACGCCCGTTTAGAAGCGAGGTAGAGCGTTATGGCGAATATGCAAAGGCGGGCGAATTTGTTTATGACCATCCTTTCTTATGGGGAAGTAAGCGAACCGGACCTGATCTGCTTCGGGTCGGTGGAAAGTATTCAGACAACTGGCATTTAAATCATATGTATGACCCTCAGAGCACTTCTTCTGGAAGTATTATGCCAGCATATCAATGGTTGGTGCGCAATGAGCACGACCGTTCTCAAACCGAGGCCAAGATGAAGGCGATGGTTTCGCTTGGTGTGCCGTATACCGAAGAGGACATTGACAATGCGAAGGCGAGTATGGCGGCACAGGCCGAAAAAATAGAGAAGAACCTTTACTCCGATCCAGATTTTGCTTCGACCTACGAAGCCGATAAGAAGTATGCTCAAGATAACGGACAGCCTTTTGTAGAAATGCGCGATAGAGAGATCGTGGCCCTCATCGCCTATTTACAGCGCTTGGGGACTGATATAAAAGTTAAAGATGTCGAAGAACTAACTGCTCAAAACCAATAGTCATGTTGAAGTTTGTAAAAAATCATATGGAAAGCATCACGGGTATCGAAATTTATCCGATGATCTCGTTAGTGATCTTCTTTGGATTCTTTATGTTGCTATTTTTGTGGGTGGTCACTGCCAAGAAAGAATATATCAAAGAAGTAAGTAATATTCCTTTAGACAATCAAAATCAATAAACACTATGAAAATTCCATCATACATAAGAGTCCTTTTACTATTCTTCATCGTCTATGGAATAGTTGAATATATGGTCGAAAGTGAGAAGCCCGCCTTTATCGAGTATCCGTACGTGGCTTTATTCTTGCTGCTCGTTCTGCTCATCCTTATCGCAATAGAAAGCATTGTAGGTGCAGTAGAGCGCGTTATGTTCCAAACGTTGAGTGAAGAGGCACAAGAACGCTATCTAGCCAAAAAAGAAAAGAAAGTCGAATTCAAATGGTTTAAAAACATCTACAACAAACTATTGGATCAGAGGGCCATCGAGGAAGAGGAAGAAATAATCCTCGATCATAACTATGACGGCATTAAAGAGCTTGACAACAGCTTACCACCTTGGTGGCTATATCTTTTCTATGCAACCATCGTCTTTGGCGTGGTATATCTGGCAAAGTATCATGTATTTAATGGAACGACCCAAGCTCAGGAATATGAGATTGAAGTAGCCGAGGCTAGGGCAGCCATTGAAGAATGGAAGAAAACGGCAAAAGATCTGGTAGATGTGAATACTGTCGTGTTACTTACGGATGCTTCCGATCTAAACGCTGGACAAAAGATCTTTACGACCAATTGTGTAGCGTGCCACATGGCAGATGGCGGTGGGGGAATCGGCCCTAACCTCACAGACAGACATTGGATATTAGGTGGCGGCATTAAAAACGTCTTTAGAACGATCTCTGAAGGAGGTAGGGATGGAAAAGGGATGATCGCATGGAAACAAAGTTTGAAGCCGGCCGAAATGGCGCAGGTGGCAAGCTACATATTATCCCTACAAGGTACAACACCAGCAAAACCAAAAGCTCCAGAAGGTGATATTTGGATAGACCCAGATGCACCACAGGAAGAAGCCCCTACTGATGACATCGAGCCAGAAAAGGCAAATGATTCATTAGAGGTTGCCATGAATTAATCATTGATCAAACAACAGCCCATTGGAAGCACCTGCCAACGAAAGATTTAGAGACTCTATCGGTACCATCGATGAAGAAGGAAAAAGGGCTTGGGTGTTTCCTAAAAAGCCAAGTGGGCGCTTTTATGAATATAGAAAATGGGTGAGCTATGGCCTGCTCGCCTTTCTATTTGCAGCTCCTTTTGTTAAGATCAACGGCAACCAGTTCTTGATGTTCAATGTGCTAGAACGTCGATTCAATATCTTTGGTTTTCCATTCTGGCCGCAAGACTTTCACCTCTTTGTCATTTCTATGATCATCGGAGTGGTCTTTGTAACCCTCTTTACAGTTGCGTTTGGACGACTATTTTGCGGATGGATATGCCCGCAAACCATCTTCATGGAAATGGTGTTTAGAAGGATCGAATATTGGATCGATGGCGATCGAGGGAAGCAGATTCGTCTAAAAAAACAAGCCTGGAACGCCGAAAAGATCAGAAAGCGCGTATTGAAAGGGGTCATTTTCTTTATCATCTCATTTCTGATCGCCAATATATTCTTGGCGTATTTGATCGGAAGTGATCAGCTCATTCGGTATATCACCGATGGACCTCTGGCACATGTGAGTACGCTGGTATCGCTTCTTATCTTTACGGGTGTTTTCTATTTCGTATTTGCATGGTTCCGAGAACAGGTCTGTATCATCGCTTGTCCATATGGAAGATTACAAGGGGTATTGCTGGATAATAAATCGATCGTCGTGGCCTATGATCACAAACGAGGTGAAGGCGAAAAAGGAAGAAAGAAATGGCGCAAGAATGAAGATAGACAAGCCCTAGGACATGGAGATTGTATCGATTGCTTTCAATGCGTCCATGTTTGTCCTACAGGTATCGATATTAGAAATGGTACGCAGTTAGAATGTGTGAATTGTACCGCTTGTATTGACGAATGTGATGATATCATGGAAAAAGTTGGACTTGCAAAAGGCCTCATTAGATATGCAAGTGAAGAGAATATAGAGAAGAAAGCTACCTTTAAAATCACTGCGCGAATGAAGGGCTATGCAGCAGTTTTAGCAATTCTTATAGGAGTGCTCACTGGAATGCTCTTTTTAAGAAATGATGTTGAAGCTACCATTCTAAGATTACCGGGGCAGCTATATCAGAAGAAAGAAAACAACATGATCAGCAACGTATATACCTACAAGCTGGTGAACAAAACGACCAACGAAATTAAAAATATCAGCTTCAAACTGTTATCTCACAATGGTACAATAGAATCCGTTACGCACGAAAATTTTGATATGCCAGCACAGGACCTGGCCGAAGGAACTCTCTTTGTAGAGATCAACGCCGCCGCCCTTACCGGTGATAAAGATCGTTTAAAGATCGGCATCTATAGTGGCGAAGATCTTATAGAGACAACAATGACAGCCTTTTTGGGTCCACGGAGTTATAAATAAAATTTAAAAAAAGAATAAGATGAAAATCAATTGGGGAACTGGAATCGTGATCACTTTTATAGCATTCATTGGGTTTATCTTGTATTTTGTGATCACCTTGACCACGAATTCGGCATACCATCATGAACTGGTCACTGAAAAGTACTATGAACAAGAACTTGGCTACCAGAAAGAGATCGATGCAGAACGAAATGCAAGAGCGCTGCCTATTGATATCGTTCTCGAGAAGACAGCCGAAGGAATGGAAATACGGTTTCCAGAGTCATTGGATCCCAAAGCGATCAAAGGAAAAATATCCCTATACAGACCGTCTAACAAACAACTAGATTTTGACATTCCAATTGTATTGTCTAAATCGCATTTGCTCATACCTGAACAACGTTTGGTAGACGGTCGCTGGGATATAAAGATCCATTGGGAATACGATCAAAAAGAGTATTTATTTAAAAAGAGTATCACGTATTAGCATGTTATTTTCAGCATTCATACTAGGCCTACTGGGAAGCCTCCACTGCATTGGCATGTGTGGCCCCATTGCCTTTATGTTACCCGTTGATAGACACAACCCCAAGAAGAAACTTTTTCAAATAAGCATCTATCATTTTGGCAGGATATTGGCATATAGCATCATAGGATTGCTCTTTGGGCTGTTGGGCAAGAGTTTTCAACTATTTGGGCTTCAACAACAGCTTTCTATCGGAGTTGGAGTGCTCATGATCTTTGTCGTACTGATTCCGCAACATCGATTAAGTCGTTTTTCACTATCCAAGCCATTATTCAAAATTGTCTCCAAAGTGAAGAGCGAATTGGGTGCTGCACTAAAAAAACGAACCCCTGATACTTTTATTACCATCGGTTTTTTAAACGGCTTTTTGCCGTGCGGACTGGTATATATGGCAGTCTTTGGAGCAGTCGCCCTTGGAGACACCTGGCAAGGGAGTATGTATATGATATTGTTCGGTTTAGGGACGATTCCTTTAATGACATCGGCCATTTACGCAAGTAACTTTTTAAATGGAAAAGCAAGGCAGCACATTCGGAAAGCAATTCCGGTCTTTGTGATGATCATCGGAGTCTTGTTTATCGTTCGAGGTTTGGGATTGGGTATCCCATACATTTCGCCTAAGCCTGTGGTCGAATTGGTGTCGGCAGAACTAGAATGCCATTGAAACATGCCTTTTGTCATTGTTTGCAGTTGAGAGATCTCCTAATTTCGGTCAGATTTTAGGTTGTCGAAGACCTATCAATATAATGCAGTATCCATTGATAATAACATTCAAAAAATGAAATCCAACTTTAAAAAGATCATCAATGCCGAAGTCCCGGTACTCGTGGATTTCCATGCGGATTGGTGTGGTCCGTGCAAAATGCTCGCTCCAATTTTAAAACAAGTGAAGGATGAGCTTGGAGAGGGCATCAAGATCGTTAAGATAGATGTGGACAAGAACCAAGCCATTGCCAATAAATTTCAAGTGCGAGGAGTCCCAACCATGCTTTTATTTAAAGATGGAAAGCAGGTCTGGCGACAGTCTGGAGTACTTCAAAAACAAGATATCATCAATATCATTAATTCTCAATAACCAACGCTATGAAATACACTTTAAATACCGTTTTGCCAGAAGATGCAGTTTCCGTAGTAAAATCTGGAGACCGAGTATTCTTTCAAGGAGCCGCGATGACCCCCAACGTGCTTATAGATGCACTTTGTAATCGTTATGCAGAATTAGAAGATGTTGAGATCATTCAAATTCATACCGAAGGAAGCGCACCTTACATTCAAGAACCTTTTAGCAATTCCTTTAAATTGAGTTCTTGTTTTGTGGGAGGAAATGTCCGAAAGGCCGTAAATATGAACAATGGTGATTATATCCCGATGTTTCTTGGTGAAATGCACCTGCTTTTCAGAAGGCAAATTCTGCCCTTGGATGTCGCTTTGATACAAGTATCACCACCAGACAAACATGGCTATTGTTCATTGGGCGTTTCAGTAGATATCACCTTGCCGGCGATACAGAACGCCAAAACGGTCATCGCGCAAGTGAATCCACAGGTACCACGTACACATGGAGACGGTATCATTCACATGAAACAGATCGATCTTGCGGTTGAGGTCGATATGCCAATTCATACGACCATACTACCAGAGGTCACCGATATAGAACGTAAGATCGGGCGGCACGTGGCCAGTTTGATCGACGATGGCGCCACCTTGCAGATGGGTATTGGAAACATTCCCAACGCGACTTTGAGCAACTTGGGCAACCATAAGCGCCTGGGGGTGCATACCGAAATGTTCTCCGATGGCATATTGCCCTTGGTAGAAAGCGGTGTCATCACTGGTGAGGAAAAGGAAATTAAGACCAATAAAATAGTGACCTGCTTTGCTGCCGGATCACAAAAGCTATATGATTTTATAGATGACAATCCTATTGTCCATTTCAAAGAGGCAGCCTATACCAATGATACAGCTATTATAAGACGGAATCCTAAGGTGACAGCTATCAACAGTGCAATAGAGATCGACCTTACTGGACAAATTTGCGCCGATACGATTGGTAGTTATCAATATTCTGGCGTGGGCGGCCAAATGGATTTTATTAGAGGGGCCTCTTTATCTGAAGGTGGAAAGGCCATCATCGCAATGCCATCGACGACCAAGAAAGGAGCTTCGAAGATCTCGCCCTTTCTCAAAGAAGGTGCGGGCGTTACTACGACAAGGGCACATGTGCATTACGTTGTCACCGAATATGGGGTAGTGAACTTATTCGGAAAAAGTTTGAAGAAACGCGCAAAGGCACTTATTTCCATTGCGCATCCTGATCATAGAGCAGCTTTAGAGGAAAAAGCCTTCGAGAGGTTCAAATGTATCATATAAGATCTTGTCGCCCTGATTAACTATTAAAGGTATGGAACGAGCCCAAAAACTATTGACCATAAAGCTAGTTCATACTGTAATATGGGCATTCTTTGTTGCGATCATCTTTTATATCCTATATTCCGGATTAACAAATACCGTAAATACGTATACCTGGATCGGTATTGGACTTATCATTGGTGAGGGTATAGTTTTGTTACTGTTTAAGATGTATTGCCCTCTTACAGTCTTAGCGCGGAACTTTTCAGATTCTCAAAAGGACAATTTTGATATTTTCCTGCCTAATTGGTTAGCTAAACATAACAAATTGATCTTTACTACCATTTTTGTTGTAGGGTTTGTACTTGTAGTATTTAGATCGCTCAACCAGCCTTAAAATGGTTTATCATATGTTGCTCAATGGCTAGAAATCCTTTTTCTTCGACTTTCTGTAGATATTTAGGATAGGAAAAAGAACCCATATAGCAAGCCCGAGAAAGGAAAAAAGGACGCCTGTATTCGTTCCGAAGAATTTCTGGAACACTGCTCCAGTATAGCCTAAAAGAGCAGATATATCGAGTTTTAATAAAATAAGAATCCGTGAAAGATCGATCGGATTGAGCATGGTTGCCCACAATGAAAACTTATCCAAGGGGTAGGACTCAAAAATGATGAGTGATGCCAGAAACAATCCATCGTAAATGACCGCCATAAACAACCAGAAGAGAATAGCGTAGCTAAATCCTTTGATCTTGTTCTCGTTATAAAGCGCAATATTGAAGGCGAGCGCTGTGAAGATGAAGGTGAGAAAGGTTCCGATGATGAGCAACAAGAAAAATTCCCAGATGGCATCCGACTCGAAAAGACCATAAAAGAGAAAAGGCAGTCCCAATCCAATGATCAAACTCATGGAAAGCGACAAGGCCACACCCAAATACTGCCCTAGAAAAATAGAGGTTCGTTTTACGGGTTGTGCCAAGAGCAATTCGGTGAACTCCCTTGAGTTATAATAATACATGACCCCAAAGATGGTTCCAATAAGCGGCACCAATACAATGATGACATTCATCAAGGTAATGATGGCCTTCGAAAGGTCGCTGTTTAGGAATAACAGCACCATTCCCAGTGCCAAATAGAACAATAGGTAAATATAGCTCCATCGGCTACGAATAAGATCAAAGAAGCTGTATTTCAATATTTTAAACATAGGTTTCCTTTAAGATGGATGCAATGGCGTGTTCGAAATCTCGTTCGTCGGTCTTTTCCCTCAATGCGGCGATAGTTCCTTTAAAATAGATCACCCCATCCAATAGAAAGACGATCTCGTCGGCCACTTCTTCAACAAAGCTCATGATATGAGAGGTGATCAGAATGGTCTTTCCCTTTTGCTTTTCTCGTTGAATCAATTTCTTTAAATGCAAGAGTGCGATAGGATCGAGCCCAGCAGTAGGTTCGTCGAGGATGATCAACGGACTATCGAACATCAAGGCCAAAACAAGATTCACCTTTTGTTTGGTTCCTCCAGAAAGATTGACCAACTTCTTATCCAAGAAAGGCTGAAGGTTAAAAGCCTCAACAAGTGGCTGAAGCTCCCCTTTCCTTTCGCGCAGATCAACGATCATCCTTATAAGTTCTTTCACCTTCAAATTATTGGGAAAATTAGCGATCTGAGGTAAATAATCTATTTCTTGACGATATCTCCAAGCATTCTTTATGGATCGATCATCAATATAGATCGTTCCATGGTCCGGAATCACCATTCCCAAAAGGCATTTGATCAAGGTCGTCTTACCTGACCCGTTGGGGCCCAATACAGCGAAAACCCCACCGTTCTCAATTTGAAGATCGATACCACGAAGCACTTGGTTTTTAGAAAAGGATTTATGTAAATTCTCTATACTGATCATCGTGTGCGATTTATCAAAGGATTATGATCTACCAGGTCATCCGGAGTAAAAACAGGTGACACCCTTTCTGAGAAGTCGATGATGTCGACAAACAAGCTTCTCATAAGGATGATCGTCTCTGGGGTACGATTCACCACATAGGAGAACAATTTTACCGGACGATGTGGAACATCTCCTATTCCATCTTTATCAAGGTCGTAACCCGTATAATTGCTCCAATAGTTTTGATCGAAAATATTATCGTTGAGTTTGCTGTTATAGGAAACATCGAAACTATTGTACAAGAAGTTATTATTGATAAAATTATTGGTGTAACAGGCGCCTCTTACTTTGATCGCCCATCCATTCTGTTTGAAATCGTTACTGTGATAGTTGATTCTATTGGCACCCTCGATGCTAATGCCTATGGTATTCTCCTCAAATAAATTACCCTTGATCTCCGCGTCATTGATCTCCTTTAATAGCAGTCCGTACGAAGCCGTTCCCCAATTCTTACGAAAGGTATTCTGGAGCATTTTAATTTTTTTTGAGAACATCACTGCTACGCCCGCACCATTGTTTTCAAAGGTGTTAGACTGATAGAGGTCATCGTTTGAGAACATAAAATGTAGGCCGTAACGCAAGTTGTTGGTACTCCTATTGTTTTTGATGCGGCAATTGTTGGCAAACTCAAGATAGATGCCATCCCTTACTTTGGTAATTATATTTTCTGCAATATCTATATTGTGTGAATACCACAACTGAATACCATTCCCAGAGTTGTATTCTTCTTTGGCATTTCCTATGATCCTATTATTAAGTACTTTTCCATCTCTCGACTTCTCTAAATAGATTCCAAAGAACAATTTTTCGAGCACTAAGTTCTGAATGACAAAGTGTTTGCTCTTTACTACTCTGACCGCGGCAAAATCTTCGGTATAACTAGTGCCCACATTGATGATGAAGAGTCCATCAATAATCACGTGATCTGCCTGTACCCTGATGATTTCACCTTTGGATTCACCATCGATGGTCGGATAGTCTATACCTAGAAGCGTAAGCGGCTTATCGATGATCAAACCTGACTCATAATAGGTTCCTTTTCTAATGAGTACTGTATCTCGCGACTTGGCCAATTCAATTCCTTCTTTGATGGTCGTGACCGAACAGTTCTTACAAACCTCTATTCGCGAGGCCCATAACAGGCTCGGAAGCACCAAAAAAAACATGAGTATCAGGGATGAGATATTTTTCATCTTATGAGAAGAAATTTCGCATTTTGGATGGCTTTTACACTATGCTCGGTGTTTGCTGGAAAATCGAAAGTTTGATGGGTTTTCAGCAGGTATTCTTTGTCATTGATATAAAAGACCATTTCACCTTCAAGCATTACTAATAGTACATCTCTAGGTGCGGTATGTTGAGGAAATCTATGTCCTTTTTCTAGGCTAACGATCAATACTTCAGCAGCTTCTTTAGCTACGAGTTTTTTGATCTTTAACCCTTCAAAATCCAATTTATTAATATGGTCGGTAACTTGATACATCTCGCGCTATCTTAAATAGGTTAATAATCCCTCCCAATCGTAAAGTTCACCTCCTTTTTCGAGCTGTACCTCTACGGCCTGTTGTTTGTCTTTGAACCCTGTTAGATAAGCACCCATAGGGCTCGGAACATTTTCACTGATCAAGAAGGTCGCTTTGGTCGCATCGATCAATTCCTCTGGAGTGGCATAATGATTGGCCAAATAGTACCTGATCCGTTTCTCTTCTATTTGCTCGTGATAGTTTACCATGCATTCTATGGCGTCAAACTTATAGACCTTTCCCTTATTGGTAACGATCTCTGCGGCATGTATCTTATCGACAATGGTCATACTACAATAATGACAACCGTCTACACCGTATTCTATTGGTTTTGGACCATTGCTACAAGCACAAAAGAAAACGATGACCAGTAATGATATAGGCAACCTGTTATTCATGATTCGCTTTTTAAATTCTTTTCTTTTTTACCTACGAAAAATGCCACGAAGGAAAGCGCGATGCCAGCGGCCAAGAAATATGCTCCTAATTGAGGGTACGAATGTGCCTTGAAATTCAAGATATCCTTTGACCCAAACAATGGCGGTTGAAATCCCATGACAGAACCATCGGGATTGGTGAACTTCATAATGGCTTTCGGATCTAGATCATGACCGTAATCGTGTTCCCATAAATAAAAGTCGTATAAACCTGCAGCACTGAGTAGCATCATTAAGATAAACCATCCCAAATACCACTTGTAATTTCCCTTCCAGGCGATCAATAACCCTAAAATGGTGGTGGTGATGATACCTGCCGGAAATATCTTAAACTCTGGTATGGCCTCCGGGATGTACTTCATCCCCACGTAATGATTCATCAAATTGATGTTCTGAATGTCGTGAGGGTGCATATCGGTAAAATCATTGATATGAATGTTCATCCCTAGGGGTATAGGATATTGTGGCGCTTCTAGTGTTATATTCCATAAAGGAAAGACAAATAGGAATAGCGGAAGCAATGCCGCAACGATCATTATTATTCTAGATTTCTTCTTCATATTTGTGGTGTTATTCTTTGTAAGAAGGGGGAGAAAGATCTTCCTCCCCCTTCAAAAGGAAATTAAATAAGTGTTATTGAATTACCTTTAATCTTCACCTAGCGACCACGACAATGCAATATTGGAAGATGCTGGCGACACTCTCACATATCCCTGCATCTCTTGGTGCAATGCCGAACAGAAATCGGTGCAATAGAATGGCCAGACCCCGACTTGTTTAGGCTCCCAAACAAAAGTTTCGGTTTGGCCTGGCATGATCAACAATTCAGAAGTATTGGCACCGATCATACTGATCCCATGAGGCACGTCGTAATCTTGTTCCAAGTTAGTGACATGGAAATACACCTTATCCCCTACTTTGATGCCTTCGATGTTATCTGGTGTAAAGTGACTTCGTATCATCGTCATATAGACATGTACTTCATTCCCATTGCGTTCTACGCGTGTCTCAGCACTGCTTTTCACTCCATATTTATGCTGATTCTCTTCTAGCTTAAATATCTTCTTGGATCGTGGTTTTACAAGATCTGCCGCGATGCCTGCCGCATAGTGCGGTTCTCCAACCGTTGGAAAATCCAACAACAACTCCATTTTTTCACCAGTGATATCGTACAACTGCGCGGATTGTGTCACCTCCGGACCCGTAGGAAGATAACGGTCCTTGGTGATCTTATTCATGGCCAATGCATATTTTCCAAAAGGCTTTCTACTATTTCCTCCTGGGATCATTAAGTGTCCCACAGAGTAGTAGGTTGGTTTTCTATCGATCACCTCCCAAGTGCCCACTTTCCATTTTACAACTTCAGAAGAAATGAAGAAGGTGGTATAGGCATTTCCTTTGGCATCAAACTCGGTATGCAAAGGACCTAATCCTGCCTGAGACACCACTCCCGCCAACGCATCCTCGAATTTAATGATCGGAATTCCGTAGGCATCGCCATCGAATTTCTTATTCTCTATAGCATCCAACATTTTAGTGAAAGAGTGCACCGTGAGGTCGGCAGATAACTTGCCATTGCCAACGATGTATTCTCCCGTTGGGTCTACATCACATCCGTGAGGCGATTTTGGAGTTGGTAAAAAATAGACCAAACCTGGGCAATCTGCCGGGTCGAGTACTCTTACCTCTTTTTTCATCGTGGAAGTTGCCGTGTGCGTTCTTTCGTCATAGACGTTGTGCGCATAATTGGCTGGCATTGTTTTGAATTTTCCTTGTTTGATATATTCTTCTGCCTTTTTCCAATTGATCGCCGCAATAAAGTCCTTATCGTTTTGCGAAGCATTGACTTCCATCAAAGTATGCGACTCTTCCGAATTATAGGTCGAAAAGAAAAACCATCCATGTGAGGCACCTCTACCCGGGTGTGCCAGATCATAGTCAAATCCTGGGAGAAGGATCTGAAAGGCCATTTCCATCCCGCCATCTTCTGGGTCGACACTGATGAAGGAAACAGAACCTTTGAACTTGCCTTTGTACTCCTTGATCGAAATATCCTGTTGCGGAATCGGAACGGAGAATCGTGTGCCCGCGACGACATACTCCGTGTTTTCGGTAACGAAAGAGGAGCTGTGGTTACCAGCACTATTTGGTACTTCGATGATCTCTGTGGTTTCAAAGGTGCTCAAGTCTATCTTAGCGATTCTAGGCGTATTATTTCCATTGATAAATACCCATCGCCCATCGAGTTCCCCATTGGTCTGGGAGATATCTGGATGGTGACTGTCATCCCAAGGAATAAAGCCGTGAGAAGTATTCAACATGGGTTTGGTCTCTTCATTATAACCCCAAGCCTTCTCCGCATCTTGCGAGAAGACCGGAATTATTTTGAACAGGCGTCCAGACGGTAAACCATAGACCGATAATTGACCGCTGAACCCCCCAGAGACAAATGCATAGAACTCATCGTGCTCTCCAGGAGCAACATACACTTTCTCTGCAACGTTTGACGCCAAGGCCCCATTTTCGGAAGATCTTCCGGTTTTATTACAGCCGGAAAAGATCATTGCCGTAGCACATATCGCAATCACAAATTTTATAGAGTTTTTCATTGAACGAGTTTTTTTTGTATTAATCTGTTGGTGGTAGTAATACCTTATCTATAACATGCACGATACCGTTTCCGGCCTTTACACTCGCAATTATCTTGGCATCGCCAATGTACACATCTTCTCCTTTCACCGTGACAAAAACATCGACACCGTTGGACTGTCCTAATTTTTTAAATTTCTTTAAGAAATCCTTAGAATAATTTCCAGGAGTAACGTGATATTTGAGAATGTTAGCCAACATATCTTTATTTTCTGGCTTTAAAAGATCTTCTACAGTGCCTTCGGGAAGTTTTTCAAATGCCGCATTTGTAGGTGCAAAGACCATCAAGGGTCCTGCATTGACCAAGGCATTTTCTAACTCCGCCGCCTGCACGGCTGCAACCAAGGTGGTATGGTCGGGGGAACCTATGGCTATGTTGAGGACGTTAGGGGTAGCTTCATCATCCTTGATGAAGGCCTGCCCCTGCTTTTCAGCTTTTTCAACTACTTTTTGCTCAGTGTTTGAATCACTCGGTTCGTTTTTGGTTTCTTTGCAACCAATAAAAAATAGGATGCTCAGAAAAACCAAGATCAATTGGTTGATTGTTTTCATTTTTGGATCTATGTTAATTTTCTGGTTTCAGCGTTCTGAAATATTCGAGTATTGCCCTGGCTTCCTCTTCGGTAAGACTTTGATTGGCCATGGGAGAACCATTATGCTCCACCAATAACTCTTTGGCTAGAGGATCTTCTTTGACCATCTTCTCAGGATCTAGGATCATGTTCATCACCCATTCTGGCGTCCTTCTATCTAAAATACCCACTGGTGGTGGACCAATGAATTTTTTATGAGACTTGTGACATGCAGTACATTTCACTTTAAAAAGCTCCGCACCCGTGGCGGCCATTTTCTCATCGACCATTGCGGGTAAGGTTAAAGTTTGGATTTTTCCTACGCCCTTGTTCGTAAGGTCCACTCTTTCTGAAGCCAAGACCTTGGTCGTGGTTGGGTTGGTTTCTTTTTTCTCTGATGTGGTGGATTTGGATCTTTCGTAACTGAATTTTTCTTTTTTCTCTTCTTTTTCTCCACAGCTTATAAAAACTACTGCCAATAAAAGAGGGATGATCTTGAATACTGTTCTCATGGAGGAAGGTGTTTGTTATGGTATCAAAAGTAATTAGGGCGGAAAAGTTAAAATATGACAAAAATCATATTTAAGACATCTATATCTTTTTTATTTTTATCCCAAAAATTGCACTATGTTCTCAAATTCTACAAAATACGCTTTGAAGGCCGTTCTTTACCTTGCGGTACACTCGAATGAAGACCAAAAAATAATGGCAAAGGATATTTCCGCACCTATCAACGTTCCTAAAGCATATATAGCAAAGCTTCTTCAAGAGCTTTCAAGAAAAGGTCTGATTTCCTCTGTAAGAGGTCCGAAAGGAGGATTTTATTTAAGTGCACAAAATAAAGAACACACACTTATCGAAATCATAGAGGCTATCGGCGACACCGATCATATGAGAAGCTGTTGGCTTAGCCTAGAGGGATGTGATGAGAACAGACCTTGTCCGCTGCATGCGGTATTGGCATCATCTAAATCAAAAATTCTGCAGCAGCTAGAACGAAAAAGTATCAACGAAACGGCTGAGGAGGTCAAGGCGGGTATTTCATTTTTGCCGCTTTGAGCAATTTCATGAAAAAAGGGAGACGACAAGCATCTCCCTCTTTTGGTTTCCAAGACAAAATTACGTTCGTCATATTATATTTTAAAGGTCATCACCGGAGTATTGGCATGATTTACAATATCCTCACCAATACTTCCGATAAAAAAGTGCGACAGCCCTTTTCTGCCATGTGTGGGAATCGCCAAAACATCAGCATCGACCTTCTGGCCATGCGCAAACAATCCTTTCTCCACAGAATAATCATTTCTGACAGTCACTTTTTTCATATTATCGGTATTGCCATCAGCCTTGATAAAAAACTCTTTTAATTGCTTCTCTATCTCATCGCTATCTTTAAAGCTTTCATTAGGCAAGTTTACATATAGCAAACTTACATCAGCCTTGATCTTTTTGAACAATGACATCGCATTGAGATAAGGTCGCACATTGTCTCGTTTAAAATCACTGGCAAATACTACCTTGTTAGCACTAAAATCTTTACGTCGCTGTTTTACCACCAACACAGGCAATTCGGAATTTCTCACCACCTTCTCAGCATTACTGCCGACAAACAGTTCCTTTGCGCCACTAGCGCCGTGAGACCCCATAACGATGAGGTCGGCACCTTGCTCGATAGCGGTGTTGTTCACTTCCGAAAAAACTTTGTGATACTGCACGATATCAGTGACCTTAACACCTTCTAAGTAGTCCTTTTCCAAAAAGTTCTCGAACTTCTTTTTTGCCAACTTCATAAAGAAAAGCGCTTCGGAGTAGTCCGAACCTTCGGCCTTGTTCACAAGAGATTCAGAAATTTCGAGCATATGAAGTGCTAAGATCTCGGCATTGTTAGCTTTTGCCAAATTAGCAGCCACCTCTAATGCGTAGTCCGAATATTCTGAAAAGTCGATGGGTACGATAATTTTATTCATAGTTTTATTGATTAGGGTTTAGTTTAAATAGTCATCGAAAAAAGTTGTGCTTCTGGTCTCTTTCTTTTAAGTCTTAGATCAAAACCCATGCAAATATTTCGTACAAAAGGGATTCCTTTGGTTGTTATCTTCAAATGATCTGAACCGATCTCCAAAAGTCCGTCCGACTCCATTTCCTTCAATTGGATCAGTACATCAGCGAGTTCGCTGAAACGTCCTTCTTCAGCACTCCATTGTGTGGAGAACTTACACATGAGGTTAAGGATATGCTTTCTAATAATGACGTCCTCCTCATTTAAGATATGACCTCGAAACACAGGAAGGATATTATTGTCGATCAGCGATCGATATTCTTCCACCCCTTTCACGTTTTGTGCAAAGCCATACCAACTATCTCCAATGGCGGAAACGCCGAGTCCGACCATCAGCTGAGTCTTCGAAGCGGTATACCCCATGAAATTTCTATGCAACCTCTTTTCATCAACGGCTTGATAGAGCGAGTCGGTCCTTAAAGCAAAATGATCCATCCCTATCTCGCTATAGTGGTTTTCTTCGAGTAATTGCTTCCCATTTTGATACATCTCTTGCTTTTGGTGCGCTTTGGGAAGATCGGCCTCGTCAAATCCGCGCTGTCCATTTCCTTTGATCCACGGAACATGGGCATAACTATAAAATGCGATTCGATCTGGATTTAAAAGTCTTGTCTTTTCAATAGTGTGCTTTACATCGTCGACCGTTTGAAATGGCAGTCCGAAGATGAGATCGTGCCCGATAGAAGTATATCCTATTTTGCGAGCCAATTTGGTAACCCGTTCCACATTTTCAAAGGGTTGAATTCTGCGAATGGCCTTCTGTACCGTCTCATTATAATCCTGTACGCCAAAGCTTACCCTTCTAAAACCTAGATCGAACAACACTTTCAAATGTTCTTCGGTGGTGTTATTGGGATGCCCCTCAAAACTAAATTCGTACTCCTCGGCAATATGAGAGCCGCGCAGTATTCCCACGATCAAAAATTCTAAATTTTCAGGACTAAAAAAAGTTGGAGTTCCACCACCGATGTGCAATTCCTTGATCACGGGTCTTTGGCCAAACAATTCTCTATATAGTTTCCATTCTTTGAGTACCGACTTTATGTAAGGGACCTCAACCTCATGCTTTTTGGTAATTCGCTTGTTACAACCACAGAAGGTACACATGCTTTCACAGAAAGGTAAATGTATGTAGAGGCTTATCCCTTCTTCGGTACTGTTTTCTAGAAAGCGCTGCTTTAGAGACTGCTTCCAACGTATCAGGGAAAAGGTGTCGTTCTCCCAATATGGCACCGTGGGATAACTCGTGTAGCGAGGTCCTGGGACGTTGTACTTCTTTATAAGATGCTTGTTCATAGAAATATATTGCGTCTCAAAAATAAGGGCTGTATTTGGCTCTAAATATGACATAAGTCATTTAGAGGATTTTGTTTGTTTTATACCTTTCTATTCAATAACCAAAACCGTAAAACCATGAGACTGATTGCTATTTTAATACTTGGAACGTTGTTAGCGACACCCCTCTGGTCGCAAGAGCATAAAGGGCTGGAGGCCGTTGGCGAACTATCTGAAGGTCTGATCGCCATAAAGAAAGATGGGAAATGGGGCTTTATCGATACTGAAAACAATATGGTCATCGATTTTCGTGATGACATCGTCGGGGAATCCTATAAAAGTTCAAAAGATCGTAAAGCACCAAAATTTAAGAACGACCGTTGCCTTATCATGTTAAAAAAAGAAGGCATCCCTTACTATGGTTATATCGATAGGACCGGCAAAACAGTGATCCCTCCACAATATTTGAATGCTACAAATTTTCACGAGGGATATGCGTTGGCGGTAAAACCGTATAAAACCGTAAGAGGCAGAAATAAGTATTTGGACAAGGAAATCATTCAATACAATTTTGCTGAAGAGCTCATAGATGTCAATGGCAACTATGTAAAAAGTTTAAAGGAAATGCCGCATATTTTGATGTCTGAGAAAAAATTCAAAAAACCATTTTCCAGTTCACATTTTATTAGCTCGAAACAAATTGCAGTAATGACTCAAAAGGAAGGTTGGCAGGTATTCTCACTAGATAAAAGTTTGTGATCATGGCACTTAATTTTAACAAATATGCCGCTGAAGGAAATTCTTTCCTTAAAGAATATGCCAAAGGGTTGAATCTTGGTGAAGACACAGCAACGGCCGGAAGGATCTTGTCTGCTGTTCTTCATGGTTTGCGCGATGTGATCTCTACGGAAGAGTCGTTGCAGCTGATCGCTCAATTTCCTATGTTCCTAAAAGCGGTCTATGTGCAAGGCTGGTCTTCCAAAAAAAAGAGAAAGGTGAAGAATATGACCGATTTCATCGATCGTGTAAGAGATTATGATGGAGTCACCTCGGTTCATGATTTCAAGTCCGACGAGCTGGCCGAACGCTACATCGACGCCACCTTTATCCTGTTGCGAAGGTATATTTCATTGGGTGAATTGGAAGACATTCGCACCGAATTACCAAAGGACCTTAAGAGTATGGTGTATCATAATTTTATGTTCTAATCCACTATTAAAGATTCTTTTAATTACTTGATTTACCTATCGCTTTGATCTCTCATGAGTCTTAGTGCCAACGTATGCGCCTATCCTGTAACCTAGCTCGGTATTTCCTATAAACGACCAAGTTCAATACTACAAACCAACCTATAAAAGACAAAAAAGTTACTTTTTGAATCAATGGCAGCGCTCTTATCAAGGAGCCAGTCTCATAGACATAATAATTTCCTAAGAAAATAAAAAGACAAAAAACACCCCAACCGAAAAGCTTGAAAAAACGGATCTTGAAGAGTTCGATCAAAACGGACAGGAGCGTTATCACTCCAAAGGATCCTGCTATTCTAAGGATGAGGTCGTGATTGACAGAAGATAAAAATACGGTCATACCTAAAGAGGCCACCCCGGTCACCAACGTTATTTTTTGGTTGACGCTCTTTGTGGTAAAAATTACAGGTAAGTAAAACCACAACAGAATCAGGCTCGTGCATAATATTCCCAATGCGACTATTGCCAAGGCTCGTGAGGTGTTGAGCTCCCCATTGATGGCTTGGACATCCAGTAGGTCGCATAGGTAGTTATGAATAAAACTGAACCCAGGCTTGTTGGGAAAAGCATCGGAGCCACCGGGATAGAGCATAGCTGCGAAAAAATATAATAGCACGAAGATGACCATTCCAAAGATGGGCAAAAGCATTAGTTTTCTTTTTAAAACATTGAAGCGCATGTTTCTCTCTTGGTCATATCCAATAAATACAATATCAGTTAAATTAAAAATGACAAGTATCAGTGAAAATAGCAAAGATTATCTTTTTCTTTACACTCAATACAGGATAGTATGAAAAGGTCGCTGTCGACATACATCTTAATGCTCCTACTTCTTTTTCAAGCGGTCAGTGCCATTCCTTCGGGAGCCATGCTTATCTATGACCCAAGCGGAATAACTATTGGATTTCCTAGAAGTATTCTCCAAGACTTACAGGTCAACGCTCCCTTTACAAACTTCTTGATACCAGGCCTGTTCCTAATGATCTTTTTAGGATTGCTGCCCTTACTTATCGTCTATGGTCTTATCACAAAGAAGAATTTTAAGTTGATGCAAACTATCAACCTTTATAAGAACTACCATTGGTCCTGGACCTTTTCCTACTATTTGGGCATCCTTTTGGTGCTATGGATATGCATGCAGCTCTATTTCGGGATCGGATTTGGGATGCTTCACTTCTGGTATGCTTTATTGGGTGTATTGATCGTGGTCGCCACCCAATGGACAAGTACCAAGCGAGACTATTATATATCCGACCATTCTTGGGAATAACTCAACAATCGGTGGTATTGTTCAAATTGCATTTTTGAAGAACCTGTTTGGACTTGCTTCCATATCGATAGACGGTGATGCCCTTGAGTTTATATTTCCAGGCGGTCCAAAAAATTGTCGACACCTCATCGATAGTGGCCGAAGTAGGTAGATTGATAGTCTTGGAAACGGCATTATCGGTATATTTTTGGAATGCCAGTTGGTGCTTTAAGTGATATTCCCATGGAATCTCCAAACTCGTTTTGAATAATTCCTTCATGTCATTCGGAATAGTCTTTATATGTTGAATACTTCCCGTTTTTCTAACCTCGTTTTCAATTTCTTTGTTCCATAATTTCAGTTCTTTCATTTTTTGAACAAAAACCCTATTGAATTCATTCTGAACCTTTCCGCCTAAAATGCCTACGCGCTGATAAGCTAATGCAAAAAGAGGTTCTATTGAATAGGAAGTGTTTGCGATCACCGATATCGTACCCGTAGGCGCAATGCTGTTGCAGGTAGCATTTCTTCGCTTTTGACCCGAGGAAAAGCTTCCTCTTTCCTTTGACAGTGCCGTAGAAGCTTCATAGCTTTTTTCTTTAATGAACTTCATAAGCCTTTCACCTAAAGAAATGGCCTTTTTTGAGGCATAGGGAATTTCCAACAGCATCAACAATTCTGCCCATCCCATTACTCCAAGTCCAATTTTTCGGTTGGTAGTTGTCATCTTTTTTATCTGGGACAAGATGTAATGATTGGCATCGATAACATTATCTAAAAATCGAACGGCCATCGTCACAGTATCGCCGAGCTTTGTCCAATCGAGCCTGATGTTGTCATTTTGAGAGGAGATCATTTTTACAAGATTCAACGAACCGAGATTACAACTCTCATAAGGCAAAAGAGGCACTTCGCCACAAGGATTGGTGCTTTCTATGGTTCCTAAATTGGGGGTGGGATTTTGTTCGTTGATGGTAGACAAGAATATGAGCCCAGGATCCCCAGTTTTCCAAGCTTCTTCCGTAATGGCGTTCCAAACTTCTGTAGCTTCCACTTTTTTGGCGATGCTACCATCTCTTGGATTGATAAGCGACCACGGCAATTGCTCTTCGACGGCCTTCATGAATTCGTTAGAAATTCCGACCGAAATATTGAAGTTTTGCAAACTCAGGTCATCAGCTTTTGAAGTGATGAAATCCAGAATATCGGGATGGTCAGCATTTAAAATCCCCATATTGGCTCCTCTGCGTTTGCCTCCTTGCTTTACATGTTCGGTAGCTGCATCATAGACTTTCATAAAGGCGACTGGGCCAGAGGCTTTGCCAGAGGAGGTCGTTACCCAATCACCTTTCGGTCTTAATTTTGAAAAATTATATCCCGTACCACCTCCGCTTTGATGAATGAGTGCGGCGTCTTTCAAGCTCGTGAAAATACTTTCTAAGCTATCATCTACGGGAAGCACGAAACAAGCGCTAAGTTGTCCTTTTGGATTCCCAGCATTCATAAGTGTTGGCGAGTTTGGAAGAAACTCCAAACCCGCCAACAAATTATAAAAACGCGCTTCCCATAGTGAACGATCTTTTTTTTCCGCACTAGCTATATGCCTAGAAACTCTTCGGAAGAGTTCTTCCGGGCTTTCTATGATCTTGCCCTCTGCATTCCTTAACAGATAGCGTTCCTTGAGAATCTCTATGGCATTATCAGTGAGCATCGCTCATTACAGGTGAGGCTTCATTTTGCTTTTGCGTTTTTTGAGCTGTCGCTCCAAGTCTTGTATCGTCTCGGTAACAGCAAGTTCAAATGACTCCTCGTTCGAAGACGAAAATATCCTTGGGCCAGGGGCACTTAATTCTATCTCGCAGATCTTTCCTTTCGGCGACGGGTCATTCTCTTGCTTTATGTTCACTTGTGCTTTGATCAACCAATCATATTTTTCTGCCAGTAGGCTCAATTTCTTTTGAATAAAGGTTTCAAAGGTTTCACTTCTTGGAATTTGTACAAATTGAATTTGAATGTTCATGTTCTAATAAATTTAAATGGTTATCATTTCAGATTGAAGTTTATATGAATTTAATGATTCGCTCTAAATTTCCTATCTTAATTATCATTCCTTTAACGCGCCTTGTCTTTAAAGTATCAATTGGGTGGCCGAAGATAGCATTCGCTTCAGTTCACTCGTGGTCTTTGGGTCGATGAGGTTGAGTGCTCTCACATTGCACAGTTCTTCTACCATTCTAGTCCCAGCGAGCGTATTGGTAGCGATTCCGGTTACAATATCTGGAACGATCTCAAAAGCTTTCATCAAACCATATACTGCATACGGATCCGATGCGCTTAGAATGATACATTTGATCTGTTCTCGTAATGCGTTAATAGCGATGTCGCCATTGTAGGGTTCAAGTGGAGAGGCGCCGATCTCAATAACGGCAACATCTGCCTCTGCCATAGCGATCTTATTGAGTAACTGTCGCAACTTGCGTTGATACTCTTCTCTGGGGCAGATAGAAGAGGGAAGTCCAACATCCACAAAATCTAATACCTGATCCGCGCCTACATCCTTGACTGCAAGGATATCTTTAAAACGACCTGCTCCTGTCAACTTTGCCCCAACAACTTTATGATCTGCCAGTTTGAAGAGATGTGTTACGATTCTGGCAGAGGTTGTTTTGCCCGCCGACATTGAAGTCCCAACGAACAATACGACTGGTGTATTAAAGGGTGTATCTTTTGTAGGCACAACAAAAGTATCCATGGTCAGCCGTTCATCGTTCCTAAAGGCATGCCCAACATAGACCACTTCCATCATATTAGGGATGAAGACAGATTTTGAGGTAAGCTTCCCCATAAGGCCCGCACCGGTTAACACATTCATTTTCAAATCGTCCCCCACTTTCTTCCACGTACCAGTAGCTTCGAGTGTAGCAAAACGCTCGCCTAAAACCCCTACTACAGATTCTCCCCCAATGACACCACGCATACGACCACTGGCAAGCTCAATGCTAAGGGTATTGCTTCCTGGGTCGGTGATCCTCACCACGACGTAGTCTCCTGTAGCCCATTCGGACTTAGGCAGCTTCTGTATTACGAAATCCTTTTCTTCCAAATCAGAGATCCTTGTCAACGAAGTGTATATATATTTATGATTCATGATGTGTGTTTCAAAGGTTCGGTCATCAATAGCAATATGAGCAATGCTGTTCGCTCTGCAAGTCGGTTTCTCAAAATATACTCATGGGTGGCGTGTGCCCCGTCTCCTGGCGTTCCCAGCCCATCGATTGTGGCGGTATACAGACTAGTTGTATTGGCATCAGAACCTCCACCGGCCAATGCCTCTTCGAGAGAAATACCAAGGCGTTCTCCCATCTTTTTGGCCACGTTCCACAAGTGTCGATTTCTTGGAGTATTTTCCATAGGCGGTCTTCCAATACTCCCTTCGATATGCAAGGTCACATCTGGCAATTGAGCTTGCAAACTTTTGATCTTGTTGGTGATGTATTCGCCATCCTCTGCTTTTATAACCCTAACATCGACGATCGCCTTGCTTTCTGGAGCTACTACATTTGGAGAAATACCGCCTTCGATCATTCCAACATTTACGGTGATCCCTTTGTCAAAGTCGTTCATAGCGTATAGTTGCTGCACCTGATGCGACAACTCTACGATGGCATTGATCCCTTTTCCCGGATCCAAACCAGCATGGGCCGCTTTTCCTTTCACGGTAACAGTAAAACGACCAATGCCTTTTCTCGCTGTTTTCAACTTCCCTTCTATCCCAAGTGGCGGCTCTAACACATAAGTCCTATTGGAGAGTTTGGCAAGTCTCTTTATGACATGGGCAGATTCTCTGCTGCCGATCTCCTCATCAGAATTGATCAGTATCAAAGGAGTCACCAACAGCGGTAATGAAAGTTCCCGAATGGCCTTTAATGCAAAGATCATCTGTGCGAGACCTACCTTCATATCATACACTCCAGGCCCTTTGATCTTATCATCTAATTCCATTAAAGGCATTCCCTTGATCGTCCCTTTTGGCCACACGGTATCGCAATGTCCTATTAGAAGTTGAAAAGCTTTTTCATGGTCATAATCTTTGGGCCTACAGTACAGGTATCCACCTGTTTCGCTACCTGGAACATGTATTGTATAAAAACCAATCCCTTCAAATGCTTCCCTTAAGAAATCGAATATTTGATGTTGCGCCTCTATAGATTTTGATGGAGTTTCTATATTGACCAATTCTTTTAGAAAAGCGGTCATTTCCGGTCGATGTCTTTCTAAGAAATCTTGAATACTGTTTATATCTACCTGATTTACCATCATCGCGAGAAATCTTTGGGAAATGGAAAGTTGTAGGTCCTGGCAACAGTTGCATAGCGCCCATCCGCAACATAGGCCATGAGGGGGAATCGATCGATCTGTTCATTCTCATCCTTTTCTGATTCGCGGAGGTATTCTGGGTGCACAGAAGCAGCTATTATTTTTCCTGTAATGATGCTATTCGCGTTAAATCCATCGATGACCTTGAACAGTTCGCACTCGAGATGCAAGTACGAATGTTGTAGTAACAATGCATCAACCTTAGTTGCCTGGATGGTTGGTAATGCGTCTACGATCTTTTTAGATTTGCTCATTTCTTCTATTCTCGGCAAAGCACTAAGCGAGGTGAACAATACCTGATCTGGTAGTGGAAAACTGATGGAGAACTCCTTATTGGCCAGTATGTTTTGGTAGGTAGAATGCCTTGGTGTACATACAAATCCAAAATAATTATCAAATCCTATTGGGGTAGCCATGTGCTTTGGTGCCAAGTCGTAACCATCACCTTCTTTAGTACCTACTACGATCAAGGGTGCTATGGTAAAGAAGTGCTTCCAAATAGGAAATTTGGTATCCAATGCTATAAAATCCTCTTGCACATTCATGTTAGATACAAGTTACAAAAGGGGTAGGGTTTTAAAACTGACATTCATCAGCTAACCATATCCCAATGAGACCGTATATAACAAAAAAAACGGGGACACAATGTATCCCCGTTCCTGTAAAGACGTCAATGTCGTCAAATGATCTTTCGACTATTAAAACTACTTTGACCGCTTCACATAACACTAAAGGCCGAAGCGATTAATGTATGCTATACAATTAAAACTTGAAAAAGGAAGCAGGCGTCAAAGACACCCGCTTCCGAAGAAGATATTAATTGCTATTCAACGCTAACAATGAGACCGAACAGGCCTTATCGCTAATTCCTGTAGCTACCAAAAGGTTGAAAGAACATTTGATATCTTCTATCGGTCTTTACGCCATTGCAAGCGCAAAAACCTAGATTCAAATTTACATTTCCAAAGAACTATTTTTCAATGTCTCAAAGATACGGCGATCATTATCGCAAAAACATGACCGATGTCAGTTTTCAAGCATTTTTCTTTTTTTTATTCGTGAAGCACTAAGAAGGGAACTCTTGTATGGTAACTAATAGTTTCCACGGTAGGCCTAAAAAAGATCTGTTGAAAAAAGTTGATATTCTTTGCCACCATGGCGATCATGTCAACATCACGACTTTCGGTAAAACATTCTATCGCCGCTTCCAACTTGTTATTGGTCACGGTATGAAAACTATGTTCATGGTCTTTAAAATATCCTTGCAGCAGTTCTTTATTCTCGATTTGATCTGAACTCAACTTTTCATTCCTTTTAGCTACATGCAGCACTCGGATAGCTGCCTTATTCATAACTGATAGTTCTAACAACGTATCAAGTATATTGGCATTATAAAGCAAATTATAATCCGTAGCGAAAGCGATTTCCTTTAACTTAGTGTATTGGGCATCCTCTGGAATGATTAAAGAGGGACACTTCACCCTGGTGATCACATCTCCAGTATTGCTGCCGATAACAAATCCTTTAAGCCCTGAAGCTCCTTTCGTGCCCATTACTATGAGATCGATATTCTTTTCTTCGATATGCTCTTTGATAGAGTTTAGGAAAAAATTGCTGTCGACCAACGAAATGAAGTTGTGCTTGGCATTGTAGGGTAGCCGTTCTATTCTTTTGAATAAGGCCTCCATCTTTTTCCGCGCTTCTACACTGATCGCTTTTTCCAAAATGCCTGTGTTGTGCACATAAGGTGTGTCTGCCCCGAACATCACATCCGATTCTACTACATGAAGCACATAGAAATTGCAACGTGCCTTCTTAAAATACGAAAGCGCGAACTCTATGGCATTCCATGAATTCTCGGAAAAGTCAGTTAGTAAGAGGATATTCTTCATTGCAAAAAACCTGCTTTATAAAACAAATGTATTCGGCTGATTGCAAGAAAAAAATGATAAAAGTCAGTTTAAAAAAAGCTACTCTATACTTAGTAGTCCTTCTTTGTCCAAAACATTAATGGTACGACCCTCGATGTCTATGAGTCCTTCTTTTTTGAGTGAAGACAATGCGCGTATGAGACTCTCTGTGGCAATACCAGCCACACTGGCCAGGTCGCTGCGTGAAATTTTTATATGTTGTTGATCCTGATGTTGAAGTTTCTCTATAAACTTTAAGATGGTATTTGCCGTTTTTTTTCGCACCGAACTGTACGCCATCTCCAATAGTTGGTCTTTCGCCTCCGAAAGATTATCGGTTAAGAAATTGATCAACTCAAAGGTGATATGATGGTTCTCTTCCAGCAAATCCTTTAAAGCTTCTTTGCTTATTTTGTAAACCTCCACTTCTTCAATTGCAGTAGCGGATTCCTGATATGGGGAATGATTGGCAAACGAGGCATATCCAAAAAAATCTCCCGCTTTGTGAAGTCCTGTGATCAATTCTTTTCCAAACTGATCGATGCGATGATTTTTAACAACACCTCTTTCGATCAAATAGACGTAATTGGAATGTTTTCCTTCTTCATACACCGTCTCGCCAGCTTTGAAGACCTCAACGTCTCCTTCGTCCAGGAAGTATTCCTTCAAGTCCTCCAGATTATTCAATGCACCCATCTCTTTCGTTTGCATTGCCATTATACCGCCGTTTTCCTTTAAAATCGCCATCTTGGCCAATCGACTCTCAATGGCGTTTATCAATTCCTTTTCGTCAAATGGTTTGGTAAGATAGTCGTCCGCACCCAAGTCCATTCCCTTGCGAATGTCTTGACGTTCGGTCTTTGCAGAAAGGAAGATAAAAGGAACATGTCTTGTCGTACTGTCTTTGGACAAGTTCTCTAGTACGGCATACCCATCCATTTCGGGCATCATGATGTCGCAAACAATAATATCTGGGGTATTCATTTTGGCTTCTTGGATACCGATCTTCCCATTTGCTGCAGTCGTCACTTCATAGTCCGAAAGCTCTAAAAGTTCGGCGGTGTTTTCGCGCAATGCCGTATCATCTTCGATCAATAATACTTTTTTCATGAATATATTTTACTTAATGTCCTCGGTAACTCTACGGTAAATGTGCTTCCTTTACCTTCCTGACTAATAAAACTAATCGTTCCTCCTAAATTATCCAAATGTCCCTTGATGATATTTAGGCCTATTCCGGTTCCCTGATATGTGGTTGCATTTTCTGCTCGAAAATAACGCTGAAACACATGCTTCTGGTCTTTCTTCGGGATTCCCATGCCTTGATCCCTCACTGTTAGTAAAAGCGTATCACTTGCCTCGGTGGTCTTAATATCGATGACGGTATTTTCAGGAGAATATTTTATAGCATTGCTCACTAGATTCGTAAGGACCAACGTTAAGATCTTTTCGTCAAAGGTAATGGCGATCTCGTCCACATTCTCAGGATAGTTAATTCGTTGGCCACTTTTAAGTAGCATATTGGCACTGTAGATGACCTCATTGAGCACCTTGCTTAGTTGAAAGGTGCTGATCTTATAGTTTACCTTTCCAGATTCTAGACGTTCTACAGAGAGAAAATCATTAAGGATGCCATCTAGATAATGAACCTTGTTCTTTATCAGATCTAAGTGTTTTTCACGTTTTGGTTGATGATCGGTCTTTTCATATTTTCCAACCAATACTGCTGAGGTTAGGATCCCTGTCAATGGTGTCTTGAATTCATGAGAGACTAGCGAAAGAAATTTGGTCTTCAGTTCATTCAATTCCCTTTCGCGCTGAAGCGACTCCAATGCCTTTTCTTCTGCCTTCTTTCTTTTTTCTACCTCTGTTTGAAGCTCCAAAACCGTATGTTGAAGTTCTTTGGTTCGTTCCTTTACTTTCATTTCCAGCTCTGCATTTAGATCCAGAATCCTTTGCTCTGTCTCTTTTCTTACCGTAATATCGACCATAAGCGCCATGATGAAGGTATCTCCGGACAATTCAAAGGGCGCAAGTCCAACCTCTATCGGGAATTCTTCTCCACTTTTTTTGATGCCGAATAGCTCTCGGCCGATGCCCATGGTACGTTTTTCTGCATTCCTATAAAAACTGCTAAAATGACCTCCGTGTTGCCGGTGGTAACGTTGTGGAATAAGGATCTCCAAACGTTGTTTATCGAGTTCTTCCTTGTCATAGCCAAACATCTCTAGGGCCGAAGTGTTCGTCGCTACTATCTCTTGTTTTTTATCGACGACGATAACGCCTTCAGGAATTGCTTCTGAAAGCGTTTCGAAAATGTCTGCATTTAATTTGAACATTTGCTGGAAGTCAGTATTCGTCGCTTAAAACTAAGCGTTCTCTATAAAAGAATAAAGATACAAAAACTAGTTACAGACAGGTCGGAGAAAATGATTTTTATCATTGCTACAAGATTGGTCAGTGGTTATTTTCAAAGGATAAATTCTTATCATGAAAGGGATATTAAAACTTGGCACAATATCAGGAATTCGGATAGAGGTACACTGGACATTCATCTTTTTGATCGTTTGGGTCATTTATATAGAGGTCAAACGCGGAGGTAGCTTCGAGAGTGCCATGATCCATATGGCCTTTATTCTGGTACTTTTTGCATGTGTCGTGCTACACGAATTAGGACATGCCTTAATGGCGAGGCGCTATGGTATTGCCACGCAGAAGATCACCCTATTGCCCATTGGCGGAGTCGCCTCTCTAGAAAAGATGCCCAAAGAACCAAGAGAAGAATTGTTGGTCGCCATTGCCGGGCCACTGGTCAACGTTGGGATTGCCTTGTTGCTCCTAATCGTAGTACCTTGGCAACAATATGTCCAGTTGAACGCTGAAGAGCTGGAGCAAATGTTCAGCACCATCAGCTTGCAAAATTTTCTATTCTATCTTCTTGTTGCCAATCTCATACTGGTCGTTTTCAATCTAATTCCCGCATTTCCTATGGATGGGGGACGAGTGCTCAGAGCAATATTGGCCATGGGAATGAATCGACGAAGAGCTACGAGCATCGCGGCAGGACTTGGACAACTATTGGCCATAGGCTTCTTTGTGTTTGGCATATTCTTCAATCCATTTCTAATTCTGATCGCCCTGTTCATCTTTCTAGGTGCAGCAGGAGAAAATCAAATGGAGCAGCAACTTTCACTACTGGAGGGATATACGATAAAAGACGCCATGCTTACCAACATCACTAAACTTTCACCCTCAACACAGATCAAAGAGGTGGTCGAACTTTTGATTGCAGGAACGGAAAGGGATTTCGTTGTTGTCGATGACCAAGATGAGCTTCTAGGCGTACTACTTCATGGGGAAATCGTAAAAAATGTAAAGAATCACAATTTGCCGATAGACAGCATCATGAACAAAGACCTTACAGTTTTGGAGGCCAATACGCCTCTAAAGGAGGCCCTCTCAGCGATGGCCTTGGAAAAGAAAAAGTTCTTTCCCGTGATCGAAAACAATCATTTGGCAGGTGCCATCGACCAGACCAATCTAAGCGAATTCATCCTTTTGAGATCCCAGCTCTTAAATACGTGACATTGCATTATAGATCCATGATTTTGGTCATAGGAAAATGCAGAGCTAACCTGTTATTTTGAATCACTGTAACATCCGTGTCGTGAAAAGAATCATCATTCTCTTTAGTCTACTTTTTGCCCTTTCCTGCAATAACTCACAAGAAAAGATCCTTCCTACGAATGGAAGCCTCACCGAATCGGTCTATTCTTCTGTGACCATTCAACCAGATAGCTTATATCAAGTGTATGCTGCCGTTGGTGGAATCTTGGATGCAAATCTTGTGGACGAGGGTGATCTGGTCTTCAATGGTCAACCGATGATGCAGATCATTAATAGCACTCCAAAACTGAACATGCAAAATGCCAAGCTGGCCTATGAGCTGGCAAAAGAAAAATACAACGGCAAGGCCGCCATCTTGGAGGAAATAAAGGATGAGATCGTTTCTGCAAGATTAAAATTCAAGAATGATTCGATCAACTTCTACCGACAAAAAAATCTTTGGAATCAAAACATTGGTTCCAAGATCGAATATGAAAACAGAAAGCTCACCTACGAGTTATCTACCAATAATTTGAATCTGCTACAAAGTAAGTACCGCCGAACCGAGCAGGAATTAGAAACGCAATTAAAACAAGCTGAAAATAATTACAAAACTGCCGCTATCACCACTAGAGACTTTACTGTTAAAAGTAAGATCAATGGAAAAATCTATGCATTGTATAAAAATCCTGGAGAGGTGGTGAATACTATGGAACCTTTGGCTGCTGTTGGATGTAGTGACGATTTTCTCATAGAAATGTTGGTCGACGAGGTCGATATCGTAAAGCTTCGTGTAGGGCAGAAAACCTTGGTTACCTTGGACGCATATAATTCTAAGGTGTTCGAGGCAACATTGACCAAGATCTATCCCAAAAAAGACGAACGCTCCCAAACATTTACCGTTGAGGCAGTTTTTATTGAGCCTCCAAAGGTCCTCTACGCTGGTCTTGCAGGTGAAGGCAACATCATCATCGCCAAAAAACAGGACGCCTTGTCCATCCCTAAAGAATATCTGATCGACGATTCCAAAGTTATAACCGAAAATGGCGAGGTCAACGTTGAGATAGGCCTACAAAACTTGGATAGAGTGGAGATCTTAAGTGGTATAGATGAAAATACCTATCTATTAAAACCAAAGGAATGATCAACTGGAAAGTGATACTCAATATCGCCAAGACCCACCTTGTGACCAAGAAGAAGTCGACGATCACGGCCGCATTGGGTGTGACCTTTGGTATTGGTGCCTATATCACCTTGGTAAGCTTTATGACCGGACTGAACAAAATGTTAGACGACCTTATTCTCAACCAGACACCTCATATCCATGTTTTTAATGAGATAGAACCATCTGAGAAGCAGCCTGTGGCCCTTTACAAAGACTTCGAAGATACCTTTAACATTGTGCATTCTATTAAACCGAAACAGAGCCAACGAAAGATCCATAATGCATTGCCCATACTTGATCATCTAAAGGAGGAAGAAAATGTGAAAGGTGTCACCCCTCAATTGCGCGCGCAGATCTTTTATATATCGGGATCTATAGAATTAGGAGGCAATCTCACCGGTGTGGACATAATGGAGGAAGCACGGCTTTTCAACATCAACGACTATATTACCAAAGGCAGTCCGCAAGCCTTGAAGAACAACGACAACGGCATCTTGCTCGGGGCAGGATTGGCCAAGAAAATGTCGCTAGATATAGGTGACCGCGTACAAATAAGCACCGTAAAAGGAAATACTTTCCCATTGAAGATCGTAGGCATCTATCAAAGCGGTATTGCGGACATCGATAACATTCAAAGCTTTGCCAATCTTAAGACGGTACAACGTATTTTGGGAGAGGCGGAGAATTATGTGACGGATATCAATATCAAACTTTTTGATATTAAAAAGGCGCCCGAAATGGCCAGGCAATTGGAGAGGCAGTTCAAGTTGAGGGCTATCGATATCAATGAAGCCAATGCTCAATTTGAAACAGGCACTACCATACGTAATCTCATCACCTATTCGGTATCTATCACTTTGCTTATCGTCGCAGGTTTTGGCATCTACAATATTTTGAATATGCTCATCTATGAAAAAATGAAGGATATCGCTATTTTAAAGGCTACGGGGTTCTCTGGTGTCGATGTTCAGTTGATCTTTATGAGTCAAGCGATGATCATAGGCGCAATAGGAGGATCGCTAGGTATCGCCATTGGCTTTGGTCTTTCAAAACTTATAGACAGCGTCCCATTCGAAACGGAGGCACTTCCAACGATATCGACCTATCCCGTGAATTATAACCCATGGTTTTATGTGATAGGAATTTCCTTTGCACTGATCTCAACCTTTGTCGCGGGATATCTTCCATCGGCCAAAGCAAAACGAATAGACCCCGTTCGAATTATCAGAGGAACTTAATCGCCAATTATGACTCTAGTTCTAGAAGCCCAACATATCAACAAGCATTTTCAAAAACCCGTGCCTTTTCATGTATTGAAAGATATCTGCTTTGATGTAAAAAAGGGTGAATTCGCGTCCATCATGGGTAAATCGGGCTCTGGCAAATCCACTCTGTTATATATTCTTTCTACCATGGACACTGATTATGATGGAAAGTTATTCTTGAATGAACATTTGGTCACTGGAAAGCCTTCGAAGGAACTCTCTCGGATCCGGAACAAGCATATCGGCTTCGTGTTTCAATTTCATTATTTGTTGTCTGAATTTAGCGTGATCGAAAATGTGATGCTTCCTGCGAAGAAACTCGGCGAAAAAAGTCATGCCGAAATAGAACATGAAGCTATCAAGAAATTAGAGATGTTACACATTGGACATTTGGCAAAAAAACGTGCCAACAGGATCTCTGGCGGAGAAAAACAGCGGGTGGCCATCGCCCGTGCGTTGATCAATGACCCATCCATTCTTATGGGTGATGAACCCACCGGAAATTTGGATTCATATAATTCTGAGAACGTATTTCAGATCTTTAAACAATTAAAGGAAGAAAAAGGATTGTCCCTCTTGGTGGTTACACACGACATGGACTTTGCGAAAAGGACCGATCGGATCATTGAGATGGAAGATGGGAGCATCATCAGCTGATCTGTAACGCCCGTTATGCAAGAACAGCTATCACCCAAAGAAAAGACAATTTTCAAACCTTGAATGGATTGAGAATTTCATCTTTAGCAATCATATTGAAACTCATCAACGGAATTTTTATCTGAGAACCCATCTTTTTCACCAAGTCCTTGTGAAATAACTTTCTCCATCCCGTATGCTCTCGCTCTAGCATCCCTAACATATCGGCATCTACCTTTTGCAAATATTTTTTGAGTTCTTCGGAGACATGGTCTGAAAACCATAGATCAAACCTTAGTCTCTTATAGCTCACATGCTGTTGAAGCAACTCTTTGAACCATTCCATCTGCTCTTTGCCAGCATACTCATCTCTGGTAGAAATGTGAAAGACAAAGATCTTGGCGTCAAAGGGGTTTGCGATTGTCGCAAGCTTTTTTATAGCAAAAAGATCATCTTGTTCAAGATCGGTGGCATACACGATATTTTCAAGCGTTAGTTTGCTCATTTCATTCGGGATCACCAACAACGGACTCGGAACCTTTTTTAGAAGCGCCTTGGCTATGTCTCCAGCAAAGAGACCCCTTTTGCTATGTTCATCCTTCATTCCGATAATAACAAGATCGACGGATAAGGTGTCTGCCTTTGCTATAATACCATCAGAAATGGAGCTGTTTTTGGTTACTTCAATACGCGTGTTTACCTCTTCAAGATCCTTTCCAAGAGTTTTTGAACAATAAGCCCTTGTAAGGGCCAAATATTCTTCTTTGGTATTCTTCTCTATCCATTTTGACGGGCGGGTAGTAGAGACGGTTATGGGAGGAATGTCGTACACATTTAGGACCACAAGGTCTGCCCCCAATTTAACACTGAGCTCATAGGCACAGCAAAGAGCTGACTTGGCATGTTCTGTACAATCCGTAGCGTAAAGTAACGTCTTCATAATAAGAGAGTTGATTACAATGGGATGAAACTAGGCTATTCAAGAATGATTAAAAATGACGAAGGTCATCCTTCCCAATTCTAGGGACATATGACCCATATCATTTCCTACAAAGTGATCAACAGCTACCTTTATCGATTACAAATAACTAACAGTCAAAGTGTTGACCAAATTATCGGTTTCTTGAATACTAGATCACTATAAAGATAAAAACCATGAAAATAATAACTGTAACACCCGAAAATGTACAAGATGAAACGTTGTTCTGCATCAAGGACATCACCAATCCAGGGTTTGATGCTAAGAAGGCTTGGTTTAAAAAACGCTATGCTGAAGGCTTGCGAATGAAAATACTAAAAGACACAAATGATAAAATGATTGGTTTTATAGAATTTGTGCCTGCCTCAAATGCGTGGAGACCCATAAATGCTGATGATTTTATATTTATTCATTGCATGTATGTGTACTCTAAAAAAGACAGAAACCAAGGTTATGGTTCAATACTGATCAAAGAAGCGGAGAAGGAGGCTAAAAAAAGAAAGATGGCAGGTGTCTGCGTCATGTCTAGTAAAGGGTCTTGGATGGCTGATAAAACTATTTTCGAGAAGAACGGATATAAGGAAATAGCTCGTAGAGGACGTTTCGAATTACTGTCAAAAAAATGGATCGATGAAGCTGCCGACCCACAGCTGTACGACTGGACCTTGCAAAAAAGAAAGTATCAAGGATGGCATTTGCTATATGCCGATCAATGTCCGTGGCATGAAAAATCCGTTGCAGCACTTCTAGATGTTGCGATGGATCATGGGATAGATCTTAAAGTGAAGAAGATCACTAACGCCCAGGAAGCAAAGCAAGCCCCCTCAGGCTTTGGTGTTTTTAGCCTTTTACATAACGGCAAATTGCTCGAAGACCATTACCTAAGTGCCACAAGGTTTAAGAACATTTTGCAGAAGGAATTACAATTAATTTCTTAAACGATCTTCCGCTGGGCAAGGAACTAAGTTACCAATCGGCTTGGGGAAAATGGATATGATTGAGGTTGCTGTCATTTTTATCAATCTATGGCTCAACTGGCAAATCCTACCTTGTCGCGAAGACTTGGCAGGTCCCATTTGATCATTTCCTTTAAGAAATCATCGACCGCCTCTACGATCATTTTTTCATTGATCTGTTCGGGGGTATAGGCCCCTAATTCGATAGTGTCTTGCTGATCGGGATGATTGACCGTCGAGGGAAAAAGAATGAACACCAAGACATCACCGCTATACGACTGAGAAAATACCAAAGCCCCTCCTTGAATGAACTGATATGCAGGGATCTGGTTAGTTTTTTCGATAAGTTCGGGCGGAAAGGAATCGAAAGTGATGTTCACCGCCTCGTTGCTATGTATCCAATTGAGTTCTTGGACCCGCCATCCGATATCGTACATTTTTACGATTTCGTTGAGTGTTTCCCTTAGAATGTATTTGGTCTTGGTCTTCCATGTTATTTTCTTTTCTACCACCGTCTCTATCGAAACTTTGTAATCCTGTATTCGTTCGGCCAAATGTGCGATTTTCATCATGGGTATTTATTGAAGTTCTGCTTTGTTGAATATGTAGATCATCCATCCAAACGACATGATAAAGATGATGCGTTGCCAAATACCCATATATTGCTCAACTTCAAACATGAGCATAGAGAGTATAGTTACCAAGACACCTACCAGTACGGCCAAGGCCTTAGCCGTTCTTTGCCCAAGGATAAAACTCATGGAGATCGCAAAGACCGTAAAAGAAAAACCAGTTATAGTTGCAAACCAAGAATGTAACTGATCTTCAAACGGATCAAATGGTATCTTAACGATAGGAGCGTGTTGAAAAAAAGCACAGAGCATCAATGAAATGCCAAAGACAAGAATGGCGATCTTATGGAACCAAAATTTCCCAAGAAACCGCCAGCCATCGATGATCGCACCAAGTCCGAGTAAAATAAAGGTGAAATTCATCACCCAGGCATAAGGTGCCGATTGAGCACCTAAGTGACTTGTGGTGTTCTTTAGTATATCGTATTCAGGCACACTAAAAAAAGGCAAGACAACGATTACCAACAACATCAATCCATATGCAAATGGAAGTATTTGCAGCACATTGGTGGTATTCGATTTCTTATTCATGCCCTCCCTTGACTTGATCTATTTTAACCTTTTCCTTTTTCTTCTGTTCTTTTTCTAACTTTCTGAAGTATCTTCTAAATAAAAAATTGTGTTTTAAGGCCTCCATATTTTCGTTAAAGCGCGCGGTCCCCTCTTCAATATTTTGCATCGTTCTTCCTAGCTGTCCCACAAGCGTTGTATCTTTTGAAAGATAATTGACCGCCCCATGACCATCTTTCATATCCGTTACGATACTATTCAAGCTTTTGGACATTTTGTCGATCTCTACGCTAGAAGTTTCCAAATTTGAGACAATGCTCTGCACTTTTTCGCCTGTGATGCTATCGCTCAACAACACCCCTGCGATACTTTCCTTAAAATTGATCTCTTTAATGATATCATTCAATTCTTTGATCGCACTGTTCGCCTCACTACTTGCATGTTTGAGATTAAGGATGGTTTGTTGCAGGTCGTTTGCCATTACTGTATCGTTCAATAATCGTCCCATGGTTCCTTTTCCTCGTGTAAGCGATTGCGTTACTTTGAGAAGATCGGCTGTAAGGATGGCAGCGTTTTCGTTGGTCACACTCAAGGTGCTCAACATATCTTCTGTGCCGATCCTGCTGTAGGAAACAATTTCGTCGCCAGCCTGTATCGATTCCTCCGAATCTTTACCGGGAATGATATTGATGATCATGTTCCCAACAAGGCCGTCCGAACCAATGGTGGCGATGGCATCTTTCTTTATATGCGATTGCATCTTTTCTTCGATGGACATGCGAACCCGAATCGTGGTATCATTTTCCATTTCGATGGCTTTTACGGTTCCCACATTGATCCCTGAGAAACGCACATTATTGCCGATCTGCAAACCATTGACATTGCTAAAAACGGTGTTGATGGAGAAGGTCTTGCTAAACATATCTTGGTTGTTGCCTATCATGTAGGCGGCAATTACCAGAAAAACCGATGCTAGCACCACAAATATCCCTAGCTGTATTTTTTTTGAGGTCGACTTTGTCATCATCTCATTGTTTAAAGAAGGCCCTTACCTTTGGGTCGGTCACCTTCGACAGTTCGTTAAAAGTTCCTTCTGCATAATCGATGCCATCTACCAATAGGATCATCCGTTCCGAAATGACCCTCGCACAATCGACATCGTGAGTAATGATCAATGATGAGGTCTGATACTTGTTTTGTATACTGCGCATCAGTTCGATGATCTCCTTTGAGGTGATCGGGTCGAGCCCGCTCGTCGGTTCGTCATAAAGAATGATCTTAGGTTTCATAATTAAGGTTCTGGCCAATGCCACTCGCCTTTTCATACCTCCAGATAATTCGGAAGGCATGAGATCCACCGTATGGGCCAATCCAACATTTTCCAATGCCTCCATCACCAAAGCCTCGGTATCGATATTCTTATCAAATTTATTTTTATGCCGCCTCAAAGGAAATTCGAGATTCTCACGCACGGTCATTGAATCGTACAATGCGCTGCCTTGAAACAGAAAACCTATATCCGTACGTAATTCATCCAAGGCTTCACGATCCAATTCGGTAATATTCTTTCCCATGACCGTGATGGTGCCCGAATCAGCTTGCATCAACCCCACCAAACATTTGATCATCACCGACTTTCCAGAACCCGACTTTCCCATGATGACCAAATTCTCACCTTTATAAAGTTTCATGTTAAAGCCATTGAGCACATGGTTATCACCAAAACTCTTTTTTAAGTTCTGAATGGAAATGACCTCCTCAAGATCTGTTCGAGGGTTCTTTACTGGCGATATTTCTTTTACCGTTTTCATAATTCATAAAAAATATCTGTGATCACCACGGCGATAAAGTCCAACACAAATATGAGCATGGAAGCCATTACTACCGCTGTATTTGCCGCAGTGCCAACACCTACGGTCCCTTTTTTACAATGATATCCCTTAAAACAGCCCACGAGTCCAATAGCGAAACCAAAAAAGAAGGATTTTATGGTAGCTGGAATAAGATCACCAAATGCCAGCGCATCGAACATTTTATTGAAGTAAAGCTGAAATGACACATCCCCTTTCACATGCTCTATAAGAAATGACCCGTATAGCGCCAAAACATCTCCAAAGATGACCAACAATGGGACCATAAGTGTTGTGGCCGTAATTCTTGTGATCACTAAGAACTTGAAGGGATTGGTACCCGAAACTTCCATGGCATCGATTTGCTCGGTAACGCGCATCGAGCCTAGCTCGGCACCAATACCCGACGCCACTCGGCCAGCGCATATCAATGCCACGATGACCGGACCGATCTCTCTGACGATAGAAATGCCTACCATGTCTGGCATCCAAGAGACCGCGCCAAATTCTTGCAAGGTGGGGCGTGTCTGCAAGGTTAGGACCAGCCCAATGATAAAGCCCGTGACACCGACCAATGTCATGGATCGGTTTCCTACATTATAACATTGACGAAGCAGTTCGCCGAACTCAAAAGGTGGTTTAAAAACTTCCTTAAAATACCTTCCCGCAAAATAAGAAAGCGCTCCTATCTGGACAAAGAATTGCTTTACACTACTCGATATTTGAGATGCAATGGTCATGTCTCATTTCCTATGTAGGTCTTTCAAATATAGACAAGCCTATAACCGATTAAAATGACCAAAGTCATGCAGCTCGATTGACAAATATCATTTCTATCCGCAGACTTTCATCCTATATTTATAGCTAGTCGTAAAAGAAATTATTATGGAAACCACAACAGTATATAACGAGGACCTGCATTTTGAGCATGTGCAATGGAATAAGGAGTTGGCCTTTTGGGAAGATGAGTTGAAGTCTTTTCAAAATAGGTTGGACGAGCTGGTGCAGCGATGGACCGATGACCGTGTTTTAGCCGAATTGGGACAATATCAAAATCAATTTATCATACACAAAGAAAAGATCGATGAACTGAAAGAGGAAATTGAAGCCCATGAATTAAGCATTGCGGAACACTTAAAAAAAAGTGAAAATGTGATCGATAGGGTCCATTATAGATATCATCTCGCGTTTAGAGAACGAATGGAGACACAACGCGATATCTATAGCGACCTAAAGAGACGCTTCTTTGACTTTCTTTCCAAATACATGTGATGGTTTTAGGTTTTAGGATCTATTCGTAATCGGATCCTTGATGCGATTGATGAACATCTAAAGTCCATGTACCTGATGAATCGATATAAGCAACTGAATAATTCGCATTATCTAAGTGAGGAACGTTCCTTTCTTGATGGCCCTAGAAATAGATTCAAGGAATTATGGTTCACTATAAAAGTCAACTATAATTTTATCAAAGCCTTTAGAACCTTACACTTTATCGGGCCCTGTGTCACTGTTTTTGGGTCTGCACGATTTGATAAGGATAACCAATATTATCAACAAGCCGAGGAAGTTGGGAAGGCACTTTCGGACTTAGGATTTACTGTGATGACAGGCGGAGGGCCTGGTATCATGGAGGCTGCGAACAAAGGTGCCTATATGAATGGTGGTTATTCTGTAGGTTGTAATATCGTTCTGCCTCACGAACAAAGAGCGAACCCTTTCTTGCACAAATGGATCGAGATACCCTATTTCTTTGTGCGGAAGTTTCTGTTGATGAAATATTCCTACGCCTTTGTGGTAATGCCTGGTGGTATCGGCACCTTAGATGAGCTTTTCGAGTCACTTACGCTCATCCAAACAAAGATGATCAGTCATTTTCCTGTGATATTGTTTGGAAAGGAGTATCATAAGGAGCTTTATGAGCATATACAGCTGATGGCTACAAACGAGAGCATCGATAAAGAAGATATGCAATTGTTGTATATCACAGACTCTGTATCCGAGATGAAAGATCATTTGAGCGAGCATGCCGTTAAGAAATTTGGATTGGTAAAGAAACCCATGAAGACCAGTTGGTTCTTTGGTGAATCTAAACTAAAAAACACACAGAATATCAAAAAATAAGCAAGATGAGAACAACAGTTGAAATTCAAAATCTAAAATGCGGAGGTTGTGAGAGTACCATCGCAAGAAAATTACACACCTTGAAAAATATTAAAGACATTGCTATCGATCGAGACCATTGCACCGTATCATTCAGCTATGAGACCAACGACGGCCTTGAGACCGTAAAGAAAGAATTGAGCAAGCTTGGATATCCATTATCCGACGATGCCAATAGCTTTGGAAAGAAGGCCAAATCGTTTGTGAGCTGTGCATTGGGTAGACTTGCAAAAACTGACCTAAAGACCTATAGCTAGCTAGAAAGGGTCTTCCTCGAATCTACTGAGCCTTCTTCTCAAAGACCATAATTCGTCTTGAAGTCGGTCCACTTTTTCCAACAAATGCTGAATCGCTTCGATTCCCTCGATGTTTACCCCTAATTCGTGATGCAATCTGACGATCCTCTCTAATTTTGGTAGTTCTTTGGTGTGTATCTTAGCCTCGTCGTCCAATACCGCTATCGAAATCAATTCTCGTTCGCTCAAAGATAGTACGAAGGATTCTTCGATACGGTGACCAACACAAAAGTCTTTGATGGTGATATAGTATTCGGTTTTCATAAGATCGCTTATAGGTTAGTTTTAGCAAGTTCCTCAAATAGTTCACGCTGCTTGGCCGTAAGTTTAGCTGGCAATTGTACTTGATAGGTAATGTACAGATCACCATACTGTCCTTCCTTCTTATATTTGGGAAAACCTTTCCCCTTTAGTTTTACTTTGGTGTTATTCTGCGTTTGTGGTGCCACTTTCAATTTTACCTTACCGCTAAGTGTCTCTATAGTGATCTCTCCTCCAAGAACAGCCTTGGTAAGTGGCAACTGTATTGTTTTATAAAGGTTGGCCCCCTCTCGCTTAAAGCTTGTATTGTTGTTGATAGCAAAGGTAATGTACAGGTCACCATTGGGTCCGCCATTGACCCCTGGACCTCCATGACCAGCAATTTTGATCGTTTGACCGTCCTCGATGCCAGCTGGGATAGTGATCCTTATCTTTTTATCATTGATTGTCAAGGTTTGTTTTTGTGTCTTGTAGACGTCCATCAGATCCATGCTCAATTCGGCATTGTAATCTTGGCCTCTAAATTTTACTTGTCGACCACGGCTTCTATATCCTGCGCCACCGAACATCGCATCGAAGAAATCTGAAAAATCCTCAGAAGACTGCCCTTGCGTATAGGTATAACCGCCAAAGTCACGACTGTCCCTTTGTGCCCGCTTCGCTTTTTCGAACTCCTCTGCATGCTGCCAATCTTTTCCATACTCGTCATATTTCTTACGTTTTTCAGGGTCGCTAAGTACCTCATTGGCCTCATTTATCCGTTTGAATTTCTTTTCAGCCTCGGTATCATTGGGGTTAAGATCCGGATGATATTTACGTGCCAATTTTCGATAGGCCTTTTTTATATCGCCATCCGAAGCGGTCTTATCAAGTCCCAAAACTTTGTAATAGTCAATAAATTCCATATATAATGCTATTCTATGTTATGGTGGGTCATCCTCGCATTGAAATACTCGAAATCCATGGTTGGAAAATTCCAAATTCCGGTCATCTTCGTCGGAATCTTAAGTCCATTGAAAATGCTATATTCATCATATTTCCCTATGAATTGCACCAATTTTTCATCTTTGTAGCGCATACTTTCGAATCGTTCAATAAGTCCCTCCCCATTGAAAAAAAAGACTCCTGAAGATACTGTATTTTCATAAGAAAGAGTAGCTCTAATTGCCATATCATTGACTTTTTCCCAAGAAATATCTCGGCTCAAAAACCCCATCGGACAACAGACCAGCTCACCGAGACAACGACCCAACGCACTTTGGGAAATTCGTTCGTCCTTAAAAACACCGATGCTGGTAAGACCAAAAAGGTCAATGGTCATCTCTCCTTGTCCTTCAATGCTTTTATCTCGAATAAACATAGGAAATACATTGGCCTTCCAGATAAATCCTGGATGTACTGATGTCATATATTGGGTTGCAGCAAAATGTTTCCAACCGGCCTCGGGCTTAGCCCTGATCTTCCCCCGTTGTTTGAAAATAACATGGCAATCCCTACACCTACCTAAGACGCCTACCTGTTTCAAATAATTCTGTACCATAAGTGGAAGTCGGTCTAGGTCATCGATCATCACCTGTTTTTCGGTGGTCCCATATTTGTTGAAAAAGCGTTCCTTCTCTCGTGCTACCTTAAAGTTGAACTTTGCCATCCCGTAGAAAAGTATGATGACGATCGTTGTTATAATAATGATAAAAATTACTGCTAGCATTTTTGGTTCTTAAAATTGATCATGGCTCAGTGGTATTGAAGATGGTGTTCAAAATAGTTGCAATCCCAATGACCAAGATGAGTATGAGTACAAATCCTCTAAATTGCTCTTGACTTACATGATCGAGAATACGTTTCCCGAGATAGGTCCCTACAACGCTCACCACGATCAGGATAGGCACCAAATAGAGGTCGTGCTTATGTACGTAGCCATTGTTGATATAGACAAGGCTTCGGCTAAAGTCGATCGCGAGGTCAATGATGGCCGATGTGGCGATAAATTGATCCTTTTTCAACTTGAACGCCGCCATGGTGACACCTCTGATCGCACCTCCAGTACCTAAAAGCCCTGCACTCATCCCTGAAAGTGTACCTCCAACAATGGCATTGCCGGTTTTTGGAGTAATACGGATCTGTTTAAAGATGATAAAGATCAGACTCATCAGTATCAGAAAAATACCGAGAATATATGTAAGCAGTTGGGGGTCGGCAAACTTGCTCAAATAAGCTCCGACGGACACAAAAATGACTGCAGGAATACCTAAGCTTAGCGCTAACTTTTTATCAAAACCTTTTCTAAAAAAGGCGATCTTTGAGATATTGCTAGACAAATGATAGAGTGCTGTGATGCCCAATACCGATTGGAAGTCCAAGAAATAACTTGCCATCGGAACAAAGAAGACAGACGATCCAAATCCACCGATGGTGCCGAGCATTTCTGCAAGTAGTGACAATAGAATGAACAAGGGTAAGTAACGAATCACCTGTAGCTTATTTTAGCGTGAAGTTATGGTAGTTACTTGTCTTTTTTTATGATTATTGTCAATTCTAGATAGGATATTCTTTAAAGATCCTTGCGACCGTCTCGTCGATGGCACGGGTCATTTTCTTTGGAGAACCGATCAACGCTCCGGCCATTGAACCTTGCCAAATGATGCGATTCTTTTGAAGGTCCATTACATAAAGCACCAAGGTCTGTTCGGTATAATTGATCGCAGTCAATTTACACTCTGGCCAATAGTTGGGCTCGCGCTCGTCATAACAATTCGTAACGACCATTTCCCTGTCTAGAATGACCAGTTCAAAACCAGCTTGTAACTCTGGACTTCCTTCTTCGAGCACATACCCTTTATTCAACATTTGATCGGTGATCGCCTCTTTGATCTTTTCCCTGTTTTGTTCATTGTCGTACTGTGGGTAATTAGGGTTATGGATCAAGAGGTCCTCTTGGCAAATGGTAAAGGTCGTATAATCTTTAAAATCGATTTCTGGATCTTCATCAGCAATTACATTGCTGCTAGCACAGCCTAATAGCAATAGCGCCAAGATGGCATTCATTAGAATTTTTAGCTTCACGATTTTCATCTTCTTAGTTTTATGTTGAAGTCTTCAATGCTCTCGACTGTAATTCATTTGGTGAGATTCGCCCACTTTACCAAAGATCGAGATTCTCAAAAGTCGTCTCCGCGATATTGGTAAGCGCCTCTTCTGTTAAAAAGGCATGATGCGAGGTGATCAATACATTGGGCTTTTCGATAAGTCGCTTTAGGATAGTGTCATCGATTCCCTCGTCCGAGTGATCTCTAAAAAATATCTTATGCTCCTTTTCATAAACATCCATGGCAAGACCTCCAATGCGCTCATTTTCCAAAGCTTGAAGAATTTCGGTGGATTGAATTATTGCCCCGCGCGCCGTATTGATGATCAAAACTTCCTTCTTCATTTGCGCTAGCATATCCTTGTCGATAAGATGATGGGTGTCTGTATTCAGCGGGGTATGGATGGAGATAATATCCGATCGATTACATAAGGTTCGGAGATTCACATAACGCAGTCCATATTGGGAGCTCAACGATTCATCTTCAACGATATCATATCCTAATAGATGACATCCAAATCCACTCATTATCCTTGCCATGACACTTCCTATTCGCCCTGTGCCAATAATGCCTACGGTCTTATCCACTAGATCGACCCCTATAAGTCCATCTATGTTGAAATTGTATTTTGCGACTCTACGGTCAGAGATGGTTATTTTTCGGTTTAGCGCCAGCAAAAGTGTTACAGCATGTTCGGCAATGGCATTTGGTGAATATTCGGGCACGTTGGCCACTTTGATGCCCAATCGTTCCGCTGATCGTAGGTTAACGTTGTCATAGCCGGTGGATCGAAGGGCTATGAATTTCACCCCAAAATCTTTTAGTTTCTCCAATACCAAAAGGGAGGCATCATCTGCAGAAAATATAGATATCGCGTCAAAGCCCACGGCTTTCATTGCATTTTCCGAACTAAGGGATTCCTCGACGAATTTCAACTGATGGCGCCCATCATTGGCCTTGGTCAAATATGGAATTTCAAAATTTTTGGCACTATAGACAAGTACTTTCATGATAACTTAGTTTAATAAGCGTTTTTGCTTATCGTGTTTCATGATATCAATGACCAGTGTGAAGGTATTTTTTTTCAATTCCTTAAAATCACGAAAGAATGAATCGGTACTAGCCGTCAACTTTCGATGTTGCGCCTTTACCTCTCTCTCCTCATAGGGCTGATCGATACCATCGAGCAATACAACAAGCTCGTTGTTATGCTTTTTAACATCGTTGATAAGCGTTTTGATCATTCTCTTGTTATCGCCGAGAAGTCTTACGATCTCAACGGTCTCAGGATATTGTTCTTCAGATGATAGTTTTAGGAAATATTCCGCAAGCAGATCATCTAAAAAATCATGCTCGTCCTTAATAAACTGTAGTTCAGATAACCAGCGAAGTACATCTCGATGCATCTCTTCGGCACTTTGCCACTGGGTATATTCGTATGCAACTTTAGGTTTCATAATTTTTTTTTTAGTGTTATAAAAACGGGAAATGCGTGTTTCATTTCCCGTGGTCTTACTTAAGGCATCCCCTAGGAAATTTCTATTTCTTTTGAGGTATGCACTTTGGCTTCTTCCTTTTTATTGAGGCTCAACTTGAGAAGTCCATCCTGATAGGTGGCTTTGATATCTTCTTGCATCACGGTTTCTGGCAGTAACAATGATCTTTTAAATGAATTGTAGTTGAATTCTCTTCGAGTAAAGTCATCTTCTTTCTCCTCTTTTTCTGAGGTTCTTTCGGCAGAAATATTCAAATACCCATCATCGACAGATACTTTAAAGTCCTTTTTCTCCAAACCAGGTGCAGCCAGCTCAATTTCGAAGCACTCATCGGTTTCCTTGATGTTCAGCGCAGGTTGTGACACAATTCTTCTATTCCAGAAGTTCTCATTGAAGAAGTCATCGGTATCGAAGAAGTTGGACATTTCCGAACCGAACCAAGGCAGGCGATTGTTAAATTTAATTAGTGACATGGTCTTTGGTTTTTGGTTAAACATCATTTTTTAAGCCTCCTTAAAGTACAAAGCCTTGACCCTTAAAAAAATGACGAAAATCAGGAAGGAACGCATTTGTTGCACAAAAAACTTCACAAGCGAAGCCAGACCGAATTTTTTCTAGTAAATTCACGACATATCAATGTAGTGTTAAAGTTCCAACCAATTAATGAAAGTAAAGAAGATAGGCCTCATAAGTGGTCCCCTTATATTTTTATTGACCTTAGGTTTTTTTGAACACGAAGCGCTGTCAGCCCAAGGAACGGCGGTGCTTGCCAGTACCCTCTGGATAGCGATCTGGTGGTTAACAGAGGCCATCCCTATAGCTGCTACGGCGCTCTTACCTTTGATCTTGTTTCCACTAGGCGGTGTAATGCCAATCACAGAAATGGGCGCATCATTTTCCAACCAGATGATCTTTCTTTTTCTCGGTGGCTTTATTATTGCTACCGCCATAGAAAAGACCAACTTACATAAACGCATTGCACTTTCCATTATCTATGCCATTGGTTCCAATTGGAATAGGATCATTTTGGGTTTTATGGTGGCGACAGGATTCTTGAGTATGTGGATCTCAAATACCGCAACCGCGATCATGATGCTTCCCATTGGGCTAGCCTTGGTCTCACAGATCAAAGCTGAAAATACTGTGAGGTCAAAAATGGGGCAATCGCTTATGTTTGCCATCGCCTATGGATGCTCGATAGGTGGGATCGCCACCATCATAGGAACACCTACCAATCCTATTTTTTTGGGCTACGTAGAACAGAATTACGGTATCACCATATCTTTTACTCAGTGGATGTCCGTTGGGCTCCCTTTTTCGGTCGTTATGATCATCCTAGGTTGGCTGTATCTGACCAAGGTAAGTTTTCCGTCTAGCAATGATGAATTGTCTGGAGGGCTTTCTACGATCGGAGAACAACTACGAGATCTCGGCAAAATGAGCTATCAAGAACGTACAGTAAGTATTTTGTTTGCAATTGTAGCCTTCTTATGGATCGTTCGGAAAAGTCTGATAGCTCCTTATATAGATGGGACAAGTGACGCCTTGATCGCCATTGCAGGTGCCATCGCATTATTCATTGTTCCTTCTGGGGATAGAAAACGTCCTTATGGTATCACTGATTGGAAAAATGCAGAAACCATTCCCTGGGGCATCCTATTGCTGTTTGGTGGCGGATTGGCAATTGCTAGCGGTTTTAAATCTAGTGGGCTCGACATTTGGATCGGAAATCGAATGGTCGCCTTTGGTGTTTTCCCATCCATTTTGCTCATCCTTGCCATCATTACTGTTGTGAATTTTCTCACGGAGATCACCAGTAATGTCGCTACCGCCTCTATGCTGATGCCGGTGTTGGGAGCCTTGGCCTTCACCATAGATGCCCATCCCTTCTTTTTGATGACCGGTGCCACCATTGCTGCCTCCTGCGCGTTCATGCTTCCAGTGGCCACGGCGCCAAACGCCATCGTCTTTGGGTCGGGATTGCTCACAATAAAGGGGATGATGAAGGTGGGCTTTTGGATGAATATCATATCCATTATACTTGCAGCTTTACTCGTATATTTTGTGTTGCCTAAAGTCTGGGGAATACAAATCGATGTTTTCCCTGAAATTTTTAAATAAGGAATAGTTTTTACAAAGCTTTAACCAATTTTGGCACGCTCTTGGTTACATTTGTATTCAAAGAATTGCATCCAATGACACTTCAAATAATAAGGCGTACTATCATGCTCTCGGCCATTTGTCTATTCCCATTTTTGGGAGTTTGTCAAAAGTCGATCGATTGGAAGACACTATCAGACGTCACTTTCAAGCAAGAATATGTCAAAGAATTTGACGGGTATTTTCAAATTCCCACTTTTGGAGCGTCTGTTAAAGAGCTTAAGGACAAAGAAGTGATCATCACTGGCTATGTTTTGGCATTGGACAAAGCGAAGAATCTTTATATGCTGTCTAAAAATCCAATGGCCTCATGCTTCTTTTGTGGAGGTGGTGGACCCGAAACCATCATGGAGGTAAATTTTAAAAGCAACATCGATTATGAGACCGATGATATTGCGACCTTGAAAGGAACGTTGGTATTGAACAAAGATGATGTGAATCATACCAACTATATGCTTATTGACGCTGTCGGTTTCTAATTATTGCTCTATATCTATCGCTTCAAAACTGGATAACTCACCATCTTCAAACTGCACCCTCACTTGAATCGGATTGCAACACACCTCACAATCTTCTACATAGGTCTGAGACACCGAACTGTCTAACAACATGGAGATCGTTTCCCAACAATAAGGACATTGAAAAAAGTGCTCTAGCATCTTCTAAAAATCTACATTTAATAATTGCCCGCTCACCTGAAGCATCAACAACTCGGCTAACTTCGCGCTATATTTTGCCTGACTTCTCGCTAGCTTTGCGTTCAAAAGGTTTATTTGAGCCTGTCTAAATTCAATTGAATTGACCTGCCCCAATTTGTATCGTTCGTTCGTTCTTAGGAAGTTATTCTGGTTCGTCTGTAAATTCTTCTCTTGAACCTCTAATACAAACAAAGCGTTGCGATAGCTATCCCATGCGTTCTTTATATCGCGTTCTACCTGCAATTCGGTCTGTCGTTGCAGGATCTCTTGATTTTGATAGGCGATCTTCGCGTTTTTGACCGCATTGATATTCCTTCCGCCTTCAAAAAGGTTCCAGGTAAGATTAACGCCACCAGATAGTCCATTTGACGAATTTTGAATTACAAAGGCAAGTGGGTTGTTATTGGAAGATTCGTTCCATCCGTAAGATCCAGTGAGTCCAATGGTAGGCAAAAAACTACTTCGTGCCCCTTTCAATCCATAATCGAGAATGGCCATATCCTTTTCTATCAGTAAGAGCTGAACATTATTCTGTTTCGCCTCTGCAAACACACTTTCCATCGCTAAGTTTGGCACAAAGGAGACGGTCGTATCCGACACGAAACGAGCAGATAGGTCCCTATTCATCACCAAGTTTAGATCGCGTTTTGTATTGCGAAGCAATTGTGTAGCATTTAAAAAGTTGATACTATCCGTATTTACATCTACCTCTGCATTTAATACGTCCAAACCAGTATTCTGACCATAGTCGAATTGATAACGTGCTCTAAGCAAACGATCCTTAGAAATTTTTAGGGCTTCTTGAAGATTATTGGTGTTCTCTTCTAAGCGTGCAACCTCATAATACACTGTAAATAGTTGTAAGATCGTATTCTCTATCGTTTGCCGCACCTGCAGCTCCGATTGATTGTATTCTTCTTTAAATCTTTTATAGTCATAATACCGCCCTAGCCCATCAAAAAGGGTATAATTTAGGTTGATAGAGGCATTGTAACGTCTGGTTTCGACACCTTCGGCAGTTCTCGAATCACCATTTGCCAGCTGTCCCTCTGTATTTTGACGGTCGATACTTCCTGCTGCATTACCAGTGATCGTTGGTAAATATCCACTACCAAGGATACCAGCATTGTTCTTCGCGATCTGTTCGTTATTTTTTGCCACCTTGATGCCAAGGTTATTCTCTAGCGTGTATTGAACAGCCTCCTCTTTGGTCAATAGCTCTTGGGCTGTTGCGGTAAAACCTACCAAGAGTAATACAATGAATGGAAATTTATGCAGCATCCTGTGATTCATTTTGTTCTTTGATCGCTCGTTCCACCTCTTCCCTCGACACATCTTTTTGTGTAAATAGCCATTTTAGAGAAGCCTTTATCTCGTTGCTTAGGGATAAGAATAGCGGAAGCATTAGCAGCGTTAAAAAAGTAGCAAAGCCAATTCCGTAAGCGATCGAGATCGCCATAGGCTTTAAAAATTGTGCTTGACGACTCTTTTCGAAAATCAAAGGAGCAAGACCGGCCATCGTCGTCAAGGAGGTTAAAAATATGGCTCTAAATCTCGACTTACCAGCCTCATGCAAGGCATCATCGAAAAGCATACCCTTCTTAAGATTGGTATTGAATTTACTGATCAATACCAAGCCATCGTTGACCATGATCCCGATAAGTGCGATGATTCCTAACAGGGATAGCGCATTGATCGGAAAACCGTGAATAAAGTGTCCCCAACCTACCGCTGTAAGACTAAAAGGAATTAGCAACAACAAGAGCAATGGTTGACTGTAGCTTCTAAAGGTGAATGCAATAGTGACATAGATCAAAAAGATGATGATCGGAAATACCCTTCCAAGTGACCTATTTAACTTACCAGCCTCTCTATTCTGTCCTTCAAAAGAGGAGGTGACGCTTGGATAGTCTGCCTGAATCTGCGGCATGATGTTGTTTTTGATATCATCTAGGATATCGGTATTGCTTTGGCTGGGGTCTTTCATATCTGCCGATACCTGAATCTCCCGTTGTCCTTCTAGGTGATTGATCGAGACATCGCCCCTTTCAATGCTATAGGTAGCGATCTCTGCCAATGGAACACGATCCCCAGTCGGCGTCACGATACGCATTTCATCCAGATCTGTTATTGAAGAGCGGTTATCTCTATCATAACGAACCCAAACACGGATCTCATCCTGTCCCCTTTGAAATCGCTGCGCTTGAGCCCCGAAGAAACCAGCTCTAACCTGATTCATGACCGTTCGGAGGTCTAATCCAAGCAAATATGCCTTTTCTTTCAATTGCAAACGTATTTCCTTGATGCCTGCAGGATCATTATCGGTCACATCGGTCAGTAACGGATTCTCCTCCAAGATCTTTTTTAAGCGCTCTTTGGCTCCCTTTAGATCGTTGATATTATTGCTCAATAATGAGACCGAAACCGGGCTTCCGCCAAAGTTACTTCCCGATCCAAAAATGAGACGTTCCGTACCAAATACCGGTCCGACCTTTTCGCGGAGTTTGTTTGCTACGAGATTGGAGTTAATGGCATCTGGACGCTCTTCTCCTGGAAGCATGTTGATGTTAAGTGAAGCATTGGCCGAGCCTGGACCAATGGCCTTTTGGATGTTTTCGAACAACACTTTATCCGTTCCACCAAGATATTCATCTGTGAGCTCTTTATTCACCTCCCAAGCTTTTTCTTCGATAAAGGAAATAATAGAATCGGTGATCCGAACGTTGGTACCTCGAGGCATGCCAAGGTCCACTGCGACGCGATCACTGGCAATCCTCGGAAAAATGGTGACCCCGATAATTCCGCCGCCGATAGAACCTAGGGTCAATACCAAGGCAGAGACGAATACTGCAAACATGAAGATCTGATTTTTGAGGCTGAATTTCAGTAAAGGCCCATACCATCGATCCCGCATGTAGGACATAATGCGATCACCTACATCGTTTACACCTCTCATCTTTGCAAAAAAGCTACCTATGGTGGTTTTAGGCTTCTGATTCTTCGCTCTCAAAGCTTTCGAATGCGCCAAATGCGCTGGAAGGATCAAGAGTGCTTCAACTAAGGAAACCACCAGAGTGAGAATAACGATGGTGGATACTTCACTAAAGAACTCCCCGATACGGCTTTCGAGAAAGAGAAATGTAGAAAAGGCCAATACGGTTGTGATAATGGCAGAAACAATGGGCGGAATCACCTCGATAGTTCCCTCGAGGGCAGCCTCCTTTGGTTTCATGCCTTCTTCATATTTCTGATAAATATTTTCAGCAATTACAATACCATCATCTACGAGAATACCAATAACGATGATCATCCCAAAAAGCGAAAGTACATTGATCGTCACATTGAACTGACTGGCAAACATAAACATCCCTAAGAAAGCCACAGGCAAGCCAAAAGCCACCCAAAATGCCAATCGGGTATTTAAGAACAAAGACAGAAAAATAAGGACCAGTCCAATTCCCATGGCGGCGTTTTCCAAGAGCAACTTGGTTCGTTGGTTCAGCGTGATCGACAGATCTCGGATAACATTCAACTCGGCATTCTTGTAATTCTCATTGAATTGGGCAATGTATTCTTTAACACTATCTGCAGCAGAGATCAAGTCTTCATTATTGGTGCTGGTCACCGTGACGCTCACGGCAAGGTCGCCATTAAAGTAGGACGCATTTGGTGTCTCAGAGAAGCGATCCCTGACAATAGCGACATCCTTGAGCCGAATGACCGTGCCATCGGGATCTGTGCGAACTACAACATTATTGAGCTCTCCGCCATAATATGAACGATTGTTCGCTCTGATCAGGTATTCTTCTTCACTGGTTTTGATATTTCCTCCTGTGACCAAGATGTTGGAGGTGGCCACCGCATTTGAAACCTCTGCAAAACTCAGGTTATAGGCCAACAAGCTATTTTCGTTGACAGCGATCTCTATCTCCTCAGCGGGATATCCGCCGATCTCGATCTGGGAAATACCGTCGATAATTCTCAGGTCATTTTCCACCTTTCGAGCCAACTGCTTGAGCGTTGCCAAGGGAATATCTTTTCCACTTAGCGCAAAACTTATGGTTTGCCGAACTTCTTCGCGCTTGGCCACCACTAAAGGCTCCATTCCCGTAGGATAAGAGGGTACACGATCCACCGCATTTTTCACTTCCAACAACATGAAATCGATATTCTCACCATTCTCAATTTCTACGGTGATCGTTCCTGAGTTTTCGGAGGAAGAAGACGTGACTCGGTCGATTCCAGGAAGCCCTTTAAGATTATCTTCTATCTTCAACACAACACCCTCTTCAATCTCTTGAGGTGACGCTCCAGGATAGGTGATATTAATATTGATGATCTTAGAATCAACTAGTGGAAAGAATGACGAACGCAGCGACAAGGCACCGATGAGACCAAATATGAGAAAGGCCAAAATAACGACGTTTACCGCCACATGATACTTGATGAAATAGGCTATTAACTTTCTCATTATTGAATGGCGTTGGCATTAAGCGAATCTTTAGATGCTTTCTCTTCAGACTTGAAGATCTGCACTTGCATCCCAGGATAGGCCCCTAGAACAGGCTTGGAAACAAGTTTTACACCATCTGGCACCCCTTTGAGAACAACGGTCTTATCCGAGAAATATACCGGTTGCACTTGAATCGTATTCAAAATAGTGTCATTCTTGACCACAAATACTTCGTTATTGTCCTGAAGCAGATTTCGAGCGATCTCTATGGCGTTGGGCTCTTCTTTCGCCTTCAAGTTGGCCTCTAGGTACATTCCCTCTTTTAGACCTGTTCCTCGGACCTCAACAAAGGCCCTTACCGTTTGGGACGCTCGATCAACGCTGGCATTTACTCGAATCACCTTGCCATTATAGGTCTTATCACCTTCGATTGTCTTGAGTGTGACTCCCTTTCCAATTTCTAACATATTTGCATAAGCGGCGGGTACGGCCACTTCCAATTCATAGACCGAAGGATCGATGAACTCTCCAAGTTTTTGGGCGTTTCTGATCAACGTACCCTCGGTGACCGATGCTAAGGTAAGAATTCCATCAAACGGTGCGCGTATGGTGAATTTGGACAAGCGCTCTTGCAAGTTTTCAATATTGAAATAGGTAGTATATATATTTCTCCCTGTGATAAAATACTTTTCCCGCTCGGAAGCTGCCTCTGGCAGTGGTCGCAAGGGTGCATTCATATCAAACCTATTCAGATAGTCCTGCCACTTGGGATAGGCCTCCGGATAATCGATCTGAAGATCTGGCATTATCGAGGTGAGTAGATTATAGAAATTGCTCTTAGCAGATTGTACATTGGCATAATATTCTGTCGCATCGATACGTACCAGTACTTCCCCTTTGCGATAGAATTGTCCGGCCTTGAAGGGTTTCCCTGTGTTTTTGAAAATACCTGAGACCTCGCTATATAACTCGATGCGACGCTGAGCACTCAAATTACCATTGGCGTTAATGATGATGGGGATATTTCCGTTTTGAGACTCTTGGACAAAAACTGTTTTAACAACCTTATTTAAACGTGGCTTCGGTTTCTTTTTGTTGCTTACTATCTTGTAGGCCATAAAGATGGAGCCGGCAATAAGCGCTAGACCGAGAAAGGCCATAAAAAATTTTCTCATGGGCTGTTAGTGTTAATAGTTACGCAAAGCTACTTAAAAGGGAAATCTGGTTTCGTTAAATAATTCCCAAAATAGATCAAACAAAAAATAGCTCTTTATGGTATGATACTGAATAACTTGGGATAGAAGCGCTAAGTCTTCTTTAACCCTCTAACTCTTCTGAAATATGCTCCCAGTCGAGCATGAGCTGCTCCAATGTATCTTTCTTCTTTTGGTAATTGTCAAAGAAGTCGGGCTTTGAAACGACCTCGTCATAATTGATAGCAAGTTCAACGTCTATTTCGGCGATCTCCTTCTCTAATTGAGAGATTTTAGATTCTACCTTGCTGAGCTTATTTTTTAGTCCTTTTAAGCGTTTTTGGTCTTCGTAGGAGTTGTTTTCTTTAGACTTTGATGAAGTAAGCTGCTGATCCTTTCTTTCGATATCGCGAAGATTCTCGATATTTCTTTGTTCAAGGTAAAAATTGATATCTCCTAAATATTCTTTGATCTTTTTATTCCTAAATTCATAGACCTTATCTGTCAATCCTTGAAGAAAATCCCTATCATGAGAGACGAGTATTAGGGTGCCTTCAAATTTTTGCAGTGCCTGTTTCAGGATATTCTTCGATTTGATATCCAAATGGTTGGTCGGTTCATCCATCACCAACACATTGAACGGCTGTAAGAGCAACTTTGCCAATGCCAGCCGGTTGCGTTCGCCACCCGACAGCACTTTCACCTTTTTGTCCACATCGTCCCCTCTAAACAGAAAAGCCCCCAAAATATCTCTGACCTGGGTGCGATTGGTTTCGTTTGCCGCATCGATCATGGTATCTAGCAAGGTCTTCTCCCCATCTAAATACTCTGCTTGGTTCTGTGCAAAATATCCCAATTGAACATTGTGTCCTAGCCTAAGGTTACCATCATAGGGAATTTCGTCAACGATCATCTTGGCCAAAGTGGTCTTACCTTGTCCGTTTTGTCCAACAAATGCCGTTTTGCTTCCCCGCTCTACCAAAAGGTCGATTCCCTCTAGGACCTGCTTTTCTCCATAACTTTTAGCCACTCCTTCGGCTTCGATCACCACTTTCCCTGGTTGAATAGATAGGGGGAACTTGATATTCATCGTGGCATTGTCTTCCTCGTCCACCTCGATCCGATCTATACGGTCTAACTTTTTTATCAGCGATTGTGCCATGGTCGCTTTGCTCGCTTTGGCACGAAATTTTTCTATCAGTTTTTCGGTTTGTTGAATATGCTTTTCTTGATTTTTTTGAGCTGCGAGTTGTTGTTCTCTGATCTCTTGACGGAGCACTAAATATTTTGAATACGGCTTGTTATAATCGTAAATTCTACCCAAAGAGATCTCGATAGTTCTATTGGTCACGTTATCCAAGAACATTTTATCGTGAGAAACGATCACCACAACTCCTGAGAAATTCTTTAAAAATTGCTCTAACCAGATGATCGATTCTATGTCCAAATGGTTGGTAGGCTCATCGAGCAGCAGAATATCATTCTTTTGAAGCAGTAACTTTGCCAGTTCGATCCGCATGCGCCAACCTCCCGAAAAGGTGTCCGTTAATTTATCGAATTCCTCTCGTTTAAATCCCAGGCCTTGCAAAACACGCTCTGCTTCCCCTTGGTAATTATAGCCTCCCAAGATCTCATAACGATGGGTAATATCATTGAGATCGACCATCAATTGGTGATAAGATTCGCTTTCGTAATCGGAACGTTCGGAAAGTTTTTGATTGATGTCTTCCATTTGTAGCTCTAGCGATTTTATCTCTTCAAACGCCTCATAGGCCTCCTCTAGCACAGTTCTTCCATGGACAAAATCGATGTCTTGCTTTAGAAAACCGATATCCACTCCTTTCTCAAAGGCGATGTCTCCTGTATCTGCCTCCATTTCTTTGGCCAATATCTTCAACATGGTCGATTTGCCTGCACCATTTTTGCCAACCAGGCCCACGCGATCTCCAGCTCCCAATCGAAAAGAGATTTCTTCAAACAGATATTCGCCTCCGAAGGAGACCGAAAGATTATGGATATTCAACATAAAGTGTGACTAATGTTACTAGATGATCCTTGTCTAAGACATATCTTTGCAAGGTCGTACTTCAAATTCATTGCAAATGTTAAAAAAAGGAACGAAACTGTATAGTATTTTAACTGGAAGTTGTCCAAAGTGTCATCAAGAATCGATGTATCAAACTAAAAATCCTTACATCTTTTCCGAAACGCTAAAGATGAACGAAACTTGCAGTCACTGTGGTACTCGATATAAGATAGAGCCCTCCTTCTTCTACGGTGCCATGTATGTTAGTTATGCTGTAGGAATCGCTTTTGGGGTAGCTGCCTTTGTGATCTCCTATTTGTTATTTAAAACCTCTTTGAAAGTTGCCTTTTTAGCCATTATTGGCACTTTGGTCGTATTTCTACCGGTGATCGTAAGGCTTTCCAGAAATATTTGGATCAATCTATTTATGCATTTCGATAAATCACTTGTGGATGAATGAGAATTGTGTTTAACGACTAATCCACGAAATATTTTTCTTCAAATCGCGTAATGGCCACCTCCTTCTCTAGAGGCTTTCCATTTTCTAAATGTTGGAATAGCTGCGCAGCAATAGTGGGAGCGATCATCACCCCTCGACTACCCATCCCATTAAGTACTGCCAACTGATCGTATTTGGGATGCTTACCTACCAACGGCCGCCGATCCACCACCGTTGGACGTACGCCCGCTACCTGTTCCACCACTTCAAAATCACACTTGAGAAATGTCTTTAGCTTTGCCAGCAATTCTTCTCGTGCCTCTTTGGTAGGCGTATTGGTCTTGTCTTTCCATTTATAGGTGGCTCCGACCCTAAAAAGATCATCTCCGATTGGGATGATGAATACCGAGGACTTGATCACGCTATCCAGCTTCAATTGTGGTGCGCGTATCGTAAGCAACTCTCCTTTGGTGCCGTTTAAGGGCAAATAGTTGAAGAATGGATTTCTCTTGAGACCATATCCTTCACAAAAAACAATTCGTCTTGCCTTGATATCACCATAGAAAACTCCATTCTCTTGAAGCCTCAGTTTGGAATGATTGAAAGAATCTGTTTTTAAGATACCCTTATCTCGCAAATAGGAGCGGTAGGCCATCAATAGTTTTTTTGTGTCCACTCTTCCTGTATGTAGCACTTCACCAAAGCCGTTTTCGGCCGCGATAGTCGTATGTGAATTAGGAACGATCTTAGAGGAAAGAAAAGGTGCCAACGCAGCTTTATCGGTAGCTTCAAACCACATATTCTGTTCTGCCAACGACGCAAATCTGCGGTGTATAGGCACTTTATGGTCTAATTTTTCTGATAGATCTTTTTCAAGCCTCTTGTAAAAAGGCATCGCTTGTTGCAGTTGTTCTTCGGCATTCCAAACAGCTGTGAAGCGCTTTAAAATAACTGGATTGTACATTCCTCCAGCGACCGTTGACGAACTTTGGGATCCGTCCTCATAGACGAGGAATTCCTTTCTATGCTTTATCAATTGCTCGCAAAAGGCGATACCTGCCAGACCGAGGCCAACAACTACATAATCTTTCATACGGCACAAAGGTACTAAGGAATTCTGTAGATAAGGGCATAAATAAAAAGCGCCTGTCTTAATTGACAGGCGCTTTCAGATCATTGTGACACTTTTATTAATACGTCCACATATCTTGCTCAAAGTCATGAATACGAGTACGAATACGATCGGATTCTAAGAGTTGCATCAAAGCATTCTCTTGTATGTATTCTACGATATCGCGGTCTCCATAAACGTTGTCCTCTTTGTATATCAATCCGTTGAATCGTCGTGAATTCAACAGGTGATCATACGTAAGCGGCATTGAGGTATTGCGGTTGTTGAATACTTTAGACTCGTGCAATATGTCTCTAACGCTTGGGAACCATACCCAGAACAATTCGACCAGGTCGTAGTTGCTCTCATCATCGATAAAGTTGACATCGGGTGCCACTGGCGCAATACCCAAAAGTCTATACTTCATCTCTCCTTGTTTCTTATCGAAGTACCACACTCCTTTGATACGAATCTCTTCGATATCGGCTGCGGTAAGGTCGCGAATATTGATATATTCGGGAGAAATGGTCTCTCCGGCATTCAATTGTTCGTAACCAAGATCTAAAGTATCCACTTTACGCAAGGTTGCTTTGATATCATCGTACGTTCTCTTCTCAGTAAAATAAGAATCGACATAGACGTTTTCTATACGTCCGTTTTTGATATTCTTGAGCAACACGTCGTAGAGCGACCGTCGATCTGCGGCGATATCTACTGTATCTGTTGGATAATAATATGGAAAGTTGATTCGCTCATCTAGATCGATCTTTTCCCATACAGTTTTAGACCACAATACATCTCGGTCATTTACATAACCATATTCTAGCGGATAATCGTTGTCTTCAGCGATCTGCTCAGCGGTACGTACCCCGACTGCGTCTGGGGTCTTGGCATTAAGCAAATTGGCTTGAGCCATGATACCTGATGAGGCCACCATTGCTGTAATTGTGAATATAAAACCTTTAAACTTCATAACTTTTAAATGCATTTTTTTAGTTTGTAAGCTCTATCGCTACAGGAGATACTTTCTTAAGCCTGTATCCAGAGTTACCAGAGATCGATGCCTTCACATCATAGATCTGAACAATATCTCCTCTTTTAGCTCTCTTAAGAGCACTTTTAGCCCTAGAATCTAATTTTCTACCTCTAACAACAACTGTAGGCTGTCCAGGTACCTTGAATTTAAATTCTCCAACGGCCAATTTGATATCGAAATCAAAATCCTCCAAGATTGCTCCAACTGTAGCAATTTCTAAGTTCTTTCTAGGCATCTTCACATTACCTGGCTCTCCACGGATGGTCGCCACTGGTCTTGGAATATCCTTGATACGGAATTTAGATGAAGTACTGATTCGCTGACCATCTGGTAAGGTTCCAGAGGCAGTAATGGTAACTTCACGACCTGTTTTAGGTCTCATGATGTACTTACTACCTGATGCTCTGCTTAGACCAGAAGCACTTGCAGATACTCTATTATCTGGAATACCAGGAATAGAGATCGTCATCGGGTTAGAAACACCACGATATACAACATTCATTTTATCTGCAGAAATTACCGCCGCATTTGGCTTTGTGATCACCGCAAATTTGTTGTCTACCAATACTTCGATAGGTTCACCATCTCCTTGGTTGAAGATCAATTTACCTTCTAACTTGTGGTCTCCAGGTCGACCTGTAGGGAATTTGAATTTCACCTGACCACCTTGCAATTCGTAGTCTTTTCCTTCTTCTAGCTTACGCCCGTCGAGGGTTAGCTCTACTTCATTAGGTTTGGTAGAGTTATCTGTTCTACCTAGTACGACACTTCCATCGAAGGTCTCTCCAGGATAGTAGGCAGATTTTGGTTGTTGTAAAAGTGTAGAGTAGTTCTTCATAGAAACCTCTTCCTCTAACTTTCCACCAAGCATTGCGTTCAACACTTCATCTTCAGTAGACTTAACGTCTGATTGAAGCGCCGTAAGTTTGGTTAGGGAAGCGATCATTGGATATCCCTTGTAGTTATAGTCTAACCAATCGATAGGACGTCCATCTCTGTTCTTCACTTTACCTTTATCATCTCCTGTGCTGAAACGATCGATCACCGTATTTTTCAACTGTGGAAAGCTATCGAGTACAGCCGAAACCTTCTGGCGATAGTTTTGAATCTTGTTAACAAACTCCTGACCTTCTTTGGTGTAGTTATCACCCTTAAAGAATCTCTGGTCTAGATAGTCCGCTTGATCCATTACTTGATAGTCCGTTCTCTCTTCCGCTGGTATCTTTGCTACCATTCCGTTTTTAACTTCTTCAATATAGCTTACCAAATCTGCTGAAAGCGATTTGATCTCAGCTGCTTTTTGATTAAGCTCACCATATTTTTCTGGGCTATCTGATGCCTTTTTGCTAAGGCCATCGTAAGCAAGTTCGTTCTTTGCTTCTAGTTGCGTATTTGATCTTTCGAATTTCTCATTCATGATACCAAATGCGCCAAGCACTTCTTTACTCATGTTTAATGCCAACATGGCGATGAAAACCAGATACATCAGGTTAATCATCTTCTGCCTTGGGCTTTGTCCTCCTGCCATTCTAATTAGATTTTGGGTTAATAATAATTAATAGACTAATTAGAAATTAGTTACGATTCATAGCAGAAAGCATTCCTCCGTATACACCGTTCAATGAAGAAAGGTTCGAAGTCAACGATTCCATTTGCTCTTTAAGTTTGTTAGCATTGTCAGCGATTGCAGCATTCGCTTCGGCTTGCTTAGCACTGCTTTCCAATTGTACTTTATAAAGGCTATTCAATGATTCTAGCTGTGCTGCAGCGTGCGACATTTCTTGTCCGTACTTCTTAGTTGAAGCGATCGCATCTACTGTAGGAGAAATACTTTTTGCAGCGCCCTCGAAGTTACGGATGCTATCACCAAGGCTAGACATTAGACCGGCATCGATCTTAGCTTCTTTAAGCAAGTTATCTAACTTCTGAGATAAGATACCTTCAGGGTCTTTAGTTTCTTTCTTCTTTCCTGATGAAGTTAATCCACCAGCTAATTCTGGATACACCAATGTCCAATCCAAATCGTCATCTACAGGTTCGAATGCAGAGATAGCGAAGATGATCGCTTCTGTGATAAGACCGATAGCAAGTAATACTCCACCGTTAAGGTTTACGGGGCCTAGGTTAATTTCCCAGTGAAGAATCTTAAAAAGCGCTCCGAGAATTACAATAGATGCTCCAAGGCCGTAGGCCATGTTAAAAAGTTTCTTAGTTGACTTTGACTGTGCCATAATAATCTAATTTTAAGTTAAGTTAAGTTTAATTTGAGTTTATTAATATTGTCTCTTACTGTACTGTAAGGTCTGTTCCCATGTAATCTTGTACCGTTCTGAAGCCAATGTAACTTCTCGCAGAATCCGCATATTCGAAATCTCTGGTACTTACTTGTAAGAAATAAGCAACATCTTTCCAAGAACCTCCTCTGATCACCTTACGGTTGTTGTCATTGAATGAGGTATTTGGGTTCATAGATGATACATATTCATAGGCGGTCATATCATATGAAGAGTTTGTCCATTCAGATACGTTACCAGCCATATTGTAAAGGCTATAGTCGTTCGGCTCAAATGATTTTGCCTCTACCGTATATAGCGCCTCATCAGCCGCGTAGTCACCTCTAAGTGGTTTAAAGTTGGCCAGGAAGCAACCTCTATCATTCATCAGGTATGGTCCACCCCATGGGTAAGTACCTGACTCCAATCCGCCACGTGCAGCATACTCCCATTCTGCTTCACTAGGAAGACGGTAGTTGTTTACATTAGGCTGTTTCTTACCTCTCATAAATTGATTGTGCTTCCATGTTCTCCAAGCACAGAATGCTTTGGCCTGTTTCCAAGAAACACCAACAACTGGATATTCGCTATAGGCATCATGAGAGAAATAATCGTTGTGCATAGGCTCGTTGTACGAATAAGAGAAATCTCTGATCCATGCAGTCGTATCAGGATAGATCTCTAACTCCTCTTTTTTCAAGAAATTCTTTCTATCCGTTCCTTTTTTAGCTCTGGCCGCTGCCTCGACATCCATCCATATATATTGGTACTTGATCTTTTTGACATCGATGGAGCGTACTCCATTGTACCATTCCTCCATAGGGAGATACATGGAATCCATGACTTCGGTATAATATTCGTCCGGATAGTCTTCTGTATCCCAAATAAGGTCTTCGTCCCAATTAAGATAACGCCCTTCATAGCCGGTCTCACCCAGCCCGGTGTAGTTATCTAACATGTACTTTTGATAAACGCTAAGACCAGCAGTATCAGCATCCTTGAATGCATATTCTCCAATACCACCATTACCTGGAATCTCTCCCAGCTCATCGGCCAAGATAGCCAAGCGGGTGCGGACTACAGAATCTGTAACGTACTGAACGAATTCGCGATATTCACTATTGGTAATTTCTGTATCGTCCATGTAGAAAGAACGAACTGTAACTGTTTTTGTAGGTGCGTTGAACACCTGGGCTCTGTCATCGTCAGATTTACCCATAATAAATGATCCTCCAGGGATCAATGCCATACCATAAGGCTTTTCAGGGTACCACTTTTTACCTTTAACACCGACCAGTTGGCCCCTGTCCTTACTACCACAGCTGTATAACAACAACACAGTAACAGCAAAAACTATTAGCTTCTTCATAGAAATTGAGGTTAAATATGCACTTATAAAATTTGAGGTCGTAAACCTATCCATTTATTTTTAAAAAAACAATTTTTTTTTCAAATTACTTCTTATCTGAATCACGCAGTATCAGATGGATAGTCGATAAACTGCACGATTCTTTTTGTTTTTCCACCAACTCAATTAATGGTTTTCCTGTAGGCTTTCCACCATCTTTCAGGAATTTTCTGGTTACAAGCATCCAAATAATCTTGATGCGTGCATGGTAATAACGCAGTCCTTTTTAAATTATTATCTAAAGTTGAAATAATTGGCACTTCTACCCACCAACGATGACTTACAGGGCTCTTAAAAAACACAAGTGCCTCGTCTTCAACCAAGACCGTATATTTGATAAAGTTCTTTTTTGAACCAAATGGATATTCTCCAAAACGATAATTCACACCTTCGATGAAATACCATATCATTTGCGACACCAAGCTCGCGAATTGCTCGCTCTGTTGTATGTCAAATATTCCAAAAGATGAAACTCTGTCGCTTATACCCGCATACCGCGCAATGGCACACATATCCATTCCAGAAAGCCCGTTGGGCGAATGCCCCTCGGCATTGGCGACATCAGAAGCTTTGACCACCGACATATCCAAGCTCACCAGATCGGCATCTCTCAAAGAGGGTTCGACCACGGTGATATCATCGACCACTTCCCCCAACCGATGGGCTTCGAAAAAAAGATTGTCCATAAGGTCGATCTCTTCTTGAGCATTATAAAAGGTCTGAAAACCGATGTTGCAAAAATTATACAATCTATTTGGCTTTTCAATAATGATCCTACTCATATAAGATTGAGAAGATATCAACTCTTCGGAGTTCCCAAAGTCAAAGCGGTTATCAACGGATACAATGTTCACCAATTGCTCCATAGAATCATAGGCCCTATACATGGCATAGGTAATATCTTGACTGCCTCCTATTATTATTGGTGTCACTTTCTTCTTAAGAAGTGCTGTGACCATTTCCTTTACAGCGAAGTAACTGTCCTCTACTTCAGCACCATTGGAGATATTACCCAGGTCTGCTATCTTAAAGTTCCAGTTTCCGTTAAACAGTCGATATAATTGGTATCTAATGGCAGTTAGGTCTGCAGGTTTTTTAAATTGAATCCCGGCATTCCTATATTCGCTCACTCCTACAATGGCAAGTTTTACGCCTGTAAGCTCAGGCATACCCGACTTGGTGGTGTGTATCGCAATATTTCTCCCAAAGGATTGCCTTGGCAACAGATTATTGTGGGCTATGAGAACATCGTCTACGGGGGAAAGAAAATCGAAGTCCATTATCTAGCCTATTTCTTTTTTGCTGAAGTTTTCTTTTTCTCTGTTGTCTTTTTCTTTGGAGCTTTTGCTTCCAAGTACTCTTTTGCCTTATCCAAAGTGATCTTGGTAGCGTCCACATCCTTCCCTAGCTCCACTTTGGTCTTTCCTTTGATGATCACGGACCTCCCCCAACGCGCCTTTTCCACTCTAATGCCTTCGTCTTCCCAATGATGGATAAGTTTCTCACGCTCTTTCTGAAGTTTATCTTCGATGAGGGATTCTATATCACTTTGAGAAAGGTTGTCAAAATCGTATTTTTTATTCACGTTGATGAACATTCCGTTCCATTTAATAAATGGCCCGAATCTTCCCTTTCCCTTGGTGACGTCCATATTTTTATAGCTCGCTATTGGGGCATCGGCCTTTTGCTTCTCTTTGATCAATTCGACAGCCTGGTCCATTTCTACACTTAACGGGTCTACTCCTTTTGGTAGGGACACAAAACTTTTACCGAATTTCACGTAAGGCCCAAACCGCCCATTGTTTACTTCCACGGCTTGCCCTTCGTATGTGCCGAGTGCTTTTGGAAGTTTAAAAAGGTCCATCGCCTCCTCAAAGGTGATCGTATTTAATTGCTGTTCTGGGCCTAAGCTTGCGAACTGCGGTTTTTCCTCATCATCTACAGTGCCCAACTGCACCATTGGTCCAAACTTGCCGAGACGTACACTTACCTGTTTACCGGTTGCGCTATCTGTTCCAAGAATACGTTCGCCTGTTTCTCGATCGGCATTTTCCTGCACATCTTCGACCTGCGGATGAAACTTCTTATAGAAGTCCTTCATCATTTTGGTCCAGTCCTCTTCTCCCGAGGCGATCTCATCGAAATCCTGCTCTACTTTAGCAGTGAAATTATAATCGAGAATGTTCTCAAAGTTACTCACAAGGAAATCGTTGACGATCATCCCAATATCTGTCGGCACCAATTTCCCTTTATCAGAACCTATCTTTTCTGAAAGTGTCTTGTCCACGACACCACCTTCTTCTAAGATAAGTTGTGTATATTTTCGCTCCACACCTTCGATAACACCTTTTTCAACATAGCCTCTATTCTGAATAGTCGAGATTGTTGGCGCATAGGTGGAAGGTCTGCCAATGCCAAGTTCTTCCAATTTCTTCACCAATGAAGCTTCTGTATAGCGATACGGAGGTCGAGTAAAACGTTCCGTTGCAGTGATAAAATTGTTGGTCAAGGCCTCACCGACCTTTAGAGCGGGCAGCATTCCTTCTTGCTCCTCTTCTTCGTCGTCCGTTCCTTCTAGATACACTTTAAGGAAGCCTTCGAATTTTAACACTTCGCCATTCGCAGTAAATTGCTCATCATGTTTCGAAGCATTGATCTTCACGGTCGTTTTCTCTAATTGTGCCTCGCTCATCTGCGACGCAATCGTCCGCTTCCAGATCATTTCATATAGACGTGCTTGATCTCGTTCTACAGCAACGGTTTGGCGAGACATGTCTGTTGGTCGAATCGCTTCGTGCGCTTCTTGGGCACCCTTGCTTTTGTTGCTGAAATTTCTCGGTTTGCTGTAGGCTTGCCCGTAGGCATCAACAATTACCGCCTTGGCCGCGTTCTTTGCCTCCTCAGAAAGATTAACGCTGTCGGTACGCATATAGGTTATAAGACCCGCTTCGTACAAACGTTGCGCTAGCATCATGGTACGACTTACATTATAATATAACTTTCTCGAAGCTTCCTGCTGTAAGGTAGAGGTGGTAAAGGGAGCTGCAGGTGATTTTTTTGCAGGTTTTTTCGTTAGATCCGCAACTTCAAAAGCTGCTCCGATATTTTTTTCGAGAAATGTTTGGGCCTCTTCCTTTGAGGAAAAGGTTTTCCCTAAAGAAGCCTTAAATACCTTGCCATCAACATTGGCGAATTCTGCCGCTACCTTATAAGCAGCAACTGGCGTAAAATCTTGGATCTCTCGCTCGCGCTCAACTATCAAACGAACCGAAACCGACTGAACACGTCCAGCTGAAAGTCCTCCTTTCACCTTTCTCCATAAAACAGGGGAAAGCTCATATCCTACCAATCGATCCAAAACCCGACGGGCTTGCTGGGCATTCACCAAATTGTAATCGATACCCCTAGGATTTTCGATCGCCTTTTGAATGGCCGACTTGGTAATTTCGTGGAAAACGATCCTCTTGGTACGTTCCTTGTCTAATTTCAGCGTTTCGGCCAAATGCCATGCGATGGCCTCTCCTTCTCGGTCCTCATCACTTGCTAACCAGACCATTTCTGCATCCTTGGCAAGATCCTTTAGTTTTTTCACTACCGCCTTTTTATCGCTCGAAACGATATATTTCGGCTTGAAGTCCCCATCGACATTCACTCCCAACTCTTTGGAAGGTAAGTCTGCAATATGGCCAAAACTAGATGCTACCTTGAAATCTTTTCCAAGAAATTTCTCAATAGTCTTTGCCTTAGCCGGCGACTCCACAATCACTAAATTCTTTGCCATAAAGCAGTTTTTTGAGGTACAAAAGTATGCAGAATTTTTAATTTGAAATTAACAAATGCCATAATGCTAAGAGAAACGACAGGTCTTCAAGTCATTTTATAGCCCATTAAAACCAGTAGCAAGTCAAAAAGACTCTCCGATCTGATCGATCTCACTTTCGTCCTCAAAACCACATACCTGCTTGTAAATAACATAGGTGGGGAGATATCCAAAACATCCAAGGAAAATACCTCCAAGACCACAAGTAATTTGACTTATTAATCCAACCCCTACTCCAATGATAAAAAGCAATCCGAAAGCGACCAACCAAAATTTATTCCCCAACCGAAAAGCAAGCGTAACGATTTCTGAAATACGAAATTGAGGATTAAATGCAAATATTGGCACTATGAAAGACAAAGGAACAAACGCATAGATAAAAGGGATGAGGCATAGAGCCATCGCCACAATCGAGATCAACAAGGTGAGAAGTGATAGTCCCAATATCTTTCCAAAGTATTCTTTCTTTAAGAACGTGAAGAAATGTCCAGAATTGACCTCTTTTCCATGATCGATGTCTTTACAGATGCGATAAAAACCCGCTATCAAACCTGTTTGCACGACAGACACGACAATGATCAGGGCCAGCACCAATATGACCAACCCGATGGATAATGTTCCTGAGGCAAAGGCATCATTTTCAAAATCGATCGTGCCAGACTCTTGCGCATAGACGAATGCCAATAAAGGTGCGTAAACAATGATAAAGATCGGAATGAGCAAGATGATACTGAAAATCAATAACAATACACCTTGAAGCCACACCTTTTTGAACAATTCGATGGATTCACTAAAAATATGACCAAAGTCCAGCTTTGGTGCAACATCAATTTTTGATTCCAATGTTTCTGAATTCATGATGGGTCGGTTTGTTTTTCGGTGATGAATATAGCACTTTTTTGATCTTCTTGCCACGAAAAAACCCACTCGGAAAGGGAGTGGGTCTCAATTCGTCATAATTTCCCTTTGCTAATTGAGGGAAAACTGGCTAAGCAACTCCAAGCCATTGTTCGCATAATTATATTGATACAAGACGTTGTTCCCTATCATTACCAATTGATGCTCCAGAGGAATTACATCAAATGTATTTACATTCGGAAAATGATCGATCAACGTCAAGTCATCCACATCGGTCTTATCATATACTTTCAGACCAGAATTACCATCACAAATAAATAGTTTCTCATCCTTTATTCCTAAACCATAAGGCTCGTCCAGAAAATATGTGGCACGTAAGGTGGGGGTTTCAATAGTAGCGATATCGATGATATTCAACTGACTCTCTAATTGAGGACCTAAGTTGATCAATCCCGGACATTCGTTCCCAGCCCTCAAGGTCACATAGGCATAATCCCCATCGACCACGACAGGATCGCAAAAAGTGGCATGGTCAAATTGCGAAACGTAGGTTGGCGATGCAGCGTTGGAAATATCGTAAACGAACATACCCGTAGTGCTACCAATAAAAAGGTGATTATTCGCTTCGAATATTGTTTCGGCATTCCAAGTCACATACTGATCCCCCACTTTGACCGGGGATTCTAGTGTAGAAATATCAAAAACATTCAACAAAGAATTGTCAACCGCATAAAGATGATCGCCTGTAATTTTAAATCTGGCCAAAGACCCTCCTTGTCCGGTTGCATTTGCAAAATCTTCTTGAAACAACATGATGTCATCCTCTTCTTTTGGGACCAAGCGAGATTCGATATCCCAACCAACGATGATATGGTCGTAATTATAATTTTCAAAATTGTAACGGTCCACTGTCGGATACTCTATATAATTATTTAGAACATCGTTGATTCGGTCCAATTGTACGATCCGCTCGATATCTGAAAGGTCAAAAACCACAAGGTCCCTTCCACTGTCTGCATAGAGAATGTTATTTTTAACAGACATATCGTTATTAAGTGGGATCTTGATAAAGTTCTTTTTTTGGGGATTGGAAGGGTCTTGATTATCGATCACGTGGATACCGCGATTCTTATCTCCCACCAAAATATAGTTCCCATACGAATATATCTTCCCTGATTCCTGAATGGACTGCGCGTCCATCATTTGGACCGATGCTCTAAAATCTTCCAAAGATTGAGTGATCGGGGTTGCTATGGTCACCATCTCGTAGTCGCCATTATCACAGCTGTAAAGAAATATGGCGGTAACACAAAATAGAAATACTTTGATCGCTTTCATCAGTTTATTGGTTTGGTTTGTTATAAAAGTTAGATGATCCGGCCCACTAAAGGTTGCGTTAAAATAATACTGACAATATGTCACATATACACTAAAAAAACTATCTTTGCACCCTAATTGATTAAGCAGTTTCATTCACAAAGAGCGCATGGAGAAGGTAATTGATGAAAACAAACAGGGCGAAACCCTGATCACTCAGCATAAGAAAGACAATGGCCGTAAGCTTTACATCGAGAGTTATGGTTGCCAGATGAACTTTTCGGACAGCGAGATCGTTGCCTCGATCCTTGCCAAAGAGGGCTTTAACACTACCCAACAACTAGAAGAAGCAGACCTGGTCTTGGTAAATACTTGTTCTATCCGCGAAAAGGCCGAGCAAACCGTACGCAAGCGTTTAGAGAAATTCAATGCTGTAAAGCGCATCAATCCTAGGATGAAAGTCGGTGTTTTGGGCTGTATGGCGGAACGCCTAAAAAACAAATTCCTAGAAGAAGAAAAGATCGTTGATATGGTCGTAGGACCAGATGCTTACAAGGACCTTCCAAATTTGGTACAAGAGATCGACGAGGGTCGCAATGCAGTAAATGTTATACTATCCAAGGAAGAGACCTATGGAGATGTTGCCCCAGTACGATTGAACAGCAATGGCGTCACCGCTTTTGTTTCTATCACCCGAGGATGCGACAACATGTGCACCTTTTGTGTCGTTCCATTTACTAGAGGACGCGAGCGTAGCAGAGACCCACAATCGATCATCGAAGAAGTGAACGACCTCTGGGACCGTGGATTTAAAGAAGTAACCTTGCTCGGGCAAAATGTAGACAGTTATTTATGGTATGGCGGCGGATTGAAAAAGGATTTTGAAAAGGCGTCGGAAATGCAAAAGGCCACCGCGGTAAACTTCGCAAAATTGCTAAGTATGGTTGCAGAAGCCCAACCTAAAATGCGCATTCGATTCTCGACATCGAACCCGCAAGACATGACATTGGACGTCATAGAAACGATGGCTGCGTATCGAAATATCTGCAAATACATTCACTTACCAGTACAAAGCGGAAGCGATCGAATTCTAAAGAAAATGAATCGCCTGCATACTCGAGAAGAGTATTTTGAATTGATAGACAACATTCGCGAGATACTTCCAGAATGTGCAATTTCTCAGGATATGATCACTGGTTTCCCCACAGAGACCGAGGAGGACCATCAAGATACGCTCTCTTTGATGGAGTATGTAAAATACGATTTTGGATTTATGTTTGCCTATTCTGAGCGACCTGGAACTTTGGCCGAACGAAAGATGGAAGATGACATTCCAGAAGAAGTCAAGAAAAGAAGGCTCACAGAGATCATTAACTTACAGCAAAAGCACGGACTTTATAGAACGCAGCAACATCTTGGAAACGTCGAGGAGGTCTTGATCGAAGGTCACTCCAAGAAATCTGACGAACATTGGATGGGAAGAAACACTCAGAACACCGTGGTCGTTTTTCCAAAGGAGAATTATAAGGTAGGAGAATTTGTCAATGTAAAGATCAACGACTGTACTGCGGCCACACTTATTGGAGAGGCAGTAGGGTATTCAGATAACAATTAGCATGTATGTTGTTATTCCGTACCAGATGCGGAATCCAAATCAGCAAACAATAAATTCCTGCGAACCTGTCTGCCGACAGACAGGTTCGCAGGAATGACAAGAAAAAGAAACATGGAAAGCATTCAAGCCATAAAGCAACGTTTTGGAATCATCGGTAATGATGTGAAGCTCAACCGTGCCATAGAGAAGGCCATACAAGTGGCTCCTACAGACATTTCGGTATTGGTTACGGGCGAAAGCGGGGTAGGTAAAGAAAGTATTCCAAAGATCATACATTCACTATCGCATCGTAAGCATGGAAAATTTATCGCTGTTAACTGCGGCGCCATCCCCGAGGGCACGATCGACTCCGAGCTTTTCGGACATGAAAAAGGAGCCTTTACAGGCGCGACCGCTACTCGTAGTGGCTATTTTGAAGAGGCCAATGGCGGAACCATCTTTTTGGACGAGGTAGGCGAGTTGCCGCTGACCACGCAGGTACGTTTGCTTCGTGTCTTAGAAAATGGTGAATTCTTGAAGGTAGGTTCTTCCAAAGTACAAAAAACAGATGTTCGCATCGTGGCAGCGACCAATGTGGAGATGTTCGAGGCCATCAAAAAGGAAAAGTTTCGAGAAGATCTCTATTATCGTCTCAGTACGGTAGAGATACATCTTCCACCATTGAGAGAACGGAAGGAAGACATTCACCTTCTCTTTAGAAAATTCGCGTCAGACTTTGCCCAAAAATATAAGATGCCAACGATCCGATTGGACGAAAATGCCGTACAGCTGTTGCTAAAATATCGCTGGAGTGGCAATATTAGGCAGTTGCGCAATGTTGCAGAACAGATCTCCGTTTTAGAACAGGATCGAAATATCGACCTTGCCACCTTGTCTGGCTATCTTCCAAACGCTGGAAGCCATCTTCCTGCGGTGATAGAGAACAAAAAAAGGGATAGTGACTTTAGTAATGAACGAGAAATTCTCTACAAGGTGCTCTTTGATATGAAAAGCGACCTCAACGACCTTAAAAAATTGACCAGAGAATTGATGCAAAGTGGAAATATGCAGAAGGTGCGAGAAGAGAATGAGGGCTTGATAGAGAAAATATATGGCGAAGGAAACAATGGTTACGAAACGGCAGAAGAGGCTTTGGAGGTATTGCACATTCCCGAGCAAAGCAGCGTACAAACTGTGGTAAGTCATCCACCTGCGGTCGTAAAAGATGACAAATACGATTTTGCCGAGGAGATCGTTGAAGAAGAGACCTTGTCGCTTCATGACAAAGAATTAGAGCTTATCAAAAAAGCGCTAGAACGAAATCGCGGCAAGCGAAAAGCCGCTGCCAAAGAATTGGGCATCTCAGAACGCACACTATACAGAAAGATAAAACAATTCGACCTCTAACATTCAAATACGCTTAACAAAAGATTGGCAGGTGATAACGACCATTTTGCTTTATATTTGGGACCTGTCTTCAAAAAACCGACAGCTCGTTCTTAATGAAAAGATTTTTTTACCACATCGTATTCTTGAGTAGTTGTGTTTTGGTCATGGCTTGCGGCGCTTATTCCTTTACAGGCGCCTCCATTCCGGCAGATGTAGAATCGTTTCAGGTGAACTTCTTCCAGAATAATGCTGGAAGCAGCCCTGGGTCTATATTTGAACCCGGTCTGGATCGCGATTTCACCATTGCATTACAAGACCTGCTTCAAAATCAGACCAACCTCGAATTTGCTGACAGTAATGGCGACATCATTTACGAAGGGGAGATCACCGAGTACCGTGTTTCACCAATGACGGCAACTGCACAGCAGACAGCGGCACAAAACCGTCTGACCATCAGTGTAAATGTAAGATATTACAATACCAAAAGACCAGAAGATGATTTCGAACAGCGTTTCTCATTCTTCTTCGACTTTCGGGCGGATCAACAATTACAAACAGTGAAAGCCGAAGCCCATGAGGTGATCTTTGAGCGCATCACTCAGGATATATTTAATAAATCACTCGCTAATTGGTAAATGAACATCTCAGATTTCACATATCTTTTGCAAAAGCCAGAAGCCTGCAGTAGCGAGCAGGTGGAGGAATTAGAGATGATCCTTAAAGAGTATCCCTATTTTCAGTCTGCAAGAGCCGTTCACCTAAAAGGTTTGCAACTTACCGATAGTTTTAAATACAATGACGCTTTAAAAAAAACAGCTGCGTTCACCAACGACCGTAGTGTACTCTTCGACTTTATTACCAAAAAGAAATTCAAGCAGCACAAAACAGCTGAGAAAATAAAAAAACAGGATTTCGACATCAACAAGATCAAGGTAATTGCAGAAGAGGTCACCTTGTCGCAACAACAACGAATGGAGGTCTCGCTAAAAACAAAGATCGAAGAGGCGGCCGCAGTTTTGGACCCACAGCTCTTTCAACCAAAAGGAGAAGAGGAAGCACTGGAATTTGAACATCCATTGATCGTTGAGGAAGAGTCTCAAAAAAGAGCGTTGACAGAAGCTACCGAAAAAGCTATTCATAGTTTAAAATATGTTCCGCTAGAGGAGAAGTTGAAACTTGGAAAGCCCTTGGATTTTGATCTTTCGGAGCCTCATTCGTTCAATGAGTGGTTAAAACTATCCACCTTTAAGCCCATAAACAGGGATGATGAGCGCGCAGATAAGGAGAAATCGGATGATTCGAGCGAGGATTTCGATAACGCCGTACCGGAAGAAGATAGTCGCGCTGAAAAATTTGCGATGATCGACAAGTTCATCTCTAACAATCCCAAGATCGTTCCAACAAAACAGCCGAGTGCCAAAACCAATCTTGCCGAAGAATATAGCGTCGAAAAAAATGCCTTGATGACAGAGACGTTGGCACGGGTATATTTAGAGCAAAAAAAGTATAAAAAAGCCATTCAAGCTTACGAAATTTTAAGTTTGAAATATCCAGAAAAAAGTGGTTTCTTTGCAGACCAAATTCGAGCGATCAAAAAATTACAACAATATAATTCTTAATTCACAATGAGTACGTTCACAATATTTTTAGCACTGATCATCATCGTATCCTTTTTGTTGGTGTTAGTGATCATGGTACAGAACCCTAAAGGAGGAGGTCTTTCTTCATCTTTTGGCGGAAGTGGATCTCAGCAGATTGGAGGAGTGCAAAAGACAGGAGATTTCTTAGATAAAAGTACTTGGGTCTTGGCTACACTTTTAATCGTACTGATCCTTTTGGCAAATGTGACCAACAGTTCTGGTGGAAACAATCCAGAGTCTGTGTTCTCTGGACAGGAGACCGAGCAAACGACCCCTGCGGAGGACACTCCTGCACCGACCGGGAATGACAATCAAGACCAAGAGTAATTTTGATACAAATAAAACTCATAGAAAATGCCAGCATGTCATAATGCTGGCATTTTTATTTACAATATGTCAGTATCCTAGGATTGGCATACTTTATGCCTAAAGTGAACACAGAAAATTCTAATTAAAACCAAAAACATAAAAAATGGCTAACGTAAACATCAAACCACTTGCAGATAGGGTACTCGTCGAGCCCATGGAGGCTGAAACCACCACTGCATCTGGAATCATTATTCCTGATACCGCAAAAGAAAAACCACAAAAAGGGACTGTTGTAGCGGTAGGTCCAGGTAAGAAAGATGAACCGATGACCGTAAGTAAAGGTGATACTGTACTTTATGGAAAGTATTCTGGTACTGAATTGAAGCTAGAAGGGGTGGATTACCTCATTATGCGCGAGAGCGATATTTTGGCGATTGTATAGTTGCCAAGGGCTTTAGGCCGTAAGCTATAAGAAATGAGGGATTTCAAGAAATATGAGATTTGGCAATTAAGTCATCAGTTCACATTGAACATATACAGCCTTACCAATTCATTTCCAAAAGATGAACAGTACGGCATTATCTCTCAATTAAGAAGAGCCTCTAGTTCTATCCCAACCAATATTAGTGAAGGGTGTGGCAGAGACAGTGAAGCTGATTTTAATCGCTTTTTAACGATAGCTTTGGGGTCGGCCTCTGAATCAGAGTATCTTATAATACTATCGAAGGATTTGAATTTAATCGATGAAAATTCTTTCGAAGAATTCAATGAGAAAATAAATACGATAAAGAGAAAAATTTATCAACTCAAGAGAAAATTAAAATAACCACATTATTTGGCTTAAAGCTTATAGCCGAGAGCCAAAAGCAAAATAATTAAAAAATGGCAAAAGACATAAAATTTGATATCGAAGCACGCGACGGTCTAAAACGTGGCGTAGATAAACTGGCAGACGCTGTAAAAGTGACACTTGGACCAAAAGGAAGAAATGTGATCATTAGCAAATCATTTGGGGCACCGACTGTAACCAAGGATGGAGTTTCTGTTGCTAAAGAGATAGAATTAGAGGACGCACTTGAGAACATGGGTGCGCAAATGGTGAAGGAAGTGGCCTCTAAGACCAACGACCTTGCAGGAGACGGAACGACCACAGCGACCGTTTTGGCACAGGCCATCGTAAAAGAAGGACTTAAGAATGTGGCTGCAGGAGCGAATCCAATGGACTTGAAAAGAGGAATCGACAAGGCCGTAGAAACCTTAGTGGCAGATCTTAAAAAGCAAAGCAAAGAAGTGGGTGACTCTTCTGAAAAGATAAAGCAGGTTGCCGCGATTTCCGCCAACAATGATGATACCATTGGAGAATTGATCGCCGAAGCCTTTGGAAAGGTTGGTAAGGAAGGTGTGATCACCGTTGAAGAAGCAAAGGGAACGGATACCTACGTAGACGTTGTAGAGGGAATGCAGTTTGATCGTGGATATCTTTCCCCTTACTTTGTGACTGACACGGACAAGATGATCGCCGAATTAGAGAATCCATATATCCTTCTTTTCGACAAGAAGATCGCGAACCTGCAGGAAATACTTCCCGTATTGGAACCAGTAGCACAATCTGGACGACCATTATTGATCGTAGCCGAAGACGTTGAAGGACAAGCATTGGCCACCTTGGTAGTGAACAAACTACGCGGAGGCTTGAAGATCGCTGCCGTTAAGGCGCCTGGTTTTGGTGACAGAAGAAAGGCAATGCTAGAAGATATCGCTATTCTTACAGGTGGTACGGTGATCTCTGAAGAAAGAGGTTTCTCCTTGGAAAACGCGGACCTCAGCATGCTGGGAACTGCGGAGACCGTGACCATCGATAAAGACAACACCACTATTGTAAACGGAAGTGGTGATGCAGACAATATCAAAGGTCGCGTCAACCAAATCAAGGCACAAATCGAAACCACTACCTCTGACTATGACAAGGAGAAACTTCAAGAGCGTCTGGCAAAACTTGCAGGTGGCGTAGCTGTATTGTATGCTGGTGCTGCTTCTGAAGTGGAAATGAAAGAGAAGAAAGACCGTATCGATGATGCCTTGCATGCAACGCGTGCAGCGGTAGAAGAAGGCATCGTAGCCGGTGGTGGCGTTGCCTTGGTAAGAGCAAAGAATGTGCTTGACAAGATAAAGACCGAAAATGCAGATGAAATCACTGGAGTACAGATCATCGCAAGAGCGATTGAAGAGCCTTTACGTACCATCGTAGAAAATGCAGGTGGTGAAGGATCGGTGGTCGTTGCCAAAGTGATCGACGGGAAAGCCGACTTTGGTTTCGACGCCAAAGGTGGATCTTATGTAAATATGCTAGAAGCTGGAATCATCGACCCAACGAAAGTTACACGTATCGCACTGGAAAATGCAGCATCGGTAGCTGGAATGATCCTTACTACAGAGTGCTCATTGACTGACATCAAGGAAGATGCACCACCAATGCCTCCAATGGGCGGCGGTATGCCAGGCATGATGTAGTGGCGAGCCGCCACAGGCAATAATTAGCTTGTTTGCGGTTATACTAATTTATTTGACCTGTCAGGTTTTAAAAACCTGACAGGTCTTTTTTTACCCTTATTTTGCTATAATTGAAAAAAGTCCCTCTCCGATTGGTCGTTTGCCCTTGGAATTGACGTTGATCTCGAAGCAGTGTTGTCTTTCTGGGAAGCGGACGTGCCCATACTGAGAATCCCTTTTTTTTTAGACCCTTGATGTTTCAATAGTTTTTTAGGTGCAGGTGCGTCTGGATCCTCTCCTCGCAAGAGCATTTCGTCTTCTCTTTGAAATGCTAGCATTTCGTCGAGGGTGAATTCTTCAACGGGGACGTCCAAGAAACCCTCAAAGCTAGCGATATCGTATTCTTGATATATTTTCTTTATGAAGTTAAGACAATCGGCATCTGTTGCATAACGCTGTTGATGCAATTTGTGAAGAACTACGGGATGCTCTACCAACCATTGGTCCTTCACCTTCCATGTAAACATGAGGACCTGATCAGAGCTGTCTAAAAAGCCGATGTACACACCTTGGTGTCTCGAAAGTGAATCAAAGGCAGTCTTGGCTTTGAGGTAACTAAAGTCCTCTCCTTGTATTTCGATGACCTTTAATGGGTCTTTGAGGTAGGTTTTCATTTACTATTATTATGATTCAAAGGAATTGTGAAAACTGCCTTTAGAGTACAATTTTAGTGCGCCATAGCCAGCGCTATTTGCTAAACTCATGGCTTCTTCAATCCTATAAATTGGGAGTAACATTAATGGTAAGCTGTCGCTATTCAAATCAATAACAACAACTTGAACCCCATAGAGAATCAAAATGCCATTAATGAATAGAAGTGACTCCTCAGCGTCTTCTATAATATTGTAATCCTCTAATAAAGATAGGTCCTCAAGTATTTCGTCGTACTCTGGATGTTCTTTCAAGAGCTCGAAACATGTATCAAGGATATCATCTAAATTTGCCTTCCAATCCAATTCAAACAATAGACTTCGCTTACGTAAACCATCAACCAACGCTATCCAGGGAAGATTCGCCGCAGGTTTTTCAATTCCACGATTGGCCAAATCATTTTCGAAAGAAAGAACGTACTCTTCAGGTTCGTTAATGGACAGCAAGACTTCTTGATGTACAAAGAGGTCCTCTGTCATTAATTTGGCCAGTTCAACAATAGATTTATTTCGTTTCATTTGTGTAGTTCGAAGAAGTTTTAATTAAGACATCGCTTCTTCTCGATGAACAAGATCATAGGGATAATAATGCTCCCCTTTTAATTGGCTATCATCCAGTTCTAGTATCTTAGCCAATGCCCCTGCTTCCCAACACCAATAACCGGTATGTATATTCCATTTGCTTTCGTGCGTCTTGATCTCGATCGCTTTATACCACTTCTTTAAGTAGTCTTTCAATTTCCTTAAGGCCTCTTCCTTATCAGATTTTGACATTTCTACGATTCCTTCAATGCTGGCATAAGGGTTTCTCCAGAGAAAGTTTGTGCTCAGCATTCTTCTTTTATTATAGGACTTTATCAGAAGGTCGATGAGGTAATCTTCCAATCTAGCCTCATCGATCAGCGCTTGAAGTTTTTCAAACTGCTTTCTATCGATATCTAACAATATCCCTATAGATAACATATTTACCATTTGTATATAGCCACTTTCTTTATTCCAAGCATGTCCAATGAATTCCAATAGGGTATGATACTGCTTATTAATGGCTGTAACATTTGCTCCTAAAGAATATTTAGCAACTAAATTGCTGAATTGATATCTAAAGAGGGTGTCGTAAGTAGAACAAATGATTTCCTCATTGCTTTTAGGGTAATTCTGAACTCCCCTTTGCTCATCCTCTTGAAGCTTTTTGATCTTATCTATACGTTTGCTGATAAAACCATCGTTCTTTTCGATGATCTCTAAATAGCCCTCGTAGGTATTTAATTGGTCTCTTACTTTCATGTTTTTAAACTTGTCATAAAGTTATGGGAAATCTCCGATAATATTTCCAGCTGCATCAAGTCTCTTAGTAGTAACAATTCCATTCGAATCTACCCGGCTAATAATTTTGTCAACAGTTCCATTATCTAAAGCATCCATAATATCATCTGCCATATCAGGCCCGACCTGGTCTGCCAGTCTATCACTCCCTTTCACCCACGTATCGCTCATTTGCTTACCGTCTAAAGTTTTTCCCAATCGAGCAGTATTAAACTTGGCCTCATCGATCACATAATCGGGTGGGGGTGTTCTATTGATATATATTCCATCAATTCCTTTATTTATTTTGTCGTCTAGGCTTGTCGGTGCCGGATTTCCGATTCTTTCCAAATCATATCCAGCATCTTTGAGGTCTGGATTATCCACTAAATTTTCAGTGGCCCTTATTTCACCATAGTTACCCCTTTCCTTATTAGTTGCGTTCTCTGCGTCAAAATCATCGATTTCCTGTTCCTTCTTTCTTTTCTCTTCCTCCTCTTTTCTTTTTTGCTCTTCCTCTTCCTGTTTCTTCTTTCTGGCTTGCTGTTCGTCCACAGAGGCCGCTTTTCCCTGCTTAGGTTTGATGATCTCATTGATCGTCTTGACCGGTCTTTTTAACCCTTCTGGAATGATCTTTTGCACATTTGTAGAAAGAATAGATCCATTGAGTGCGGATGGGTCTGCGGCAAAGTCTTTGGTCGATCCCCAGGCATTCTTCACATCTTGCCATTTTTCTTTTGCCCATCCTTTTGCCGCCTCACCTACTGTATCTCCAATTTTTCCAGGAAGTTCTTTGAGATTTTCTAGCATGGCATTACCCATTTCCTTATAATCCTCATAACTCGCCTTAGAAAGGTTCTCATAGACCTCTGGTGCTACTTCAATGGCTTCTCCCGTCTTTTCAAGACCTATTTTACCTAGATCAATTAGCGTTACCCCCAGATCATACAGGTCGGTGGTTACAGATGCTACGGCGTCTTGCCCTCTACTGATGACAAAATCTCTTGGAATAGCTATTAGCCCATCTACCACTTTTGGAGGAGGAAAACAACCTCTCATAAAGTCTACGCCAGGCATCAAATGCGTGGGATTGTCTGCCAAACACTCAAAACCAACATCTGCAAAGGTTCTATCATTATTATCTCTTAAATAATCCTGATTCTTTGCCACGTCGCGGCGTAATTCTTCATCGACAAGATATCGAAGTCCTTTTTCATCGGTCTTATTAAGAATGGTAATCGGCAAATTTGAAAGGTCTTCCTCTGAATGTACACTTTCTTCACCTCTTCTTCCATCCTCCAAACCCGAATCACCGGTGCCGTTATTTCCAGAATTGTTAGACTCCGTGGAGTTGGAACTCAAACCGGCAGCACTTGAGTCATCATCGACAATTGCACTATCTTTCCCTTTGGTGAAGGTCACGGCCAAATCCACCTCAACCTTACCACCTTGCCCACACATAAAATAACTATCACTTAATAGATAACTATTCCCTGAAACGGTTGTTAAGGAAGATACATTTTCCCATTTCGTTGGAACAGGCACACATTTTTTAAGCCCATTCTTACATTGACCAAAACAAGGAATATTTACTTCTGGCACAATATCTGCCATAGAAGCCATTTTTTCTCCATAGAGCTTCACATTCCTGTTGTTCGTCACCTTGATCTCTGCAGGAACACAAGAAAGGGCAAAATTGCATTTTAAAGGAGTTCCATCGGGCACATACTCAAGCACACTCATAGTTCCGTTTTTCTAAGGCTGGTCTTAATTACATGCCGATGCAGATATTCTGGACCTATTTGTATTTCCTGGCATCTTGTCTTTTCTAACATCTTGAAAGAAGTATCCAATTCGCAAGTTTCAAAGACATTCAGATCTATCTCCACCGGTAGATGCGGGATCTCATATATTTTCCTTAAAGTTCTTGTCAATGGTTGTCCATCAAAACGTTCTTTATCAAGTTTCCCTATTTGAAGTATTTCGATCGTACTCCTCTTTTCATCTAAAGTCGGTGTGCCTATCATAAAAATGGGCATTTCGATACCGGTACCAGGCTCTCTAACATTGCTCGTTTTGACAAGTTGCTTGCCTACCTCTAAATGATAAATATCTGGAAACAGTGCTTTTATTAAAGAATGATTCCTTATGTATTCCAGAAAATGATCTTTATCAGAGAGCATTTGTTGCACATTGGTCACATACTTTATGGTATTGGGATCTTTTTTGTATTTGGAATACAGCTTTGGGCTAATAGTTTCCCATTCTTCCTTGATGGCTCTTCGATTTACGACATCGGTGATTTGCCCGGTGCTATTGGTATATACCACTAAGTTATGGTGTAAGATTGAAAGCTCTTCTACATATCGGATGTTTGAATCACTATTCTTATAGATATCTTCCTTAACCTTTATGTGGTATAGATGGCCTATTTCGTCAACTTTTAATAATTCCTTTTTCGCCAGAAGAGAAAAGACTTCGCTTGTGGTCTTTTCACCAATAATTGTTTGATGCGCAATATCTATCTCATAATCCATTGAGATAAGACCTTCATTGAGAAAAATACATGGTGTTTCTACCGCTTGCATAAATGGTCTTCTAATTAATTTCAACATTCCCTCCCTTAACTTTGACACTGCCTCCAAAAATTTTCGCAGCAGCGCCCGCCATAATACCAATACCCAAGGATGCGATACTCATGGCCACACCTGCCTGAATATTTGCCATTACCGAAGCGGTAATCGAAATCCTTTTGCCAGAGATCGAGGTGGTCTTTCCTTTGATGCTCGTTTTTGAAGTTCCCGTGGCACTTAAGTTACTCCCTGCATCAATACTCACATTAGAGGCTGCACTTGCCGCTAGATCGCTCCCCGCATTGGCTGCGATATTACTTCCCGCTCCCATGTTTAGGTTGTTGCTGGCCTGAATTTCGATATCCGTAGAAGAAAAAGTGATCTTATTCGGTGCAGAGATCGTGATCTCACCATTGCCTCCCATAACAATGGTATTGCCGCTGGGATCCGCAATGGTGACACTGCCGTCGGCGTCGTTCAAGGTCACTTGATTGCCGCTTCGCGTCTTTATCGCCTTTAGATGATTGTTACCGCTCTTAAAGGCCGACGGTACCGAAGAGGCATTGTACAAACTTCCTTGAACGAAGGGAATCTCGGCATTACCACCCTCATGCCCGACAATGACCTCATCTCCCATCTCTGGAATAAAAAAGAACCCTTGTCCGGTGCCACCAGCGGTGCTGCTAAGTCTGATCCAAGGCGTGGTCTCTCCAAGTGGTTTTTGCCATGGGTACTGCACTTTCACCCTGCCCAAACCGTCTGGATCAACATTATCCACCACCACTGCTGTCTGCGAGGCACTTTTAGGAAAGGCGCTTACCGAGGTCTTTGGATAGATGTTTCCGTTCGCGGATATCGCTTCAAAAGTGTTCTCATAGCGGTCATTATTAGCACATGTATGCACAATTTTGGTAACTCTATAGGACCCATAAAATGATGATTCCCCCTCAATATTGATGACTTGACCAATTCGAACACTGGGATTGCTACTGATTCCTTTAATGATCACCTGGTTTGCTTCTCTTGCCAGCTTTTGTTTTTGTATCTGCTGATCAAATCGGGACTGCATTTGAGGGTCGTCATACGCATTGACAAACACCTGGGTCTCCTTTGCATAAAGTCGGTCTGCCTTTTTGCTAACAAATCCATTTTGACCGTTGAGCGAGGCGGAAATACCTTTTGTTTTTGTATGATGAGCATTATCTGAGAGGTAATCGTTGGTGATATAATTAAAGTTGTTTGGCTGTGGTTCGAGATGCATCGATAATTCGTGAAGGTCATACCCGTATATCAAAGATATTTCCTCTTGATCATCCGGTTTTCCAAATACGAGCTTGGTACCATCATAGTAAAACCACTCCCCATACTGTGCCGCTAGCCTACTCGCATATTCAAAAGCGCTCTCATCATGCTGAACACTGTAATGGATGGTGTCGGAATTCTCTGGTCTAACTTTTAGATGTAGAATGGAGGCAGAATAGCCAGCGAATGTCCTTTCTATTATATCTGCGAGTGAAGCATCTAAATGAGAGGCGTAATGCGGCCCGTCATCTGTAATGATACTACTGCTTTTTCCCGTAATTTTTATCAGGTCTCCAGACTTGTGATAAAACCCTCGAACAATATTCACCGCTGTGACCACTCCCTTGAATTGAAGTGTTTCCGTATCCGAAAAACCATTGAGCGACTTTATCTCCAATAGCAGATCTTCTCCTAAAAAGTCACGACTCTCTCCGATAATTTCTGAGTCCATAGACTCGATGACATCCTTGCGGCATACCAGCTCTATATAATGATGCTCATCGATCTCTTGCGCTAAGGAAATATTCAGAAATGCTGGAATGAATTGTTCACCTATGTGAATCCGAACTTGTGTCTCTGTGGCCATGGATGGTATTGATTATACTATTTTTAAGGAATCCTATATATCTGAATTACAATAGTTTGGTAGGTCCCTGAAAAAATTCGGAATAAATATAGCCAAATCGAAAACCGCCTCAATGTCATAGTTCCCCAAATTGAACAAATTGGGGTGGTAACAACACGAGGATCTTCGGACTACTCCTTGTTTGATATTGCACGGCCCGTATCTGTTTCATATTTTTATGGAAATCGACCAAATATGAAAAAAATCAATTGGCGCTATGCCTTAGGTGAGATTCTAATTGTGATCATCGGTATCTCTATTGCCTTCAGTTTGAATAAATGTTCGGAAGACAAAAAAGATGCAGCTCTGAGAAATAATTATATAAAGAACCTTAGGAGCGACATCGCCGCTGACCGCCAGAATTTACAGGAAAACATTACGGCTCTTGAAAAATTCCAGCAAACTTCTAGAGAGATCACCCCACACTTGACAACAAATTCTAACCAGAAAATGGGAATACTCGGTAAGATCTTTGAAGTTTCGCAGTCCATAGAATTCCTTCCGCAAGATTTTACGTTTCAGACCTTGGTGAATTCTGGAGACTTTAAGCTCATCGGTGATTTCGAGCTCAAAACCGATATCCAAAAATACTATTCCTATGATATCCCCGAAATACTCAGGGCCTATAAGCGACAAGAGACCATACACAAAGAGTATCTAGGCCGCTATTATATCTACAATGCCGACTTTGACAAGATGAGCAAAGGCGAATTTCCTTTTGATGACGAACAGTTGTTGAAGCGTATCATTCAAAGCCTATCTGCCTCCTGCGGAATCCAGCAGAAGGCATCGGAGAAAGGTGTCGCCGTATGTGATAGTCTCATCACAAAATTGGATGACACGTTAAATAAATACTAATTGTTGATCTTTTATGTAACGAGTTTTTGATTTTCAAGTCTCTTTGTTATCAACCAATCAGTTCTTGAAACCAATCTATCTCATAGTATTCTTGTTCATTCTTCTATCTAGCCTATGCCATGGATCAGATACGCTCTTGGAGACTGATGCCGTCTCTTTTCCAAAAGCAGAATACATCACAGAGAATACAACGAGACTGCCTTTTAAGCTCGTGGACCATCTAATCGTAGTTGAGGCTGAGATCTATGGAAAGAAGGGCAATTTTATCATAGATACGGGCTCCGAGGGGTTTCTTTTCAATAGCGTACATTTCAAATCGTTGAGTGGTATTCATCGTGGACGCGTAGGGGCCGGTGTGAACGGCTCTATCGGAGCGGTCGATGAAAAAAGTATCCACAAATTTACTTTACAAGATTTTGACATAAAAAATCGAAAGGCACAGATCATCGACCTATCGCATTTAGAAAGGTCAAAAAAAGCTCGGATACTGGGAATTATCGGCTTTCAAGTACTTAAGGATTTTGAGGTGTTCATAGATTTTTATCTCAAGCAGATCACTCTCTTCAAATTGGATAAGGCCGGAGAACGCATCGATGCGTACATGCTATTGGAAAAAGTGAACGATAGTATTGATTTCAAATTGAAGAAACACAGTATCATTGTAGAATGTTTCGTCAATGGTGAGCGGTTGAAATTTGCCTTGGACACTGGTGCAGAGGTCAATCAATTGAATAAATCGGTCTCGGAAAAGGTGTTGGAAAAATTTAGACCTATTCGGCGTATCATGATGACCGGGATGCATAGACGGAAAATAGAAGTGCTCGCAGGAAAATTATACGAGGCAAAATTAAAAGAAGGGTTACCTTGCGGTATGATGCGGACCATCGTCACGGACCTAAGAAAGATGAATGAAGCTTATGGCACAAAATTGGATGGTGTACTCGGGTATGATTTTATTGCCATGCGCAGAATCATCATCAATTATAAAAAGAAAAAATTATATTTCGTAAAATTACCTTATAACTAGAATATCTTGAAATTACGAATCTTCATATTGCTTTTTGCTATCATCCCCCTTACGATGACCGCACAGGATAACTCCCTTGGCTATCGTATCGAGGGAAAGGAAGTGATCTTTACTTTTGATGTGAGGGATTACGAAAAGGTCACCAAGGACGATACCGACGATAAATTGGATTTTGGAGATCTTGAAATCTATGATGTAGCTGTTTCGGGCGAGTTCAACGATTGGTCGAAAAAAGGATGGCGCATGAAGAAGACCGGTGCATATACCTATGAGCTACGTAAGAATATCGAAAGTTTTAACGACGCTTTTTCATGGGAGTTCAAATTTATTATCAATAACAAATACTGGGCGGAACCTGACGAAAATGCACCTAATAGGGTGGATGCCAAAAAGAATGGTTTTTGGTTGCATGTATATAATCTGAAGATGTACAAGGCAGCGATAGATGAGGATGGCAATGCAAAATTTCATCTACCAGGATATCTAGATGCACAAGAGGTCATTCTCGCGGGTAGTTTTAACAAATGGGACGAGTATGCCTTTAAAATGAACAAAAACGCAGATGGTTGGACACTCACCCTTCAACTTCTACCAGATAGTTATCAATACAAATTTATCGTGGATGGTGAATGGATGGAGGATCCCCACAATCCGGAGAAAGTCCCGAACGAATATGGTGGCTACAATTCTGTGATGAATATTACAAAAGAAGTGATCTTTACGCTAGAAGACTATCGTAATGCAAAGAAGGTCATTTTGTCTGGTACGTTCAATAACTGGGATGAACATGCCATTGACATGAGAAAAAGCAATGAGAAGTGGCGTTGCACCCTTGACCTTGCAGGAGGAAAACATCACTATAAATTTATCGTGGATGGGAAATGGATCATCGACCCAAAAAACCCCATCCGAGAATATGATAAATATGGCAATATCAACTCTGTGAAAATGGTTGAATAGCGAAGAGCGTGTCTTAGAGTCATCGAATTAGGTCACTGTGACCGCGAGAACTCGTGCGGAACGATCTGTTTGTAAATGGCTTAAATTAAGCAGATTCCTTCTGCCGAAGTCTCGGCCTCGGAATGACGGTCTTAAGACACCCTATTCTGCTTTACTGCCCGTCATCGTTGGTATTATCCTCTCGGTACTTACAACAAGGATGTATCTCGGCGTAGACCTCATCTTTAGCCTTTACCTCTTTGGTATCATGACCAACGGCAGCAACGCTATTTTTCACAAGCATAGGATTCGTCTTTCGCTCGTCGATGATCACTGAGAGTAAATGCGTATTCACATCCCAGTTTGCATATTTCACGCCTTTGGTCTTAATGGCCGCTGTTTCGATACGCTTCTTGCACATACCACATTTTCCGTTCACTTCTATGGTATATTTCGCGTTCTTGTTAAGCGAATTCTTCTCTTGCGCATTGGCAGAGAAGCCAATGGTGAATAGTGCGATGGCGATAGTCAATATATTTTTCATGATGTTATTTTTTTATAATCTATAATTTAAATCTAAGTCCGGCATAGTACATGTCTCCCAAGATAGGGGCAAACACAATACTCGTATCAAAATTTGGACCAAAAGGGTCTTCATTTCCCAAAACGGGATTCTCTTGCTTAAAGTTAGTCAAATTTTCACCACCCACATAAACTTCAAACTTCTTTGAAAATACCTTGGTCACTTGTGCATTGAGCATGCTATAGGAGGGTGAAAATGTTCCTAGCTGAAATTGTACTGGATTGGTCGAGGTATCAGGCAAACGCTGTGCTCCCAGCCAGTTGTAGGTCGCATCAAATTTCCAGCGCGCGCCGTTATCCTTTCCGATTGTTTCATAGGAAAGATTCCCGAATACCCGATGTCTAGCCTGAAGCGGCTTTTGAAGCTTACCAGCATTCTGGTATTCGGTCTTCACATCATAATATTTATAGGCCGAACGTAACTCTAAACGTTTTGTCAAACTATAATTTAGCTCTATCTGCAGGCTGTTGGCATAGCTGTCCCCTTCTAAATTATAAAATGAGATGGCGCGCGGGTCTTCCCAATCAACAACCACCTGATCGGTAAAATCTGTTCTGTAGAAGTCGACAGTGATGTCCCCTTCTCGCTCCAAAAGCGTGAAGCCCTGAAGGAAGCTGATACCATAATTCCAAGCGATCTCTGGGTTAAACCCGTAGACAGGGCCACCGTTTTGTTGCAGGTCGATCTGCCGAGCAGATCCAAATAATTGTTGATTCTCAGCAAATATGTTGGCACTTCTTTTTCCTCTACCGATCGAGGTTCTCAACACGCCCTTTTCCCATGGAACATAGCGCAAGTGCAATCGCGGCGTAACAAAGGTTTCCAGCAAATTGTGATGGTCGATCCGCAAACCAGCTGTGAGGCTAAAATTATCCAAATTGTCAAAACTGTACTCGAAGAACGCCCCGATATTGTTTTCTGTTCTTTTGAAGTTGGAAGCGTTCACCAATTCGACATAGCCATCGTGGGTAAAATTCAAGCCCGTCTTATACTTATGACGCGTATCGCCAAGAATAGAATTGAAAATAAGGTTTGAATACACGCTGCGATGATCGATATCGTAACGATTGAATCCGAAATAGGAATCCTGTCGATGATCGCTATAAGACATTTGAAACCCAAAGCTATTGTAAGGTGTCTCTGGAAATACGTAACCCAACTTGGCAGAGGCATCAACACGTTGCGTTTTGATCTCACTTCCCCAGGCATTCGTTGTAAACTTGTCATCTTCCGGGTCAAAAGCCTCCTGTCCTACTTGTTTTTCATCGTTCATATACCGAAAATTGAGAAAGCTCACCCAGCCCTTTTCTACATCCTGGTACTGCCAGCGATTTAAGATATTGATCTGTTGCGCCAAGGGCACATCTAGAAAACCATCCTCATTGTTGTCCACTTTTTGGGTTCTGGTATTTCCATGCAGATACAATCCCGTACTCCATTTATCATTCAACTTTTTATTCAAATGAGTATTTAACTCATAGCGCCCATTCCTATTGGCATAGGCATTGACGAACAGCGGGTAATCGCTAAATGGCTTTTGAAGCTCGGCATTGATCTGCCCGGCAATACTTTCAAAGCCATTGACCACACTTCCAGCACCTTTGGTGATCTGAATGCTCTCTACCCAGGTTCCTGGGGTGAAGGTGAGTCCGTAAGCCTGCGAAGCTCCTCGTACCATCGGGATATTCTCTTGGGTGATCATCAAATACGGACTTGTCAACCCTAACATTCGTATTTGTCGCGTACCGGTCAAGGCATCCGAAAAATTCACATCGATAGACGGATTGGTCTCAAAGCTTTCAGATAGGTTACAACAGGCGGCTTTAAGTAATTCGGCAGAGTTGACCGTGACGATATTCTGTGTTTGGAAATAGGTCTTTTGGAGTGCCTCCCGTTCCTTTTCGAGTACCACCTCGTCCAACTGTCCTTCAGCGGGTTGCAGCCAGTGATGGATATCCTTGGGTGTTGTTATGGCCAAGGTATCTGACTTAAAACCAACATAACTGATCACTAATTTTTGATAGTCCGGGGTATATGGAAGCGCAAAAAGCCCGTCTTTATCGGTCATGGCGCCTATTTGGGTGTCCAACCAATAAACGCTGGCACCGGGAAGGGGAATATGTTTGTTTTCAGGATTGGCTTCCATGACCATTCCTTGGATCTTTTCTTGCGAAAAAGATAAAAATGATAGCATCGTTAAAATGCTGAATATGATTGTTTTCATGAAATTTTGAATAATTAATTAAACATTAGATTCCTGCCGAGGTCTATCATGAGCGATAGTTGAAGGGCAAGAATGACAAAAATGTGTAACTAATTATCCGTAGAAAGTATAGGAGCAATACAATGCGTAGAGCGGCGGCGCGTGAGAATCATAATGATAATGAGGAGGTTGATTGTTCCACGATTCACTTTCAACCGAAAATAGATCAAATACGAGAGCAGTCGTTAGCACCGCCATCAACTGGTCTTGAGAAAGACTTAATACATCTGAGATCGGGTTCTCATCCTGATTTTGGACCAGCAATACCTCATCCGAACAACAACTGGGCTTGGAGAGCTGTTCACTTTCGCATGATGGTTTCGCTTCAGCGGCCATTTCCATGCCACAGCCATTGCTTTCAAACATGGTAGTGACACTTGCCAGTTGTTCTCCACAAAAATGCAGATTGAAGGCAACTCCAACCTTGGTCATCAAAAAAAAGATGGCGACAAGGGCATATATGGATCTATGAAACTTCACGCTACAAAAGTAGTGCTTTTTCTCATTGAGATTCTAAAGGAATTCTTAAAACCTCACTTCTATTTCTTTAGGATAAATTCGACCCGCCGATTATTGGCCTTTTCTTCTGAAGTACTATTGGTGTTCAATGGTTTGCTTTCCCCTTTTCCGGAGGATGTAAGCCGCTGCGCGTCGATTCCTCTATCAACGAGCGCCTCTTTTACCGCTTCGGCTCTTTTTATAGAGAGTTGAAGGTTGGTATCATTATCTCCATCGGAATCGGTATGACCGATGATTTCGAACTTCCATTCGGGATTGTCTATCAACATGTCGGTCACTCGTTTCAGCACTCCTGCCGATTGCGGCTTTAAAGTGGCCTTCCCACTATCGAATAAGATACCGTGGGTTACATATTTGCCATCACTTATGACCTGCTTATATGGTTTTCCTCCACCTTTAGAGATCTTAAAATTCTTGATACTCACCACCCTTTTCTTATCTGCTCCGTACGCTTCTGCGTAGGCAATTCTTATATGATCAAGGTAGGTCGGTTGAAAACCAAATCGCGGAATGTTCAATACTTTTTGCTCGTCGAAATAGAGCTTTAGATAGCCCTCATTATAACTGATAGCGATATGGTGCCATCCATTGAAATCTCTGATCTGCTTGTAATTATGTAACGTATAGTTGAATTTCTTGTAGTGAACATCAAAGGGATAGTAAGAGGCAATTTCTATAGCTTCCGGATTGCGACCATTGGCATCGCCGAACACCACATCGAAATCCGTTCTGTTCTTTTGGGCGAACTCGTCGTAATAGATATCGAATTCGATGGTAAATTCTTTGGGAAGGTAGTCTTTCCCTTTAAAGAATGGGGTGATCGTGGTGCCGCCCTTTCCGTAGATCAACAACACCTTTTCTTTGCCGTATCTACCAATTTCAGCGGCTCCCGACATGATATCCCATCTTCTAGGAAAATCGCCGTAATCGTCCTCGGTCATCGGGTCGTAGAAGATGACCTCTTTGCCTGGGACGAAATCGTAACTCATCCAAAAACTTAGCGTCTCCTTTTCCTCATTGGTTTCGTTAGTCTCAGAATCTTTGGCATCATCAGGAGCTTCACTCCTTTTGGGTTCTTCACCTTCCTGCTGCTCTTGTTCTTTTCTTTCTTGCTCCTCTCTTTTCTTTTTCTCCTCGGGGCTTAGAACGTCATCCACTTTTTTGTCCACCTCATCTTCGACCTTTTTCTCCACCTTTCTCTTGATCTTCTTCCAAATTTGAGCCTCTGCTGTTGGGGCACTCCCTACAAAAAAAATGATTGCTAATACGAATGTGATTCTTTTCATTTCTGAATGGTTATTTTACTTTGATCATTGATTGGCCCGAAATTAATACATACATCTTTGAAATCCTATATACGTGAAAAAGGAGTAACCGGTGCATCCGTTCCTAATACATACGAAATAGCATAAGGATCGCCATGACGATCATCACCGAATTTTCGATAAAGGTCGCCTTTGTCATCGGCAATTTTAATGCTGTTCCCAAACATGCGCATTGGATGCTCTTCTTCTGAAATAACGTCCTAGTCACTCCAATAGTTGTAATTCCCAATATGATGAGTGTTAGATACAGCGCAATCGTTACTTCAAATCGAAAAAGAAACATTAGTCCAAGTACTGTTTCAATAAAAGGATAGACCCAACCATAGAAGGGAAACACCTTTGCCAACGGGTCATACATGCTGAAGGACGCTGGAAAACCCTTAAGGTCTAAAAACTTGAAAAAACTGAAAATTATGTAAAATAGTCCCATAAAATCTAGCATAAAATCACCGCCACTCCATGGATCGATATTCATCAATGCGGAAGCAGCAATGATATAAAAGAAGATCAAAAAGAGTGGAAACAGTTGTTTTAGCTCGCTCTCTTCAGCATGAGTTGAATCTGGTAGCATCGAAGTATTGGTATCGAAAATATTCTTTTCGCTGATACCGTATTTTGAAGGTAGCGCCTGCTCCAGCAGGTCCAATGGCACCATATGAGACATGACAAGGGTGGCCTCTCCTTTTTCCAGGTCGACCGCAACATTGGAGACATCCTGAATTGCCCCTAATTGCTCTTCAACGGAATTCTTACAATTGTTACAGGTCATCCCGCTTATTTGGTAGGTTTTCGTGATCATATCACAAAATTACGATTCTTTGCCTTGAATTTTTCGTTGATAATAGAATGCAGGAAGTAGAATGATCACAAAGATCGGTTGAATGAGGAAACGACGCACATAAAAAGTAAGCAAGTAATCGCGCTGCAAGTCGTGTTCGATCAAATAAAAATAACCGATTATCAAAATCACAAATGCGATCGCATATAGCAAGCTTGCAAACCGGATCACTTGGCGATTCTCAAAAGCCACATAGATAATGGTGAGAGAAACTGCCATATTCAATCCATATCTGAATAGGTGATTGAAGAATAATTTTACATTATCATAGGCGGGTATGTTCGCCGTTAGATAGTCATATTTAAAAAAGTTCAAGAAGGGATCATAGAACAAATTGTATTCAAATGCTCTGATCGCTATAAGCACCAAAAAAAGGAGCCCAGCCAGTAGGTATTTGACATATATGCTCACAGCTTCGAAAATTTATTCACCCAAAGCATCCAAAGCAAGAAGACCATCCCATAGATCATCGATGGAAAGATGATCTGATGCAGCAAATACTCTTTTTCCGGGAATTTATACAATCCTATGGCAATCACGGCTATTCTTATAAGATTGGCGCTATATATCAACGATCCGCCAAGTAAAAGAAATAGGACCGACCGCTTCCATCGCCCTGTAAAGGCCAGCACGAACGTAGCAAATAGAATAAGTACGCTCACCGAATTACAACCTTCCAAGATACGACCGACGTATTTCTCGTTGACTATCAATTTCATCGTAGGTTCGCTCTCGTGTGCCTCGACGGCGCCATGGAACCCGAACAGATTGATCAGCGCATTGCTCTGCTTGGCAACAGCAACGGTGAGGGTGTCAGGTTGGTCATCAAATGCGTCCAAGTATTGGTTATATACAAAGGTCAATATCGCATAAACGACGAAGAACTTGACGATAAAGCCTATAGCTGCTTTGTATTTCTTAAAAAGTTGAAGCATTGACCAACAAATATAGAAGAAAAATAAGCAGAACTTTTCCAAAGTCGCAAAGTTTGAAAAAGTTCTTTTTAAATTCGCAATCTCAAAAAATCACATTATGTCTTTTGATCATTTAAAACCAGAAATAACAACCATTTTGCATAATAACGAGGCGACCTTGAACGAACGCTTATATGCGCTTTGCAATTTTCTGCGAGAAAGTATCCCTCATTATGATTGGGTAGGCTATTATTTTAGAAATGGAGACAAAGAGGAATTGAAGCTGGGACCTTATGTTGGCGCACCCACCGAACACACCATAATTCCTTTTGGAAAAGGAATTTGCGGACAGGTGGCGGTAAGCAACGAGAATTTTGTGGTCCCCGATGTAACGGCTCAAGACAATTATATCGCCTGTAGCATTCATGTAAAGGCAGAGATCGTTATACCATTGTTTGTCAACGGGGAGAATATTGGACAAATAGACATCGATTCGGCCACACCAGACCCCTTTACCAAAGCCGACGAAGCATTGCTTGAGTTCGTCAATGAAAAGGTCGCCGGTCTCATGGCATGATCCGACCAAAACAAATTTGAAAAAACGACTTGTCGATAGAACCTATCCACAGGTCGTTTTTTGTTCAAATCATTGTGTAAATTTTACTCAAAATTCTATCAAAAAAAGTTACTTTTGCAGCTTTAAACAACACAACACAAATGAATTCCATAAAAACTGCAAAATCTGCATTAGTTTCTGTATTTAGTAAAGACGGATTAGCGCCGATCGTTAAGAAACTGGACGATCTAGGAGTCACTATATATTCCACTGGAGGCACAGAAAAATTCATCAAAGAATTAGGTATCGAGGTCGTGCCTGTCGAGGATGTCACCTCCTATCCTTCAATTTTAGGTGGTAGAGTTAAAACACTTCACCCGAAGGTCTTTGGCGGCATCTTGAATCGACAGGAGGTTGAAAGCGACGTGGCAGAGCTACAGCAGTATGAAATTCCGCAGATCGATATCGTCATTGTTGACCTATATCCATTTGAGAAAACAGTGGCTTCTGGAGCTTCGGAACAAGACATCATCGAAAAGATCGATATCGGTGGCATCTCCTTGATCAGAGCCGCTGCCAAGAATTTTAAAGATGTTATTTGTGTGTCCTCCGTTGATGACTATGCCGAATTCTTATCGCTATTGAATGAGAAAAACGGAGCAACCTCAATTGCCGACCGCAAGCGATTTGCGGCGAAGGCATTCAATGTTTCTTCGCATTACGATACGGCCATCTTCAACTATTTCAATAAAGATGAAGAAGAAATCGTTTACAAAGCCAGCATCAACGAAGGTAAAAAACTACGTTATGGAGAGAACCCACATCAAGAGGGCTTCTTCTTTGGGGAATTTGATGCCATGTTCGACAAGCTTCACGGAAAGGAGCTATCCTATAACAATCTGCTGGACGTTGATGCCGCGGTAAATTTGATGGGGGAATTCAAAAACGATGCGCCCACTTTCGCCATATTAAAGCACAATAACGCTTGTGGTATTGCAACGCGTCCTACCATCCATGAAGCTTATGTGGATGCCTTGGCTGGCGACCCAGTATCGGCATTTGGTGGAATTCTGATTGCCAATACCGCCATCGACAAAGCCACGGCCGAAGAGATTCACAAACTTTTCTGTGAGGTCGTAATCGCACCGGCTTTTGATGCCGATGCCCTAGACATCCTAAAAGGAAAGAAGAATAGGATCATGCTCGTTCAGAAAGAGGTGGCACTTCCGAAGAAGCAAGTACGCACCTGTTTGAATGGCGTGCTGGTACAAGACAAAGATTTGAAGACCGACGCCAAAGATGCGTTGGAAGCCAAAACGAATACGGCACCCAGCTCAGAAGAGATCGCAGACCTCATCTTTGCTTCGAAAATATGCAAGCATACCAAGTCCAACACCATTGTCTTGGCTAAAAATGGGCAGTTATGTGCTTCGGGTACAGGTCAGACATCGAGAGTGGATGCTTTGAGACAGGCCATTGAGAAGGCACGATCATTCAAGTTCGACCTCCAAGGTGCGGTGATGGCCAGCGATGCCTTCTTTCCGTTTCCAGATTGTGTAGAGATCGCAGGCAATGCAGGTATCCGTTCGGTCATTCAACCAGGAGGCTCTATTAAGGACCAATTATCTATCGATTATTGCAACGAAAATGGAATTTCGATGGTATTCACCGGTACGCGCCATTTTAAGCATTGATTTCGGCACAAGCCTCTTTTAAAGATTGTAATTTTTGACAACGAATCATTGAATCTGCCTTACATCCACAGACAAGTTGACCCTGTTGAAGGAGAGGGCCAATCAAAATAAAATCGTAACTCAAATCGGTTCTTGTGGCTAAATCAAAGTTTCTTAGTACTTTTACGTGATTTGACGTATTTTAATCGACATAGAACCCTCTAAACTTAACTTAGCCCATGGGATTTTTTGACTTCTTAACCGAAGAGGTTGCCATCGACCTTGGCACCGCAAACACCTTAATTATTCACAATGACAAGGTTGTTGTGGACAGTCCTTCTATCGTAGCGAGAGACCGTGTAACTGGGAAGATCATTGCCGTTGGCAAGGAGGCTAATATGATGCAAGGTAAAACCCATGAGAACATCAAGACCATCAGACCCTTGAAAGATGGTGTGATCGCGGATTTTGATGCTTCCGAGAAGATGATCAGCATGTTCATCAAAAATATTCCCTCTTTAAAGAAAAAGCTCTTTACCCCTTCGCTGCGAATGGTGATCTGTATTCCTTCGGGAATCACCGAGGTGGAGATGCGAGCTGTAAAGGAGTCCGCAGAACGTGTAAACGGTAAAGAGGTATATCTCATCCACGAGCCTATGGCAGCAGCCATCGGTATTGGCGTGGATATTATGCAGCCAAAAGGAAATATGATCGTGGATATCGGTGGTGGTACTACCGAAATCGCTGTGATCGCCTTAGCAGGAATCGTCTGTGACAAGTCGGTCAAAGTTGCTGGAGATGTCTTCACCAATGATATTATCTATTATATGCGTACGCAGCATAACCTTTATGTGGGAGAGCGTACGGCGGAAAAGATAAAGATCCAGATCGGTGCAGCTACCGAGGATCTAGAATTGCCACCAGAGGACATGTCCGTACAAGGTAGGGACCTGCTTACCGGAAAACCTAAGCAAGTGAGCATCTCCTATAGAGAAATCGCCAAGGCCCTTGACAAATCCATTTTAAGGATTGAAGATGCCGTGATGGAGACACTTTCACAGACCCCACCAGAATTAGCTGCCGATATCTATAATACGGGTATTTACCTAGCAGGTGGCGGATCGATGCTACGCGGATTGGATAAGCGTCTTTCACAAAAGACCGACCTTCCTGTTTATATTGCCGAAGACCCACTAAGAGCAGTGGTTAGAGGTACGGGTATCACACTAAAAAACCTAGAGCGTTATAAGAGTGTATTGATCAAGTAAGCAAAAGTCCCCCTCATGCAGCAAATCATTAATTTCTTTATTCGCAACAAGAATTTTCTTTTGTTTCTATTGCTGCTTGTGTTTTCGTTATCGCTTACCATCCAGTCGCATTCCTACCACAGAAGTAAGTTTATCAAGTCTGCCAATTGGTTAAGCGGCGGCGTATACGAATCCGTGAACAATATCGATAGCTATTTCAATCTGAAAGGAGAAAATGAACGTCTCATCCAAGAGAATAAAAGGCTACGACAATTGTTGTTCAATCAAGAGGATTCGTTAGCTAGCGGAAGTTTTATCGATAGCACTTCATTTAAAGATAAGTACATCTTCAGAGCTGCGAAGGTGATCAAAAACAGTTATAACAAACCCAACAATTATCTCACTATCAACAAAGGAAGTAAGGATGGTATCCGAGAGGACATGGGCGTTATCACCTCAGAGGGAATTATCGGTGTTGTGGACCGGGTCTCGGGTAATTACGCTAGGGTGATATCGGTGCTCAACGAACTATCGACCATCAATGCGAAGCATAAAATTTCGGGGGAGATCGGTTCTTTGATCTGGAATGCAGAAGACCATCGATTGGTACAGTTGATCGATATTCCAAAGTTGGCCAATGTGAAAAAGGGAGATACCATTATCACCGGAGGCGAATCCACTATTTTCCCTCAAGGAATTATGATCGGGGTGATCGAGAACTTCTCATTGGATGTGGCACAAAGTTACTACAATCTAGATATTTCACTTTTCAACTCCATGACACATGTCGGTTATGTGTATGTCATAGAAAATATCGATGCTTCAGAAATAAGAACACTTCAATCTGGCACTAATGAATAGGGAGTTGTTTTTAAACATAGGAAGGTTTGTCGTCTTGCTTTTGGCACAAGTAAGCATCTTTAACAATATCGACTTTTTGGGCTATGTCAATCCTTATGTTTACTTTCTTTTCGTTATTTCGTATCCTTTTGGCAGCAATCGCAGTGTTTTCTTGTTGGCGGCCTTTTTTATGGGTTTGACGATCGATATCTTTACAGATGCCGGAGGAATCAACGCTGCTGCATGCCTTATCGCGGCCTTTGCCAGACCTGTTGTTTTGAGGTCCTCGTTTGGTGTTAGTTATGAGTTTCACACCTTAAAATTGAGTAGGACCGCATTGGGCGAGCGGATCACCTATGTGTTCATCATGGTGGTCATTCATCATTTGGTATTGTTTTCACTAGAGATCTTTAACGTTTCTAACATACTTTTGATCCTAAAAAAGACGTTATTCTCTAGTATCTTTACAGTATTGCTCTGTTTACTTTTTATCATTCTTTTCAGCAATAAGAAACAATGAGAAAACTACTACTCTATGTAACCGTATTACTTATTGGGCTTATCTATATAGGTCGACTCTCTTATCTGCAACTTTTTGACACTTCTGCCAGGCAGCTATCGGACAACAATGCCATCAAAAAATTATATGATTATCCAAAACGCGGGTATATCTACGATCGCAATGGAAAGTTGTTGGTAGCAAATCAACCAGCCTATGATATCATGGTCATTCCCAGAGAGGTAAAACCGCTCGACACCACGGAGTTTTGTCGCTTGCTGAAGATAAATAAGAAGGACTTTATAAAACGCTACAAAAAGGCACGCACCTATTCGCCATGGATCCCTTCGGTCTTTTTGGCGCAACTTTCCAAAGAAGATTATGCTTCCCTTCAGGAGAAGATGCGGAAGTTTGATGGATTTTATATTCAGAAAAGACAATTAAGAGATTACCAGACCGAGGTAGCCTCGAATGTCCTGGGATATATCAGTGAGGTGAACGAGGGTGACCTCAAAAAGTACACTTACTACCAACAAGGAGAGCTCATCGGAAGACAAGGCGTTGAAAAGGCCTATGAGGATATCTTAAGAGGAAAGAAAGGTGTAAAACGTCTTCAAAAGGACAAACACAATAGGATCATTGGCCCTTATAAAGAAGGGCGATTTGATACGCTCCCAGTTTCTGGAAAGGATATCCGTATTACGTTGGATATCGAACTTCAGGAATATGGTGAGATGTTGATGAAAAATAAACGTGGCGGCATCGTTGCGATAGAGCCTTCCACGGGAGAGATCTTATCGCTGGTGACAGCTCCCAGCTACGATCCTGCCATATTGGTCGGCCGGGTACGTTCAAAGAACTTTACCAAGCTTTATAACGATTCTATCAATATTCCGCTTTTCGACCGCGGGTTAAAGGCCCAGTATGCCCCTGGATCCCCCTTTAAGACCATCAACGCTTTGATCGCCCTTGAGGAAGGTGTGATCGGCACGAATGATAAGATCACCTGTTTTCACGGACATTATTTTGCAAAAGGCCAATGGATGGGTTGCCACTGTCCATCCGGTACACGAAATAATATGAACCGGGCGGTATACGAATCGTGCAACACTTATTTCGCCAATGTGTACCGTCGCATTATTGATAAGGACGAAGACCATAAAAAAGGCCTTGAAAATTGGAAGCGGCATGTCAACAGCTTTGGACTGGGAAAATTTTTAGGGAATGATCTACCCGTCGGCAGCAAGGGACACGTTCCGGGGGAAGCATTTTACAACAAATGGTATGGTGAAAGAGGATGGAGAGCAGTGACCACCGTATCCAATGCCATCGGCCAGGGAGAGGTATTGGCAACACCCATCCAGTTAGCAAATATGACCGCTGCCATCGCCAACCGAGGTTATTATTACACTCCGCACGTTATCAAAGATGTGGAAGGACAGACGATCGACCCGAAATTTACCACAAAAAATGTGACCACTATTTCGCCTGAGAATTTTACACCAGTAATTCAAGGGATGCATGATGTGGTAGAAAAGGGAACGGCCAAAATCGCAAGAATCCCAGGTATCGAAGTTTGCGGAAAAACTGGAACTGCAGAGAATTTTACGACCATTAATGGAGAAAAGACCCAACTTACAGACCACTCTATATTCGTAGCTTTTGCCCCCAAAGAAAACCCAAAGATCGCTATTGCAGTATTCATAGAAAATGGATATTGGGGCAGCAGATGGGCGGCGCCGATCGCCAGCCTTATGATCGAGAAGCACCTCACCGGTGAGGTGAGTAGGGGTTGGTTAGAAGAGCGTATGCTTCTTGGAAGTCTTCAAGAAGAATATGCTAAGCCATTGAGTGGAGAACCTTTTGAGATCAATGAATAGCAACAGAGCAGCCCTTAATATAGACTGGTTTTCTACTCTGCTTTACCTCGCCTTGGTAGGAATAGGGTGGATGAACATTTATTCGGCCTCTTTACCGGATGAAACTACCAGTTTTCTGGACCTCAACCATGCGTATGGCAAACAACTCTTCTTTATAGGAGCGAGTTTGGTGCTGGTGGTCTTCATCGTATCACTAGAGGCCAAATTCTATGAACGCTTTGCCAGTATCATCTATCTAATTTCGTTGGTGTCGCTATTGGGCCTGTTCGTCTTTGGAAAAAATATCAATGGGGCCACGTCTTGGTATAGCATCGGCTCTTTTACCTTGCAACCTTCTGAATTTGCCAAGGCGGCGACGGCCTTGGCCTTGGCGAAATATCTCACCGACTTACAGGTGAACATCAAACAGTTGAGTCACCAGCTGAGAGCGTTTTTGATCGTTGTGTTACCTGCGCTCTTCATCATACCACAACCGGATCCTGGTAGTGCTTTGGTCTTTGCCTCTTTTTTCTTTGTATTGCATCGCGAGGGACTTTCGGGAGTGTATATCGCCGTTGGGTTTATCGCGGTTAGCCTTTTTATCACCACCTTGCTCTTTACTCCTGTCTATGTTTCCGTCGCTGTGACTGGTCTTCTCATTCTTACATTTATCTTTAAAAAGCGAAAGAACAAACGGACTTCGCTCTGGCCCTACTTAGGTACTATCCTTATCGCCGTGGCGTTTTCCTACTCGGTGAACTATATCTTTAACAATGTCTTCGAACAGCGACATAGGGACCGTTTCAATATTGTCTTGGGAAAAAGTGTAGATACCAAAAGCATTGGATACAACACTAATCAGTCGCAAATTGCTATCGGTTCGGGTGGTTTTTCGGGTAAGGGCTGGTTAGAGGGTACCCAGACAAAAGGGGGGTTTGTCCCTGAGCAGCATACCGACTATATCTTTAGCACGGTGGGCGAAGAATGGGGCTTTGTGGGGGCAGCGGGTGTCGTTCTGCTCTTTATGCTTCTGATCTTACGGATCCTTCATTTAGCGGAACGTCAAAAATCTAAATTTAGTCGTATTTACGGCTATGGGGTGGCGTCCATCCTTTTCTTTCATTTTGTGATCAATGTTGGGATGGTGATCGGTTTGCTGCCTACCATTGGTATTCCTTTGCCATTCTTTAGCTATGGCGGGTCTAGCCTTCTCGGTTTTACCACCTTACTCTTTATCTTTTTGAAGCTCGATGCCAATAGGGTAAATGAGTGGATGTAGTGTGATCGTTTATAGTTTATGGTTTATGGTTTATGGTTTATGGTTGCTTATTTCAAGTTCTCCGATTTAGATTTGCGCGAATGGAGTGGTGTTTTGACATTGAAGTATCCTGCTCCATCAACCATCAATCCTTCAACGGAATTGAAATTCCGAAAGCAAATGCCCCTGCAACCTGTTCCGCTTGTCTATGATAATAGTAGGTGAAAGCAAGGTCGAAATTATGCTTACGGCCCAGCTCGAGACCTATTGAAAATGGTATATGATAGAGCAGTCCGCTCTTATCGATATTAGTCGCTGGCGTGACGGTCTCAAAGGACCTGATGGACGCTCCAATACCCAACTCGATATACGGTGCCACGAATGGAATCGGTGCTCTAAGTCGCGCCTTGCCGCCCAATAGGAAGGCATTCGTGTTTGATTGGAAACCAGTCCCAGATGGTCGGCCATCATCGTCTGTCTTTGTAAAGACAAAGCCAGCGTACGGCCTTAGGTCGATCCACCTAGACAAGGGAAGGACATATTCCCCTTGGAGATAGAGGCCTTCTCCATAAATGTCAACATCGTCGTCGTAAAAGCTTAATCCATAACCCACTGAGATATCGATCGTTCTGTTCTTTACAAATTGGTCTTTCGCACTTTTGGAATCGTCTTGCGAAAATCCCGAAACGGCGCTCAGAAATGCTATGGCCAGTAGTGTTTTTTTCATGTGGTTATTTGTTATTTGATGTTGGTTTTTATTGTTTTCTATATAATTGTCAACCAGCAACTGGTGTTAATTTAGTGAATTATATTTTGAATCGGCATCGCTATTCAGTGCTTTGAGAATCCGCCAAGATTGAAATTCTGGTCGGGAGGATTCGCTTGGAAATTTACATTCACCGCTTATAGGCACCCATGCTGCCACAGGATTCAATCGTGCGGTAGCGGTGTATTGAACTGCTGCGAAGAGTGACTCTTTGCAGATCGAGGCTTAAAAATTGATAGAAATTCCTAAACCATTTCTATCAGCAATAATGCTAAATTCAGGTTTCATCACAGACTTCGATGTTGATCTCAAGGAAAGGTTATACTTGTCAATTCCCTTATTGACTTTGTTAAATGCACTGAAGGTAAAAGGAACACTAATCACCGCTACTCCTCCTCCAATATAGGCCAAAATCCAATTGGGCTCTTGGTCCGTTATCGATTGACCAATGGGGATTCCAATAAGTCCACCCCCAATTAAACTTAACACACTTGAAATCGTATTGTGCGACTTGGCTTTCTTTATCAACATATTAGCTTCTACATGCGATTCGGTTACGGTCGCCAATTCTTTCCAATTCAATCTTTGTCCGTTTTGGGAGAAATTATACCCTAACAGACTTAGCTTTAACTCAATTTCTTGACCGAATGAGTTATTGAGAAATAATATTCCAGTTATTAAAATGAGTACTTTTTTCATGTGGTTATTTGGTTATGTGGTGTTGGTTATGATTCTTATTTTCTTGACTGTTAATTGAAGGTTGACGCTCTTAAAGAAAGGACCTCAGAAACTTTATCTTTGATGGCTTAACTAAATATGGTAATTACCGCTGCTACGAGAAAGTCGCTTCATTTCTTCCCCTACGAAGTTGAAAACCTGCTTGTGGGAGCTTGGACATTTGGCACTTTACCACACGATGAAATCGTGCGGTAGCGAGGCTTTACTTTATTTAAGTGCAGCAAGCACCCTTTCATCATTTATATTTTTAATCTCTAAATCTTCAATTTTTGCTTTATCAATAACATGCATCACCCCGTCATTCAAATCGCTGTAATAAACCCCAATGCTCCCTGTATGATGAAAATAAAATACCAATTGGCAATTAGGGGCATATATCATAATACTGTAAGGAGCGATATGATTAAATATACAATCAAGAATTATTGGTAAAAACCTATTCCAATTTAATGATTTACAAAAACCAGTATACTCTGGTTCTATTTCATTCGCAGTAAGCATATTTAAGTAGGTAGAAGTTGATTTACTCTTACCTTCTAGAGAATAATCACATCTATCATTATGTAAGTCCCAGGTATCAATACAGAAATCACCCCATTTATTATTTCTACCAAATTGTCCTATTTGTAATTCATCGATAAACTTTTCGAAAATAGAATAAAATAAAATGACAAATCCGTCAATATTTAATTCTGATTTTGGATAAAGCTCAAATTTATATCCATGACTATCTGGTAAACTTTCAAAGTTCAGCCAACTATAAGCATTAAATTCTGTTTTTTCTAATAGTTTCATTTTACTGTCTTTAGCTGTCCCCAAGGTATAAATGTTCCTGTAGGCCCTTTGTGTTTATTTATTATAAAGTCGCCAAATTCATCGGCATCTTTATACCATTCCAATCCTTTATTTGTTTCTTTAAACACTTTAAACTTACTGCCTCCATGCCCTGCTCGGTCAACTGCCCACCACAAATTATCTGATTTACTTTTATATAAAGTTCCAAAAGTTTTATGGTATTTAATTCGGGAGGCACCTGTTTTTGTAAGCCTCCAAAGGGCCCTACCTGCCTTAACACCTCTCCTAACAGCATTGATTTCCCCCGCAGGCGACGGCTCTGCCAAAGCAAAAGCGATCACTCCCGCCCAGTAACCGGCCTGCTGGCCATTTTCTACTTCAAAACGAGGCAAGAGGGTAAGCTCATCATTTCCTGAAATCAAACGTGCCCAGCTTTGTGCACCTTCTTCCCATCCAAAACCAAAGAGATCCACCAAAGAGTTTGCAACTCCTTTGCTAAAACCAATGGATTGTTCTAACACAACATCAAAACTTGTAGTCGTATCCCCGCTCCCACTCAGCGATTCGGGAACATTGGGATTGGACCTGGCCAAAGGATCCATACTTACGGATTGCGAGTTGGCAACGGATATGATGGTGTCTCTCTTTTTTCTACCGATACCAAAAAAGCGTCTAAATCCCCGCCCAATGGCACGAATACCATTACCAATAGCATTTTTAACTGCGTTAAACGTTTTATTAATGACGTGGCCTATAGAACGAAAGTTGATCGATGAAAAAAGAGAGGCTATCGCGGACCCCAATCCAATCTGTTGCGAATCGGAAAGGCCAGGGTTTTCTTCTGTCATCTCCCCACTTGGATCCCAATACTTTAACGGATTATTGAGTACATATCCATATCGATTAAAGTTTTGAGTATTCGTTGGGTCTTGGATATAATTATCAGGCGATAGAAAACGTCGCAAGTTGGGATCATATAAGCGCCCATTCATATGAATCAATCCCACACCTTGTAAATGTTCGTGGCCCGTATATCCCCTGTCTAAAATTTCAAAGCTCGATAGTGCGTTACCATCTCCGTCCGCTAATTTAATGATATTGCCCCAAGCATCAAAGTGTCGTTTTTCTTCGACCCCACCATCAGTATTAGTGATCATCAGTATGCTGTTCATATGGTCACGGTGTAAATAATAATAATCCTCTGCCGAAGTCTCAGCCTGCTCCGAACGCCATATCGCTGGCGCACTGTAGGCATCCCCTCCAATATAAGTGACAAAGGTGGTCCTATCTTCCGAAGCATCATAGCTGATCTCCATACTCCCATCGTGGGAATAGTGCTTACGTTTGGTCCGTTGGGAAATATCTTCTTCAATACCCCCATAGAACATATGCGATCGCCCCATAAAAGCATTGTATTGGAATCCTATTCGCTCCTTACCCACTTGCTGAATTTCAAAAGGTTTTTTAAAAGCATTGTAGGAAACCTGATGTACACTGTTGTTTTGGTAATGGAGATCTCCAAGGGTGTTGAGGCTTATCTTATCTATTTGAAATGATGAGCCTGCATAGTTGTAGTCCCCGACAATGCTATTCGAGATAATTCGACCCATCTCATCATAGTCATGGCTCTTTGGGCTGTCGTTATCGTTAAAGGAGATAAGACGGTCCAAATTGTCATACTCAAAGGTCTCGGACCAAGAGAACAAACTATTGCTTCGAGTTTTGAGGAGACCTCGTTGTGCGTCGAATTCATACCCCAGCGTCATCAATTCCTCGTCGGTCTCTTTTACCTTTACTTTTTGCTCTGTGAGGTATCCGAAAGCATCGTATGTATTCAGCGAATTGGTGGAGCCATAATCCACATCGGTAATTTGTCCACGCGCATTGATATCTTTAAGATTCCAGATGATGTCGCCAGTCCCATGGTCCATCAGCTGTTTAAGACTTCCATTTTGATAGCCATAAACAACTTTTTTATCAGTGGTCTTTCCATTAGAAAGTAGTTTGGCATGATAATGCTCCGTTCCTATTCTATCAAAATTATCATAGGTAAATTCCTTTTTAAATTCGGCATATGGATTGGTCTCGGAGGAACTGATCAATCGATGTTGTCCATCATAGGTATAGTCATAGCTGCTGTTATTTCCATCCCTGCTGGTCATCAGGATATTGCTGATATTCTTATTCACAGGATGATACGCATACTGAATGGTCATATCTGTATGTTCCCCAGTTATTTTTTCTTGTATAAGCCTACCGATTGACGAATAGTCGTATTGGGTAGTGCCATTGGGTGTAATCGCCTTGGTAAGCTCTCCATAACCATTGTACTCATATTCGTAGATCCCCGCGGAAGGATCGATCATCTTGGTACGCCGGCCCCATCCATCCTGTTCTATCGAGATGACAACATCGTTATAATTCGTGCTCTTCAAATTTCCATTTCCATAGTAGTTATAATTGATGATTCCGCCAGGGTCTTCCACTTTGGTCGTGTTTCCCATGGCATCGGCAGTACGACTTACCGTCTTTGTTCCATCATTGACAGTGGTGGTAAGTCCATCGTAACTGATATCGAAGACTCGGCCTGTGTAGAGCGTCTGTCTTTTAGGTCTTCCGTAGAAATCATATGCTACCGAATTCCACTGAGTTGGTGCACCGCCCATATATGGCTCGCTTACTTGGGACACTCTATCGAACTTATCGTAGATATATTTAACGTTCAACCATTGCCCAAGGACATTCTTGTTCCTCGACTCGCTAAGACGCTTCAAACGGTCATAGATCCTAATCTCCTCACTTCCATCATCTGCAGCTCTACTTACTGTATAACTATGGTCGGATGATTCTTCATAGGTTGTAGAAATCGCATTGCCGAGATAATCGGTAACCGCAATCACCCTTTCCCAATGATCATAGGTATATTCTGTTTGTTGCCCGTAAGGATTCGTAGCTTTTAGGAGCGTGCCTTCATTGGTATTGTACTCAAAGGTGGTGTTCAACCCCTCCACATCGATCGTCTTCGTTAGAAACCGACCAGAAAGGTCATATGCAAAACTTGTTATTCTAGGAGATTCTCCATCAGGAATCAGCGTCCTTTTGATTATATTCCCAAAACTATCATACTCGTAGCGTTCTGTATCGAAAGGTGTTCCATTGCCCCTGAATTTCCGCTCTACTAGGTCATATCCCGCATAGATGAATTGTTGTTCGGAGCTGAAGGAATCTCCTCCAATAGTCATGGTCTCGGTCTGACGCTCAGGACGACCTATATAATACTCAGTTCCAAGGCTATTTAAATACGTCGTTTCAGAGACACGGCTGCCATGCCCAAAATAGTCTGTGCTGACTCGCGTAGGGTTATTATAGGCATCATATTCATAGGTAGTGTGATAGTTGACGCCTTGCAACGCATTCTGAGTGAGACTTGAATTGACCCAAGATTTGAACACCTTATTTTCAGCTATAGAATGACTCACCTCGTATGTGGTCTTCGAAATATAGTTGGAGGTCGGTATATTGAAATTGAAATCATAGGATTGCGCATAGGTTGCGGTCATAGCACCTCTTAGATGAGGGTCGTACTTGGAAGTGACAAAGATCCTATCGGAGTTTCCTGTATGCCAATTACTTTGTGCTATGCTTTTAAAGCCTAAAAACCCTCTGCCCTCTAAATTAAAAACGCCACCGTGATATGCAAAATGTTGCTTAAGTGTCGGGGTATTCCCAGCTATTCTTTTTAGCGTGGCCACTACTTTTGTCCCAGGGGCTATTCGCAAATCTATATTTGGATATGTTTCTTCGTAGGCTGAGCTATAGACAGCTGCATAATCTTCATTCAACGAATCAGGATCTATATTTCGATAGTCTATTGTTTGTGTGACTCCGTTATTCGTAATAGAGCGAATCAACACATCCTCTCTATGGTCCATATTAAAAGAAAAGGACGTTACCCACTGGTTGCTTATGGTAGCAAAATCTAAATTTTTATTCTGTTTATCAGAATTTAGAAATATTGGAATGGGGTAATGTTTAAGCTTACCTATCTTCGTGGCCCTACCCCTGTGGGCAAAAGCCACGTTATGAATACTTTGCTCCCCCCTATTCCCTATATTATCGTATACATTGACAACCTGTTCCCCATTGGAACTTGAATTGTACGTAGTTGTATTATACTCTAAAATATCTGTCTTTCCATCTCCATTGGCATCCAAAGGAATGAGCCTGAAACTAGAAAGAGTCCCATTCGTTGCATTCCAAAAGTCAGTCCTATACTCGAACGCCTTATCAAAAGCGAAGGAAGTGAAACCTATTCCAGTTGAAAAATGATGCATGAATTCTCTTGAATTGTTTCTTCGGGGATAGATGAAGTCCGTTTTTCCATCACCATTATAATCTCCTAATAAAATTGGTCTGAAGATATCGAAAGACGAATCCAACTCCTCCGCCCAAATTAACTTCATCTGGTTATTAGAACTCAAAGAATACACATAAGCCTTCTTCATTTCTGTCAGATGTAGAATATCGGTCTTTCCATCCCCATCAAAATCACCCGTTAAAACCTGGTCATTCTCTCCGATATGTTCTTGAAGAAATCCAATATTCCTCACGTAGTTGTTCGTTAGGTTACGATTTAGATCAATTAAATAGGCCCCTTTGAAGTTTACATTGGTAGAATAACACGTATAGTAACAATCACTTGTACGAGAGGTTGCAATATCAATAACCTCATCAACTGTTGTTTCATTTTGTTCACGATAATCCTCCGATATATTTTCTTGACGGTTAGCGCTTTCCATATTTTGATTTCTTAAACGATTAAAGCACTCAATAGGTTCGACAAAGGTGTCATTGTCACATGGATCTGCATCATCACATTCCCCATGGTAATAGCAAGTCCTATTTGTGTACGGTTTGCCTAATGCCACCACATCCGTCAAGCCATCACCATTGAAATCACCAGAAAGGTAATTGAATGGTTTTTGTCTGTCGACATAACTGGTCGGTGATGAGTAGTACCTGTAAGTTGGAGCGTTCCAAGTTTTGGTATATTGATAATAAATTGGATTTGTCGTGCCATTTGCATAGGCCTTAATGTTGACCGTATTGTCAGGGCCATTCTGAACAATTCCTAATCCCTGACCGATCAATATCTTATTATGGTGATTGAGTATTGTTGCTGGAAAAACTGTCTCAAAATCCATGGTGATCTCAGACGGATAGTTGTAAGCACCATTCTGTATATCCTTAAAAATCCAGAACTTATCCCTCTCTTTAGGATACACGATAAAGTCCATCTTCCCGTTGCCGGTCAAATCAAGGGAAACGGTCTCGGCATTTCGTTGTTCAATATTTTGTAATCCAAGGTCCGTAGTTACTTCTGAATATTCTATTCCATGCTGAGAATCATTGTAATCAAAAAAGATAGGGCTATGCTTTAGGCCTCCTCGACCACTAGATTCAATAATGTTTCTCAGTCTGACATATTTGAGATGTGTCTTATCGTAATTTAACTCGTAGAATCTAAAGCGTTCCTCTGCACTATGTACAGCAATTGCTCGCAAAAAATCTTCTCTTATTAGACTTATGCCAGCAACATAACCGTTGGCGTTTTGTTTGTAAAAGCCGTCTTTAGGAGAATCGTAGGTGAAATAGATGGCATTAATAGGGGCCTCCGTCCCTCGACTTCCATATTTCACACTTTTAACATAAAGACTATTATACCTTATCATATACTCATAACTTATCCTTATTTTATGAGGATTTTCCCAGTAGGTGATGGCATAAGTGGTAAGAGATTTAGAATCATCATTGCTACCATAATGGGCCACAGAACCATCGGGGTAATGAACAACAAAGTAGGCTGGACCATAATCTTCACCGTATGACGAAATGCCGTAAGAAACAATCTTCAGATTAGAATAGTTTTCAGTTTGATATTCAGCACCATCACCACCATAGGTTCCACTTTTTAGAATGAGTCGTTGTCCATCTAATGCAAATCGGTCCATCGTATCAAAGTCAACCGGATCTGCCTGATTGTCGTGATATTTGGTCGAAGGAATCCTAGTGATGGTGGACAAACCTGCGATGTTCCATCCATAGCCAGCAATGCCGTTTCCACTTTGACTGTTATAATGAATGGATAGTTCTGGCGCAACACCATTGATCCCTGGAGGAACGGCTACCGGAACATCATACGTAGCCGCTCCTGTGAGAGACACTGAGAGCACTCCCATGGTCTCTCCAATACCAGAGTCAGCGTCTCTACTAAACTTAGAGTCGCTATTGGAGGAGGCGGTGTTGGTTTCCCCTTCCAACACCAGCGTTCCTTCCTCTTTATCTAAAATGTTTACTTTCCTAAAGTTCAATTCGTCTTCCCCAGCATCCTGTTGAGGCAGCCCTTTTGCTTGCTGACCATATATTGAAATTGCTAAGAAAAGCGCTATGATTGTAGTTATCTTATTTTTCATATCCGTCATTTACTTTTTGATGATCCTTTCTGTGATCGCTTGACCATTACTCAGATGTGCGTGAATGAAATACACTCCAGAAGGGAGATCACTCAAGTCTAGTGCTAACCTACCCGAAGGCTTACTAATGTGTTCTTTTTTAACCAAGGTTCCATTTATGTTGTAGATATTTACAGAACCTGTAGGTGTTAGGTTTTCATCCGATAGCGCTAGTGAAAGAACTCCTTCCGTAGGATTCGGATAGATCTTGTGTAGAACTTCCTCAGAATTTCCTTTAATCTCTGTACTAACCTCGCTTATTTCAGTTTCAAGGACATCTTCTAATAAATTTGTTGAATCTTCAACCACAGGAATGCTTGGTGAACATAATCCTTCCTCTGCACAGTAGAAGCGCTGTGTACGATTGCCAGCCACATCATAGTTAAATACGAGCTCTGAATTTTCATTTATTCGTAATAACTCGTTGATAGTAGGCTCGTTTCCATTGATCTGATCGATCCTTGGCGCATAAAAATATTGACGGTCTTCGGTATTCGTATCGTAATACAGATAAGATCGGTGTCGAATATTTGTTGCAGCGCTACTGAACTTGAAATCTGTGATTGTCACAACAGCTTCTCCAGTAACTCCATCATAAATTCGCCCTAAGTTTACATTTGAGTTATAAGAACTATGATGAACATAGCCAACGATCAAATACCAACGGTCTAGTTTTGGAAGATCCCCCACCCAAAAATAGGGACTGTTAGCAGTGGTCTCATCTAGAGTTAATGATTGGTGAGCACCATTTGCATAGCTATTGAATCCTAAAGATGAATTTCCTTCATGGGAATTTGTTTTCTTTAACCATACCGAAAGGCGATAGGTCTTGCTAGCATCGATATTAAAATAATTGGTGTTCCAACCACCGCTAGCATTATATTCACCATCTGGGGATGCCTTCCAAATAATGACCTCTTCGCCAATATGATTCTTCCCAAGCTCTCGGCTATTTTCGGATGCCGTACCATTCCGCGCAAAACCTGTGATCAAGTCGTTACCTAAGGTCCACGCGGATGCATCCAAGAGATTTTGACCTCTTGTAGTTATGGTAAGGCCTATCAGAAATGAAAAAAATAAACGTTGTTTCATAATTGTTTGGTTACTGCTTGTTGTTATTTGTTTTTATGGGCATCAAGATGACTCTTCGATCTGGAACTCCATTCTAACAGTTTGCTTCCCCCGATGCTACGGGGTCGCAAAGACGATATCATTTTAACTTTCAACTCATCATCAATCATCCCTCACACGTCATTCCTGTTCAAAAAAAGGGTTGCAGATCTACAGCTGCAGTAATGATGCTAACTATGAACCAACAACACGAAGATGCTGCAACCCTATGGCCCCATTCGCTCTCATTACTCAAATGGGTGTCACCGGTCCCGTCTCCGACACCTCGGGAGGAACCATGTGATATCTCTAACTCTTGATGGTCTAAGACCATTCGCCTCGATCACTATCCTTTTAAAGGCGTTTCTTTTTAGTTTGCACTTTTGTCTCAACCTATTTTATATATTATGATTTGAGATGACTCCTCAAACCTGTTCAAATCCCTTACAAAGGATCGCTAGAAAATCTCAAAGATTCACTATCTCGTTTCCTCACAATACTCCTTGACAGCGATTTGTGCATTTACTCCCAACACGATCGCCAGACCACAGGACACGACGGTATCGCACGAAATGCTACTTGCCAATGCTGCAGTCAGTGATATCATGGCAAGTCGACATCGCCGGTCGGTTTTATCATTCCTGTCTGGGTCAAATAGCGATGGATTCTTATCATTCAATATTTTCATCGCACTTGCAAAATTTTTATATCGCTCAAATTCATCTTCTGATATTCTAGCCTTGGCCATATAATTTTCGAGATCGGACATGGCAACGTCAAAGCCATTCTCTTCAATACTCGCAATGAACTCTTGAAATACTTTTAATTGTTTTTCATTCATGGATCCATTTTTACGACTCATCGCTAAAACCTCCTCCGAATTCATCTCTGTACTCTCCAGCAGCTCTTTTATAAGCTTAGCATTCATTTCAAAGCCCTGAATGTTCTTCTTTCTATCATTTGGATATACATTTTCGGAAGGAGCAGTGCGCTCATCAGATGAGTTGTAGTTTGGCTCTCTTTTTTCCTTGACTGAATCATCGCATCCACAGGAAAAAAACAATAGTATCACAGATAGTAATATTGATGTACATGATCTCCCTGACCGTCTGAAGATTTCCATGATTGATTGGTTATGGTTGCCACCTACTCTCTCAAAGCCTTTTCGGTTTCCGGCTGAATTTTAGTTTGAAATGCTGTCACAAAGAAATGTGGGAAATAAGGGGTTTGCAAGGGGTTATGCTGACCATTTATAAATGACGAGCTGTCAATTTATAAATGAAGACTACTATATCGAATGCTGTTTGGCGAATAATCTTGCATCGTCAATGGCATTATGGTATATTTCGCTTTCTAAACTCCCTAATTGATCGAATTGTTTTGACTTCTATTGCGCCAATAGTGTCTTTTCTCCTTTTATTCTTTCGAAAGAAAGATTCGTTTTCGTTTCGTTATACCCTAAACAAAATACTTGTTCTCAGCTTGCCATTCTTTTTTTCTATTGCTAGTCATGCGCAAGATGAAGATATAGTGGTGCCGGATTCGCTACTCAGTAAGGATTTTGAAACTCTTAAGAACCTATGTGTAAAAAATAAAGACTCAAAGCAAATAGGGCTTACTTATGCTTTAGCGTACTACAAAAAAGCATTTAGGGATGGTAATTATAAAAATAAAAGTATGGCATTTCATTTGATGTCTCAAATGTCTAATGAAGAGAATGCACAGAAGTATTATGATAGCATAATCGCCTCAGCCAATAAATATTATTCTCCTAACAAATTCTTTCCAGCAGCTGCCTACTTGAAAAAAGGTAACTACTACAATAAAAAGAGAAAATTTAAAGAAGCAATTGATAATTATATAATAGGCTATAATTGGGCGCAAGAAAATTATAACTCAGATTTTATTTTTGCCTCCTCCAATAGTATCGGAAGACTGAAACGAAGATCTGGTAATTACAAAGAAGCGCTCAACATACATCTTAATAACTTAGATTACGCAAAAAAGAACAAAGAGACCTTAGGAATTGATAATTATTTAATAGCAATTTTTTCGGCTGCAAACTCATACCGAAATCTAAGAAACTTGGACTCGACTTCATTTTTGAATCATAAAGGATTGAGAGAATCCTATCTTCACAAGAGTGAAAGAAGAATAAATCTTTTTATTCTTAATGAAGCTGCAGTCCTTTGCGCGCGAAAGAAATACCAAGCTTCCCTAGATAGCATCAATAAATCTCTTCCTTATTTCATTAGGGCAGATGATAAGCCCAACTTAGCCGTGGGGTATTATTTTATGGGTAAAAATCAGATGTCAATCGGGAATTCAGAAATGGCCATCGAATCATTTAAAAAAGTAGATACCGTTTTTTTACAAACCAATGATATTTTACCAGAGACGACCGAAGCATATAATATGTTAATCGATTATTACAGAGATAAAAACGATATTCAAAACCAGTTGGTCTATATCGAAAGACTATTAAAGGTAGATAGTGTGATTGACGGTTATTCCGATTATTTGAACTATAAGATCACCAAACAATACGACATCCCAAAGCTGATAAAAGAGAAGGAAACGTTGATCGCTTCATTAGAAAAAAATAACTCCTACACTACAATAGCATTTATCGCAGCCGTGGTGATTGGAATAATTTTGATCATTTATTTCTATCAAAGGCAATTGGTCTTTAAAAAACGCTTTAAATCATTGATAAATGATGCTACCGATGAATCAATTGACCTTTCTATTGAAATTGACGCTGATAAAGACATTGGTATTCCCAAAGAACTTTTGGAAAGCATCATAACGAAACTCGATGAATTTGAGTCAGACCAACGCTTTACGGATAAAAAAATAAATCTAAATGTGTTGGCAGAAGAATTTGACACCAACTCCACGTATCTCTCCAAAGTGGTAAATTTCACCAAAAAGAAGAACTTTCCCGCTTACTTAAACGATCTAAGAATTGATTATGCCATGGAAAAACTCAAAAGCGATAGATCCTTTAAAAACTTCACGATTAAGGCCATCGCCCACGAATGCGGGTTTAAAAGTGCTGAGACCTTTTCCAAGATCTTTTATAAGCGGAATGGTATTTATCCTTCCTATTTTATTAAACAATTAAATAAAATAATTGATTGAAAATCAATTAATTGAAGGTCTTGCTTTATAAAATAAGACTAACAACTATGATATTCCTTATTGGCAAAGATTATTTTTTTTAGCTTTGGTTATCGTAATAATCAATAATTCAAAACCATGAAAAAAAAGAGCGATTTCATCAATTTGAGTCTAAAAAAATTTAGAATCAGCAAAATTGATAGTCCAAATTACATTTTTGGGGGAAGCCAAGATAATGGAGATGATCAAACGGACGGAGACGACCCTCCTATTGAAATTCCTTTGACTATTGGATGCTGAGTTGGTAAATTTAGTAATATCTTTTTTTTCCAAAATTCGAAAGGACGACTGAATCAAAGTAATCCTTCATTTGTAACGTGATTTATAATATGATGAGAAAAATGCATTTTTTCTTAATAATCCTATTTGGATATAGTTGCTCATCTGGCAAATATATTTCGAGAATCAGTTCGAGTTTCAAAAAAAATACTATTGACAGCATAAGTAAAAATAGTTGGTGGAAAAATGACTTGATACAAGACACAATTCCAGGCATTAGTTTGGATAAAGCCGACGCGCAAATTCTAAAGGGGAAAAAAGGAGATGATTTAATTGTTGCTGTGTTAGATACTTCAACTGACATTGAACATCCGGAGTTAAGAAGTAGAATATGGCTTAATCTGGAAGAAATAACCAATAATGGCAAAGATGATGACAAAAATGGATATATAGATGATATAAACGGCTGGAATTTTGTTGGCTTTCACAATGGAAAAAGTTCTGAATATTTAAACTATGAGTACACCCGTATTCTAAGAGAATATGACAGTGTTTTTTTAAGTCAGGATAGTCTCAAAAACAGACATATAAAGACATTACATTATCAAGAATATCTTAGAGCTCAAAATAAATATAATGACAGAAACGTCTATGCTGTGAGGCATAAAAAAGTATCTGAATTCCTTCTCAAGTATTTTGATAAAGCTCAGTTAAAACTTACTGAATTATATGCTTCTGCTTCATCAAACCCTCCATTAGTAGAATTAGAGAATCTTTACAAAAAAGAAGAACTTAATGGGGAATTAAAGAGCATTTACTATGCCATGTATCTGATTAAGCGCCACAGTTTCACCAAGGCTTCATTGCAAAACCGTTACCAAAATTCCTCAGCTCGTTTCGATATAATGCTAAACAAAGAATATAATGATAGGGCTATGATTGGTGACAAACCTAATGATATTACTGATAAAAAATATGGAAATAATATAGTCAATGCAAATCTTGGATTACTTTATCACGGCACCCGAGTTTCAGGTATCATAGCTAGAATAAGTAATAGTATTGAAATAATGCCTCTCTCCATCTCTGCCATCGGCGACGAACACGATAAGGATATTGCCTTGGCCATTCGTTATGCCGCTGACAATGGAGCAAAAATTATCAATATGAGTTCCAGCAAGGAATTTTCCTTACATCAGGATTGGGTACAAGATGCAATTAGGTATGCAGAGCAAAAGGATGTACTGTTTATTACTTCCGCAGGAAATGATGGAAATGACCTAGATCTCCCTGAAAATTTTAATTATCCGAACGATACTGATATAGAAGATGCAGAAATAGTATCAAACTTCATAAAGGTAGGAGCATCCGGTTATGAATTGAACGAAAATATCAAACGGTCCAATAGTAACTATGGAAAACGTGAAGTTGACCTATTTGCTCCCGGGACCGACATTTATACTACATCCACCAATGACGTAGGTTATGAGATGGCGAGTGGAACTTCATTTGCCACCCCAATAGTCTCTGGCATCGCCGCCCTTGTACGGTCTTACTATCCAAACCTTACTGCCCCAGAGGTAAAACAGATTCTCATGGATAGTGGTGTGGAATATGACATTATGGTAAAAGCACCCACTGAGGAAGACCCAGAACGGATGCTCCCGTTCAATCAATTGTCAAAATCCGGCAAGATCGTCAATGCCTATAATGCTCTTTTAATGGCAGAGAAGGTTTCAAAGGCAAAGAAGAGAAAAAAGAAGTAATACCTTCAATAACCTAGGGTTTCAACCCTAGGCATGATAATTAGCTCTGCGAAGTTTCAAACCTTGCACTATCCATCAGTTACTGCCTATTTTCGTGTAGCCTTCGGCAGCTGCAAACTGCCATCATCTGCTGCTTCTTTTAATTTTTTATATAGGACTGCATGAGACACTCTTCGTATCGCTGATGATATAAATTTACGGGAAACCCGTACCATCCATTGTGCAGAACTTCTTATTTTTACTTAGACCTTTGGTCGCAGTGGCGTTTATCCAACCAAATTGGTTGAATATCCTCCATAAATAAGAAATACATAATGTAAAACATTTAGAAAAAATATAATATGAAAAAAAAAGTTCTGAATTTTTTGTCGATAACAACGATGATAATTCTTGTGACAGGTTGCTCAAATGATGACGATTGTCCTGACGAATTAATAGTTGATATAAATGACCCTGAAAGTATAGAAAGAGCCGAAGAATGTGGTCTTAGTCCAGCTGGACCTCTAGGTAAATCGCTTTGGATCTATGAAATCAAATAAAAAAATAAATCGGAAATCGAATTGAGACAATTATAATGGAATTGGAACAGATAGAAATTAATCCCCTATCTCAAATCAAAAACTAAAAATTGTAAAAAGAATACTACTAAACCCGAAATTCACAAACCGAAAATAAAATCGTTTTACAACACCCTATATAATTAATTGCTTGGTCACTACCGACTTACGAAAATTCCGCTGAAATTTTCTATAGGTGATTTGTTTGCTAAGTTCGTTGCTTAACCACGCAACTAACGATACACAAGCACGTTAGCGGCAAGCTAAACAAATATTACGCTGAAAAATAAATGGATAAAGCATATTACGCTGAAAAAGGATTGTTTGTTGGAATTACTGCGATTATATGTGCTTTTTATTTTTTTGCACCAACTCTTTTTACATTTAAAAGTTCATTAATTGAACAAAACGGAACTGTTGGAAACCTTCAAATCTACTATACTCGTGTAGAGAGTTCAAGGGGTTCAAAAAGTATTAAATCTGAACTGAAATTCACTCTGAATTCGACACAGAGTGTTTATGTTCTTATGAAGAATATAGGACAAAGTCGATTTAATGAAAGATTTGAAAATTTAGAGAAAGAATTAAAAGTTTCTGGAAGAGCAACAGTCTGGATAAAGAAAAATCAAAAACATGAATATAAGCCAACTGTTTTTAAAATAGCTGACAGAAATGGAAAGGTGATATATGATTTTGAAGAATCTAAATCTCATTCGAGGTTCGGATTTTTAATTTCTTTTGCAATGGGTATTTTTGGAATTGGACTCTGGTTAAGGCATAAATACTGGAAAAAGTCAGCTCACAACATTGCATCCTATTAAAAGCTGTCAAAGGGAAAGAAGAAGGTGAAAAAGTAATCCCTTCTATAACCTAGACTTTCAACCCTAGGCACGGTAATCCTAATTTCAACTCAGTATTCTTTTTTGGCATTTCCAAAGTTCCCTAGGGTTGAAACCCCAGGCAAGAATCTCGAAACTATAGGCTAGCAAATCTCCTTACTGGTATTGTTCCAATTCGTCATTTAAGTCCCTTATAAACTCGTTTATGTCCACTACAAAACCAGCCTTGCCATTTACTGGGAAAACATTGATCAAGTATTCATTCTCAATGATCAACGGTATAAGCGAATCTTCTAAATTATCCAAACTTAATTTGAACGGAATACAATCCTTCCAGCCTTCTTCTAAGTTGCTTTTTATAAAGGCTTCTGCTGTCCAAAAAGAAATCAAAGTATGATCATCAATATCCGACAGGGCGATATCGCCATTTTTATCCACTAAAGTCCACACTTCCTCAAGATCGGCAACCTTTTTTATTAGATATTGATATCTCTTAAAAGGCTCTAAATTAGAAACGCTTTCGATCTCCTTTGCATTCAGTTTCATCTTAGCCAAATGTTATTCATCTTATTTGAGTACAAGAATCAGTTAAACATCAACCACAATCTAGTATTTAGCAATGCGGCAATTCCAACTGCTGTCTATAACGTCATTGCGATTCGCTGCAGGCGGAGAAGTAATCTGCCTATCATTTCGTGAATGTTTAACCGATTCCTTCCCCCGATATCGGGGTCGGAATGACGTTTTCTAGACAGCATCATAAAACCCGACTCACTGAAAACTCCACTCCTTATAATCACTCTTCGCCTCCAAACGTGCTTCCTTCCCATCTTCCAACTGCGGAAAGAAATCGATGCCCGTACGTTTTTCGATACTGTCTACCGAGACCACAAACTCATACAACGGCCGATCGGATGCCGCATGTGGTAGTAAAAAGGCGATCATCTTGGTCCTTCCTCCCGAATTGTCCAGCAATACCTTATAAAAATACTTGGGGATGGACACTTCTTCCTCCCCGATACTGTGCAATCGGTCTTCGAGAATCCCACCCGTAACCACATAGACGCCATCGTAGCGTTGCGCCCAATACCGCACTTTCTGCTCCAAGCGGTTCCAGATGCCCGAGTTAAAGTCGTGCATCTGTGGGGAAATGTTAGAGGTGATAAAGGTTTCCTCGAAGGCCTCGCGCGAAAAGCTTCGATCCCCGGCCGGACACAAATGTCCACGGTCGTAGCCCGAGTTCTTATAGTTGCGCCAATGCGCTGCCTTGGTCCTTACCGCTTGGTCCACCTCAAAGTAGGGCCGCTTAAAATTATTGTTAGAAAGGTGTTTCTTCTTTAGCTCATAAGCCACCCATTCGGCCTGCTCGTGCGGCTCCGAATAGGAAAGCGAAAAATAGTTGTGATGGATAACCTGTCCGGTGGTAGAACTCGGCAAGAAAAAGGAATTGGTGGTCTCCTTTGGGACCTCGCCTTCCTCTTGCGCCTCCTTCACCGCTGGCGGCTGATAGTAGGTCTCAAAGAGGTAGAATCCCACAGCACAGAGGATCACCAACAGGGTATAGACTTGCTTTCGCTTCATAGGTGGTTAACTTTTTACATCAAAGGCATCCCTGAGGGCGTTTCCAAACAGCATAAAGGCCATGACCAAACTCATGATGGCTACCCCAGGAATCACCGCCAAATAGGGTTTCCCTAGGATAATATAACTGTAATGGTCCTTGATCATTGCGCCCCAACTCGGTGTTGGTGGTTGTGCTCCAATGCCCAAAAAGCTCAATCCGCTTTCGATAAGGATGGCCGAAGCAAAATTGGCGGCAGAGATCACGATCACCGGTGCCATGATATTGGGGAGTATATGATTGCGGATGATCCTAAGATCCGAAAAGCCCAAGGCTCTGGCGGCAGTGACATATTGCACCTGCTTTACGCTGATCACCTGCCCTCTAACGATCCTCGCCACTTCCACCCACATGGTAATTCCAACGGCAATAAATACCTGCCAATAGCCTTTTCCCAATGCCAAAGTAATGGCGATGACCAAGAGTAAGGTGGGAATCGACCAGGTAACATTGATCACCCACATGATCGCCTTGTCGACCTTTCCTCCAAAATATCCGGCAGCAGCACCCATTGCGATACCGATGACCAAAGAGATGAGCACGGCGATAAACCCGATGGAAAATGATATCCTTGATCCTACCAACATTCTACTCAGCATATCGCGCCCGTATTTGTCGGTGCCTAACAAGAATTTTTTGTTGGAGATATATGTTGAAGGGACCCCTTCTATCGAAGACCGTCCAAAGCGATCGGCCTCATAGGTCTTTACCATTCCTTGTACACCATCGGAAGCATATTCTGTGATCTGCAAACTGCCGTCCACGATTTGATAGTTGGAAATGGGAACCTCGGTGGTCGTATTCTTTTTCCCAAAAAAGAAATTCTGAAGCGCTGACTGCTCCGTGGTCTCGGTGGAAGGGATCTTGAGCATCTGCACCTCAAAACCTGGTGGTCTTGAATGGATGGACAAGTGCATCTGATTGGCATTCTTAGAATCGTCTGGGGCCAAGGCATAGCAACACAAGGCCATGAGCCCGCAAAGTACGATAAACACCAAACTACAAACGCCCCAGAAGTTCTTTTTAAACTTTTGGAGCGCTTGGCTTGTTAGCGAACCTGTCTTAAATTCAGCCATACAGGTGCTATCCTTTTACGTTGGCAACTTTTTGCTCTTTTAAGAAATTGCTTTTTAGGTCTTGAAGCACGTTTACGGCTTCGTCCACATAGACATCCTTGGTAAGCGATTCGTACCAGCGTGTTCTTTTCTCTTTTAAGATCGTGTCCTTTTTAAACTGAGCGAGCTCGTATGGCAATGCCGAAAATGAGAGATCACTTTTGTAATCTTTCAAAGCGTCAAAACGCTTGCTGAATTCCTCATCTTCTTCGATATCGCGTTTAAAGGCTTCATAATTGAGCGAAAAAGTGTTCTCGTCGCGCTGTTCTTTGATCCATTTTGCCTGTTCGTCGATCAATTTGATCTGCTCGTTCACTTGCAGGCGTCTCTGGCTGTTACCAACGGTATTCTCAAGGTCGAGATAGTTGTTCCACACCTGATATTTTGCGGGTTCGATCTTATCCCAAGGAAGCGGATTGTCTTGATCTTTCTCTCCGATCTCTATATAGGCATATCTGTCCGGAACCACCACATCGCTCTTCACACCTTCGAGCTGCGTGGAGCCACCATCCACCCTATAGAATTTCTGAGTGGTCACTTTCAGAGCGCCCACATCACCGAAGGAGGTTCCTCTTGCGATCTGATTGAGGTCATATACATTTTGAACGGTTCCTTTTCCGTAGGTTTGCTTGCTACCGATGACTACCGCACGCTTATAATCTTGCATGGCAGCCGCTAGAATTTCTGACGCGGAAGCCGAAAGTTCATTGACCAAGATCACCAACGGACCATCCCAAAGGATCGATGGGTCCTTATCGCTTAGCACTTCTCTGCGCTCGCCGATGGTCTTTACTTGAACGATAGGTCCTTCTTTGATAAAGAGTCCGGCCATATCAACCACGGTTTGAAGCGATCCTCCGCCATTATCACGAAGGTCGATGACCAATCCTTCCATGCCTTGCTTTTTAAGCCTTTCGATCTCTTTCTTGACATCGGAAGCAGCATTGCGTTGTTTATAATCTTTAAAGTCTACATAGAATTGCGGAAGATTGATGAGTCCGAAGTTGCGGTCTCCCTTCTTGATCAATGCTGTTTTGGCATAGGATTCTTCGAGCTCCACCACATCGCGGATGATCGATACCACCTCGATGCTCCCATCAACGCGTTTCAATGTCAGCTTTACCTCCGAACCTTTTGGGCCTTTGATCAAGGCTACGGCATCATCCAAACGTTTTCCAACAACATCCACCGGCTCTTCCTCGCCTTGGGCCACCTTTAGGATCACATCACCAACTTCGATATCTTTTCCTCGCCAAGCGGGTCCCCCAGAAATGATCTCCATCACCTGAATATTGTTCTCTCGCTTTTGAAGTCGCGCGCCAATGCCCTCAAACTTCCCAGAGATGCGCATATCAAAACGATCTTTGTCTTGAGGTGCCATGTAGAAGGTATGTGGGTCGAACTCTTCGACGATGGTGTTCACAAACATATTGAACCAATCTTTGCGCTCTAGATCGTTGAGGATAAAATTGAAATTATCGTCCAGTGACTTTCTGGTCGACTCTCTTGCTTCCTGCTCGATCTCTGCCAAGGTCTTTTGTTCGTAATCTGGATTGTCCTTGTTCTTTTCTAGCTCTCTTATCTTCTCATAGTAGGCGCCAATGGTCGATAATTTAAGCTGCATGCGCCATTTATTGGCCAATTCACTTCTTGTTTCGGCATACGGCTGCGCCTCATAATCGACATTGATAGTTTCATCTTTGGTATAATCGAACGGGCGGTCCAAAACCATTTTGTAAACGGCATCCACCTCTTTCATGCGCTTCATTAACCTGTTATAGGTAAGGTTGAAGAAGGAGATGTCCGGGTCTTCGGCCTTGATATGGTCGTCGATGATATATTTGTAGGGTTCAAACTCCGCGATGTCCGAAGCCAGAAAATAGCGCTTCTGCGGGTCTAATGTTCTAAGATAATCGTTATAGACGTTTTCTGAAAAATTATCATCGATCTCCTTGGGGTCATAATGACCACGTTCGAGCACAAAGGTGATGATCTCTATGAGTAGTTTATCTTTTTCAGGGTTATCGAATGTTGTTTTGGGTCTAAAACTCCAAAAGGCGACCGCTGCTGCGACAACCAACAGTATATACTTATAATTCCTCTTCATAAATAACAGGATTTTCTTCATCAATTTTTCATCTAAGTTAACGAAAAAACCATGCCAGAGTTGCCCTCGCCGCCTAATTTTTTGTTAAACATAGCTTCAACTTCAATTAATATGCAAAATACGTATTTTAGCTTAAAATTAATTTTGGCAAGAAATGAGCGAAAAACCTTTAATATTAGTCACCAATGACGACGGAATCACCGCGCCTGGGTTACGAGCGTTGATCGCTGTGATGAATGAGATCGGAGATGTGATCGTGGTAGCACCAGATAGCCCCCAATCTGCGATGGGACATGCCATCACCATTAATTCCACGCTGTATTGCAGCCCCATTACCATCGATGATGGCCCCCAAATAGAGTATTCCTGTTCGGGTACCCCAGCAGATTGTGTAAAGCTGGGGGTGAATGAAATATTGAACACACGTCCTGCCATCTGTGTTTCTGGCATCAACCATGGATCGAATTCCTCGATCAATGTGATCTATTCTGGCACCATGAGTGCCGCTGTTGAAGCAGGCATCGAAGGGATCCCGGCTATCGGGTTCTCATTGCTCGACTACAATTGGGAGGCGAATTTTGAGGCGGTAAAGGATTTTGTGAAGACCATCACCCTTAACGTCCTTGAGAATGGACTCCCCGACGGTGTCGTACTGAATGTGAACTTTCCGCGATTGAAGCGAGAAGAGATCAAAGGGGTGCGTGTTTGCAGGCAAGCAAAGGCCTATTGGGTAGAGGAATTTGATAAACGCACCAATCCGCAAGGGCGGCATTATTACTGGTTGACCGGAAACTTCATCAATGAGGATCATGGAGAGGATACCGACGAATGGGCGCTCGCCAATGGATACGTATCGGTGGTTCCAGTACAATTTGACCTGACCGCGCACCATGCCATTCAAAAATTAAACACCTGGAAACTGAATGAATAAGAATAAAAACAAAGAGATCGCCATCGGCATCATCACAGGCATCATCGCCACAGGCGTTGGTGTATTGCTGTATCTCACCTATGTTTCGATCGACCAAGACCTTTCGATCGCCACCAGCTTTGATACGATCGTAGCTCAAGAAAGGGTAGGGAGTCTTTTTACGCTTGGCGCCATTCCCAATCTTTTGGCCTTTTTCGGTTTTCTGAAGATCAAAAGAGATATGAGAGCGAAAGGTGTCTTGATCATCACCATCGTTTTGGCGATATTGATGCTTGTCTATAAACTATTGTAGAACGATCCTGAGCATAAACGAAAAGACCGTTGTTTCAATCGTTTCAGTAATTTTGTCTTGTAATCGTATGTCACAAATTATCGCCGAATGAAGTATTATATCATTGCAGGAGAAGCTTCGGGCGACCTACACGCCTCTAACCTGATGAAGGCCTTGAAAAAGATCGATGTCAATGCCGAGTTTCGATTTTGGGGTGGTGATCTGATGGAAGCCGAAGGTGGAGAACAAGTGATCCATTACAAAGATCGATCGTTCATGGGCTTTTTGGAGGTGGTCACCAATCTCGGAACGGCCCTGAAGAATATCAAATTCTGCAAAAAGGATATTGAGGCCTATGCTCCCGATGCGCTGATCTTTATCGATTACTCTGGTTTTAACCTTCGTATCGCCAAATGGGCAAAACCAAAAGGCTACAAGACCCATTATTACATAAGTCCACAAGTCTGGGCTTCACGTGCCGGCCGGGTAAAGACCATCAAAGCGACCATAGATCATATGTATGTGATCCTTCCATTCGTAAAGAAGTTTTATGAAAAAGAGCATGATTATCCTGTACATTTCGTAGGACATCCGTTGATCGATGCTATCGCTGGAAGAACCCAAGTGGATGAGTTCGAATTTAGGAGCATCTATGGCTTGAACGAAAAACTACCGATCATTGCACTGCTTCCTGGAAGTAGAAAACAAGAGATCAAAAAGATGTTGAAGGTGATGCTCAGCGTTGTAGGTGATTTTAAAGGATATCAATTTGTGATCGCCGGTGCGCCGAGTCAAGAGTATAGCTTTTACCAACAGTTCATCAAAGATGCGGCCGTACATTTTATCAGCAATAAGACCTACGACCTGCTCAGTGTCTCCACGGCGGCATTGGTCACCAGCGGAACGGCAACCTTAGAAACGGCACTCTTCAAAGTGCCTCAGGTGGTTTGCTACAAAGGAAGCAATATCAGCTATCAGATCGCTAAGCGGATCATCAACCTAAAGTATATCTCTTTGGTGAATTTGATCATGGACAAGGAGGTGGTGAAGGAACTCATTCAACATGAAATGAACACCAAAAACCTGAAAGCGGAATTACATCGCATCTTGGACGAGGACCAACGCAGAAGATTGTTCTTCGAATACTATGACCTTGAGAAGAAATTAGGTGGAAAAGGTGCCAGCGAAAAGACCGCAAGGCTCATTTTTGAATCTTTGACCTGATTCTTTTTAATTCAAAAATAAGGATGCGGAACATCGTATTTTACTGGTGAAAGATGTTCCTTGAAGTAGCAATTTCAAAAAAATCTTTAAATTGCCTGAAAATAATGCCTCATGAGACAATCTTTTATCCTACTTTTTTCGATTGCTGCCTTGGCCTCGTGCAGCTCTAGCAAGAGCGTTGCTACTTCTTCCAAAACAAGCAATAAAAAGACCGTAAGGACTTCCACCGTAAAAAGCACTGGGAAAACGATCGAAAGTATCGTGATCACGGCCTTGAGCTATGAAGGTACTCCTTACAAATATGCAGGCATCAGCCATAGTGGCATGGATTGTTCTGGATTGATGTATACTTCTTTCAGAAAACATAATATTTTGCTTCCAAGAGTGTCTAGAGAGCAAGCCAAGCAAGGAAAGAAAATTACCTTGGGTACAGTGCAAAAAGGAGACCTTCTTTTCTTTAAGACCAATAAAAATCATAAGCGTATCAATCATGTTGGGCTGGTCGTAGAAACTCGAAAAGGGATAAAATTTATCCATTCTTCCAGCTCTAGAGGAGTGATCGTTTCCTCTCTGGAAGAACGCTATTGGAAAAATGCCTTTGCCGAAGCGAGAAGAGTGCTATAATCGCTTACTTATTTCGATGAAATTCAGTAATTTACAGTATGAAATTATTGAATTTCACCATCATCAAACTAACCCTTTCTCTAATTGTTGGTATCCTTTTGGGCAGCCACTTTAGTATTCCATTTGGCCGTCTCCTTCTAGGCCTTTCAATACTCTTTGCAGCATTGTTATTTCTATTTATTCGCTCACGAAATTCGTATCGGCCATTCTGGCTCTTCGACATGGTAGTGATCGGTATCACCATCATCATCGGTTCGCTCACAGTATATGTACACGAGGCAAAGAACGATCAGCATCATTATTCGCATTTGATCGATGAAAGCAATGAAGTCGTATTCACCGCAAAGGTCCGAGAAGTGTTGAAGCCAAATGCCTTTCAGCAGCGATATGTTCTGAAACTACAAAAGTTAAACGATCATAAGGTCCATGGTAAGGTCATCTTGAATGTGAGCAGGGATAGCACCTACAAACCCCTTCTTGTTGACGAGGTAATTACGACCAAGGCAACATTGGTCCCCATTGGCGGTCCCTTGAATCCACATCAGTTTGATTATAGAACATATTTAAAACGAAGGTATATCTACCATCAGGTGACCTTAGCGCCAAATCAAATCGCATCGGTTCAAAAAAAGCCTTCAACAATTTTTGGCCTATCATTCAGATTGAGGAATCGTATTATGAATTCCTTGAATGCCCACGACGTCGACCCTGATGCCTTGAGTATCATCAATGCATTACTGCTAGGACAACGTCAAGATATCTCCAAAGAGACCTATGGCAACTATGTGGATGCAGGCGCTATTCATATTTTGGCTGTTTCTGGGCTTCATGTGGCCATCGTCATAGGCATTCTCTATTTGCTTTTGACGCCCTTGACCTATTTTAAGAATGGTCGCAAAATTCAGACCTTATTCATTGTCCTTGCGGTATGGTCCTTTGCCGTTATCGCTGGCCTTTCTCCCTCGGTTGTTAGAGCGGCCACGATGTTTTCCTTGCTCACCGTAGCATTGAACTCTAACCGACTTACCAATACGACCAATGTCGTAGCCGCTTCTATGTTTGTACTATTGTTGACCAATCCTAACTACCTGTTCGAAGTTGGTTTTCAAATGAGTTATGCGGCCGTGCTCGCGATCGTCTGGTTCAATCCCGTCTTTAACAAATTGTTGGTCTTTCCAAAGGGTTTGAGATGGGTATGGAACACCTTTACCATTAGCTGCGCAGCACAACTCGGCGTATTACCGATCGGCCTTTTCTATTTTCATCAGTTTCCAGGTTTATTTTTCATCACCAACCTTGTGATCATTCCACTGTTGGGAATGATCATAGGATTGGGAATTCTAGTGATTCTGCTAGCACTCCTTAATGTGTTACCACTATTTGTGGCGAATATCTACGGACTGATCATCGGTTCGATGAATCAATTCATCGCATGGGTTGCGCAGCAGGAGGCCTTTGTGTTCAAGGATATTTCATTTTCGCTGCCAAAGCTGATCATAAGCTATTTGCTCATCTTTTCTTTTCTCGCATTGCTCAAGAGATATCATGTAAAAAGGTTCGCTTTTGTTCTGATTAGTATCTTATTGTTTCAAGGGGTGATCATCTATGAAAAGTTTGAAGTACATGGTAAGCATGAATTGATGATTCTTCATAAGAGTCGCGGAACCATTATCATTGGGCAAAAAGCCCAAAGGCTCGTGGCGTGGAGTACCTTGGACAGTTTGCAACAGGCGACGGACAAAACTATCATCGAGCATGCAGTTGCCAGCACCGCAAGTATGATTCAAACCGACACCCTTAAAAATGTGTACGTTCATAAAAACAAGACCCTTCTCATTGTTGATAGAGCGGGTGTCTATGAGATAGAAGGCCTCCATCCCGACATGGTACTCCTTATAGAATCGCCAAAGATCAACTTAGAGCGTTTGATAAAGATACTTCAGCCAAAAGTGATCATCGCTGATGGAAGTAACTATCGAAGTTTTGCTGCTCGTTGGAAAAACACATGCCGACTCCACAAAGTTCCGTTTCACTATACAGCAGAAAATGGAGGTTTTATAATAGCACCTTAAGCCTTTTTATTCTATTGGTTATAATTCTAAAACGATTCTTTTAACAAGATAAAACTTACACTTAAAGACGTTCGTAAAGAATTCGTTACGCTCACAAAAAACCAATAGGATTATATGAGCTCATTCGCTAGCTTTGCCCGACTTAGCCAATTCCCATATTTTTTTAAAAACCTTTTAAAGCGAAATGATGAAAAAAATTACGTTAGCGATTTTTTGTCTGATCTTAAATTCTGTGTCCATTGCCCAAGTCGGAGTTGGGAATGGCCTGATAAGTCGAGACGATATCCCTTTTGTTCCTAAAGAGCAGTATTCATATGGGCAGAGCATCTATTATGCCTCTGAGGTTGGCAGCTCTGGCATGATCACTGGATTAACTTGGTTTTATAGCGGTAGTAGTCAGCTATACAACAGTAACGTTGTTGACATCTATCTCGGAGAGACCGAGGTTGAGGAATTTGGCGCATGGATCCCACAATCCGAACTTACCAAAGTACTCACATCGGGAACGCTCGTTATTAATGGCGGTTTGATCACAGTTCAATTAGACACCCCTTTCTACTATAATGGTGGTGGTAATTTGGTTGTGGCAGTAGAAGAAACATCGTTTGGAAATGGTGATGTGTTTGATACTTTTTTTACATTCGATGACTATCGATATAGAAGCAGGAGTATTTCTGATGCTTCCTCTCCAATCGATGTCCCTAATTTGACCGCAGGAGGTAATGTAACAGTATATACTCCCAATATTGTTTTTGATGGAATCTCGCCTTGCACAACTCCTAATTTTGAGGTCGACTTCATCTCTCCTTATGCCGCAGAGCTATCATTGGATACATCAACGGCCAGCTCTTGGGAAGTCGTCGTTCAGGAAAGTGGTGGCCCAACCCCGACTTCAGGAACCATCGTCACCAGTTTTCCCTATGTCGCCGACAATCTTATTCCTGGCATTAGCTATGATTTCTATGTTCGTTCTGTATGTGACAATGGCGGTAAAGGAATCTGGAGCTATAATGGCTCCTATGATTTAGAATATTGTGCCACTGGAGCCACCGAAATAATTGGTAATGGCGTATCAAATGTGACGATTGGAGAAGCTAGTTATCCTCATTCCGCTTCCACCTACGGAGACTATACGGGAAATCAAGCATCCATCTATGCAGATGGCCAAACTACCGTAAGTATTACTCATGAAGCAGGTCCGGGATGGGTCATTGAGAATCATATTTGGGTGGACCTGAACCATAATTTTCAATTCGAGAACGACGAGAAGTTATTCTTCGGGTCAACCTCTGGAAGTGTCGCAAGTTCCCAAGAAATATATGACGCCGTTTTTTCTCTTCCCGCAAATACTCCCGCTGGGCTCTACAGGATGCGTATTGTGACCTCTCCGGAAAATGTAGGCTTCGATTCTTGCTTTAGTGGTGATTACGGAGTTAGCTTTGATTTTGACTTGAATGTACTTTCAGGAGCCTGTGACCCACCAGTGCTAACGCAATCCATTCAACCAGATTGCAATAACAATGCATACTATATCGATTTAAATCTAAGTGATCTCGGAAATGGGACGCCAACGGCCTTTGACGGAATCAATTCCTATCCGCTATCATTAGGAAGCAATCTTATTGGGCCTTACGTAAATGGTTCATCACACTCAGTTATAGTGAATCATGGCATTAGCGTGTCCTGTGCCATTGATTTGGGTACAATTGGTTTTATATGTCCTCCTGAAAACGATGAGTTGGCGGGCGCCATCAATTTAACTCCTACTGGAGATCAGCTTTGCCAAGAACAGTCGGTCAGCTTTACGACCAATGGGGCTACAGATAGTGGGCTTAATAGTAGTTGTAATAGCACTATTGGAAGAGATGTTTACTATAAATGGTTTGCCACTTCACCAGAGTTGCTCTGGGTAAGTACAGATTCTAATATAGTGATTCGTGATTGGCAGGGAACTGAGATCGCCTGTTCAGATACAACAAGCACCGACTCCATCTTGAACGGTTGGAACGTCGGCGATGAGCTTATTTTTCAGATCTATATTGATGAAGGGCAAAACCAAGATGCACACTTTTGCTTGGAAAGATATCATTCCTCTTTTGATAATTGCTACGATCCGGGACGTTTAGAAATAAGCAATATCTCCTCAGATGCTGCCAAGTTCAGCTGGTTGGCACCAGACCTGGCTGAGTCTTACAATATCGAATATGGCGTGAGTGGTTTTATCCAAGGAACTGGTACGCTTGTATCAGATCATCCTGACAATATCCTTTACGCATCCAATCTTTTAGCATCCACCAGTTACGATGTATATGTTCAAACAAATTGTGAAGCAAGTTTGGAAAGCAATTGGATTGGTCCGGTGTCCTTTACGACCATTGCTTTACTCCCTGGAGACTTTCTTTGCAACGCAATCCCTCTTGATGTATCGCCTCCAGGAGTTTCTTCTTCTCCCATTCCCGGGGAATATTCCAATGTAGGATATAGCGTACAGAATGATGAACCCGACACCCTCTGTTTTGAAGGTGGCCCTAGCTCAACGGTCTGGTTTTCCTTTGTGGCGCCTGTTAGTGGGCAAGTGTCCATCTCTACAGACGTAGGAGGTACGCTAACTGACTCTGAAATTGCTATTTATGAGGCCCCCAGCAATTGTATAGAACTGAGCACCCTTTTGCCTGCTGTAGCATGTAATCAGGATGGGGGAATCACAAATGAAAGAATGGCTGTATTACAAAATGTTGCCGTGACTCCAGATGCCACCTATTACATCCAGGTAAGTAAATGGTTGGATACTCCCGAAGGCACCTTTGGAATCTCGGTATTCGATACTGGAGACTCCATAATCAGTGTGGTTGGAACCGCACTAAACGGTTGGCCCTCTCCCTCAAATGAACGCCCTGACATTGAAATGTCTTTGATCGGCGAAGGCCAATTTGGATTGTTTGGACAGTATTTCTCTGATGGAGAAGTAAAATTTAGGACCAATTATGATTGGTCACAGCCCAACTGGGGAGGAACTACCTTTCCATCAGGAACCTTCTCCAATGAGAACATCCCAGTATCTGAAGGTTTCTATGATGTGATCATTGACCTTTATAATAACACCTATAGTTTCACACCAGCTTCCGAGACCCCTACGATTGGACTTATCGGATCCGCAGCTAACGGTTGGGTACATCCGGTAGACCCCAATATTCCTACAGACATCATCATGAATACGAATGATGGAGTTCACTATGAATTACGTAATCAAACACTCACCAATGGCTTGGTAAAGTTCCGTGAAAATTATGATTGGCTTGTAAACTGGGGAAGTGCAGATTTTCCAACTGGAACGGGAGTCCAAAATGGAATGGATATTCCGGTCGTTGCCGATACGTATGACATCTTTTTCAACAGGATCACTGGTCAGTATAGTTTCGAAATCAATACCGTGTCAATAGCCCCCAAGATATTTCTCCAAGGGGCGATGTTCACTCCAAATACGGGAGAAGAGCACCTGATGAGAGATGATCTTAGAACAGCAGGAATCATTCCCACATTGAGTCCCTATTCAGATGCCCTGAGCTGCAACGCCTCCGTGTTTACCATGAATGGCGATGATGCCATTGTTGATTGGGTGTGGATAGAACTTAGGGATGGCGCAGACCACAGCATTTTAATCGATGGAAAATCGGCCCTTTTACAACGCGATGGCGATGTTGTCGCCGAAGATGGTGTTTCGCCAGTCCAATTCAATGTTGCTGACGGTTATTACAAGATCATGCTGGCGCATCGCCTACACCTTTCTGTGACCTCAGTTAACAGCTATGAGCTTTCTGACATTGCAGCTATAACGGATCTGTCCTCGTCAACCAATGATATTTTGGGCGGATCCAATGCAGTACAACTGCTTGATAATGGAGCCTATGGCATGATTGTCGGAGATTCGGACGATAATGGGCAAATACAGAACACCGATATTGCTGCACTAAGACCCTTACTGGGAACGGCTGGTTATAATAGCTCTGACCTCGATATGAATGGTCAAACACAACTTTCTGACATCAATAACGGTTTAAGACCTAATCTTGGGAAAGGTGAGCAGAACTAGTAAGGAAATCTTGCTTTATTAAATAAAGGCATGACATTTATTAACTCCCAAGCGAATGCTTGGGAGTTTTACTTTTTTATCAGGAAATTGGGGTATTCAACTATATAGGCGGTATTCGCCTTTAACCCTTTTAGCTTGTGGACTTCGCCGTTGCTCCATCGAATCTCTACATTTGCTTTGGTGTCTTTGCCCAATCCAAAATGCTGCTCCTTCGGATGTACCGAAAGATATCCAGTGGTACTGTGAATCTCTCGCCAAATATTCTTATGGTGTTTGCTTTGAAGCACTAAAGAGGATCCGATAGCATCTTTGTTTATCCTAACTTCTGGATCTCCGATCAACTTTATTTTGATCCAATTGTTCCCTGCTTCACTTTTATTCTCCAATAAGTTAGCACGGTCATGATAGTTGTTGATCACGATATCCAGATCACCATCGTTGTCATAATCAAAATAACTCGCGCTTCGAGCATTGCTATGAATATCCACACCTAAGGCTGATGCCTTGTTAATAAGTTGGCCACCGTCATTCACGAAAAAGACATTTTTCTCTCGGTTGCTCTCTGCATAGCTTATCGACCTTGATTGTTCTTCACGCTCAAAATAGAATGGATTTTCGGAAGAATACACACTAAAGTCGTTCATTCCATTGAGCACATAGAGATCCTCGTCGCCATCGTTGTCATAGTCAAAAAAGTCGGCGTCCCATGACCATCCTGTGGCCGAGTAGCCTCTTCCGACATCGGTAGACAAGGAATATCCTTTTAATGACTTGCCATCCACTTTCGACAGGAAGAGATCATTGGCCTCCACGGTTCGGATAGTCGCCATTTTTTCCGGATCGAATTTCATCTTGGTGTCGGCATTCGGGTTCACATACTTCTCGTCCTTTTGCATCACGACGATGTTGGAGATATAAAAATCTGGAAATAGGTCGCGATTTAAATCCGTAATGCCCACATTCATGGTATAAGATGGCTTATCTGCTCCCAGCTCCTTGCTGACCTCTCTGAAAATACCCTCCTTTGAGTTCAGATAATATTTATTCACCCCGAAGTCATTGCCAACAATGATATCTTGCAACCCGTCTTGATCGATATCGGCATGTCCAACAGCTTGTGTCCATCCAGTATTGGAACCTTCATCATCGGTAAAGAAGACCTCCTCAAATACGAAGTTTCCCTTGTTCTTAAAAAGCTTATTGGGCATACCATTTTGATTGTCTCTTCTGATGGTTGGCAGGGTGCCGTCGATATAGTTTCCGAAGTAACCGATAAAGATATCCAGCAAGCCATCATTATCATGATCGAAGGCGGTCGCAGGACCCGCTACCATATTTTCCCCACCCAAATTGGCTTGGTCACTAACATCCTGAAACTTCATATCACCTAAATTCTTATACAATCTATGTTGATCATTCACATAGGAAATGAAGATGTCTTGAAGACCATCATTATTGAAATCCACGATAATCGGTTGACGTACTTCACCAAACGACTTACGTTGATCGTCCCAATGATTGATTCCGGCTTGTTCAGTAATGTCGGTGAATGTGCCTTCTTTAGAATTTAGGTATAACTTATTGCCAAAGCCTCCCAATAACAACAGATCGACGAATCCATCGCCATTTAGATCTTCACACGCCACACCAGACCCACCAAAAGCGGGGGGAATAGCGAGTTTTATCTTCTTTTCACTATAGGAGGTCGTATAGCTTCGAATATGGCGACTGAGCCAGTCGGACGACCGATGTTCAAAGTCGATTCCTAGCGTTTCGCCAACTTCCTCAAAACCTCCTTTAGCCTCTTCCTTGGAAGTCGAAGAGCTTATTTTGGCGGTATCATTCTCAGATTTGAGTTGATGGTAACCGTCGATCAACTTTTGAATTTTCGCAAAGGCCATATTGACATCTTCAATATCTAAAGTCGCTTTGTCTTTCTCGTGAGAAAACACTCCTGCATAGCGAAGGACCAACACGCCCATTTGCGCAATGCCCTCGACGACCAATTCGGCGGCATTCGGGTCTAAACTTAGCAGACCCTCATTTTGCATATCATCGATGGAATAGTCGAGTATTTGCCAATGAATGCCACTATCCCTAAAAGCATCAAGATCATACGACTCTACGGTCATCTTCTCTGCTTTGTTCTTTGGAAAGAAGGTGACGTCCTCGAACTGATTTGTTTCCTCGGGCAAAAACAATGGAAGTGCTTGCTGCACATGCTCCACCCGAATCAATACCTCTTTATTAGCTCGGGCCTTTTTATCTGATACGTATATCAACTCATTGGAGAATCGTATCAAAGATTCAAGATAATAATTTTTTAAGTCTTTGGAAGCCTCGGCAGCTGTCGGCCACTTTTGACGTGCCAAATAGACCTGAACGTTTCTCAAAAAGACGCTCGATGCTACCTGATTGTATGCCTCATAAGACGCGAGCTTTTGTTTGATCACTTGTTTGATAACCGTATGATCGGTTTTTATTGGAGCATCGCGATCTTTCTTCTTAGGCGTCTTTAAAACCAGCCCTGAATCTTTCTTCGGCGTGGACGAAAGCAACGCGACCCAACTCTTGGAGATCAGTGGTTTGGTGATGGATGGATGATTGTTTTTTCTAGCCGCGCCGTCCGCTAATTTCAAGGTAACGAGCGTAACAAGGTTTACATAATCGTTTACGATCTCAAGGGTTTCTGAATCGAATGGTAAGAGATTCGGGTCAGAGAAAAGCAATAGCTCTTGCTCTACAGACAATAGGGAACGATAGGCATAGGATACGGAAGAATACTGATCGAAATCCAATTTGCGTATACGGATGAGGTCATCACCGAATCGATACAGAAAATCGCCATTCTTGTCTTTCGCAAAGGTCGAAATTTCGTCGATTACAGGTGCGAGGCTACTGAGTGTTATATTTGTTTCGCCACGTTTATTAGCAAGTTGAGAACCTCTTTCTTTAAGATAGGATATCAAGGCCTTCTGAATCTCTAACTTTAAATTTCTGGCTTCCTCATTCAAGGGTGTTCCGTACATAAAATCCTCTAATCTATTTGCCGTAGCATAGCATTTAGGGTCTTTCTTATTTTCTAGCTGGTGTATCCTATTGATGATGCCGGTTATGTTAGATTCTTTTTGGGATCTAGCGATTACAGATGACAAAAAAAAGGTGATAAAAATGATATAGCAATGCTGAAGCTTCATGGTCGTTGTACGAGTAAATCCTTTGATTTACAAAGATACTGTAGAATACCATCGCGAAGTACGGCGGTTCATAGAATTATTGCGGCTTTGAACGAAAACTGGAAAAAAGTACTCCTTCAGGAGATTTTATGGTTACTTTTACAGTGACTAAACAACCTAACCCCTTCAATGAAAAATACAATCCTACCCCTTCTAGTAGGCTTTTCGTCATTTGTAATGGCACAAGAAGATGCAGATGTTCCTTCTCGTCAATTCTTTGGTGAAGACGTATTTGTACAAGGATCTTTGATGGTCGGAAGCGACACGCAGAACAATGCAGCATTTGGTTTTGACACTGTCATTTTGCGCGAAAACAATCTTCGAATGTTATTTGATGACACCTCGGCGAGTGGAAGCTTTCCATCAAACGATTGGCGTTTCACCTTCAACAGTTCAGACAATGGTGGTGATAACTACTTCTCCATCGACGACGCTACTGCCAACGCGGTTCCCTTCAGAATAGATGCAGGAGCAGGCAACAATGCATTTAGAATTAACAATGCCGGAAATGTGGGTATTGGTACTGCGAGTCCCGTAGTAGAATTACACGTAGCCGATGGCGATTCTCCTGCATTAAGACTAGAGCAAAATAATACTAGCGGTTTTACACCACAGATATGGGACCTTGCTGGGAACGAGACCAACTTCTTTGTTAGAGATGTCACCAATGGCAGCGCCTTACCATTTAGGATACAGCCTGGAAACGCTACCGATGATGCCTTGATGATAAAGAACAATGGGTCGGTAGGAATACAAGCGGGTGGTAACTTTAACGCGATCAATGCCAACGCCTCTCTGCATTTGGGCTCCAATAGCAAAGGATTATTGTTGAATAGACTCACCACGGCGCAGCGCACAACACTGGGAGGAAATCTGGGCGCCAATCAAAGCGGAATGATCGTGTATGATCTTGAGGAAACCCAACTTTATATTTGGGATGGTACCCAATGGGTAGTTTCAGATTCGGACGATCAGCAATTGACTTTTGCGAGTCCTTTTTTGAGTATTTCAGAAGGCAATTCTGTAGATCTAACCCCATTGCTCGCCGATCTCGAGTCACGGGTCACGGCCTTGGAAACAGCTACCAGCCCAGGGACCGATCTCACTCCCGAAAAATTCAATTATCAACTCGCAGTACGAGACAACAGCGGTGCAGTACTCGCCGGCCAAAATGTAAGTTTCAGAATAAGCATTCTAGATGATCCTGACTTTCCAACCTTTGCCTACGTAGAAACGCATGCGGTAACCACAAACACCCAAGGTGTTGCAACGATGATGGTTGGAGATGGCGTCGTATTGGCAGGGGTCTTTGCAGATATAGATTGGGCGGCGAGTGCCCACTATCTTATCGTCGAAGTAGATGCCTCTGGAGGATCTAACTATGTGAACGTTGGTAGCACTCAATTGGTAAGTGTACCCTATGCGCTACATGCAAAATCTGCTGAGTCTGTAAGTGGGGTGACAAGAGAGGCTGTACAACGATTGATAGACAGGGAAAGTCAATTGGGCGAAGCCCTAAACAAAATCAGGTCGTTGGAAGCCGAAAACATATCCCTTAGAGATCAGCTTAAGTTGTTATCACAAAAAGTGGATGCTATCCTAAAGCAAGGAAACTAAAAAATAAGACACATATTATAAAAAAGACCGCAAGATAGTTGCGGTCTTTTTTTATTTCTTTTAAGGTGTTTCAACAATAGCTTATTCGCTCTTAAACTCTGACACAAAGCTTTTCTGATATTCTTCGAAAGCCTCTCTTGTCTTGAGTTCCTTATGTTTATCGTCCTTAAATAGTTTCAAGTATAATTCCAATTGATTCGGCTGCAAATAGCCCGTGAGCGGCGCTATCAAATCGGCATTCTCGTCAAAGAACACTAAAGTAGGATATCCTCTCACCTGCAAATAGCTAGTAAATTGATGTGCAGAATTGCGTCTATTGCTTCTTTCGGGATCATAATCTGGATTGGTAAACTCATTCCCTTTGTATGTAACGGCATCCTTTCCTTCACCATTGAATTTTACGGCATAATAATGCTCGCTGATATAGGCGGCAACATCTTTGTTCTGAAGTGTTTTCTTATCGAGCATCTTACAAGGCCCGCACCAATTGGTGTAGACATCCATGATGATCTTTTTGGGTTCTTTTTCCTGCGCGGCAACTGCCTCCTCGAAGCTCATCCACTGCACTTTCTGTGCTTGCATCGCAATCCCTGAGAACAATGCAACTATAAATAGTATTTTCTTCATCATATCAATTTTAGACCAATAGTCGTACCAAAGTGTTTCAAGTTACAAAAAACGCTCCAATTGCCAGCGACAAGGAGTGTTCTTTGATGTGTTCAACTATTTTAGCGCACGCCGTGCATTAGCTTTTTAAGGACGGGATTCAATAAGATCGAGATGGTTCCAACAGCTATGGGCACCAGCGTAAAGATGAGAAAGAAGGTACTCAATGAATACTGTTCTGATATTTTGTCGATCATCCCTCCTGTAGTTCCAGCAGCCTTTTGACCAATAGCAATGGCCAGATACCAAATACCAAACATAAAGCCAATCATTCGGGCGGGTACTAACTTACTCAAATAAGATAATCCTACAGGTGACAGACATAGTTCTCCCATGGTATGTAGCAAGTAAGCGAGGATCAGAAAGATCATGCTTACCGAGGCTGTTTTTGCTCCTTGAGGGATATCAGCAGTTCCAAAGGCCAATACTGCAAATCCTAGACCTAACAAAATGAGGCCTAGACCATACTTCATGGCCGCACTTGGATTGTATTTACTTTCCCACCATTTTGAAAATAAGGGAGCTAGGGTTATAATGAAAAACGAATTAAGGATACCGAACCAGGATGCATCGATCTGTGCGGCGTCTCCGGAAAGTTTGTCGTACAATCTATACATGACCAGTCCCCAAACACCGATGAACGCAATGGCCAGAACAATGTTGGAAATCCCAATTCTTGAATATGTCTTTTTGAATAACAGATATAAGACCCAAGTAATGATAATCAATGGAACTGTTGTGAGTAGCGCATCGACAATTTTAAAGATCACAGCAGAATTCCCTAGCAACTCTCTGTTGGTATAATCTCTAGCAAAAAGAGTCATTGACCCTAGTGATTGTTCAAAGGCTGCAAAGAAAAATACGGTAAATAAACCAAAGATGGCAACTGCTATGATCCGATCTCTGACCACCGGAATGTATCTCGAAACTCTGGTTATCAATAAGATCAAAAATAAAACCAAAGCCCCTAGGACAACAATATTGGATCCACTTAGACTGCCAACTTCAAAAGGAAGCAAATTGATATTCTCAATTTTTTCTAATGGATCATTGAAAAGGTACAATAGCCCCCCTACCGAGGATAAGACGATCAGTATCTTATCGAACATGGTGAAAGGATTCAATTTTTCAGCAGCTTCTTTCTCTTCGACCAATGACGGACTTTCCTCATTGATATTCTGCGGCAATTCTACCTCATATGTCTTTGTAGGCTTTGCGCCAATCGACCCAAACAATGGTCCGGCCAACCAGAATTGAAGCATTCCAAACATCATAAAGATTCCAGCGAGACCAAATCCCCATGACCACCCAAAGTTCTCTGCCAGATAACCACAAAGCATCATTCCAAAGAATGCCCCTGCATTTACGCCCATATAAAAAATAGTATAGGCACCATCCTTCTTGGATTCCTTCCCTTTATACATCTCAGAGATAATAGAAGTAATGTTGGGCTTAAAGAATCCCGTACCGATGATCAAAAGTGCAAGACCTAAGTAAAAGGAAGCAGTGGTCTCTAGCGCCATCGATGCATGACCTAGGGTCATTATAAGACATCCTATGACGACTGCCCAACGATATCCCGTGAATTTATCTGCGATATATCCTCCGATGATCGGTGTTAAATATAGAAGTGATGCATATGTTCCAATCAATGAAAGCGCATGCTCTCTTGGCCAATCCCAACCCGGGTTATCACTTACCAAGGGCGCTGTTAAAAAAAGGACCAGCAAGATGCGCATTCCATAAAATGAAAAACGTTCCCACATTTCGGTAAAGAATAGGACGAACAGTCCAGCGGGGTGTCCCAATACCCGATCTTTGAATAAATTTTCTATATCCGTATTCATAGTTTCTACTAATGCTTTTCTTCCATTACGATATCATCTTCACCTGTATCACTATCAACTCCATGCATCATCTTTTTTAATATTGGAGACAACGCCAAAAGGATCACACCGAAAATAAGTCCTGTATAGAACATCTTACTGAAAAGGTTTCGATAACTAGCTTTGGCGAGCTCAAGATCTTCAACTTTTCCGGCTGAAGTATCTATACTGGCAATATTAGATAATAGCGCCGCTATGTACTCCGACCCTGCCGTTGCCAAGAACCAAACTCCCATCATGAATCCAACAATTTTAGCAGGAGATAACTTTGTTACATATGACAATCCTACGGGCGATAAGCAAAGTTCTCCACAAGTGTGAAGGAAATAAGTAAGCACTAACCACATCATTCCAACTTTCGCCGAGCCCGATGCGTCTAAGCCCAGCACCAAAGCACCAAAACCAAAACCTGCCAAAACTATTCCCAGTCCAAACTTTACCGCTGCATTAGGATTCAGGTTATACTTTGAGAGTTTTATCCATAGCCATGCAAAAACGGGAGCCAGAAGAATGATGAAGATTGCATTGAGAGATAGGAAAGCTCCTGCAGATATTTCACCAAAACTAGACGTATTTCGTTCCATCGCTCTATCTGCAAACAAATTCATCGAAGTATACGCCTGTTCAAATAAGGACCAAAAGATAACTGAGAACAAGATGAGTACTGTTAAAGCTATCAAACGATCTCTTTCTTTCTTAGAGCACTTGGTAGCTGCATACCAAATGATGTAAATCAAGGATATCAAGCCTGCGGCCATTAATAAGATCTCAACCACAGTATGACTCTGCACCATTTGCCAAACCACCAGGGTACCTATAACCGCCAACACATAAATAGTTTTTTCTGTTGACAAACCCATAAAAGATTTCTTTGAAAGAGCTTCAGGATTCTTTGATTCTCCTCGCCCATAAAAGTATTTCTTACCACCGATAAATGTTGCTAATCCAAGAAGCATACCGATACCTGCAGCTCCAAAACCATAGCTCCATCCATAAGTTTCTCCCAACCAACTGCAAATAATGGTTGCCATTGCAGAACCAAGGTTAATACCCATGTAAAAAATAGTAAATCCACTATCCCTTCGCTCGTCACCTTTTCTGTAAAGTTCTCCAACGATAGATGATATGTTTGCTTTCAAAAATCCGACACCCATTATTATCAAAGACAGTGAATAAAAGAAAACTTGAAGAGCTTTCTCATCACGAACTATTTCTCCACTAGCCATTTGTGTAGCTGCATTACCCTCAAAAGCCATTCCTAAATGACCCAAAACCAAAAGAATCCCACCAAAAGTGACAGCCTTTCTAAATCCGAGAAATTTATCTGCTAGGTATCCACCCAGAACGGGCATTGCATAAACGAGAGCCGCATAGCTTCCAACTACCAAATTTCCTGAAGTATCAGAAAACAAATGATACTTGACCAAATAGAAGATCAAAAGGGCCTTCATCCCATAAAATGAGAAACGTTCCCACATTTCTGTAAGAAATAGAATGTACAATCCTACGGGATGTCCAAAAAGCTCTTTCTGTTTTGAAACCTCAACAGTATTTGCCATATAATTATGTATTTATGTTAGTTAGTCTATAGGTTGTCTTTGATGAAATTGGTCATCTTGGTGTACAGTTGCAATCGGGTGTTTCCACCATAGATACCGTGATTTTTATCTGGATAAAGCGCCCAATCAAATTGCTTGTTTGCCTGTACCAAAGCCTCTACCATACGCATCGTATTTTGCACATGCACGTTGTCGTCTCCCGTTCCATGGATTAATAGGTAAGCTCCTTTTAACTTTTCAACGTGGTTAATGGGTGAGTTTTCGTCATAACCACTTGGATTTTCTTGAGGAGTTTGCATATATCTTTCGGTATAGATGGTATCGTAGAATCTCCAGCTTGTGACAGGCGCCACAGCGATGGCCATCTTAAAGACGTCATTTCCTTTCAGCAAACAGTTGCTAGACATGAAACCACCATAACTCCATCCCCAAATTCCAATACGATCGGCATCGATATAATCGCGCTTACCCAATTCCTTGGCCGCATCGATCTGGTCCTCCACTTCGTACTTGCCCAATTCCTTATAGGTCACCTTTTTAAAATCAGCTCCTTTAAATCCTGTTCCTCGACCATCTACACAAGCAACGATATATCCTTGTTCTGCTAGCATATAATACCAATAATCATTGGCCCCATTCCAGCGATTGGAGACTTGCTGCGATCCAGGGCCGCTGTACTGATACATAAATAATGGATATTTCTTTGAAGCGTCAAAGTTGGTAGGCTTTATCATCCAGGCGTTCAGCTTATGGCCTTTCTCAGTGGTCAACTCAAAGAACTCCTTCTGTGGAAGTTTGTAATCTTCAAGTTTTGATGCCAAGTCCTTATTATCTTTAAGCACTTTATAAGTACCATCTTTTATATTGTAAAGCGTGTATTTTGGCGGTGTCGTAGTGTTCGAAAAGTTATTGATAAAGTAGGAGTAATCGGAACTGAATGTCGCATTGTTCGTCCCCACCTCTTGAGTCAATTTTCTGCTATCCTTTACATCCAATCCAATGGAGTAGACCGATCGATTCGTAGACCCTTCTTGGGTAGACTGATAAAATATACGATTCGTTGTTTTATCATAGCCGTAATAATTGGTCACCTCCCAAGGACCACGTGTCACTTGGTCTTTTAGGCTCCCATCGCTGTTATACCAATAAATATGGTTGTAGCCATCCTTCTCGCTGGTCCAAATAAAACTGTTGTCTGCCAAAAAAGTGAGGTTATCTGTGACATCTATATAGGTATCGCTCTTTTCATTGAGCACAACGGTACGCTCGCTGGTCTTGGCGTTATAGAATACCAGATTGAGATCGTTCTGATGGCGATTCATCACCTGAACACTTAGGATGTTAGGGTCATTTGTCCACTTGATACGAGGTACATAAATATCGCTATTGTTGCTCAAATATACGCTGCTGCCTTTCTTGCTTGGTAGATCGAAAACAAAGACTGTGACCTTCGCATTGGCCTCTCCGGCTTTCGGGTATTTAAATACCTGCTGTGTCGGATATAATGCCTTTCCGTAGATATCCATGGAGAATTCTGGCACATTTGTCTCATCAAAACGTAAATAAGCGATCTTGTCGCTAGAAGCGTTCCATTCGAAAGCGCGAACAAAACCAAATTCTTCTTCATAGACCCAATCGGTGATACCATTGATGATCTTATTTTTAGCACCATCTCTGGTTATTTGGATGGTCAGCTCTGTAAACAGGTCCTTTACATATAAATCGTTTCTATAACCAAACGCCACCTTAGTACCATCGGGCGAAAAGGTAGGTTCTTGTATCTTTTCTGGGTGAATGGCCGTCAACGACTTGGTCTTGGTGTCATATACGTAGTATTTTCCTAGTCTTGATCGGCGATATACGGGTTCCACATCTGTTGCAAGGATCAATTTGCTTTCATCGTCACTAAAGGTATAGGAGGAAAATGAATCGATATCTTCGAGCTCATTGGATGAAACGACCGTTTGTACTTTCTGCTGTGAAGCATAATTGTAGATATCGACACTTACTGAATCACCTGTGGTATTCAGAACGGAATATTGTCTCCCGTTGTTCATTGAGTGAAGATCTTGGAGCCCTTCTGTCCTGAAAGCGCCTCCCCATATTTCTTCTAACGTAATTTGTTGATTTTGTGCAGTAACTGCTGAGATCGCAGTTACGAAAAATAGCAGTAACGTGTATTTGCTTTGCATAGTATGTGTGAAAATTCAATAAATCCATCAAGTTTACTAATATTTTATCAAAAAAGACACAGATTTATTGTTAAAGCTAGCAATATACTAAAATTAGCGAAGTTCCTTCTGCCCATGGCCTAAACATGAATCGCTGTCATTTTTCTTTGTCTACAGTGAAAATACCATACGATAAAAATAAGTAGTGGCAACTGAGCATCGAAAAAACTATCTTTGTCTAAAATTACCGCATGCACCAACCTGTAGAGGGGTTTTCAAAACTCAGTAAGGAAGAAAAGATACAGTGGATCGCAGATGCCTACTTCAAAGAGCAACAGGCAGCCGTTGAGATCCTAAAGACCTATTGGAATTCGGATGAGGCCTTGCAGAAGCTTCATGATGAATTTATTGAGAACACCATCACCAACTATTATCTGCCATTGGGTGTGGCTCCCAACTTTAAGATCAATGGTCGTTTGTACACCATCCCCATGGCGATCGAGGAAAGCTCTGTAGTTGCCGCTGCCAGCAAAGCTGCGAAATTTTGGTTGGATAGAGGTGGTTTTAAGGCGGAGGTGATCGATACTCAAAAAGTTGGGCAAGTACATTTTATCTATAACGGTGACCATGATAAACTAAGCGATTTCTTCAGCAGTGTAAAACCAAGATTATACGAAGAGACCAATAGTATCACCAAGAACATGCAAAAGCGTGGTGGTGGCATCTTAGACATCGAACTGAGAGACAGGACAGGTGAGATCGAAGGATACTTTCAATTGCACGCAACCTTTGAAACGGTGGATTCCATGGGCGCCAATTTTATCAATTCTTGCTTAGAGCAATTTGCAAAGACCTTGGAAGAGGAAGCGCAGTACTACGCCCCTTTCACCGAACAAGAAAAGGAGCTTCAGATCGTAATGAGCATCCTTAGCAATTATGTCCCTAATTGTTTGGTCAGAGCTGAGGTACGCTGTGAAGTCTCAGCACTTAGCGAAGATAGCCGCATTTCAGGTGAAGATTTTGCTGAAAAATTTGTTAGAGCGGTCAATATTGCAGAGATAGAACCTTTTAGGGCAGTTACCCATAACAAAGGCATTATGAATGGGATCGACGCCGTGATCCTCGCTACAGGGAATGACTTTAGAGCGGTGGAGGCGGCAGCACATGCCTTCGCGGCCAAAAGCGGGCAGTATAAGAGTTTAACGCACGCCAGTATCGAAAATGGCATCTTTAGGTTTTGGATAGAGATCCCTTTGGCGCTCGGCACGGTAGGCGGACTCACCTCGCTACATCCATTGGTAAAATTAGCCTTGGAAATGCTGGGCAAACCCAGCGCAAAGGAATTGATGCAGATCGTTGCGGTTGCTGGATTGGCTCAGAACTTCGCCGCGTTACGTTCCTTGACGACCACGGGAATTCAGCAAGGACATATGAAAATGCATCTAAAGAACATTCTCAATCAGCTAAATGCTACCGATGAAGAAAGAAACATCATCAGGGCAAAGTTTGAAAAAGAGACCGTTACTCATAGCGCGGTGATCAAAGCGATTGACGAACTTAGAAGCTAATTCACATCTTGAAGAAATTCTATAGCAACGGAAAATTATTACTCACAGGAGAATATGTGGTCCTTGATGGCGCCAAGGCCTTGGCAATTCCCACCAAATATGGGCAATCACTAAGCATTGCCGAAACCGATACCAACCACATCAAATGGCAGAGTTTGGATCACAAAGGAAACGTCTGGTTTAAAAGTGACCTTCTACTTAATACTGACAGATTCCTCGCTACCTCTCAAAAGGACGAAACGACGCAGACCTTGGTCAAACTTTTGTCTGAGGCCAATAAACTGAATCCTTCTTTCTTAGCTGGAACAAAGGGTTTAAAAGTAACCTCTAAACTCGATTTTCCAAGGAACTGGGGACTGGGATCTTCGTCGACCCTTATCAATAACATCGCACAATGGGCAGGGGTTGATGCATATCAATTGTTGTGGAACGCCTTTAGTGGTAGTGGTTATGACATTGCTTGCGCTCAGCACGATCACCCGATCATCTATCAGCTTAAAGACAAAATGCCCCACGTGGAGAAGACCCTTTTTGATCCTACATTTAAAGACCGCCTTTATTTTGTACACCTTAATGAAAAGCAGAACAGCAGAGAAGGTATCGCCCATTATCGCAAAGCTAAAGCACTTCTTGCACCATTCATCCAACAGATAGACGAGGTCACGGAACAGTTCATCAAGAGTCGTTCATTAAATGACTTGAAAATGGCGATCGAGCTTCACGAGCGCCTTATCGCCGATCTCGTGAAACTTCCCACGGTAAAGGAGCGGCTGTTTCCAGATTATTTTGGAAGTATCAAGAGCTTGGGAGCATGGGGCGGCGATTTTGTCTTGGCAACTGGTGATGAGACCACTACTAACTATTTTAAGGAAAAAGGTTTTCACACGGTGATCCCTTATAAGGACATGGTCCTTTGACGGAATTTGCCATCGGTTATATCGGCCTCTAACTTTGGGATTGCCCATCCGTACCCTTCCGACGGGTATCGAGCTCTTTTGTAATCGAAACAATAGAAAGAAATTCCTCTTGACACAAACTCTTGCAGTTGCAAAAGTTCGCTCGAAGCGACATCGGCGTTTTAAAGGAAGCACTATTTATAAAGCAAAAAGGCCTTCCCTAAAAGAGAAGGCCTTTGTTTGTTATAGGATTGCGTTATTCTTTGTTAATAGAACTCCGCTCTGTTATCTTCGATATCCGCTTTTTTCTTTAGCGCATTGAATACCTCACTGTTTACTTTTCCTTCCAGCTCTCCTTTTAGGGTGTTGGCATAGGTTAGGTAGCTATCAAGGTCCACTGCTTTGGTCACATTGGTCACCTCTACCATATAGACCCCATTCTGACCTTCGATCAATCCGGAAGTTTCCCCTTGCTCCAATGCGAAAGCTGCTCCTACCACTTTAGGTTCTCTACCAGCACCTCCGATCGTTGGATTCTTCATGGTCAAGGCCGATGCTGTCTTCACGGAAGTAGCATTTGCCGAAGCTAGTTCGGCTAGCGTCTTGGCGTTGTTCTTCTCCTTGATCATTTTTGCCTTCTTTTGCTTTCTAAGAATCGGCAATACTCTAGACGAGGCATCTTCGACGCTCATCAATCCTTTTTCGGTCTGGCCTGTCAGTTGTACTACGGCATATCCACCGGCATAATTGAACTTTCGCACATTTCCGATCTCAGTTTCTGGATTGAATGCCCAACGGATGATACTTCTTTGATTGGTCAATCCTGGAAGGCCGTCAGCCATATCATCTAACTTATCACCTCTACGCACCGTATAGTTGTTCTCTTGCGCTACGTCGGAAAAAGCTTTCTCACCACCAGTTGCTATTTCGAACTTAGTAGCTTCGTTGAATAGCAAGTTGCTCGTAGTCTCTGAAACCTCAACTTTCTGGGCGATGGTTGCTAACTTTACTGCAACTCTTTTTTCTTCAACTAGAATAACATGAAATCCGAAATCGGTCTCCACGACCCCTAAACTACCTGCATCATTACCAAAGACAAAGTCATTGAAGGCCGGCACCATGGCCCCCGGCGTAAACCATCCAAGATCACCGCCTTTACTTGCTGATGGCCCATCAGATTCCGTTTTTGCCAGTTCGGCAAAGTTACCTTTATCAGCTTTCGCTTTGGCCAGCAGTTCTTGGGCCTTTACTTCTGCTTCTTCCTTCGTTCTTTTGATATCAGGATTGGCTCTCAATGCACCTTCATAGGCGATTAGGATATGGCTCGCTTTCGCCGAACCATTCTCATCTTTTTCTACCATTTTGGTCAACTTGTAGAATTCACCGTCTTTGTAAGGACCATAAATTTGACCAACACTTAGTGCGAAGAGTGTATCAGCAAAGGATGTGGTCATCTCTTCTCTAGCAACAAACTTGTCTTCATAACCAACGTCCGAAAATGAATTCACATATTCTGCCACATCATTGGCGTTGGCAAAACTTGGAACGGTATCGGTTAATTTTGACACATCATTGTAGCTTATCTGTTGTGATAAACGCTCGGTGATCGCCTTTTTGGCTGCCTCCTCATCCTCTTTTGAAGGCTTCTCCTCAAACAAAACAAATTGTACGTCTCTCGAGGCTTCTACCTTGAATTCACTTTCGTGTGCCTCGATATACTTTTTTATTTCACCTTTGGTCACTTCCACCAAGCTGTCGGCTATCGAAGTATATGGTATTTGTACAAAGTTGATATTCACCTTGTCATTCTCTAAGCGGTAATTGAGCTCACCTTCTTTCAAGGTAGCTCCCATGCCAGCCTTGATAAGATTGAAATAGGTCTGCTCCTTAGCATTGTCTCTAATCCCTTGTTCTTGACGCGTCCAAAAGGCGTATTGCTCTGGATCATTCTCTTTTTGCTCGTTCACCCATTCGGCAAACTTTGCCTTATCAAAAAGTCCGGCGGCATTTTGAAATCTAGGGTCCGAAGCATAGCCTTGGTTCTGCGCAAGGATCTCTGCCACTTTATCCGCCCCTACATCAATACCTGCAGCCTCGATCTCCTGTCCTAATATTTCGGAGCGAAGCTTCTGATTCCAGACCATATTCACGACCTGCGTGGTACTTACGTTTCCTCCATATTGTCTTTCGATCGCATCTACTTGTGCTCTAAAATCGCCAGCAGCGATATCCTCTCCATTTACGGTAGCTATACTATCAGAGACACCGTTTTGTCCTTGTGCATCAAAAACACCAGAAATCACAAATGCAAACAATGCCATCCCGATCACCAAGATCAAGAAAATAGAGCGTTGTCTTATTTTTCCCAGAATTGCCATCTATTCTTCTATTTAAATAAATTAATGTGGGCGAAAATACAATTTACATGGCAATAATGAAAGTAGAAAAAGGGAATTTTAGCGTTTTAAAAGTTTCCGTTTATAACAGTCTTAAAACCATGTGCATCTAGGTAGAAAATGACGCGTTACGTGTTGGTAAATGGAGGCTTCGAGTTAAGAAAGATCATCATTCATCTGGGATGATCTGAAGCAGCACTGTGTTGATCTTCGTGTTGGAAACATCTTGCATAACAAAGCGAAACTGATCGATGATCACTTTTTCGCCTTGCTCCGGAATACCTTCGGTATGGTTGACGATGAATCCCCCAAGTGTTTCATAGTTCTCACTCTCTGGAAGTGCCAGCTCATAGGTCTCATTGAGGTAATCCACTTCCAATCGTGCCGAAAAGAGAAATTTATTCTCAGCCAGCTGCTCTTCGAGTAGCGCGATAGAATCGTGCTCGTCCTCGATCTCTCCAAACAGCTCTTCTACAATATCTTCGACCGTCATCATCCCGGAGGTACCACCGTACTCATCCAAAACGATCGCAATGCTCTTCCGGCGTTTGGTCAATACGTTTAAGATATCACTTACTGGCATCGTTTCTGGCACAAATTCTACGGGCATGAGGATGCTTCGCAATGACTTTGGTTTTTTGAACAATTCAAAAGAATGGACATAGCCGATAATATCATCGATGGTCTCTCGGTAGATCAAGATCTTGGAATATCCTGTTTCGGTGAAAAGCTTCCGGAGGTTTTGCGGTGTCTCGTGCAGTTCGACGGCCAAGATCTCTGTTCTTGGGATCATCACCTCCCTTGCCTTCACCGCTGAAAATTCAAGGGCATTTTGAAAGATCTGAATTTCCGAATCTACCTTCTCCTTGTCTTCGACAGATTCCATCTGTTCGGAAATATAGTCTCCCAACTCTAGCTTGCTAAAGGATAATTGCACTTCGTCACCATCTGTCTTGAAGAACTTTCTCAGGACATTGTCTGAGACCCAGATGACGAACCACGATATCGGCCAGAAGAGCAGATAGAAGATATAGGCAGGAAGCGCAAATATCTTCAAAAAATTATTTGCATACACCTGAAAAAACACTTTAGGAAGAAACTCGGCGGTCAACAAAATGATCAAGGTAGAGATCCCCGTCTTTATCAAAAGATTGAAATCGGTGATCACTATGCGAAGCATGTTTCCGAAGAAAGACGCAGATGGGTTCAAAGTGGCAAACCAATCTACCAAGAGGTCGCCCATAAAAAAACCATAGACCACCAATGCGATATTATTGCCTACCAACATGGTGGCGATAAACTTAGAAGGTTTCTTGGTAAGGATCTTCAGCAATGCGGAGAGGAGACCTTCTTGCTTCTTTTCAATCTCGATATGCACCTTATTCGCAGAGACGAAAGCGATCTCCATTCCAGAAAAGAAAGCGGAAAGCACTAATGAAATAACAATGATGGACAGTGCCCAAGCCATTTACTTACCTTCTTCGTTTTTACGATTCTCAAATTTCTTACGAAATCGGCGTCTGAACAATGCCATAAATACCGAAACCACAGCAAAGCCCACGAAAATATAGGCCATGCTCCTATCGGAATTCCAGTCTTTGAAAGCCTTGAAGGTTGATAGCACGGCTATCACCCAATACACTATCTCGGATATTCTGTAAAGTTTTGTATTCAATATACTACGATTAAAAAATTATTGGTCAATGTTCACCTCCCCATCGGTAAGCGGGCCTGTGCTAATGATGCTAAAATCGCGATTCACATCGAGACGGAATGCATTCATTTGCTGCTCGGGTCCATTAAAGGTAAACTTTTTTTCAGTAAATATCCACTCATCGCCTTGGTCCCAGAATAGCTGTTGGGTCTTTAGCACATTCCCGTCGTGGGTATTCAACACCACGTTGCCTTGCAAATCTACGAGATTGGTTTGCGTGTACAGTATCCCATAATCGGCAGTGACCACACTTTTATTGTTGTTTTCATCAAAGAACTCGACCTTGACGCCCTCTGGAAATTCCGAATACCGAAATGGCTGGTTGGAAAAGTCTTTATTCAAAGGACTTGTGAGTATCGCCTTGACCTTGGCGCTATCGGTATAGACCAATTTGACATCTTCTGCAATACCCGCAGGCGCTAGCGAAGTCACATTGATCTTTTGTACTTCTTTAAAATCACTACCACATGAAAAAAGCATTGTCGCAGAAACCACTGCGACAATGCTAAAAGATATATATTTAAAGAGATATTGCATTCTTATAAACTCGGCACCTTGACCGTTCCTCCTATCCAACAGTTGATATTGATGGTCTTGCCTTGCATACCTTGCTGAAAGATATCCGTTTTGCTAGGAGCTCTTTGCATATAGGAATCAACCAGCTTATCGGTCGTGCTTCTAAGTGAAGCGTCTACTCTACCTGCTTTTCTAAACATATCGACCGCTCTCCAGTAGATAGCTCTCTTTTCAAATTGGCTACCCCCGCAATCATTGGCACTACTCGCATACAAATATCCTATTTGCATATAGGCTTTCCCCATCGAAGGCTGAATAGCTACCGCTTGGTTGAAATAACTTCTCGCACCTGCTTTTCTTCCCTTCTTCTTACTGATGAGACCAGCTCTGTAGAGCTTTCTAGCTTTCTTATACGGATCACTTTCTAGATCGATCGACTGCTTCAAATAATCTTCTGATTTAGAGTAGTCTCCTCTGTTGGCATACAAATTTGCCAGATAAAGCTTTGAATCTGACGATGGATTTATTCCGTCCAAACCTTCAACGATCTTTATGAATAGAGGGTCGGTATCACATTCTTTGCTTAACATTCTACTCGCAGCTCTATTTAACCAAATGGCATTCGTCTTATTTTCCTCAAAATTCTTCTCATACAATGGGATCAAGTTCTCACAACTAGCTTCACCAGAGATCAGTGCGTCCATATTTCCTTGAAACAATCCTATGGCCTTAGAATTTGTTTCGTACACTTTCATATTTCGCTGATCTTTCTTCGTCAATGTTCCAGCCTCTTCCTTCTTGAGCATTTTATCGAGTTTCTTCGATAGATTTTCTATCTCATCCTCAAACTTTTCGGTAAGCTCTTCATATCTCTCAAACAGCGACTCCAAGGTCACACTTCCACCTTTGTACTGATCGTAATAAAGTTTAAAGTAGTAGTATAATGCCTTTGGGTCTGAGAAGCTGGCCTTATCCTCGGTATATCCTTTGTTCAATACGGCATAGGCATCGGCATCCGTACCAACATTGTTGTCGATCATCTGTAAAGCCTTCTTTGCATATATCTTTCCAAGCTGGCTCACCCCTTTTTTAGTTGGGAAATACTGCGCCCACTCGTCGTACATCTTGATAAGATCGTTGACCTCTGCTTTTTTATCGGCACCATTCTTAATTCTATCCTTTAGAATTCTTTCGCCATACACAAAGGTAGCCGAACTCTGCTGAGGACAGTTCTTCCGAACCAACATCCAAGGCTCGTAAGCTGCGTCGTAGTTTTTTACTTTTGCGTGTTCAACAAAGATCGATAAGTTAGCCACACAATCCTGTGCATCATACTGGGCTGTAGCAATGCTTGTGGCACCGACCAAAGCCATCATCAATATGGTAAACTTCTGTTTCATCTCTCTAAGGTTTTATTAGTTAATTATATTTTCGCTTTTGGAACCATTTATCATTCAAAGATAAACTTAATCTAAAGTTAACGTAATTTTCCTTTACCAGCCCAGAATTTGTGGTTCCTCGTTTGCCAAATTCAAAGCCAAGATTGACATTTGAAAAATTACGCATCGGTAATCCTACTCCAAAAGACATGCCAAAGTCGTTGACGGCTTCTCCCCTAACGTTGATGCCAGTACCTTCAAAGCGAAGACCAGCGCGGTAAACAACACGTTGCCAATAGCTTGAAAAAGAATTGTATTTTGGAATGTAAAAACCACCTAGGGACAATCTACTGGCGTCTTCATATATGACATTGTTGGAAGGAACAAAGAATCGGTCTTGGAAGTCTCCGGTCTTGATCGATGTGAATTCCGCTCCAACGAACCATTTGTATTGTTTCCCGAAACCAGCACCCAAGGAAAAATTGGCTGGCAGGGTAAGGTCGGTCTCCTTGTTGGCCCCTAATTCTACCACTTGAACATCAACCGTACCAAAAGTACCCAGAGCTGGCCCTGTAGTTAATGTCCTAGAGTTTTTAGAGGTCAAATCGGCACTCGGAGTATACCCCAAGTTAGACACGATAAAGAAGTTGTTCTTCAGGGTTTTCTGATAATTAGCGGAAAATCTAAAATCAAAACCTGAGAGGTCCGAATTATATGCGTCTTGCGTAAACCTATCTAAATTACGTATAGAGCGAACATTAGAATTATCAATGGCGCCAAAGTTGTAATTCATCGAAAAGCCCAAACTCAATTCTTCGGTAATGGCATATCCTGCCGATAAAAAGACTTTGTTTACACCGCCGCTCCCTTCAAAGGTATCTCGTTGCAGTATCACCTCTTCTGGCTCGCCATCATCATTGATCTCTGTACCGATCGTATCGTTTCTAAGTCGATAACCGACCGAAGTGAAGGGCAATAGACCAAAACTAACACCTAGTTTTTTGGTTACTGGAAAACCGAGGGCTAGATAATCTACCGAGGCTGTTTCTGCATTTTCACTTGCAGATGCATTTTCCAGTTTAACGCTATTATAGTTAAGGCCTATAGTATATGTGGTAAGCTGGAGCTTTCCTAAAGAAGCCGGATTGTTTATATTTAGATGAATACTATCGGCATAAATGCCGAGCCCCCCCATCATTCTATTCTCCTCTGTTCCTTTGAACTTTAATTCTCCTATACCATTGAAAGAATAAGGTGAAGCTGTACCTTCTTGCGAAAAGGCATTGGTCGTAATACAAATCGCAATTACAAGAAAAAATCTTTTGATCATCTATTTTTATTGAATTCTAAAATGCTGTATAATCCCTGAAGTAGGAAATTAGAATGCGCAAATATGGTATTTTTTAGTGTTTTTGACAAAAATACTGCGTCACCTCCTGTTAAAATAACTGTTAAATCCTCAAATTTTTGCAAATATTGGGAAATGACCCCATCGATTTCTAAAGATATCCCATTGACGACTCCCGATTGCATCGCTTCGGACGTTGATGCCCCAATTAAAGGAACCGCTTCTTTTGGATAAAGTAAGGGTAGCTTCGCCGTTTGTTGATGCATAGCATTGAATCGCATTTGAAGTCCGGGCGCTATGGAGCCACCAATATAAACTTCATTTTCATCCTTAAAATCGAAAGTAACACAGGTACCAGCGTCAATTACCAGTACATTTTTTTTAGGATATACCACGGTTGCCGCAGCCATCAGTGCTATTCGGTCGACGCCAAGGGTGTAAGGTGTGGTATAGCTATTGATAAAGGGCAATGGGGTTTTATGACTTAACCAAATGATATTATCACTACTTATTGGCAATGTGAACATGTCTTTTGTTAGACGCCCTACCGAAGATATTATGGCATGCCTGATATCATAGTTTTCCATCAATGAGTTCACAAGCACACTGAAGTCTTCATAGGTAGTTCGTTCCAAACGAAACAACGTATTTTCTTTGAAAACAGCTACTTTGACGGTAGTATTTCCTGCATCGATGATCAAATTCATAATCTGACTTAAAAGTTGTAAATTTACGAAAGCGATTTTTTTAAAAATTGCTTTGGTAGTTTTAATTTAGCTACTATATTTGCACCCGCCTACGCACCGCTAGCTGCGGTGAGCAGGTCCGCAAAGTCAGTGTTTATGCTGCAATTGCAATTGGTGCCTTAGCTCAGTTGGTAGAGCAAAGGACTGAAAATCCTTGTGTCCCTGGTTCGATTCCTGGAGGCACCACTTTAAAACCCGATCCAGATAGATCGGGTTTTTTAGTTTCTGGTTTCTCGTTTAAAGCTCTTAGTGCTGTCTCTAGTGGCCTCCAAGAAAACAGGAGTGGCGAGCCGTTTCGTCATCTCACTCTAGACGTAGGATCGATTTCTTCGCGTTTTCCGATTTTGGGCAATAGCTTACAACAACTGTTTCTAAAGTTCCTTATGATATTCAATATGCCATTTGATCGGAAAAGGTGTCCGCACATGTATTTCACCACTGAATACTGGGAGACGATTTCTACGATTTTAAGGGATGTTACTCACATATAATTAGCCCAACTTTGATCCCTACAAACCATTAAAAATTTTAATTATGATTTATGGAATCACATTGATCGTGCTAAGCATCGTCGCTGTACCTTCATTACTTCTTTCTAAAAAACCCAATGCCAAAGAGCTCTTGGACAAGATCACCCCTTACCAAGGGTGGATCGGACTCATTTTTTGCCTGTGGGGGGTTTGGGGAATCATCTCTTCTGTGCTCAACCTAGACTGGTTAACATCCTATCCTATCTGGTGGATTTCACTTCTTGCAGGTAGCTTGGTGCAAGCGACCCTTGGATTTATGCTAGGCTATGGAATGATCAACAAGTTGATCTTGTCTAAAAATGAATCCGCTAAAGAAAAGGGCGAGATCCTATTAGCAAAAATGGCTCCAAAACAAGGCAAATTCGGTATGTTCGGAATTGTCGTGGGAGTTTGGATGATTGTCGCAAATATTTTATTCTTTTAATCAATATTATCGCAAATGAAAAATTTACTTTTAAAAGCATCTATAGCGACCATCTTGGCGCTAACTGTTTCAACGGCTTGCAAGAATGAAACAATGTCAACAGAAAACACCCAAAAAACCTCTCAGGTAAAAACGGAGACCTCGGTAAAAGCCAAAACGGACAAATCCTCCGAGGGGATACCATCTTTCAATGACAAAACTGTCCAAAAATATGTAGAGACCTATGAAGCCTATATTGAAGATTATAAAAAGGCAGCTGAAAGCAAAGACATGAGCGCTTTTGCCGAGCTTGGTCAGAAAGGTCAAAAATTAGCTTCTATGGGACAAGAGGCTCTTAGCAATGTGTCTGGCGAAGACGCCCAAAAATTGGGAGAATACATGACCAAAAAAGCCAAAGAAATACAAGAACTTTCGATGAAAATGACGCAATAGTAAGACCCAATGCTTGCGTGCTCTTCGAAACATTTATATTCAGGAGTATGCAAGCTCTTTTCTTAGACATTTGGATCAAACTTGAGCGGTAAGCGTAGTAAAGCGGGAAATTTCTTCGATAAAAATCTCCACCTAATTTTATACCTTTAACGAACTAACGACCTAAAACCCGCAACTCATGAAAAAAGTTCTATTCGTCATCACCCTTATTTTGACCACAAACTTGCTGGCTCAGAATAACAATGAAATAAGAACCTTAGAGGCCACCTTTATCGGACAATCTGACAAAGCCTATTATTTCTCAAATAAAGAAAGTGGCAATCTGATAGAGTTCACCTTTATAAGCAAAAAGGCGTCGTCAAAATATGACCTGAATTCTAAAGAGCACATAAGTAAGTCTTTTACGGTCACTTACGAAATAGACCCGATCGCGGTAGGAACGAAGAACGCCGATGCCCAATCAACTATAAGACAATATGAGCAGCGGCTTATCCTCATTGACATTGACCTCAAGGAAAGTGTTACCCGAGAGGACGAAAAGAGTGATGAAGATGGTGAAAAAAATTAGTCGATGCCTGAAAACAGCTTACAAGGGCCTCTGCATCGACATGTGGAGGCTTTTTTGGTTATAAAATGCCTGGCGGCGAGTCCCGCCAAGTCATCCTGAAAAAAACAAATTCACCAAACGAATCCCTCCTTTGTCTCGGAAATCGGCCCAGAACAGTTCCACAACCCGCGGGAATTGCCTGGCGGCGAGTCCCGCCAAGTCATCCCGAGAGAAAAAGCCGATCCGCCAAGCGGATGCTTTTTTGTTTTGAAGAAGGCCCTGAAACGAGTTTCGACCCTTCTTCAAAACAAAAAAGCCAGATCTTTCGACCTGGCTTCTTTTCATCTGTACTCGAGGCGGGACTTGAACCCGCACGGGCATTACTGCCCATTGGATTTTAAGTCCAACGTGTCTACCAATTCCACCACTCGAGCCTCGGACTTATAAAAAAACGCTGCGAACAGCGTTTCTAGAGCGAAAGACGGGATTTGAACCCGCGACCCTCACCTTGGCAAGGTGATGCTCTACCCCTGAGCTACTTTCGCATATTTTACCTCCGTAAAATTAAGAGGCAAGGTGATGCTCTATGCATTCCTCTCCCCGAGAACTCGTGGTCGTCGGTTGCCAGGAGCTACTTTCGCATATTTTGCTTCTATAAAACTAGGAAGCACCTTCGTAAGTTTCTAAAGAACGTGCCACCCGTGCTGGTCAGCAATAATCATGTCCAACCTTCTTTACAAAAGTAAAAAACTTTTATCATTCAGGCGGGTGCAAATTTAACACAAAATCAGAAATTCCAAAGTATTTTAAAGAAAAAGAAAGAATATTTTTTGGCGCGTTAGCCCATATCGCTATTTCTTTTTAGTCAGCATTCGTTTTATCTCATTCAGCTTCATCAGCGCTTCTACAGGAGTCAACGTATCAATGTCTGTATGAAGGATCTCATCTTTGATTTCTTCGAGCAATGGGTCGTCTAGATTGAAGAAACTCAACTGCATATCATTTTGCATCCCCCTTAAGGTATCTGTCAACTCTTCGCTACTATGATCCTTTTCAAGTTTTTTCAGGATCTTGTTGGCCCTATGAATGACCTGCTGAGGCATTCCGGCCATCTTCGCCACATGGATCCCAAAGCTATGGTGGCTGCCCCCGGCAACCAGTTTTCGCAGAAATAGCACCTGATCTTTCAACTCTTTTACCGAAACATTGTAATTTCGAATCCTAGAAAAGGTTTCTGTCATTTCATTCAACTCATGATAATGCGTGGCAAACAGGGTTTTGGCCTTGCTGGGATGCTCATGCAAATATTCTGAGATCGCCCAGGCGATGGAAATCCCATCATAGGTGCTGGTTCCACGACCGATCTCGTCCAAAAGTACAAGACTTCTCTCAGAGATATTATTAAGAATGGAGGCCGTCTCATTCATCTCTACCATAAAGGTAGACTCGCCCATCGAAATGTTATCGCTAGCCCCAACTCTAGTAAATATCTTATCGATCAATCCGATTCGGGCCTCTTTTGCTGGTACAAAGCTTCCCATCTGAGCCAAAAGCACTATCAATGCTGTTTGTCTTAAGATGGCAGACTTTCCAGACATATTTGGCCCTGTAATCATAATGATCTGTTGCTGCTCGCGGTCCAAATATACATCGTTGGCAATGTACTCTTGCCCAATAGGTAGTTGTTTTTCTATAACAGGATGACGGCCATCCTTGATATCTAAGTCGAACGATTCGTCCAATTCTGGAAGCATATAATTATTATCTTGAGCCAACTGAGCAAAGCCACACAAGCAATCTAACTGGGCGATCAAAGCCGCGTTTAACTGAACTGGTTTGATGTATCCCCCCAACCAAGTCACCAACTGAGAAAAGATCTGTTGCTCCAACACCAAGATCTTCTCCTCAGCTCCAAGGATCTTAGCTTCGTATTCCTTTAATTCCTCAGTGATGTAACGCTCGGCATTGACCAAGGTCTGTTTTCTTATCCACTCCTCTGGCACTTTATCCTTGTGTGTGTTTCGGACCTCGATGTAATATCCAAAGACATTGTTACTCGCAATTTTAAGTGAGGGGATGCCGGTACGCTCAGTTTCGCGCTGTAACATTTGATCCAAATAATCCTTTCCTGAAAATGCGATATCTCGGAGCTCATCCAAGTCTCGTGAAAATCCCTCAGCCACCGTATTGCCCTTCAACACATTCACAGGTGCCTCCTCATTTATCGTCTCCTTGATCTTCGCCCGAAGCAGTTCGCAGTCGTGCAACTGGTCACCGATAGAACGCAAGGCCTCATTAGACGATTGTTTCGCCCAACTTTTGATAGGCACTATGGCCTCTAATGAATTCTTTAGATGAATAACTTCTCGTGGACTCACCTTCGCCGTAGCCACTTTAGAGATCAAACGCTCTATATCGCTTATCTGTTTTATCTGGTGCTGAATCTTTTCTTTGGCAACCCTTTCTTTCGTTAAGAAATCTACGACTTGATGTCGCTGTCTGATCTTATCCAGATTTTTCAATGGCAGTGCCAGCCATCGTTTTAGCAATCGCCCTCCCATAGGAGAGATGGTCTTGTCGATCACATCCAAGAGCGTTACTGCATTGACCGATGTACTGTTGTAGAGCTCCAAATTCCGGATAGTGAAACGATCCATCCATACATAATCATCTTCAGCGATTCGATTGATCGCTGTAATATGCTCCAACTTGTGATGCTGTGCTTCGGAAAGGTAATAAAGTACTGCCCCTGAGGCAATGATCCCCTCTTGCAAATGGTCGATGCCAAAGCCTTTTAAGGAGTTGGTCTTAAAGTGTCCCATCAATTTTTCGTTGGCGAAATCCTCCTGAAAGACCCAATCTTCCATAAAGAAAGTATGGTGGGCATCACCAAATGCTGCACTAAAATCCTTTTTCTTCTGCTTTGCAATCAATACCTCGCTAGGACCAAAGTTTTGCAATAGCTTATCGATATACTCTGCATTCCCCTGCGCAGTTAAAAACTCGCCAGTGGAAACATCTAAAAAAGAAACTCCGAGAATTCGCTTGCCAAAATAAACGGCACATAGAAAATTATTGGTCTTAGCATGCAACACCTCATCATTGAGAGCCACACCGGGTGTCACCAGCTCAGTCACCCCTCTCTTTACGATGGTCTTGGTCTGCTTTGGGTCTTCTAACTGGTCGCAGATAGCCACACGCTCCCCTGCCTTAACCAGTTTTGGCAGATATGTATTAAGTGAATGGTGAGGAAAACCTGCCAACTCGGTTCGATCACCGCCGTTGTTTCGATGTGTTTGTACAATTCCTAAGATCCTCGCTGCCTTTACGGCATCCTCTCCAAAAGTCTCATAAAAATCGCCCACTCTAAACAACAGCATGGCATCAGGGTATTTGGCCTTGATCTGATTGTATTGCTGCATTAAAGGAGTGACCTTTTTTGACTTTGTTTTCGACAAGATCTTAATTTTAGGTTGAACTGCGAATGTAGCTATATTTCCATGTTTTCTAAAATGAAGCGAGCATGATTTATTCAGAAGTAGTACACAATAAATATTTCAATACTTTTGCCCAAATTCCAGAAGGATGCGAAAACTAAAGAACAGCGAACTCGATCGCCTTGATGTAACAACATTTAAGAACTCGGCCAAGACGCCGATCATCGTGATCTTGGACAATATTAGAAGCTTGAACAACATAGGTTCGGTGTTTCGCACCGCAGATGCCTTTTTGATCGAGAAGATCTATTTATGCGGCATTACGGCCACCCCTCCTCATAAAGACATTCAAAAAACAGCACTAGGCGCCACAGAATCGGTAGCTTGGGAGTATAAAAAAAATACGTTGGAAGTCATAGAAAAGCTTCAAGGGGAAGGAGTATCCATCCTTTCTATAGAACAAGCTGAGAATGCTACTATGCTTCATGATTTTCAACCAGTTGCCAACCAAAAATATGTGGTTGTCTTTGGCAACGAGGTGAAAGGCGTACAACAGGAAGTCGTATCTGCCAGTGATGAAGTTATCGAAATTCCGCAGTTTGGCACCAAACACTCTTTAAATATTTCAGTAAGTGCGGGGGTAGTTCTATGGGACCTTTTCAAAAAAATGAAATTGTAATTTGTTTCCGCGAACTATTTTCTCGTTAGCTTTCGGTATAATCATGGATCTCATCTAAGATCTTGATGTAGTCTTCGCTGTTGTTTACAAAATCCTTGTCGGAAACATCCAAGATAAGGACTCGCTGTCCCGATTGCGTCTTGATAAAGTCCAAATATCCTTTGTGAATGTCCTCGAGATATTCAGCCGGTATCTGCTGTTCGTAATCCCGACCTCTTTTTTTGATATTGGCTAGCAGCCTCTCCGTGTTTTGATACAGATATACATACAGGTCTGGCTTCGTGGCTTCCTTATACATAATGTTGAAAAGCCGCCTATACAGCTTGAACTCCTCCTCCTGCAAAGTGACCTTGGCAAATATTAGTGATTTATAAATATCGTAATCACTCACCATAAAATTCTTGAAGAGGTCCAATTGCGTCGTGTCCTCGGTAAATTGTTGATAACGGTCAGCCAAAAAAGACATTTCCAACGGGAAGGCATAGCGTCCGCGATCTTCATAGAACTTTGGCAGAAAGGGATTGTCGGCAAAGCGCTCTAGTATTAATTTACCATTAAAACTCTCGGCCATCATCGTTGCCAAAGAAGTTTTTCCAGCACCGATATTCCCTTCGATCGCTATATAGTTGAATTTTGAGAAATCTCGCAAAGAAGGGTTCTTCAAAGGCCTAGGTAGCCGTTTCAATTCGCTCTCGTCCTCGCATTCAACGAGTAATTCTTCAACAGTTTTCTTAAATACAGGATGAATTTTTCCTGGAGCTATCTCCACCAGTGGCTTTAATACGAAACGTCGCTTTTCCAACTGAGGGTGTGGAATTATCAGATCACTTGCATTGAAAACCTCATCTTCATAGAATAAGAGGTCGATATCAATGGTTCTAGCGAGGTAGCCTGAGCCCGCATATCGTTTTCTCCCTAGGCCCTCCTCGATATTCAATATCTCATCAAGTACTTCCTGAGGAGCCAACTCTGTATCCAATCCTACACAAATATTATAGAAATCATCCCCATCAAAACCCCAAGCGGGCGTGAGATAGACCGAAGAGATAGCGGCCACTTTTCCCAATCGCTCTTTTAACAAGTTCACCGCCTTTTGAAGGTATCCTTGCCGATCCCCAATATTGCTACCTAATGAAAAATATGCCCGTCTTAAATTCTTCATAATTCATGGGCAAAGTAAACAAAACAAATTCACAAAAGTTTATATTTGCTGGCATTGTTAATAAAATTAATCATGCGATAGAGCATGGCTTTTTGTCAGCGTTTGGAAAATGTTTGTAACAAACGTTAAGAGGAGCCTACTTATAGAAAAAATTGTGATCAAATGAAATTTTTAAGAAATGTATTGTCAACTGTTGTTGGTGTCTTTTTATCAATAATCCTATTGTTCATTTTCTTCTTCGCATTCATGGCGATCGTTTCAGCCATTGGAGGAGACGGAACCGTCAAAGTGAAGGAAAAGTCCATCCTAAAACTCGATTTGGACCGCCTTATCAAGGATCACGCATATGCTGTTAGTCCTTTCGAAGAATCCTTTGGTTTTGCTGACCCAACGATGGGATTGGACGACATTGTTCAGGCGATCGAATATGCAGAAACGGATGAAAGAATAAAAGGAATCTCCATTCAAGATGGTTTTGTTATTGCTGGAATAGCCCAAACAAAAGCGATCAGAGATGCTCTTTTAAAGTTTAAAGAATCGGGCAAATTTATCTACGCCTACGGAGACTTCTATTCTCAAAAAGATTATTATCTCGGTTCCGCCGCGGATTCTATTTTTATAAACCCACAGGGAGAAATGGACTTTCGAGGACTGTCATCCGAGGTTATCTACTTGAAAGACCTTCAAGAAAAGTCTGGAATTAAGATGGAGGTCATTCGTCACGGAAAGTATAAAAGTGCTGTAGAGCCCTTCTTGGAAAATGAAATGAGCGAGGCCAATCGCGAACAAATTTCGGTCTTCCTTCAATCAATTTGGAATGAAATGCTTGCAGAGATTGGTGACAGCCGATCACTTTCTACACAGCAATTGAACGAAATTGCCGACGAATTAGGAGCCAGAAGCCCAGAATTGGCCATAGAAAATCGTATCATAGATGGCGTATCCTACATGGATGAATACGAGGCACTTCTTCGAAAGGCTTCCGATATTGAAGAGGACGATGATCTTCGAATGGTCTCGATCAAGGACTATATCAAAAAAGCCAAACCGGATACTGACCTAGATGCCTCTAAGATAGCTATTTTGTATGCTCAAGGAGAGATCATGTATGCCAAAGGCGATGAGGATATCATCGGTCAGGTTACCATGACAAAAGCGATCAGAAAGATAAAAGAAGACGAGGATATAAAGGCGGTGGTACTAAGGGTGAACTCTCCTGGTGGCAGTGCACTGGCATCGGAGTTGATCTGGAGAGAGATCGAATTGCTTAAAGAAGAAAAACCGGTCATTGTCTCTATGGGTAACGTTGCTGCTTCTGGCGGCTATTATATTGCATGTAACGCTGATAAGATCGTTGCGGAGCCAACTACCATCACTGGATCCATAGGGGTGTTTGGAACACTTCCAAATCTTAAAGGACTTGCCGATAAGATCGGAATGAACGCCGAACAAGTTGGTACCAACGAACGAGCTAGTGGCTATTCGCTCTTTGAACCTTTATCTGATGATTTCAGATCCTATGTTAAGGAAGGCATCGAAGATATATACAGCACCTTCCTAAAGCGCGTTGCCGACGGTAGAGGAATGACGGTCGCCGAAGTGGACAGTATAGCACAAGGGCGTGTATGGGCTGGGACAGATGCCATCAAAAATGGGCTTGTTGATGAACTTGGGGGCTTAGATGTTGCCCTTAAGCTGGCTGCAGAAGCGGCAGATCTGGAGGAATACAGGACTGTTGATTACCCAAAGTTTAAGAAGGACTTTTTCCAAGAGCTGTCTGCATCTCCTTTAGCTAAGGCTAAAGAAAAGATGATCAAAGAAGAGATCGGCGATGAGGCCTATGAAGTGCTTCACCGCTTGAAAGCGATTTCCAGACAAAAAGGTATTCAGGCGCGTCTCCCTTTTGAAATTAACATCAAATAATTGATGACTACAAATAAGAAAACATTAGCTGGCAAGATATACCTATATCTTGCCGCTTTGTTTATCACTTCCTTGGTTGTTTGCAATCTTATTTTTCAAAAATTCATTACTTGGCAACCTTTTGGAGACCTTACGATATTTGGCGAAAAGATCTTTGAGATCTCGGTCGGAGTGCTTCCCTACCCCATCACTTTTTTGATCACCGATCTTATTTCGGAGATCTATGGTCAGAAAAAGGCCAATAGGGTCGTCACGGCGGGTATCTTTGCCTCGGTTTTTTCATTGCTCATCGTCTATACCTCCAATGCTATTCCGGCAACCCCTTGGTCTCCGGTACAAGACCCAGTCTTTACACAAGTGTTTGGCGCAACCGCCATCGCTGTATTTGCTTCCATGTTAGCATATTTATTGGCGCAATATATCGACGTACACATCTTTCATTTCTGGAAAAGACTCACCAAAGGAAAACATTTATGGCTGCGTAACAATTTCTCAACATTTACCTCGCAATTTGTAGATACCTTTACGGTATTGTTTTTGCTGTGTACTTTTGAGAAAATTGGGTGGGAACGATTCTACGGCCTATTATTGAGTGGTTTCCTTTTTAAGGTCTTGGTTGCGGTAACCGACACCCCATTACTATATTTTTTCGTATATATCTTTAGAAAAAAGTTTAACTTAAAGGTCGGTGAAGAAATTGAACTCGATTAGATCTGAAAGTCAGATCGTCAAAAGGATTTCTTTTCCTATAAACCAAAAACCATCGCTGTGAAAAAAGCATTGAAAATTATTGGAATATTCATCCTTGTTTGTCTTATCGGGTTATTTGCATTAGTGAGTATTTTTGAAGATGACATCGTTGCATTGGCAAAGAATACGGCGAACAGACAATTGGATGCCGAACTTGCATATAGCGATGCCGACCTTAGCCTTTTCCGCAGCTTTCCAAAGACATCTTTACAAATCGAGAACCTTTCCTTAGTGAATAAGAAAGCCGTTTTTGACGGAGATACGGTCATATTCGCAAAGAAATTAGAGCTCATCATGCCATTGAGCGCCTTATTTAGTTCCGGTCAGATCGCGATCAATAAGGTTGCGATCTCTGAAGCAACTGTTCATATAACCATCGATTCCTTAGGTAATGCCAATTATGATATCGCCAAAGAAAATACGAGCGAAAATGATGATTCGGCTGAGCCTTCCTCAGGCTTCACTTTTTCTCTTGAGGGTTATAGTATTGAAAATAGCACGGTCATTTACCAAGACGAAGCTTCGAAAACCGATCTTTTACTAGAAAACGTTAATCATACTGGGAAAGGAGACCTGTCTGCTATTGAAGGTTCGTTGGATACACACACCGATGCGCTTGTCTCATTTGAGTTTGATGAGGTGAATTATTTAGATAAAAATAGTGTAAAGTTAGACGCTATCATCGGTCTAGACCTTACGAATAATAAGTATACCTTTTTAGAGAACGAAGCGCTTGTCAATCAGCTGCCACTTGTATTTAACGGTTTTGTTCAAGTCAATGAAAATGACCAGGAAGTCGACATCAGCTTTAAGACACCGAGTTCGGATTTCAAGAATTTCTTGGCCGTGATTCCAGCCGAATATTCAAAAAATCTAAATGGAGTACAAACCTCAGGAGATTTCACCGTCGATGGAAGCATCAAGGGCAAGATCGATGAGACCTATATCCCAAAACTAGACATCAATGTAGCCTCTAAGAATGCTTCGTTCAAGTATCCAGACCTTCCCAAGAGTGTTCAAAACATCAATATCAATGCACAATTAAAGAATGAGACAGGAATAAGCGAAGATACCTATCTAAATATCGAACAACTTGATTTCAGTATCGACCAAGATCGTTTTACATCTAGCGGAAAGGTTTCGAAACTAATGGAAAATCCTACGGTAGATGCAAATCTAAACGGAAAGATCAATCTCGCAAATTTCTGCAAGGCATACCCTGCAGCATCAGAGAAAGACCTGAAAGGAATCATTACAACAAATCTAAGCACCCATTTTGATATGGACGCCATCGAGCGTGAAAGATACGAGCGTATTAAGACCACTGGAGAAGCGGAAGTTAATGACTTTGTCTATAGCTCTAAGGATATCGTTAATCCGATCACCATCTCCAAGGCCCAAATAACTTTTAATCCTCAAAAAGTTACCCTCAACAAATTTGATGCGCTTTCTGGCAAGAGCGATATCAAAGCCACGGGCACTCTAAACAATCTTTTTGGGTTTCTTTTTAGCGATAAAGACCTCAGAGGAAATTTTGATGTTTCCTCTAATACCTTCGCTGTAAGTGACTTTATGCAACAAGGAGATGACGCATTTAGTGAAACGGAGGAAAATGGGGGGAAAAGTAAAAAAACGGAAAGCCTTAAGATACCCGGTTTTTTGGATTGCACCATAAATGCCAATGCCAACACAGTGCTATATGATAATCTAACCCTTAAAGACGTAAAAGGCACCCTTCGATTAAAAGATCAAAAGGCGATGCTGAGCAATGTCACCTCAAATCTCTTTGACGGGCAGTTAGCACTCAGTGGTGAAGTAAATACCCAGAAAGACACGCCTTCCTTCAATATGAGTCTGGATGTCAATTCTTTTGACATCGCACAATCCTTTAATGGGATGGAATTGTTTCAAACCTTGTCTCCAATTGCAAAGGCGATGCAGGGCAAGCTCAATACGACCTTGAAACTTTCAGGGAATTTGGATGATTCTTTTGGCCCAGTTCTCAATTCCATTTCCGGAGATGCATTTGCCGAGGTCTTAACAAGTAACATAAATGCCGCCAATGCACCAACACTTCAAGCCTTGAATAGTAAGCTCAATTTCATAGACTTTAGCAAATTGGATCTTAAAGGCCTTAAGACGACCCTTTCGTTCGCTGATGGAAAGGTCAATGTAAAGCCATTCGACCTGAAATATAAAGATATCGCCATAAAGGTCGGTGGTTCCCATGGTTTTGACAAAAGCATGGACTACCGAGCAACCTTCAAGGTACCTGCGAAATATCTTGGGAAAGAAGCTGCGAATCTGATCGCGCAATTGAATGAAGAAGAAAAGGAACAGATAAGCGTACCTCTAACTGCCAATATTGGCGGAAGTTTTGGCGATCCAATAATAACGACCGACCTTACTTCAGCAGTGACCGATCTCACCAACCAGATCATCGAATATAAGAAGCAAAAAGCCATTGACAAGGGAAAAGATAAATTGACCGATGTCTTGGGGAATTTATTAGGTGGAAACGACAAAACTAAAGATTCTATCACCACAAAAGAAGAAGATAAGAAGGATCCCGTAAAAGATGCTGCCGGTAATCTCTTGAATAACCTATTCAAAAAGAAAAAGAAAAAAACAGATTCTGTCCCAAAAAATTAGTTGTCAGCAGATGCGTGTAATGTTTTCTTATCTATTACAACTAAGCTTGCATGAGTTTGATAGGTTATTTTTTTATAGGAATCGTTGCCACTTTCTTTGGCGCGATCCCATTAGGCACGGTAAACTTATCCGTCATAAGCACTACCCTAAAACAAGATGTACGTAGCGCGATGAAAATCGCCCTCGCCGCTGGTTTTGCAGAGATCATACTGTCTTTTTTTGCATTGCACTGTAGTCTTGGATTCACAAATTTTATAGAGACCCACCAGTGGATTCAGGTTTCCATCGTCCTTTTGCTATTGGCCATCGGTCTTTTACTGTTCTTCAAAAAGCAGAAAACAGCAAACGACACTATCCAAAAAAGATTTTCCTCCAAATACGGCATAGGTTTCTTCCTAGGATTGCTCAACCCACCCGTGGTGGTCTATTGGATACTAGCGATCAGCTATATCGACATGAAGGCAGTACCGTTATCTGTTCATACCCCGATCATCATTCTTATCATTTTTTTTCTAGGTGTCTATATAGGAAAAGTTTTAACCTTATTTCTTTACAGCAAGATCAGTGCAGCCATTAAGAATAAGTTACACACTGTGGCGCAACGCATGAATAAAGTAATGGGAGCGTTGCTAGTATTGATAAGTATCATTCAATCGGTTAAACTTTTCATCCCCTGAGGCATACCCGTAAAAACCCCCTTGATTGATTTACTGAAGATTCGCACATTTGCGCCGTAAATTCCCTTTAAAGTACTTATCTTAAGTAGATCAAAACCAATCATTATGATAGTACTACTCGACAACGGACACGGCGGAATCATCAATGGAATGTACCAAACTCCAGGCAAACGCTCTCCCATTTGGGCAGATGGCTCTCAACTCTTTGAGGGGGAATTCAATAGAGCGATCGTCAACGGTATTATCCAAGAATTGACCTTACTGAAGATCCCCTATGTAAACCTAGCGCCGGAATATAGAGATGTAACGCTCCAGACCAGAGTGAATAGGGCCCATAGATATCCGGTGAGCGTTAGCTTTTACCTAAGCATTCACGCAAATGCTGGTGGTGGTCACGGTTCGGAGATATATACCTCACCAGGAAACACCAAGAGCGATAGCATTGCCACCATCTTTGGCGAGGAATTCAAAAAAACTTTTCCAAACAGACGACTAAGAACCGATTTTAGTGACGGTGACCTTGACAAAGAAGCGAAATTCTTTGTATTGACAAAGACGCGCATGCCAGCCATCCTTACCGAAAATTTCTTTATGGACAATGAGGCCGAGTGCAAGGATCTGCTGATGACCAAAGAAGGTCGGGAAAAGATCATCGATTATCACATAAATGCGATCATTCGAGCGAAAAACGAAATATTTTGATATGTCTACCAAAAAATTCAAACTGTGTATTACCATGGCGGGTGCTGTCTCAGCTGGTGCCTATACCGCCGGGGTTTTAGACTATATGCTCGAAACCTTAGACCTGTGGGAAAAGGCAAAATCCGAAAACAGGGATATCGGCATAGGCAATCCTGGCTATGACCCTTCAATTCCAATGCACGACGTAGAAATAGATGTGATCAGTGGTGCTTCCGCTGGTGGTATTACAGGTACACTGACGTTATTGAACCTATTGGACGAAAACTACGAACCCGTTAACCAGCACAATCCAGAAGGCAACAATAATAGATTTTATAAAAGCTGGGTAGAAATGGCCGACGATAAGGACGGGATGACGCTAAAAAAAATGTTGCAGTTGGACGACATTAAAAAAAGAGAAAAACCAGAGTCCCTACTTAATACCAAGGCGATAGAGGCTATTGCCAATAGTTCTTTGGATGTCAATGAAAATGCTACCTATCCGCCCTATGTATCGAAAAGCCTTGACCTGATCCTCACTATAAGCAATCTTCGCGGCATCAATTTTATGATCGATTTTGATGGTTCGGATGAGAAAGGAGATTCTGGGACGGTAATTACAAGTCATGGTGGGTTTTTTAGATATAAGATCGCCAATGAGAAGTTCAAACGGGGAATGCCTGAAGAAGAGGACGCATTATACCATGTAATGGACCTAAAGAATCTTGAAGATGTGGTAGCCTTGAGAGACGCCACATTAAGTACCGCTGCATTTCCGATTGGCCTAAAATCCAGAGAGTTAAAAATCTTTCGGACCTATCTAGAACGCTATCCAAAGTATCTCTTTGGAGAAGAACGGTTAAATGCCATCTCTCCCATCCTTAGCGAGGATGACATCTATCACTTCAATTCGATCGACGGCGGCCTTATCAACAATGAGCCCTATGGCATTGCACTCAAGGTTTTGAAGGAGAAGAACCCAGAGATCGAAGAAGAAAATTCGGAAAGTCATGCCATTGTCATGGTGGATCCTTTTCCCAATCAGGACCATTCTGCTGGCCCTTATGAAGCCAAAAGGGATATGATCTCTATCGCCAAGGGAATGTTCAAAGCATTGCGAAATCAAGTGATGTTCAACCAAGATGGTATTCTCGATGCCTTGTCCCTTAGCGACCGAACAAAATTTTTAATAGCTCCTACACGAAAGGAAAAGGTCGATGGGAAGTGGCAACGCGCCAAAAACGACCTCGCCTCGGCACCTTTAAGTGGCTTTGCAGGGTTCTTGGACCGATCTTTTAGAGAGCATGACTTTCATTTAGGCCGACAAAATTGTCAAAGCTTTCTTAGATATTATTTTGCAGTTAAGAATGAGAATATCGCTTCTAGGCTAGGTGTTGAGGCATCGGAAGAGGCCAAAGCGCGTTTTTGTTTTGCCGTTCCTCCTAAAAAAGAAGATGGTGAGCGCTTCTTTCCTATCATCCCAGACATGCGTGTTATCGAAGCTTTTCATGGAACCTATGATACGACAACCTACGGGCCAGATGCCGCGCTAGATTATCCCAAATATCCTAGCTTTGCTTCGGAAAACTTCGAGAAGGCGTATAAAAAACTGATCAAAAAAAGGGTCAGTTCGATCGTTAAAGGATTAAGTGGAAGTGGCATGCTTACCTTTGGCTTCAATCTGTTATTTAAGAACAAAAGCTATAAGGCCATAAAAAAGGCGATCGACGGGGAAATGAAAGATGCAGGCTTGTCTTAAGCCTAAGATATTTATTAATATTCTTTCGATATCATCCGTCATTTTTTGAGTTCTACGTAACTTGGGACATCACTCACAATGTCCAAAATGATAACAGTAGAAAAGGCCCTGACACTTTTAGAGCAAAATATATTCAGAACCGAAAGAACGGTAATCATTCCCTTAGAAAAGGCTCTTGGCCATACCTTGGCCACAGCTATCGTCTCTCCTATAAATATGCCACCTTTTAGACAATCGGCTATGGACGGTTATGCCATAGCATCGCTTCAAAAAGAATTTTCGGTGATAGGGGAGATCAAGGCTGGAGATATCGATATGCCCAGCATCAAAGCAAACGAGGCGGTACGGATCTTCACAGGCGCCCCCGTTCCTGATGACGCAAGGGCCGTAGTGATGCAAGAAAAGACCGATGTGAGCGATGGACTTATCACGTTAAGCGAAATTCCAGTCGCACATGCAAATATTCGCACCGTTGGCGAGCAGATCGAACAAGGCGAAATAGCGCTCGAAAAAGGCACCTATTTGAATGCCGCCGGCATCGGTTTTCTTGCAACTTTGGGAATTACTGAAGTTGAAGTCTATCAAAAACCGTCCATTTCTATCATTGCCACAGGCAACGAACTTATTCCGCCAGGAAACGTGCTAAAATTTGGACAGATATATGAAAGTAATTCAAAAGCCCTGATCGCTGCACTTCAGAACTTTGGTTTTTATGATATAGAGAAAACAACCGTCGACGATAACTTCAATACAACAATTAAAGTGCTAGAAACTGCTATCATTCAAAATGATATAGTGATCATTTCTGGAGGAATTTCGGTAGGTGATTATGATTTTGTAGGAAAAGCACTAAATGAATTGAAGGTAGCGGAGATCTTTTATAAGGTAAAGCAGAAACCAGGAAAACCCTTGTTTTTCGGAAAGAAAGAGAACACACTCATCTTTGCGCTCCCTGGAAATCCAGCGGCCTCATTAAGTTGTTTCTATATCTATGTACTACCTGCATTATTAAAGTTTTCAGGGCATCCCGCCCACCATTTACCTCGGACCAAGGCTAGAATCTCTTCGGCCTATACAAAGAAAGGAGATCGCGGGCAGTTTCTGAAGGCAAAGGTGAGCAATGGTACTGTTACGATTCTAGATGGACAAGCTTCCTCTATGTTGAGATCTTTTGCGCTGGCCAATGCACTGGCATACATTCCGGAAGACCGCTTTGAAATTGCGAAAAATCAAGAAATAGAAATTATACAAATCCCATAATTCCGTATAAAACAGCTTCTATTTTTTCATATTTTGAAACTACCGTTGTATCTTTAAAGTTATAACGAGTGGCATGAGCTATAAGATCAAAAGTAGAATTTGGATTGAGACCGCTGATGGTGTCTTTTTAGGCGAAGGCCGAATAGACCTATTAAAAGCCATCCAGCGAGAAGGTTCACTTAGCAAAGCCGCTGCCCAATTAGGCATGTCATACAAGAAAGCATGGAATCTTTTGGATAGCATCAATCGTTCGGCAAAAAAACCAGTAGCAGTAACAACGACCGGTGGTAAAGGTGGTGGGGGCGCCACAATTACATCATATGGAATAAAAATGATCACAGCCTTTGAAACTATCAACAAAGGATGTTGGGATTTTCTGGATGCTGAAATGAAAAAAATCGATTGGTCATGATAGATGGTATTGAGCTTTGGTGGCTCTTTCTCCTTCTGTTGCCGATCGTATCTTTTCTGTATGCAAGTGTTGGGCATGGCGGTGCCAGTGGTTATTTGGCGCTGATGGCTTTGTTTTCAATTGCGCCAGAAAATATGAAACCAACCGCATTGTTGCTCAACTTGTTCGTGGCGGCAGCTTCCTTCTATTATTATTATAAAGGAGGGCACTTTAACAAGCGGTTATTCCTTTTGTTTGGAATCACATCGATACCCGCAGCTTTCGTGGGAGGGATGATGACCGTTGAAGCGAGTGTTTATAAACAGGTTTTAGGTGTCTTATTAATATTTGCCATTTTAAAAATGCTCAATGTCTTTGGAAAAGAACGCGAATCCGTTGTAAAGGCTAACATCTGGCAAGGAATTTTAGTAGGCGCTTTGATCGGGTTCTTTTCGGGTCTCATCGGAATCGGTGGCGGTATCATTCTTACTCCCATCATCATTCTGTTACATTGGGGTAAGATGAAAGAGGCAGCCGCAGTGTCGGCACTATTTATTTGGGTGAACAGCGCAGCTGGTATGGCCGGACAACTGATTAGCGGAGTTACCATCGATGCACAAGCTTTCATCCTTGTTGGAATAGCACTCATAGGTGGTGTCTTGGGAGGCTATTTGGGAAGTAAAAGAATAAATCAAAAAGTATTGAGATATATGTTGGCTGGAGTTTTGGTCATTGCGGTCGTCAAACTTTTTACAATTTAAAATGAGGAGCAACGATATTACAGGAATCATCCTCGTAGGAGGAAAAAGCACACGAATGGGCAGCGAAAAAGGACTCGTTTTACTCAACCGGAAACCTTTCGTTCAGCATGTACTAGAGGCTATGAAACCACTTGTCTCAAAGATCATCATTGTAGGTAATGATGAGGTTTATGACCAATTTGGTGTTGAAAGGATCGATGATGTCCTCCTAGATGCTGGGCCGTTGGCCGGACTTTATTCTGGACTGCTTCATTCGAAAACTGAAAACAATTTGGTGTTGAGCTGTGATGTCCCAATAATAACAACATCGTTACTTCAAAAGTTATTGTCATATAGAAACGGACAAAAGGACATCGTACAGTTTGTATCCAATGGCAAAACGATGCCGTTGATCGCCACTTATAAAAAGCGATGTGCTAGTAAATGTCTGGAATTGTTAAATGAAGGCGAACGAAGACTTTTGGCACTCACCAACGTTTTAAAAACCGAAGATATCGTATTACCTGAAGAAGATCATTGGGCAACATTCAATATTAATACGCCTACGGAACTGGAGCTGGCGAAACAACATATTAAAGAAAAAAGCACATGCAACTGACTATTAAATATTTTGGGATGGTTGCCGAAGCAACCAATACTGACGAGGACATCATTGAGGTGGCACCATGCCAAGTCTCGCAATTGATCGATGACCTAAAGAAAAGATATGTGGCGCTAGAAAACATCGAATTTAAAGTTGCCGTTGCGCAAGAGCTCGTCGGAGACACTTTTAGCGTAGAAGAACCAACAGAAATCGCTTTGTTACCCCCTTTTGCAGGAGGATAAAATAATTATGAACAATCGATATAGCAGACACATATTGTTAGAAGAAATTGGCGAGCAGGGACAACAAAGGCTCAACCGTGCCAAGGTCTTGGTCATTGGAGCTGGCGGTTTGGGCTGCCCAGTACTTCAATATCTCACCGGCGCCGGGATCGGCGTCCTTGGCATTGTCGACTTTGATGTCGTGGAACGCTCCAACCTTCAGCGTCAAGTATTGTTTGGTGAGGATGTTCTTGGTAAGAACAAGGCGTTGGCAGCTAAGGATCGGTTACAAGATCTTAATCCCGAAATAACGATCAATGCGTATCCAGAGAAATTGTCACCGACAAATGCCATTTCACTATTTGAAAACTATGATATCATCATCGATGGATCGGACAATTTTGCCACCAGGTATTTGGTGAACGATGCCTGCATTATCACCAATAGACCTTTCATCTACGGAGCTATTTATAAGTTCGAAGGTCAGGTATCGGTCTTTAATTTTAAAGGTGGCCCTTCGTATCGCTGCTTGTTTCCAACTCCTCCAAAAACGGGAAGCGTACCGAACTGTAGCGATATTGGAGTTTTGGGCGTACTTCCTGGGATCATAGGTAGCATGCAAGCCAACGAAGTGATAAAGATGATTTTGGGCATTGGAAAAGTTCTCAGTGGTAAAATGTTACTTTACAATACGATGACCACCCAAACTTCGACATTTACCATAAAGCGAAATGACCTTGAGATAGCAAAGGTGAAGCGTACCGCCAATAATTTTCATATTCAAAATTATGAGCTGTTCTGCGGAAATAACAGCATCAAAGAGATTTCGATTTTCGAGGCGTTAAAGAAGCAAGATACCCTATTCGTCGATGTTCGGGAAGCGCACGAAATGCCAAAAGTAGGGATCGTATCGGCGATAAACATCCCGCTTCAACAATTAGAAGAGAAGCTCGATGATTTAGATAAAGAGAAAGAAATTATCCTGTTATGTCAAACAGGAGTTCGAAGCAAGAAAGCAGCTGAGATCCTTCAAAAAAAGGGATTTGGAAAAGTATTCAATCTCAGGGGAGGCGCGGTCGATCTAGAGAAAGAACCCATTTTGAAATTAGCAAACAATGGAAAAAAAGAAACCTAAAAATGTATTTGTCCAAGGCCCGATCACCTCAGAATTCATTGGACGATCCATCGCCAAACACCAAAGCAAGACCAGCATCGGAGCTCATAATATCTTCTTGGGACAGGTGAGGGGCGACATGATCGATGGAAAAACGATCACAGCGATCGAATACTCGGCCTATGAGGAGATGGCCAACAAGAAGTTCCATGAGATTCGCGAAGCTACCTTCGAAAAATTCGAGCTTACCTGTATGCACATCTATCACAGTCTTGGAAAAGTAGCCGTTGGAGAAATTTGCCTCTTTGTCTTTGTCTCTTCGCCGAGGCGACGGGTGGTCTTCGAGGCATTGGAGTTTGTTGTGGAAAAGATCAAGGCCGACGTTCCGGTCTTTGGGAAAGAACTATTTGAGGATACCTCCCATCAATGGAAAGTGAACAGCTAAGATGCATCATTCAAGTAACAAAACTTGACACATTGTTATTTGAGATTTGAAATTTCATCATTATGATTGACATCACACATAAAACAACGACCCTTAGAATTGCCACGGCGCAAGCCATTGTAAAAGTCAGTACAATGGCTACCATTGAGGCAATTAAAAACAATACCGTTCCCAAAGGCGATGTCTTTGCAATGAGCAAGGCCGCAGGTCTTTTGGGCGTTAAGAAAACACCCGAACTGCTCCCCGATTGTCATCCATTACCTATCGAGTACACAGGGATCGATTACGAAATAAATGATTTGGAGATCAAAGTGCTCGTAACCATTAAGACCATATATAAAACCGGTGTCGAGGTCGAGGCCATGCACGGTGCAAGCGTTGTCGCTTTGAACATGTACGATATGTTGAAGCCCATTGACAAGGGCGTGGAGATCCACCACATAAAATTGCTGAACAAGAAAGGTGGAAAATCTGATTACAAAGATCGTTTCAGGCGAGACTTAAAAGCCGCGGTCATCGTTTGCTCGGATACCATTTCTGAAGGAAAGAAAGAAGACAAGGCTGGAAAGGCCATCATTTCAAAATTAAAGGAATGTGAGGTGGAGATCATGGACTATGTTATCATTCCCGATGAAAAGGATATCATTCAACAAAAAGCGAAAGACTATCAAGGCAAAGGTGCGGACCTCATCATTTTTACTGGAGGAACGGGTCTGTCGATACGCGACGTGACCCCAGAGGCCTTATTGCCTTTGATAGATAGGAACATTCCTGGTATTGAGGAGGCCATTAGATCGTATGGCCAGGATCGTATGCCGTATGCGATGTTATCGCGTAGCTTGGCTGGCACCATTAGGAATACGCTGGTTCTGGCTTTGCCAGGATCCACAAATGGCGCAAAAGAATCGATGGAAGCCGTATTCCCATCCGTTTTACATGTTTTTAGAATTTTGAAAGGAGCAAGACACGAGGAATCATGAGTATTTTACAGGACAAATTTGGTAGAGAACACAACTATCTTCGGATATCGATCACCGAACGATGCAACTTGCGCTGTACCTATTGCATGCCTGCCGAAGGTATAGAACTATCTCCGAAATCACATATAATGAGCTACGAGGAAATATTTGATATCGCTAAAGAATTCGTGGCGCATGGTGTAACGAAGATACGACTAACGGGCGGTGAGCCATTGGTGCGAAAAGATGCCCATGTCATTCTCGAAAAACTAGCCACCCTTCCAGTACGGCTTACCCTTACGACCAACGGTGTCTTGGTGGACAGATTTATAGATACCTTCAAAAAATGTGGCATCAAGAGTTTGAATGTGAGTCTTGACTCATTGGACATTGAGAAAAATACCAAAATTACACGACGGAATTACTTCAAAAGGGTCTATGACAACATTTTGCTTCTTTTGGAAGAAGGCTTTCAGGTAAAAGTGAACTGCGTATTGATGAAGGGCTTCAATGATGACGAAATTATCGATTTCATCAATTTGACCCAGAAATTACCCCTGCACATTCGCTTTATAGAGTTTATGCCCTTTGATGGAAATCGTTGGAATTTTGACAAATTGGTGTCTTTGAAAACAATCCTTGAGCGAGTTGATGCAGCTTTTGGCCAAGACGAGATACTAAAACTTGAAGATGCGCCAAACGACACCACAAAAGCCTATAAAATAAAGGGTTTTAAAGGAGACTTTGCTATTATCAGTTCTGTGACCAACCCATTTTGTGATGGTTGCAACCGTATTCGCTTGACGGCCAATGGACAATTAAAGAACTGTTTATTTTCAACTGCGGAGACCGACCTGCTTTCCGTAATGAGAGCGGGTAGATCGATCGTTCCTATCATTGAGAAGACGATCCTGGCAAAACGCGCCGTTCGCAATGGAATGGAGACCTTGGAAGATTTCAAAAACATGGATTCGCACTCACAAAATCGGAGCATGATAAAGATCGGTGGCTGATCTAATTCACCGAGATTGAGACCACATAGCCCTCATTGGCACGAATATTAAAGACGGTATTATCCTCAAAGATGAGATACTGGCCTTTGATACCTTTGAGCACGCCACTGTAATTAGGGGTTTTATCCAAACTTAGGCTTTTCACCTTTTCGGGATACTGCAATACGGGAAACTCTAAATTGGTTTCCGAATTATTCTCTATAAAGTAATCCTTAGCTTCGTCTGGTATGTATTGCCTCAATTGATCTCGTTGTACAACAAGATCTTCATCTTCAACCGAGTTGGTGAGCATTTTTCTCCAATTGGTCTTGTCAGCGATATGTTCTTTAAGTGCGACCTCCGTGATGCCTGCCAAATATCTGTTAGGCACCTCTACAATTTCAATGGCCTCGTGAGCGCCCTGATCGATCCAACGCGTTGGAACCTGAGATTTTCTGGTGACCCCTACCTTTACACTACTGCTATTGGCCAAATAGACAATATGGGGTTGAAGCTGCACCTTCTTTTCGTAGGCAAGATCCCTGTCTTCTTGGTCTAGATGCGCCTTGCTCAATTCTGGTCGCATCACCCAATCAGCCGCTTGGGGAATTTCAAAAAAACAGCTTTTACAGAAGCCTTGGCGATATATCGGTCTTTCGAGATGGCAATTAAGGCATTCGAAACGCTCAAAGGAGATGGCGATCTCCCTATCTAAAAGTTGATTCATATTGATGAAATCACTTCCCATATCTAAATAATACTGGATAGGACTTGCATTTTCTGTGGTCATCTTGGTCAGAACCCCTGTAAACATACTTTCAACTTTTTTGCTATTTTTATTAATCGAAACGCTTTAAACGAATGTAAAAAAACTTTTTCCCGTACACAATCTTTTTGCAATTTTGCCAAATAAGCCTAGACCAACATGCCAATACCCTTATTCAATTCGATCGTTTCTTGGTTTCTTAAAAAACGGTATCATCAAATTGAGCTGTTTATAAAGTACCCGAACGAGGTACAGCTAGAGCTGTTGCACCAGCTGTTGTCCGCGGCAAAGGATACTGAAGTGGGTCGATTGTACGACTTCGATTCCATGAACAACTACGCCTCTTTTGCCGAGCGCATCCCGGTAAGCACTTATGAAGATATCGAGGGCATCATCAATAGAAGTCGCAAAGGAGAACAGAATCTGTTTTGGCCCACGCCAATAAAATGGTTTGCAAAATCTAGCGGCACCACCAACGCTAAGAGCAAATTTATCCCTGTGAGCGAGGAATCGCTGCAAGATTGTCATTTCAAAGCTGGGAAGGATATGCTTTCGCTTTATTTCAACAATAATGAAGATTCCAAGCTGTTCACCGGAAAGAGTCTTCGACTTGGTGGCAGTAAGGAATTGTACGAAGACAATAACACCTATTTCGGTGATCTTTCAGCGATCATTATCGACAATTTGCCGTTTTGGGCTGAATTGAGTAGCACTCCGAGCCACAAGGTCTCTCTAATGGGCGAATGGGAAAGTAAAATGAATGCCATCGTCAATGAGACCATTCACGAAAATGTGACAAGCTTAGCTGGCGTTCCCTCTTGGATGTTGGTATTGCTGAACAAGATATTGCAAGAAACAGGTAAAGAGCATCTATTTGAAGTATGGGAGAATTTAGAGGTATACTTTCATGGAGGCGTAAACTTCAATCCCTATCGCGAACAGTACGAACGCTTACTACCCAAGGAAAACTTCAGGTATTATGAGATCTACAATGCGTCTGAAGGATTCTTCGCGATCCAAGATCGCAACAACTCTGATGAGATGCTGTTAATGCTCGATTATGGTATATTTTATGAATTTATCCCCATGGAGACCTATGGTTCGAAAGATCAGAAGGTAATTCCATTAAGTGAGGTCGTCATCGGAAAGAACTATGCCGTGGTCATCACTACAAACGCTGGCCTATGGCGTTATCAGATCGGCGATACCGTTCGTTTTACCAGTGTCGACCCTTACCGAATCAAGGTAACTGGGCGCACAAAGCATCATATCAATGTTTTTGGCGAGGAGTTGATCATTGAAAATGCAGAGGAAGCCCTCAAAAAAGCGTGTCGCTCCACCGCCGTTGAGATCATCGACTATACGGCCGCACCCATCTTTATGAAAGGGCGAGAAAAAGGCGCTCACGAATGGTTGATAGAATTCAGAACGCCGCCTGAGAATCTCAGCGCATTTACCCATCAACTGGATCTTACGCTACAATCCTTAAATTCGGATTATGAAGCCAAACGTTACAACAATATGACGTTGAACACCCCTAAGATTCACGTTGCAAGGAGTCGTTTGTTCTACGATTGGCTAAAACAAAAAGACAAACTGGGAGGACAACACAAAATTCCTAGGTTGTCCAATACAAGAGAGCATCTCGAAGAGCTTCTCGCGATGAATACTTAATTGATAATCAACGTTTTGAGGCTGTTTTTTTACGAGCATCCTTGATACTTCTTATCTCATTATATTTTTAAAGTATTTTCTTACAAAATGTGGTGAACCTTTTCTTTTTTGTGGTGAAACCATAAATTTATGTGGTGGCATGTGCATTTCATCGATATTTTTTTCATGTTAATCAAATAAAAAAGTGAAAGGACTTTTCAACTCTTACTTTTACAACGCACTTATAACCAATAACTTTATTTTTAATCAGTAATGAAGAATTTCCTCTTAAACGTTGCACTGCCCCTTGCAATAATTGTCACAAGTTTACCTACCCTATTTGCCCAAGGACCCGTTCAGGAATTCACTGCAGAAGCAACGTTGAGTCCTTTTGGTGTCTATGCCCCTTCCGCTAGCGCCGAGATCATCCGAGAATTGGATCCAAACGGATTCAAATACAACGTAAAGAATCTAGAGGTGAACACCAAATATGGTGAGCACAGCACTTCTTTCTTCCGCAAGAAGCTCATTTATGCTTCTTCAAAGAAAATCGGAGCATTCTACGCTAAAAAAGATAAAAGGACCGGCGAAGGTTTTGAGGACCTTTATTGTGCTGAGATCGACTTTTACGGAGAAGCCTTAAAGAGTCAGAACTTTTCAAGGGTTTTAAACACAAGACAAGAGCACGAAGCGGACGCGACCTTCAATAGAGACCAGTCGATCATATTTTTTAGTCGAAGTGATGAAGCGGATGACTATAAGCAAAAGATCTACAGAGCAGAATTGGTAAATTATCAATGGACCAATTTCGAAAAGATGGAGTTCAATCTAGATGGGTTCACTTACGAAAATCCTGCACTTTCACTCGATGAAAACACCTTGTACTTTGCTTCGAATATGCCAGGCACTTTAGGAGGTTACGATATTTTCAAAGTAGTGATGCAAGAAGACGGTACGTTCTCCAAGCCTATCAATCTAGGAAAGAACATCAACACCACAAAAGACGAGAAATATCCGTATATAGCAGAAGACAATGGAGCCTTATACTTCTCATCTGACGGCCACTATAATATGGGAGGTATGGACATCTTTGAAAGTAAGATCACCAATGATGGCACATATAATTTTCCAGTAAATATGGGAAGTTCCATCAATAGTGTGTCTGATGACATCGCCTTTATGATGGACCTCACGGCTACCGGCTTCTTCACCTCTGATAGAGATGGTGGAAAAGGTGGTGACGACATCTATCATTTTGTAAGAGAGCGTGTTACACAAAGACTTACATTGAGAGCTGTTGAATTTAATACAGACATGCCACTTCCGAATGCCAAGGTGTTGGTAAAGGATGCATATGGAAGAGTGGTGAGAGAGGCCCTGACCGACAAAAACGGTTATATCGACCTAGGTATCATTCCTTACAACTCGTATACCATAGAGGCTTCCAAAGATGGCTATAAGGATCTTAAGACCTATTTTGAAAGCGATCGAGGTGACCGCCATACTTTTGAAGAAGCGTTACAGATGGAGCAAAAAGATGCGGAGATCGTGTCCCTAGCTGATAAGACCATCATCGAAGTAGAACAGATCTATTTTGATTTTGACAAGGCCAATATCAAGGACGAGTCTACATTGACATTAAATAAAATTGCCAATATTCTGAATCAATACCCATTGATGAATATCCAGATAGATGCGCATACCGATGCGAGAGGTACCGATGCTTACAATCAGACACTTTCAGAAAAACGTGCAAAAGCTACCTTGGATTATCTTATCTCTAAAGGAATCGACCAGAATAGGATCATTGCAGTAGGACACGGAGAATCAAGACCTGTACATACCTGTAAGAAAGGCTGCAATGAAACGATGCATAAAGAGAATAGACGTGTAGAGTTTGTTGTGCTAAACATGTGATTTTACAACCATAGACAACCAACCAAACCAATCTATAGACAAAAAGAGGCGTTCATGTAAAAATGAACGCCTCTTTGTTTATTCGCTTGTTAGATACAATATTAACGAATACTTCTTCTTTCGCTAGGAGACTGCCTTGAGTTTCTTAATGGCAGATTTGGTAAGTTTCTGCTCTGCGTACGACTTGGTCACTTTTAAAATGGTCTCATCATTTCCAGGCATTTCAAACATAGCATCGGTAAGGATGGTCTCACAGAGCGACCTCAACCCTCGGGCTCCCAGCTTATACTCCACAGCTTTCTCTACGATATATTCCAAGGCGCCATCGGTGATGCTAAAGTCTATGTTATCCATAGCGAAGAGCTTCTCGTACTGTTTGATGATCGCGTTCTTTGGTTCGGTAAGAATTGCCCTTAGTGTTTTGTTGTCTAAAGGATTCATATGCGTCAATACTGGCAAACGACCGATGATCTCAGGAATCAACCCAAACTCTTTCAGGTCTTTTGGGATGATATACTGCAAGAGGTTATCTTGATCGACCGCATCCTCGCTTATCGAAGCGATATATCCTACAGCTTGCATATTCAAACGTTTGGTGATAATTCTATCGATACCATCAAAAGCACCCCCAGCTATGAAGAGAATATTCTCGGTATTTACTTCGATGAACTTTTGATCTGGATGTTTTCTACCGCCTTTTGGTGGTACATTCACCACGGTTCCCTCTAGGAGTTTCAACAATGCCTGCTGAACTCCTTCTCCAGATACATCTCTAGTGATCGATGGGTTGTCGCTTTTTCGTGCGATCTTATCGATCTCATCGATAAAAACGATACCGCGCTCTGCTTTTTCGAGATTGTAATCAGCCGCTTGAAGCAAGCGTGTTAGAATACTTTCCACATCTTCACCGACATAACCTGCCTCGGTCAACACGGTAGCATCTACGATAGCCAGAGGGACGTTGAGCATCTTTGCGACAGTCTTGGCCATTAGGGTCTTTCCTGTACCAGTTTGGCCAACCATTACTATGTTGCTCTTTTGAATTTCTATGTCATCATTGCTGGCGGGCTGCAATAATCTTTTATAATGATTATAGACTGCCACGGACATCACTTTTTTGGTGGCCTCTTGCCCAATGATAAATTCATCTAAAAATGCCTTGATCTCTTGAGGCTTCTTAAGAATAAGTTCAGAGGAAAGCTCAGTGTTCTTTGATTGTTTTGATTCTTCCAAAACAATCCCATGGGCTTGCTCAATACACCGGTCGCATATATGCGCGTCCAGCCCAGCAATCAATAGATTGGTCTCTGGCTTCTTACGCCCACAGAATGAACATTCTAACTCTTCTTTCGACATGCTATCCTTTTTTTATATAAATCGCTTCTCAATCTCTAATTAAAACCTCATCAATCATGCCATAATTCTTGGCCTCTTCAGCTTTCATCCAGTAATCCCTATCACTGTCATCATAGACCTTTTCGAATGTCTGGCCCGAATGCTTGGCGATGATCTGATATAATTCGTCCTTTAGTTTCAGGATCTCTCTCGCTGTAATTTCGATATCGGAGGCCTGTCCCTGAGCACCTCCTAGTGGTTGATGTATCATCACCCTAGAATGTGTAAGACCAGAACGCTTTCCCTTTTCACCTGCACATAGTAATACAGCCCCCATCGAGGCAGCCATTCCAGTACATATCGTAGCAACATCTGGCTTTATGAATTGCATCGTATCATAAATTCCAAGTCCGGCATACACGCTACCGCCTGGAGAGTTGATGTAGATACTGATGTCCTTGGACGAATCCACGCTGGCCAAGAACAATAATTGCGCTTGAATGATATTGGCCACCTGATCATTGATAGCGGTGCCCATAAAGATGATGCGGTCCATCATTAAACGTGAAAACACGTCCATCGCCACAACATTCATCTGGCGCTCCTCAATGATATTTGGAGTTAGGCCAACGGGATACATAGAGCTCACTATCTTATCATAGTACATACTGCTCACCCCATGATGACCGGTCGCATATTTTTCAAATTCCTTACTGTAATTCATGTTGAATTTTAAGATTTTTAAACGATAAAAGGCGTTAAAAACGATTGTTTTTAACGCCTTAAAGATAGTACAATTATTTTTTAAAGATCCTAGCCATAAACTTCTTTAACGAAGTTTTCGTAAGTGATCTCTTTTACCTTCAAATTTGCTTTTTCTTTGAAAAGTGAGAGCATTTTTTGACTCATCAATTGCTCGGACAATCGTTTCACTTCTTCTTGATTCCCAAGAATACGTGCTGCAATGTCCTCCAGTTCCTTTTCTGCAGGATTCAACTGGCCAAATTGCGCCATCTGTCCTTTGATCATTTCCATCGCATACGCTTTCAGCTCCTCAAATTTGATCTGAAGATCATGCTCCTGGATCAATTTTCCTTCGATCAACTGATAGCGAAGCCCTTTCTCTGACTTTTCATACTCCTCGCTTGCCTGGTCGTCTGTTAAAGGCTCTTCACCAGTTGCTTTGATCCACTTCTTTAAAAATTCTGCTGGTAGATCAAACTTGGTGCTATCGATCAAGTACTCGGTAACATCATTCAAAAGCTTTTGTTCTGCCTGTTGTGCAAACTGTCGCTCGGCATCAGCCTTGATTCGCTCTTTAAGTTCGGTAACCGACTTCACATTTCCTGGACCGAACAACTTATCAAATAATTCTTGGTCCAGATCTGCTAGTTCGCGGGTATTGATCTCGCTAACCGTAAAGGTCACCTCAATATCTAGGTCGTGTGCCTCGTCATGTGATACTTTTAGCGCTTGCATCAGATCATGATCATCTGCAAACAACCCTTTGGTCTTAAAAGTGATCACGTCATCGACCTTGGCGCCAACAAATTTATTCTGGTTTCGCTTTCCTTTGATCTTATCCAAAGAAATTGTGGTGGTATTATCAATCCCCTTTTCGCTATTGGTAAAAGTACCTGTGAGTTCATCACCCAAGGCTGCCTCATCTTTGCTCACCAACTTCCCATATTGTTTTTGAATGCGCTCTACCTGCTCGTCGACCATCTTTTTGTCGGCAACGATATGATATTGTGTAATGGCCTTCTTTCCTTTCAATTTAACTTCGAAGTTCGGCGCAAGACCCAATTCAAACTCAAAAGAGAAATCATCAGCATCCCAGTTAATATCGTCCTGTGGTTTTGGAAGTGGATTTCCTAATACGTCGAGTTTTTCTTCGACCAAATATTTATTCAAGGAATCTTGAAGTAGTTTATTGACCTCATCCACCATCACCGCTCTGCCATATTGCTTCTTCACCAGCCCCATTGGAACCTGACCTTTCCTGAAACCAGGAATATTAGCAGACTTGCGATAGTTACTAAGAATTTCGGCTACCTTATCAGAGTAGTCTTCTTTTGCGATATCTACCTTTACAACAGCATTTAGGGCATCGATATTCTCTCTTGTGATATTCATGAATCTAACATTTAAAACATTCAAATTTTGGCATGCAAAAGTACCACTTTTTTGCTTGCCAGCCAAGTATTTCGACCTTCTGTATTTTAGACTACTTTTTTTCTTCCTTGAGCAGTGAAAAAAAGATGGACTGGGCTATCGAAAGAAGCAAGCTGAACAAAATGGCCCACCAAATGTTCTCAACCGAAAAACCATTGATGAACTTATCGCAAATAACGATGATGAGACCATTGATAACAAGCAGAAAAAGCCCCAAAGTAAGTAGGGTGATTGGCAAGGTCAAGATAATCAGGATGGGCTTCACGATAAAATTGAGAAGTCCTAGAACCAATGCCACAATGATGGCAGTTACGTATCCGTCTACAAAGATTCCAGGCAATAATTTAGATAACGCTACCACAATGAGCGCCGTAAGTAACAGTTTCAATATAAATTTCATGGTCGGTCTGTTTAAAATCTAAGATACAAAAAATAGCGAGTCATTCTTAAAGTACAGCCCTCACCCAAATTTGAATAGTTCAAGTGAAGAAATTATCGAGATTAGATTTTTTATCAAAATAATTGAGGTCTCTCATACCATCTAATGTAGCTTACGATCATTCAACAAAGATCGTGGTAAAGGTTCCTGGATTTACCTTGGGAATCGTCGCATCATATTTTTGATTGATCGCATCTATAAAGGCATTTGCCGTTAAAGCATAGCCCCTTGCGGTCGGATGCACACCATCTAATGAGAATGCTCCGCCACTGGCAAAGGTTGAAGTGACAACTCCTTCATCGATGGCTATACCCCCATTGGCAACCTGTGATAATAGCGCCCTAGCATCGACAAAGGCAAGATCCAAACCATTCGCCGCATCGGCGATCACCTGATTATAGAATGCGTGCGCAGAAGCGACCTCTTCCTGTTCTGAAGGAAGTAGCACCCACTTGTCTTCTAAAGGAAAGGTGACGCCATTTATAGACAATTGTTCTGCAGTCGCCTGTGGAAGCCCCAGAGAAATCAATTGCTGAATCGTATCTGTATTTGCTTGACCAATGACTCTTGAACTGGGCAAGACCATAAGGTCATCGGCCGTCGCCTGCCTCGTCTGCCCATAGAGCATCCCAAAGACGGCAGCAGTCGTGGCATCCAAACCTCCGACTTGCAATGTCTGGGTCAGTGCCGTAGAAATATCCGGTAGTGATTCATCTTTGATCACAACGGCACTTGCGCCTGTTTCAGAAAATTGAATCGAACGCTCTGGAACACCCAAAAATGCGAAGGCACCGTTTAGTTCAGCGAATGTAGCGTTCAATGTTGGAATCTGAGGTCCAAAATTTGGATCCAAAGGACTCAGTGGTGCAAAAGGAACGGTTGTAAAGTAAGGAATAGAAGTCACATCAGGTAAATTGGCCACAACACCCTTACCCTCCGTCGCCTGTGCCAATGCTCCTGCAACGGCATCGTAAGCCGCCTTGAAAGTTGTTTCGGGCGTAAGCTCGTCCAATGCCAAGTCACCTCCAGATGTCGCATATCCCAAAGCATCATTATTCCCTATCCAAAGCATAAAAAAGGTGGGGTCTTGGGCCAAAGCATCATCGAGCACAGAGGCCGTTGCGCTTGAAGCAAATCTACCAAAATACGGATTTAATGTCCCATAGCCGTCTGCAACTAAGTGAAAGCTCTTTGCTCCTGGCACCCCCATATTGTTGAACGGCCCTGTTAGAATATTGGTCGCTTCCGTTGTAGGATCGCCTTCCAATATCACCGGTCCTTGGGGTGTTCCATCGGGATTCAATCGCAACACCAATCTATTATCGCTCACTTGAGTTCCCCCAACTTTTAATCCGCCAAGATTATCCGCCATTAATGGTTGATCAAAGACGCCGCCATCTACGAGCGAAAATTGATCCGCCATGATATTGGGTAGGGAATTCTGTTGACCATCTATATACAAAGCACCATCAGCAAAACCAGCTGTCAAAGAGTTTCCTAAGGCAACAAAGGTGGTGAAATCGGCATCTCCACTGGTGTATTGAACACCGTCTCGTACCTCGTTGACAAATTCTGGTTCGCAGGAGAGAAGACCGAGTCCGATGGTAAAAACTAGCGTGATCTTTATGTATTTTGAATGATTCATCGTTGTAAATTTCTAAAGTAGTTAGACTAAAGGCTATAGCTTATACCAATACCAGGAATAAAGGCATTGTTCTTGTAGGTCCCTCCAAAGGGTACATAATCAAAAGGAGCTCCCGCTTCACCGTCCGTATCGAAAAAGTCATAAGAAGCATCCACCTCGTCAAAGTGAATGAACAAGAATGAAGCATCGATGGCCCATTTGTTATTGATCTTGAACGTGAGACCACCGGTGAAGTTATCAGAGTTGTTCCGAGGAGTCTCTGGAGCAAAATAACCTTCCTGAACGGGAGATTCATCAAAGTAGTACCCTGCCCTGAAGGTGAATTTTGTATTGGCATCATATTGCACCCCAAAGCGATATGCAGATGAATTTTGATAATTCCTCGGATTGAACGATGCCCTGCCATTGCTAAAGAATACATTTAAGTTTTCGTAAGCATCCCAAAATGTCCTGTTTATCTCCATAGCAACAAGCCACTTTGTGGTAATTTGATATGATACTCCAAGGGATAACTCTGCTGGCAATGGGAGTTCAGCCGAAAATGTACCATCTGCGAACGTACTCTCCAGATTGGAAGGAATATTTTCAAAATCGGCCTTCCCGTCGGTAACCTCCATAATGATCTCTGAACGATAATTTATCCCTAAGGTAACCTTTTCTGATGGACGAAACATGACCCCAGCCGCGTATCCCCATGCCGTTATACCACTATCTTCAATGGACACACTGGCCCTATTTCCATTGGTATCAGTAAGTGTCCTGTTCAGGTTGCGATTAAAATTGACATTCCCTAAAGCTAAGATAGGACCCCCACCAATACTCAACTTTTCGCTAAGTTTTATCGATATAGATGGTTGCACGAAAATAGCGGCCAAGTCAATACTGTTCAATAGATGAGAACCCTCCCAGTTGGCTGGATATTCGACCCCACTTCCGTACGGCGTATAGATCCCAAGGCCAGCGCTGATATGATCGTTTATCTTATATGTGGCATATGCATAAAAGGGAGTTCCGACAGGGTTTTCGGCATCTGTAGACCATCCAAATTCCTCGTTTTGGAATCGTATATTAGAAAAGATCGGGGTAACCCCGATACTCGCAGAGAATTTCTGGCCTAAAAATGCCATTCCCGCAGGATTGAAAAACACGATCTCGGCATTATTGACAACAGCGACACCCGTATGCCCCATGGCAAGCGACTTCTGTCCCTGAAGCGCAACACGGTATCCACCAGCATAAGCCAAAGCGCTAAGGAGTACGATGGCCATTAACAAAAGTTGTTTCTTCATAATATGTCGAAATTGAATATTTAGTATGGTATTTTTTGAGAACGCCAATATTAAGATAAAATCCCAATATCGCAATGTTTGGCACAGCGTCTCATTTGTATATTACAAGTTGTGCCAGTCCTTAGCGATTTAGAAACTGCAACACATGTGCTGAGAACGCTATTGGGTTTTCCGCATGCAACCAATGTCCAGCATTCTCGATAGTTTGAATGACCGCATTTGGAAAATGCTGTCTAATTCCAGTTTCATCAGAGGCTATAATATATTCAGACCTATCACCCCTTAAAAACAACGTATCCCCTTCAAAGACCGACCCAATAGGCAATGACTCACCCACTTCGTGAACATGTTCTTTAAGTGCCTCTATATTGACCCTCAATCCTAGTCGTTCTTTTTCTTTCCAATATAGATTTTTAAGTAAAAATTGCCTGATACCTAATTCAGAAACGTAATTGGAAAGCAGTTCGTCTGCAAGCTTCCTACTATTTAAATCAGCAAGGTGCAAAGCCGAAAGTCCCGCTAATATCTGTTGGTGGTGCGTAGGGTAAAATTTCGGTGCAATATCAGCGACCAACAATTTATCCACACGATCGGGATAGGTGGCAGCAAAGAGCATGGCTGTTTTTCCGCCCATAGAATGTCCCAGCAGATTCACCTTTAAAAGTTGATGGTGATCGATATAATATTTTAGGTCCTCGACCAATAGCTCATAGTTAAAATCCACATGATGAAAACTTCGCCCGTGATTTCGCTGGTCGATCAAATGCACCTCAAAATCTTCCTCAGCGAACTTTCTGCCTAGGGTCTTCCAGTTATCCGACATCCCAAGAAAACCGTGTAAAATTAGGAGCGGAGATCCCTCGCCTATGATATTCGAATACAACAACATCAGTCCAGCTCCAATTTGTCCAAGTAAAGATTCACCACATTCTCCAACCCAAGATACAGCGCCTCTGATATCAATGCATGCCCTATGGACACTTCTAAGAGGCCAGGTATCTTCTTCGCAAAGAATTCTATGTTTTGTAAACTAAGGTCGTGACCAGCGTTGATACCAAGCTTCAGCTCATTGGCCAATCTGGCGGCCTCCACATACGGAAGGATCCCTTTTTCATTCCCTTTTTGAAATTCGATGGCGTAGGATTCGGTATAGAGTTCAATCCGATCAGTGCCCGTTGCCTTGGCTCCTTCAACCATCTTAAGGTCTGGATCCACGAAGATAGAGGTACGAATATCGTTGCGTTTGAACTCGCTGATCACATCGACTAGGAAGTCCTTGTTCTTTATGGTATCCCAACCAGCATTTGAAGTAATCGCATCCACAGCATCGGGCACCAAGGTCACCTGTGTTGGTCTTAGATCAAGAACAAGGTCTACAAACTTATCTATAGGATTTCCCTCTATGTTGAACTCGGTCTTAACGACCTTCTTCAGATCCCGGGCGTCCTTATATCGTATATGACGTTCATCTGGTCTTGGATGAATGGTGATTCCTTGAGCTCCAAAACGCTCGATGTCCATGGAAACTTTTACAAGATCGGGAACATTCCCACCCCGAGCATTTCTTAGGGTAGCTATCTTGTTGACATTTACACTTAGTTTGGTCATCTAATATCAATTCTGCTTTTCACGACAAAAATACAAAGTAAACAAGCCGTCTTTGTAGTAATTTTTAATTAATTTGCACCTTAAGACCATAAGTTTTTCAATGAATATTCATCCGTATATTTCTAACGATGTTGAAGCGCTTTCTCTGAGCACGAAGTCAGAAGATGCCAAGTCGCTCTTTGAACGCCTCACTTTCACCCACATTCCAATTGTGGATGACGGACAGCTTTTGGGATGTTTATGCGAAAATGATTCTCGAGGTTTTGAAAATGGCAAAATACTCGGCGATTATCAATATGCACTGGATCATTTTTCGGTTCATAAAGGAACGAATTGGCTTGATGTCTTGGAAACTTTCGCACAGAACGAGACCAATATCGTACCGGTGCTTGATGATGTTGAAAAGTATATCGGCTATTATGAGCTTGTAGACATCCTTAGTCAGTTTAACGAAACTCCTTTCCTCAATGAGGCTGGTGGGATCTTGATCGTAGAAAAAGGCATCAAGGACTACTCGTTCAGCGAAGTGACACAGATCGTCGAATCGAATAATGGCAAGGTCTTAGGTCTCTTTATTTCTGAAATCAGGGAGGATGTGGTACAGATCACCATGAAAATAGCCCAGCAGGGCCTCAATGAGATCATTCAAACATTCCGACGGTATAGCTATCAGATCATTTCGGGAGTGGAGGATGACACCTATTTAGAAGACCTGAAAGAACGATCTGAATACCTTAATAAATATCTCAACATTTAGTATGAAGATCGCTATTTATGGACAAGCGTATCAAAAGGTTGCCGTTAAAAGTGTAGACAAACTATTAACTTCCCTATCGGCCATGGGTGCTGATATATTTATAGAGGAAGACTATCTCCATAAATTGAAGATGTCATCTATAGATAACCGCTATGGTTGCTTTTCCAAGCTGGATAAAAGCTTTGACCTTTTATTTAGCATTGGTGGCGATGGCACCATCCTAAGGGCCATTACCTATGTAAAGGACCTTGGCATCCCAATTATGGGTATCAATACTGGAAGACTTGGTTTTTTGGCGACACTACAGACGGAAGATATCGAGGTCGCAACAAAAGAGATCTTTGCAAAACGATTTTCGCTAGAAGAACGGAGCCTATTATCGATCAGCACAACGAATGGAAAGAAAGATTTCGGGCAGCTCAACTTTGCCTTGAACGAGATCGCCATCAGCAGGAAGAATACAACTTCGATGATCACGGTAGAAACCTATCTCAACGACGAGTATCTTACCAACTACTGGGCTGATGGTCTTATCATTGCTACCCCTACAGGATCCACAGGATACTCTTTAAGCTGCGGCGGACCGGTCATCACCCCAAACACCAACAGCTTTGTGCTGACTCCGATAGCACCACATAACTTAAATGCACGCCCATTGGTCATTCCCGATAGTACCAAAATCATGTTGAAAGCCTCAGGTAGGGAAGATCATCATTTGGTATCCCTAGATTCTCGAATTTTCACCATTAGAAACAATACCACCTTGATCATCGAACGCGCCCCTTTCAACATTAAAATGACACAGCTCCATGATCAGAGTTTCTTTAAGACATTGAGGAAAAAATTATTGTGGGGCGCCGACAGAAGAAATTAGCCAAAGACAGACACTTTAAGGTCCACCGAACTTTAATGACCGTAAATATGTTTGAGAAACAATAAAAAGCCTCAAAATTTGTTTATCAATCACATACAAATGCACTTAGATTGCAGTTGTGAAACCATTATTGTTATATTTGCAAACTTTTGGACTTTATGAGAAATCATTTCTTAGCATTAGCCTCACTTCTTATGATGCACGTTACCTACGCTCAGATCAACGAAGTTGGTCTTTTTTTAGGTGGAAGTAATTATATAGGAGACATCGGCCCAACAGACTACATATCGCCCAATAATGTCGCTTTTGGCGCATTCTACAAATGGAACGTACGATCCCGTTATTCTTATCGGGCAAGTCTTTCGCACGCCAGAATCGAAGCCTCGGACCTAGATTCTGATATTGTTGGAAGACGTTTGCGCGGGCTTTCGTTTGAAAATACGGTCACCGAATTATCAGCAGGGGTCGAATTTAACTTTTTTGATTTCAATTTGCATAAAGATAGAAGATTAGTTACCCCTTATATTTTCACCGGCCTTAGTTACTTTGGCTATGATGCCCTTTTCTTTGAAAATGGGCAAGCGATAAGGCATGCATCCCACAAAACATTTGCAATACCTATAGTGCTTGGAGTTAAGACCAACATTTCTAGAAGATTTATCTTAGGCGCCGAGGTTGGGGCCAGGTACACTTTTACCGATGCTTTGGACGGAAGCAACCCAACTAGAGACAAAGAGCCTTTCGACGAATTGAAATTTGGCAACATCAATACTGACGACTGGTACGTTTTTGCAGGGATCACGCTATCATACACCTTTACCCAAAAACCATGTTATTGTGCTGAAGAGGAATAATGAAGAATGCAGATAAATGAGTTTTAAAGATCAAATAGACAAAGAGAATCTACCAAAGCACATTGCTATCATCATGGATGGCAACGGAAGATGGGCCAAAAAGAAGGGAAAGTTGCGGGTATTTGGTCACGAAAATGGCACCAAGGCCGTTAGAAGAACGGTTGAGGCCTGTGCAGAGTTGGGTATCGAAAACTTGACGATGTACGCTTTTTCTACTGAGAATTGGAACAGACCAAAGATCGAGGTCGAGACCTTGATGCGATTATTGGTGTCCTCCTTAAAAAAAGAGCTGAAAACACTTTCAGAGAATAACATCAGACTAAATGCCATTGGCAACACCTCTTCGCTGCCATCGCAAGCCCAGAAGGAACTTCAAGAAGTCATAGAAAAGACCAAGGACAACAACAGAATGACGCTGACCCTAGCATTGAGCTACGGATCCAGAGAGGAGATGAAACATGCTGTTAAAGAAATTGCAACCAAAGTTAAAAATAACATAATTCAAGTAGATGCTATTGATGAAACAATTATTAATAAGCATCTTTACACGCACAACCTACCAGATGTAGACCTCATGATACGTACAAGTGGGGAGCATCGTATCAGTAATTTTCTACTCTGGCAGATTGCGTATGCCGAATTGTATTTCACCGAAGTACTTTGGCCCGATTTTAGCGAGGAAGATCTGTATAGTGCTTTGCTAAATTATCAAAAAAGAGAACGAAGATTTGGAAAAACAAGTGAACAACTTAACTAATCAGTTAATGCGCAATAATTACACCTACCTAATAATCACCTTAACATTTCTTTTCTCCAGTTTCATGGCACTTGCACAAGAAACCACACTTGACAAGGGGAAAAAATATACCATAGAAGAGATCAAAGTTACCGGTATCAAGAATTTCAACGAGCAGACGGTAATTGCATATACTCAGCTAAGAAAGGGGCAACAAATACTAATTCCCGGCAAAGAACTTAGTGATGTGATCAATAGGCTCTGGAAATTAAATCTTTTTAGTGACGTTTCTTTCTACATCATTGACGTCAAAGACGGGGACAAAGTGACTTTGGAATTAAACATCAAAGAATTGCCCACTTTGATGGATGTTAAGATCAAAGGTATCAAACCAAGAAAAGCCGAAAAGATCATTCAAGAAACGGATCTGAAAAAGGGAAAAAAGGTCACAGAAAGCTTTATCACAACGACCAAGAATTTTTTGATCAACAAATACCAAAAAGAAGGCTACCTCAATGCAAAGGCGAACATAGCGACCTATCCAGACTCTACCGGCAACAATGTGAACATGGTTGTTAATATCGACAAAGGGGAACGGGTTAAAGTGAAGAAGATCCTCTTTAATGGAAATGAACAACTTTCCGATAAGAAATTGCGCAAGAAAATGAAGAACACCAAGCGTAAAAACCCTCTTCGCTTCTATAAAAAGTCAAAATATATAGAAGAGGACTATGAGGAAGATTTGGCATCGATCATCGATAGTTATAAGGAAAATGGTTTTAGAGATGCACGGATCATCAAGGATTCTGTGAGCGTGAACGACGATAACACCATCAACATCAATATAGACTTGGAAGAAGGTAATCGATATTATTTCGGCGACATCAAATTTATAGGAAACTCTGTGTATACAGACGCACAGCTTTCCAGAGTATTTGGCATTAAGACGGGCGATGTCTATAACGGCGTGGAACTGAAAAAAAGAATCCAAGATGATTCAAAGCCAGATGCACAGGACCTCACCAATCTATATCAGAATAACGGTTACTTGTTTTCTAGTATCAATGCCGTAGAAACAGCTGCCAAGAATGATACGATAGACTTTGAAATACGTGTCACCGAAGGGAAGCCGGCATATTTTAATAAGATCACCGTTGTTGGGAACGATCGTACCAACGATCATGTGATCTTTAGAGAATTGAGAACCAAACCTGGAAACCTTTATAGCAAGGATGCCGTGGTGCGTTCTGTTCGAGAATTGGGACAGCTTGGATTTTTCGATCCAGAGCAGATCTCACCAGATTTTAAGAACGTGAATCCAAATGACGGTACCGTAGACATCGAATATGGCGTTGTCGAAAGAGGGGCGAGCCAAATAGAACTTCAGGGAGGATATGGCGGAGGAGGTTTTATTGGAACCTTAGGGCTTTCCTTTAACAACTTCTCGATACGTAATATCTTTAACAAGGAGGCATACAAACCGCTCCCAATGGGAGATGGGCAAAAGCTAGCGCTCCGTTTGCAAGCGAGTAGATTGTTCCAAACTTATAGCTTCTCGTTTTCCGAACCATGGCTGGGCGGAAAACAACCAGTGCAGTTCTCCACCTCGCTATCACATACCATCCAGTTTCGATTCGACCCGAGAACTGGTAATGCGAATAAAGATGAGCGTTTTTTGATCACTGGGCTATCTATAGGATTAGCAAAGCGCCTCAGCGTGCCAGACGATTACTTTACGTTGTCACAGGCATTGAGCTTTCAGCATTATAACCTTAAAAATTACCGTATCTCCTTCTTTAGGAATATCAGCAACGGATTCTCAAATAACTTTGCATATACCATCGCCTTGTCGCGAAATAATACCGCTACGAACCCAATTTTTCCAACTAGGGGTTCTGAGTTCAATATAAGCGCTAAGATCACTCCTCCGTATTCACTTTTTGACGGAATTGACTATAGTGCCTTAAATAATGAACGGATAGCGCTAGAGTCTCAAACACCTACTCCAGCAACCCAAGAAAGACTAGAAGAGATCGACCAACAACGCTTTAAATGGCTGGAGTACTACAAGGTCAAATTCAAAGGGAATTGGTATACTTCGCTTGTAGACAAATTAGTGCTAAAGACCGGAGCCGAGATGGGCTATCTAGGTTCTTACAACAGTGCGCGTGGAGACTCACCTTTTGAGCGTTTTTACCTTGGTGGTGACGGACTTGGTAACTTTACGTTGGATGGTAGAGAGAATATCGCTCTTCGTGGATATGAGAACCAAAGCTTGTCTGACCAGAATGGATCCACCATCTACAACAAATTCTCCCTAGAATTGAGATACCCCATTACCTTGAAACCTTCCGCATCGATCTATGCACTTTCTTTCTTGGAGGCAGGTGCCGGTTTCAACAATTTTAGAGAGTATAATCCGTTTGACTTAAAACGTTCGGCCGGATTTGGATTGCGTATCTTTATGCCTGCTTTTGGATTATTGGGTATTGATTTTGGTTATGGTTTTGATAGTGATAACTTTGCAAATGACCAATTAAGCCCAAGCGGATGGCAGACCCATTTCATTATTGGGCAGCAATTTTAATTTTTGGCACGATATTTTCTATAAACAAACCAGAACAATGAAAACGAAAGTTCTTTTATCATTATTTGCACTTGCTTTGTTTGGCCAGGCCATCGTTGCGCAAAGTGCGCGCGGCCCGAGAATCGGCTACATAGATATGGAATATATTTTAGAAAATGTAGCGGAATATCAAGAGGCGAATGCGCAGTTAGAAAGCAAAGTACAAAAATGGAAAGTAGAGATCGAGGAGAAGCGAAGCGCTATTGAACAGATGAAGAAGGACCTCAGTGTGGAAAAGGTACTTTTGACCAAAGAGTTGATCGAGGAACGTGAAGAAGAGATCAAGCTGCTAGAGGAGGAGATGTTGGAGTATCAGCAAGACCGATTTGGTCCACAGGGCGACCTTGTCGTTCAGCGGAATCTTCTCGTAAAACCGATTCAAGACCAAGTCTTTAATGCAGTTCAAGAAATAGCAAAGAACAAAAGGTACGATTTTGTCTTTGACAAATCTGCAGACGTGGTGATGCTTTATTCTGCCGAAAGATATGATATAAGCGATCTAGTGCTTAGAAGTATCACAAGGGAGGTAAAGAAGACCGAAAGAGCGAACAAGACGGCAAAGGCCAAAGAACGTTTTGAAAGCGGTGAAGTAGAGGTCGATCCAGAGGTTGAAGCCCGAAAAGAAGCGGCCGCAAATAGCCGAGCAGAAAGACAACGACAGCTGGAAGAGCGAAAAGCCGCAAAGATAAAAGAGCGCGAAGAAAAAAAGAAGGCCTATGAAGAGCGAAGAAAAAAACTGCTAGAAGAGCGTGAGGCCAAAAAGAAGGCAAAAGAAGCAGAGGAAAAAGAAGATAACAACACAGAAGAAAACGAAGAAAACAATTAATAATACATTAAAATTTATAACACTTAATTATATTTCCCATGAAACACCTTAAAACCTTTTTAGTAGCCGTGGTAATGATTGTTGGCGCTACTGGTTTTGTAAATGCACAAAGTAAAGTTGCACACATTAATACCCAAACACTGATATCGGAGATGCCTGCGATGAAAGCCGCCCAGGTAGAGTTGGAAAAGTTAAGCAAAACCTATGAAGCGGACATTCAGGATAGGTTCACCAAGTATCAGAATAAGGCCAAGCAATATGGTGCAGAGGCTGAATCTCAAACAGATGCTACCAACGCCGCACGCCAAGAGGAATTGCTGAAAATGGAGCAAGAGATCACCAAGTATCGTAACGATGCTGCTGCTGACCTTTCAAAAAGAAGGGATGATCTTCTGAAACCTTTAATGGAGCAAGCGAAGAAGGCTGTTGAAAAAGTAGCTAAAGCTCAAGGTTTTGATTATGTGATCGACTCTTCTAATGGAGGAGGCGTGATCTTAGCAGACGGTAAGGACCTTTTGGCCGATGTGAAGAAGGAATTAGGATTTTAATACCTTATCATTATGAAAAAAATTTTAGTACTATTCGTATTTGTAGCTGCATCATTTGGTGTGCAAGCGCAAAAGACAAACATAGCGCATATCAACACCCAAGAATTGTTGAGTAGCATGCCTGCGATGATCGAAGCCCAAAAGAAACTCACCCAAGAAGAAGAGAGCTACAAAGCTCAATTTGCCGGAGTCTATAAGGAATATGACAATAAGGTGACTGAATATAAGAATCTTCCCGCAACAACAACGAAAGAAGAAGTTGTGAAAAAGGAACAAGAGTTGATGGCATTGCAACAAAACATCCGTGATGCCGAAAAAGCTGCCGGACAAGAGCTGCAAAAGAAACAACAGGAGATGTTAACTCCTGTGATGGAATCTGCTCGTGTTGCTATCCAGAAAGTAGCTAGAGCACAGGGGTATACCTTTGTGATGGACACCACTCCCGGCGGAATGGTCATTGTAGCTAATGGTAAAGACCTTATGGAAGATGTGAAGAAAGAACTTGGGTTCTAGTTCTACGACAAATCATAGATTTTTAAAGACCGCCTGAAATTTTCAGGCGGTCTTCTTATTTACAATTTAAGCATACATTTGCATTTAATGACAAATACAAACCCCATAGGTTTCTTCGATTCTGGCGTTGGCGGCATTTCGATATGGAATGAAGTGAACACTTTGCTACCAAACGAAAGCAGCATTTATCTTGCAGATAGTGCCAATGCCCCGTATGGGCCAAAGGGCAAAGATAAGATCATTGCGCTTAGCATTAAGAATACTGAGCTCCTTCTGGAGCACCATTGCAAACTCATCGTTGTCGCCTGTAATACGGCGACGACGAATGCCATAGACCATTTGAGGGCGACTTATGATGTTCCCTTTATTGGAATAGAGCCCGCCATTAAACCAGCGGCCTTGCAAACGGTAACCAATGCGGTTGGCATCTTGGCAACCGAAGGGACACTTTCTAGTGAATTGTTTTATAAGACCTCTGCCTTATTCGCAAGTGATGTATCTGTTGTTGAACAAATTGGAACTGGATTGGTAGAGCTTATCGAAGCCGGAAAGATTGATACGGAGGAAATGGAGATGCTTCTAAAGAAGTACACTGCTCCCATGATAAAAGCCAACATAGACCATTTGGTGCTAGGCTGCAGTCATTACCCCTACTTGATACCCAAGTTAAGAGCACTTTTACCAGAAAGTGTAAAGATCATCGACTCCGGAGAGGCCGTAGCGAGACAAACAAAGGCTATCCTGACAAAAAATGGGTTGTTAAATACTGAGGAAGAGAAGGCAGAACACTCCTTTTACACTAATACGAATGCTCATCTTTTGCAAGGGTTTCTCAATGACGATCATATCGCCGCGAAACTAGATTTTTAAGCTCTTATTGGAAAAGAACGTCATTCTTACTTTTTAGAAAGATTCTCCGCCATCAACAAAGCATTGTACGCGTTGACTATTTTTCCCGACTTGGATAATTGATAGAAGGGTATCATGCGTTCTTTGTCTTCCTTTGTAGGTGCATTGACCATGATATCATACATTACCCCACTTTCCATAAGAACCTGCTTGACCTCCGCCGCAGATAAATTTGGGTAGTGAGCGTAGATCAAAGCTGCTATTGCAGATACGATAGGAGTTGCTATCGAGGTACCACTGACTATCTCAAATCCATTTTGATTTGAAGATATTGTGAGGATATCGGTACCTGGGGCAAATAGGTCGACTTCATTTTTTCCGTAGTTGCTGGAAGGCCTTTTGAGGTTGGCTTTAACACTATGACCTGATGCTCCCACTTTAATGAAATTACTTATCATTTCTTGGCCCTTGCTATCGGTATCATTTGGATAATTGTAATTTTCGGCAAGGTCAAGATCGTTGCCACCATTACCTGCTGAAGTAACTACTAGCACGTTATTGCGTTCTGCATATTTCAAGGCATCCAGCACCCAGTCTTCGTGTAACGAAAACTCTTTTCCTGAACTAATGTTGATCACCTTGGCACCATTATCCACGGCATATCGTACCGCCAACGACAGATCTTTATCGTGCTCATCACCATAGGCCGAAATGCATACAGGCATGATCTTAATATGCTCACTATCGACGGCTCCGATGATACCCGCCACAAGTGTCCCGTGACTAAGGAACTCGGTATTGTAGTCAACAATATTGTTACCATAGTATTTGTCTTCAATATCATCGGGAGAATCGGCGATCATCTTCCTATCATCAAAATCTTTGTTGAGCATCTTATCCAATCGCTCATTGGCAATATCGTAACGCTGCTGAAGGGCTTCTTTCGTATATGAATGACGCTCAATCATAAACATGGTATAGTAGATCCGTGCAAGTTCTTTATCGGTCTTCTCCTGTTTATAGATCTCATAGAGTTCTTCTGCCGATGGCCTCTTTGAAGGATATAATTCGTCAAACTTCAATTTTGCCTTATCAAAATACAACAGTAAATATTTTGATGAACGCAGATCCCTTTTTGCATAATCACTCTGACTCTCATATTTTTTTTGGGCTCTGGTATATTCATCAAAAAGTCCCGGGTTTTCATTAATGTTTTTAATACTGTCTTTTCCAGAAAAAAGCGCATGGTAGCGTCTTAAAAAACGTGTGTATTCATAGTTTACGTATTCGGTGCTTTTGCCGTCGGAATGCCCTATGAAATTCCATCCATTAATATCATCGACATAACCATTGGCGTCATCATCTATGTTATTATTTACGATTTCGTCTTGATTGACCCACATCTTACCTTGTAGATATTGATGCCCTATGTCAACCGACATATCGATAACGGCAACAATGACATCGGCGCCTTTCTTTCTGTTCGAAATATAGGAAACGGCTCTATTTAAGCTTACTCCTGGAATAGTGTCTTGTTGAATATCACGTTTCCACCAGCTATTTTTGTCTGTAAAAGAGATTGGCCCCTCCTTTTCTGTCTCGTTACTCGCTATGATCATCGTATGCGTAGAACATGCCATCATCAAGGACAATGGTAACAGAAAAATACAAAGTCGCTTTACCATGCTTTTAGGTATTTAATATAAAAGAGACTTTTGAATTTAATCAGAAGTCTCTTTTATAGAACATTGATAATACAATTATTTTTTGATCAGATTGGCTGGGACGCAACCTAAATCGATGGTTTCCCAAGGATCCAGTGGGTCATCGGTATCTGGACCATCCGTATCAGTCCCATCGTCCAAAACGGGGAGGCTACCACCTTTTATGGAAGATAAATTATCGACGGTAGCAATCTTAAATTTCTTTAGACTTAATTTTGAGTTGAATCTAACTTTTTTCATTTTGGTTTTTTGGATTTAATATGATGGTCCAAATCTAATAAAAACTTCTACGAAAATGGAAGTGTAAAACTCACTTATGGTCTTGATTCATGAATAAAGACTTTTATATACATGCGAATCAACGACTTAAACACCCATTTTATCAAGTTGCTTTATGAAGTACGAGGGATAAATACCGTTCTTCTTATAGAAGAATTTGGAAAATGTTTCTGCACTTTTGAATCCACAATCGGTTGCGATAGCCTTGACAGTGTACTTTCTGAAAGAAGGGTCATTTTTCAATCTTTTCATGGCGTAATCGATTCTTAGATCATTTATGTAGGCTGGAAAGTTCTTCTTTTTGGCATAGTTGATCGTCATTGAGAGGTATTTTGGATTTGTTTCAAAATCCTTGGAAAGCGTTTGCAAACTCACATCCTTATTCACATATTTGTCAGTGTTTTCAAACTTGCTTAATTTTTCAAGCAATTTATTAAGGATCTCTTCCGGAATTCCAGAATCCGTCTTCAACTCTTCTGTGGACTCCGTCTTTCTTTTATTCTCACTATCTTCACTGATAATTGCGTTGAACCTTTTCTTATAGACGATTTGTCTTTTATATAAATAGGCTATGATAATAACGAGAAGTAAAACAGATAACAAAAAGACCAATGCTAAATAATTTTGGTCATTTTTAAGAGACTGTATTAGTTTTTCTTTTTCATTGATCAGTTCGGGGATATCGTACTTTGCGGTTATCTGTTTATTCAGATAAGCGTTGTTCACGGTAATCGCACTATCCACCTCTATGAGCTTCTCGATATAGATAAGTTGATTTTCCACATCACCTTTTTCTCTGTAATGATCCGTGAGAATATCATAAGCCTCGCTTAGCTCTGGCAATATATCTTTTGTTTCCTGAAAAACTAAATCAACTTTTTTTAAATATTCAATCCCGAGTGCTTCTTTATCGGTATTCAAATAGTTCTTTCCCAGATAAAAATGTGCTACCGCCTCATTTGGCTTATCACCAACGTTGTATATAAAAGGTAAAACCTTCTCAATGCTGTCGATGGATTTTAAATATTCTCCTTGTAAATGAAGTACGACCGCCTCATTGAGTATAAAATGATTCTTTCTTCTTTCATTATTCCGAATTATAGACTCCTCTATCCCTTTTCTATTCCAAAAGGAGGCGGAGTCTAATAGGTTCAAGTTCCTGTAGGCATCCGCAACAGAATATAGCGCCGCGAGGTAGTTATTAGTTCCCACTCGCTCATCATTGGCTTCGACATAATTGAAATTTTCCAAATGAATATCAAGCGCTTGGTCAAAATCACCTGCACGATTTTTAAGGATTCCAATATTGCTTTTGGCAATAAATATAAGATTAGGATTATTGAATTTTTTGGCGGTATTGTATCCGATGATATAGTTATCTATCGACTCTTTAAAATTTCTTTTTTTATAGAAGATCTTTCCCTTGTTAATATAGGCCGCTGCCGGATAATAATTATTTGGCTCATAATATTTTCCTACACTTTCGATCAAGCTGTCATAATATTTAATCGCTTCTTCATCGCTTGATTCCCTTGCCATGAAATGAAAAGCCCGCGGCTTCATTTGGTCATTGGCCTCCAGCATCGTCTTTTTATAAAAAGCAGAGGCATATAAAAGCGCTTTCTCCTTTGAGTCATTATATTCCTTGTACAAGCTTATCAGCTCTTCATAGTCCTTCTGCCATAACGAATCTAAAACCTGACCCCCTTCAATTTGACCGTATCCAGATCTCACTATCAACATTAAAAGGAGTATCCAGTATTTATAAGGTAAAGTCGAATGACAGATTTTCAGTTGGATCATCGAAATAAAATATAACGAAGCTAGAATGCTCGTCGTTCCTATCTGGAAAGATAACTCTAAGACTTATAACTCGCAAATAAATAAAGTGTTGAAAGCTACGCGATACCATAATTCAGTGCCTCCTCTTAATTCATGAATCACGACCCCTCATTCATGAATGGCGATAAGGTACGCTTGCATGGTGCTTTCTTGCTGCCTTCCTTTGTATTCAGAAAATCAAACTACATGGCAATTTTAGTAATTAAGATAATCGAGTACATCAATAATTATATAAGCGAGTTCTTCGCCTACTTAGGCTAAAAACGAAAAAAAAATCGGTAAGACAATGAAAATTCAAAGTGCATTAATAAACATGATATGCCGAGCGGCAATAATAATTACCATCACAATAGTTTGTATTGTGCTGAACAAATGACCCGATGGTACATGTCTGAAACACGAATTATTTGGAATGCCCATTTTAGCATGTTTGACCTTGATGAATTCGGTCAATATAATTCCCCTTTCGGGGGCAGGTTGAATGATCAAAAAAATTAATCAAAATGAAGACCATACCTCGACCTTTTGACGACAAGGTATGACACAATATTTGTAGGCCACAAATAGCCGGAAACCGAAAAGGCTTTGTTAGAGTAGGTACAAATAATAATTGAAATCAAATAATTATGAAAAGTTTAGAATTAAATCAAATGGAGGGTATCTATGCCGGCGCTTGCCCTGAAACAGGAATGGGATTCACTGTTGGTGCAACAGTAGCTGGAACATTAGTAGGTGGACCAGTAGGTTTCTTCGTTGGAGCGACCATAGGATTAATAGGAGGCACCTTCATTGGTCTTGCCAGCGGTGACTGTGATGATGAATAATCAATAAAAAATGTTAAACTTTTAAACTACACAAAATGAAAACAATTGAATTAAGCAAATTAGAAGCTATCCAAGGTGGAGATTTCGTGGATGGATTCTGTGCAGGATTTGCAGTAGTTGCTGGTGGCTATGCCGTTGGTGTCGCTGCCAATCTATGGAATCCTGTTGGTTGGGTAGGTACTGCTGTTGGAGGAGTTATCGGTGTTGGATGCGCTGTGAACACGATAGCCAACGCTATGTAAAACAAATCGGGCTCTGTAATAATATAGAGCCCATTTAAAACATTTGTTTCATGAAAAAAGCAATATTATTTATCATTGGGCTAGTTGTGATTATCGGGTTTACATTAAAGGTAACACAGATTGTCACTTTTTCGATAGCTCAGAACCTTGTTCTAAGCATATTGGTCATTGCCATTTTTATATTGACATACCGAATTAGGGTAAAATCAAAGTAGGGACATAATCAAAAAATTCAGTGATGAAAAACAACCACATCCTATTCGTAATCATTTGTTTCTCCACCTTCCTTACAATGGAGGCAGGAAAGTATTTTCTGGATATCAATCAGTTAGTCTACAACAGCCTAACCGAGACACTTTCAATTGAAAAGGTAGACCAAATGTTCAAAGAATCGCGTAAATGGCAGCTTATTGCCTATGTGTTGATTCCACTATTGCTATTTATTAAAACTCATGTAATAGCAGCAATACTCAACATAGGCGCGTTCTTTTTCGAAAAAAGAATTAGCTATAAAAAATTATGGGGTATTGTATTAAGAGCAGAAATTGTATTCATTGTAGTCGCTTTAATAAAGACGTTCTGGATGCTTTTCTTTTTTGACGACTATACTTTAAAGGATGTACAGGTTTTTTATCCCTTGTCCATGTTAAGTATAATAGGTGCTGAAGGTATAGAACCTTACTTTTTATATCCACTACAGGTTATTAATGCATTTGAAATTATATACTGGATCGTGCTGGCACTGTTACTAGATAAAGCGCTAAAAGAAGAAAAGGGCAATACAGGAATCAAAATTGTATTAACCAGCTATACTCCCGCCTTATTGATCTGGGTTGTGGCAGTCATGTTCTTTGCCCTAAACATGAGTTGATAGTCTCATAAATATACTTCCAATCCTATGATCGAAGATTATAGCATCCATTCATGTCAAAACCAAAAACAACACATAATGAAAAAGAATATAACCATTATCTCCTCAATCGTTCTCAGTCTTTCTTTGCTTGCCTTCTTTGGATTCAAAATGTCCAATAAGATCAAAGACAAGAAGGCAACAGCGGAGCGCATTCAGCAAATTCCTGCTTTTAGCTTCTATAGTTTAAATGACGAAAAATTTACGAATGACAATCTCTCAATCGGAAGTAAAACCCTGTTTATCTATTTCAATAGCGAATGTGAATTCTGTCAAGAAGAAATAGCACAGATTAACCAGAACATCGACTATTTTAAGGGTACACAACTGATCTTTATTTCCCATGAAAACAAAAGCGCCATTGCTATCTTTGCAGATAAGTACAAGGCGCTGAAGGGTGATAACATTCACTTTCTCTATGACGATAAGGCGACCTTTTCAACCATCTTTGACGCCAAGTCAGTTCCATTCGCACTTGTATATGATTCAAACAAGCAGTTAGTGGGAAAGTTCAAAGGAATCACCAAAGTTTATAATCTCGCTGAAAGCTTAAGCAATGCTAAATAAAAAAAGAATTTCAAAAACGATTGTAAGGCAACAAGACCAAACCGACTGTGGTGTAGCTTGTCTTTTATCATTGATCAAATACTATGAAGGAGATGGTTCTCTGGAAAAACTCCGAGAACTAAGCGGCACCAATCGACAGGGAACTACCTTGCTTGGGTTATACCAGGCAGCCAATCAATTGGGTTTCGATGCGCAAGGTTGCGAGGCAAACATCCAAGCGATAATCGACCATAGAACACCTCTTATTTTACATGTACTGATTGATGAACGATTAGAACATTACATCATTTGCTACAGGTATGAGAACGGAAAGTTTGTGATTGGTGATCCTGCCAAAGGAATCTACGAATTATCAGCGAAAGAATTAGAGGCCATTTGGGTCTCTAGAACCTGTTTGACCTTAGCTCCAAATGATGAGTTTGTTAAAGCAAAAGCAATCGCAAGATCTAAGAAAGTCTGGTTCTTGACATTACTCAAGGAGGATTACAAACTTCTAGGTATTAGTATAGGCATTGGTGTAACAATGGCAGTTTTGGGAACCTCGATGGCCATCTTTTCACAAAAGCTGATCGATGATATCTTGCCATCAAACGACCTGAAGCGATTGTTAACAGGATTGGCGTTATTGTCTTTCCTGCTTATGGCGAGAGTTGGATTCTCTACACTGAGAGAATTATTCTTAATTCGTCAAAGCAAGGATTTCAATAATAGGATCATCGACAAGTTCTATGATTCGCTGTTGCGCTTACCCAAAGCCTTTTTCGACACTCGAAAGATCGGCGAGTTGGTGGCACGTCTCAATGATACCAATAGGATACAACGTGTTATTAAATTCTTGGCAAGCAATCTATTGATCGACATTTTATCCGCTATCGTGGCGCTTTCTTTTCTTTATTATTATTCATGGAAAATAGGGCTAATCGCAACAATCAACCTTCCGATCTATTTCTTGATCATCTATGGTTTCAACAGTAAGATCATCACTGCCCAAAAGGAAGTCATGCAGGGATATGCATCCAGTGAGAGTCACTACATCAATTCTATGCAAGGCATAGCCAGTATTAAGAATCACAATGGCCTAAATATCTTCAAAAAACTCAACCAATTGATCTACGGGAATTTTCAACAGAAGGTATTTGATTTAGGTAAAATTAAAATTCGTCTTTCCCTATTCTCTGGAATAGCAGGAGTACTCTTCTTAATTGCTGTTTTAGGTTTTGGCAGCTACCAAGTATATCAACAAGCCATGAGTTTGGGAGAGCTCATGGCCGTACTTGGGATGGCCGGTACACTTATGCCTGCAATCACCAATTTAGCCCTGGTTGCCATCCCTATCAACGAAGCCAAAATCGCTTTTCAGCGGATGTTCGAGTTCGCATCCATGCAACAAGAGGTGACAGATGGCACTCATATTGAAAAGTTCGATTCTCTAGAAATATCAGACCTTACCTTTCGTTTCGCAGGTCGTAGTCGACTGCTAAAAGGTGTAAATATGAAGGTTCATAAAGGGGAATGTGTGGCTATTGTAGGTGAAAGTGGAAGTGGTAAAAGCACCTTAGGGCAACTACTGCAAAAGTTCTACCAAAAAGAAAGTGGAAATATCATCGTAAATGGAAAAATGGACTTGGACGGTATTGCTATGGAAAGCTGGCGAAACCATATCGGAGTCGTTTCTCAAGACATACACTTGTTCAACGGTACGGTTTTGGACAATATTTTAATGGGGACCGAAGATAGTGTTGAGAATGTTGTCAAATTTGTACAGCAACATGGTTTTGAGCCGTTCTTTTCCCAATTTCCACAAGGGCTAGGTACCATCGTTGGTGAGGAAGGCATCAATCTTTCCGGAGGCCAACGACAGGTGGTGGCATTGGCCAGAGTACTTTACAAAAGGCCACAGCTGTTAATTCTGGATGAGGCTACCGCCGCCATGGATAGAAACACCGAAAAATTTACCTTACGACTCCTCGAAAGACTAAAGGACGAGCTTACCGTTATCCTGATATCCCATCGCCTGCATACGCTTAAAAACTTTGCAGACAGGATATATGTACTAGAAGATGGGAAAGTTGCGCATGGTGGCGGTCATAAAGAGTTGTTGCTGACCCATAACTTCTACAGTGAATTCTGGCAGGAATTAAATGCCGACAAAAAACCCACGCTCGTCAGTGCATAAACAAAAGGCCAACTATAAACCTTTCAACTATAAAAAGGCCTATCCCTCTGAATATTCATTGGGTTAGGCCTTTCTTTCATTTTATCTCTTTCTAATATCATTCTTTAAACCAACCGGAATATTTGACATAATTGTTAGCGATACGATCTATCTCTCCAGCAATAAGTTCTTGACTTATGTTCTTTACCTTTTTGGCTGGAATACCCGCATAGATACTTCCCGCCTCAACGATCGTGTTTTGAGTAACAACAGCCCCCGCAGCGATGATGCTATTGCTTTCCACAATACAATCATCCATAACAATACTTCCCATCCCGATCAAGACATTATCTTTTATGGTACAGCCGTGAACGATGGCATTATGCCCAATAGAGACATTATTTCCAATATTCGTAGGCGATTTTTGGTAGGTGGCATGAATGATAGCTCCATCCTGGACGTTGACCTTATTCCCCATCTTTATGTAATGCACATCCCCGCGGATCACCGCATTGAACCATACGCTACAATGATCGCCCATTTTTACATCGCCTACGATCGTAGCATTTTCAGCAATGAAGCAATCTGCCCCGAATTCTGGATGTTTGCCGTTTATTTCTTTTATGATCATTATTGAAAATATGAGAGTAGTTCTTTCTTTTTGGAGGCGCTTACCATGATCTCCTTTCCATTGTCCAATACGACACTTCCGCCCTTGCCCTTTTTATATTTTACCACAGCATTCACGTTGACCAAAAACGACTTGTGTACTCTTGCAAAGGGGTATTGAGACAAAGCCTCTTCAAAATATTTTAACGTTTTGCTCACCAAGATCTTTTTCCCTGATGAAAGAAATAGTTCTGTATAGTTATCATCTGCCTTACAAAAGGTGATGTCTTCGACAGAGAGCACTTCAAATCCTTCTTGTGTGGGAATGGTGATCTTTCCTCCATACTCGCTTAAGCTTGGAGTCAATATCTTATCTTGAAGTGCGTTCTCCTTCACTTTTATCGCCGTTACGTGATCCACTGCCTTGATCAATTCGTCGATGGCAATTGGTTTGAGCAGGTAGTACGATGCGTGATTGTTGAGAGCATCGATCGCGTAGTGATCATAGGCGGTGACAAAGACGGTCTCAAAGGTTCTATCATTCAACTTTTCAAGGAGGTCAAAACCACTGCCAAATGGCATTTCGACATCCAAAAAAACAAGATCGAGATCATTGTTTCTGATCAAAATCATCGCTTCATCGATATTTCTTGCTTCCCCCAGCAATTCCACCTTGGGGCAATACTTCTGAAGATAATTGGTCAGAATTTGTCTGCTGATCTCCTCGTCTTCAACTATGATAGCCTTCAATTCCATATTATATGTTTATCTAATCCTTCTTTAATGTCAATTCTACCCGTGTACCTTCTCCCGATGCCTCTACATCCGTCAAAAAGACGTCTACCTTATCCTTATACATATCGTTGAGAATGGCTATACGCTTTTTTATATTGCCCATCCCCTTGGATTTCTGTTGCTGCTGATGTTTTGTCTTTAACTCGGCAGATCGTTTTCTGCCAATTCCATCGTCTTCTATGATGATCTTCATCTGCTGATCGTCTACCTGTTTAAAATGAACCAATAGATGTCCTTTGCTTTCTTTGTATCGCAATCCATGCCAAACGGCATTCTCTATATAAGGCTGCAGCAACATTGGAGGGATCTCGAATTCCTCTACCATCAACGATTCGTCCACTTTGATCTCATAATCAAACTTGTCTTTAAAGCGCGCATGCTCCAACTTGGTATAGAGTCGTAACAACTCTATCTCTTTTGAAAGGGGGATAAAATCTTCTTCTGAATTTTCCAGAACCGATCGCATCAATACCGAAAACTCTGAAAGATAGCGATTTGCATTGCGCTCATCATTCATGGCGATATAATTGTTTACCGAATTGAGCGCATTGAATATAAAGTGTGGATTCATTTGAGAACGGAGCGACCTAAGCGCGAGCAAATTATTCGCCAATTTCTGCTGCCTGATACTTCTATTCATAAAAAACAGCGTGATCGCCAACAATACCAGTCCAATGCCCAGACCATAGATGATCAATTGCTGCCGTTTATTGCTCTCGGATATTAATGCTTGTTCCGTGGAGATAAGATCCATTCGACTCTCAGAGAGCGCAATGTCCTTCTCTAAGCTGGTGATGCGATTCTGTTTGTTTGTGATATCCCGACTAAATCTCGCTGCCTGCGAGATCTGTTGCTCTTTTTTGAGATAGATGCGATCTACTAGATCTACATAACTTTGATAACTCTCTAGTGCTTTGGCAAAATCTCCCTGATATTTGAATGCCTCTGACAGTTTTCTGGTCGCATCCTTTTGCACGATCAGATCTTCTTTCTTGTCGGCTTCAGAGATACTTCGTTGCAGATATGGAATGGCTTCTTCGGTTTTTTCCTGAAGCAGCAGTGCACTTCCGATCTTATAGTTAAGTGCTTGAGTGGTCACAGAATCGGAAACCGTTGGTGACACAGAAAATGTATGTTGCTCCCCTTCGACATCCTCTACTTGTTCTAGCGCTTGTTTGCGCAGCTCGATCTCCTCGTCATAGAGATTATTTCGTCCATAAAAATCGGCGACCTTATCCTTTTCTTCCAATGAACGCTGTGGACTTTGGCTGCTAGCCAAATTCAAGGAGTTGTCAAAATATCCCTTGGCCTCTGGTAGATTTCCACTTGCGGCATAGGCCTCCGCCAGTTTAGAATTTAGATCGGTGATCTTTGGAGTGATCAGGTTCTTATTGGCCAATTCCAATCCTTTGTTATAATTGTCTATAGCTTCAGGATAGCTGGCAGCAGCCATCTTAACATCCCCAAGGCCTTCATAGGCAGCAATCTTTTCATAAGGTACCTGTCTAGTTTTTGAGAGGATCTCTTTAAATGTTTCTTCCGCAGCCTCCAACTCATTGTTGTTGAGCAAGGCATTTGCCAATCTCAATCTTACCGAGGCCTTATCGGTATATCGTAACGAATTTTTATAGCTGTTTACCGCAAGGTCGAACTGTGCCCAATGCGCATAGATATTTCCAAGCGTCTCATAAGATAAGCCTGCTTTGATCCTATCGGGTCGTTTTCCTAATGCCTTGATCGAATTCTCAACAAATGCGATACTCTTATCGATATTCTTTTTTTCATATCGCTGCGCCGAGTCTATAAATTGCTGATGCGTAAGCGAAGTCCCCTCTCGCTTGCTTCTTGTCCCTCTTTTAAAAGAAGCAACATCATTTGCATCGTCAAATCCCTCTACCAACACGTCCACATCTTCTTCGGTATTTAAGGTATAGAAGACCGTCTCAAATGCTGGATGACTTACCTCAAGCTCATCTCCAATTCTTGCCCTTATCTGAAATTCCCCCAAGGCATTGGTCCTAACTGTTCTAACACCTCCAACACGAACCTCTGCATCCGGAATAGGGTCTCTATTCTCTTTGACCTTTACCGTTCCCTCCAATATAAATTCTTTTGGCGTTTGGTTTCGGTATTCCTGTGCTGTAAGGGTAATAGATCCCAGCAAAGCAAGCAAAACTAGTATGTGTCTAAAATTATTCACACTATATAAACTACTATAGAATTATGATAAACTACGTCGGGAACAGCCCATGAGACAATTATTGGTACAAACATTTTGATTTCAACACAAGCCTCAGAGCATTCAAATCTCGATTATCGAGTAAACTTACGTACTTTCAGCGATCTTATAAAATCATAGATTTCCTATATATGCGTTTTTATAGGCGGAAAAATGGCGTTCGCTAGCTCATCCTTTTTGTTTACGTATCGAAAGGTACACTTCCCTCATTCATGATTTTTCTTGAAATATCTTCCTCATACTTTTATTCAAAATTCAATAAAGAACCCTTTATTTAAAATAATTCATCATGAAAAATCTAAAAAACATCCTGGTCATGTGGAGCATGTTCTTGCTATGTAGTTCGCTCATGGCATGCAAAAACAACGACAGATCAAAAGAAATTGACTTTGTGGAAAATGCCTCCAATCAAGAAGCGCTTAAGAATCTTCATGGCCCTAAAACCAATAAACATTTTATTAAGGTAGCCTTACTTTTGGATACCAGCAATAGCATGGATGGCCTTATCAATCAGGCGAAGGCGCAACTCTGGGAGATCGTCAATGAACTTTCGTACGCCAAATGTGGCAATGATAGACCCAATCTACAAATAGCACTCTACGAGTATGGAAATGATAATCTGCCTGCCAGAGAAGGGTATATAAGACAAGTTCTTGGGTTTAGCAACGATCTTGACGAAATTTCGGAAAAGCTATTTTCATTAACGACCAACGGAGGCAATGAGTTCTGTGGAGAAGTGATAGAAACCTCTTTAAAGCAATTGGATTGGGGTAATGACCGAGATGACCTAAAACTATTGTTCATAGCCGGAAATGAGCCCTTCACTCAAGGAAATGTGGATTATAGAGATGCTATTGCAGATGCCAAAGAAAAGGACGTTGTTGTCAATACCATTTTCTGCGGAGACTACGATCAGGGAATCTCGGGAATGTGGCAAGACGGTGCCATCCGTGGCGATGGGGATTATATGACCATCAACCACAATCGTGCCATCGTGCATGTGGTAACACCATATGATGCAGTAATACTAAAACTCAACAGTCGATTGAACAAGACCTATATCGCGTATGGCTCGCGAGGGATTGCCAAAATGGAGCTACAATCCGCTCAGGACACCAACGCTGCATCTATGAACGAAGAAGTAGCAGTGAAAAGGGCAGTAAGCAAAAGTTCTCGACTTTATAATAACAGTAATTGGGATCTTGTAGATGCCATTGCTGACAAAGAGATCGCAATCGCTGACCTGAAAGAAAAAGACCTTCCAAAGGAGTTAAAGGGTAAATCCGAAAAGGAAATAAAGAGCTATATCGAAGAGAAACGAGTCGAAAGAGCGAAGATACAGGGAGAGATACAATCGCTGAACACCATGCGCAAGCAATATATTGCCACTAAGCAAAAAGAAGAAAGCAAAGATAACTTAGAGGCCGTAATGATCCAAGCGATCAAGAAGCAGGCGAAACGCAAAAATTATAGTTGGTAGGTGGTTGATTTTTTGAATTGAAAAAGCCCCTGATATCCTTTGCTATCAGGGGCTTTCTCTATCTTGTATGTTTATCTATTATTGCGACAGGCTAATAGTTTACCGAAGGACATTTACAATCATAAGGCTTTTGACTCTCTAAGAAGTTAAAGCCTAGAGTAATTTGGTGAAAACCTCCTGAATCGAAGGTGATGTCGCCTATTTGATACGAATAGGTATACGCAAACATCCAATTATTCTTATTGAATCCTATAATTGGAGAGATCAATTGCAGTCGCTGCTCACCAACCCCAACGCCATCGACAAACTGAGCCCCATCAAAACTGTTTCTATAAGAAAGTCCTCCCCAAATGGTAGCTTGTTCTAGATCTTTGTAAACCTTACCGTTAATGTCAATTGACCCTTGTCCAGTAAACTCATACCACTGGAAAAGTAAAGATGGCTCGTATGACCAGCCTCTTTTGCCCTCAAACACATATCCACCTGCCAACAAATAGTTACGCTGATTGTTCGACTCTATTTCGCTATTGATGTTTCGATTTGCAAACAACAGATTTTTAACTGCGAAATGCGCGTAGAGATTTAATAAATGATAGGAAAATCCGAAGTCTACATTAAAATAAGAGGTACTCTGCTTGATCCCGGCGATAAGCGGATCAAAATCTCTAGGATCGAAATTAGTCTCGTCCAGCGATGCTTGGATCACTCCCAAGCTAAGCCCAAAGGATAACTGATTCACCTCTTTATCATTGCCTCTCCAGAAATTTAGATGATGTGCATAGGTAAGCTGAACACCGGTTTGTGAATGGTAGCCATTTTGATCCCTGAAAACAATACCTCCAATACCAGATTGCTGCCCTACTCTTGCGTGCGCATTGACCGTTTGTAAATTAGGCGCCTCTTGTTGATCGAACCACTGTTGCCTTGCCGTCAATCTTGCTTTTCCACCATATCCCGCCCCTGCCATGGAAGGAAAAACCAGATAATAGTTGTCTGATAAATAATCTAAATAAACAGGGATTCCTTCTTGAGCCTTTAGGAAACTTGAGACAAACAGAAAGATGACGAGGTGACAATATTTATACTTCATTCATTAAATTTAAAAAAGCCATGCACTCTTTCAGTATAATCTGGATAATCTATGAGGCTTATTCGTTAGTTTGTAATTATTAAACTGTCGTAAATATAATACACAGCTTGCATTGATTTGTTATTTTTGCAACAAAGATCGTCCGCTATGAAAAAATATACGATAAACACACAGCAAACTAGCAATCCAGCTATTATAAAATTTGAAGCAAACGAATTCTTAACTCAGCATCAAAGCTTTGAATTCAAGAACATTGATGAGGCCAAGAGCTCGCCACTTGCGCAGCAGCTATTCTATCTGCCATTTGTTAAAACGGTATTTCTATCAGGAAATTTTGTGGCAGTAGAACGTTTTAACATTGTAGAATGGCCAGAAGTGCAAGAAGAAGTTGCTTCACAGATAGAAAACTTCTTAAATACAGGTGGTACTGTCATTACAGAGGACGCGCCTAAAAAGAAAGTTGCGGTGACGGTCTATGCAGAGAGCACCCCCAATCCGTCTGTGATGAAATTTGTAGCAAACAAACGGCTCGTGACAATCCCGGCCGAGTTTAAGAATATAGATGATGCAAAAGAAGCTCCAATGGCGATGGAGCTCTTCCGCTTTCCATTTGTGAAGGAGATATTTATCGATGAGAATTATGTTTCTATATCCAAATATGATATGGCGGACTGGAACGAAATTACCCTCGAACTCAGAGAGTTTATAAGAAACTATATCGAAGAGGGAAAGGAGATCATCGTAGCTGGTGCCAAGATGAACACGACAGCAGCCCAAGAAGCCAAACAGCAGGAGTTTGATGCATTGGACGATACCTCCAAGGAGATTGTAAATATTTTGGAAGAATATGTGAAACCAGCGGTCGCTTCAGATGGTGGGAACATCCAATTTCAATCCTATGATCACGACAGTAAGACGGTAAAGGTGATTCTTCAAGGTGCTTGCAGTGGATGTCCTTCTTCAACTTTTACGCTGAAGAATGGTATCGAAAATATGCTTAAGGAAATGCTGAACGGAAAAGTACAGCATGTGGAGGCCATCAATGGATGATTTACGTATGTATTTATGATTCAAGTGAATACATTTTAATAAATGAAAGAATTTACTTATTTTTACAATGCAATCATTTTTAACTAAATAATCACTCATCATGGCAGTCTTAAAGGTTATAGAAATATTATCCAACTCTGAGAAAAGCTGGGAAGATGCAACCGCAAAAGCGGTAAAGCAGGCATCAAAATCAGTAAAGAATATCCGCTCTGCGTATGTCCAAGATCAAAGTGTCATCGTAAGTGGCGATGAAGTAACTGAATTTCGTGTAAATCTTAAAGTTACTTTTGAAGTAAAATAATTTTTAAGTGTTATTTAACATTACCTTTTGAAGAAAGGTGTTGGTCTTAGATCAACACCTTTCTTGTTATATATCTATTTGAAGTTCTTAACGTATCTTTGGTAAATGATCTATAGACTTTCCACACTTGCCCTGATCGGCCTTATTTTTTTATGCTCCTGCAACGGTCAAAAAGAAACCTCGAAAGAAATGCAACACCAGTATACCAACGACCTCATCAACGAAACCAGCCCATATCTACTTCAACATGCACACAATCCTGTTGATTGGAAACCATGGAAGCCAGAAGTTTTAGAACAAGCGAAACGTGAGAACAAGCCACTACTCATTAGCGTTGGCTATGCCGCCTGCCATTGGTGCCATGTAATGGAGCACGAAAGCTTTGAGGACAGCACCGTCGCAGCGATGATGAACGAAAAATTCATCAATATCAAAGTAGACAGAGAAGAACGGCCCGATGTGGATCAAGTGTACATGAACGCCGTCCAATTGATGACCGGTGGCGGCGGATGGCCTATGAATGTTGTGGCCTTACCAGATGGAAGACCCTTTTGGGGAGGTACCTATTTCCCAAAAGACAAGTGGATACAATCCTTAGAGCAGGTTCACCAAGTATTCATACAGGACCCAAAGAAAGTAGAGGAATATGCCGACAAACTCGCCAAAGGCATGCAAAACCTTGATATGGTCGTTCCCAATACCGAAGAGGCTTCCTTTACTAAAGAAGACCTTAAAAATTCGATAGAAAGTTGGAGCCGCTACTTTGACAAGGGTATGGGAGGGATGAATCGTGCTCCGAAATTCATGATGCCTAACAATCAACAATTTTTGCTTCGTTATGCTTTTCAAGCAGAGGATGAGAAATTGATGGAGTACGTAGACCTTACATTGACGAAGATGGCGTATGGTGGGGTATTTGATCATGTGGGTGGTGGTTTTTCGCGCTATGCCGTTGATACGAAATGGCATGTTCCCCATTTTGAAAAAATGCTTTATGACAATGGCCAACTCGCCAGCCTCTATGCCGAGGCCTATACCGCTACAAAAAATCCTCTGTATAAAAATGTCGTCTACGATATCTTGGCCTTTGTTGAGCGTGAACTTACCAATGAACAAGGGGGGTTCTATTCTTCGCTAGATGCCGATAGCCTGGACGAGGAAGGGCATTTAGAGGAAGGAGCATTCTATGTTTGGAAAAAAGAGACCCTTCAAAAACTATTAAAAGACGATTTTGACCTTTTCAAAGACTACTATAACATTAACGATTATGGCCTTTGGGAAAAGGGAAATTACGTACTTATCAGAAAGGATAGTGATGAAAATTTACTAGCAACATATCAAATTTCCGCTGAGCAGCTCAAAACCAAAGTCATTCAATGGAAAAAGATCCTTCTAGACGAACGCTCCAAGCGCGCACGTCCACGGTTAGATGATAAAACCTTGACCTCTTGGAATGCCCTCATGCTTAAAGGATATGTGGATGCCTATAAGGCGTTTGATGAGCAGCACTTCTTAGATATCGCTCTTGCCAACGCTAATTTCATAGTTGCGCATCAAATGCAAGAAGATGGAGGATTGAACCATAGCTACAAAGATGGAAAAAGCACCATCAATGGCTACCTGGAAGACTATGCGGCCACCATCGAAGCCTTCCTTGCGCTATATGAAGTGACACTAGATGAGCAATGGCTCGATTTCTCCAAGAAGTTTGCCGACTACTGCTTTGACCACTTTCATGACGAGCGCAGTCAGTTGTTTTTCTTCACCTCCAATGAGGATGCATCATTGGTAACAAGAAGTATGGAAAAGACCGATAATGTTATTTCTGCCTCCAATTCCATTATGGCCAAGAATCTCTTCAAACTTTCGCACTACTTTGGCGACAAACGTTATTTTGAAACTTCGCAGCAAATGCTGAACAATATGAAAGGAGATATTAACACATATCCTTCGAGTCACGCCAATTGGTTGGACCTGATGATCAACTTTGCCGGAAATTATTATGAAGTTGCTGTTGTTGGAGAAGATGCCAAAGAAAAGATAAATGCGCTCAACAAAAATTATATTCCCAACAAAATGATCGTGGGTAGCGAAGACAGCTCTAAAATTCCACTTTTGGAGAATCGGTTTGTGGCGGGAGAAACTTATATTTACGTATGTGTCAATAGTGCATGCAAGCTTCCCACAACGGAAGTCAAAACGGCCATTGAGCAAATGGATCCCAAACTTTGAGGCTACCGCTTGTTTCCTGCGACAAAGTCTTTTAAGTAATAGGGCTCAAAATAGGCAACATCTTCAAAATCTTTTGCTAAGAACTTAAGGTAGGACAATGCCGCCATTTCTTTTGAGGAGGGTGATCGCTCGTCGTCCATAAAAATGGCATTTTGATGTGATATCACCTCTTTGCATTTCGCAGCTCCACTTCCGATGAAATATGTTTTCTCTTTTTCGAGATATTCCGAAAAGGACATTGCATCGATGACCTCTGCCTCAGTTTTCCTAATTTCCTTGCCTTCAGCATTAAAAACTGCAGCATACACTTCCATTCGACGAGCATCCAATAATGGAATCACCAGACCGTCATCAAGACTCAATTGTGAAGCAAGGATGGTCAAGGTCGGTAATGAGATCAACGGAATGTCTAAGGCAAAACAAAGTCCCTTTGCTGCAGAAACACCGATACGCAAGCCCGTATAAGAGCCAGGACCTTTACTTACGGCGATCGCCTGTAGCTCTCTTTGTGTGATGCTGGCCGCTTGCAAGACCTCTTCGATGAATACATGTAATTTTTCGGCATGCGAATATTTAGCATCATTCTGCTCTCTAATGGCAATCACTTTTCCATCTTTGGCCAGTGATACTGAGCAGTTGGTCGTAGCGGTCTCTAAATTTAAAATGTACCCCATAGGTGATATTGAAGCTGCAAAGATACATTGCAAAGCATTCAAAAAACAAATTCCAGATTTCAATATATAAGATCGAAATCTGGAATTCTATAATAGATTGGTTGATCGTTAGAGTTGAGAGATCGGAATGCCAAAATAGAATTCCAATACTTTCAACCTAAAAATATAGTCATACTTAGAACGCACCACCTGTGCTTCGGCCTGCACGACGGCTTGCTTGGACTGATTGAAATCGAAGGAGTTAAGCAGTCCTACATTGAAACGTTCTTGTGAGTATCCAAAGGCTGTTTTACGTGCTTTCAAGGTCTTCTGGGCCGCTTCATAAGTCTTTGCCGCACCAATGGCGTCGGTATATGCTTGATTTACTGTTGCCTCGAGATCCAACTTGTCCTGTTGCAATTGCAGCTTACTTCTTTCAAGGTTGATCTGACTTCTTTTAATGGCATTCTTGTTGGCAAAGCCGTTAAAGATCGGTATATCTAACTGAAGTCCGTAAGACATTCCGTCGAATGTCCAAAACTGCTCTACGAATCCAAGATTGATATTGTCGGCCCAACGTGTATTATAATTCATGAAAGCGGATAATGTTGGGTAACTGGCACCTTTACTAATTTTTACATCTTTTTCAGCCAATTCAACATTGCTCTGCGACAATTTAATGTCATTTCTAAATGTCAAAGCCTTTTCGTAAACACCCTTTGGAGAAACATCAAAAATGGTTGACGCAGGCACCAGATAATCTTCTTCTGAAATATCGAAGCTTTCATAGTCGGTTATGAGAAGTAACTGAGCTAGTGATATTTTAGAGATTCTTAGCGTGTTCTCTGCGTTAACAATGGACTGTTCTTGAGTGGCAGCCGTCGCTTCGATCTCGAAAAGGTCTCCCTCTGGAACGATCCCAGCATCTACAAGTTCTTTTGTTCTCTGAAGATCTTGTTTTGTGGATTCGTATTGTGCTTGCTGAACTTTCAACGATTCTCTATCTGAGACTACACGCAGATAAGCATTGGCAACGAACAGTCGGATATCATCTTTGATATCATCCAAACGATACTGATTTGCTATGGCAGAGAGTTTTGCCCTGTTCAGTCTATTCAAGTTTCTTAATCCGTCGAAGAGCGTGACCGAAGAAAACAAGCCAGGGGATACGGACATTACGGCTTGGTTTTCTAGAACCCCAGTGGTAGGATTGGTCCCCAAACCTATACTTTCTGTTAATGACGCCCTACCGTTGAGCGATGGAAGAAAATTACCGAGAGCATCTATCTTATCGAGTTCAATAGATTCTAGATCTAATTCGGCCTGCTTTATAGTGATATTGTTTTCCAATGCATACTCCACACATTCATGGAGTGTCCATTTTTTTTGCTGCGCCTGTATCAAACCAAAGGTAAGCGACAACAAAACAATTGTAATTCTATTTTTTTTCATGTGATCTGTTTATGCTGATGAGTTACTTAGTTTGACGCTTCTTCCTCTTCTTCATCCTCACCTTTTTTCTTCGGCTCCGTTTTATTCCAAACTTTGATCTTATCTTCCTTGGTAATTCCAGAGATCACCTCAACATTAATTCCGTCAGAGATTCCTATTTCAATATCTCTGCGTTCAAATTCTTGCTCGCCGATGGCTATCTCCACATAGGGTTTTTCGGTCTCTTTGTCGAATTGCAAGAGCGCCTCCTTGATGGCCATGATGCTATCTTTCTTCTCCAAGACGATCGAAGCATTAGCACTATAACCAGCTCTCACGAAGAAATCTTCATCCAAATAGACGTCGCCTTCGATCTTAAATTGTACGGCACCCTGCTCTTCATTTCCTTTAGGAGCTATGAATTTTAATTTGGCGTCGAATTCTTTGTCTTGAATCGCTCCCAAACTTACTGATAACGGCATATCTACCTTTAGTTTTCCAACTTCTGACTCGTCTACCTTTCCTTCGAAGATCATCTTTTTCATATCAGCGATCGTGGCGACCGTGGTCCCGTCGTTAAAGTTATTACTTTGAATTACTTGATCGCCTTCTTCCACCGGAATCTCGAGGATGGTACCAGATACTGAGGCGCGAATATTGGTGATCGCCTGAGCACCGCCAGTAGACCCTTGACGAATGATCTGCAAATCGTTTTGTGCGTTTCTCAATTCTTGCTTTGCCTGGTCATAGCGCAACTGAATATTTTGAAAATCTTGAGCAGAGATCACACCTTTGTCAAACAATGCCTTGTTACGGTCGTAGTCCAACTTGGCATTGCCCAAGTTTATATTGGCATTGTTCACACGACCTCTCGCCGCATTCAGTGCTTGTTCGTTAGGCACTACCTTTATCTTAGCGATCAGATCGCCGGTTTTAATTTCGTCTCCTTCCTCTACAAATATCTTGTCGATGATACCGGTAACCTGAGGTTTTACCTCCACTTCCTCTTCTGGCACTACTTTCCCAGTAGCAACTGTTTTATCTTCGATAGAGGTGGTGAAAGCAGTCTCGGTTTCATAGGTAATTGGAGATTTGCTGTTGCTCTTCATAAAATAGACAGCGGCGTACAATCCCCCGAGTACGATAAAGGCTATCAAAAGGTATTTTAAAATTTTCATTCGTTGATGATTTATTTAGTTTGATGTATTTAGGTTATTCTTCTCTTAATGCGTCTATTGGTTTTATACTCACAGCTCTTTGGGCAGGAATGAGCCCTATAAGTGTTCCCAGTACGATCATAATGACCAAAGCTCCTAAAACATAGGGTATGGGTACTGTAGGGTTGCTGTAAGGGAAAGAACCCTTATCTGCAAACATGGTGTTGATAAGTGATAACACCAAGGCTCCACAAATAATTCCGATAACACCTGCAATGATCGTGAGGAAGACAGATTCTAGAATGATTTGCCCACGAACTTCGCCGGGGGTTGCACCGAGTGCTCGTCGGACGCCTAATTCTTTGGTACGCTCTTTAACCGAGATCAATAGAATATTACCAATAGCGATAACTCCGGCCAATATGGTGGCGATTCCTACGATGAGTGATAAAAAGTTCAATCCTTTAGAGAATCCCATGATTTTTCCAAATGCCTCCCCCAAATTAAAAGAACCAAAAGCCCGCTCATCATCGGGATGCACCTTATGTATTCTCTTCAAGGATTGTTTTATGTTCCCTTCTAAAGCGACCACATCGGCATCATCATAAGCCGCAATAGCCATCCAGCCCACGTTATCTCCCATATTGTATATCTTTTGATAGGTTGAGAAAGGAATAAAAATGGCACTATCATCTTCAAAACCACCACCACCGTCATACTTGTAGACCCCAATAACCTGGAAATAAATGTTATCGATCCTTACAAACTTCCCCAAGGGATCCTCATCTTTCTCGAATAGTTCTTTTTGTACACGCTCACCAATAACACATACTTTGCGTTCGTGCCTTATATCTTCGTCATTCAAAAAACGTCCTCCATCATAAATTTTCTTTCTAGCGATCTTGTCGATCGTAGGATAGTCTCCAAAGGTAGAATAGGTGCCAGACTTCAGGTCTCTGACAACTTGCGCTGGTGCATCTCCAAAAATTCCTTTCACATTCCTTGGCGCTATGAATTGAATTTCTGGATTTTGATTATAGAGGGATTCTACATCATCGAGCTTCAACTGAATTCTTCTTCCAATTTTAAAGCCCTCATTTGGAATGCTTGTGCGTTGCGCCCACACAAACATGCTATTTTGCGCAATGTCCTTGAATTCTTTCTCAAAACCATTGTCCAATCCTTTGGCCGAACCAGAGAGCGCTATGTACACAAAGATTCCCCAAAGTACTCCGACCACGGTAATCACAGTTCTTAATTTGTTCTTGCTAATAGAACCGTAAATTTCTTGCCATGTATCTCTATCAAATATGAATTTCATCTTATTCGTCTCTTAGTGCTACAATTGGTTTAATACGTGCGGCGCGTCTTGCAGGGATGTATCCTGCCAAGGCTCCAAAGAAAATTAGCAGTAATGTCGCTTTGACCACCGTGCTTGTGTCTACGTAAGGATTCTTTATAAAGAATTCTTCGAGTGATACTCCTACAAAATTCAAAATCCCCATACCTATTACCAGGCCTGCTATTCCAGCGATGGTAGTGATGAAAATAGACTCTTGAAGTACCATTCCAACAATGCTCCCAGGAGATGCCCCCAATGCCTTTCTAACCCCTAACTCTTTGGTCCGTTCCTTTACAACAAAGACCATGATATTACTAATTCCAATAATTCCTGCGAGTAAGGTTCCAATTCCCACAAAAGCGACCACCATTTGCAATATTCCTGCGAACTGTAGGGTTTGTTTTACCTGATCTGCAACATTCCTGATAAAAATACCGTTTTGATCATCGGGCGCAATGACGTGTTTGTTACGCATGTATTTGTCCAAACTTCTTTCAAAAGCCATGGCTCCTGAATATCCTATTCCCAGTTTAAAACCAACAATGATCTGGTCTATCTTGTCAGTATTTTTTTCTATCAATTGTCTGGTGGTGTATGGCATATAGATCAGACGTTCCTCATTGTCACCACCATCATCTTGAAACACCCCTATGACCTTATAGACAATGCCATCTATATCTAAGAATTTTCCAAGCGCGTTTTCCTTCCCAAATAGATCTTGTTCTACGAGTCTGCCTATTACAATATGTTTTGCTTTCTCTTTAATATCGTTCTCATTCAGGTAGCGCCCTTTCATGATAATGGTCTTCTCGCAAAATTGGTAGGCTGGGGATACCGCTCTTGTGGTATAGGTGTTAGATTCTCCTTTGTATTTAGCCATTCCGCCTCTAGATATTCTTGGACTGATATAATCTAGATACATGGTAAAATCCTCCTTAATGTCCGATACATCGTCATTTCTGAATTCTATTCTTCGGTTGGTCGCAAACCCTTTATAGGGTTTTGACGTGCGTCCTGGAAATAACCAAATGGTATTCGTAGCATCATCGACAAAGAATTCTTGGAAAGTATTCTTTAACCCATTCCCAAAACCGAAAAGAATGGTAAATATCAGTATTCCCAAGGTAATGGTGAACCCAGACAGGAAGGTTCGAAGCTTGTTCTTCCCTATCGACTGAAATATCTCTTGCCAACGATCTCTACTGAACATATTGTTGCGCTCTTATTTGTTCCACCATCTTATCTTCTACAATGACCCCATCTTTTAAATGCACGATACGCTTGCACATATCAGCAATATCGGGCTCATGAGTCACCACCAGAATCGTGTTACCTTCATCGTTTATTTTCTGAATAAGATCCATCACCTCGTATGAGGTTTTTGTATCCAACGCCCCAGTAAGCTCATCTGCTAACAAAACCTTAGGTTCTCCAACCATTGCCCGCGCAACGGCTACACGTTGCTTTTGTCCACCCGAAAGTTCACTAGGTAAGTGGGTCGCCCATTCTTTAAGGCCGACACTTTCTAGATACTTCATCGACTTCTCAATACGTGCTTTGCGCTTCATTCCCTGATAATAAAGGGGTAGGGATACATTCTCTACAGCAGTTTTATAATTGATAAGGTTAAAGGACTGAAATATAAACCCTAAGAACTTGTTCCTATACTGTGCAGCCTTTTTCTCGTTTAAATTCTTTATTGGAACACCATCCAAGACATAGCTGCCGCTATCAGCAACGTCTAACATCCCTATGATATTAAGTAATGTAGATTTTCCGGAACCTGAAGAACCCATAATGGCAACTAGCTCCCCTGCCTTTACATTTAGATTGATTCCTTTAAGGACATGAAGGGAATTTGCTCCCATCCTATAGGATTTATGAAGATCTTTAATTTCGATCATGTTGTTGATGGTTGATTAGCAGCTACAATGTTAATCAATACATTGCACCTTCAGTATTAATGATTTGTTAAGACTTATACTACTAAAAAGCATAAGGCAACACAACATAAGACTTATCTGTGTAGGATTTGTTACAGGTAAAATGTGAAGATAATGTTAAAATAAGAATTTGGGAGGGCGTTGACTACTCGATCTGTCTCTCTTTTTTCAACCAACGATAAATGTAATAACCCAATGCACCTATCAGCACATAAGGAATAGCCATAAGGTAGACGATTCCGTTATTGATGCCCTTAGCGGTCTCTTGACTACCTTCACTTTCTAGTACTGCTCTGCACATAGCGCACTGAGCGTCCATCAACTGCGGAAGCAAAACCAAAAGAACCAATATGACCAATGCTTTTTTCATCTAATTATCAGGTATAATACGGAGATATCATCAAATAAACGATCACTCCTGTGATGGCGACATATAACCAAATCGGAAAAGTGATCCTAGCGATCTGTCGATGCCGTGAAAAGCTCTTCGCAATCGCTCGTACATAGGTGATGAGCACCAAAGGTATGATTCCTATAGATAACAATATATGCGTTACCAATATAAAATAATAAATATACCGCACAATACCTTCTCCTCCAAAAGCCGTGGCATCCGAGGTCATGTGATAAGCTACATACATCACCAGAAAAAGCACAGAACACCCGATGGCCGTTTTCATTAAAACTTCGTGCAATTTTCTTCTTCCATTTTTGATCGCCCAGACAGCGACCATAAGCAAGATGGCTGTTATACCATTTATGGTTGCATAGATAGGGGGCAAGAACCGCAATGGCTCCACATCATAACCCAATCTTCTTAGATTTACCCCAAATAGTGCCACCACCACCAAAGGGATTAGAATGGACAATATGATGATCCATTTCTTATATTTCTTTTCTTCTTCAGTAGCTTGTATTCTGCTCATATTATTCAGATAGCAATAACTTTATATCTTCTTTCAATTCTTCGATCTGGTTCTCAAGCCCATATTCACTATCCTCAATTGCTCTGTAGTAAGTGATAGGATTTCCATATTGATCCTTTCGGCTTCGTATATAACCCTCCTTGTCGATCAATGCAAAAAGTCCGGAGTGCTCAAACCCTCCGGCTTCCTCGCTTCCCTGTCCTGCGTACATTTTAAAGCCATTGTTAGCAAGGTCATAAATGGTCTCTTTCTTGCCAGTTAAAAAATTCCAGTTTTTTGATTGGGGATCGTAGAGCTCTGCGTGTTCTTTTAATTTTAGAGGCGTATCATTCGCAGGATCTATGGTAATGGATACGATCCCAAAATCGGCCTTATCCCCGAAGAGATCATCCAGCTCTTTCATCTTCTGATTCATAATAGGACAGATGGTGGGACATTTTGTAAAGAAAAACTCTAAGACATACACCTTTCCCAAATAATCTTCATTGGTGATCGGCAGGCTATCTTGATTTGTGAAGATGAAATCGGGGACCTTGACCTTTTCGCCCATGGCTGATGTGATATAAGCCAATGTGTTTTCTGAAACCGCACTACTTCTATCTTTAAGATCCGTGACGTCTCCGCGCTTTATACGATCCACGATCTTTGGGATGAAAATGATGCCAAAGACAAGTATAATGAACGAAATTCCGATATATGATTTATTCTTCATGCGAGGTCGTTATTTTTTCTTTTGCTTTAAGAACGAATCTCTTCTGCTCACCTTATAATTTTTTTTCAACGCTAAGTTATACTCTGCCAGAACAACCTTAACATCGTCATCCATAAGATTGTGCAATTCGCTGACCAAATTTGCATTATAGCCATATATCTTATCATTTTCCTCGTCTGGCAATCTTCCTCTAAGCGATGATTTTTTGTCGATGATAAACACATAGTCGCTTCCTAGGTCACTGTTTAGGGAGAACGGCGTCTGCAAGCTTTGAAAGAGCTCCTTTATTTCAAAATCATCGCCATAGACAAATCGCCACTTATCTATCTTGGCATATCTACTGAGTTCCAATTTTAGGTCGGCAACTTGAGACTCCGTATCTTTTGGAAGGACCATCACCATTTGAAAATTGGTGTCGTAATCATAATTCCCTTTATAGATCTCCTCGTGAAGGTTATAGACCGACGATTTTTTCGTACTGAAATCATTTCCTAAAAATCCCAGTACCGTGATCTTTTCATCCAATTTGACCTTTTGACCATCTTCTGTGGAAAAAGCCTCTAAATCTCCCACCTTCTCAGTCAGCACGGGTAGCTCTCCAAAATGATAGATCCCCGAGGCAAAAAAAAGATAGATGACCACAGGAAGTATGAAAAGCGAAATAAGAACTATTTTTTTCTTCATTGCAATCGAAAAATATGTTGCAAAGATACTTGCTAAAGTGAGATAGAACAAGCTTGCCTTCTTAAAAGTATCTCAATATTTAAAGGCTGAGATGACCGAGTTCTCTTGATGAATATCAATTCCTTTTATTTTTAGTTGTATCTTTAAACCCATCATTTTAACTAATTACACATGAAAAAAATACTTGCATTTATTGCATTTCTAGCGCTGTTCGGCATAAGTACCACTACTTTGGCACAGGAAAAAAAGACTCCCAGAGAACTAGCCAAAGAAAAGACCATGGAATTGAAAGAACAAGTTGGGCTTGAAGAAGAACAGATCGATGGCGTTTTCAATTTTTACCTGAAACAGGTGAAAGAAGAACAAGGCATTCAAGAGATGATCGCAAATAACAATCCTAAGGTCAAAAAGATAGAGGAGAGCAAAGAAGAGCGAGCTGCAAAAAGAGAAGCTGCTTTGAAGGAACTCCTTACCGAGGAGCAATTTAAAAAGTACAAAGAAACGCAACAATAAGATAACCTCTAGATGATTGAAAAGCGAGCTTAGAAGGGCTCGCTTTTTTATTTTATAAGCTAGTGGCCACTTTTCTGGCGGCTTCAATCGTATTGTCCAGATCTTTGTACGATAGTGCATCGTTTAAGAACCAACTTTCAAAAGCACTTGGAGGAAGATAGATCCCTTCGTTAAGCATCCCGTGAAAAAATTTCTTGAAGGTCCCATTATTTCCTTTGGCGGAAGATTCAAGATCGACTACCGGCGCTTCGGTAAAATGAACAGAGATCATCGAGCCTAGGCGATTGATCTGAAACGTGATTCCCGCTTCGGTGAGCACTTTCTCAAGTCCTTGATGCAAGTATTTGGTCTTATCGTTTAAACTGGTAAAAACTTCTGGCCGCTCATTCAACTCTTTCAACATGGTCAAACCTGCACTCATAGCCAGAGGATTTCCACTTAATGTACCTGCTTGATAAACCGGTCCCAGTGGCGCCAAATACTCCATGATCTCGTTTCTTGCAGCAAAGGCTCCTACGGGCAATCCTCCACCGATGACCTTGCCGAACGTTATGATATCGGCATCTATCTTCAATAATTCTTGCGCTCCTCCTTTCGCCAAGCGAAAACCGGTCATGACCTCGTCAAAGACCAATAGGGCATGATGGTCGTCGCAAAGCTTTCGCAATCCTTCCAGAAAGCCCTCTTCAGGAATAATACATCCCATATTTCCTGCTACTGGTTCGATGATAATAGCGGCGATCTCCCCGTTGTTGGCATCGAAAAGTTCCTCAACATTTGCAAGATCATTATATCGCGCCAGTAAAGTATCTTTTGCAGTGCCTTGCGTAACTCCAGGACTATTGGGTGCTCCAAAGGTAACCGCTCCGCTACCGGCCTGTATCAAAAATGCATCTGAATGCCCATGATAACAACCCGCAAACTTGATGATCTTCTCTCGTCCCGTATACCCTCGAGCCAATCTAACAGCACTCATACAAGCTTCGGTTCCACTATTCACAAAACGGATCTTATCGATATTCGGGACCATCGATACAGCCAACTTGGCAATCTCGGTCTCTATCTGCGTAGGAATTCCAAAAGAAGTCCCCTTCTGTGCCTTATCTACTATGGCATCTATCACTGGCTGATGAGCGTGCCCCAAGATCATCGGACCCCATGAGGCGATATAATCGATGAGTTTGTTCCCATCTTCATCATACAAATAAGCTCCTTTGGCACTTTTCACAAAAATAGGGTCACCTCCTACCGCCTTAAATGCGCGCACAGGGGAGTTCACCCCTCCAGGAATGTACATTTCGGCCTCCTTAAATAAGGCACTGCTTCTTTGGTAATTCATTAAAAATCTTTTGGTAATGGTTTCACGAACAGGGTTTGTCCCTCATGGATCGTATTGTCTTCTAGACTATTTAGCGACCTTAATTCGGTAACAGATATTTTATGCCTTCTAGCGATCGAGTAAAGCGTATCGCCCTTTTTAACCGTATAGCGGTCTTCCTTGGGCTCTACCTTTTGTGCCAACCTTGGGTCTTTTCCAATTACTTCGGCGTCAAGCTCATAGAGCTTATACCTTTCTATCAAACTGATCAATTTTGCAGGGTACTTGGGATCGGTAGCATAGCCTGCTTTCCTCAAACCCCTCGCCCAACCTTTATAATCGTCTTTAGGTAATTTGAACAAAGAAAAATAGCGCTTTCGCCCATAAAGGAATAAAGAGTGGTCTCTGAAGGAAGTTTTTGGGTCATCATACTTTCTAAAGCACTCTCCACGAGCGTCATCGTCGTGATATACTCGCCCTCCTTGCCACTCTTTGTGACATTTAATGCCGAAGTGATTATTGGAGCGCATGGTCAGATCGCCTTTTCCTGAGCCCGATTCTAAAATCCCTTGTGCCAAGGTTATACTTGCTGGAATCCCGTAGAGGCTCATTTCTTGTTTGGCAGTTTCAGTATAGGTATGAATATAGTCTAGCACTATATTACCCGTTTTCGGTCTTGTAGGCGTCTCTTCCTCTTTTGGAGGTGTACGAACTTCCGGTGTTGTGACAACCACTTCAACCCTTGGTTTCGGATTTTTATAAACCGTTTTTTTCTTAGCACCGCAGCTGCTGAGCACTATGGTAGCTAGCAGATATATAAAATGTTTGTATCTCATGTGTCGATCAATGGCAATTTTCTCTTTTTCAGTTGTTTGTTCATTCCGGCGATTCCTTGCAAACCACCCGTATGAATCATCAATATCCGACTCCCCTTCTTAAAATAACCGTTTTTTATCAAATTAATTATACCGAAGGCCATTTTGCCTGTATAAACAGGGTCTAGCGGGATACCAGTACTCTTTTTGAACGTATTGAGGAATGCTATCAGCTCCCTATTGACTTTTGCGTAACCCCCAAAATGATAATCGGCAATTAAATTCCAGTTATCTTTTTGTGCAAATTTACGAATCTCTTCTTTTAAAAAATCTCCTTTCAGTGCTGGAAAACCTAAAACCAATTGTTCAGGCTTGCTACTGTTGATTATTCCAGAAATCGTCCCTCCTGTTCCTACGCAGCAAGCGATCACATCAAAAGTCCGGTCATCGGGTGTTACTATCTCTTCACAACCCTTTACCGCTAAATCATTAGTACCACCCTCGGGAATAATGTAGACATCATTGTATTTTAGATTTAGCTCTTGAAGGAAGGCTGCTGAATCTTTCTGTCGATAATTTTCTCTAGAAATAAATTCTAACTCCATACCGCAATTCTGGGCATATTTTAAAGTTGGGTTTCCCTGAATTTTTGAAGCCAATTCCTCCCCTCTAATTATTCCTACAGTTGCAAATCCTCTTACCTGACCGGCTCTTGCAACAGCAGCAATATGATTGGAAAAAGCTCCGCCAAAGGTGATAAGTACCTTAGCCTTGATTCGCTCTGCTTCTAACACGTTGTATTTAAGCTTCCTGAATTTATTTCCAGATATGAAGGAATCGATTTCATCCTCTCGCTTCACAAACAAACGGACATCATATGGCAAACCTATCGATACCTCTTGATTCTTTGATATGTAGGTGTCTTTAAACACGGTCGAACAAGTTACACTTTAAAAATATTACTATTTTGAATAATTGTTCATAAAAAAAGCCCCCGATCGGGGGCTTTTTATTTAAGCTATTCCTAATTGAGTTTTTTTATGGTCATCCCGCAACCTTCAGGGATAGTAATGACATTTCTGTTGCCATTTTTCACTGACCAGATCGCAATGACATCACCTGCTGATAAATTCAAAATTAACGTTCGTGAGGCCGATTGAACACCAGCACTTGTTGTAGATAGACTAGCGTCGGTTCTTGATCCTGCCACTGGTGTTCCGTTCAACAACAATTCAGACCTAACCTCGTCATTAGCATTGGTGCCACCGTTGGTCAATTCAAAATCTACGGAATAATGAATCTCGTAAATACCATCTTCCGACAAAGTCACGTCTCCAGCAGACAGCAAATACCCACCAGAATTAATAGTTTCGGTATCCAAATTGATCTTAGATGCTGTGGTTGTAATTGTTTGTCCTCCATTAAGGTCATAACAATTAAATACATTTAAAGATCTAAAGGTACCGCCGTCACTTCCCACTTTCAAAACGTTATTGGCATCTGCGCTTACGACATTTGCGATTTGTGAGGTGTTTACTTCATTCACGTACGTTATCACTCCCGTAGATGTATTCTGAGATAGATCGGTTTGAGTCTCACTCGCTGAGCCTCCCCCCAAAGCCTCAAGACTTCCATCGCTCATTCCTATGTATACTTTATCATTTTCATCCTTATAAAAATCCCCTTCTGCTGCCGTACTATAGGTAGTAACTTGAGAAGACAATATCATGGTTTGTGCATAAGATTCAATGGTAGCTATAAAAAACACAACTGCTAGCACTATTTTAAAAATTCTCATATTGCTTAAATTCTTTAGGGATTATTTAATTCTCTCAATAATTAAGGAAGATCCATTAACAGCAGTCTGAAGCGTACCTCCACTATATACTCTTCCTTGGACAGTGATCACGTCATTTGCATTCAACTGAATTACTTTGGTAGCCGTAGCTGTCCCCTTATCAACCGTACTGTTACGCTGGTAGGCAGTTGAATATGTTCCTGGTACTGCAACTCCATTCACCATCAATTGATATTCACTTCCTGTTCGTGTATTACTGGTAACACCTGCAGTTACTCGGTAAGTGATTAGATACCTTCCAGCAGCTCCCACTGTGATTGATGATGTAGCTGCTGTATAACCGGTATCTACAATACCTGATGTTCCAAAATTGATGTTCACTGGAGTAGCATTGATGGTCTGACCACCAGTAATATCATAAACTTCTGCGATTGTCGATACCAACGCGGCAGAAAAATCTGCTTGGCTACCAGTATTGCCATTACTTAACCATATCTGATAAGCAGAAAGGCCATTAGCTCCATCAATACCATCAGCACCATCGATACCATTGGCTCCCGCTGGTCCTTGTGGACCTTGAAGACTCGCAATGAAGTCTGCCTCTGTCCCCGTGTTGCCGGCATTCAACCATATCTGGTAGGCAGACAGTCCAATCCCTGCTGGGCCTTGTGGCCCTACTGGACCTTGAGGACCTGTGGCCCCATCTATTCCATCGGCACCATCGATACCGTCAGCTCCCGCTGGTCCCTGTGGTCCTTGAGGACCCTGA
>NZ_JBHTJH010000017.1:921138-923118 GCF_042675645.1 Sungkyunkwania multivorans | reverse complement strand
TCAGCACCGTCTATTCCATTGGCTCCCGCTGGTCCCTGTGGTCCTTGAGGACCTTGGGGACCCTCTAGACTCGCGATGAAGTCGGCCTCGGTTCCAGTGTTCCCTGCATTCAACCATATCTGGTAGGCGGAGTCGCCGTCGATACCATCGGCTCCGTCCACACCATTCGTTCCTGCTGGACCTTGAGGTCCCGTGGCTCCGTCTATTCCATCAGCACCGTCTATTCCATTGGCTCCCGCTGGTCCCTGTGGACCTTGAGGACCTTGGGGACCCTCTAGACTTGCGATGAAGTCGGCCTCGGTTCCAGTGTTCCCGGCATTCAGCCATATCTGATAGGCGGAGTCACCGTCGATCCCGTCAGCACCGTCCACTCCATTCGTTCCATCGATACCATCAGCACCGTCAATTCCATTGGCTCCCGCTGGTCCCTGTGGACCTTGGGGACCCTCTAGACTCGCGATGAAGTCGGCCTCGGTTCCAGTGTTCCCGGCATTCAACCATATCTGGTAGGCAGACAGTCCAATCCCGGCTGGGCCTTGTGGCCCTACTGGACCTTGAGGACCTTGGGGACCCTCTAGACTTGCGATGAAGTCGGCCTCGGTTCCAGTGTTCCCTGCATTCAACCATATCTGGTAGGCGGAGTCGCCGTCGATCCCGTCAGCGCCATCAACACCGTTCGTTCCATCTATTCCATCGGCACCATCGATACCGTCAGCTCCCGCTGGTCCCTGTGGTCCTTGAGGCCCTTGGGGACCCTCTAGACTTGCGATGAAGTCCGCCTCGGTTCCCGTGTTGCCAGCGTTCAACCATATCTGGTAGGCGGAGTCACCGTCGATCCCGTCGGCTCCGTCCACTCCATTCGTTCCTGCTGGACCTTGAGGTCCCGTGGCTCCGTCTATTCCATCGGCACCATCGATCCCGTCAACTCCCGCTGGTCCCTGTGGTCCTTGAGGACCCTCTAGACTTGCGATGAAGTCGGCCTCGGTTCCCGTGTTCCCTGCGTTCAACCATATCTGGTAGGCAGAGTCACCGTCAATACCGTCAGCACCGTCCACTCCATTCGCTCCGTCGACGCCATCGGCTCCTTGTAAACTTGCCAAGAAGTCAGCCTCGGTTCCTGTGTTCCCTGCATTCAACCATATCTGGTAGGCGGAGTCACCGTCAATACCGTCAGCGCCATCAACACCGTTCGTTCCATCGATACCATCAGCACCGTCAATTCCATTGGCTCCCGCTGGTCCCTGTGGACCTTGAGGCCCTTGGGGACCCTCTAGACTTGCGATGAAGTCGGCCTCGGTTCCAGTGTTCCCGGCATTCAACCATATCTGGTAGGCAGAGTCACCGTCGATCCCGTCGGCACCGTCCACTCCGTTCGTTCCATTCGCTCCGTCGACGCCATCGGCTCCTTGTAAACTTGCCAAGAAGTCAGCCTCGGTTCCTGTGTTCCCGGCATTCAACCATATCTGGTAGGCGGAGTCACCGTCGATGCCGTCGGCACCATCAACACCGTTCGTTCCGTCGATACCATCAGCACCATCGATACCATTGGCTCCCGCTGGTCCCTGTGGTCCTTGAGGACCCTCTAGACTTGCGATGAAGTCGGCCTCGGTTCCCGTGTTCCCAGCATTCAACCATATCTGGTAGGCAGACAGTCCAATCCCTGCTGGACCTTGTGGCCCTACTGGACCTTGAGGACCTGTGGCCCCATCTATTCCATCGGCACCATCGATACCGTCAGCTCCCGCTGGTCCCTGTGGTCCTTGAGGCCCTTGGGGACCCTCTAGACTTGCGATGAAGTCGGCCTCGGTTCCAGTGTTCCCGGCATTCAACCATATCTGATAGGCGGAGTCACCGTCAATACCATCGGCACCGTCCACTCCGTTCGTTCCATCGATACCATCAGCACCGTCAATTCCATTGGCTCCCGCTGGTCCCTGTGGTCCTTGAGGCCCTTGGGGACCCTCTAGACTTGCGATGAAA
>NZ_JBHTJH010000017.1:918065-921128 GCF_042675645.1 Sungkyunkwania multivorans | reverse complement strand
CCTGTGGCCCCATCTATTCCATCGGCACCATCGATACCGTCAGCTCCCGCTGGTCCCTGTGGTCCTTGAGGCCCTTGGGGACCCTCTAGACTCGCAATGAAGTCCGCCTCGGTTCCAGTGTTCCCTGCATTCAACCATATCTGGTAGGCGGAGTCACCGTCAATACCGTCGGCTCCGTCCACACCATTCGTTCCATCGATACCATCAGCACCGTCTATTCCATTGGCTCCCGCTGGTCCCTGTGGTCCTTGAGGACCCTCTAGACTTGCGATGAAGTCGGCCTCGGTTCCCGTGTTCCCAGCATTCAACCATATCTGGTAGGCAGACAGTCCAATCCCTGCTGGACCTTGTGGCCCTACTGGACCTTGAGGACCTGTGGCCCCATCTATTCCATCGGCACCATCGATACCGTCAGCTCCCGCTGGTCCCTGTGGTCCTTGAGGCCCTTGGGGACCCTCTAGACTCGCAATGAAGTCGGCCTCGGTTCCAGTGTTCCCGGCATTCAACCATATCTGATAGGCGGAGTCACCGTCGATCCCGTCGGCTCCGTCCACTCCGTTCGTTCCATCGATACCATCAGCACCGTCAATTCCATTGGCTCCCGCTGGTCCCTGTGGTCCTTGAGGACCTTGGGGACCCTCTAGACTTGCGATGAAGTCGGCCTCGGTTCCAGTGTTCCCGGCATTCAACCATATCTGGTAGGCAGACAGTCCAATCCCGGCTGGGCCTTGTGGCCCTACTGGACCTTGAGGACCTTGGGGACCCTCTAGACTTGCGATGAAGTCGGCCTCGGTTCCAGTGTTGCCCGCATTCAGCCATATCTGATAGGCAGAGTCACCGTCTATACCATCGGCCCCATCCACTCCGTTCGTTCCGTCTATTCCGTCAGCACCGTCTATTCCATTGGCTCCCGCTGGTCCCTGTGGTCCTTGAGGACCTTGGGGACCCTCTAGACTCGCGATGAAGTCGGCCTCGGTTCCAGTGTTCCCGGCATTCAACCAAATCTGATAGGCGGAGTCACCGTCGATACCATCGGCTCCGTCCACTCCGTTCGTTCCATCTATTCCGTCAGCACCGTCGATACCATTTGCTCCCGCCGGTCCCTGTAGACTTGCTATGAAGTCCGCCTCGGTTCCCGTGTTGCCAGCGTTCAACCATATCTGGTAGGCGGAGTCACCGTCGATACCATCGGCTCCGTCCACACCATTCGTTCCTGCTGGACCTTGAGGTCCCGTGGCTCCGTCTATTCCATCGGCACCATCGATCCCGTCAGCTCCCGCTGGTCCCTGTGGTCCTTGAGGACCCTCTAGACTTGCGATGAAGTCGGCCTCGGTTCCCGTGTTCCCTGCGTTCAACCATATCTGGTAGGCAGAGTCACCGTCAATACCGTCAGCACCGTCCACTCCATTCGCTCCGTCGACGCCATCGGCTCCTTGTAAACTTGCCAAGAAGTCAGCCTCGGTTCCTGTGTTCCCTGCATTCAACCATATCTGGTAGGCGGAGTCACCGTCGATACCGTCAGCGCCATCAACACCGTTCGTTCCATCGATACCATCAGCTCCGTCGATACCGTTGGCTCCCGCTGGTCCCTGTGGACCTTGAGGCCCTTGGGGACCCTCTAGACTCGCGATGAAGTCGGCCTCGGTTCCAGTGTTGCCCGCATTCAGCCATATCTGATAGGCAGAGTCACCGTCTATACCATCGGCCCCATCCACTCCGTTCGTTCCGTCTATTCCGTCAGCACCGTCTATTCCATTGGCTCCCGCTGGTCCCTGTGGTCCTTGAGGCCCTTGGGGACCCTCTAGACTTGCGATGAAGTCCGCCTCGGTTCCTGTGTTCCCGGCATTCAGCCATATCTGGTAGGCGGAGTCACCGTCGATACCGTCAGCACCGTCCACTCCGTTCGTTCCATCGATACCATCAGCACCGTCGATACCATTTGCTCCCGCTGGTCCCTGTGGTCCTTGAGGCCCTTGGGGACCCTCTAGACTCGCAATGAAGTCGGCCTCGGTTCCAGTGTTCCCGGCATTCAACCATATCTGGTAGGCGGAGTCACCGTCAATACCATCGGCACCGTCCACTCCGTTCGTTCCATTCGTTCCATCGATGCCATCTGCTCCTTGTAAACTTGCCAAGAAGTCAGCCTCGGTTCCTGTGTTCCCAGCATTCAACCATATCTGATAGGCGGAGTCACCGTCGATCCCATCGGCGCCATCAACACCGTTCGTTCCATCGATACCATCAGCACCGTCAATTCCATTGGCTCCCGCTGGTCCTTGCGGACCTTGAGGACCCTCTAGACTTGCGATGAAGTCGGCCTCGGTTCCGGTGTTCCCTGCATTCAACCATATCTGATAGGCGGAGTCACCGTCGATCCCATCGGCTCCGTCCACTCCGTTCGTTCCATTCGTTCCATCGATGCCATCTGCTCCTTGTAAACTTGCCAAGAAGTCGGCCTCGGTTCCTGTGTTCCCGGCATTCAACCATATCTGGTAGGCGGAGTCACCGTCAATACCATCGGCACCGTCCACTCCATTCGTTCCATCGATACCATCAGCACCGTCGATACCATTTGCTCCCGCTGGTCCCTGTGGTCCTTGAGGCCCTTGGGGACCCTCTAGACTTGCGATGAAGTCAGCCTCGGTTCCGGTGTTCCCAGCATTCAACCATATCTGATAGGCGGAGTCACCGTCGATCCCATCGGCGCCATCAACACCGTTCGTTCCATCGATACCATCAGCTCCGTCGATACCGTTGGCTCCCGCTGGTCCCTGTGGTCCCTGAGGACCTTGGGGGCCCTCTAGACTCGCGATGAAGTCTGCCTCGGTTCCAGTGTTCCCGGCATTCAACCATATCTGGTAGGCAGAGTCACCGTCGATACCATCGGCTCCGTCCACTCCGTTCGTTCCATCGATACCATCAGCACCGTCTATTCCATTGGCTCCCGCTGGTCCCTGTGGACCTTGGGGACCCTCTAGACTTGCGATGAAGTCGGCCTCGGTTCCTGTGTTCCCGGCATTCAACCATATCTGGTAGGCGGAGTCACCGTCAATACCGTCGGCT
>NZ_JBHTJH010000017.1:917837-918055 GCF_042675645.1 Sungkyunkwania multivorans | reverse complement strand
CCTTGCAGACTTGCCAAGAAGTCGGCCTCGGTCCCTGTGTTCCCTGCGTTCAACCATATCTGATAGGCGGAGTCACCGTCGATCCCGTCAGCACCGTCCACTCCGTTCGTTCCATCGATACCATCAGCACCGTCTATTCCATTGGCTCCCGCTGGTCCCTGTGGACCTTGCAGACTTGCCAAGAAGTCGGCCTCGGTCCCTGTGTTCCCTGCGTTCAA
>NZ_JBHTJH010000017.1:628152-917827 GCF_042675645.1 Sungkyunkwania multivorans | reverse complement strand
GCGGAGTCACCGTCGATCCCGTCAGCACCGTCCACTCCATTCGTTCCATCGATACCATCAGCACCGTCAATTCCATTGGCTCCCGCTGGTCCCTGTGGACCTTGAGGGCCTTCCGGTCCTACCGGACCTTGTGCACCGGTTGGGCCTTGTGCTCCTGCCGGACCTTGAATACCCTGTGGTCCAGTTGCACCAGTTGGGCCTGCTGGTCCTTGAACTCCCTGAAGTCCCTGAGGGCCCTGGATACCTTGAGGTCCTTGTGGGCCTGCGGTACCTGATGCCGCATACATTGCAAATGGCACCGCTTGCAGCTTAGATGCCCCTAAAAGAGAATATGAGGTTCCACCAGTAATGTCCGCTGAAATTTCTAGCCAATAATTGGCAGTACTCCAATCTATGGAATTGAAGTTACCCGAAACTATTGTTCCGGCTCCAATTTCTATGGAAATAATTCCATAGTCATTCGAGGGGGTAAGATGCGTCTCTTGATAAACAGAAGTACCAGTAGCGCTCCCTTGATTAATTGAGATTTGCAGACCGATGGCCTGATTTGTAACTAAGTCATTTGAACCATCTCTTATTGCTGCTTGATAGTTGAAAGTTTGGGCACTTAACATCAAACTAAAGAGAAAGAATGATAGCAAAAGTAAAAGCTTTTTCATGCTAATAAATAGGTTAATTATAGATTTGGGTCTTAATTCTATTCAAAATAAAATCATATGCCACGGTGCCGAAAGGCAAAATCTTGGCATGTTATTGAGTCCTTAAAATCATTAAGGACTGGATCAAAAAATACTGGGCTATTTGGTATTTTTCAATCTCAACTATAAAAAGTTCTTGTAAAATTATCGGATTGTCAGACCTATAAATGTATTTGCATAGGTAATTCCGAAAAAGAATGAATAAGTAGCTTTTTTACATAGGTCTCTTTTAAGTTAGTAAAATTTGGGTACCGCAAATATGCTACTTTTTTTTTAGATATGCAACCTCAAAACAAGCTGCATCTCAAGAAGTTTGAGGAGTTATTGAGTCGTGAAAGAGTCTAGCTAAAAAGGATACTAAAATACAATGCGCTACTTATAAATATAAGAGGAAGTTCCAACGAGACCGATGCTTTAGATAATCAAAATCGGTCTCGTTCTTATATGCCTCTCTTTCAAAACTTATGTTTTTATATGCTTTATATGCATTTTGATATTTGATGAGCCCAAAGGTCCATTCAAAGAAATACCAGAGGTAGAAAGGGATTATAAGCAGCTCTAATTGCTGTTTAAGATGTATTCTTTCATGATTAAGCAGGACCAGATCATTTTTCAGAGAACCGTTCTTTAATATAATAAGGGGCCAAAGAGTCAAACCCACGAATCCTTTGGGAAACATATATTTTGAAATCAACACCATATGTTACATGTTACAAATTTGAGGCCAAATTAGCGTACCTTTGTTTAAAGGTCGAAAACACAATACATTATATACGTAAAATAGACGAAATGCGATGTTTTTCGACGAAAATCAGTAGTACGAAGCTAAAATATGATAAAAAAACAAATCCCAGTAGAAGAAGGAGACTACTATCTAACGCCTGAGGGCTACCGCTGTTTTACCGAGCAATATCATCTAAAAAGAGGGTATTGCTGTAAAAGTGGTTGCCGACATTGTCCCTATGGTTATGATAAAAAAAGTGACTCTTTCAAAACTAAATAAGATAACGATGACATTTAGAGAAGAGATATTACAAGGTATTCCTTCAGAACTACCCCAACCGAAACCTTATGATCTCGATATTAATCATGCTCCTAAACGAAAAGAAATCTTATCAGCGGAAGAAAAGAAACTCGCAATAAAAAATGCCTTGAGATATTTTGAACCGCACCATCACAGGGCATTGATCGCAGAATTTGCCCATGAACTCGAAACCTATGGCCGCATTTATATGTATCGCCTCCGTCCTATCCATAAAATATTTGCTAGACCAATCGAAATGTATCCGGCAGTGTCCAAGCATGCGGCGGCCATCATGTTGATGATACAGAACAATCTAGATGACGCGGTAGCGCAACATCCCCATGAGCTTATAACTTATGGTGGCAACGGTGCGGTATTTCAAAATTGGGCACAATATCGTCTAGTGATGCAATATCTTGCGACAATGAGTGACGAGCAGACATTGGTAATGTACTCTGGACATCCTTTAGGATTATTTCCTTCTCATAAGGAAGCGCCGAGAGTTGTAGTCACCAATGGTATGATGATTCCCAACTATTCCAAGCCTGATGATTGGGAAAGATTCAATGCCTTAGGGGTTACTCAATATGGGCAGATGACCGCTGGAAGCTATATGTACATTGGCCCTCAGGGCATTGTTCATGGCACTACCATAACGGTACTGAATGCTGGCAGGAAGATCGCCAAAAATGACGAGGGGCTTGAGGGCAAGTTATTTGTAACATCTGGTTTGGGCGGTATGAGCGGTGCACAACCAAAAGCAGGAAATATAGCAGGTTGCATAACGGTTTGTGCTGAGATTAATCCGAAAGCGACACATACCCGTCATTCACAGGGATGGGTAGATGAGGTAATAGACAACTTGGACGAACTTGCAGAACGAGTAAAAAGGGCAAAAAAAGAAAAAGAGGTGGTCTCCATCGCCTATCAAGGCAATATTGTGGAAGTGTGGGAGTCATTTTATGAGAAAGGGATCTATATTGACATTGGTTCCGACCAAACGTCTCTCCACAATCCATGGGCTGGCGGTTATTATCCTGTTGGTATTTCTTTTGATGAAGCAAATAAAATGATGGCTGATGACCCAGAGAACTTCATGAAAGAGGTACAAGCATCTTTGAGAAGACAGGCCAAGGCAATAAATAGACACACAGCGAAGGGAACCTATTTCTTCGATTATGGAAATGCGTTTCTTCTTGAGGCATCTAGAGCTGGAGCTGATGTGATGGCCGAGGACAAAAAAACCTTTAGATATCCCAGTTATGTTCAAGATATTATGGGACCCATGTGCTTTGATTATGGATTTGGTCCTTTTCGTTGGGTCTGCGCCTCTGGAAAACCCGAGGACCTTGCAAAAACCGATGAGATAGCCTGTGCAATATTAAAAGACATAAAGGAAAACGCTCCCCATGAGATAAAACAACAGATGGCCGATAATATCCGTTGGATACAAGGCGCAAAAGATAACAAATTGGTAGTCGGCTCCCAAGCGAGAATTTTATATGCCGATGCTGAAGGGAGGATCCAAATTGCGCAGGCATTCAACGAAGCGATACACCGAGGAGAAATAGGACCGGTTATACTTGGAAGAGATCATCACGACGTATCTGGAACTGACTCCCCCTACAGAGAAACTTCCAATATCTATGACGGCTCTCAATTTACCGCCGATATGGCCATCCACAATGTTATTGGCGATAGTTTTAGAGGTGCGACATGGGTAAGCATTCACAACGGTGGTGGTGTTGGTTGGGGCGAGGTAATCAACGGTGGTTTCGGCATGATTCTTGATGGTACTAAGGAAGCCTATAAACGCTTAAAATCCATGTTATTTTGGGATGTGAACAACGGAATAGCGAGGCGCAGTTGGGCTAGAAATGATGAGGCGACCTTCGCGATAAAACGTGCGATGAGCGTTGAACCCAACTTAAAAGTAACGTTGCCAAATAAAGTAGATGAAAATCTTCTTAAAGGTTTGGCCGTCAAAAGCGAACATTAACTCAAAAAAAAGCAATACGATGAAAACATTTCGATTATTGATCCCCGTTGCCTTACTCGTACTAGTTAGCTCTTGTGTTTCGGTGCGTGTAGCTACGGACTACGACAGGCAGGCCGACTTTAACGAATACAAATCCTTCGCTTTCTACAAGCCAGGTGTTGATAAGGCCGAAATTTCAGATTTAGACAAAAAGCGAATTCTTAGGGCTATCGAAGCAGAATTGGTAGCGAAAGGGTTTGTAAAATCTAGTGACCCAGATATTCTCGTAAGCATTTTCACCAAGGAAAAGGAGCGTGTCAATGTATACAACAACGCCGGCTGGGGCTGGGGTTGGGGCTGGGGCTGGGGCGGCCCATGGGGACCTTGGGGATGGGGAGGAGGATTTAACTCTGTATCCACTACCACTGAAGGCTCTCTATATATCGACCTTATCGATGCTGATAAAAAAGAATTGATATGGCAAGGCAAAGGTACAGGCAACCTTTCCAGATCTTCGGATATGAATAAAAAAGAAGCCAGGATCAAGGAATTTGTTACCGAAATAATGAAGACCTATCCTCCACAAGTTTTAGCTGCTAATTAAGCAGATTGAAGAAAGGCCTCGAAAACAAAGAGGCCTTTTTCTATACTAGGTAGATCTCTGCATGTCCCTGGGCTACAAGCCAATCATTAATGTTTAGACCCTCGATAACTACCGTAGCTAGATAGCGCCCATATTTGCCTTGCTTATCTTTGTATGTAAACAATTCTACTTCCTTATCCAAAATCATCTCGCGAAGGATATCTCTAACTTTGAGCCCTTCTTCCCTTTGTTCACCTCTTAATTCTGGGGTATCAATTCCATAAAGCCTAAGTTTCATTTCTTGATAATGTAAGAAGCCCAAATCGACAACTGCCGTTATGGTGTCGCCATCATATACATCGATGACCTTTGCCTTGTAGTGATACATCGTAAAAGTTTTTTTTCAATTTAAGTAATTACAGGGGCCTCAGTAGGGTAAATACCCCCTAATTTTGATATCTCCAGCGATAGTAGAATTCTTAATATTCAACATGCTTTTATAATTTTTTTACAAAATTCATTAGGTTCTATTTTGTAATTTTACGAATCACACAATTTATGATAGCATGAAACCCGCATACGAGAGCAATCCGATCATAGACAAGTTGCCGGCTCACCTGAGGCAATTCATCAAACCACAGAACTATGACGACTATTCTGCGATAGATCAGGCTGTATGGCGCTATGTAATGCGAAAGAATGTGGATTACCTAAGCAAGGTGGCGCACGAATCATATGTCAAAGGACTACAGCTCACAGGAATCTCTATCGACCATATTCCAAACATGTATGGCATGAACCGAATTCTTAAGGAAATCGGATGGGCAGCAGTTGCCGTTGACGGATTCATTCCTCCGAGCGCCTTTATGGAATTTCAAGCATTCAACGTACTTGTTATAGCTTCGGACATTCGTCAGCTAGAACACATAGAATATACTCCTGCACCAGACATCATTCATGAAGGAGCTGGACATGCACCCATCATCGCCAATCCCGAATATGCAGAATATCTAAGACGATTTGGCGAGATTGGCTGTAAAGCGATCTCATCTGCAAAAGATTATGAACTATACGAGGCCGTAAGGCATTTATCTATCATCAAAGAAGCCCCTGGCACTCCCGAAGAGGACATTGAAAAAGCAGAAAAGCACATTGAGACACTCCAACAGAACATGGGCGTCCCAAGCGAGATGGCACTCATAAGAAATTTGCACTGGTGGACCGTGGAATATGGTCTTATCGGCACAGTTGAAGATCCTAAGATATATGGTGCTGGCCTACTCTCCTCTATTGGCGAAAGTGCTTGGTGCATGACCGATAAGGTTGCTAAACAACCCTACAATATTGATGCGGCGCATCAGTCATTCGATATTACCAAACCTCAGCCGCAATTGTTTGTGACACCAGACTTTGCCCATCTCAGTTTGGTGCTCGAAGAGTTTGCCAATACGATGGCTTTACGAAGGGGAGGTCTTACCGGTATTCAGAAACTAATAGATTCCAAGGCACTGGGTACGATAGAGCTAAGTACCGGCCTGCAGATATCAGGTGTCTTCAACAAAGTAATATCTAAAGATGGAAACCCGATTTATTTTCAAACTACTGGAAAAACGGCATTGTCCAACAGAGAAAAAGAACTTGTTGGCCACGGCATAGAAAATCATCCCGAAGGCTTCGGTTCCCCGATCGGGAAATTAAAAGGAATCAATCTTGCGATCGAAGATATGAGCCCGAGGGATCTTAGCGCTTATGATATTCATGAAAACGAACACGTTACCTTAGAATTTGAAGGAGGCATTAAAGTTTCAGGTGAAATTATTACTGGGACTCGAAACCTCCAGGGTAAAATTTTATTGATCAGTTTTAAGGATTGTACCGTAACTCATGGTGATGACATCCTTTTCCGTCCAGAATGGGGCATCTTCGATATGGCTGTGGGCAAGGAAATCATTTCGGCATTTAGTGGCCCTGCAGATGTGACAAGTTTTGACCTTGTTACACATGTTCCATCCGAAACAACTATCAAAGTTGACAAATCGCCAGAGCGACTACGCCTAGAAACCTTATATCAGCAAATTAGAGACTATCGAGAGGGTGCCAATCGCACCATCTCCCGCCACAAGGTCTTAGAGGAGGTCATTGAAAACTATCCGAACGACTGGCTGCTTTCTGTCGAGCTTTATGAATTGGCAAAAAATAATGGAGATGATGATTTTGCTAAAGATATTTTTGCACATTTAGAAAGCGTTAAACTTCATCGTCCGGAAATAGGTCATTTGATCGACGGTGGTCTCAAATTGGTCAATAAGAATCAGATTGTATGACTTTTTGATTAAATTAGTCTTACATTCACCATACGATTCTAACCAACCAAACCAATCCATCATGGGATTATTCAGTAAAAAGAACACTTCGTCAGAACAGCGATCGGGTGCTAGCGACAAACTTATCATTGATGTTAGAACACCCTCAGAGTATATTGAAGGACATGTGACCGGCTCGATAAACATTCCGGTACATGAGCTTAGAACGAAAGTTAAGGAACTAGATATCGAAGGAAAATCGATCATCCTCTACAGTGGGAACGGGAAACGAAGTGAACATGCATCATTCATTCTAAAGAGTCTTGGGGTAGATTCTAAAAATGCCGGTGGCTTGAATGACCTTACCAGCAAATTGCGGTCTTCTAATTTCTAGTTTCAGCTATAATAACCCCAAAAGTACCGTCTAATTGCTCCCATCCTTTTGAGGGCAGATATGTTCTGGAAACAAACCCGTCCAAATAAAGGGCATTTAAACAACCATTCAGCTTAAAAAAAGTAGCAAGATCATAGAAGTTGATCTCTTCTTTAGACATTGCGAAAAGCACATGTCCGTTAGGAAGGACCCCAACACCATTTCGTATATGAATATTGCTTGACCCTTGATTGAACTTTGGATGTATCGTTCCATCGATCAATAACATTGGTCCCGATTGTGTAGCATACTCGACATTGTTGTCATTGATAAAAGCATCCGTTCTACATATGACCGGCCTCTGCGCCTTTGTTAGATAGAACACACCATTAGGTTGCATGTAAAAATTGCCACTTGCCTTATTCGTGGTGTCTATTTTAGCCAGTATTCTTCCATTTTCTATATACAATCCTTGCGGCGATCGATCGCTCTTGTACATGCCTCCATTCATAGCAAAAACCAGTTGCTTGTTTTTCTTAGCAACCTCCTGCCGCAAGCTCTGAAAATTTGAATAGTTGATACCATCATTATTCTTCCAGAAAAATCTCAACTCTTGTTTTGCCGGATCAACAGTGTATACCAGCAATCGATCGTCATCATGGATAAGTTGACCAAAACAAGAAAGACCATAGACCAAGAAATAAATGGTCATCGATAGTTGTCTGAAGTAATTTTGCATCACGTATAAAAATCAATCCTTTAATTCAAAATCTTCAAAAAACCTTACTTCCTTAACCGGCCTTTCTTTATATTCTAAGGTCCATCCCATAGAATTGGTAAGTATATAGAATTTTGCAAGTTCGCTCATCAATCGATTCTTCGCATTCTTTTTGAGCACGGAGCTCTCTATTTTTACTTTTAATTCCTCGCGAACCTTCTGTTGTATCTTATTGTAATCCTCCCCCGTAAAAGGATTGAACACGCTCTGATTGATATCGTAAAACTTTATCGTCGGATTGATGTCGACCTCCGCTTCGGGGATAGCAAGGATACGCAATACTTTGTTTTCAGCATCCAGTTCATATTTAAGCTCGCTTAGATCGTAGGCAATTGAAGCGTGAGCATTGATGACCACAAGGGCTTTCTTTTCAAAGGAGACATAATCGCTTAGATACGTCTTTTCGTCAGAGTAGTTATAAACCTCTGAAAAATGTCCCTCGGTAACCACCAATTTTCCCACATTCTCTATCTGCTGCTGTATAAGCTGTGTATTTTCAAAAGAGGTGTTTTCTTCCTCCTTTTGATGTTGCCAATACTGAAAGAATAGCAATAGCAACAAGGTGATGATGATACCAAAAAGGACTTTCCGCATGAATTAAACTTTTGAGAAAGTTACATATTTCTTTTTGGAATTGACAGCTGTACTGGCTCACATCGACATCCTTATTTCCAAAACGTGGAACTGAAAACGCAATTTTTGCCAACCGTTTAGAATACCATATGCGGGAACTGCTCGCGAAGTGCGGTCTTCTTCTTCTCTAGATCGTAAAGAAACTGTTGGTGCTGTTCACTATCAGCATCAAAAGGTCGATGTTGCATTCCCCGCTGAATTTCTTCTACCGCTTTCATCGTATCATTAGCGCCGTGTGCAATCCAAACTTCTTGAAATCGCTCCCAAATATAGTCAATAGCCGTTTGATTGGGATGCAACATATCCGCCTCATAGAAACGATAATCTCGAAGTTCATCCATCATGATCTCGTACGAAGGGAAATATCCTTCGACCATACTCAGGGAGACATCACTATGTATCACTTCATGGATTGCGGTCAGAAGATGCGCCTTACTCCGTTGATTTTCGACAAATCCATCCTTGAGGTGGCGCACTGGTGAAACCGTAAAAATGATCTGGGCGTCAGGACTCACACTTTTGATGAGCGCTGCAATTGCCTCTATACTTTCTTCAATATGCGTTACCGAAAGCAATTCTTTTAAGAATCGTTTTTGAGGTACTTTATGGCAATTGGCTACAAAGTGGTCACTCTCAATATGCCGGTATGCCCAAGAAGTTCCTAGCGTTAGAACAATATGACTGGCCTGATGAAGCATCTGATGCGTCGATGAAATCGCTGTATTCAACTTCTGAAGCAGTTGTTCTTTCGAAACATCGCTCAAAATAGAATGGGCATCAAAGCAATGCCATCTGCCGTTAAGAAAGAAGGTGTCTTTTTCTACAAATTGTTCCTGATTGATCGACCTTGAGATCAATTTTTCAATAGCCAGCGGATGAAAGAGAATTCCGAAGGGGTTTTGAAGCGTTCGAAATTTGAAATAGTTCAATTTCGCCCCAATATTCTCTACGAAACACGAACCCAATAAAAGAACCTTTGAATCATAATCGATTTGATTCTTGGCGGGTCGAAGCGGTATGGTGGTTTGTAGTTTCAGTTCGTCTCTTTCAAATAATCTATGGCCCTTTCCAAAGCTTCCTCGATACCCGCCGGATTCTTGCCGCCTGCGGTTGCAAAGAAAGGTTGTCCACCTCCACCACCGTGGATGTATTTCCCAAGCTCGCGAACGATAGTGCCGGCATGCAATTTTTCTGAAGTAATTTCTTTTGAGATGTAACAGGTTAGAATTGCCTTTTCGCCATCTTGAGTGGCAAAAAGCAAGAAGAGATTTTTCATCTCTCCGCCGAGCTCAAAAGCAAGGTTCTTGATCTGTGCAGCATCCAAATGTACTTTTTTGGCAAGGAAATGAACACCATTCACCTCTTGCAGCTCCTTCTTTAGATCGCCCTTGAGATTCTTGGCCTTCTCCTTCATCAATTCTTCGATCTGCTTTTTTAGCGCGGCGTTCTCATCTTGAAGGATTCCGATGGTGCGAACCGGGTTCTTGGCGTGTTTCAAAGCAGCTTTTACCTCATTAAAGGCCTCTACCTTCTCCACAAAATATTCCTTTGCCGCATCACCGGTGATCGCTTCGATACGACGAATCCCAGCCGCAACTGCGCCCTCAGACTTGATGATAAAATGCCATATATCAGCCGTATTCTCTACATGCGTTCCTCCACACAGTTCCATCGACTCACCAAATCGAATCGCGCGAACCGAGTCTCCATATTTTTCTCCAAAAAGGGCGATCGCCCCTTCGTTGATCGCTTGTTTATATGAGATGCCTCGACGCTCATCCAATGGTAATTGTTCTCGTATCCTGGCATTTACAAACGCTTCGACCTCTTTTAACTGCTCATCGGCAACTTTGCTGAAATGCGAAAAATCGAAACGTAAATAATTGCTGTGAACCATACTACCTTTCTGCTCTACATGCGTACCTAGGACGGTGCGCAAAGCTTGATGCAATAGATGTGTAGCGGTATGGTTCTTGGCCGTTCTGGCACGCTGCTTCTCATCAACAACTGCTTTAAAGGTCCCTTCAACATCTCTTGGTAGACCTTTTGCAAAATGAACGATCAAATTGTTCTCTTTCTTGGTATCGATGATATAAACAACTCCGCCATTCGAAGCTTCTAGATATCCCTTATCGCCAACCTGCCCACCACCTTCAGGATAGAAAGGCGTTTGATCGAATACCAATTGATAGAGTTCTCCTTCCTTCTTACTTTCAACCTTCCTGTAACGTGTGATCTTTACGTCGGCCTTCAAAGTATCATATCCCACAAAGACTTCTTCATCAGTATCATGACAGTGAATCCAATCGCCTGTCGCAACTTTGGTTGCCGCTCGGGAACGGTCTTTTTGCTTTTGTAGCTCAGTTTCAAAGCCTTCTTCATCCAATTCCAAGCCTCGCTCACTAAGGATCAAAGCTGTTAAGTCGATAGGAAAACCATACGTATCATACAATTCGAATGCTTTCTCACCAGACACGACCTTTCCTTTTACATTCTTGATAATATTTTCCAATAGCACCAATCCTTGCTCTAAGGTCCTTAAAAAGGAGACTTCCTCTTCCTTAATTACATTCTCTATGAGTTGTTTCTGTGACTTCAGCTCTGGGAACGCCTCTCCCATTTGCTTGCTCAATGTATGGACAAGCTTGTATATAAAAGGTTCTTTTGTATTCAAAAAAGTGAATCCGTAGCGCACCGCACGACGAAGTATTCTGCGAATCACATAGCCAGCACCTGTATTACTAGGTAGCTGTCCATCGGCGATCGCAAAGGCTACAGCTCTTACGTGATCGGCAACTACACGAATAGCGATATTTATGGTTTCGTCCGTATTATATTTTGAATGTGTGATAGTTTCGATCTCACGGATCAAGGGTGAAAATACATCGGTGTCATAATTAGATCGTACGCCTTGAAGTACCATACAAAGACGCTCAAATCCCATGCCCGTATCGATATGTTTTGCAGGCAACTCCTCTAGACCACCATTGGCCTTGCGATTATATTGCATAAAGACCAAGTTCCATATCTCTACGACTTGTGGGTGATCCATATTCACAAGGTCCTTACCAGGTGTCTTCGCCTTTTCTTCGGCAGTGCGGATATCTACATGGATCTCGGAGCATGGGCCACACGGTCCCTGATCTCCCATCTCCCAGAAATTATCTTTCTTGTTACCCATCAAGATCCTGTCTTCTGCGATGATGGCCTTCCAAAAATCATATGCTTCCTGGTCCATCGCAAGCTTATCGGCGTCATCACTTCCTTCAAACACCGTTACATACAGATCATTTTTATCGATACCATAAACTTCTGTCAACAATTCCCACGCCCAAGCAATGGCATCCTTCTTAAAATAGTCCCCAAAGCTCCAATTGCCAAGCATCTCAAACATGGTGTGATGATAGGTATCCTTCCCTACTTCCTCAAGGTCATTGTGCTTACCACTTACACGAAGGCATTTTTGAGTATCGGCGATCCTGCTATACTTCACCTTCTTATTACCTAAGAAAAACTCCTTAAAAGGAACCATTCCTGCATTGGTAAACATTAAGGTTGGGTCATCTTTTAAGACCATTGGGGCAGAAGCCACGATTTGGTGCTGCTTCCCTTCAAAAAAACTTAAAAATTTGCTTCGTACTTCTTTGGATTGCATAGCGGTGAAGTTGCCTAAGTTTACGTTAAAGTTGACATCGTTACAAAACAATTTCTATCTTTGTTCGTTACCCAAACTGTCAACTCTATTTTTTCAATTTATTTAGAAAGGCAAAAATAGCACATTTTTAACGTATGTCTAAGGTAAAATATTATTACGATTCCGACACTTTGTCTTATCGAAAGATAGAGACCAAGAAGCAGCAAAAAGCGCGTAATATCTTTTTGCTTTTGCTTGCTACTGGGCTCTTGATCTTTGGAGGTTGGTTCGCAATCTCCAACAGCGGTATTTTTCCTAGCCCGGTCGAACTAAGACAGGCACGTGAGATCGAAAATCTGAAGCTTCAGTATGAGTTTTTGAATAAGAAGATGGATCAGATAGATGCGGTTGCCGAAAATCTCCAAGAACGAGACAACAATCTATATCGTATTTATTTTGAGGCAAATCCGATCCCTGATGAACAGCGAAAAGCTGGATTTGGTGGTATCAATCGTTATAAAGATCTCGAAGGAGCAGACAATTCGCCATTGATCATCAACACGACAAAGCGGCTGGAAGAACTTCAAAAACAATTGGTGGTACAATCCAAATCCCTTGATGAGATCAAAAAGCTTGCGGACGATAAAGAGGCACTATTAGCTTCGATTCCTGCGATACAGCCGATAAGAAATTCTGACCTAACGCGCATGGCCTCTGGTTATGGTTGGCGTAGCGACCCGTTCACGAAGGCGAGAAAATTCCATTATGGCATGGATTTTACCGCACCAAGGGGAACACCGGTCTTTGCTTCGGGCGATGGGGTGATCAAAAGGGCTGACAATCGTTCTTCTGGCTACGGAAAGCACATCCGACTAGATCATGGTTATGGCTACATGAGCTTATATGCGCACCTTAGCAAATACAACGTGAAAGTTGGACAAAAGGTGGAACGTGGTGACATCATTGGTTATGTAGGTAGTACTGGTCGATCTCAAGCACCACACTTACATTATGAGGTGTTCAAGGATGGTAAAAAGATCAACCCGATCAACTTCTATTACGGTAATCTTACGGCCGAGGAGTTTGCTGCCATGTTGAAAATCGCAAATCAAGAAAATCAGTCTCTGGATTAATGTTGAAGTATTTCTTATTTATTGCTGCACTTTTCATGGCGTCAATGGTCGGTGCACAAAACGCCCCTACCCCAAAAGAAACAAAAGAACTGCGCACCATAACGGATACGCTGCGCATATTTACCAGTAAAAAGCTGAGGGTGACACCCATCACCTATCAAAAAGAAGTGACGCTAAAGATCGATACCCTAAGCTTTATGGCCGTCGGAGACATCATGATGGGCACTGATTTCCCCGATGCAAGCTATTTGCCCGAAAAGGGAGCATACCCTTTTCAGAAAGTAGATTCTGTATTTAGGAAAACGGATATACTCTTTGGAAATCTAGAAGGCACGCTCACCGACGAAGGGGAAAATGCGAAACACTGTAAAGACCCGAAGAAGTGTTATTCCTTTAGATCTCCAGAATATTTAGGGAGTCATTTGCAAAGAGCGGGCTTTGACGTAATGAGCATCGCAAACAATCATATTGGTGATTTTGGAGATGTTGGCATTAGCAATACCATCAGCACATTGGATTCTTTGGGCATCGCCAATGCTGGAGTCTATGATAAAACATTCACAACCTTCACCAAAGATAGTATCAAATATGGATTTTGTGCTTTTGCCCCTAATACCGATACACCGAAGATTCAAAACTATAAAAAGGCCATAGCACGCGTAAAAATGCTTAAAGACAGTTGCGACATCGTCATTGTTTCCTTTCATGGAGGCGCTGAAGGTACGGATCATCTAAATGTAACGCGGAAGACCGAAAAATTCTATGGTGAGGATCGTGGCAATGTCTACGAGTTTGCCCATAAGATGATCGATGCCGGAGCGGACATCATCTTTGGACACGGTCCGCATATAACCCGAGCCGTTGAAGTCTACAAAAATCGTTTTATCGCCTATAGTCTTGGAAATTTCTGCACTTACAAGAGATTTAACCTCAATGGCGTTAAAGGATATGCTCCTATCGTAGAAGTACGCACGACGAAAGACGGTATATTCTTGGAGGGTAAGGTGCATTCGGCCAAACAATTGGATGGTGTGTATCCTTTTATGGACAAAAAGGAAGGCGCCTTGTCGGAGATCAAACGTCTGACAGCGATGGATTTTCCCGAGACTGGACTCATCTTTACCGAGGATGGATACTTCAGGTTACCCAATTGATCTACCTAACCTATCCTTTCCTGCGGTCAAATAAATATTCTTTCAAATGCATTGCTCAATAACTGAATGCTCTTTAGTCTGAATTTCTGAGCACTTCACGCAGAAATAAGAGGCTGTTTTTAAATAATTCTCATTAATTTTAGATTATGATAATAGATCTTCCCGAGAAACATTACTACAGCATAGGTGAAGTGGCCGAAGCGTTCCAAGTGAATACTTCTCTCATACGTTTTTGGGAACAGGAGTTTGACGAGATCAAGCCAAAAAAAAATGCGAAGGGAAATCGCAAGTTCACAACGAAGGACATCGAAAATCTCAAGCTTATCTATCATTTGGTGAAAGAGCGCGGATTTACCCTAGAAGGTGCGAAAATACACCTGAAGGAAAACAAGAAAAAGACGCTTTCAAATTTTGAGATCATCCAAAAGTTAGAAAAGGTGAAGGCTGAATTATTGAAGATCAAAGAACAACTTTAAATATATAAACATGAAGAAATATGGATGTTTGGCGGCTGTTGTCGGCGGAATTGTACTCTTAGCGATCATTGGTTTTTTCATAGCCACTGGGTTTTATAATAAAGCGGTCAGCTATCAGGAAGATGCAAAAACGGCTTGGTCCAATGTGGAGAGTTCCTATCAGCGACGAAACGACCTCATCGGTAATTTGGTAAAGACCGTTCAAGGAGCCGCAGATTTTGAACGTACCACGTTGAAAGAAGTGATCGATGCGCGTTCGAAAGCTACCGCTGTGAGTATCGACCCTACAAACATCACCCCAGAGCAATTGCAACAATTTCAGCAGGCCCAAAGTGGGTTGACCTCAGCGCTATCGCGATTGTTGGTCACCGTTGAGCGATATCCCGACTTGAAGGCAAATGAAAACTTTTTACAGCTGCAAGCACAATTGGAGGGTACTGAGAATCGTATCAATGTAGAACGAAACCGATACAATGAGGCTGTTGGGCAGTACAACAAACACATCAAAACATTCTTTGGACGTTTCTTTGCAGGCTACTATGATTTTGATGAGATGACCCGTTATGAAGCAGATCCCGGGTCCGAAGAGGCTCCCGACGTAGAATTCGACTTCAATTGATCATGTCTGCTGTAGAAAACTTTCTTACGGCCGAAGAAGAGCAAGAGATCATCGCAGCTATCCGCCGTGCCGAAAATGAGACTTCTGGAGAGATCCGTGTGCATTTAGAACCGTCTACCAAGGGTATGGATGCCTTGGAGCATGCCAAAGAAATATTTCACTGGTTGAAGATGGACAATACCAAAGATGAGAACGGCGTCCTTATCTATGTGGCGGTGACAGACCATACCTTTGCCATCTATGGTGACAAAGGAATCGACAAGCGTGTTCCCAAAGGCTTTTGGGATACCACCAGAGATCATATTGCTGCTGAATTCAAAAGAGGGAATTTCAAGCAAGGACTCGTGAATGGTATCATTGAAGCAGGCGAGCAGCTACAAGCACATTTTCCGTGGCATCATGGCGATAAGAACGAACTGCCTAACGACATATCTAAGGGAGAATGAAAAATCTTAAAGTTATATGCTTGCTTCCCATTCTCTTTTTGAATGTGATCTGTGTTTTCGGGCAATTTGAGATTCCAGCAAAACCGAGAGAACAGACGGCAGTTTACGATTACATCAAACTGCTTTCAGCCTTTTCAAAAGAACGGCTCGAACAAAAATTGATACGTTATTCAGACACGACCTCCACACAGGTGGTAGTGGCGATCATCTCTTCGACCAAAGGTGAGGATATCAATTATCTGGCCGCCCAATGGGGTCAAAAATGGGGAATTGGACAAGGCGAGGAAGACAATGGAGTTTTGGTCCTTCTAGCCAAAGACGATCGACGCGTAAGCATACAGACAGGCTATGGTATTGAAGAATATATACCAGATGCTACGGCAAAACTGATCATTGAGCGGGAAATGATTCCCCAATTCAAGAGAAATGATTATGAGGAAGGTCTGGAGCGAGGTACTGACGCGATCATCGATGCTTTGGAAGGTAAATTTAAAGGGACTAGAGATGACGGTAGTGATTTCCCTTTTGGTAAATTCATAGTGCTCATCTTTATCTTCATTACGATACTCATCATATTAAGCAGCAATCGACGAAACCGACATGGAGGACGTGGTGGTGGCAAACGCTCTGGGATGGAAGACATTTTTGATGTCATTATTCTAAGTAATATGGGTAGAGGCGGCTTCGGAGGGTCCTCGGGTGGTGGAAGCTTCGGTGGTGGCGGCTTTGGTGGAGGATTCGGCGGCGGCGGCTTTGGAGGCGGCGGTGCCAGCGGAGGATGGTAGTTCAGTTGGCAGTTGGCGGTTAAAAAGATAACCCCCTAACACCTAACACCTAACACCTAACACCTAACACCTAACACCTAACACCTAACACCTAACACCTAACACCTAACAAACCTATTTCTTTCTGAAGTAAATGGTAATTGGCACCCCATTGAAGTTAAAGTGCTCTCGTAGTTTATTCTCCAAAAAACGTTTGTAAGGATCCCGTAAATACTGTGGAAGATTACAGAAAAATGCGAACTGTGGATATTTTGTGGGCAATTGCGTACAGAACTTGATCTTTACATATTTACCCTTGTATGCAGGCGGTGGTTGATTTTCAATGATCGGGAGCATCACATCGTTCAACTTGCTCGTGGAGATGCGATTGCTTCTATTCTTATAGACCTCAACGGCGGTCTCGATCGCCTTGAAAATTCGCTGTTTCGTCATGGCAGAGATAAAGACGATAGGCACATCGGTAAAAGGCTCAATTTCTTTGCGGATCATCTGCTCGAACTCTTTGACGGTGCGATTGTCTTTTTCAACAAGATCCCATTTGTTCACCAGGATCACGATTCCTTTGTGATTTCGTTCCGCCAACCAAAAGATATTTTGAACCTGACCGTCAAAGCCGCGTGTAGCATCGAATACCAACAAGCATACGTCGCAATGCTCAATGGCCCTTACGGAACGCATTACCGAATAGAATTCCAAGTCTTCTTTTACCTTGGACTTGCGTCGAATCCCGGCGGTGTCTACCAAGTTGAATTCAAATCCGAAACGATCGTATTTGGTGTCGATACTATCTCTAGTGGTTCCTGCAATATCTGTTACAATATATCGCTCCTCCCCAATCAGCGCATTGATAAAGGAAGATTTTCCAGCATTTGGGCGTCCGACCACCGCAAACCTTGGCAAGTCGTTTTCCTCTTCCTCAGGTTTATCGGGTAGCGCCTCGATCAAGGCATCCAGCAATTCGCCCGTTCCACTACCATTCATACCAGAGATCGTATAATACTCTCCCAATCCTAAGGAATAGAACTCTACAGCCTGGGCCTCACGCATCGAGTTGTCTACTTTGTTGACCACCAAAAGCACTGGTTTATTCACTTTTCGAAGCAATTTTGCCACATCTTCGTCCATGCCGGTAACACCAGCTTCTACATCCACCATAAAGAGAATGGCATCGGCCTCGTCGATAGCGAGCTCTACCTGTTTATCGATTTCTTGCTCAAAAATATCATCACTTCCAACAACATAACCGCCAGTGTCGATAAGGGAAAACTCTTTCCCATTCCAATCAGATTTACCATAGTGGCGGTCTCTGGTTACGCCACTTGTGGCATCGACAATAGCCTCCCTTCGCTGTATCATTCTATTGAACAACGTTGATTTTCCTACATTGGGTCTTCCTACTATGGCTACGATATTGCTCATCTTCTAAATTTCTGGGGGCAAAGGTATGCTAAAAATTAAGAAAAAACAGTAACTTATTGTTCTGTTAAACAACCGATCATGACCCTTTTAAGCAATGAAGTCGTCCTAAGGCCAAGGTTTACCATCGAATTGGAATTTTCCAATGAAGAGGCACTGAGATTGTTCGAGGAATCGAAGACAACTGATTTTGTAATATCGCGCATCGATGATCACGTCTTTATCAGAATACCCAGAGGCAAGCAACACTTCTGGTCTCCACAGTTGCATTTAGAGATCGAACCCATGGAAGATGGCAAAAGCCTTCTGCGCGGTCTTTTTGGTCCTAAACCAAGTATTTGGACCATGTTCATGTTCGCGCATTTGATCGTGGCGACCATCTTTATCATCTTTGGGATCTGGGCCTATAGTAACTGGTCTATCAATAATGATTTTATTCCTCAGTTGGTTGTGATGTTCTTTATGCTTATTATCTGGTTTGGACTCTATTTTGCTGGTAGAATGGGTAAAGATGCTGGGAAGGGAGAAATGAGGTCGTTGTACGATTATATGTTGTCCACCCTTAGCGCCAAGCAATCACCTATCGCATAATCACAGTATCACTGTTAGATACAAATTCTTAAGTTCTATTCTTGCGATAGTTATATCCCACCCATAGAGCGAAAAGAAAAAATATGCCTGTCAAATACAACAAAGTCGGTCAGTGTTAGAGGAATACTGCTAAAATAATAAAAAAGATAGATTATTTTTTGTTATACCCGAAGCGCTTCAACTGATTGGCATTGCTGCGCCAATTCTTGTTCACCTTCACATATAGTTCGAGGTGTATCTGTTTTCCAAAGAATTTTTCAAGGTCTTTCCGCGCTTGGATTCCTACTTTCTTCAAAGCGGCACCTTTATGTCCGATGATGATCCCTTTTTGAGTATCGCGCTCTACCATAATGATCGACCTAATGCGAATGATGTTCTCTTCCTCGAAAAATTCTTCGGTATCGACCTCAACGGCATAAGGAATCTCCTTCTTGTAATTCAGCAAGATCTTTTCTCGGATCGCCTCATTGACAAAGAAACGTTCAGGCTTATCGGTCAATTGATCCTTTGGATAGAAGGGTGGCGACTCTGGAAGCAATTCAAGGATCCTATTGAAAATGGTTCCTACATTGAAGTTCTCTAGTGCCGAAATAGGATAGACCTCGGCATTGGGCACTTTCTCCTTCCAAAACTGCATCTGCTGTTCCAACATCTCTTGGTTAGACCTATCGATCTTATTTAGCAGCAACAAAACAGGGATCTTTGTATTGGTGATCTTGTTGAAGAAAGCTTCATCCTTTAGGTCTTTCTCTCCGATCTCTACCATATAAAGAAGCACATCGGCATCTTCAAAGGCAGATTTTACAAAGTCCATCATCGACTCTTGTAGCTCATAGGCAGGTTTTATAATTCCCGGCGTATCTGAGAATACCACTTGAAAGTCATCGCCGTTGACGATACCAAAAATTCGATGCCGCGTGGTCTGCGCCTTGCTCGTAATAATGGATAGCTTCTCACCTATAAAGGCATTCATCAAGGTGGATTTCCCCACGTTTGGGTTTCCGATGATATTTACGAATCCTGCTTTATGCTTCTCCATCAAATCGTTTTAAAGTAATTATTCATTGCCTCCTTGATCCTTGGTGACAAGTAAATGATCGCGATCATGTTGGGGATGCTCATCAACGCAAAGGAAAGATCGATCAAGCCTATCACCACATCCACACTCGCCAACGCTGCAAAGGTAATGCTAAGAATGTAAATGACATTATACCATTTCCCTATTTTAAAGTCGGTCAAAAAAGACAAACATTTTGTTCCATAATATGAATAGGTAAATAAGGTTGAAAGCGCGAATGCCGCTACCAATACCATCAACAAAATATCACCGACGCCAAACAGCGAATGTTTAAAAGCGATCAAGGTCATGGTGATGCCATTGGTCTCGGCCAAGAGATAGGACTTGCTTACGATAATGATAAGTGCCGTAAGTGTGCAAACGATGATGGTATCGATAAAGGGTCCTAACATAGCTACCAAGCCCTCTCGAATCGGTTCTTTGGTCTTCGATTGCCCATGATACATCGGTGCCAACCCTACTCCAGACTCGTTAGAGAACACCGCTCGCCGTATCCCTATGATGATCAATCCCCAGAGACCGCCCTGAATGGCCGTTTTCAGATTAAAAGCTTCTGAGAAGATCAACCGAAAAGACGGGATGATCTCTGTATAATTTGCGGACATGATATACAATGCTGCAATAAAATATATTCCTACCATAAACGGCACTATGGCTGTTGCCACTTGAACGATCTTCTTCAATCCGCCAAAGATGACCAGAGAGGTAATTATGGATAGGGTAATTCCAATGATCAACCGCCAATTGAATTCACCTAGATTTAACAAGGTCTCATCAGGTCTCACAACTTCCATCAAGGTTTGCGTGAATTGATTGGTGGTAAAAGCGGGTAACACGCCCACCAAACCGGCCAAACAGAAAAAGGCAGCCAGACCCTTCCCCACTTTTGGAAGTCCTTCAGAAATGTAGTACATAGGTCCTCCTTGCAATATTCCGTTTCCAAGATCCTTTCTGAAGAGAATGGCCAAACTGGCCGAATAGAATTTGATGCACATCCCTATGATGGCCGTCAGCCACATCCAGAATACCACTCCAGGACCACCATAATAAATGGCGATGGCCACCCCAGAAATATTTCCCAAACCAACAGTTGCTGCAACGGCAGAAGATAAGGCTTCCAAATGACTTACTTCGCCAGGGTCGTCGGCTTTAGAATACTTCCCCGACACTAGATCGATCGCATGTTTGAAGTATTTATAAGGCTTGAAGCCCGAATAGATCATCAGAAATATTCCTCCGCCAATGATCAAAAGGAGCATCACCCACTCTGTGGAGGAAACGAGATATGATAAATACTCTTGAAATGATTTCACTGTTTGAAGATACTACTTTTCTCACTTTGGCATCGTCCTTGGTCATTACATAACAAATAGTTCTTTATGAAATATTTTTTACATCTGGCACTGCTTATTGGAATCCTCAATCTAGGTTCTAATATGTTTACGATGCCCAGCAACAATTCTGATAAAGATCTGAGGAAATTAGACTCCTGTTATTTTGAAGGAAGGCCCTTGTATGGAAAGATCAAATTAGTCGAAAATAAATCTCAGGCAGATGTTACTGTGAAGATTGTAAGTAGTTTTCCAGATTTGAAAGTAAAATTCGTGGAACATTTCGCCGATGATTGTGGCGAATGGCAGATCGTTGAGCATGGAGAGGATCTGCGCGTTTACATCACTGAGAACTTTGAAGATATTAAGGTAAAGCCAGTTTCGAGTTTTCCTGGGTTGAACTAGTTCGTTTAATATTTCACGGGCGCAATATGAGTACAAGAAAAGCCAAACACTTTCGTATTTGGCTTGTTGTAGCGAGAACAGGATTAATTCGCCGAGGCTCGTTGGTCCTAAATTGGAGACTTGCACAAAGAAGCTTTTATTGCTTTGTAATAATTGGTTTTTATTTTTCCATCATAATGATGCAAGCATCAAATGACTCCAAAATAAAAGCCCCTTGAATAATCAAGAGGCTTCTTTGTAGCGGGAACAGGACTCGAACCTGTGACCTTCGGGTTATGAGCCCGACGAGCTACCTACTGCTCTATCCCGCGATATGGACTGCAAATATACTACCCTTTTTCTTTTTGGCAAGCATAAAGATGCACTTTTTTACTATTTCTAAAAAAACATCGCCTAGGGAAAAAGAGCTACTCACTATACCTACTTTATCCTTTACTCACCTTTGTACCGAAATAACGTCTTATATCAATATCAGCCATCGGTTGTAAAGCGCCATAGACGATCTCTTTATATATCTTATTGGTGATGGAGTCGACCTTTAGAAAACTCGACCTCATCAAATGTCGGGCCTCATTGACGATCTCCTCAGCAAAGTGGGTCGAACAATATTTGGCCAGGACCAAATCATTCATTTTCATTCTGTGAAAACAGCCGTTGTCGCGCTTAGAGAATTCGAAAATATTCGATCATTTTATGAAATAGGAAATTATCGACTGTATCTATTAGAGCAAAAATGTTGGCATTGCTAGACCACTCAATAAGATGAGCATAATTTTGTCTACATTTATAGCATAGAAATCAATTACTTCATTATAAAAAATTGTGTGAGGTATTTCAAGATTCAATAGTACCTAAAGAAACAACTAACCTAAATATGACAACTATGAAAAAATCTTTACCTTTTTTATTTGCTACTACCCTTTTTCTTAGCGCCAATTCTCTTTTAGCTCAATCGACCGAGGATTTTGAAGACGAGACGTTGGGTTCTTCTACCTTTACCGATAATGGCCAAATGTTTTCAGTGTCGAGTACCGCTGGTGAGACCTATGACATCTTTAACTGCGCTAATTGTGGATGGAACGGTACTGCACCAGACTTGCAGTTTTATGATAACAGCGGTGGCAGTAATGGCACAAATAATGGGAGTAGCTTCACAGTGGTTACAAGTGATGGAACGGACATAATTGTTTCGAGTCTTTATCTGTTTTGTGCCACGACTTCGCTCGCTAATCATACCGGAACACTTACCTTAACCGGACGAAAGGAAGGCGCTGTAGTATTTAGCATAACTAAAAGCACAGGTTTTGCGAATCCTGTGACCTTGACTCCAAATAACGGCTTTACTTTTATTGATTTTGCCACAGAGGGCATGGCCGACTATTCCGCTTCACCAATAGACGAGCTTATATTTTCTAGCACGGGCAATCTCGACTATATGGCACTCGATGCATTCACTTGGAATTTTGCATCAGCTCTTTCTACTGAAAGTTTTACCCAAAATAGCATTGAGATCGTTCCAAATCCTGCTTCGGATTTTATCACATTCCAAAACGCTAAAAGTGAACTTGAATACAAAATATTTGATGCCCTAGGTCGCAAAATTGAAAATGGTATCATCAATAGCTCTGAAAGAATTGATGTTTCAAGTTTGGACTATGGGATGTATTTTGTGCAATTGGAAAATAGCAAGGCAATCAAGTTTATCAAAAATTAGAAAGCGATACCTTACAGCGACATAACTATCAGAATACCTTAGAGATCACTATTTACCTCGCAATAACTCCACGATAAAAGTGCTATTGCGAGGTAATTGGAGCTTCCTCGTCCTAGTTTTCCTCTTTCAGGCCCATACCGCAACAAGATGAAAGAATGAATCCTGTTTGAATATTAAATAGAAGTTATGAAATTCCTCAGCGTTCTCGATACAATCCCGAGGACTCGGGATCACTCGAACTGACAAATTGGTACTTTCGAAGATTTGAAAGATTATTTGCAAAGTTTTCCCCTTTCAGGCCCATTCCGCAACAAGGTGGAGGAATGAATCCTGTTCGAACAGTAAATTGAAGCTATGAAATTCCTCAGCGTTCTCGATACAATCCCGAGGACTCGGGATCACTCGAACTGACAAATTGGTACTTTCGAAGATTTGAAAGATTATTTGCAAAGTTTTCTTCTATTCAGGTTCATTTCAAAATAACTCAAAGGAGCCGATTTTCTTTACCCTTCACAGAATAAATCGTTCTGCATCGATGCCTGGTAAGCTGTTGATTACCATTTTAAAACACTTCTAAATAAGAAAGAATTCTAGCGAAATACATGCAATCGATTTCATTAATCATTATTTTTACGTGTATGCATCGCCTAGTTTCCATAATGCTTTCCCTTATGGCACTATTCCAGAGCTTTGGAATAGGAATCGACGATGCCATTCAAATGGATGAGCTGATCGAACATGCACGATTTCATCAAGAAAAGTATGGTGACAATATGCTTGTCTTTATTTCAAAGCACTATGGAGCGTTAAAGGACACTCATGAACAAGAGCACCAAGAAGAAAAAGGAGAACACGAGCAGCTCCCTTTTCAAAATAGCTCGCACACTACTCCTCCGGTTGTTTTGGTCCAGAATATTTCAAAAACCGAATGCGGCACGCCTGAGCTTTTAGAGTTGACCATTCCAAATTTTTACTACCAAGCGCCTTCATCCTCGCTTCATTCCGAAGGACTCTTGCATCCCCCACAGCTTTCATAATCGATCAACGGTCATTTTTACATCAAGTTCAACTTAGGGCATGGTTTTGTTCACATTGATTATTTATTGAAGAAATGTTATGTTATCTCATATCATCCGTTTTAGTATAAAGAACAAGTTCATTGTTCTTATGTTCACCACATTCATAGCAGGATTTGGAATGTATTCTTTGTCTCAAATCTCCATAGGGGCCGTTCCTGATGTAACCAACAATCAAGTACAGGTAATTACAACCTCCCGTAATCTGTCTACTCAGGATATGGAGCAATTCATTACCTATCCGGTAGAGTTAGAAATGGCCAATCTACCGGGTGTCATAGAGATTCGGTCAATTTCAAAGTTTGGCCTTTCGGTGGTGACGATCGTCTTTGAAGACGACATGGGGACCTATCTGCCTAGACAGCTCATCGCAGAAAAGATCAAGTCGGCTTCTGAAAAGATCCCTGTGGGCTATGGCACTCCCGAAATGGGGCCTATCACCACTGGACTGGGAGAGATCTATCAATACATTCTTGATGTGAAACCTGAGTTTAAAGATGATTACACAGCCGAAGACCTGAGAACCATCCAAGATTGGGTCGTAAAGCGACAACTTTCCGGTGTTCCTGGCGTAGTAGAGGTAAACACCTGGGGTGGTTTTTTAAAGCAATACGAAGTTGCTATCGATACTCAAAAACTAAACGCGATGAATATCACTGCGCGTGATGTTTTCGATGCTTTGAAGACGAACAACAATGTGTCGGGTGGCGGCTATATCGAAAAGGTAAACCAAGCTTATTTTATTCGAGGGGAAGGCCTTGTCTCTTCGTTGAAGGATATTGAGAATATCGTCGTAAAAAATGATACTGGCATTCCCGTCTATGTCAAAGATGTTGCGAAAGTGGGCTTTGGAAGAGCTACACGTTTCGGCGCCATTACGGGGAATGGTGAGGGGGAAAAAGTTTTGGGACAGGTGATGATGCTAAAGGATGCCAACTCTAAAAAGGTGATCGAAGCTGTTAAAGAAAGAGTGACATCCATCTCAAAATCGTTACCAGAAGGCGTTTATATCAATGCCTTTCTCGATCGAAGTGAACTGATAGCAAAGACAACCTTTACGGTCACAGAAAATCTAGTGCTTGGTTGTCTTATCGTAATCTTTGTAGTGGTGTTGCTCTTAGGCAACCTCAGATCAGGACTTGTCGTAGCCTCCATAATTCCGTTGTGCCTGCTCTTCGCCTTGTCCTTAATGTTCATCTTTGGTGTCGATGCCAATTTGATGAGTCTCGGCGCGATCGATTTTGGAATCATCATCGACGGAGCCGTGATCGTTGTAGAGTTTATCGCTTTTCAGATCACCAAAAGACAAAACGAGATCAACGCTCTTGAAAGATCAGAAAGACAAGCACTAAAAGACAAGATCACATTTAAGGGTGCCTCTAAAATGATGAACTCGGCCATTTTTGGACAGTTGATCATATTGATCGTCTTTATCCCTATTCTTTCACTTAGCGGCGTAGAAGGAAAAATGTTCAAGCCTATGGCATTGACCTTTAGCTTTGCTCTCATCGGGGCCATGATCCTCTGTTTCACCTATGTACCAGTGGCTGCATCGCTATTCATAAAACCAACAAAAACCTCCACCAAAAATGTCTCGATTCGTTTGATGCAGTTGCTCAACAAAATATATGAACCCACCATTCATTGGGCATTGCGTAGTAAGAAGTGGGTGCTTGGAATAGCGCTGAGTCTTTTGACCGCTTCATTGTTTTTATTCGCCTCAATGGGAGGAGAATTTGTGCCCACCTTAGATGAAGGTGACTTTGTTATTCAACCTATTTTAAAAACAGGCACCTCCTTGAGCAATACAGTCAAGATCACCACCGAAATTGAAAATATTCTCTTGGAGCAATTTCCTGAAGTAAAACAAGTAGTAACGCGCATTGGTGCTGCTGAAGTGCCAACAGACCCCATGTCGATGGAAGAAAGTGATGTCATCATTGTATTGAAACCCAAGCGCGAATGGACCTCGGCATCATCAAAAGATGAGCTGGCAGATAAATTCAAAGAAGCCTTAAAAGTAATTCCAGGGATGGAGGTCGAGTTTACCCAACCAATAGAGATGCGATTCAATGAACTGATTACAGGCGTGCGTGCCGATATCGCCATCAAGATCTTTGGAGAGGACTTGAACATTCTTGCCAAAAAAGGTAATGAGATCGGCAAATTGATCGAAAACGTTCCTGGAGCCGCAGATATTTCTGTAGAAAAAATAGCGGGATTACCAGAGATGAATGTACAATACGATAGGACTAAAATTGCACGATACGGACTCAATATTCAGGAACTGAATGACATGGTATCTATGGGATTTGGGGGAAAGGCCGCAGGTAGTATTTTTGAAGGAGAAAAACGTTTCGATCTTGTTGTTAGGCTAGACAAAGAAAAACGCCGAGATATTGACGATCTTAAAAATCTCTACGTAGATCTACCCGCCGGCGGTAAGATTCCATTGAGCGAATTAGCGGTCATCTGTTATAAAAAGGGGGCTGCAAAAATCGCTCGAGATGACACCCGAAGAAGAATTGTCGTGGGCATCAATGTGCGTAATCGTGATCTACAATCGGTGGTAGACGATGTGCAGCAATTAATCGATGATAATATAAAACTGCCCACTGGCTACTCCATTACTTACGGCGGCCAGTTTGAAAATCTGCGAAGTGCCAAATCGAGACTAAAGGTCGCTGTGCCAATTGCACTAGCCTTAATATTCATTCTTCTATATTTCGCATTCAACTCTATCAAGGATGCTTTGATGGTCTACTCTGCCATTCCGCTGGCAGCGGTCGGTGGCGTACTATTGTTGTGGATTCGTGACCTGCCCTTTAGCATTTCAGCAGGAGTTGGTTTTATTGCACTGTTTGGAATTGCAGTACTCAACGGAATTGTATTGATAGAACATTTTAAAGAATTAAAACACAAAGGATTTGAAACCATGGAAGCTTTGATCAAACAAGGAACAAGAGATCGCTTACGAGCGGTGTTGCTCACGGCTGCTGCTGCGGCTCTCGGTTTTCTGCCAATGGCAATTTCTACCAACGTTGGTGCAGAAGTCCAACGTCCGCTAGCGACGGTGGTCATTGGCGGTTTGATCACTTCCACCTTACTTACAATGGTGGTTTTACCGGTACTCTATGCATTGTTCAATCGTTCATCCAATTCCAAAAGAAAGCATAAGAATCCCCGTCTAGGGAAAGGATTCATCCTTGTTTTGGTTTTACTGCCGTTCGTTAGCTTTGGCCAACAAACAACTGGACTTCAATTGCCCGAGCTCATTGCCCTTGCACTAGAGAACAATGCCGGTCTAAAAGCCAGCAACTTGCAAGTAGAACAGTCGCATGCCTTGGTGAATGGTGCTTTTGATTTTGATAAGACACAAATATATTATCAATTCGATGAGAACAACCTGGCACTGAATGACAAGCCGATACGAGTTTTTGGCATTCAACAAGACTTTCGATTTCCAACTGTATATTTTTCTAAAAGGAGAGCAAACAAAGCCCGTAATCTTATAGCCGCTAGCTCCTATGAAATTCAGAAAAAAGGACTTAAAAGGAAAGTAACTGCGCGTTTTTATACCTATCAAATTGCACGCGAAAAGGAAAATGTCTACAAGAAATTAGATAGCCTCTATGCTGATTTTGCTAGAATCGCTTCACGGCGATTCGAATTGGGCGAAACCAACTATCTCGAAAAGATAACAGCCGCCTCAAAGCAAAGGCAAATACACCTTAACTTCAAAAAGGCACATAACATGGCTATTTTGGCCTATGCTCAATTGCTTAGCGTGGTTCAACCTAAGGATAGCATTGAGATTGCGACTACCCAGATCATTAAGTTGCCCCTGGATGCGTTGTCTTTTAATTTGACTGACAGTCCCGAAATAAGGTTGTATGAAAATCGAGTTTCCTTACTTCGATCAGAGCGGCGTTTAGAAATGCAGCAACTACTGCCCGATATCAGCCTGGAATACTTTCAAGGCACTAACTCAGAACTCAACCAAAACCTTTACGGATATCAACTGGGCTTGAAAATACCTATTCTTTTTGGTGGGCAATCATCTCGAATCAAGGCGGCTAGTATCGCAGAAGACATTGTTGAAGCCGAATCTTATGAGTATGAAATTCAGCTAAACGCTAAGTTGAAGATACTCAAACTACAGCTGGCTCAACTTCAAAATGCACTGAGCTATTATGAAACTGAAGGGACGGCACTTTCTGACGAAATCTTAAAGACTGCAAACGGCAGCTTTAAGAATGGGGAGATCGACTTCTTTCAATACATTCAGAGCATGGAGAGTGCTTATGAAATAAAATTGGATTACCTGGACAAACTTCATGAATACAATCAAACAATTATTGCCATCAATCACTTAACCCTCTAAACACAACCTTATGAAACGAACGCTATATATAATCGTCACATTAAGTATAGTCCTTGCTTTCTGGAGTTGTGGCGAGAAGAATAATCCATCAACCACCTCAGAATCCAAAAGCGAACAAAGAATGAATCATCGAATCCAAGTGACAAAAGCGCAATTTGAACAAAGCCAAATGACCTTGGATGAGCTGAAAGAAAAGCCCTTTCCTACAGTGATCAATGTAAACGGCGTTATAGATGTTCCACCAGAGAATAGAGCTGTGGTAAATGCTACTATGGGTGGATATATCAAAACGGCGCCTTTACTCATCGGCGATAAGGTGCGTGAGGGACAAGTGCTGGTCACCTTAGAAAATCCGGAGTTTGTAAAAATGCAGCAAGAGTATATGGAGGTCCACCAGCAACTTTCTTACTTAAAGGCTGAATACGAGAGACAGAAAACGATGCTAGCAGAAAACATCTCTTCTGAAAAGAGTTACTTAAAAGCCGAGAGCCATTATAAGATGGCCGTCGCAAAGCACTTAGGGCTTCAAAAGCAATTAAGAATGTTGAACATCTCCCCTTCGAGCGTGGAAAACGGTGAAATACGCTCTATCGCAACCATTTATGCTCCCATTTCTGGAAGTATCACCAAGGTGAATGTTACAAAAGGTTCGTACGTCTCTCCTGCAACCGAGATTTTAGAGATCATCGACAACGATCACATTCACTTAGAGTTATCTGTTTTTGAAAAAGACATCATGAAAGTGAAAAAAGGTCAGAAAATTGATTTTAAAATTCCTGAAGCTTCATCGGAAGCTTTTAAAGCCGAGGTATATTTGGTAGGGACAGCCATCAGGGATGACAGAACCATCAAAGTGCATGCACACCTAGAGAACGAGTCCGACAATAATTTTTTAACTGGAATGTTCGTAGAAGCTGCTATCGTTACGGATGCTACCTTTGCAAAAGCATTACCAAGCGAAGCCATTATAATCGTTGATGAGGTATCGTATGTTTTGGCCCTTGAGGAAAAGCAAGGAGACCTGTTTTTCTTTGGTCAGAAAGAAGTCATAACAAAAAAAGAATACGCTGGGTATATGGCTATTGAGAACGCCGATATCTTTGATCCAAATACCCAATTTTTGACCAAAGGAGTTTTCGGTTTACTGGGAGAGTAAGCGATATAGATGGCCGTATGGAAAGGAGCTATGTTAGAAAACTCTTAAAAAGGAGCACGAGAACTGTTAAAGCTTCCCAATACCATCTTTTTTTTCCATAACTTGAAGTATTAATTAACCAATCACTACGTTATGCCAAGCTACACTTTCTCCGTCAATAAAAACGAAGTTACGGTCAATGCCGATGCAGACACTCCACTTCTATGGGTATTAAGAGACGAACTCGGTCTTGTCGGCACTAAATTCGGTTGCGGCGTCGGGCAATGCGGTGCCTGCATCATCCATCTCGATGGCAATGCCAACCTCAGCTGCCTGCTTCCTGTTTCGCAATTGCAAGGCAAATCAATTACAACTATCGAAGGCCTTTCCGAAAATGGTGACCATCCACTGCAACAAGCCTGGAAAGAACTGGATGTTCCGCAATGCGGGTATTGCCAAGCCGGACAGATCATGGCCGCCGCATCATTTTTGAAGAATAATCCCAATCCATCTCGAGAACAGATAAGAGACGGTATGAACGGTAATATTTGCCGTTGTGCATCCTACAACCGTATAGAGAAAGCCGTAGCGCTCGCCGCCAAAAAAATGTCGTAGATCCACCTAAAAACCAGCTATCATGAAATCCAATAACACCCTTACTTTTAGTAGAAGGAACTTTATAAGAACATCAGCTCTGGCGAGTGGTGGCATGCTTATCGGCTTTAACTTCTTTACCGCCTGTAAAGACAAAGTAGCTCCTCCTGTTGATATCTCTCAATTGAACTTTAACAATTTCAATGCCTTTATAAAAATTGCCGACAATGGGATCGTCACTATTTTTTCACCCAATCCAGAGATTGGCCAAGGCGTAAAGACCTCTATGCCGATGATCATCGCCGAAGAACTGGATGTGGCATGGAAAGATGTGCATGTGGCCCAAGGCATTTTAGATACCAAAAATTACCAGCGCCAAGTGGCTGGAGGAAGTCAATCCATCCGCTTTGGTTGGGATGCCTTGAGGCAAACCGGAGCCACGGCAAAACAGATGCTTGTTAACGCAGCAGCAGCCAAGTGGGGAGTCGATGCGTCCAGTTGCAGTGCTTCCGAAGGTGTCATCACTAATGCAAACGGTGATAAGCTAGGCTATGGCGATGTGGTAAAGGAAGCGGCAGCGATGGAAGTTCCGGAAAATGTAAAACTCAAGGACCCAAAAGACTATAAAATTATCGGACAAGATATTCGCAATGTCGACATCGATAAGATCATCACCGGCAAACCATTGTTTGGACTGGACTATACCGCGGAAGGTATGCAATATGCATCCGTTTTGCGACCTCCTGCTTTCGGACAAAAGCTGGTGGACTTTGATGATACCGCGGCTAAGGCAGTTACAGGTGTTTCTGAGGTCGTCAGATTTGGTGATAAGATCGCGGTCATTGCCAGCAATACATGGGCGGCCATGAAAGGTAAGAAAGCATTGAAAGTCAATTGGCAAGTGGATTCTAAACTTGAAAATACGGCCGATCACGATAAGATCCTTATGGATCTTTTGGATGGCAACAGTTTTGACACGAGGCGGGAAGATGGAAATGTAAAAAAGGCCTTTGCAGAAGCCGATCAGGTGATTGAGCGCACCTATGAGTCGCCTTTTCTACCGCACAATTGTATGGAGCCGATGAATTTCTATGCCGATGTTACTGCAGATAAGGTCCATTTGGTAGGTCCTATACAAACCCCAGCGGGAACGGCCCGTAGAGTAGCAGAAATGTTAGAAAGGAATGTCGATGACATTCACCTAGAAATGACACGTATGGGCGGTGGCTTCGGAAGACGCCTTTATGGCGATTTTGTAATGGAGGCTGCCGAAGTTTCCAACCTGATCAAGAAGCCAGTGAAAGTGGTCTTCTCTCGTGAAGATGATATGGCCGCAGGTATCTATCGCCCTGCGATAAAATATAGGATCAAGGCCTCGATTAAAGACGGAAAAGTCACGGGATATCATTTAAAAGAAGCGGCTATCAACTCCAATATGTATGGATTGATTCCGAACTTTTTCCCCGCTGGTGCTATAGCGAATTATAAGGTGGACACAGCCAACTATAATAGCAATATTACCACAGGAGCTTGGCGTGCGCCTTATACCAATTTCTTGGCGTTTGCAGAGCAGAGTTTTTTTGACGAGTTGGCAGAAGCGCTCGAAATGGACCCAGTTCAGCTACGATTGGATCTACTACAAAATGTAAAAGGCACCACAGACGAACGTATTCAGTATTCTGGAGAGCGCATGGAAAATACCATCAAACTTGCCGCCAAAAAAGCAAACTGGGGTAAAAAACAAGATGGCGTTTATCAAGGATTTTCTGCATACTACAGTCATAATACCCATGTAGCGGAAGTAGCGGAAGTGGTCATTAAAGATGGCTTCCCCGTTGTTAAAAAAGTCGTCGTGGCGGTGGATTGTGGTATTGTAGTGAACCCACTTGGAGCGAAGAATCAGATCGAAGGTGGCGTCATCGATGGTATTGGCCATGCCATGTATAGCGACTTCGGATTTAACGAGGGAGCACCCGAGCATACCAACTTTAACAGTTATCAGCTCATACGAATGAACCAGACGCCAATCGTTGAAACATATTTTGTAGAAAATGAGTTGTCGCCAACAGGTCTTGGTGAACCTGCCCTACCACCAGCGGGCGGCGCTGTTGCCAATGCGATCAAAGCAGCCACTGGGCAGCGCTTATACAAACAACCGTTTATAAAATATATCGGTATGGAAGAGCAGGAGCTTATTGGTTAATAACGATTTTGCGTAATAAGTATTGAAAAAGTTCGCAGCAATAACATCTCTACTCTTTTTAGTATGTTGTCTTGATAGGGAAGAAAATAATCTCTTCAATCATAAAATAGATAGTCTAACAGCATTTGCCAAAGTATATGGATACGTAAAGTACTTTCACCCGTCTGATGAAGCTTCTAACCTTGATTGGGATAAGTTTTCGATTTATGGTGCTGAGAAAATTATCAAATTAGATTCGAACAAAGAATATGCTACTGTTCTAAAAGAGCTATTTGACCCAATCGCTCCTTCGATTGTTATTCTTAACTCTAAGAATTCTACAAAATTTAATTTAAAGAGCATAACGCCAGAAAATATAAAAGGTTACGAAACAACCTACTGGCAGCACAAAGGGTTGGGCTGTTTTAATGACCCCAAGTATCGTAATATTTATAAAAGCGTAAGAGTCAATGGGATTAAAAAAACAGCCATCTCAGACCCATTTGGAAAAATCATTGCGTCCATTGATGCCGCAAAGTACAGAGGTAGCAAAGTTAAATTTGTCGCTTGGGTTAAATTGGGTGAAGAGTCTACCGGGACTGGACATCTCAGACTTCGAGTCATAGACGAGGATAATACTACTGGTTTTTTTAATAACATGCGAAGGGATCCTATTCTAGAAAACGAATGGAAACAATATGAAATCATCGGAACAATTGACCCTCTCGCAAAGACCCTTATTTTTGGTGCCTCTTTAAAAGGCAAAGGAAAACTCTATATAGACAATGTTCAAATATCATATGAGCATGACAACAAGTGGTTTGATATTCCAATAAAAAATAGTGGGTTTGAGATAGATTCATTAGCTAATAATAACAATCAAAATCGATGGATTCATGAAGGTGCAGGCTATACTTTTGAAATCACTGAAGACGAGCAACAAGAAGGGAAAAGGTCTGTTGTAATTAAATCTGTTGAAGAAACTAAAATTGAAAAAGAAAAACAGATTTTTGATAAACAACCTAATTTTGGAACCATCATTGAGAAACAAATCAGTGAAAATTTATTATGTCAAATACCTCTTGTATTGTACACAAATGCAGATGGCACATTTCCAACCCTCGAACAAGATGACACTCCAATCCTTATTGAAAATACCTTGAGAAATATCAATACCGACCCCTCTTCTCTGCCTGTAAGACTAGGAAATATCATCAACACCTATAATGTTTTCAAACATTTTTACCCCTATATGGATGTTGTCGATGTTGATTGGGATAAGGAGTTAGAGAAAGCTCTCGGAAGGTGTTTCACAGACAAAACCGAGGAGGACCATCTTATTACACTTCAAAAATTTACAGCTCCATTGAAAGATGGGCATCTTGTAGTGTCAAAGAAAAATACGAAACGGTTTGCCCCTCCAATTTCTTGGGAATGGATAGAGGATAAACTTGTTATTACCCAAGTCCATGATGAACAAGTTCCTATTGTTGTTGGTGACGTCGTAACCCATATCAATGGTGAAACTGCAGAAGATCACTTTTCCGAAATTAAGTCGAGAATTTCGGCGGGAACTGAAGGCTGGTTGAACTACAGAGCGCAAACTCTAAGCCTACTAGGAGAAAAAGATTCTAAATTTATTATCAATGTCGATGGTAAAGAAATTGAACTCCTGCGAAGCGAGCAAAAAGTACCTGATGAATGGGAAGTCGATCATAAGGCAATAAACAATAATGTATATTATCTCAATTTGGACAGAGCAGACATGCCAACAATCAATAAACTCATGCCAAAACTAGAGCAAGCTACGTCCATAATATGTGACCTACGTGGCTATCCAAATCGTAATCACGATTTTATATCTCATCTACTTAAGTCAAATGATACGACGACCTCATGGATGAGAGTGCCGAAAATCATTTTCCCTAATCAACAAAATGTGAGATTTGATAATTTTTCTTGGTCTGTCAAAGCAAAAAAACCCTACTTAGGTGATAAACAGATCATTTTTATAATTGACGGGCAAGCGATAAGCTATGCCGAAAGTTATATGGGATATATTGATGGTTATAACCTGGCCATGATCGTTGGGCAACCGACTGCTGGGGCTAATGGTAATGTCAATGGGTTTGATCTTCCAGGAGGATATTATATACGATTCACAGGAATGAAGGTTCTAAAACATGATGGTTCGCAACTTCATGGAGTAGGCATACTACCAGATATCTATATCAACAAAACCATCGAAGGTGTAAAAAGTGGAAAAGATGAATTTCTTGAAAAAGCGATTGAATTAACAAAATAGAATCCTAATCCCCACTAAAAATGTCCTTCTTTTTCTTGGCGCAATAACTCATTATACGCCTCTTCCGTATCCACGTCCACAAACGGCTTTTTGGATAGTACAACCTCCACATCATCTCGGTGTCTCCGAATGATGGGTTTTGCCCCAGCATCGTTTTTCAACTCGATAAGTTTTGAGAAGTACTCCGAATCAAAGACCGCCGGCACTCCTATCATCTTCCCGTATTGTGTTGCTATGATTCTTCTATCGCTAGCCTCATGTTTTTTAAGCATCGTGCTGAAATGGTCGGTATCGACGAGAGGAAGGTCGCCTAGCGTTAGCAACAACCGATCGAAATCCCCTTTTTTAAGAAGTTCTTGAAGGCCATAACTCAAGGAGTCGCCCATGCCCTTTTCCCAATTTTGGTGATAGATCACGGCTGCATTCAGATCTTCGATTTCAGCATAGACCTGGTCGTAATAGGCTCCCAAGACCACAAAAACATCACAGTCGGGCGTCTTTAATGCTTCCATGACACAGTGTTTTAAGAGAACGGTCTCTTTATAGGGTAGCAATTGTTTTGGGCGTCCCAATCGTCTTGAGGCACCTGCAGCAAGCATCAATATGGCCGTTTTATCACTCATTGGTGAATGCCTCCAGCTTTATCCTTCAAGGAAATCGGTTCTTTCTCTCTCACTATCGACAAGATCTCAGCCAATATGGAAATTGCAATTTCTTGTGGAGTTTCGGCACCGATGTCAATTCCGCAGGGACCATGAATTCTTTCTAGAAAAGCATAAGATATATCTGGATGATATTCCAATAACTGTGAGATCATTTTCTCGCGACGATGTTTGGGACCCAAAAGGCCGAGATATGCGAACTTCTTATCGATCATTTCCGATAGATATTTCAAATCCTTCACAAAGCTGTGTGTCATAAGCAAAACGGCCGTTTGCTCATCTAGTCGCTCTTTGCCAAAAGCATGTTCGTCAATACCCAAATAAGCGCTAGCTCCAGGAAAGTTGTCAATGGTCTTAGGATCATCGGGCGGGGCGACGATGACCACTTCCCAACCTGTAAGCGACGCATATTGGCAAAGTTGAACCGCATCGTGTTCTGCTCCTACGATATAGAGTTTAAAACCTGGTTTGATCGTCTGCTGAAAATGTTCCAACGCTTTGTCGATCGCTGAATTTTTAGAGATCTCATAGGTAGTTTCATCTGAAAATGTAACATAAGACCCACCGCTAGGCACATTGGATGCCTCTTTAAAGAAATATGAACTTATCTCAAACGGCTTTCTAATTTTCCATTGTGCTTCAAAGGCATCAAAGAAATCGGGTTTGGGCTCAAAAGGTTCGATAAGGATATAGAGAATGCCTTCGCATCCCAATCGGTATCGACCATCGTAGACCATAAGTTTGGGAACACCATCTTTAAAGACACTTTGTGCCTGCCGCGCCACCTCCTTCTCAACGCAACCGCCACTAACAGCGCCAACCATGCGGCCATCTTCGTGAACCGCCATCCGCACTCCTGGCCGTCGATAGGAACTCCCTTCAACGGCAACCACGGTCACCAAGGTCGTTTTAATATTTCGTTCCCTAGCAATTTTAGCGCTGAGGATGATGTCTCTAAATTCGTGAAGCATTTTTTGACCTTATTCAAAAGAAAACCTGAAAAATTTTGATCAGGCATTTATTCTTCAATAAAGATATGCAAGCGAGATTTGAATCGTTAGTAAAGTGCCATTTTTTAGCATTCCTATAACATTCCCAAGGTAGAAACTGATCATTTCATTTTCAAGGCCTTTTCAATATCTAAGGTAGCAACAGAATCGACGACCATATCCGGTTTGAAGGCGTAATCGTCCAATACATTTTTTTTAGAGACCCCAGAAAGCGTAAGTATTGTGGTATATCCTAGTTGTACCCCGCCAAGAATATCGGTATCCATCGTATCACCGATGATGATCGTCTCTCTAGCCTCCAACCCTAAATATTTCCTTGCCGAACGCATCATTACGGGACTTGGTTTGCCAACAGAAAAGGCTTTCTTCCCCGTTGCCTCCTCGATCATGGCAACCACCGCTTTGATACCCAAATTAACCCATCCCTTCTTTTTTGGGGACGGATCGAGGTTCGTAGCGATCAATTTGGCGCCCCCGAGGATCATGTCCACCGCATTGTTCACCATTTCGAGGGTAAAGTTTCTCCCTTCGCCTACCACCACAAAATCCGGGTCATGATTCACCATCTCGTAGCCCTCCTTTAACAAACTATTGATGAGGCCGCCTTCTCCCAAAACATAGGCAGTGCCACGTGGTTTCATGAAAGAGAGAAAGGATGCCGTTGCCATGGCGCTGGTGTAGACATTCTCTTCTTTGATCCTAATACCCATGCCTCCGACCTTATTTACGGTATCTAATGGAGTACGCTGACTATTATTTGTCATAAATAAAAAGGGGATCTTTTCTTTTTGAAGCTTTTGAATAAAAGCGTCTGCACCTTCGATGAGATGATTGTTTGCATAGATGACACCATCCATATCGATGAGAAATCCTTTTTTCATAGTGGGTCGGTTTTCTTCAAAAATAGTCAAAACACAATGTTTTAATGAATTATGAGCAGATTAAATGATCGTTACTCAAACGTTTTCGTAATGTCTGAAACTTTTGGGGTGAATTTTGTAAAGTCCACGCGTTTTACACGTCAAAATTTAAATATCATTAATTAACTCCTACAATGTACTTGAGGAAGAAACTGTATCTTTAAGGCCATTTTGAAAATTTAAAATATGTCAAAAACTTATTACGACCCCGCAGACCTGAGAAAATTTGGGAAGATCACCGAATGGAGCGAAGAGCTAGGAACAAAGTTCTTCGATTATTACGGCGCCGTTTTTCAGGAAGGCGCACTAACTGCTCGTGAAAAATCGCTGATAGCGCTTGCCGTCTCACATGTGGTAAAATGTCCTTATTGCATCGACGCCTATACCAAAGATGGATTGCAACGCGGTATCACTAAAGAAGAAATGATGGAAGCCGTTCATGCAGGTGCTGCGATCGAGGCCGGCGCATCCTTGGTACATGGGGTACAAATGATGAACAAATACGATAAGTTAAGCATGTAATTACGAACGACGAAACTAGAGCTACCAACACTAAAATTTCGTACCTCAAACTTCGTACTTCCAACCTCAATTTATGGCTACAAAGTCACTACATAAAAGAAATGACGAATTGGCAAACGCTAGCAGGCAATTGGAGATATTATCCAATGGTATCTTTGCCGATGGCGAATTACCCACTTTTGCAAATAAAATAAGGGAAACAGATCAGTTTCCGTTACGTCCCAAAAAACTAGAGATTCTTCAAATAAACGTTGGATACATGTGCAACCAAGTATGCGAACACTGCCATGTGGATGCAGGGCCTGATCGAAAAGAGATCATGACTCGCGAAACCATGGAGCAATGTTTGGACGTCATCAAAAATACAGGTGCCCATACCTTGGATCTTACAGGCGGTGCACCCGAGATGAATCCCAACTTTCGCTGGTTTGTGGAAGAAGCTAGTAAAGCGGGTATCAAAGATTTTATCGTTCGCTCTAATCTAACGATCATCAGGGCCAACAAAAAATATCATGACCTGCCTGAATTCTTCAAAAAACACAATGTGCATGTCGTAAGTTCGATGCCTCATTGGACACGCGGCAAGACCGATAAACAACGAGGCGATGGTGTCTTTGACAAATCGATTCAGGCGCTAAAAGACCTGAATGCTGTTGGATATGGGATGCCGGATAGTGAACTACGATTGGATCTGGTATACAATCCGTCTGGAGCATTCTTACCTGGTGATCAGGCTGCTTTGGAAAACGATTTTAAGAAAGCGTTGCTAGAGGATTTTGGAATTCAATTCCATCATCTTTTTGCAATAACCAATCTACCTATCAGTCGTTTTTTAGATTATTTGATCGCATCAGAAAACTACGAGGATTATATGTATGCCCTTGTGGAAGCCTATAATCCAACTGCAGTACAAAACGTGATGTGTACCAACACCATTTCTGTAAGCTGGGATGGTTGGTTGTACGATTGTGATTTCAATCAGATGTTAGACCTTAAAGTAGCAAGTAAGGTGAAGCACATCTCCGAATATAATGAGGACCTCTTGAACGACCGAAAAATAATTATCTCGCAACATTGCTATGGGTGTACTGCCGGTGCAGGAAGCAGCTGTCAAGGAACGGTCACATAAACACCCCATACGTGTAAAGTCTATAAAAGGAGTTGTTCTGCCATGAGAATCATATTCTACATATCTGTTTTCTGTCTGTTTTCTGTAAGCTTTGCACAGGAAAGTATTGAGGCGGTGTTGCAAAAATTCAACACAGACAGTATTCCTTATATAAAGGTTGATGAACTAAAGGCGCTACCAGAAAAGCCAATACTTCTAGATGCCCGAGAAGCTGACGAGTATGAAGTAAGTCATTTAAAAGACGCATTATATGTGGGATACCAAAATTTTCAACTTGAAAATGTCTCCTGTTGCATCAAGGATAAAGAACGAACCATCGTGGTCTACTGCTCGGTGGGTGTTCGCTCTGAAGACATTGCCTTCAAACTAAAAAAAGCTGGGTACAAGAATGTTTTTAACTTATGGGGAGGCATTTTTGAGTGGAAAAATCACGGACAGGACGTTTTCAATTTGAACCTCCAAAAAACAGATTCAGTACATGTATTCTCAAAAGCGTGGGAACCCTATTTGAAAAACGGCATTAAAGTCTATTGAAAAAATGACCCATTCAGGCGCTGCAAAAGAATACTGGCACCTTCAAAACTCATCGATAAAGCAATAACTTTTGAAATCAAGCAAAAATCTTCTCATCATCTTTACGCGTAATCCCGAGTTGGGAAAAGTTAAAACCCGATTAGCCAAAGGTATTGGAGATAAGAATGCTTTGGCAGTCTATAAAATGCTGTTAGCGCACACAAAAAATGTGGCTTCGAAATTATTTTGTGATAGATCTGTATGGTATTCAATAAAAATACGACACAATGACCTATGGGATGAAAATGTGTTCAAAAAACACGTTCAATCGGGTGATGACCTAGGACAACGTATGCAGCACGCATTTAAAAGCGCCTTTGATCTGGGATATGAAAAAGCAGTCATCATTGGAAGTGACCTGTACGACTTAAAACCCGAACATATAACGAACGCATTTGAGGCCTTGGAAAGCAATGACGTAGTTTTTGGTCCTGCAAAAGATGGGGGATATTACTTGATGGGGATGAAAGCGATGCACAAGGCATTGTTTGAAAATAAGGCCTGGGGTGCGGAGACGGTTCTGAAGGACAGCCTTAGTGATTTAAAGGATAAAAGTGTTTCGCTTTTAGAAGTGCTCAATGATATCGATCATAAGGAAGATCTAGCGCCATATCCGATTTTTAAACCGTACATAACGTAACTAATAATCACCAATAACCACCAAAATGAAAAAGACATTACTTTTACTCGTTCTAGCAGTTTTTACCGTGCCTGTTACCAGCGCCCAACAATGTAGAGTAGGAACCTTCGTAGCAGGGGATTTTCCAGGAACTTATCCATGCTCCGGTGATGCCGACCTCATCTTTAATGACAACGGCAAAGAGGTCAACTTCACTAACTTTAGTACGATTCAGGGAATAACCCTAGAGGTATTCTTATCGACAGACGACCGTGTTGACAATGCTGGAGGTAGCCATATTAAAATAAGTACCCAACAATTGCAAGATGACAATGGTGGCACCGATATGGGAGATGCGATCACCAACGATCAAGCATTTATCGTACCTGCTGGTGTGGACATCAACGATTACCAATATGTGATCATTCAATGTACTTCTGCGAATGTGCTTTGGGGAAGAGTACAACTCGGAACCGTTTCATCTACATGCGACCCAGGAATACTCAGTGTGGTAGAAAATGATCTGCCAGAAGTGTCTATCTTCAATGACCTTGATACGGACAAAGCGATCATCAAGAACGATCTGAACCTTCCGCTTGCTATAAGCATGTACAATATCTCCGGACAAGAATTAGGCAATAAACAGCAATCAAACGAAAATTCTATTACCTTAGATCTTTCGTCGCTAAGCGCCGGTCTATACTTTATGAATGTTGAAAGTCAGGGACGAAGGCAGATCAAAAAATTATTAAAGAAATAGCATTTCATGATAAAACAAATTCAGAAAACCGTTTCCTTTTTGAAGGAACGTAATTTTGAAGCGCCCGAGATCGGTATCATTCTAGGTACTGGTCTCGGGCAACTAACAGAACATCTTTCTGTAGAAGAGGAAATCAGCTACAATCATATCCCAAACTTCCCAACGGCTACTGTAGAATTTCATAAGGGAAAACTCCTTTATGGTGAACTCGAGGGGAAGAAAGTTGTAGTGATGCAAGGACGCTTTCATTTATATGAAGGATACGATCTTCGCGATGTCACCTATCCTGTCCGTGTGATGGGCATGTTGGGAATAAAAAAATTACTCGTCAGCAATGCTGCGGGCGCCATCAATCTCGAATTCAAGAAAGGAGACCTGATGTTGATCGAGGATCATATCAATCTTCAGGGAGGTTCTCCGCTTGGATTTCATGGGGTAGAACAATTTGGAGAGCGTTTTGTTGATATGAGCGAGCCATACGACCTAGAAATGCGCACTAAACTCTTAGAAATCGCAGCAGCAAACGGAATACAGTTGAACCAAGGAGTCTATGCTTCTGTCTTTGGACCCCAATTGGAGACCAAAGCAGAGTACAGAATGTTAAAGATCATCGGTGCTGATGCTGTTGGAATGAGTACCGTTCCCGAAGTGATCGTCGCCAATCAACTGAAGATACCTGTGGTCGCTGTGTCAGTTTTGACCGATGAATGCGACCCAGACAATCTAGCCCCTATAGATGTTTCGGAGATCATTGCTGTTGCTGGGAAAGCCGAACCAAAAATGATCACTATATTTAAAGCATTGATTAAAGCACTTTGATAATTTACTTATGAGTTACTTAAACGCCACAGAAGCATTATATAAAGAAGCTGCATTGACCCCAGATGTGGGCCTTTGCTGCACCACCAACCCGATTTGGGAACTCCCGGGATTGAAGATCCCCAAGATCATGCAAGAGATGAACTATGGCTGCGGAAGCACCGTACACGCTCGGGACCTTACCAACAATCCCAAAATTCTTTATGTAGGTGTAGGAGGTGGTATGGAGCTATTGCAATTCTCTTATTTTTCACGTCAAAAAGGAGGGGTGATCGGTGTAGATGTTGTTGACGAAATGTTAGAGGCGTCTCGCAAGAACTTCAAGGAGGCTGAGGCGCAGAACGATTGGTTCAAAAGCGAATTTGTCGATCTGAAAAAAGGTGATGCACTTAATCTTCCAGTGGAAGATAACAGCATTGATGTGGCTGCTCAGAATTGTCTTTTCAACATATTTAAAGCAGAAGATTTAAAAAAGGCCATTGCAGAGATGTATCGTGTATTGAAACCTCACGGCCGTTTGGTGATGAGCGACCCTACCTGCGAACAACCGATGAACGACACCCTTCGTAATGACGACCGCCTTAGGGCTCTATGCCTTAGTGGAAGCATTCCTATCAAAGACTATATAAAGATGCTTACAGATGCTGGATTTGGAACTATAGAGATCCGCGCCCGCAAACCCTATCGGATTTTGGACACAAAGCATTATGACACCGATGAAAATATCTATATAGAGTCGATCGAAGTAGCCGCTATCAAAGACCCGATGCCCGCTGATGGCCCATGTGTCTTTACAGGAAAAGCTGCTATCTACTTTGGTGAGGATGAATATCTCGATGATAAGGCCGGTCATATTCTCTTAAAAAATCAGCCGATCGCTGTTTGTGATAAGACGGCAGCCAACTTAGCTGCTTTAGGCAGAGAAGATATATTTATCAGCGAGTCGACCTTCCATTATGATGGTGGTGGGTGTTGTTAGCCCTTCCCAACCTCTCCAATGAGAGGGGTTCATCAATGAATGATATATAAGTCAGACCTGTCAGATTTTGAAAACCTGACAGGTCTTATCGTCGAAATAGTTCTTCACTCAAACAAACTTCTTTCCCATCGCCTTTCTAAGCTCGTAAAGCACTAAAAACATCGAGCACCACAGCGGACTCATATTTAGCTTAAAGGGTTTTCCCTTTGAAAATCGTATGATCTGCCTTGCATAGAAGCCTCCTTCGGCGGCATCTTCAAACTGGGCAATACCGGTACGGAGCACTTTATTTTCAAGATGTTGTATTTCTCCCTCCAAAAATTGGGGAATATCTTCTCGATTGGTGATAAAAGGACGCGCCATTCCAATTAGATCTACCTCGCCGTTCAGTAATACGTCATTGCAAAATTCAAACGAACGAAACCCTCCGGTGATCATCAGAGGAACACTACTGACCTGTCTTACCTTTTTTGCAAAGTCGATAAAATAGGCCTCGCGTCGTCTGGTGCTCTCTTTCACTTCTTTTTCTGCTTGCTCATCGTCATTCAACAAAAAGAAAGCTACCTTTTCGTAGGTGCCACCTGAGATCTCCAGCAAATCAATTCCTTCGTTATCTAACATTTTTACAACCTCCAGCGATTCCTCTTCAGTAAATCCTCCTTTTTGAAAATCAGCAGAATTCAACTTTACCGAGATTGGAAATTTATTACCAACCACTTTACGTGTCTCCCTTATGATGGATAAGAGTAATCGACTGCGATTTTCGAGACTTCCTCCCCATTTATCTGTTCTAGTATTGGTCCTTGGTGATAAAAATTGACTCAACAAATACCCATGTGCCGAATGGATCTGTATTCCCGTAAATCCGGCTTCTTTGGCCAGACTAGCAGCTTTTACAAAACCGTCGATCACTTCTTTGATGTCTTTATAGGTCATTGCCTTTGGCTTTCCAAAAAGTCCAAGCTTTTTCAACTGTACCTCAGAAGGAGCCAAAGGTCTTCGAGTACCAAAAATATTGGTCTGGCGCCCTGCGTGCGATATCTGCACCCAAATATGGTTGTTATTGATCTTTGATGACTCGGCCCAGGATCTTAAGACTGGCAGCATTTGCTTATTATCGAAAACAACATTGCCTGCCGATTCGAGATGCTTTCTGTCGATGATCACATTTCCGGTGATCAGCAACCCAGCTCCAGTTTTCGACCAATTGCTATAAAGCAGCTCATGGCCTAATGTTGGCTCAAAATTAGTATTACTTATGCGTTCGGTCATTGCGGCCTTCACCAATCTGTTCTTCAGTATAGCTCCACATGGAAGGGTCAATGGGGTATTTAGGGTACTCATCGGTAAAATTTTTATGGTCTAATAACCCCTCCGCCCTTCGGACATCGCTGCCTTTGCTGGCAGGCAGATCCCCTTGAAAAGTGGATGGGTTTTTTTGTTGTTTTATTTTAAAAGCGAACACCTAAGATCATGTCAGCTGCTTTTTCAGCGATCATGATCACCGGCGCGTTGGTGTTACCAGAAACGATGGTTGGCGTGATAGAGGCATCAACTACTCGTAGCCCTTCTATTCCATGAAGTTTTAATCGATCATCCACGACGCTCATTTCATCATTGCCCATTTTGCAGGTTCCAACAGGATGATATATGGTTTCGACAAACTTTCTAATATGGGCAGCGATCTCATCATCAGAACTATTGAGGCCGATTCCCATCATTCCCGCATTAAAAGGTTCAAAATCATCCTGTTCCAATACCTCCATGGCTTTTCTACTTCCTTTGATCAAATGCTGAAGATCCTCTTCATCGCTCAAAAAATTGGGCTGAATGATGGGCGCCTTGAAGGGGTCGTTGCTATTGATGCCGATATATCCTCTGCTTTTTGGTCGCAAAAGACAAGGTAGTACCGTATAACCATCCCAACGGGGAAAAGTGTCCATATCATAGACATTGACTCCTTTTCCATCAGCGATATGGATGGGTGCAAATTGAAATTGAGTATCTACGCTACCATGAATATTCGCTGCATTGAAAAACGCATAGCTTTCCAACGGACCAATGGTCAAAGGCCCCGATCTACCGATGGCATATTGAGCCAATGCTTTTAATTTATGCAGGGGTTTCAACACATGATTGACCCCCATCTGTACTTTAGCCTTGCAACTTACAAAGCTCATCAGATGATCCTGAAGATTCTTTCCGACGCCAGGAAGTTCTTTTTTGAGTTGAATTTGGTGTTGTTTCAATTCATCTTTATCGCCTATGCCTGAGAGCATCAGCAATTGTGGCGAATTGATAGCGCCTGCGGACAAGATCACTTCCTTTGAAGCTTTCACTGACTGCATTTCCTTTCCTTTCCATATAAAAGAAACGCCTGTGGCCATATCATTTTCGATGATGATCTCTTTCACCATGGCGTGGGTGATCACTTGCAAGTTTGATCGTTTGAGCACCGGCTTCAAAAAAGCCGAGGCTGTGCTCCACCGACTTCCATTTTTAATGGTCATATGAAAATCGCCCACTCCTATTTGGCTTTCCCCATTATAGTCGGCATTATAGGGAATCCCTACTTTCTGCGATGCTGCGATAAACGCTTGGGCAAAGGGCGTTTTAAATCGCTCTGCAAAACTGACGTGTAGCTCTCCGCCTTGTCGATGATGCGATGCACTTACCTTTTCAATTTGTTCAAAATGCTCTGATCTTAAAAAATACGGCAGCACCTCGTCATACGACCAACCTTTGTTCCCCGCTTTTGCCCAATCGTTATAATCCTCCTTATTTCCACGTACGTAAACCATAGCGTTGGTTGAGCTACAGCCACCGAGCACCTTGCCTCGCGGCACATGCATTCTGCGATTATTGACATGAGGTTGGGGTTCGGTAAAAAAGCCATAGTTGATCTTTTTTTTGTGAAGGTCTCCGTAAGCTCCGGGGATTTTGATCATCGGGTCGGTGTCTTTTCCGCCTGCTTCCAGCAATAGAACGCTATTCGCTGGATCCACAGAAAGCCGATTGGCCAATACACAGCCTGCCGATCCTGCTCCAATGATAATATAGTCGAATGTTGTTTTCACGCTTGATCTGAAAAATGGTTAGTTTGAAATTCAAAGAAATGGCTAAGCACTTTTTCTGGAGCTTCGGTCTGAGGATAGTGGCCTATGGTTGGAAGATCGACCATTTTGATGACTGGCATCAACTTTCTAACCTCATCGGCCAGATGCTTTCCTGAGACTGGATCCTGGTTTCCATTGATCATGCTGATAGGAATAGGACAATTTTGCAAGGCACCTACCCAACGATCTCGAAACATTTTCCGTTCGGTCATGTAACGAATTAATTTATGAAAAACATATTTCCCACGATTAAAGGAGATCAAGGTGTAGAACTCATCGATCTCTTCGTCGCTCGGTGGCGTTTCTTTCCCGAAGATCTCGTGGAAATTCTTTTTTAACTTTTTCTTGCTTAAAAATGGGGTGATCAAAAGTCCGAAAGGGCCGATAAGTGCTTTTTGAATGGGCCGTGGTTGATGGCTTTCTGGAATGATGCCGCCATTCAACAAACAAATGGATCTATAATGTATCGCACTCGAACTTTCAATACTCCTAGCAAGCAGTTCTTGCATCACCGTATCACCAAAATCATGAGCCAAGACATGAAGGCTGTCGATATTCTTCAACCTTAATAAAGCCTCGACCATATCCGCTTGATCATGTACGGTATATGTATAGCTTTTGGGTTTGTCTGAAAATCCAAAACCCATGAAATCGGGAGCGATCAGATGAAATTTTTTAGCCAAATCCTCCCAGATCTTATTCCAATCCCAAGACGCGGTGGGAAATCCGTGTAGTAGCAGCAATTTGGGCTTATCACTTGCTTTTTCTTGATAAAAGATCCTGTGTTTATCCTTATAAAGAAAATACTTTCCAGAGCGATACCAAGTCGTAATGTCCATCTTAGTACTTTATTTTTAGCGCATCGAACAGATGACTCAATGTCCAAGCCGGCCCAATCATCAAAAACTGTAGATCCTTGATAAACGAAGGTTTTTTACCTTCATGTTTGTGCCCGATAAATTGTCCGATCCAAGCTAACACAAAAATGCTGAGCATGATGATCCATAGCGGTGCAAAATTTGCGACTTCAATACGGTGAATAAGGAATAAAATAAGTGCGCTGTAAATGATCATGCTCACAAATAATACAAAAGATAAACGGAGGTAATAAAGTAATCCAAAGATGATGAGGAGTGATCCCCAATGCGTGTAGGGTGCCATTACCGAGGGAACGGCCGTTGTGATCGCCTCTGGCACCGGAATGCTCGCCAAGAGACCGATCAAACTAAAAAATATGATTGGAACGCATATATAATGAATGATGATATTCATTCTTTTTTGATGGCTCTCACCATATTCATTGAAGAGCGATTCTATTTTTCTCATAAGGGTGTTATTTGGTTGGGAGTTTTACAAATTTTCTGATCTGCTGATATTCTTCCCATCCTTTTTCGGACAGATAAGGAATAAGCAGGTTCCAGAGCATTTCTATGGAAGGGCATTTATTTATTTGGTAGGCCGATGTTTGAATCACCTGACGCTGTGACTGCCAAAACGTACTGATCATCCATACCGAGAATACAACCTTGTCATAATCGACCCCATCGGTCTCTGGCGCCATACGCCCTGATTCCACATAATAATCGATCAACTTCCTCCCTTCCCTAAAACGAATAAGATTCGACGTCTCATGAAGCTTCCCAATGGAAGGATATTTCTTGATGATATGCACGATATCATTGAAGAAAAATTGGTAGCGTTGCTGAAGGTCATCAAACTTCAACATCATCTCCTCAAAGTGGTGCAAGGTAATGTATTTGTTCTCTGGAAGGATATAGTGCAATGCTTCCTGATGCATCTCCTCGTAGATCTTAAAAAGCAACGCTTCCTTGTTCTTAAAATGATACTGCAAATTGCCTGCACTGATCTTCAATGTATCTGCTATTTGCTTCATCGAAACACTGGAAATACTGTGTTCGTTAAAGAGTGCAATAGCATTTTTTATGATCTTTTCTTTCAAAATGGATAATTGTCATTCAATATTAGTAAACGTTTACTAATATTTCAAATTTATTTGACATTAAAAACTAATGCCTGCTTTTGAGAAAAACAAATCATTGTAAGGTGCAGCATTAATTTTGGACTTACCTTTAGCAGCTGAAAATGCTGCCTAGCTGTAATCCTTATTTGAAAAAAATGAAGAAGACCCTATATATACTTACCTTAATATTCATGGCTTCGTGCGGAAGCAGTAAGAAAGTGGTGCAGCAGGATAAAAAACCAGAATCACCAACGAATGTGGCAATCGAAGTTGATAAGGATCTATTGGAATTAGAAAAGGCCCTTCAGAAGATCGATAAGACCAGGAAGGATTCGATCATGACGATGATCGATGATCGAATACGCATGCATCTTACTCAGGGAGATACCCTAACCGCAGAAAAATTAAGAGCCTTCAAGATTTTTGCTGAAAATGAATTTGACAAAAAAGCATTCGAAATGGCTTTCCAAAAAGATCCTATTTCTGAAAGCGACGATGTTTTAAAAGAAAAACTAGAACATAAGAATGAAACCAACGCCGTTTTCAACCATGTTACGTTCGACGATCTCCTGAAAAGACACGTCTCCGAAACGGGAAATGTGGACTATAAGGCCTTTAAAGAAAATCGTTCTGCTTTAAATGCCTACCTAAAACAATTGGAGGATAATCCACCTAGCGACGCCTGGTCTCGAGAAGCGACCTTGGCCTTTTGGATCAATGCCTACAACGCCTATACGATAAAATTGATCATCGACAACTACCCCACCAAAAGCATCAAAGACATTAAGGCCCCATGGGATTATCGATTTGCCAAGATCGGAACAAAATGGTACACCCTAAACGATATAGAGCACAAGATCTTGAGGAAAATGGATGAACCTCGAATACATTTTGCCATCAACTGCGCATCCGTTTCCTGTCCTAAACTATTGAATGAGGCGTTCACAGCTGTCCGCTTAGAAGATCAGCTCACCGAAGTGGCCAGAGGGTTCTTAGCAGACGACCTTCGAAATGAGATCTCGGAGAACAGCGTTGAGATCTCCAAAATATTTCGTTGGTTTGGAAAGGATTTTAAGCAAGAGGGTAGTCTGATCGATTTTCTGAATACGTATTCCGACATTCAAATATCTCCAAAGGCGAAGATTTCCTATAAAGATTATGATTGGAGTTTGAATGAATAAGTAATTAGACCTCACAGATTTTAAAACCCTGTGAGGTCTGCGTTTACCATTATGAAAATAAGTATCGTCATTCCTATTCTTAACGAAGTTTCGACCATTGAAACACTGCTTATCTATCTCCTGAAGAATTCTTCAGACAACTATGTCAATGAGATCATAGTGGTCGATGGAGGTAGCGTAGATGGTTCACAGGAAATTGTGAGTTCCTTTGTCAATTCTCTGCTCGTCGGGCAGACGGGGAGTGCTTTTTCGAACAAAGTTGGCGAAAAAAAGTATCGAGAAGTGCGAGGTCTCGATACAATTTCCGTCAATACAGAAATCACTCCCCGCCGTAATGGCATTGTCGGGCTGGGACCTGACATTCAAATAATAAGTGCTGAGAAGGGCAGAGCCAAACAAATGAACGTCGGGGCCAGAGCTGCTAAAGGTGATGTCTTATATTTCTTACATGCCGATTCTGTGCCTCCAAAATATTTTGACAAAGCCATCATCGATGAGATCAGCAATGGTGCGAGTGCCGGTTGCTTTAGGATGAAGTTTGACAGCGACCATCCCTTCTTAAGATTCTGCCAGTGGTTTACCCGATTCAATGTTCGTGGGTGCCGTGGTGGGGATCAATCGTTGTTCATCAAAAAGAGCCTTTTTGAGACCATGGATGGTTTCGATGAAACCTATAGAATCTACGAGGATTGCGAATTCATCGGTCGGTTATATGATATTGGTTCCTTTACTGTGATTCCCGATTACGTGACCACCTCTGCCCGTAAATACGAAAAGAATGGAACTTGGAGGTTACAATATCATTTCACCGTCATTCATTTAAAGAAGTTCTTTGGGGCTTCACCTGAAAGGCTTTATAAATATTATGTTGACAATATCACTTCCTAAAACAAAAATGACCGAAAAACACCACTTTCTTTAAAATATCGTAATTTATCACTGTTTTTGATGCGATATTTGACCTTAATGAAAGTAGTACCTCAAGCATTTTACAAACATCCAAAAATAGAAAAAGTTCTAATGGATGGGCTATCATGTGTAATTCTAAAAAGTATTACAGAAGCCGACCTACAAAATGAGCGCTACCTAGCCGCCCATGCTTTGACCTTAGTATTAAGTGGGGCTCTTCGAGTCGAAGACGCTAGCGGAAATCTAACTATCGTATATAAAAATCAAATGGTACTGCTACCAAAAGGTATCTATGCCATTACAGATATCATACCTCACGAGGGCATTTTCGAAGCTGTGGTCTTTTTCTTTGATGAAGAGATCACTGATGAATTTCTTTCGAGCTTTGACCACACGGGCTCTGATAGCTATGAGAAAAGACTCGTTATAAACTATAATCACCAATTGCGCCTATTCGTCGATACGCTTTTGACATTGTACCGAGGAAAACAGCAAAATCAATTTACAAGATCAAAGCTCTTAGAATTATTACACCTTGTAGCGCTGTCTATAAAAGACAGCGAATTCGCAAAGCGGCTGGTCGCAATTAGATCGAGAGAAAAAGTGCCAATAATGACCTTTATGCAAGACAACTTTGCCAAACCCTTGGATGTTATAGACTACGCCTATCTCTCGGGACGAAGTGTTTCGACCTTTCAACGAGATTTTAAATCACGCTTTGGTATTTCTCCAAAAAAATGGTTGATAGAGAAGCGTTTGGAAAAGGCAGCCACTTTGTTTAAAACGACCTCTGACTCTGTAACTTCAGTGATGCTAGCTGTAGGATTCGAAAATAGTTCGCATTTTATCAAAACTTTTCACAAACGTTTCGGTTTGTCTCCAAAACAATTTCAACTTAGGCACCGAAAAGACTTATACATATAGTTTTCTGACGGAAAAACAACACTTTTTATATTTTATAGGAATTTCTCTTAATACGAAAGACCATCTTTGTCGCAAGAACTTAAAAATACAGATTATGAAAATAGGATTTATTGGACTTGGAATTATGGGAAGCCGTATGGCTACGAATCTTCAAAAAGCGAGCTATGAACTGATTTTATATAATCGTACCCAAGAAAAGGCGAAAGAAATGATAGAAAATGGGGCGACATGGGCGAAAACACCTCTAGAACTTGCACAAAAAAGTGATTTGGTCATTACCATGCTGTCAACACCGGAGGTAGTAAAAGAAATGGCCATTGGCCCCAAAGGATTTTTCAACGGTATGAAAGCTAATGCGCTTTGGATAAATTGTAGCACTGTGAATCCATCTTTTTCCGTAGAAATCGGTAGAATTGCTCATGAGAATGGTTTTCGATATTTGGATGCGCCTGTTGCAGGCACAAAAGGGCCAGCAGAAAATGGGGAACTTCTCTTCTTTGTCGGCGGAACTGAAGGAGACCTCAAGGAAGCCCAACCATTATTTGACGTCATGGGAAAAAAGACACTTCATCTAGGGAAGGTTGGTAAAGGTGCTTCTGTGAAAATGTTGGTCAACCAATTGTTAGGGCAACAAATGGCTGCCTTCGCTGAAGCGTTGATCATGGGTGAAGCCATGGGCATACAACAGAAAACAGTTCTCGACGTATTGCTATCGACCCCTGTCGTAGCTCCGGTAATGGCAGCAGTGAGACCAAAGCTTGAAAACGATAATTATGAAGCGAATTTCCCGCTGAAGTGGCTTCATAAAGACTTACATCTTTCCTCTATTTCGGCCTACGAAGAAGGTATTGCTGCTCCAAACCTCCATGCCACAAAAGAACTATTTGGCTTAGCGAAACAACATGGCTATGGGGAAAATGATTTTACGGCCCTGTATTCTTTTTTAAGGCGCTATCCCTAAACCTTCCATTGATAAAGCAGCAATTCCTCAGGGTCATTGGGAATTTGAATGGTCTTCACAAAGGTTAATCCCAACTTTTCCAACAAGCGTTGTGAGGGAAGATTGTCCTTAACGGTGATGGCATTGATAAGATCGAGGTGAAACTCGTGGATTGCTGCTTCTTTGATCCTATTCGCACTTTCAAAAGCATACCCTTGGCCCTCAAATTGTGGGAGAAATGCGAATCCGATGTCGATACCCTCCAATCCTTCTCTATCGTACAGTCCGCAGGTACCTAACTTTTCACCATCGGACTTTCTGATGACGGTGTAATTGGAGTACCCAAGCCTTTCTAGCTGTGGCGTCATTTTTTCTTCAATATACTTCTCGGCATCTTCGACGGTCTTAATACTTCGATCACCGATAAAGCGATGCCATTTGGGCGTATTCATCAATTCGAGAAGAAATAACGCATCATCTTTACAGGTAGGCTTCAAATACAGGCGCTCGGTTTCGAAGGTAAAATATGCTTTCATGCAATAAAGATAATCCAATCGCTCTTTTTTCGATACAAAGAGATCGACATTGATCTAAAAGTACTGTCCAATCCCAAAAACGATTCCTCGAGAGGCATCTTGCGTTATCCCATACCCATAATCGATCCTAAAGATGGCGTTGAAGATATTCTTATGAATAAATCGGAGGCCTATGCCTGGATATACCCTAAAATTCTCATCATCCCAAAAATCGTTAAAATCTCCGCCGGGATTTCGCCAAGTCCCAGCATCGACAAAGGCATTTCCTTGCATTACAAACCATCCTTTCTCGATAAGCGTATAACGATACTCGGTATTAAGTACCAGAGCTGCGGTGCCGCGATCGATAATATTTCCAACTCCACGAATATTAAGGTTATTATCCACAGAGAATGGTGCAAATGGACTATCATCATTGCTAGATACGCCAAATCTTAGCCGATTGGCCCAATTTCCTTTCGCACCTACTCGATCGAAGTATAAGAAATCATTCCATCCGATCAAGAAATTCTTTTGAAAGTCGTTCTCCGAAGTTACATACTGTGCAAATAAGGTACTTTTAAAACCATCTACATATTGATAGAAATAATCCAGGTCATCATATTGATACACAAACTTCACCATCCATTTATTCAGTTTTAGAAATTGTGGGACTTCAGGGGCGGTCAATCCTTCGAGATAATCGTAAGTTTCTTTAAAGTAATTAACGCCTAATTGAAAGTTATTTTTGAAATTCCACTCGTATAAGGCCAAGGTTTCAAAAGAAGTATTGGAATATTTATATTGAGCCGTACCCCCGTTGAAGAATAAAGGTTCTTGACTGGTCCAATTCTGATGATTCACCGATAATCCCCATTTGTTCGAAAACAAATACGGCGCTCTAAAGTTGACCCCGTAAGAATCGAAACCATTGTTCTGATAAAATCCACCAAAAGCAATATTTCGGCCTAAAAAATTGAAGTCATAAATGCCGAGTTTATAGGCTAAATCTTGATCGTTGACCGTCCAAAAGTTAATACTGGGAATGATGGTGAAATTTTCTTCAATATTGTAGAAGACATTATAGAGGTCATCATGAGAATAGAACACCTGATAGTAAGCATGGGAAACTCCTGGAAGACGCTTTAATTTGGCAATGTCTTCCTCTAGCTTCATGGAATCCAATACATGGCCCGGTTTTACCTTGGCCAATTTCTTTACGAAAGAGGCCTTCATCTTCTTATTGCCCTGTACTTTTACATCATAAACTATTTTATCTTGTGAAAAAGTCTTGCAGGCACCGAGAAAAAAAAGAAAAACGCAAAGTAACTCAATGGGCCTTATAATGCTCGCGAATGAGAATCTCGGCGGGTTTGTTTTGGGGCGTGAATCGCGAGTTGTTACTGCCGCCCGCGCGGTCATGATAATCGAACCACTTCCAGACAAAGCCTCCTGCGAACCAATCTTCGTTCCAAAATTCACTATAAAGTGCTTGTAATCCATTCGTCTGTGCCTCTAAATTTACCTTGCTATTGGCGCGGCTGCTATCCCACGGCTTGCTTCCCGCATAATCCACACTTCGGTATCCGTATTCGGTAAACAACACGGGCCTATCCACTTTCTGGCTAACCTCTTTAATAATTGCTTTATGCTTTTGCCATCCTGTTTTAAGACTCTCAATGGTCGGTGTTTTTTCCTCAGAAAGCGGAAAGTACGCATCAACGCCTATATAATCTAATTCATTCCAAAAAGGAACGTTATCAAAAGTGTCCCAATTCTCTGCATAGGTCAATTTTCCTTTATAGACCTTACGGACTTTTTTTATAAGCGCTCTCCAAAACGCTGGTCTGGCCTTTACCGTTTCATGTAATTCGGTACCAATACAAAACATTTCCGCATTTAGGGTTTCAGCCAGCTTTGCATAGCTTAGAATGAAATCGGTATAGTGCTTTTCGAAAGCCCTCCAGTCCTCCTCGTTATTCATTTGTATGGTACCTGTAAACTCTCCGCGCCAAACCCAGATCTGCGGCTTCACCATTACTTTAACGCCTTTATCTTGAAATAACTTGGCGGTAGTTTCCACCCCTACCTTCCGTTCTCCCCACCATTGGCGTTCCACATCAAACGTTATTTGAGGAGCATCGATGGTACGCATAAATCCAAAGGGCATCAAGCAAGCCCAATTGGCGTTGATATCCAGTACAGGTCGAATATGGGAAGCATCAACAATATCTCTACCCCCAACAAAACTAATTCCATTGATCTTCTCCGTTTGACTATTGCAAGAGACCTGAAGAACAATGACCATAATTAGAAGCCAAAACCTTCTCATACGAAAAATTTTAGCTTCTAAATTAGCATATCTATTAAAAAACTGCTCTCAAACCAATGTTAAATGTTTCCCCTAAGCCCGTATCATTACCTCGAATAAAATTGGTATATAAGGCTTCTATATTCAGTGCATCGGTCAACTGATATTTTGCTCCTCCTCCAAGTGCTGTAAAGTTTTGATCAAATTCATTTCCAAGGTCTAACAGTATTGAATGTTGCAATAAACCAAGTACTGTAAACTTTGAGCTTGGAAAGTAGCTCAGGAATACGCCGGGCGTCAATCGCAGGCTATTATTTGCAAAACTGTCGTTTTTATCACCGAAGTTCAGCTCAGAATTTATTTCTGAGAACAGCTGCCAATCGCCGCCAGCAAAGGTATGGTCATAGAAAAAACGATTTTGCCAGGTAAAGCCTTTTTGATCCAAGAATACCCCATTCTCTGTTTCGTTATCTACCAATGGGATAAAGAATGACGACTGAATGGAGAAATTACCGACCTCCTTGAAAGGCACAAATTTTATAGATGGCGCGAAAGAAGTGAAGCCTGAGCGCGCGGTGCCTTCTTCACCATCAAACTGAAAGACCTCCAACGCCCCTCGGTCCGCGATAACATTGGAGCGAAATTCCAAGATCACCCCAAGGTTGACTCGTTTGTTTTCAGAAACTCCAGTATACGCCTCTACGGTAGAGGTAAAAAAGGTTGCTCTAGGTATATCGGATTCGACACCATCAAAGGTGGCTTTCGTTTCTGTATAGAGATTATTGAACCACTTGATGTCGTATTGCCCCTTGGCGATCAGTTTTGACGGCGTCAATGTCTGAATGACCGATCCCTTTTGGTCATCATCATCATCCTGCGCCAATCCTACAAAACCGATACATATTAAAGCTAGTGTGATAATATTCTTTCTCATCTTTTTCTATTGTTTGTTGATCACTTTGAATTAAGTCTCCAATCGTATTCGTAAAAGGAAGTTTTATAGTCTGATGGTATTTTCTGGACTCTGTACTGATTTGCATATTCAATAAGGCTTTGACCATTTTTGGTAAAGTCTTCGTTGTACCATTCCATGATCTGCGAAAATGCCACTCGCTTCCTTTTATCGTTTACCTGTATGAAGTTGGGATCATTGATCGCCTTTCGGGTTTGCTCGGTCAATTGCGCATCTAGTGTCGAAGGCAGATAGGCATCTTTGATGATGGGAGGACAACCCAAACCTGCACAGACGAGGACAAAATGAAATCTTGCATCATCGAAATTACCCCGCAAGTTCTTGTTTTCTATATCATTGAGGGTGATGGATGTTCCGGCTAGATCATAGGTGGTCTTGTCGAAAAATCCTGTGATGTCCAAGGGTGATTTAATAGGATATTTTGATGCGATTCCTTTGATGACCGAGAGGTTATACGCATTGATCCAAAATGCCTGATACGTCGTTGGATCATCTTTCGAGACACGTACCTTTGAGGCCAACACCAATATTTCTTTGATCCCCTCCATATTTTGGCTTATGGCAGCATAGTCTACTTTTCCATTGGATACATGGGTTTTCAAAAAAGTGTTGGTCTGATCAAAGAATGTCTCTACATCTTGTGACAATCCAACCTTGCCTAATAACAGTAGTAGGAGTAGCGAGCGGTACGATTTCATAGTATTTTGATGTTATTGAACAAATTTAATGACGGGTAAGTCCGCAAAATGTTAGCTAACTTACATTCGTGCTAAAAAAATCGAAAAGTGGTATTTTCATTTACCCGAGAATGGCAGCTTTCTAAAAAAGAATAAATTCCTTACACAATTTGTTTTATTTATAACAATTCTAAATTCAGTAAGCCTTTTTAAGTTCTTATCTTTAATGTCGACACACTTTGCAACTAACCCATTACCATATGAAGCACATAGTCATTATAGGAAATGGCATTTCCGGTATTACCGCCGCACGCCACATCCGAAAACTTTCAGACCATCAGATCACCGTAATTTCCGCAGAAACGGATTATTTCTTTTCTCGTACCGCCTTGATGTACGTATATATGGGTCACATGAAGTTTGAGCATATTCAGCCTTACGAGAACTGGTTCTGGGAGGAGAACAATATCGATCTTCGGCGAGGATATGTGAACGAGGTCGATACTGATAATAAAAAGGTAATTTTAGATAACTACGCTACCGTTCATTATGACAAATTGATCATAGCCACTGGATCCAAGCCAAACAAGTTTGGGTGGCCCGGGCAAGATCTCGAAGGGGTCCAAGGCTTATATTCTGCCCATGACCTCAATCTTCTAGAACAGAACACCAAAGATATCGATAGAGCCGTCATTGTCGGCGGTGGTCTTATTGGGATAGAGCTGGCCGAAATGCTCCGTTCTCGCAATATCCCCGTTACTTTCCTAGTTCGAGAAAATAGTTTTTGGAGTGGCGTTCTTCCAGCAGGAGAATCCGAAATGATCAATAGACATATCAGAGAACATCATATCGACTTACGCTTGGGGGTGAACCTCAAAGAAATTATAGCTGACGAAAACGGCCGAGCAAAAGCAGTGGTCATACAGGAAACTGGAGAGGAAATTCCTTGTGAATTGGTGGGATTGACCGCGGGTGTTTCTCCAAATATCGATTTTCTTAAGAGTTCAAATATCGAACTGGGCCGTGGGGTAAAAGTTAATCGCTTTTTGGAGACCAATATCAAAGACGTATTTGCTATAGGTGATTGTGCCGAACAGCACGAGGCCATTGGTAATCGTAGACCAATCGAGGCGGTTTGGTACACAGGCCGAATGATGGGCGAGGTCGTCGCTCAAACCATTTGCGGTAATAAGATGGAGTACAATCCAGGGCATTGGTTCAATTCGGCGAAATTCTTAGATATCGAATATCAAACCTATGGTTGGGTATTTGCTAAGCCAAAAGAATATGAAGAACAGTTCTATTGGGAGCATGAGAGTGGTAAAAAATGTATCACGCTCTCTTATCATAAAGAAACACGAGAATTTTTAGGCATTAATACTTTTGGAATACGCATGCGCCATGAAGTATTTGATAGGTGGTTGACTGAGAACCAATCTATCGATCATGTGATCGCCCATCTCAAAAAGGCCAATTTCGACCCAGAATTCTTCAGCAAACATGAGGATGAGATATATAATGCTTTTAAGAATAGAGAAACAATAACCACATAGATTCCTGCCTTCGCAGGAATGACAATTCAAATCAAAAAAATGAGTAATAAAATTGACTATAGTATGTCGCTGGCAGATCCAGCTCCGGCGATAAGTACCATGCAAAGAATCGCATTGGGAACAGGATTTACAGGCCTTTTCATTCTGCTGTCGGGAATATTCAATATTGAGCTTCCCAACGCTACAACTTTTTTGATCTTGGGAATCGTTCTTCTGATGACAGGAATTGTCATCTATGCCCGAGAACTGTATGCAGATCATCCTGAAGGGATTAAAAATAACCATATTTGGACGAAGTCCATCTCTAGTAGAGGCACTTGGGGTTGGGTCGCCGGTGTGGTCTTGACGGTGTTCTATATCATTCTCTATTTTTTCCCAGAATATCTTGGCTTAGGGCAGAACGGAAAATCCAATACTGGTGTGGTAGCACTATTCGACCCATTGAGTTTTTTGTTAAAAGGACAACCGGCAAGCCAATGGTTTGTTTACGGAACCTTATACACCGTAGCGATCTTGACCTTTGGATATAAGTTCATCCTAAAATATCGCCATAACAAATATCAGGTGGTCCGAACGATCTCTGTAATGTTCTTCCAATTGGGATTTGCCTTTTTGATCCCAGAGATCATGAGTGGGTTGAACAATGGCCCCGATGGGTCAATTCCTTTTTATGACCTTAAGAGTATGTGGCCTTTAAATTATTATCTATTCTACGATTGGAATATCAACGCCTTGATAGATGCTGGAACTATAGGCAAAGCGATGCTCATCTTTGGGATTGCCACCATCTTTATCATTTCACCGATACTCACCTATTTTTATGGAAAGCGCTGGTACTGCAGCTGGGTCTGTGGTTGCGGAGGTCTCGCAGAAACAGCCGGGGATTCTTTTAGACACCTCTCCAGTAAAAAGTTAAGCGCTTGGAAATTTGAACGTTGGTCGATACATACAGTATTGGTATTTGCCGTATTGATGACCGTTGCTACCGTTTACTCCTATTTGGGCAAAAATACCGATAGTGTGATCACTCGTGCACAGTTTACTTGGTTTATTGTTATTTTCTTGGCGGCGGTGCTCTCATTCTTGATCTTTTTCAAAAGAAAGGCCTTTGACAAAGATGCCAAATACACAGCCGTGTCTTTATTTGTAATCATCGTAGGAATGCTTTTGATCAATCATTTTGCCGGTAACAAGAACGTATTCTTTTTTCCCGATTATAAACTTCAGAAATGGTATGGTTTTGCGATAGGCGCGATATTTTCTGGGGTCGTCGGTACGGGTTTTTACCCTATCTTAGGAAGTAGAGTATGGTGCAGATTTGGGTGTCCCATGGCAGCAATCCTAGGAATTCAGCAACGTCTTTTCTCGAGATTCAGGATCACCACCAATGGTGGACAGTGTATTTCTTGCGGTAATTGCTCTACGTATTGCGAAATGGGCATCGACGTTCGGAGTTATGCTCAAAAAGGTGAGAATATTATAAGGGCCTCTTGCGTGGGCTGCGGAATATGTTCGGCAGTTTGTCCAAGAGGCGTACTTAAATTAGAGAATGGTTCGGAGAAAGGACGGATCAATGCCAACGACATACTTCTTGGAAACGATGTTGACCTTATGCAACTCGTGAACGAAAAATAAGATGCTTCAAAAAACATTTTTCATATTGGCTTTCTCAATAGCAGTATTTTCTATTGACGAAGAAAGAATGTATATAACACAATATCACAACAACGGCGCCCTAAAGGCCGAAGGATGGCTTCAAGATGGTCTAATGGTCCATTATTGGAAACATTACTTCGTAAACAGCAAGTTGCAGCAAGAGGGCCACTATAAAGAGGATAAAAAGGAAAAGTATTGGTACTTTTACAGACCAGATGGTAGCAAGTCGATGGAAGGCCATTACCAAGAAGACCAAAAGAATGGTTGGTGGCTCTTTTATGACAAACAAGGAAGAATTGACCATAAATGTCAGTTGAGAAATGGTATTAAGAATGGCTATTGTCTAAAATATTTTAATAAAAAATTGACGTCTGCCGAGAAATATAAAAACGGAAAAAAGGTGAACGAATGGTTCGATTTTAGAAGTTTTAAGCGAGACAATAACTTATCTGACCTAAAGTGACGCACATCAAAGTCATTATTCCGGCTTATAATGAAGCCGATTCGATTGCAAATGTGATCCATGAAATTCCTGATGATGTCGATGAGATCATCGTTGTGAATAACAACTCTACAGATAATACGGTAAAAAATGCCAAAGCAGCTGGCGCCACTGTACTGACCGAAAAAAACAAAGGATACGGATATGCCTGCTTAAAAGGCCTGGAATACATCGCCTTGCAGGCCGATAAACCAAATATTATCGTATTTATAGATGGAGATTACTCGGATTATCCTGAAGAATTGACGAAGATCGTCGACCCGATCATAGCAGATGATGTCGATCTGGTCATAGGTGCACGCGTCGCCGAATTACGAGAAAAAGGATCAATGACGCCACAGCAGGTCTTTGGTAATTGGCTTGCCACTTTTTTAATGAAACTGCTCTTTAGGGCCCGTTTTACAGACCTTGGGCCATTTAGGGCCATCAAGTACGATAAGCTTTTGCTGCTCGATATGCAGGACAAAACCTATGGCTGGACGGTAGAGATGCAACTCAAAGCACTTAAGAAAAAGTTAAAGTATTTGGAGGTTCCCGTAAAATATAAGAAGAGAATTGGGGTCTCAAAGGTCTCTGGTACGGTAAAAGGTACTATATTTGCGGGCGTAAAAATACTTAGTTGGATTTTTAAATACAGTCTCAAATAATGTTATCTAACGACACCATATACGGTATCAGCCTCACCCTACTCATCATATACTCGGCAGCTTTGCTGATGATCTTCTCGTACGCGCTTTCTCAATTAAATCTTCTTTATAATTATGTGAGCGCAAAGAAACGAGAGGAAAACACTCCAAAATTTGATCTTTCAAATCCTAATGAGATTCCTTTTGTAACGATACAACTGCCTGTTTTCAATGAATTGTACGTCATGGAGCGGTTGTTGGAATGTATGGGAAAAATCGATTATCCACGCGAAAAATTGGAGATTCAGGTTTTGGATGATTCTACTGATGTAGAAGCGATAAAGATCACCGCCGATGCAATCGCCAAATTACAAGCGACAGGGCTGGATATTCAACATATACAAAGAGAAAATCGCGAAGGCTTCAAAGCGGGTGCTCTCAAAGAAGGTTTAAAGACTGCCAAAGGAGAGTTTGTTGCTGTTTTCGATGCCGATTTCTTACCGGAGCCCGACTGGATATACAAAACAGTCCCTTATTTTAAAGACCCTGAGATCGGGGTGGTTCAAACACGATGGGGACATATCAACAGGGATTATTCCTTATTAACGAAAGTACAGGCATTCGCGCTGGATGCTCATTTTACTTTAGAACAAGTTGGAAGAAATAGCAAGGGGCACTTTATCAATTTTAATGGAACTGCAGGGATTTGGAGAAAAGAATGCATTATCGACGCCGGTAACTGGCAAGGGGATACCCTAACAGAGGACCTGGACCTTAGCTATCGTTCTCAACTGAAAGGCTGGAAATTTAAATATTTGGAGGATGTTGAAACACCTGCCGAGCTTCCTGTAGTTATCAGTGCGGCACGATCGCAGCAGTTTCGTTGGAACAAGGGTGGTGCCGAGAACTTTCAGAAGATGTATCGGAAGGTACTCGCCAATAAAAATGTACCATTTAAAACACGAGTTCACGGAATTCTTCACCTGCTCAATAGCACCATGTTCTTAAATGTACTTATCGTAGCTATCTTGAGTATTCCTATGTTATATATAAAGAATTATTACGAAGATCTTCAGGCATATTTCATCGCTATGAGCTTCTTTGTGATCAGTACCATCATTTTCTTTATCTGCTATTGGTACATGTATAAAAAGCTACAAAAAGGGGGGGTGAGCGGTTTTATCGATTATATAAAGATGTTCTTTACCTTCTTCTCTGTGGCCATGGGATTCTCACTTCATAATTCGATCGCCGTTTTAGAAGGACACATCGGCAAACGAAGCGAATTTGTTCGAACTCCAAAGTTTAACATAAAAAATTTGAAGGATTCTTGGAAGAACAACAAATATCTGCGCAAGAGGCCTTCGGCCAATGTGGTCATCGAAGGATTTCTAATGCTTTACTTCGCCTTTGGAATGGTAAGTGCCTATTTGGTAAAAGATTGGATTGGGGCGTCGCAATATGACTTCGGGCTATTCCCTTTCCACCTGATGTTGTTTATCGGGTTCGGATTTGTATTCTTTACCTCGCTAAGAGCGAAGGCATGACTTTAAAAGCGGTAACGTCTATTTTGTAATTAGTTATTGGCTAGACTAAGCTATCTTAGCGCACAAGATGTCTATTATTCATTATCTAAAGCTTAGAAAATATGCGATACTCTCTACCATAGGGATCATCGTCCTCTACCTGTCTTTTGCTTATGACCTAGAACGCACGGACTTCATAAAATTGTTGTCGCTATGGACAGGATCGTTTGTCTTGACCTATACGCTCTACAGAAAGTCAAAAGGCGATTTCAATTTTCTGTTCGGTACAGGAATTCTTTTTAGAATTCTTTTTTTGTTTGCCATTCCAAACTTATCACAAGACTTCTATCGCTTCGTCTGGGATGGAAGATTGCTGCTCGAAGGTTACAATCCGTATCTATATGTCCCAGACAATCTAATCGCTGAAAACGGAGAAATCATCGCACAGGCCGAAGGGATCCATCGAGGTATGGGAGCACTCAGTGCTGGCCATTTTACCAACTATCCACCCCTGAATCAGTTGTGCTTTGCATTGGCAGCCATTTTTGCTGGAAAGAATATTTTGGGGTCTGTAATAGTATTCAGAATAATCATTATTTTGGCTGATATCGGGATCCTATTTTTTGGTAAGAAATTATTAGAGCACCTCAAATTACCTGTCTCGAATATCTTCTGGTATTTTTTAAATCCCTTTATCATTGTCGAACTTACCGGGAACCTACATTTTGAAGGCGTAATGCTATGTTTTATGGTATGGAGCTTTTACTTACTTGTCAAAGGAAAATGGCAGTGGAGTGCGGTGACCTTAGCATGCTCTATCTCGGTAAAGTTGATGCCATTATTGTTTTTACCCCTGTTCTATCAGTATTTTGTGAAGAAACAATACCTCATCCCTGCCTGTCCAGCAGGCAAGCCCAACCCTTCTCCTCAAGGAGAAAGGAGCCATGATGGCCTAAAAAAATTGATCGGTTTCTATGTCGTTGTCGGTGTCACTACATTGTTGTTGTTTCTACCGTTCTTTGATCTACAATTCATTAATAATTATTCGGAAACCGTAGGTTTATGGTTCACCAATTTCGAGTTCAATGGGAGTCTTTATTATGTTGCAAGGGAGATCGGTTACGGTTTTCGTGGATATAACGAGATCCAGACCATAGGCCAGTATACTCCTTTTATTGTGATCTTCTTTGTTCTTGCCGTGGCCTTTTTCAGAAAAAACAAAACAGCTATTCAATTGATCACAGCGATGCTATTGTGTCTTAGTTTTTACTACTTTGTATCGACAACCGTACATCCATGGTATCTAGCGACCTTGTTGATTCTTTCGATCTTTACAAAGTTTCGTTTCCCATTGGTGTGGAGCCTTGTGATCATCCTTAGCTATCTCGCCTATGGAAATGAAGGAAACAAGGAGAATCTTTGGATCATCGCCTCAGAATATAGTATTGTCTATGGAGTATTCTTTTGGGAGCTTTTCTTTAAGAAACGAACTTCAACTTCTTCTCTATCGCTTGAATCATAATATTGGCGATATCCTTTCCTGTGGCATTTTCTATCCCTTCCAAGCCTGGTGAAGAATTCACTTCGAGCAAAAGTGGTCCTTTCTTGGACCGTATAATATCAACTCCAGCTACGGGTAGATTTAAGATCCTCGCTGCTTTGATCGCAAGTTTCCGTTCTTCTTGAGTGATCCTAATGATGGATGCCGTACCTCCTTGATGGATATTGGCTCGAAATTCTCCCTTTGTAGCTTGTCTCGCCATAGAGGCGACCACCTTTCCATTGACCACAAAACAACGAATATCCTGCCCATTAGCCTCTTTGATAAACTCCTGCACAAGAATATTGGTCTGTACACTTTTGAACGCGTTGATCACACTTTCTGCAGCCTTATTGGTTTCGGCGAGCACCACCCCTTTGCCTTGTGTGCTTTCCAACAATTTGATGATCAATGGTGCCCCATTTACCATCTTAATAAGGTCTTTGGTGTCCAAAGGAGATTTGGCAAAACCAGTGATTGGGATATGAATATCATGTTTTGCAAATAATTGCGATGCGAACAACTTATCCCTAGACTGCGTAATGGCCTCAGCTCCATTGAGACAGTAGATGCCCATAGAATCGAATTGCCGGATCAGCGCGCAGCCATAGAAGGTGACCGAAGGTTTTATACGTGGGATGACTGCATCGAACTCATCGATGATATTGCCCCCTCGGTATCGGATCTCGGGCTGACTTGCATCTAGTTTCATATAAGCATGTTCTACATTGAGAAACACCATATCGTGTCCACGTGCCTCGCCAGCTTCAATGATTCGTTTGTTGCTATACAAATTAGGGTTACTCGCCAAAAGTCCGATCTTCAACCCTGTACGTTCATTGATGAACGGCTTATAAAGATCCATGATTTCCCCGTTGGTATAGGAAGCGCAAAGGTCGATCTCGTTGGGATTTACCAGATATCTGCCGTTGAGTGCCTCACGCCCGAGTAGCATTTTAAACTCCATAGTGTCCCTATTGGCCAGGGTAAGCTCGATCTCAAAACTGTCTTTTCCGATGGTCACCATTGTTTTGATCACAAATCGTTGCTCTGCAATGCCTGTGCTGCTTTTCACCAATCTTTTGCCTATGACCCTGGCTTCACAAGGAATGGCGATACTTCTATTTTCTTGAAGAGGGTTCACTTCGAAGCGTACCCATTCTTCAGTTCCCTTTTGAATAATTTTCACATTACTCGCCTGAATAGAGGAGGTTTTGGCGCCAGAGTCAACTCTGGCCTTGATCGCAGGAATGTTCAATTCTTCACAAACACACCATTCTTCACTCCCAATAATGGTCAATCCGTTTATGCCCATTCTGTTTCCTTTCTTTGGTATTAAAGACGTTTTAATTTTAAATTGTAGCCGGCATCATTTTCATAATAAATATATCTCATGACAAGAATCTGCAACTGCTAGCTACATTTCATTTTTAAATTTTCAAAATACCAAATGTAGTTCAATAATTTACAACGGAAAGAATAAAATTACATTCCTAAATTGATCACTTCTTGTTTGGTGAGATGTCTCCAGTGTCCTCGAGGAAGGTCTTTTTTGGTAAGCCCAGCAAAGACAACACGATCTAAGGATACGATTTCGTAGTTGAGTGATTCAAAGATGCGGCGAACCAAGCGGTGACGAATACTATGTATTTTTATTCCCACTTCGCGTTTGGTCGCTCCATGGACCCAAGAGATCTCGTCCACCTCTGCAAGACCATCGTCCAAAGTGATTCCTTCTTTGATCTTGTTAAAGTCTGCCTGACTCAATTTTCTATCTAGAGAGACATGATAGATCTGCCTTATATCGTTTGCCGCATTGGTAAGTTTCTTTGCCATTTGGCCATCATTGGTAAAGAGGATGAGCCCAGTAGTTGGCCTATCTAGACGTCCTACCGGTACCACGCGTGCATCGGTCGCATTGGCAATGAGGTCCATGACTGTTTTACGTCCTTTCTCATCTTTGGTCGTAGCTAAAAAGCCTTTAGGTTTGTTCAGAAGGATATACTCAGGTTTTTCGGGATAGATACGTTGCCCGTCAAAACGAACCTCATCGGTTATCTTCACCTTATATCCCATCTCGGTAACGACTTTGCCATTCACAGTGACACTACCCACTGCGATATGCATATCCGCATCGCGCCGAGAGCAGATGCCTGCATTGGCAATAAACTTATTCAATCGGATCTCGTCCTTATTGCCAGTACTTTTTGCAGACGGACGTTGACGAGATGGTTTTTCGCCTTTTGAAAAATCTCTCTTCTTTGGTCCTGCTCCTTGTTTTCCAAAGGGTTTGCCCTTACCTGAACGGTCGTTACGTGTCATGTACTTAAAATTTTTGCAAAAGTACAACCCTAGGACAAATAATCAATCAATAAATCATAAATTCCAATCATCTGATTTTAACGATACTTTGTCTTTCTCTGTTAACCGTTAGCTGAGTTACATCGGGACGTGAATAATGTCCTGAAGGATCGAAATTTTGTCGTTCCTCATACACGCGATCAAAATCTAGGGTCTCTATGATCAGCCCCTCTTTATCAATTACGGGAGACACGATCCACTCGCCATCTGGACCAGCGATGCACGATCCCCCATTTGCCAATGTTGTTGGTGCCTTATCGAGTATCTTTTTAAGGTGAGGGGTATCATCTGGGAAATCTTTCGTTTGCATCATACTCGATACCGAGATGACAAAACTCCGATTTTCACGAGCGATAAAACGCGTGATATCTTTGGTGTTATAATCGCTTCCCGGCCAGACGGCGATATGCAGATTCTCACCAAGACCGTAGAGTGCGGTCCTCGCCAACGGCATCCAATTTTCCCAGCAATTCAATCCACCAACGGTAAAATCCTTTAATCGGTGTACTTGCAATCCGTTACCATCTCCCGGTGCCCACGTAAGGCGTTCCTCGTAAGTGGGTTGCAATTTGCGATGTATTGATCTTACATCGCCCTTAGCATTGATATAAACAAGAGAACAGTAGATGCTGTGGCCCCCGCGATCCATGGCGCGCTCTATAACTCCCAAATAAATGGCCATCGTATATTTTTTAGCCAATTTGCAAACTTCGCCAAGGTCTTCTTCGACCACGATAGCATTACGAACGTAATGTGCATGCAATTCCTTTTGAATCTTTGCGTCAAATTGAGCACCCTCGGTAAGGCTGATCCAAAAGGGATATCCTGGAAGGAGTGCTTCACCAAAAACAATGAGTTCTGCCTTTTCGGCGGCGGCGTTTTTGATCGTTTCCTTAATTTTCTTTAGGGTCGCTTCTTTATTCAGCCATACAGGTGATATCTGTGCAAGAGCTACTTTAAGATGGTTGGTCATTTTTTTGTTTATAAGTTGATATGTTGAGTAGTTTATCCTTTGATCGCATTGAAGATTGAGCTGTTGTTGGAAATCCTTTTTGCTGTGCTTCGACTTCTTTAGCATCATAGCAAAAGGGCCTACTGGCCAAAGTCCTGCCGCAGACATAGAGATACTAGTGGGAATAGCCTAAAAGATCCTACTTAGCACCAGATCGATGTCTATCAACAATATACCAAATACCCCCAATACGATAATGAATTTAAGAATATTATGGAGCAACACATAATGTCTACGACCATTGGATTGCCAGAGCAATACCAGAAATACCGTTAAAACAAGAACACTGCTATAAAAATACAGATACATGTATCCTATATGAAAACGATTTATCAACAAGTAAATGGGGATTAGCGTAAGCAGGGTCAGTCCTGAAAGAAAAATTTTCGATATCCGTTCGCCATACACAATTGGAATCGTACGATAATCCTGTGCCATATCACCTGGTAAGTTTTCAAGATCCTTTACTAGCTCTCGCATGGAAATTAGCAGAAATAAGAAGGTGGCATGGACGAATATCACTGTATCGAAATTCTTATAGTAGATAAATACAGCGAAGAAAGGTGTAATCGATAGTATCGCAGAGGTAAGATTACCGACAAAGGGTAGGCGTTTAAGTTTGTGAGAATAAAACCATATCCCAAAGATATAAACCGAAAAGAATACCACCGCCCGAAAAGAAACATAACTAGCAAAAAATACAGAAGCAAAATTAAGAACAAAGTAGGTGGTCAACTTAAAACGTTGGCTTACGATACGGTCCAGCATGGACTTTTTAGGTCTGTTTATCAGATCTTTCTCCGCATCGTAAAAATTATTGATAATATATCCTCCAGCGATCGCAAGGGCCGTTGCGGTGACCAGCATAAAAAGCTGTAGATCAAAAATGACCTCCAGCGCAGGTCTATCGGGCGCTAGAATATATATGGAAGCTAAGTATTGAGCCAGGGTGATCACTAATATATTGTAGCCACGCACCACCGAGAACAAGCTCAAAAGTTTGAGCATCAACATCTTTTGTTTACGGGAGGGCACCATTGCTGGAATGGTTTTTTTAAAAGGTATAGACGACTTCTAGCTTATGACCGTGTAATGCAGCTCTTGCCTTTTCAATGTCTTCGGTAAATCCAAGGATGTAACCACCACCGCCAGAACCGCAAAGTTTGAGATAGTAATCATTGCTTTCGATACCTTGTTGCCACAGCTTGTGGAATTGCTGCGGTATCATTGGTTTGAAGTTGTCGAAAACAACATGAGATAATTTTTTGATGTTCCCAAAAAGTGAGTTAATGTTACCTTTCAGAAAATCCTCTACACAGGCATCGGTATAGGTCACAAATTGCTCTTTGAGCATCTTTCGAAAACCTTCCTGCTTCATGTTTTCCATGAAAATATTGACCATCGGTGCGGTCTCACCTGTGATCCCGCTATCCAATAAAAATACCGCTCCCTTTCCTGCTTCATTTTGCGAAGGTATTCCTGTTGGTTCTATATTGTCTTTGCTATTGATAAGGATTGGAATGCTCAAATAACTATTCAACGGATCTAGGCCCGACGACTTTCCGTGAAAGAAAGATTCCATCGCTGAAAATATTCCCTTCAATTTCAACAATTTCTCACGAGTAAGATTTTCTAAGACCGTTATCTTATCATTCGCATACTTGTCATAGATGGCCGCTACCAGTGCTCCGCTGCTTCCAACGCCATATCCTTGGGGGATACTGCTGTCGAAATACATTCCTGCTTCCACGTCGTTTTTCAACGCCTCAATGTCGAAAGTCACCAAATCTGGCTGTTCTTGTTGAAGGTTTTCAAGATATTTTGAAAAAGCGATCAAACTCTGATTGGATCTCTTGGCCTCTACCGAAGGGTCATTGTCGACCTTTAACGCGCCATTGTAAAAATTATATGGGATAGAGAGTCCTTTAGAATCTTTGATGATCCCGTATTCTCCGAAGAGTAATATTTTAGAGTAGAATAGTGGGCCTTTCATAATTTTTCGTCATTCCACAGATACTGTGAAATCTAATTGATTATATCTGGATTCCTACTTTCGCAGGAATGACAACAGAGCAAATTTACAACTTTTTTGCTCCCGTTCCGGTTTCATCACAAATATACTGTTGGTTTTGACAATATTGTGCTAATTCTTTCTTAATAAATCCAAGCACCTCATGCTTCTCGCTTTTTGGGTAAAGCACATGTACATTGGCCCCTGCATCTAATGTAAAACAGATGTTGCTCTCGGTCTCTTTACGATATTTCCATATGCTGTTGATGATATTTAAGGTATTGGGTTTCATCAAAATGTAATAAGGCAAAGAGGTCATCATCATGGCATGTAGCGTAAGCGCTTCACTTTCGACAATTTCAATGAATCTTTTGAGATCACCTTGCTTAAATACCTCTTGAAGCGCCGTCAAATGCTGATGAGCCTGCTTAAAACGATTTTTGGCATAGGGATGGTCGTGCATCAAGTTGTGCCCAACGCTACTGCTCACCTGTTTTTCGCCCTTATCGACTAGCAGAATAGTGTCTTGAAAGTCTTTGAAGACCTCATGGACCTCGTACGGATAAGCAACTCCGTATAGGTCAGAACTTCCAGCTGTTTCTTCGTGTTCTCCCCATTGTATCAAAGGCCCTTCAATGCTACGACAAGCACTTCCAGATCCTAAGCGAGCCAAAAAAGAGGCCTTCTGATTGAAGAACGTATCGCTCATCTCGGGTTTTAGTGATTTTTCGAGCGACATAAGACACAATGCCAACGCGCTCATCCCGCTAGCCGAAGAGGCAATACCCGAGCTATGGGGGAAAGAATTTGAGGTTTCGATGGTAAAATGATACTCTTTTAAGAAAGGCAAATAAGATTCGATCCGCTCGAAAAAGGTCTCAATCTTTGGTTTGAACGATGCTTTTGGCTGCCCTTCAAAAATAAGATCGAACTGAAACGCATCACCGATGACTGCCAACTTCTCATATCTAAGAGTTGTCGTAGTTGCGCAATCCACCAGGGTAAAGCTGATCGATGGATTGGCTGGGATTTGATGTTCTTTTTTTCCCCAATATTTGACCAAGGCGATATTGCTTGGCGATTTCCACGTGACACTTCCCGTGGTTGGTTTTTGTAGATATGCAGAAGGAATAAAATCGCTTTCGGTCATTTTTTCAAAATTTTGACAAAGATACATTTTGTAACAAGAGCAAAATTGCACAATAGAAATAAATCGCTATTTTAGTGACATAGCCAAATTAACATGCTAGACAAAACCTCCAAAATACTCATTGCTGTGGTCGTATGCCTTCTCATTGGCTTTCTTTCTGGTTTTGCAACACAATCCTCGGTAACGACCTGGTACACAACCTTGAACAAGCCCAGCTTTAACCCGCCCAATTGGGTCTTTGCTCCTGTATGGACAGTACTCTATGTACTCATGGGAATTGCTGCCGGATTGGTCTGGAATCGCGGTTTTTACCATAAGTGGGTAAAGACAGCGATCTACCATTTCTGCTTTCAACTGGTATTCAACGGTGCTTGGAGCATGGTCTTTTTTGGATTGAAAAAACCCTTTTGGGGATTGGTCATCATCTGCATCCTGCTAGTGCTTATCATTCGTACCATCAAATGGTTTAAGGTGGTCGACAAAAAGGCAGCTTTTTTATTATATCCCTATTTGGCTTGGGTCGCTTTTGCAACTGTTCTCAACTTCAGTATTTGGCAATTGAATTAAAAAAGCAACTTCATTTATTTATATAAAAAAACGCCGAGCAATGCTCGGCGTTCCTATTGATTATTTTTCTCAACCCATTAGTTGAAAACTATCTTTACACACGATTCTTTATAGAGATGACGCACTGCCATTTCTACAGCTTCTCTACCTTCCTCGGCCGCACCTACAACTTCTCCGTTGTATGAAAGGTTGCCATCACCATCCCAGCTAAATTCATTGCTATCAGACTTGATCACTCTTCTTCCGTCCCTTACAGTAACTCTAAAAGCTTCGAAGTTCTGACCATATTCTACACCAGCAGGGAAGTATGTTTCCGTTACAAACTTGGTAGTTCCTTTACCATAGATATAGGTCACACAATTACCAACGTCACTAGCCTCAGATACACGCACTGTGTTGTTGTGGATGATCTTCCATTGGCCATTGACCAATGTCGCCACCAAATTCATCATAATGGTTCCTTTCTCCGCGAGCTTGTCATCGATTCTAGACTCGAAGTTGACCAACGCAGAAACGGTGCCTGCACGATCTTTTTGCGCCACATGTAACACTTGATCTAAAGTCATACGAAAGGTATATTTTTCGTCAGCTAAAATTTCGTCGATCAGCGTTGCTATCTCATTTTTACCCGCAGTTGTACGTCGCACAGTTCCTGAGAGTCTTACCGTTGCAATGTTGCTCACATAGCGATCGTTGAATAAAGCCAATACGTCTTCCTTGGAGGTTCCATTACCAACATTATTGATGGCGTTGATATACTCGACCAATAGGTCTTTGACGGGCTGGTCCTCTGCATAAGAGTTAGAGAAACCAAATAGCGTAACCGTTAGCACTACGGCTAAGTTCTTAATAGTCTTCATGATTTGGGTTTAATGTTAAAAGTTGTTAATCTGCGACTAATATAGCAAACTTTATAAAACATTGGCTTTCAAATTAGAAAACTTGCAAAAAAATCGACAAACAGCCTATTTATCATCACTTCATAGTGTTCAAGGTATCTGAGACATCTCCAAAAGCTTACGCATCGTCTTAAGATTCCTCGTGGTTGCCGCCATTTCAAGTTTTTTCTCGAAGTAATTGTTGTTCAATTTTGCATTTCGGTAGCCATGAGCGCAGAACGAGTAGATACAGCTATCTACAAGATGAAACTCTTCATCTGGAAAAGAAACCCCCATTAATTCGGACCGCTTAGCTCTGGTTGGGGAATTCTGTAGTAGGGTAAAATAACTGTTCGCCCGCTTTTCCCCTTCAAAAGGACAATTCTTTATGATATTTTCTAATTGTTCCGTAGTGTATATCATCACAGGTACTTCAAAACCAAAACTGTTCTTTATGAGGGACATAATGCGATCCGCCAGATCATTCGTCTCGCTTTTCGCCTGAAATATAATATTACCGCTCTGTATATAGGTTTGTACGCATTCTAGTCCATCCCCGGTCAACAGTGCTCGCAAGTCGGCCATTTTTATCTTTTTATGGCCTCCGACATTGATGCCCCTAAGTAATGCTATGAATGTTTTCATGATGATCTTCGGATATTGCTTTTGCCGCTATGTACGCTCCGGTCCATGCATTTTGAAAGTTGAACCCACCAGTGACGGCATCTATATTCAAGACTTCACCAGCAAAGTATAGATTTTTATGCAATTTGCTTTCGTATGTCTTAAAGTCAACCTCTTTTAATTCCACGCCACCCGCAGTGACGAATTCCTCTTTGAAGGTACTCTTTCCGTTTACATAGAATCGTGCCGCTGTGAGTTGGACGACAAGATCGTTCAGTTGTTTTTTAGAGATATCCGCCCATCGTAGTTCTTGATCGATGTTGGAGGCCTCCATAATCTTTTGCCAAAGTCGTTTTGGTAAATCAAAAGGGTGCAACTTGAAGATCCTTTTTTTCGCATGCTCCTTCTTTATTCTTTCCAAAAGTGTAGTTACTTCGATAGTCGAAATATCCTTTAACCAATTGACCTCTATCATAAACTGATAATTACATTGATTCAATGCTCTTGCGCCCCAAGCCGAAAGCTTTAGAATTGCGGGACCACTCATCCCCCAGTGGGTAATTAATAGTGGCCCTTCTGAACCCCCTCTATCTGCTCTCGCAGACATCCCTGCCTTGCCGGCAGGCAGGCCTTCCATTAGGGGAGCACCTGACCTGTCTAATAATTGGACTTCAGCTGGTGCTGAAAGCCCCATTAAACCAGTGATTCGTTGATCCTTTATATTGAATGTGAACAATGATGGCACTGGAGACACAATCGAATGTCCAAGTGATGCCATCATTTGCCAAACCTTTGGATTGCTTCCAGAAGCTACCAATAATTTTTTAGATCTAAAATCACCGCGATTGGTATTGAGGACCCATTTCGTATCATTCTTCACGATATCCTTTACAGCATGATTCTTCAACACCTCAACACCCAAACGCTTGGTTTCAGAAAGAAAACAATCTATGATGGTCTGAGAGGAATCCGTCGTAGGAAACATGCGGCCATCTTCTTCGATCTTTAGTTCGATACCCCTTTCCTCAAAAAAAGCGATGGTGTCTCCACTACAAAAGTTGTGAAATGGCCCGCGAAGTTCTTTTTCTCCTCTTGGATAGTTCTTTACAAGTTCTTTTGGATCAAATTCGGCATGCGTCACATTACATCTGCCACCTCCAGAGATCTTCACCTTGGTCAGCACCTCTTTTCCACGCTCTAGAATGGCTATGTTCTTAGACGGATCTAATTCAGCAATATGAATCGCTGCGAAAAAACCTGCGGCTCCACCACCGATAATGATAAGGTCATATTCCATCGCTGCAAAAGTAATCGAACCGTTTCGATTGTTCTAAATAAAAATATTTTGCTATTCAAAAATGGCCAGTAAGAAATAAACTACTCTCGTAGCCGTTCGGGATAATCGGTAATGATCGCCTCCACCCCGAGCGCCCTCATCCGTTGAATATCTGCAGGATCGTTTACCGTCCATGTATAGATCTTATAACCTTCAGACTGAATGGCTTTGACATTCCCCTTGGTCAAGAATCTGTGATTTGGATGAATTGAAAATGCGTTTAGCTCCTTGGCCACATCAATGGCGTCAAGAGGATCGTCCTCGGTGAGGATCCCGATCGGAATTTCTTTGTTAAGTTGATAAAAACTTCTTAGCTCATCCCAATCAAAACTTGAGACGATAAAATCCTTTGGGTTCCAACCCTGTTTCTCTATGTAGTAGTTGAGAATGAATGCAACCCTGTCCGCGGTTCCAGGGCCCTTTAGCTCTACATTCAGCTTCACTTTTTTATCAAGTGCTTTCAGCACATCTTGAAGTAAGGGTATGGTATATTCGCCCTCGACTTTGAGTTGCTTTAGCTGAAAGTAGGTATGGTCCATCACGTAGCCTGTACCATTCGTTGTACGGTCCAATGTTGTATCATGAATGACAACAATTTCCCCGCTAGCACATTTGAACACATCGATCTCTACCCCATCAACTCCTAGCTCCATGGCCTTCTTCACTGATGCAACCGTATTTTCGGCCACATGTCCACGTGCACCTCGGTGTCCAATATTTAGCGGTGTTGTTTTCATTTCCTGACAGGATTGGAGGGTTATTGTTACTAAAACGCAGCTCAACACTTTTGAAAAACATGTCATGTTCGAATCAGTTTTATTTCACCAAAAATAACAAACCTCACAGGAATCATAATCCTGTGAGGTTAACATGCCGAATTTACGTTTACTTGGATAGGTTGTTTTATTCAGCACTGCATTATTTTATTTTAAATATAAAAGATTCTAACGGATGTATCTCTAAAGCCAAACTTCCTTTTCCATTTTCAACTTTTAAGTTGGATGTGAAAGCCGATTCGCCAAGTTGGTCCTCAACTTTATAGGTCCCATCTTCAAGATTCCATTTGGCGATGAGATCGGATGGCAACTTGAGATTCAAAGTGTATTTCTTCTGTTCATCAAAGTTATTGACGATGATCAACTTTTCGTTTGCCGACCATCGCACAAATGAGAACAGTCGATGGTCATAGCCTTCCGTCTCCTCACGATTGATGAAGTGAATTTCTTGATAGTTCCCCATCAAGGCATCGCTACCCAGCGTGAAATTGAGCAGTCTCCTATAAAAGTTACGAAGGTCGACTTCCTCGGTGGAAAGTTGTCCCCCATCGAATTTTTTGTCATTCACCCATCGTTGGTGATGCGGCACTCCGATATAATCGAAGATAGAAGTACGGGTGGGCTTGCCAAAACCAGCATCCTCAGCTCCAGGCTCCCCTACTTCTTGTCCAAAATAGATCATGGTAGGTGAGGTAGAAATAGTTGCCGACAATACCATGGCTGGCTTACCTTTTACTGCATTTCCAGCGAAGTCTGGGCTTGCGATACGCTGTTCGTCATGATTCTCTAAAAAGTGAAGCATATGATGTTCTATATCGGCCAAACCGTCTTGGATCTTTGGCAAATGGTCTGTTTTTCCATGTCCTTGCATAATATGCTTCAGGGTATCGTAAAGCTCCACTTTGTCGTAGAGATAATCCATTTTTCCTTTTTTGATGTAGTCTCGATATAAGGAGGGGTTATACACCTCCGCTAGTAAAAAGGCGTCTTCATTGGCATTTTTGATAGCGGTATTGAGGTAGCTCCAGAACTCTACCGGGACCATCTCTGCCATGTCAAATCTAAAACCGTCCACACCCATGGCGGTCCAGTATAAAGCAATTTCCTTGAATTTCTTCCAAGAGTTGGGCACGTCCTTATCCTTCCAAAACTCAAAATGGGCAGAAACATCTTTCGAATCGTATCCTTCTGGCAATTGATCAAAATCCTTGGTTCCATCCGGACGAACGCCATAATTTACCTTCACCGTTTCGTACCAATCGTGAAATCCAGGTTGTGCGCGTCTCGAACCGTTTCCTGTCCATTTTGCTGGACTTTCTTCAAATTTACCATCCGCTAATGGGTTTTTCTCCCCACCTAAGGGCAGATATCCATCTTGCCAAATAGGTACTTGAAAGTCTTCGCCTGGCATATAATAGAAATTATTTTCGCGCTTATATTCAACAGTGGTATCATCTTCTGCTCCGAAATCGCTCACTCCCTTTGGATTGGTCAATCCAGAGTAATTCCGTGCTACATGATTGGGAACTATATCAATGATGACCTTGAGGCCTGCATCATGTGTTCTTTTGATCAATGCTTGGAATTCCTCTAACCGTTTTGATGGATCTACGGCCAAATCTGGGTTTACATTGTAATAATCCTTTACCGCGTAAGGAGATCCGGCACGTCCTTTCACTACATCAGGATCGTCATTTGAGATGCCGTATGCGGTGTAATCTGTGATCACATCATGGTGCGGCACTCCTGTATACCAGATATGAGTGACTCCTAAGTCCTTGATCTCTTTGAGGGCCTTTTCGGTAAAATCTTCGAATTTCCCTACCCCATTTTCTTCAATGGTTCCCCAAGGCTTATTGGTCGTATTTGTATTTCCAAAGAGTCTTGTGAAAACTTGATATACGACCTTCTTTTGTTCTTTCACAGCAGTGGTGTTATGTTCCATCGTTTCTTTTTCAACTTTTTTTTCTTGTTTGCATGCTACCTGCAGTGTCATGGCCAAGAAAATGAATATTATTCTTTTCATCACAATTTTATTTTCAGTTTGAAAACATCGGTGGTTTTTATGACCGCGATCTTCTTTTTGTCCTTCCAAATGAAGTCTACTTTCTTACCATTAGACCTGATCATTCTAGGCTTTCTGCTCAATCCATGGATCTTTAAGGTAATATTTCGATCTTTAACAGAAAAACCATCAGCTATAAAACGATCTGAGCTAAGACGAAGGGTTTTGCCATTCGAACAACTTTCAAAACGAAGCATTTCATATTTTTCCTTCTCAAAGGCCTTCGGTGTTTTCCCATCGTCGTTGTAGAGCGTTCGTTTACTTTTTTCAATAGAATCGTCATAAAAGAAATGCAGATCCAGTTGCTGTATTGAATACTCTTCCGTTGTCTGCACTGGCTGCACCATTGGAATAAAGCTTCCGCCACGCACGAAAGTTGGGATGTATTCCTCTTTAACTTCAACTTTGGCGGTGTTTCCACCTTCAAATTTCTTGGATGAATAGAAATCGAACCATATGCTCCCTTTCGGAAAGTAGACCTCATGTGTAGTTTCTCCTCTCTTCATCACCGGTGATATAAGAAAATCGTCTCCCCAAAAATAGGTATTGGCGATCGTTGTTGCCTTCTCACTGTCATCTTCAAAAAACAACGGTCGCATCAAGGGAATCCCATGACGATGATTTTGAAAGATCGCATTGTAGTTATAGGGAAGAAGACGATAGCGTAATTCGATGGCCTGCTTTGCCAATTCTTTGGTGTGCTCATTCTTGTAAACAGGTTCTGAGGGCACCGACTCTTGTGCATGCGGACGATAGATGGGCTGAAAGACGCCATACTGCAACCAACGAATGTATAATTCATCGTCATCATAATCGCCAGCAAAACCTCCAAGGTCCGAATGCATGAAACCCATGCCTTGCATGCCCATTTGCAATGCGATCTCTGGTTGAGGTTGAAGTCCTCCCCAACTGCGATTCACGTCTCCACTCCATGGGATCATCCCAAATCGTTGCGAACCTGAATATCCAGCCCGCATTAGTATGAAAGGTCGTTGATCTGGGAAGTCTCTTTGATAACCTTCGTATACCAAGCGCGCCCAGTCATGACCATATGTATTATGAACCTCATCAGCAGAACCGACCGCATGCTGTAGATCTGAAGGATGCACTTCGGGCTCCCCAAGATCGCCCCACCATCCGCCGACTCCGTATTCTGACGTAAATTTCCTGTAAATGTTCCAGAACCAGTCTTTTCCATCCTTTTTATAAATATCTATAAGACCTGTATTTCCAAAATAAAAGTCATACCGATATGGCATACCAATCGAATCTGTGCCAAGTATTTTCTTTTCAACCGCTTCATCCCAGTTTTTACTAGTTGAAAGAATAAAAGGTTCTGTGATCAATAGGGTCTTCACTCCTTTTTGGGCAAGATCTTTGATCATTTTTTTGGGGGTTGGGAACGAATCGCGTTCGAACTCGAAATTTCCCATGTGCCCTTTGATATCTTTCCCAAACCAGTACAGGTCGAGAATGATCGCATCCACAGGAATTTCCGCTTCGAAGAATCTATCGATCGTCTCTGTGGCTTCCATTTGGGAATGGTATCCAAATCGGCTGGCAAAATTTCCTAGCGCCCAACGCGGGATCATGGGTTGTCTCCCAGTCAAATTTGTATAGTTGCCCATCACTTCTTTCCAATCATCGCCCGAGACTATTTGATACGTCATTCGGCCAGAAATGGTCTCGTATTGAAGGGTGTTGTCCTTTTTGCTATCGAGATCCAAATAGCCTATAGGAGCGTTATCGAAATGGATCATATATCTCTTGCTGGAAATCACTATGGGCATGGTAAAGTTCATCAACTCGGAATGGGTCTCATATCCATAATGAGCTTTGTTATAAAGTTCTAAACGATATCCTCGGCGATTCATACCCAAGGCTCGGGCACCGCCTCCGTAGAGCACCTCATTTTTATCGAGATTGAATTGAATCTTCTGTAAGCTGTCCGCATGAAAGCCCCTTTTCTCGGAGATGAGTTCTTTACCTTTATACTTGTAACTGATCTTAAAAGGCGAAGTGGTGATCGTCACGGTCATGCCTTTGGTCCCATAGGTAATATCTTCACCTACGTACGAATAGGCGGTCTTTAAATCGTTGGGCTGCATCACAACTGCATGAGAATTTGAATTAAAATTCTCTCCCGTTGGAACAAAGGAGGTCTCTAAAATTCCTTCGGAATAGGGTTTAAAAATATAGTTTCCATCGCTGGTCTTCACGGTAAGCGCGTTATTCTCCTCCGAGTGTGATAGGTATTTGCGCGAAGGATTTTGCGCATTGATCAAGCTTAATGAAAAGAGAAAAAACAGAAATATGATCTTCTTCATCTATTGAAATTTTGTCGTTAACACGAGCGGCCCTTTCTCGGCAAGTTGTATATCATCGCCCCAATAAATGGTTTCGTTCGTTACTATGTTTTTCAACTTCTTGCCAGCGAGCCCGATCTCAGCGTATCGCTTTAGATCGATGGTGATAGGTGTTTCATTCTTATTAAGAATTAGCACGACCGTTTCGTCATCCATGATTCGAAAAAGGAAATAGGTCCCCATAAAAGGCCCGAAATGAACGGTCTTACCATCATGAATGGCTCTACTATCTTTTCGATAGTTGAGGAATTTCTTTAGAAAGCGCTGCATATCTTTTTGAGCGACTGACAATCCTTGCCCTGTGAATGCATTGACTTCATCTTCCTCCCAACCTCCTGGAAAGTCGGTACGAATCAAACCATGGTCTCCTGGTTTATCCGTGTTTTCCATTAAGACCTCCGTTCCATAGTAGATCTGAGGAATGCGTGGCAACGTTAAGAAAGTGGCCAAGGCCATTTTGGTATTGGGTACATCTTCATTTAATCTCGTGAATACGCGATCCATATCGTGGTTATCTGGAAAAACCATGATATCTTTTGGTGAGGCATAGTAAAAATCATTCGCAAGCCCTTCGTATATCTTAACCAAGCCTGTATTCCAATTTTCTGGTTCCTTCAGCGCATCGGCAACAGCCTGCTGCATCGCAAAATCCATCGTAGAGGTCAAATTAGAGTCGTAACCATCCCTATTGTTGGCCCCCTCCTGCCAATAACCGATAAGCAATGGATTGTAGCTCCATTCTTCACCAACGATACTAAAGTTTGGGTATTCTTCCATAATGGCGCCTGCCCATTCAGACATAAATTGCTTGTCTGGATATGGATAGGTATCTTGGCGAATCCCTCCGAGACCTAATGTTTCTATCCACCAAATGCTATTTTGAACCAGGTAATTACCCATAAATGGGTTACGCTGATTCAGATCGGGCATTGAACTTACAAACCAACCATTGGCCATGCCCTCTTTATCAGCTACCGAGGCATAGCTATCTTGATTTGCCGTGCGGCGGTGATTGGAGAATGTTGTAGGCTCCTTGTTCTCGAAGTCTTTTTGATAATTTACCCAATTTTTAAAAGGAAGGTCCTTCATCCACCAATGTTCTAAGCCACAGTGATTGGCCACTTGATCCATGATCAGCTTTATTCCTTTTTTTCGAGTCTCGTCTGCCAATCTTTTATAATCCTCCAAAGAGCCAAAACGTGGATCTACCTCGTAAAAGTCAGTCATCGCATATCCATGGTAGGACCATTGCGGCATATCGTTGGTAAGTAAAGGCGACGGCCAGATTGCCGTAAAGCCCATGTCCGAAATATAATCTAGATGGGCGATGATTCCGGCAATATCTCCCCCATGGCGCGCGTAATCTTTAGACCGGTCGATCGTCGCTTCTTTAAGTCCAGCAACAACGTCATTGGAAGTTTCTGCATTGGCAAAACGATCCGGAGTGATCAGATAGACTGCGTCACTACTATCAAAGCCAACATAGTCCTCAGGCTTTTTTAAACGGGCCTTTAGCTCATACGTGTGCTTCTTTTCAGTACCACTAGGATAGGTAAATACTATATCGAATACTCCTGCTTCTGTTTCGGGTGCTATATGAAGATCCAAAAAGAGATAATTTGGACTGTGCGCACTATGTACTTTTTTGATAGTGACCCCAGGATATATGATCTTTACAGTAGCTTCCCCTATATTTGGCTCTTTGACCAGGAGTTGTAAATGAGTATTATGAAACCCTATCCACCAATTAGGTGGCTCTACCCGCTCCACTTTTTGATTAGAAACAGGATTGGTGTCGACTGTTGAGGTCGAGGTCGAATCCTTTTGTTTACAACCTAGGCTACCAAACAAAAGAAGGATATAAAATCCTATTTGATAAATGGGCTTCATAAGTTTATTGGTTTTGGCATGGTGATATTCCCAAAAACCAAATTCCAAAGGCCTGGGCTTTGGAATTAGGAATTTGAGATATCTTATTTATTTTCAATTATCTGTCTAAGCTTACCATGTTGTTTGGCGATACCGTTACTTCTTTCCCATCGACCAAGATCATCAGTTCCTTGTCGCCTTCCAGTTCAAATGTGACGCCAGACTGCGCAACATTGACCTTGAGTATTTGGTGTCTAAAGTTGACCTTAAACGAATAGGCATCCCATTCTAATGGTATCTTTGGCTCAAAAGAGAGGGTGTCATTCTTCACGCGCATACCACCAAAACCTTCTACGATACTCATCCAAGTCCCAGCCATGGACGTAATGTGCAGTCCTTCTTCGACTTCCTTGTTGTAATCATCCAAATCTAGACGAGAGGTCCGCAAATAAAATCTATAGGCCTGTTCCATCTGGTCTAATTTTGCCGCTTGAATACTGTGCACACATGGTGAAAGTGAACTCTCATGAACTGTAAATGGTTCATAGAAGTCAAAGTGACGCTTCAATTCTTCAAGGGAAAAATGATCCTCGAAAAAGTAAAAGCCTTGAAGCGTATCTGCTTGCTTGATGTAAGGCGACCTTAGAATTCTATCCCAAGACCACTTTTGGTTGATAGGGCGCTGAGAAGGATCTAAGTCAGCAACAGTGACCAACTCCTTGTCCAAGAAACCATCTTGCTGCAAATAAATTTGGTGTTCTTCTGAATATGGAAAGTACATATTGTCTGCAACTTCTTGCCATTTCTCAACCTCGGCCCAATCGAGATTTACCTTATCCATCACACGGTCATAATCTTCCGTATATTCGGATTCTATCTTTTTAATGTTTTCTATGGTATAATCGATGCACCATTTGGCGATATAGTTGGTATACCAGTTATTGTTGATATTATTCTCATATTCGTTGGGACCAGTAACCCCTAAGATCACAAACTTCTGCTTTGCTGCGGAATAAGTTGCCCTTTGATGCCAAAAACGAGCGATCCCGATTAGGACCTCCAAGCCCATTTCAGGAATATAGCTATAGTCGCCGGTGTATCGGTGATAGTTATAAATGGCGAACGCTATAGCTCCATTTCGATGAATCTCCTCGAAGGTGATCTCCCACTCGTTGTGACACTCTTCTCCATTCATCGTAACCATAGGATATAATGCCGCCCCGTTGCTAAAACCTAATTTTTCAGCATTTTCGATAGCCCTCTCCAAATGGTTGTAGCGGTATTTCAATAAGTTTCTTGCCACGCCTTGATCCTTGGTCGCCATATAGAAAGGTATACAGTATGCTTCGGTATCCCAATAGGTGCTTCCACCATATTTTTCGCCAGTGAACCCTTTGGGTCCAATATTCAAGCGAGGATCCTTACCTAGGTAGGTATGGTTCAACTGCATGATGTTGAAACGAATTCCCTGTTGTGCCTGTATATCACCTTCAATCGTGATATCGGCCATTTCCCAGATCTTTGCCCACGCATCCTTCTGTGCCGAGAGCAGTCCATCGAAGCCTAAAGCCGAAGCCTTGTCGAACGCTCTTTTTGAAGCGGTGACCAGATCATATTTATCATGATTCATGGAGTTGGTGTAGCCAGCTAGCTTTTGAATAGCGACTGTTTCACCTTTGGAAACCTTCATTTCATATTCAAAGGAAATTTTCACTGATGACTTTTCCACTCCTTGTTTTAGGTGAATCTCAACGGCATTTTTGAATAGCGCCACTTCCATCCCTGTACATACATAAAAGTGGGTCTTCTCGGTGCGTGAGGTAATGAAGGCTCGATTATCTTCATGACGAACGTCCAAGGTATCCCAAAACTTATCGTCCCAATTGCTATCCTCATTATGGATACCGGCATCCAAATAGGGCTCCAATACGATCGTCGCGTCCGAATTGACCGGTGTTACTTGGTAGTTGATCGCTCCTACCTCATCGATATCAATACTGAGAAAACGCTTAGAGACCACCTTAATGATGATGTCATTCTGTAGGGTTGCTGTAAAGCGACGCTCGTACCATCCTTCTTTCATGTTGAGTTCTCGACGAAAATCTTCGACCTTCTTACATTTATAAAGATCTAATTGTTCTCCATTGACATAGACATTGATTCCTATCCAATTGGGAGCATTCAACACTTTTGCAAAATATTCAGGATATCCATTTTTCCACCATCCTACGCGGGTCTTATCAGGATAATAGACTCCTGCTACATAGCTTCCTTGAAATGTTGGTCCTGAATAATGCTCTTCAAAGTTTGCTCGTTGTCCCATGGCACCGTTTCCGATGCTGAAAAGGCTCTCTGAAGATTTTACGCGTTCTACATCAAAACCTTCTTCGATGATCGACCAATTATCTGGCTTGATATAATCTTGGTTCATTTTTATTAGGTTTTAGTCCCGAGGACTCGGGACGGGCATGGCCCTATTAGTTGTTTACTGGTTCTGTTAGTTGTTCTAAAAGATCGTCAGGAAAATATGTAAAGTCCTGATATACAAAGGTAGCATGTCCTAAGTTATCTTCACTACCAATTCCTATAGAAATCATATTTGCGGCATTTGCGGCCGAAACTCCAGCCACCGAATCCTCAAATACGATGCAGTCTTTGGGGTCACAGTTTAGCTGAGATGCACCTATAAGAAACACCTCTGGATCTGGTTTGGCCTTGGTTACGTTGGTTCCATCTACAATGGTGTCAAAAAGGTGCAGCAATTCGACCTTAGCGAGAATGGCCCTTGCATTTTTACTGGCTGAACCAAGTGCTATGGGAAAACCCGCCTCTTTTACTTTCGATACAAAATCGTAAACGCCGGGTAAAATATCATCTTTGGTCATCTTTTGCACGTACTGCAAATATTCGATGTTCTTATCTGCTGTAATGGCGTCAAATCGTTCTTGCGAGATACTGGCTCCGGCCCAATCCAATATCTTATGTAAAGAATCGATTCGACTTACGCCCTTAAGTTGTTCGTTGAGTTCTTCGGTAAGTTCAAAGCCAAAGATGGCCGCAGCATTCTTCCATGCCAAGTAATGGAAATGCGCCGTGTCGACAATCACTCCATCTAAATCGAAAATAAATCCTTTCTTCTTCGTCATTTTTTATTCTTGATACATTATTGCTTTTTTCTCTGTGATCAGGAAGTTACATAGCCCAGCGATCACCAAGCTAATCCCTGCTACTATCATGGCGTTTATCGTCTCATTTCCTATTAGTTTATAGGCGAGATTAATTCCTCCAAGTGCGGCTATGATCTGTGGGAGAACAATAAACATATTGAACAGCCCCATAAATACACCCATTCGTTTCGGGTCTACAGAACTCGATAGCATCGCGTATGGCATTGAGAGAATGCTACCCCATGCAATTCCTATCAAAGAAAAGGATAGGATCAACCATTCCGGCGAAGGAATGAAATACATGCTAATAAAGCCTACACCACCAAGAATTAAGGAAGTCATATGTACATACTTTCTATTGATTCTTCTCTTTGAAGTATATAAGGTCAACAAAAGAGCAAAGGCCATGCTTGATAGACCATAGACTCCCATATAAGACCCCACCTTATTCGAGGCTTCTTGTGACGAGGCGCCTGCCGCTTCAAATGCGACTTTTTGTGCTTCAATATTCATGTTGTAAGCACTTTCTAGGGGAACGGGTGCTTTAAATGTAAACTCGGTCAGTGCCGGATTTGCTAAGCTCCACATCGTGAAAAAGGCAAACCAACTGAAAAATTGGATGAGCCCAAGTTTTTTCATCGTAATTGGCATCTTACCAACGTTCTCTATCATGTCACTGACAAAAGTGTTCTTTTTTTCTTTCTTTTCTTTCAAGAAGGCCTCCATATCTTCAGGAGGATACTCGCTTGTGGTAAAGATGGTATACAGAATACTGATCAAGAAAACGAATGCTCCTATGGCAAATGCTACTTTTACAGAATTCGAGACTTCACCAGGCACTGGATTATCGACAACCCCTAGTTTGGAAACCATCCAAGGAAGATTACTTGCTACCCAAGTACCAATACCGATGATCAGTGTTTGCACCACAAAACCATACGATCTTTGAGAGTCATCCAGTTTGTCCGCAACGAGTGCTCTAAAAGGTTCCATTGAAATATTGATAGAAGCATCCATTATCCAAAGAAAGCCAGCAGCCATCCACAAGGCCGAAGAATGTGGTACAAAAAAGAGAGCCAAAGAACTTAGAATAGCTCCAATCAAGAAATAAGGCCTTCTTCTACCTAGTTTTGGATGCCAAGTTCTATCACTTAGATACCCGATGATGGGTTGGACTATAAGACCTGTCAGTGGTGCTGCAATCCACAGCAGAGGGATATCATCTTTGCTTGCTCCGAGATCTTGGAAAATTCTGGACATAAATCCGCCTTGCAGGGCAAATCCGAATTGTATCCCTAGGAAACCAAAACTCATGTTCCATATTTCCCAGAAACTTAATAAACGCTTTTTCATTGTGTCGTTCCGATTAATTCATTCGGTCCGATGGAATTTGCGCGCAAGAATTACCATTTAACTGGGGAAGCTAAAGAGCTATCCTTGTTTCGCCCATTTCATCTTCGAAATCGTTATAGTTCTATGATAAGCGAAAAACTTATCAAGACTTACTTAAGTTGAGAAGTAAAAATATAAGCCTTGACGTGGGTGTAAAGATAAAATAAATGTCTAAACAAACAACACCAACCCCCTTATTTTGTGGAGTCTCTCTCAATGAGCGACGTCTTTATGATCTTGGTGGTAAATGATTCTTCATCCTCGATCTCATCCAACTTATCGATCAACAAATTGGCTGCGGTCTCTCCGATCTCTGTTCCATGTTGATCTACCGTTGTGAGGCTGGGAAATGAGTGTTTTGATAAAACGCCATCAGAGAAACTGACCACTTGAAGATCTTCTGGAATTTTGATCCCTTTCTTCCGCGCTACTTTCATCGCTGTCACAGCGTATAGTTCGTTTACTGCAAAAACACCGTCGATATCATTGTTCTTTTCAAAGGTCTTTTCGATCTCACGTTCTAGACTGTCGATCTCCTTATCCGAACTATGCGTATCCTTCGCTTTGATGATAAGCTGAGGGTCTGCCTCGATCTTATGTTCATGCAACGCCTCGATGTATCCCAATGTCCTCAATTTCCCTACATTCACATAGTCTTTTGTGGTAAGCAGCAGTATCCGCTTACAGCCGCTTTCTATCAAACGATTTACAGCCGCCTTGGCACCTTCGGTGTCATCCACGATGATCTTATCACACAAGATATCATTAACAACGCGATCGAACATTACGATAGGGATCCCTTGATTGATCGTTTCAATTAAGTGGTGGTAATCTTGTTGTTGAAGGGTTTCTTTGGCCACGGACATTATAAATCCATCAATACTTCCATTGACCAAGGTTTCGATGTTAATCACTTCCTTGTCGAAAGATTCATTGGACAGACCAATGATCACATTATAGCCTCTAGCATTTGCCACTTGCTCAATCCCGCTGATCACCTTGGCAAAAAAATGATGAACGATCTCTGGAATGATAACCCCGATGGTCTTGGTCTTTCTATTCTTAAGACTCAACGCGATATTATTTGGCCGATAATTATACAATTTGGCAAAAGCCTGTATCTTCTGACGCGTATCCTTACTTATTTCCTTGCTGTCTTTGAGCGCTTTAGAGACCGTTGATATGGATACATCCAATTCTCTTGCTATTTGTTTTAGGGTTATTTTTCTTTTCATGGAAGTATGAAGTTGTTAATTTTTCACGCCTTTTATTATGGTATCGATATTATTCGCTTTTAGGTCTTAACAGATTCTCGATTTGGAAAAGTTTTCAACACGAAAACGTTGTAATTGCCCAGTATGACTGATGTCATGAAAATTTCACCTTCATTTTACATAATTTTAACATCGAGAAGTAAAGATATAGCCAAAAGTAATTAAACTAATCTAATCTAGAACATTGTATGAGAACATTGCAACAGTATTTCTTATTGTTGTTTTTGTCATTGTCTACTTTGACAATGGCACAGATCAACGTAAGTGGTACGGTGACAGAACAGGCTTCAGGGCAACCCTTACCTGCGGCCAATGTGGTTATTAAAGGGACATCCACAGGTACCTCTACCGATTTTGACGGAAACTATCAGATACAAGCAAATGAGGGTGACGTCTTGGTATTTTCCTACGTGGGCCTATTACCACAAGAAGTAATCGTAACATCTTCAACCTCGGTGCTTAACATCGCCTTGGAAGAAGACGCCGCCAAACTAGACGAGGTTGTTGTGATCGGTTATGGTACAACCACGGTAAGAGATGCTACCGGATCTGTGACTGCGGTGACCTCGGAAGAATTCAACCAAGGTAATATCGTCACTGCCGAAAACCTATTGAACGGTAGAACGGCCGGGGTTACGGTAAATACATCGGGTGCACCAGGATCAGGTTCAACGATTAGAATTCGTGGTGGAGCTTCATTGACCGCATCTAACGACCCGCTTATCGTTATAGATGGTTTACCGGTCTCTAACAGTACTGCGGGTGGTTCCAGGTCCGTCTTAGCTGCGATCAACCCAAATGACATCGACTCTTTCTCGATCTTAAAAGATGCCTCGGCATCCGCTATTTATGGTAGCCGCGCTTCTAACGGGGTTATCATCATTACCACGAAAAAAGGTAGAAAGAGCTTAAGCGTTAATTATGACGCTACCCTCGGTTTTAATACCATTGCAGACAACATCAGTGTATTCTCTGCAGATGAATTTAGAACCTTGATCAACGACCGTCAACCAGGACTTGCAGGAGAACTTGGAAATGCAAACACCAACTGGCAAGATGAGATCTTTAGAAACACAACCACTTTTACACAAAACTTATCGGTAAGAGGCGGATTGTACAAAGGAGCACTGCCAGCAAGACTTTCGGCAGGACAAAGTAGCCAACCTGGGGTTTTAGAGACCTCGAAATTCAATAGATATAGTTTTGGATTGGCGCTGAATCCTAGTATGCTCGATGATCATTTCAAGATCAATTTAAATGCGAATTTTACGAGAGAGGAAAACAGGTTTGCCGACCAAGGGCAGATCAATGCAGCGCTTAGGTTCGACCCTACGCAATCTGTATATGACCCAGCAAGCCCTTTTGGAGGTTTCTTTCAGTATTTCGATGCCAATGGTGATAAAAGACCAAATGCGCCCTCAAACCCAGTTGCCACCCTCTTACAAACTAGAAATATCGGTGGTGTAAGCAGGTTCTTTGGAAAAATAGAATTTGATTATAAATTACATTTCTTTCCAGAGCTTAGAGCGGTTGTTCAGCTTGGTCTAGATTCCTCCAATGGAAATGGCTCCAATATTGTGGACCCAAGATCATTCAATGGATTTGAAACCGGTACTGGTATCGGCGATCGCCAGGCAAACAATCGATCGTTTTTTGAAAGTTTGAGAGAAAACAAGCAGTTCAACTCGTATCTTGTCTATACCAAGGAGTTTGAAAATGTAAATCTCGAATTGACAGGTGGGTACGATTATCAGAAGTTTCAACGATATGATACAACCACCAACAACCTAAATGCATTTCCTGAGGACTTCGTTGAACCGCGAAGAACTGAGCCCATCGATGTTGTCCTCGCCTCCTTTTTTGGCCGTGCCAATATTGGCCTTAAGGACAAGTATTTGCTGACCTTGACCTATCGCCGAGACGGTTCATCACGATTTGTTGATGACTTTAGATGGGGTAACTTCCCTGCAGCGGCCTTTGCCTGGAAAATAGACCAGGAAGATTTTCTCAAAGATTCTAATCTCATATCCAACCTTAAATTACGATTGGGATGGGGTATCACGGGGCAACAAGAATTTAACGATGGTGCTTTGTTCAATGCCTATCAAAGTACCATAGGAATTTCTCAAGACAGCAACCAATACATCTTTGGGGTCACCCCAATACTTACCGCTTTACCAGGATATCAGAACCCCTTGATCAAGTGGGAGGAAACTTCGCAGTATAACGCCGGAGTCGATTTTGGTATTCTAGATCAAAAGGTAACGGGAACCGTGGACGTCTTTTTCAAGAGATCAAAGGATCTGTTGTTCTTCGCGCCTGTAGCCGACGGAGCCAACTTTAGTAATAGTGGGATTCAGAATATTGGTGAATTCACCTCAAAAGGTGTCGAATTTACTATTGCCTCTGACATTGTTAATACCGAAGATTTTAAATGGAATGTAAGCTATAACGCGACGCTTCTCGATAGAAAAGTGGACCAGTTAGCATTAGGTGCCGACATCGAGACCGGCGGGAGATCTGGAGGTACAGGTGGTACCATTCAAGTTTTGAGGGAAGGCGAGGCCCCTAATTCATTCTTTGTTTACAGACAGCTTTTTGACAATGCTGGGAACCCTATCGAGGGAGCTTTTCAAGATCTAGATGGGAATGGCATCATTAACGCAGCCGATAGATATATCAAAGGAAATCCAGACCCTGACGTTACTATGGGCTTGCGCTCTGACCTAAATTACAAAAACTTCGATCTTTCATTTACCTTCAGGGCTAGTTTAGGCAATGAGGTGTACAACAATGTCTCTTCTGCCAACGGCTACTATAGCCTATTGAATGCGAACGGAATTCCAGCAAATATACCAACAGCTGTTTCAACCACTAATTTTGAAACGTCTACTGCACAAATTATCAATTCCGATATCTTTGTAGAAGACGGTTCATTCTTGAGAATGGACAATGTGATCGTAGGATATACGTTTAGGGACATTGCCGATAAGATCTCCTCTGTGAGATTATGGACAGGTGTGCAGAATGTTTTCCTACTGACGGACTACAGCGGTTTAGACCCTGAGATACCCAGCGGAAATGGCATAGACCAAACCATCTATCCAAGACCGAGAACCTTCCTATTTGGTGCTAACGTTAGTTTCTAAAAAATGATAAAAATGATAAGTTTTTCAAACATAAAACACAGGGCGTTGATAATTGCTTCATCAATCCTTACGCTTGCAGCCTGTACTGGCGACCTAGATACGCAACCTACGGATAACACGGTGACGTTGGCAGACGAGTTTTTGAACAATCCAGATGCCTATCGCCAGGCCCTTGCTGGTTTGTACTCTAATTTTACCTTACCAGGACAAAATGATGCCGGAAGTTCCAATATTTCTGGGATTGATGCTGGATCCAGTGTATTTACGCGTACGTTATGGTACATGCAAGAATTGACCTCGGATTCGGCCATCTGGTCCTATGAGAATGACCCTGGAGTTGGAGACCTTCAACGCAGCATTTGGGTCGACTCGAATGAGTTTGTACTGGGAATGTGGTCTAGAATGGCCCAAACCCTTGCTTTTACTAACAATTTTCTAAGGCAAACCCAAGGACTAACAGACGCTGATGTTCCTGAAATTACCAGCTATAGAGCCGAAACTCGTTTTTTAAGAGCATTGACCTATTACTATTTTATGGACCTCTATGGAAAAGCTCCTTTCGTTACTGAAGCAGATGCTGTAGACCCTAACTTTAAACCTCCACAGGCCGAAAGGTTAGCACTTTTCAATTATATAGAAAGTGAAGTACAGGATTTTATTGATGATCTACCAGACGCTGGCCAAGGAGAATATGGCCGTGCCGACAAAGGCGCTGCCTGGATGCTATTGGCAAAGATCTATTTGAATGCCGAAGTCTATATCGGACAAGATAGATACACCGAGTGTATTTCCGCTTGCAATGCGATCATAGGAAGTTCGGCCTATTCTTTAAATCCAGTTTATGCCAATAATTTCACAGCTGACAACGACCTAAGCTCGGAAATCATTTTTCCTTTCATCTCGGATGGAAGGGTATCGAGAAGTTTTGGTGGAATGACCATTATCTTAAATGGAGAGGTCGGTAGCATTGAAAACAATGGTGACCAGATCGGTGTCAATGGATTTGGAGGTGCCTTACGCCTTAAGTCACAAACATCCAATCTCTTATTAGATGCTGCAGCTGGTGATCGAAATACAGTGATATCTGCAGGACGCCCTATCAATATAATAGATATTGCGGACCAAGGAACAGGATACACCCATGCAAAGTTTACCAACGTAACTTCCGATGGAACTCCTGGAATTGATAGAACATTTCCAGATACAGATTATCCTTTATTTAGATATGCGGACGTTTTACTTATGTATGCCGAAGCGGTAGAAAGAGGTGGTACTGGCGGATCTGAAACCATTGCGCTTGGTTACATCAATGACCTAAGAGATAGAGCGAATGCGCCAAATATCTCTTCCGCAGACCTCACATTAGACCTTATACTAGACGAGCGTGCTGTTGAATTGTTATGGGAAGGTCATAGAAGACAAGATTTGATTCGCTTTGGCAGATTTAGCGGCGGATCTTATAACTGGGAATGGAAAGGAAACTCACCAACAGGAACAGCTATCGGTGCCTTCCGCGATATTTTTCCGATTCCCGCAAGAAGTTTGGGAACCAATCCAAACCTTATACAAAATACAGGTTATTAAACTAAAAAAAATTGAAGATGAAAATTTTTAGAAACATCACTCTTCTTATCTCATCAATAGCCATGCTATCGCTGGCTGTAGGTTGCGATGATGATCTCGAAGAGCTTCAAGTAGATGCGACCCCCGTATCTCCTGCGTTGTCGGCCTTGGACATAGACATGATCGAATTGGATGGGGCTAACACTCAGAATCCAGCCGCAACCTTTCAATGGGCGGAAGCGGATTATGGACAGCAAACAGCAGTGAACTATGAGATACAATTTTCTGCTGATGACTCATTTGCCACGCCTGTTACTGGCGGAATCACTACCAGCAACAGTTCGATCACCCTTTCTATGGGAGAACTTAATTCTAGTGCGGGCAATGCTGGTTTACCTCCTTTTGAGTGGAATACCCTGTATGCAAGAGTTGTTTCCTCTTTGGGAACCCAAAGTAGCATTCAAGCCGCATCGAACACCATTCAATTTCAGGTATATCCCTACTTCAATTATCCTTTTGATGATTTCTATCTGGTAGGAAATGCAACGATGGCGGATTGGAATAACAATAACAACAATCCACTTTTATTCAGAGACCCTTCGAATAGCAAAAAGTACTATTACACCGGATTTTTTGCTGATGGTGCTTTCAAGGTGCTCGAAGTAAAAGGACAATGGCAACCGCAATGGGGTACCAACGATGGTGCCTCAATCGAAGTAAATGATGGAACCGGAAGTGATCCTGGAGTATTCCCTGTACCATCAGGGGCTGGCTTCTATCAGTTCGAGATAGATTTTGCCGCTAACGCTTTTTCGGTCACCGAATTTGATGCTTCTGGTGCAGCCTCATTAACCAGTGTTGGCATCAGTGGTTCTGCTACACCTGGCGGAAGCACAGAAACAGCCTTGACACAATCAAGCTTTGATTCACATATCTGGTATGCAAATAGTGTTCGACTAACGCCAGGTGACCTTCAGTTCATTGCCGACGGAAGTACTGCATGGGGTAGCAATACAGAATTTTCAGGACAGGCTACGGCCGGTGGTGAAAATATTCCTGTGGTTGTAGAAGATGATTATGATGTATGGTTCAATGACCTTACAGGTCGTTACATTATGGTGCCTATTAACTTGTCACAGTCTTAGAAGTGATTTCAACTCAATATAAAACGATTATGAAATATTTATTCAAAAATATAAGTCTCTTCTTGGTCGCACTGACGATGTTGTATTCGTGTGGAGAAGATGATAGCATCGAGGTGTTAGCGCCCGAGGCCGCCTTTGAGCTTCAGCAACCAGGCATCACAAATATCAATTTGAACTTTGCCTTGCCAGACAACCCTGCTTTTACGATTTCTTGGGATGACGACCTTAGCGGTGCAAGTACGTACACCGCAGAAATGTCAATGGATATTGAATTCACAGCTCCTATAAGTCTTGGAACCTCAGATTCAAAAACATTCACTATGACGGTTAGCGAGCTCAATGCCGCTCTCAATAATGCCGGAATTGAAGCCTTTGTCGAAATGCCAATTTATGTACGAGTAACCGGAGGTAATCTTACGACCAATGTCGTTAGATTCGATGTTACAGCGTATCCTGAAATGCCACCTGTATTTACAAGTGTCGATGCTACTACAAGCTATGTACTTTCCGATGTGGCTCCTGACAATGAGGTAGCCCTTATCGAATGGGATGATCTCGACTTTACCAATCTCACGGCAGATGTTAACGTGGATTACACGGTAGAAGTAGCCGAAGTTGGTACCGACTTTGCAGCAGCATTCATACTAGGAACTGTTAATAATACAACTTCGTTGAGTGTTACCCATGCCACAATGAATGAAGCTGCGCTTGCCTCTGGGGGTGTTGCAGAAGAAGCTGGTCAAGTTGAAATAAGAGTTAGCGCTATTGTAAATACAGCGGCCTCGTCTTTTGAAAGAGTCTCAGACATTGTAACGATCAGCGTTACCCCATACAACACCGTATTGGCACCTATACTTTATGGTGTAGGCGCGGGACTTCCTGACGCCGGTTGGGGCTGGGGATCACCTGTAGAATTGACGCTACAAGGAAATGTATATTCTGGCAATGTAAATCTATCTCCAGACAATGGTGGAAACTTTAGATTCTTTACCATCCGTGATGATTGGAACTCGGGACAGAATTTCCCTTGGTACACTGATAGAGGATTTACGATAGATGCTAACTTTGCCAATGCCAACGATGGCGACCAGAATTTCCTATTTACCGGAACAGCTGGCGAATATTTCCTAGAGATCGATATGGCCAATAAAACCATCACCTTGGGCCCAGCCGTTGTAGGTCCTAATTGTGCATTGGATCAATTATGGTTGGTAGGCGCTGGTGTCCCAGATGCAGGATGGGGATGGGGATCGCCGGTTCAGCTACCATGTGTTGGAACTGGTGTCTATGCAGGTAATGTTACCTTTGCCAATGATGCATTCCGTTTCTTTACTACCGAGGGCGACTGGAACTCTGGACAAAACTATCCATTCTATAGCAACGATGGCTATACCATCGATGCTAATTTCGAAAACGCGGCCGATGGCGATAGTAATTTCCGATTCATCGGAACTCCAGGAGAGTTCTATCTAGAGGTTGACACGGTGAATAAGACCATTACTTTAGGAGCCGCACAATCGCAGTGCGCACTTGATCAGTTGTGGTTGGTAGGCGCAGGTGTTCCAGATGCTGGATGGGGATGGGGATCTCCTGTGCAACTACCATGCACTGGTGTTGGTACCTATTCGGGAAGTGTCACCTTTGCAAATGATGCATTCCGCTTCTTCACCGTTGAGGGCGACTGGAATTCGGGACAGAATTATCCGTTCTATATAGGCGAAGGATATACCATCGATGCAAATTTTGAGAATGCGGCCGACGGGGACAGTAATTTCCGTTTTATCGGCACGCCTGGAACGTACAACCTAACAGTTGATACGGTTAATAAGACCATCACATTGAATTAGAGACAATGACCAAATAATCAAATTAAGGCAAAAGGCTATGTGCATGAGCACATAGCCTTTGCCATAAAAATACCGTTATGAAAAAAATAGTACAACTTTCGCTTTTGTTGCTCGTAACGAGCATATTCGCTCAGGTACAAAACGTGACCTTTGACATCAGTCCACCAGCATTTAACGAAGATGAACTAATTACGATCACCGTATCGGGATTGAACCGTGCAACATGGGGACTCACCGCAGACGATGTGAACGATCCGCTTTCTGGGGTTTATTTATGGATGTGGCGAGTAGATGGCAGTGGACAACAAGACTCACCTACAAATGGTTTGTGGACCGACTCGGACGAGTCGCAGCGAATGACTTACAACAGTGTCAATGACGAGTACACCTTTCAGCTAACGCCAGATGCTTTCTTTGGGACGACAGGCATCACTCAAATAGGGATGCTGGTAAAGGCAAATGATGGCACTGGAGACAAAAAATCACAAGATAACCTGGTCGATGTTGGAAGAGCCGTGGTCCAACTGGTTCAGCCAACCGGTGCGGCAGCGGTCGCCGACCCCAATGTAGATTTTGATATTCGAGTTAGGCTCAATACTGGCGGAAGCCCGGTCTTTGCAGCCAACTATGAGGTTTTCTTGAATAATATATCGGTTGCCACGGCTTTTGGATGTGGCACCCCAACTTGTTTGGTAAAGATACCTGTGGCAAACCTTACCGATGGCGAAATTAGAGTTGTCGGAACCAATCCAAGTACTGGAGACTCCAATGAAGCTAGTTTCGAGTTGATCCTTGCACCTAGCTCTATCGACCAAGCGCTACCAGCAGGCCTTGTAGATGGTATCAATTATGATGCAGACCCTACCAAGGCAACCTTGGTCTTGACAGCTCCTTTAAAGGATTACGTACTAGTTGCAGGCAGCTTTAATAATTACAGTCCGTCTACTGCTGATATTATGAAAAGGGATGCAACCACTGGCAAGTTTTGGCTAGAGCTAACAGGATTGACACCAGGGCAAGTGGAGACCTATCAATATTGGGTATATGATGCGAGCCCTATTGCTAATTCGCCAGGGCTGGTAAAGGCAGCAGACCCTTACTCTACTCTGGTCCTTTCTCCTTTTGACGACCCTTTTATTCCTGCTGTATCTTATCCAAATTTACCTACCTATCCTGCCGGTCAGGAAAGAGAGGTCACTGTGCTACAAACAGGTCAAACACCATATAACTGGCAGGTGACCAACTTTAGCAAACCCAAGGAAGAGGATCTGATCATTTATGAGGTATTGGTACGAGATTTTGATGCCAACAGAAACTATCAGGACCTTATCGACCGCATCGAATATTTCAAGGATTTGAACATCAATGCCATCCAATTAATGCCAGTGATGGAATTTGAAGGCAATGAGAGTTGGGGCTACAACACCTCTTTCCATATGGCGTTGGATAAATTCTATGGCACTCCAGACAAGTTCAAAGAATTAATAGATGTATGCCATCAAAATGGCATAGCAGTTATTCTAGACATCGCATTCAATCACGCGTTTGGAAGAAATCCACTGATACGCATGTGGATGAACGACCCTGATGGCGATGGCTGGGGAGGCCCTTCCTCGGAAAATCCTTATTTCAATGAGACAGCACTTCACGCCTATAGCGTCGGAGACGATTTTGATCATAGCAGTCAACTTACTCAAGACTATGTAAAACAAGTTACCGCCTATTGGATAAATGAATATAAGATCGACGGTTTCCGCTGGGACTTAACCAAAGGGTTTACGCAGAATTGTCCTGGTGCGGGAGAAAGCTGCACCAATCAATATCAGCCAGATAGAGTTGCTGTACTTAAAGAATATGCAGATCATACCTGGGCGCAAGATCCAGACCATTATGTGATCTTTGAACATTTAGGCGATGCTGTCGAAGAAAAGGAATGGGCAGACTATCGATTGGGAGAAGGAAAGGGAATCATGATGTGGCGCGAGATGTTTGAAAGCTACAAAGAACTTACTTTGGGATTCACTGCCGACATTTCGGGCATAGGCCATAATAGTAGTAGCTTCAATGGGAAACGAATGCTTGGCTATGCCGAAAGTCATGACAAGGACCGTCTAATGTATGAGGCCATAGAGTTTGGCAATCAAAGTAATCCTTCACACGACGTTCGAGACCTGAATACAGCCCTTTCGCGAATTCCAGCGATTGGAGCATTTTCTTTGATGGTCCCAGGACCGAAGATGATCTGGCACTTTCAAGAGTTGGGCATGAATAATTCGATCTATACCTGTAACAATGGAGTCGTAAATACTGAAGGCGACGCTATCCCTGGAGATTGTAAACTCGATACCAAACCACAACCACAGTGGGCACAGAATTGGTTGGCCGACCCTAATAGAAGAGCGATCTATGATAGCTATGCAACGTTGATCACTTTAAAGATCAACGAACCTGTGTTCGAAGGAGACTATTCGTTCTCTTCCTACAATAACAACAATTTGTTGCAACGACTGTATATTTTTGACACCAGCTTACCTTCAAATACTTTGAAGAGCGTGGTGGTTGTGGCAAATTTTGATGTGGTAGCTCGATCCATAGATCCCAACTTTCCAACCGACTTGGGCAATACCTGGTACAATTTAAGTGATAATTCGTCCATCGATATCACAAGCAGAGCACCTATCATGGTGCCTCCAGGGCAATTTGTTATATACGGTAACGAACCGAACGCTGTACTTAGCAGCGATGAATTTTCCTTGAATTCCCAAGATATCCTTATCTATCCAAATCCTGCATCAGACCTAATATCGGTGGATGCTGAAATAGAAAGAATGACCGTTTACAACATTGCAGGTAAGGCCGTGAAATCGTTTAAAGGGAACAACGATTCCAAATCGTATGATATTCGATCGCTTTCATCCGGACTCTATTTTGTGAAGGTAACTTCGGTCGATGGAAATTCTGAGACCTTAAAATTTATCAAACAATAGTCATTATTGTTTTTTGAAATCGATAAAGAGCGGTGTATTTACATCGCTCTTTTTTGTATATCACATAACGATATGATAATTTAATATCAATCATATTATGAATCCCATTTAATTCCCACCATTTTTTTTGTATATTACTAGATATTGTGAATTTCTTAACACGAAAACGTTTTCGATTTTGTTTATGACCCGTTGTTTTTTATTTAACAAAGATTTTACATAAATTTAGTCGGGTAAACTAGACATAAACTATTTACTAATCAACCAGTTTATAACTTAAACTTAATTTTATGAAGAATTGCTTACTTAAAGGTTGTTTGCTTCTTGGGATGATGTTATCATTTGCGTGGTCCCAAGCCCAAAGCGTATCGGGTACAGTATCCGATGCCACTGGCCCGTTGCCTGGGGCCAACGTCATTGTAAAAGGGACAAGCAATGGGACACAAACCGATTTTGATGGAAACTATACGCTAGACGATATCGGTGCCGATGCCGTGTTGGTATTTAGTTATATTGGATTTGAAACCCAAGAGATCGCGGTCAATGGACAAAGCACGGTCAATGTAACATTGGCTGAAAGCGCGAACGAATTAGATGAGGTTGTGATCATTGGATACGGACAGACTACTATCAAAGATGCAACTGGAGCAGTCGCCTCTGTTAGTGCAGATGAATTCAACCAAGGGATCATCTCATCTCCAGAGCAACTCATCCAAGGTAAAACTGCGGGGGTCCAAGTAACACAAGCAAGTGGTGAACCAGGTGCTGGTATCACCTTGAGAATTAGAGGTACAGGATCCGTTAGAGCTAATAACAGTCCGCTTTTTGTAATTGATGGTGTGCCAGTATCTAACGAGAATGTTTCTGCGACTGGTGCCGATGTAGGTGTTGGTACTAGTGGCTCTCGAAACCCATTAAACTTCTTGAACCCGAACGACATAGAAAGTATGAGTATCTTAAAGGATGCTTCTGCTACTGCAATATATGGTTCTCGTGGTGCGAATGGTGTTGTTGTTATTACAACAAAATCTGGAAAAGGTGGTGGAGTGAAAGGAACATGGGGCTTTACTAGTAACCTTAACTTTGCCGAACTACGTGAAAGATATGATCTTCTATCTGCCGACGAATTTGTTGCTAGAGGAGGTGCCGATCTCGGAGCGGAAACAGATTGGCAAACATTTGTGTTCAGACCTTCCACATCAACGGATAATAATTTGTCCTATGCCGTGAATTATGGCAAAGGTAATGTCAGAGCTACTTTTGGATATGCCAAGCAATTCGGAATCGTTGAAAACACCGACCTTGAGCGTATCACAGGTAGATTAAATGCTAATCATAGATTCTTTGATGATAAATTAAAAGTAGGGCTTCAAGCCACTTTATCAAAGATTAACGACAGAGTTCCTTTTATTAGTAGAACGGCTGGAAGTAATGGAGACTTACTCGCGGCTGCTTACTATTCTAATCCAACCTTGGTAGCCAGTCCAGATGCAGATGCATCGCCAGACAGAAACCCGGCCAACCTCTTGGCATATTACGACGATAATACAAGTACCAACAGATTTTTAGGTAACTTATCTTTAGAATATGACATCACCGAAGAATTTTCGGCCAAAATAAATCTTGGATATGACACTTCAGATTCTTCTAGAGGTCAGGTTGCAGGACCACAAATCCTTTCCTTAGGTAATGGGGCAGAAAACAATGGACGTGCCGCAATCAGTAATTTGGAAACAGAAAATAAATTGATGGAGATCACGGTCAATTACAAGAAAGAATTTGAAAATTCTAGCTTAGACGCCCTTGTAGGTTATTCTTTCCAAGACTTCAATAGAAAAGGTGAAAATATTTTAGGACAAGGGTATGGTACTTCCAGCTTAGGTTCGATCATCGACATTACTGAAAATACCTTTAATGAAACAAGAGGGTTGGCTAGCAATTATCAAGGATATGGTATCGGAGTATTTCAAGATGGAAGCACGGAAGAGTTCAGAGTATTGCGCCTGTTCCCAGAACCAAGTGTAGCAACCTTGCCACTTCCGTCGATTCCTATTCAAGCTTTTTCGGTAGATACCTTTGATAATACCGATGAATTGCAATCTTTCTTTGGAAGAGTCAACTATACATTGATGGACAAATATTTGTTCACTGCAACAATCAGAGCAGACGGATCCTCGCGATTCGGTGGAAACAATCAATATGGTTATTTCCCTTCTGCCGCATTTGCCTGGAAGCTTAATGAGGAGGACTTTGTTGGAGACGCCTTCTCAACGCTTAAATTAAGATTGAATTGGGGTATTACTGGTAACCAAGATGGTCTTGGATATGGAAACTTTGTCAACAGAATTAGATGGAATGCCTTAGGAATTAATGCTGGCTCTCAATTGTCTGTGCCAGCCAATTCGCAAGTAGCTTTCTCAAATGCCGACTTAAAATGGGAATCGACCACCCAATACGGACTTGGTCTCGATTTTGGTATAGGTAATGATAGATTTACAGGTAATCTTGATTTTTATAGAAAGGAAACAAGTGACCTCTTGTTGAATCTACCTGCCGTTCAACCAGCAAATTTCGCCTTCAGCTTTCAAAACGTGGATGCGGTAATTGTAAACCAAGGTATAGAACTTGGATTGGATTATGATATCGTGCGCAATGAGAACTTTACTTGGAATGCGAACTTTAACATCTCTTATAACCAAAATGAATTGACAGACTATTCAGGTCCTCCGCTACAAGCGGGTAATCTATACGGTCAAGGATTGACAGGTGCCACAACTCAGATCTTGGCAAATGGTCAATCGCTATATACCTATAACTTGCGTTTGGTAGATGAGAATTTCAATGTAGACACCAACCCTACGGTACTCGACAAGTCTGGTCTTCCAGATATTATTACTGGACTTTCTACGAGCGCTTCCTACAAAAACTGGGATGCTTCATTATTCTTTAGTGGACAATTTGGCTTTTATGTATATAACAACACAGACAATGCGCTGTTCGCATCACCTCAGCTAGGAAGTAGAAACAACAGACTTAGTGTCGTGGAGAACGGAGTGATCCTATCAGCAACTAACCCAAGTACCTTCTTCTTAGAGAAAGGAGATTTTATAAGATTACAGACTGCTGCCATCTCCTACAATGTACCATTGAGTGGCGAAGGAGCTTTCAAATCGATGCGGGTTAGCTTAACTGGGCAAAACTTGTTCTTAATTACGGATTATACCGGATTGGATCCTGAGGTAAGCACAACTGATATTCCAGCCAATGGTCTTCCTTCGGCTTCTATCGATTATTTGTCATATCCAAGACCAAGAACATATACTTTAGGACTTAATGTTACTTTTTAGAAATAAAAAAAATATGATTATGAAAAAAATAATTAATTATCTGAGTGCAGCGCTGCTGATTCCTGTGGCATTCTCCTGTACAGATCTGGAGATCGAACCCACAGATTCACTCATCCTTGGTGAGGGTTTTGCTGGTGTTGCGGACATCAACGGTGAAATCGCAAACATCTCTAACATCATTGCTGGTGGGGATCTTGGAAATCAAGATGGTCTGTATGCTTTGAACGAAGTCTCCACGGATGAATATGTAGTGGCAACCAGAGGAACCGACTGGGGAGACAACGGAAGATGGCTTGCCATTCATAGACATTCATGGAATGCAGAACTACAAGATGTAGTGCGTGCATGGCAACGATTGAATAGTATTACCTTAAATGCATCTTTCGTTTTAAGTGACAAGAGCGTGAACACATCTGAAGGAGATGTGACCGAGTTAAAGGCACAGGCTAGTTTCTATAGAGCGTGGGCCATGCATTGGATTCTAGACATGTGGAGACAAGTTCCATTTAGAGATATAGAGCTGCCTAACAGCGCTATTCCAGCAGTACTTACTGGACAAGAAGCTATAGATTTCATCATAGCCGACCTTAATGATGCCATCGCTGGCCTCCCAACTGTTGCAGCCAGTAGTAGCATAGATTTAAAAGATTCGCCTACCAAGGCAGCTGCCAGACATTTATTAGCCAAAGTGTATTTAAACAAACATGTTTATCTAGGAGAAAGCCCACAATCTGCAGATATGCAAAGAGTCATAGATGCCGTTGATGCTATCGCTGCGGATGGTTATACGCTAGCAGCTTCTGGTGATTTCTTTGACATCTTTAGACCAAGTAACGATGTAGAAACTATTTGGTGGTCTCCTGCAGATGCAGGTCCAAGAATCTGGCCTACACTGCATTATAACCTCAATTCTCCAGGTAATGCAGGAGGCGGTTGGAATGGTTTTGCTACCCTTTCAGAATTCTACCAGCTGTTCGAGGGTGACCCAGATACCAATTACGTTGGCGACGGACAGGAAGAAAGAAGAGGATGGGTGCCAGATGCCACTACGGCCAACACGGACAATCTAGGTATTGGTTATGGCTTCTTAATTGGTCAACAATACGAGCAAGATGGCACACCGTTGGATGCCAGAGACAATGTTGGTGGTGTTCCTCTAGTGTTTACGAAAGAAGTTACCAAAGCAGAATACGTAGCTCCCGCAGATAATGCCATACTAGAGACAGATGGAACGAGGATGTTAAAATACCATCCTAACGAGGCTGGTGGAGACAGAAGAGCACACATCGTCAAGTACCGATTCGGTGATGCTTATTTAATGAAGGCAGAAGCCATGTTTAGAATGGGCACAGACCCAACAACCATGATCAATGCTCTTAGAACTCAGAGAGGTGCCTCTATGTTGACAGCTCCTGTGACAGAAGCAGATCTATTGGCCGAAAGAGGTAGAGAGATGTATGCCGAGTTGACAAGAAGACAAGATCTGATCAGATTTGGTCAATATACAAGAGCTTGGAACCTTAAGGATGCAGGGAATCCTAATTTAGAAATATTCCCAATACCAATTGCTGATGTACTTGCAAATCCAAACTTGGTACAAAACCCAGGGTACTAGAAAAAGTCTAGATATTTTAAAAAAAGAGGGTGCTAATACCCTCTTTTTTTTGTCCAAATTCTAGTACTCTATATCTACATTTTCAAGCGTTCTTATCATTTCTTTACTTTTCATACTCTAATACTATGAGAAGAGACGCTTATCTCTTTGAAATACAATCGCTTAATTATCTAAGCAGATTCCCAAAATTGACCTAAAAGCTTTTAACAGGAAATTATTATGAAATAAGCGGCTAATTAGGTAGCTTAGAGGTTCCACTCGGCTTGTTACTTTTAAATAAAAGATAAGATCTCTACGTAGTCAAAATGCGAGACTGAACACAAAAAGCCGTGCAGAAATATTGAAAATTTGTTATTAGTTTGGAGTAAACTACCACACTTGCGGTGTTATAGGACTAACTCGAAAATCGATCGATAAATATGCATAAAACAAAAGGTTATGGCTTCGCCGGCTTTATAGCTTTCATGATTTTGGCCGTTGCTTGCACCTCCCCTAAAAACGAACAAAAGGAAGATAAAACCAACACATCACTCCCCCTCTTCTCCCTGCTTACACCCGAGGAGACCGGGCTTAAATTCATTAACAGTATCTCCAACCAAAAAGACTTTAACATCTTTAAATATCGTAACTTTTACAATGGTGGCGGCGTTGCCATCGGGGACATCAACAACGATGGTCTTTCCGATATTTACATGACAGCCAATATGGGTGATAACAAATTGTTTTTGAACAAGGGCAATTTTAAATTTGAGGATATTACCGAAAAGGCGAAGGTAAAGGGAAACAAACCTTGGTCCACAGGTGTCCTAATGGTTGATGTGAATAGTGATGGGCTTTTGGACATTTATGTAAGTAATGCCGGCAATATGGAAGGTAATAACCATGATAATGACCTATATATCAACAATGGCGACCTTACCTTCACCGAAAGAGCCCAAGAGTTCAATCTTGCAAAAACAGGTTTCTCCACCCACGCTACCTTCTTCGATTACGACAAGGATGGTGATTTGGATGCCTACATACTGAACAATAGCAACATTCCTGTAAGTAGCTTGGGCTATGCCGAACAAAGAGAAGTGAGAGCTCAGGACTGGGTGAATGTTCCAGACATTTTTCGTGGCGTCGGAGACCTTTTATTACGTAACGATGGCAACACTTTTACCGATGTTAGCGAAGAAGCCGGCATTTACGGAAGCCTTATCGGCTTCGGTCTTGGTGTAATGGTCACAGATATTAACCACGATCTGTACCCCGACCTCTATGTTTCTAATGATTTCTATGAAAGAGACTATCTGTATATAAACAATCAAGACGGAACGTTTACAGAGGATATAAAAAATTGGACTTCACGTCTCTGTCTTTCCGCTATGGGTATCGACATGGCCGACATCAACAATGACGGATTACAAGATATTTTTATCACTGACATGCTTCCAGAAAAAGAAGAACGCGTAAAGTCTGTAATGGAATTTGACAACTACAACGTATTTAAACTGAAGCAAAGCAAGGATTTTTATCAACAATACATTCAAAATACGCTTCAGGTCAACAATGGTAATGGTTCCTTTTCAGAAATTGCCTACTACAGCGGGGTTGAGGCCACAGATTGGAGTTGGGCCGGACTGCTGTTCGACATGGATAATGATGGATATAGGGACATCTATGTCACCAATGGCATCAATCACGACCTGACCGATCTTGACTTTGTAGACTTTTTTGCGAATGAGATCGTCCAAAAACTGGCTCTGACCGGACAAAAGACGGCCATCGATTCGATCATCAAGAAAATGCCTGAAAAACCGCTGTCCAACTACGCCTTTAAAAATAAACATGATCTCTCCTTCAAAAATGCCTCGAAGGAATGGGGGCTGGAGTTTCCTAGTAAATCAAATGGGGTCGCCTATGGTGACCTAGACAATGATGGTGACCTAGATATGGTGGTCAACAATGTAAACATGGAAGCTTTTGTATATAGGAACAATGCCGAGGCCGTGACTGAAAACAACTACATTAAACTACAATTTGAAGGTGATCAAAAGAATAAGTTTGCTGTGGGGACAACCATAAAACTCTATTACAAGAATCATGTTGTCTTTCAAGAGTTGATCCCTTCGAGAGGATTCCAGTCTTCGATGGAATATGACATGACCATAGGCCTCGGTTCTGCAACGAAAATCGATTCTATCCGTGTTATTTGGCCAAACGATATGACTCAAAAATTAGAGGATGTTAAAGTCAATCAAACACTATCGCTTAAGCAATCCGACGCAGATAGGAAATATGTCATTCCCTCGGCTAAAGGACAAAAGCCATTACTTTCAGAGGTCAATAACAAACTGCTGGCCCATAAAGAAAACAACTATAACGATTTTGATTATGAGGGACTCATAGCAAAAAAATTATCGCAAGAAGGACCCTCACTTGCCATTGGTGATGTCGATGGTGACGGTCATGAAGACATTTTCATCGGTGGAGCTAAAGGTCAACCAGCTATTATGTATCTCCACTCCGGTAAAGGAAAGGTCAAACAAATTCCTCAAAAAAGTTTCATCCAAGATGCAGACCTTGAAGATACAGCCGCAGCATTTTTTGATGCCGACGGAGATAAGGATCTAGACCTAATGGTAGGTGCTGCAGGAAATCAAGTTGGTAACGAACAAGAATATAAGGTGCGGCTATATGTAAACGATGGGAAAGGAAATTTCCAAAAGTCCAAGAACGACCTACCTTCGCGCTATCAGAATATTGCAGTGATCGCGCCACATGATTTTGATGACGATGGTGACATAGATGTCTTCGTTGGCTCCCGTAGCGTGGTAGGCGTCTATGGAATCGATCCAACACACTTATTTCTTGAGAACGATGGCGCTGGAAACTTCAAAGATGTCACCGAACGTATTGCCTACAATACAAAGGATGCAGGAATGATCACAGATGCCATCTGGACCGATGTCGATAACGACGGAAAAAAGGACCTCGTGGTCTCATCCGATTGGGGAGCTCCGAAGATATATCGCAATTCTGGGCGAAGATTGACAAAGATCACCTCTTCGCTAGACACCCTCTACGGATGGTGGGGTACAGTACAAAGCGCCGACCTAGACAATGACGGAGATCAAGATCTCATCTTAGGAAATGAAGGTTCCAACATTCATTATCAACCGCATCGCAACGCTCCGATGAAACTGTACATCAATGACTATGATAACAATGGAACCATCGAACAAATCATGACGCAGCAGGTCGAGGGAAAAGACTACCCACTTCATCAAAAAAAGGAACTTACCACGCAATTGGTCTCTTTGAAGAAACAGAATCTCAAAGCCTCGGACTACGCAAAACGATCCATTGATGAATTGTTCTCAAAAGAAGTGGTGGATAACTCCATCGTAAAAAAGGTCAACATCTCGGCGTCGGTCATCGCTATAAATGAAGGCGGCGGAAAATTTACCATAAAACCATTACCAATGCGGGCGCAGCTTTCTTGTGTCTGTGGCATCGCATGCCATGATTTGAATAACGACGGGAATCTTGATCTGATCATGGGCGGGAATAACTTTGAGTTCAAACCACAATACTCACAACTCGATGCAAGTTACGGGAACGTGCTTCTCGGTAATGGGAATTTGGATTTTGAATGGCAAGATTATGATCGAGGTGGTCTCTTTGTCCGGGATGAAATAAAACATATCGAGACCTTTAAAGACAAGCATGGCGACACATTTCTGGTTGTGGCCATCAATGATAACGAACCAAAGATCTTTGCACTAAATGATTAGACAACTTTTTGCTGTTTTGGCAGCATTGATCGCTTTAGGATGCAATAAAGAAAGACCCTTGTTTTCGGACCTTTCTAACGAAGATACTGGTATCTCTTTCGTTAATCAGCTTACAGAGACAAAGGATCTTAGCATCTTGGATTATCTATATTTCTATAATGGAGGAGGGATTGCCATAGGCGATATCAATAATGACGATCTCCCGGATATTTTCTTCTCCGGAAATCAGGTCAAGAACAAACTTTATATAAACAAAGGAAATCTTCAATTTGAAGATGCCACAGCGCAAGCAGGTGTAGCTGGTAACAGCTCGTGGAATACCGGTGCCGTGATGGGCGATGTCAATGGAGATGGCCACCTGGACATTTATGTATGTGCCGTGGTCGGCCTCAAAGGCTTTGGAGGACATAATGAATTATACATCAACAACGGAGATGGAACCTTTACAGAAAGTGCTTCCAAATACGGTTTAGACTTCGATTCTTACAGCTCTAATGCCGCATTCCTCGATTATGACCTCGACGGCGATCTGGACATTTATCTGCTCAATCATGCTGTACACACACAAGAATCGTTTGGCAAGGCCGAACTTCGATACAAAAGAAGCTATGAGACAGGCGACAAATTGCTACGTAACGATGGTAATACATTCGTCGATGTAAGTGAAGAGGCTAACATCTTGGGGGGGATCAATGGTTACGGCCTGGGTGTGGCAATTGCCGATTTCAATCTAGACGGTTATCCCGATATTTACGTTGGAAATGATTTTCATGAGGATGATTACTTCTACCTGAACAATGGCGATGGTACCTTTTCAGAAACACTTAAAGACCATTTTGGGCACACTTCCAGATTCTCCATGGGTAACGATATCGCAGATATCAATGGAGATGGCAGAACCGATCTTATTTCCTTGGACATGCTCGCTGAAGACGAGAAGGTATTAAAAGCTTCAGAAGGTGATGACAATATTCAAACTCAAAAGATGCGGATTCAGCAATTCGGTTACCACTATCAATTTACCCGTAATATGCTTTATATAAATAACGCCAGTGGTGATTTTGAGGAGGTTGCACTTATGAGTGGGGTCGCAGCGACAGACTGGAGCTGGAGTGCGCTGTTCTCAGATTACGACCAAGATGGCAAACAAGACCTATTTATTGCCAATGGCATTCCAAAAAGACCCAACGACCTGGACTATATCAAGTTTGCATCTAACGAACAGATCCGACAAAAAATTAACAACACCAAACTGGTCGATAAGAAGGCGTTACAGCTCATGCCTTCTGGCAATGTGCATAACTACATCTTTAAAGGAAAAGAAGATCTGAAATTTCAAGACCTTTCAGGGTTATGGATCAAAAAGGATACCGTGGTCTCGACCAGCGCCGCGCTCGCCGACCTGGACAATGACGGTGATATCGATATCGTTACCAATAACTTAAATTCCTCCCCTATCATTTATGCCAACAATACCAATGACGCCTCCAATTATTTAAAACTGAAATTGCGTTATAAAGAAGGAAATAGCTTGGGAATTGGGGCAAAGGTGTATTCTTATCATGAAAACCAATTACAATACAAAGAATTATACACCGTAAGGGGCTTTCAAGCGTCCTCCGAACCAATAATACATTTTGGCTATGGAACAGCAAAAAAGGTGGATTCGCTAATGATCGTGTGGCCAGATATGACCTTTCAAACGCTAAAGAACATCCCAACAAATCAGACACTTACCATAACGCCAGAAAATACACTGCCATTTAATTACGAAAGCCTTCAACAAGGTTCACCTCAGCGTTTATTTGAACTGACAAAAAATGGTCTAGGTATCGATTTTACACATCTCGAAGACAACTATACCGACTTCAACAGGCAAAAACTAATCCCTTATCAAGCCTCAGATCGCGGGCCGGGAATCGCCATAGGAGACCTTAACGATGATGGCAAAGAGGATATCTTCTTTGGTGGTTCTAAGAGAATTCCTGCAAGTGTTTATTTAAAGACCGATTCTGTATTTATAAAGACAAAGGTCGATGCCTTTGCAAGGGATTCTATCAAAGAGGAAGTTGCCGTTCTTATTTCAGATTTTAGCGGTGATGGAAAAAACGATCTCATCATTGGATCGGGAGGCGGTGACTTTTATGGCACATCAAAACCTTTGCTGGATAGCTACTTCACTTATGCCGATTCTACCTATGTAATCTCAGAATTTCCCGAAATGTATCAAAATGCCTCTGTACTGGTTAAAAGCGACTACGACGATGACGGTGACCTCGATGTTTTTGTTGGAAATCACATGGTCACAGGCGATTTTGGAAAAACCCCAACCTCCTATTTACTGATCAATGACAAAGGTAAATTCGCCGCTCAAAACATTTCTCCTGGGATGGTGACAGATGCCATCTGGGATGACTATGATCAGGATGGTGACCAAGATCTGATCGTCGTGGGCGAATGGATGTCGCCGACCTTTTATGAGAATAAGAAGGGAGTCCTCTCGAAGGTATCGGTAGGTAACAAATCAAAAGAGGGGTTATGGCAGGCTATACACCCCTTTGATATTGATAAAGATGGTGACACCGATTATCTTCTGGGCAATTGGGGTGAGAATAGCAAGTTTAAGGCTTCCAGAAAATCCCCCTTACGCATGTATTACTCGGATTTTGATGACAATGGGCAAACAGAGACCGTCGTTTGTGCAGAAAAAGGAGGAAACTACTATGCCATTCAAGGCTTGGACGAGCTAGCATCCCAAATGGTCTTTTTGAGAAAGAAATTTAATAGTTATCAGAGTTTTGCAGGGAAGACGATCGAAGAGATACTAGGAAAAGAAAAACTAAAAGATGCAACCGTTTTGGAAGTAAATGAACTTCGATCGGGGTATTTGAGGAACGATGATGGCAAGTTTACCTTTGTCCCATTTTCGCAAGAATTACAAGTGGCTCCAATGATGGCATTTGCGACCTATGATTTTGATAAGGATGGAGAGATCGAGGCACTGGTAGGGGGAAATTATTTTGGGGTAAAACCATATCATGGCCGGTTCGATTCGTTCTCGGGCGCAATGATCAATAATGAAAAAGATGTAATTTTGGGACATGAACTTGGGTTGCAGTTGATGCATCGTTCGGTAAGACATTTGAATGTTATCTCGATGAACGAAAAGGACTATCTGCTCGTCACTTTAAATAATGAAAAAGCCCAAGTATATCAACTGAAGAAGTAAAATGATGAAGACCATGAAGTATTATTTATTAACCGCACTAACCTTAAGCCTGATGCTCTCCTCTTGTTCCAAGAAAGAGCCTATAATAATATCTCCAGATGATTTTCATGCATCTGTGGACAAGGTGACCGAGGTGATGATCCATGATATCTTCTCGCCTCCAGTGGCGAGTCGTGTTTTTGCATATCCCAATATTGCGGCTTATGAGATATTAGCTAGGGATAATAAGAGTTTTCAGCCGCTTTCGGGACAACTTCCAGGGCTTACACCCATTCCTTCTCCAACGGACAGTATCAATAGTGAATTAGCTGCCCTGATAGCACATATAGAGTTGAGCAAACAGTTGATCTTCTCCGAACAAAAGATCGAGGCCTTTAGAGACAGTCTTTATACTCAATGGAAAGCTAAGAACCCAGTGGAATTTGAAGCTTCAGAAGCCTATGCCATGAAAGTAACATCGCATATTTCTGCTTGGATGGACAAGGACAATTACAAGCAGACGCGCACCATGCCGAAATATACCGTAAATACAGACGAAAAATGGCGTTGGCAACCCACACCTCCAGCCTATATGGACGGTATAGAACCTCATTGGAACAAGATACGGCCCTTTACTTTGGATTCTGCGGCACAATTCAAACCAGTTCCACCTCCCGCATTTTCTATGGAGGAAAACACCGATTTTTACAAAGAGTTAAGAGAGGTATATGACATTAGTCTTGAAATAACCAACAAAGGCGATACTTCAGAAGAGATCCAAATTGCCCAGTTTTGGGATTGCAACCCATACGTCTCCGTGACTCGTGGCCATCTGATGTTTGCAACAAAAAAGATCACTCCTGGAGCACACTGGATCGGTATTACAAAAATAGCCTGTAGAAAATCCGATTATGACATGATGAACACAGTATATGCGTATACCAAGACCTCCATCGCGATCGCCGATGCCTTTATCAGCTGCTGGGACGAAAAATATCGAAGTAATTTGGTTCGACCTGAAACATTGATCAATGAACATTTCGATGACAATTGGAAGCCGATCTTACAAACACCACCATTCCCAGAATACGTGAGCGGCCACTCCGTTGTCTCGGGTGCGGCCTCGGTTGCACTCACCGATATCTTTGGTGATAATTTTTCATTTGAAGATGATACCGAGGTACCATATGGCCTTCCTATTCGGTCTTTTGAATCCTTTTCGCAAGCCGCCGATGAGGCCGCTATAAGTAGAATGTATGGGGGCATCCATTATCGCGCAGCCGTCGAGGTAGGTGTAAAGCAAGGCCGTGACCTCGGCCACTTTTTGGTGAATAAATTAAATATGAAACAACAATAAAATTATTCTTCTAAACATGAAAAAACTTGGTTTTTTGGTCGTTGGGGGGATCCTTTTGATAGCTGTTTGGTATTTCTTTATATATCCTGCAGACTATGTAGTAGCTTTCAACGCCAATGCACTTCCCGGTACTATCAATCAGACACTAAAAACCTGGAATGGGGAAATTGACGGGGACATTTCTAAAAATGATGACCTTGGATCCGTGACCCAATCCTTGAAATTCAACGATTCGACGCATATCTACCAATGGAAATTTGAGGCGATCTCGGATACCTCTTCTCGCGTTTCGGTGTCCATCAAAGATTCTGAGCATAGCTTTATGAATCGCATCAAAAAGCCCTTTGGCGATATCAGTATTGAGAAGCGATCGGCCTCGACCGCAAAGGATTTTTATGACTATTTGAATGAACATTTAGAAGAATTCAAAATCACCTATGATGGCGAAAGCGAAATCCCTACTACCTATTGTGCCTATATCTCTCTTAGCGGGAAACAGGTTACCAAAGCCAGTGGGATGATGCGTAATTATAATTTATTGAATGGACTGCTCTATCATAATGGAATAAGCCTCAACGGTCCACCATTTATTGAAGTCACTTATTGGGATATGAAAACAGATAGTATCAACTATAATTTTTGTTTTCCCATCATCAGATCCGAAAAATTACCCGAACATCCCTTGGTGAAATACAAACGACTTTTTTCCAAGAAGGCCCTTAAGGCAACTTATAACGGCAACTATATCACCTCGGATAGAGCTTGGTACACCTTGTTGCACAAAGCAGAAGAGTTAGGGCTGAAGGCAGCGCCAAAACCCATAGAGTTCTTCTACAATAATCCAAAGTTCGATGCTGACGAATTAAATTGGAAAGCAGAGATCTATTTACCCTTGAAAGAATAACATTGATACTCTTGAAAAATCTATTCGTACTATTCATAGCCCTTCTTGCTGGTTGTCAGGACCTTGGGCAACTATCCTTTGTGTGTGACCTACCAAAATCACTAAAAGAGAACTCGGGAATAGAGATGGTCAAAGAAGATGGTCTTATTTGGTTCGTTGAAGATTCTGGTAATAAAGATCATATCTATGGAGTCAACTTTGAAGGAACGATCGAAAGGGACATCAACATAAAAAATGCGAAAAATGAGGACTGGGAGGACCTTACCAAAGATACTTTGGGAAATTTGTACATCGGTGACTTTGGTAATAATGAAAACGATCGTAAGGATCTTGTGATCTATAAAATACCTAATCCTGAGAACACCGATAAGGATGATCTTGAAGCAGAGAAGATCAAGTTTAGCTTTCCCGAGCAGAAAGAGTTTCCACCAGAAAAGGATGAACTTCTGTATGATGTAGAGGCCTTCTTCTATTTTGAAGGATGGTTGTATCTCTTTACCCGCAATAGGATGTCTAAAAAGCATTTCGATGGCAGGTCGTTGATATATAAAATTCCTGCCATCAAAGGAGATCATAAGGCGATGCTTGTCAAAGAATTTTTCAGCTGTGAAGAGGCTGCCAGTTGCCAGATAACCTCAGCGACCATAAGTCCGGATCTTTCAAAAGTAGTACTTCTGGGCTATGACAGATTGTGGGTTTTGACCAATTATCTCGGCGATAAGTTTACCGAAAGCAGCATTGAGACCATTAAGCTAGGGCATTATTCGCAAAAGGAGGCCGTTTGCTTCAAAAATGATTCTACGCTCTTGATCTCTGACGAAGCAGACCCTCACGGTGGTCGAAACCTCTATTCCTTTCAGCTTAAAAATTGAATCCAAACCCAAAAGAGATCCGCAAGCCATCATCCGACGAAAAGAGTCCGATATTAGCGCCTAGCGCATTTACGCTGTCAATCCATAGACCCCCTCCAAAAGAATCTTGCCATTCACTATCAGGGTCGTTATCTACCCAGACCCTTCCAAGATCATACCCTCCATAAAGACCTATCTGTAATGGAATAAATGATGTTTTAAAGGACTTTAGACTATAGCGCAGATCGCCGTTGAAGACCAAGCTCTTTTCACCAGAAAATCGCTCGTTCCTATAACCACGCAAACCGTTATTTCCACCAAGATTTGCCGCTTGGTAAAACTCTAAGTCCTCGATACTGGTAAAGTTTAGATGACTGCTTGCGGCGGTTTTCAAAACGAGATTTCCATCTCGCGTGATACGGTTGTAAAAAGTGATACTCGGTCTCAGATAAAAGAAACTTCGATTGGTCTCCCTGAGATTTAAGGTGTATCCTCCACCAAGACCAAATTCCATGCCCCTCGTAGGGCTGATTCTTTGGTCATGACTTTCATAGGTATATACGATGTCTGCTGTGCTAAAATACTTAGTATCGTAGAATTCTTCTATTCCCGCGCCAATGGCATCGATAAATCTTGTTCCAGTTTCTTCGATAGTTATGGCATCGAATCTTATTTTAGCCAAAAGATCACTTCCATATTTTCCTCTTGCTGCGACTCCAACATAAGCTCCGAGTTCACTGAGGCGCACCCGATTGAAGTCCAAATCGAGATCATCATCAAAATTAGGGGTATCACTTCCGAAGCCAAAAAAGTTTTGAGTAAAATTATCCGAGGTTGCACGCGCACCAACGATCAAATTTGTATTTCCAAAAATATTACCGAACTCACCATCGTAGTTGACCACAAAACCACTAGTGGCAAAGTACACGTTGGCCGCGACGGTATGCTTTGAGGTGAAGGGACTACGTTCAAAGCCATAATGTGTATGAGAAAATCCTAGGCCAACGCTTATTCCCGTATCAGGATTGAATCCTAACGCCGGGATCCAGGTGTTGGCGTTATAGATATTACTGGCTTCTTCGAATAGATTGATCTCGTAATCATCGGTAAATTTGATCTTTGCACCCTTATTCCGTTCAACGGTGTTAGGTTTGCTTTTATGATCATAGACCCTTAGTTTTTTTCCGTTTTCAATGCGATAGATATCATTGTTCTGACCTCCGATAAGTCGTATAAGTACTGGTTTGTTTCCTTTTCCCGACACTTCGAATATATCATCGTCATCCAGACCATAGATCCAAACTTCTTTGGTAATATCACTGTTGAACGCTCTTTCAAAGAAAAGATCCGCTTTGACACCATCTTTAATACGGTACGCCTTCACGTTGGTAATCCCATCTGGCCGTCTTTCAATTACAAAATGATCGTCCTTGTCGGTTCCAGTGACGATCATCAATTCGTTTAAAAGCTTGAAATAGGAGGTGGCGGCCTCAGAGATCTTAGCTCTTCGGGATTTCAACTTCTTTTTGACCTCTTCAACGTCCATAGATCGTACCTCGATTGGAATATTGGCAAAGGCCCGGTCTATAATATCATCGCTCAAATTTTGCTCGATGAACTTGGCTTGTTCTATCCAAGCCTTTTCGTCCGTTCCCGACAAAAGTGTTCTATCAAGTCGGATCGGCTCAAAATTGAACCATTCTAGATCTTCATACTCACGGCTGTATTCGCTCAATATTCGGGTAGACGGACTTAAGAATCTAATGATATCTAGCAACTTTCCATCAAATTTTGAAAAAGCCTGATCCCGATCACGAGGAATAGGTTTATAGATCACTTTACCTCCTTCTTCAAAAGCCGCCCAACGCCATTGATCCTCATGGCGATCCCAATCACCGATAAGCATATCAAAGAGACGCGCCCTGATGTATGCATCGGTATCCAACACATACTTTTCGTCTTTTCTAAGGTTTTCAAAGAATTTGCTCGTACTGTCTATCTCATCTGGGCTGCCAAAGTTATCATGGTCATTGTTGCTATCGGAAGCCTTTGCTTCGATCATATACAGTTCGTCGCCATAGTTTGTATTGTATTTGCCCAAGGCCTGTTGCTTAGGCACATAGAACAATTTGGGCTCGGTGTGATATACGCCAACCGCGTCCGAAAGCGTTCCAACGGCGAACGGTCCATACGGATAGGCCGCGGTATAGAAGTCCTGTAACATCCGCTCTGGAAATGAATTTTCGAACTGATCCTTTATATATTCTTGTTGAAAGACCGAAGCTTGCAAAAAGGAGACCGCACTCTTTTTCAATGCCCGCATGTTATACTCTCTGCCCTCTTTATCTACAAGTCGAAGGGTTTTGCTTTGGTTGCCGCCGCCCATCCTTATGGGTGTGAGTCCTCCATAGAGCGTGTCGAGCAACGCAACAGGCGCAGCGACCTCTATCCCGTAGGACGCTCTAAAATGTTCTCCAAAGAACTTCTGATAGCCCTTAGACTTTTCAGTATCGGCCTTTGGATATATCGACGCTTTCTTCTCTTTTGGAAAGTCTTGATCAAAGGTTCCTTCGAAGACGGCTAACTTTTCATGGACTTCGGTCGTATATAGTCGCTCGTTATTGGTATCATAGAAACTTACTTCCGAAGACCCGTCGCTAAACATCCTCAAGATGGCATATCCCTGCCGGCCATATGTAAATTGAGCGTCACCAACCAATCTGGCTGCTGTTTCCTTTGCTCCAGCCCCAGAGACGATGATCGGTACTCCATCATCGCTATTGAATTGTAGGTTGTGCTCGTGTCCCGAAACAAAAATGACCCGATCTCGTTCTTGAGCTAAGGTCATGAGGCGATTGGCCAACCGCGCATATCGCACATTGTTTCTATCCTGCGGAGATACGCCTCCCGAACTTCTCAATTCTGTAATTAAAGACCCAAGAATAGGTAAAGGTACCTTCGCTTGAAAGGGAAATAAATGCTTCTTTAGAGGAAATTCACCTCCATGCGAACCATGGGTGCTAATCGGATGATGCATGGCAACAACCACGGTTTTATTCTGGTTATCTTTTAAGATATCCTTGAATTCGGCGAAAAAATGCCCTCTGGTTTTAATATCACAGTCATCGTTGATGGTCGGATGTCTATCCCAATCGGTAAGATACCATTGCGAATCGATCAAAACCAAGTGTACATCCTCTGAGATGTCTACTTCGGTAATGGCACAACCGTCCTCAGGTAAAAAAGTATCTTTCCCGAGGGTATCTTCGACCATCTTTTCTTGTCTTTTTACACTTTTCAGTCCTTCGTTGTACCAATCGTGATTTCCAGGAATAAAAACAGTATTTCCCTTGAAATTCTTTACAGTCTCCAACTGGACTTGAAGTCTATGCGCTGCTAATGCATATTTAGGATCACTCTCTCTTGGCAATCCTTCTTCATAGATATTGTCTCCTAAGAAAATTGCTGTGCTTTCTTTTGGAGCCTCTGATACTATCTCTTTAAAAGCTAAAAGTGCTGCTGTAGATTTGCCTTTCTTTGCTCCTCCGGCGTCTCCAATCAAATAGAAGGTGTGTATAACTTTCTTGTTTTGGGCAGGAACTGTGTTGGTTTCTGGAAGCATTTGCGACTTATAGGTGGCGCAAGACGACATCAATACAAATAATATAAGCAGTAAGAGCTGTGGCTGATCGGTTTTCATAAATTGTGCTAAAAAGAGTACCTTTAAACTGAAGCTAAATTTACCGAAAATATGGCAAGCATCTTGGATAAAACCCAACAATATGTCTTTAAGACGCTGAATGAAAGGCTTTCCCATAAATACCTCTATCATAATTACAGTCATACCCAGCGCGTGGTAAAACATGTGAAAGAATTGATCGCGGCGGAAAACCTTTCGGAGGAAGATGCCGAACTATTGGAGCTTGCCGCATGGTTCCACGACATCGGATTTGTGGAGGGTGGAGAGGGCCATGAAGAGAAGGGAGCTTTATTGGCCAAGGAATTCTTAGCGGCGGAGGCCTATCCAGATGATAAGATCAAAACGATACAAGACTGCATCCGCGCTACCAAAATGGGCGTTACCCCAAAGACCCTACTACAAAAAATGCTGTGCGATGCAGATTTCTCGCATTTCTCATCGAAGAATTATGGAGAAGTTTCTTCGTTACTTCGCGGAGAATTGGAACAGTTAGGAATAAGTTCTTATACTGACAGCCAGTGGGTGGAAGAGAATATCAAAATGTTTCTTGAGCATCATAAATTTTATACCAAGACCGCTGCAGAGCTTTGGCAACCTCAGAAAAATAAAAATCTTGTTCAGCTAAACAGAGCACTTAGAAAGATTAAGGAAAAAAAGAAGGTAAAGAAGCGAAAATCAGCAGAGTTAGAACGGAAGGTAGCTAAGGAGAAAAGACCCGATCGCGGTGTTGAGACCATGTATCGTGTCACTCTAAGAAATCATATTAAACTAAGCGATATTGCCGACACCAAAGCGAACATCCTACTTTCGGTAAATGCCATCATCATCTCGCTGGCCTTGGCCAATTTGATCCCTAAATTGGATAACCCTTCCAACACCTATTTGATATGGCCAACGCTGATCTTTTTGGTCTTCAGTTTGATCTCCATGGGACTCTCCGTCTTGGCTACGCGTCCCAATGTTACCACAGGTAGATTCAACAGAGAAGATGTAAAGCAGAAAAAGGTAAACCTCCTTTTCTTTGGGAATTTTCATCAAATGAAACTTGAAGATTTCGAATGGGCCATGAATGAACTTATTCAAGATAAGGAGTATTTATATTCATCCATGAGCAAAGACCTTTATTTTCTAGGAAAGGTACTTCATCGAAAATATAAAATATTACGGTTTACCTATGCCATTTTCATGATCGGCATCGCCGTGTCGGTCATTGCATTTGCCGTCTCTTTTAAAATGTATGGCAATTAGGCCTTGAGCTCCTCCATCAGATCCTCATACGTATAATGTCTCTTCGAGTCTTTTCCTTTTTTGTAAAGGACTTCTGCCCTAATGGCTTTAAGACCGCTCACTCCCTGTAAACCTTCGAGCTCTACAATTTCGATATTATCGGTAAAATAGTTTTTAGACTGCAAAAATTTGATATACCTCAAATACTCTAACTCATCCTTCTCTTGAGAGTATACAATAGCGATCTTTCCCTTTTGTGTCAATCGCTCATCTGTTCCTTTCACAAATGATTTATCTATCCGCTTCTTTATGATCTCGTAGCGGGCATTGTAAGTGCCGTCAACGTCAAACTTCTTCTCATCCATCCTAAATCTGATCGCCAAAGGTGCACTATACACCAAAATAAGCGACGCCACATCCAGTTTTACTGGCAATTCTGGTTTTAGGTTATAATGTTTGTTCTCCATTTCGCACATCACCTGTAACTGCCATAACCGCAGATTGTTCAGATATATCTCGTGGAAGTCCCTTCCTTTGACCATCGATTGCCCTATGTACATATTATGTTCCACACCATCGGTCTTGTATCGTTCAAAATAGTGAGGAAACATATTCTGGGCCTCTTCTTGATGGCGATCGATCACATGGGCTAATTTTTTATTGATCATTGTGACACTTTCATCATAGTTCCTGCGATGGTCATAGACCCCTTTTTTGTCGATGTCAATGAAGGCCTCGTATTGGGTCACCAAATGTTGAAGGTCGTTGTTCCTTGCGCGCAAATGTTCCAAAATGGGCTGAATGTCCTCTTCGATAAAGTCTGTGATGGACTGTTCGCTATGAGAATATAATACTTCTTTAATGCTGTCTAGATGATTCTTGATACGGTATTGTATCTCATCATAGATCGGTAGCGGCTCTAAAGTTTTGACCTGCTCGAACAATACATCTAAATGAGAGAGTTGAATCATCAGATCTTTTTGTATGGCCTCGTTTCTTGCATCGGACGAACCTTTGATGTCCACTTGCCCATATAAAGGATAGACATCGATAAAAGAAATATCCTTGAAACTGGGTTGGTTGCCTAATAGATCTTCTTTAAGAAAACGCTTTGCCTCGTCTTCGAACTTCCAATTCACAGAAGGGTGTATAGAGGTACATTCATTTTGTATGATGGCCTGGATAAGATTTTCTTCCTCCGATCTCGATCTTAAGACAGCTTCTACGATAAAAGGCATTACGTCGACCAACTTATTCGCATTGACACTATTTAGCTCTTTCGGACGCTTAGAAACCAATTCTAAGACCCCTAGTAATTCGCCCTCACTCTGAATTGGAGCGAAAATAGCACTTTTAATCCCTTGTTCTTTCAATGCCTTATAGGGATTGATGCCCCCTGAAATTTGATAGTACTTATCTACATCAGAAATCGAAAAATAGTCCTTTTCATCCACCAAGCTTTTGTAAGAGCCCGAACATAGCGCTGTTTCGCAAGATTCCATTTCCTTGCCACTCAATAAAAAACTATGGATTCCCTTACTACCAACATTTTCAAAAGATTGTTCTGCCTTATTGAATACCGTGAACCCTGCTTGCATGTCCTTGATATTGAAGAGTCCCTGAAAAATTTTTCGGAAGTCTTCCATAAAATTCTCACTCTGTCGTTTGTCCGACGCTAATAAGGCGGTCTTTAGTTCTGAGATGGCCTGATCGGCCGTGACATCAAAGATATTAGAGATCACAAAGCCCTTGGCGATATAGCTCTGAGGTGGGAATTTCTGCTTCCATAGCTCTAGATTGTCGAAATTATCCATCAACTCGTCCACATCCTCTTGAGTGATGGGTATCGCCTTGTCTGTCGGAAGAATCTCCATAAAATCGGCGTTATATAAGATCTTGTAATTGCGAACGATTCCGTTGGCGTCTGGAATATCGTAAAAGAAGGGTCTTTTGAAATCTAGATTATAGCCATAGTGAAACGCCAAGATCACCGTACATCCAATAATGTATCGTTGATCCTCGGGCATGTTTCTTATTTTCAGTTCAAAATCATCTCCTGCTTCGGTGATTATTTTCTTGAAACGTTCGGAAGAATTGAAAATAAGGTCGTGAAAAGGAACCGAGGCCGTTTTGATCTCATTGAGTGTTAATACACTAGAAAACGAATCTTCGAGTATGATACCGATCTCGTCCTGATATTTATCTAAAAGTGCAAGTTCGTCAAATCCCTCACGAAGCAACGGATGAGTGTCGGCTACCTGCAACACTCGCTTCGCTTTCTTGGCGAGATACTCATCTTTATCGTTGTTTTTAGCGATCTGCTCATATTGCTCTAAAAGCTTATTGAAGCTTATTTTTAGCAATAAGGGAGAATCTTTTGTTTCGTTGATATTGGTCATATGGTTATTAGACGATTAACGATGAACAAAGTTACAAAAAGATCAATCGCCTAATGTTAAGGAAATTAACATCCATTTTGGAGCTTTTCGGTTTTTTTAATGATCTTTAATAAAAAAATAACCGATGTCCTCACAAACCAGACTGACAAGGTCTTATAAAAATGCGAAGCGGATTGCTTTTGATGATGACTCTAAGTTCATCCTTTTCAGTGATTGTCATCGAGGAGATAATAGCTGGGCCGATGATTTTGCCAACAACAGAAATATTTACTTTCATGCCTTGAAACACTATTATCTAAACGGTTATTCGTATTGTGAACTTGGTGATGGTGATGAACTTTGGGAAAACCTCACTTTCGAGCCCATCTTTGAGGCACATAAAAATGTCTTCCTGCTTATGCAACGATTCTATGACGAGGGCAAGCTGCACTTGATCTATGGCAATCACGACATGGTCTATAAGAACGAAAGCTATGTGAAAAAGCATTTAGCAACGTTCTTTGATCCTAGAGAAGGGACCGAAGTTCCTCTGATGCCCGAATTAGAATATCACGAAGCCATCATTCTTGAACATCGGGAAACACAGCAGGAGATCTTTCTGACACATGGGCATCAGGCCGATTTTATGAACTACCACGGTTGGAAATTCAATCGATTCTTGGTAAGGATCTTATGGAAGCCGTTGCAAGTACTCGGCATTTCGGATCCTACGAGTCCCGCTAAGAATTTCAAGGAATTGATCAAAGTGGAACGAAGGGTAAAACGATGGATCATCAATAATGGTAATCGAATGACGGTCATCGGACATACGCATCGCCCTCGTTTTCCCGAACCTGGGGACATCGCCTTCTTTAACGATGGGAGTTGTGTACATCCGAGAAGTATCACTGGCTTAGAGATTGAAAAAGGAACCATTTCCCTTATCAAATGGCAGATCGCCACTAAGGATGATGGGACGCTTCAGATTGTAAGGGTACTATTGGAAGGGCCACAGAAATTGGTGGATTATCAATAAAAAAACTCCTTTGAATGTTCAAAGGAGTTTGCTTTTATGTCTTGTTTGATCAACTTACTCTCGTGTGATCTCTAAAATATCAAACTTCATGGTGCCATTGGGTACTTCGATCTCAGCCACATCGCCAACCGACTTGCCCAACAATCCTTTTCCAATAGGAGAGTTCACGGATATTTTACCACTTTTAAGGTCAGCCTCGCTTTCGGCCACCAACGTGTATTTCATTTCCATTCCATTCGTCTGGTTCTTGATCTTTACTGTAGAAAGCACCAATGCTTTCGATGTATCTAATTGCGATTCATCGATGAGCCGTGCATTAGACAAAACTTCTTCTAACTTAGATATCTTTAACTCCAATAGGCCTTGGGCTTCCTTGGCAGCATCATATTCTGCATTCTCACTAAGATCACCTTTGTCCCTTGCCTCTGCAATGGCTTGTGATGCCTTTGGACGTTCGATGTCTTTAAGTTGATTAAGTTCGTCTCTTAACTTTTTTAATCCTTCTTCGGTATAATATGATACGTTACTCATAACTCATTCGTTTATAAAGACAAAAATCCCCTCGTGCGAGCGGATTCAATACAAATATACAAAAATATTCTCGTTAAACCCTTTTTAATGTAACTTGCACAAAATAGCAATGATGAAACGTTTTCTTATCTTTTTTCTACTTATTACCGTTCTTCTCTCGTGTAGTAGCGACGACAATAGAGCGCAACGCAACCCTTTTTTACAAGAAGTGTCTTTCCGATATACCATCAATTTGAATCTACCATCATTTGATAACCTGCGATTTACCGGAGGCTCTCTTTTGATTCAAGATCCTGGCGCTGGTATACGAGGAATCATTGTGTACAACCTTAATGGCACCACTTTTTTGGCTTGGGAAGCTAGTTGTCCCAATCACGCACCAAATAGCTGCTCTACCATGAGCCCCAGCAGCGCACTGGCCACCTGCTCTTGTGAGAACTATCAATACAGCTTAGGTACCGGCGGCCCGCTTTCTGAAAGCGATGATGGAACACCTTTATTTCCGTTGCTCAACTATAGTACCGTAGTAAGTGGAAGCAATGTAATCGTCTCTAACTAAAAACTCCCTCTCTGGGAAAGGGAGTCATTATTCAACTTCTTTTTTTGACCATCTAAAACTTCAATGTAGCTCCGAGCAAGAAGTTAGTTCCCGCCTGTGGGTAATATCCCGTACCATCGACCGTGGTGACCACTCCGGGCTGACTAAAATCGTCATCAAAATTGAAGTAATAACCATTGGAAACATATTGCTCATTGAGAATATTGTTGAACAATCCTGTAAAAACGATCGACTTAAAAATGGTATTTGTCTCGATCTCGTATTGAATATTGATATCATTTACGAAGTAACTTTCCAGTTTGGCCACTTCCAATTCGTTATTGGATAGGAATTGCTCTCCAACGAATTTTGAAAGTAAGCTTATTTGAAATCCGCTTATAGGTTTGAAGGCGATCATATTTCCAGCGATGACTCTGGGAGAAAATGAAATATCGGTATTCCCAAAGTCTCTCAAGACACCATCTCTAGATTCGACATAGTCCAAATTCTTGTTAACGCTGAAGGTTGCGTTGGGGCTCCACACCCATTTGTCCGTGATAGCCCACATGGCATCTAACTCCAACCCCAAACGATAGCTGTCTCCCACGTTGGAACGAATTGGTGCGCCAACATCATCCAACTCGCCGGTTAGTACCAATTGATCCTTATATCGCATATAATAGAGGTTGGTGTTCAATCGAACGTTCTCCTTATTAAAACGCCATCCCAATTCGAAATCGTTCAAGAACTCGGGCTTTGGATTTCCATTCTCGTAATCGGAGCGGTTGGGTTCGCGGCTTGCGCGGGCATAGGAAAAATAGAGGTTGTTGTTGTCATTTACATTAAAAGTGACTCCTGCTTTAGGATTAAAGAAGAAATGCTCATCGTCTACTGTAAAAGTCTCGCTGCCTTTTACGGTTCCATCTACCTTGTAATCGACCCCTCTAATTTGTAGGTCTCCAAAAAGCCTCCATCGATCATCTAGATCAAAATTCGCCTTGGCAAATAAGCTATATTCCTTCTTAATTGCCTTGTTGTAATACAAACGGTCAAAAGGCTCACTATTGCTGGCATATCTGGCCCAGATCAATTCGCCGAAGTGGTCTCCGTCGTATTCACTGTAAAGACCTCCGAAGATGGCTTCAGTATTATCCTTGCGGTAGTTTACAGAGAATGTCCCTACATAATAGTCGTTATCTAACCAAAGTCTGCGCACATTGTCTGTCTCGGTAATGGTCTGCCCATTGACAACAACAGGGTCTAGTCCCAAGAAATCAAAAGTGGCGTCTGGCGCAAAGTTAAATTCCCGGGAAGCATATTCATCGATATATTCTTCAAAGAATCCACGTCCCCAAGTATAGTTGAGCCCAAGTCTCGCCGACCAGTGTTCATCAAATATTCTATTGATGTGAAATTGATAATGATCTTGGTTATAATTATCTACTTGATCCTCATAAAAACCGAGAAGGTTGCCATTCTCGTCATATTGTTCTCCAGCAGGGTTGTAGGTTCTATCTGTTTCGAGTAGGGATCGTGGGATGCCGAACCATGATTGGTAGGTGCGTTCCTTCCCTCCAAAGACCAATGCTTTTACCAATGTTTTTTCATCCACATAGGAAGCTTGTAAAAAGTATGATTTGAGATCGGCACTCGCCCTATCGATATAGCCATCCGATTGGATACTGGAGAGGCGACCTGCGATCTCAAAATGGTCATTGATCCTTCCAGTACTGAATTTAACCGTATGCTTTCTTGTCTGAAAGGATCCTATAGCGTTGGAGATCTCTCCATTGGCCTCTTCAGAAACAGCATCGGTGAGAAGATTCAAACTAGCGCCAAACGCGCCAGCACCATTGGTCGAAGTTCCTACACCTCGTTGAAGCTGTAACGATTCTACCGAGGAGGCGAAATCTGGGAGATTCACCCAGAAAGTTCCTTGCGATTCGGCATCATTATAAGGTATTCCGTTGATAGTGACATTGACCCTTGTGGCATCGCTACCACGAACACGGATACCAGTATATCCTATCCCTGCGCCAGCATCGGAAGTAGTGACGACCGATGGAAGATAATTCATAAGGATCGGGATATCCTGTCCTAGATTTCGTTCCGCGATCTCTTCCTCTGAGAGGTTGGAATGGCTGACTGGCGAATCGGCATCGACGCGAACAGCGGACACAAGTACCTCATCCAAAATGGTCATATTACTTCCAAGCTGGACGTTTAAGGTTGTATCACTGTTGACCTCCACCTCTTCCAAATGTGCTTTGGGAGCCAGGTAATGAAACGACAAAATGTAATTTCCCTTTGAAAGTCGCAATGTATAAACACCTTCAAAATCTGTGGTCGTACCCGTGGTCGTTCCTTCAACAACAACACTGACACCCGGAAAGGGTCTTCCATCCTGATCCGTGACAACTCCCGATAAAGTATAAGTTTGCGCTATGGTGGTAAAGCTCAGCGCAACGAAGCTTAAAAAAGTGAATAAGGTTTTCATCCGTAAAAAAACTACGAATAAAAGGGGTCATTATTCTTCGGTTAATAAATTATTGAAATTGCTTCACTATTCACAGTTTGTGCACCAACTGTTCTAGTAAAAATTCCTTGGCAGCATTACCTGCCCAGGTTCAATGGGTATGATCTCAGCCAGTACCGAACAACTCGGTATTTAGGCACCCCTTTTGAGATATGGCAGCAAAGGTACGATAGAAAACTATTTTAAAAACTAAAAAGACAGAAATTTTAAACGTTCCTTAACAGGCCTTTCTTCGTATATACGAAAAGTCTTTTGATGAACAACCCTAGAAGCATCACTCCAAAATTAGTTTTTAGCTATGTGCTCTTTGTAATTCTTACCGGCATCGCTGTTGGAATCGTTTACAAGGGCATCATGAAGATCACTCTGACCAGTGATGATCTGGAAGTAGACCACAAGAAGACCCTAGCCATTGGAAACATCCTCAGTGACCTCTATGCGTCGGAAGGATTGGCCCGGAGCGCTACACAAACGGCATCTTGGTCCCGCTACGACCAATTCGTAGCCTCATCAGACACTGTAAAGATGGAAATAAATGCGTTGCAGGCACTCCTTGATAATCCATCTCAAATCGCGCAATTGGACAGTACTCTTCAACTCATTGACAAAAAGATCAAGAATATCGAAACGCTTGTGCAACTAAAGCGAGAACACGCTTCCAAAGAAATTGTAGAAAAAGCAAAGCAAGAACTCTATAAACTCGAGAATTCATTGGGAGGCGTCAATAGAGAAGATTTTGTGAGTAATCCAGACGAGCTGAATTCCGAAGAACTACGAAAGATCGATCTGCTTATCGAGTATATCAATAATAGTGTTACAGACAAAGATATCGATCAGATCGATAAGGCAAAATTTGATTCCTTGATCAATGCCACAAAAGACATTGTGGAGGATTTACAGAGAGAGTCTGAAGCCCTACAAAAGACGATGAAGAGGAAAGAATTACAATTGCTACAGAATGATATAACCATCTCACAGCAACTCAGACAGCTACTATCAGTGATCGAAACCGAGATCTTCTTAAACACGATCAAGGAAGATACCCATAGGCAAAATGCTGTCAACGCCACCTCAAAAAATCTCAGCATCATCGGTCTTGGCAGCTTAGCGCTCATTTTGATCTTCTCATTTATGATACTAAAAGATTTTTCTAAGAGTGAGAAATACCGAAAACAGTTAGAGGCAGAAAAGAACTTCTCAGAGTCTTTGTTGGATAGTCGCGAACGTTTGATCAATACCGTTAGTCATGACCTGAGAGCGCCTCTGAATGCCATGGTGGGGTATATTGAATTGTTGCATCGCCCCAATCAAATAGAACAGCGCAAGACCTATTATACCCGTTTAAAGGAATCCATCTCCTATGCCTCCAAATTATTAAACAACCTCCTCGACTATTCGAAGCTCGAAGCGGGAAAAATGACCATCGAGAAAGAAACCTTCAATTTAAAAGAATTGATCGATGAGACCGCCCATTCGGTTAAGATCCTATATTCCCAGAAACCTGTCGATCTGATCTTGGAAGTAGAAAAAGTCTTGGATGCTACTTACATTTCGGACCCTTTTCGATTAAAGCAAGTCCTTACCAATCTCATTGCAAATGCCTTTAAGTTTACTTCGGAAGGAGCCATCACTATCACTGCATCGGTGACAAGAACATTGAAAAATTGCGTGCTGGTCAGTATCAAGGTGAAGGATACGGGAATAGGCATTGAGAAAGAACAGCAAGAGATGATCTTCAAAGAATTTGCCCAAGCAGGCATTGGTATTGAACGCAGCTATGGAGGCTCTGGCCTAGGGCTGACCATATCGAGAAAGATCATCGCACTTCTGGATGGAGATATTTCCTTAGAAAGTGAGAAAAATATAGGAAGTACATTTACCGTAACCCTTCCGCTGCAAAAGGTGGGTGAAAAAAACGAGCGACCACTTGCACAAAGCGATAGCACAAAGAAAATACCCTCTAAAGACCCCGTTGCTGTTATTGTTGATGATGACGAATCGCAACTAGCGCTTTTGGGAGAACTACTGCAGTCTCAAAATATTCGTCATATTGCCTTCAGCGACCCGCGAGAGGCACTAAAGGAATTAGAAAACGAGAGGTTCGACATTGTCTTTACAGACATTATGATGCCACAGATGAATGGGGTGGATTTTATGAGGAAATTAAAGGGTGCGGGTTTCTATAGACGTCAACCTGTAGTAGCCATTACCGGAAATCACAATGCAAAATCGTTTATTGGAAAAGGCTTTTCGTACTACATTCAAAAACCCTTTTATGCTTACCAACTCATAAAGGCCATCAACCACTTTAGCGAGCTAGCGGATAAGGTCATCCCTAACAGCATTGAGCCTATGACAACCCATCTTTACAATATTGATCGATCATACGACCTCTCCAATCTCCGGGAGCTTTTGCAAGATGATGAAACAGCCATGAGAAAGATCATAAACACATTTATTGAAAACACCAAACAGAACATCATAGGGCTGCGGAAGGCTATCAAGGAAAAGGATATCGTCTACATCAAAGATATAGCACATAGAATGTCTCCCATGTTCAAGCAACTAAATGCGTTGCACGTCTACAAACTACTCGATGAGCTAGAGCACTTCTCTATTGCTCAAAGTAGCTACGAAGGTCTTCGATTGAAGCTTGAAAAAGTAATAGAAAGGATGAATGCACTGATTGAAGAGCTTCAAGCTGAATTTAAAACTTAAGGTCGTATTGCTTTATCTTATTGTAAAGGGTCTTTCTGTCAACTCCTAGTATTTTGGCCGCTTTGGTCTTATTGAATCGCGTTTTCTCCATTGCCTTGAGAATCATCTGTTTTTCATTATCGTGTTTAGATAGCAGCTGTTCCTGTGCGTTGAGTTCACCATATCTCAGAAGTTCCCTTGGAAGTGCCTCGGTCGTTATAATGTTCCCTTTTTCTAACAAGGTAGCCCGCTTTATCAAATTGCCCATTTCCCGGATGTTCCCTGGCCAGTTATAATTGTTAAAGATCTCGATCACCTCTTCAGAAAAACCCGCGATGTTCTTGTCTAATTGATCGTTTGCCGATTGAAGAAAGTGATTCGCAAAAAGCAAAACGTCCTGTTGTCGATCATAGAGCTTGGGAACTTCTATGATAAACTCATTTAACCGATGATACAGATCTTCTCTGAATTTTCCTTCTTTGACCGCCTGGCCAAGGTCTTCATTGGTCGCTGCAATCACTCGTATGTCAACGCTTATTTCCATTGTGCTGCCCACAGGTTTCACCTTTCGTTCTTGCAGCGCCCGCAATAAATTGATCTGATTTTCATAGGAGAGATTTCCAACCTCATCCAAAAATAGCGTACCCTTATTCGCTGCTTCAAAATGTCCGATTTTGTCCATGGTCGCTCCCGTAAATGACCCTTTGACATGTCCAAAAAATTCGCTAGCGGCAATCGCTCTAGGAATCGCTCCGCAATCTACTGCCACAAAGGGATGTTGGGCCCTTAAACTCTTGTCGTGTATCGCTTTTGCCACATATTCCTTGCCGGTACCACTTTCTCCCCAAATAAGTACCGACATATCTGTAGGGGCCACCAATCGTATGAATTCTGACAACCTCTTGGACGCTTCACTCTTTCCTTCTATCAGCGTAGCCCTTTTGCCACTTGAAGTAGCGATCTTGGCCGATACCTCGGGCTTGGATGGTTTCAGGGCTGAATCGATGACAGCGATGATCTCATCTGGACGAAACGGTTTGGACACATAATCGTAAGCTCCCTTCTTCATAGCTTCGACCGCGGTCTTCACATCAGAATAGTTGGTCATCATAATTATCGGGATAGCTGTTTTAAGTAGCTTTACTTCGGACAGCAAAACAGTGCCTTCTCCATCGGGAAGGCGCAGATCTGTGAGCACCAAATCGTGGGTGGCACTCTTCAACTCTTTACGCGCCGCCTCGATTGAAAATGTAGCGGTCACATGAAAGCCTTTCTTTGTTAGAAAAGTTTCTAACATCTTATTGAAAGCGATGTCATCTTCAACAAGTAGGACATTGAACATTTGATGGTCATTGGTTTTATTATGTCCTCAAAATTAGGCTTCTATACTTTCTTTTCATCAAAAAAAATCATAAAAAAAGAGGCTACGTGGTTGTAACCTCTTTAAAACTTGATCAAAAAAATTATGAAAATGGTTATTATTCATCCTTCTGGATCCATTCTCCCTTTTCATTGGCATAAAGCGTTGTCTGTTGACCATCGACAGTTAAAACTAGCTTATATTCGTCTTTACTATTCTTGTAGACTTCAGTCAGCTCTGGAGTTGCTTTGAAATCTCTTTGTAAGGCTTCACTGATCGCTTGTGGCAATTCTTCTGGTGAGATTTGCTTAAACTCATCTTGGACTGCTTCTACCTTTTCCATCGTTGTTTCGGCTGTATCTTGAGCCATAGTGTTGGTGGTTGAGAGTAATACGAAACTAAATGCCGCAGCAATTACAAAAAATACTTTTTTCATGATAAAATCTTTTATAGTTATTGATATGCCAACTATAAGGGAAATATCATGCCAGCGGTAAAGTGAAAAGAAAAAATAAGTATAAATAATTGAAAATCAAATATTTATATTCAAAAAACTTGTAATGTCATATTTCGAAAGAAGTGTGGAAGTGTGGAATTTTGAGTGGAAAACCGTGGAAAAATTCCACAATGATGATCGTTAATCATTTTTCTGATGTGCTGGTTTTAGAAGATCATTGACCGTTTTCACAGGATTGAAGGTGATGAGCGGGACTTCTACGAAAGCGGTATTCCAAAAGGCCATTCCTCCATTCCAAAGTCCCGGTCGCTCCAAAGCTTTCAGTTTCTTGCCACTTTTCGACTTCGAGGCGATAAAGTATGCTTTTTGATCTACAAATTTCTTTAGATTGAACTTATCGCCTTTATAATCGACAACACCACATACAATATCCACAGGGTTAAAGTGCGTGGCATTCGCAAACAATTTTTTCTGGTATTCGTTCTGTTTGTCGATCTGGGCATTTTCGACGATTTGAAGCGACACATAGCCATTCTCATGTTTTACCCAAAAAGGTCCACCGCCAGGCTCGCCCTCATTCTTTACCATTCCACATACACGAATGGGCCTATTTAACTTCTCTATCAAATATTCGATCTGATATTTAAAGGAGTATTTTTCAAACTCTTCATTGACGCGCACATTCAACTTGTCAAAAAGAAACACCAGCACCTCTTCTAGGTTTACCTCTTGAGGCGTGTTTTCTAACATCATTAGATATGCAAAACAACTCGATTGCAATTCGAACAGATAGCCGCCCAGCAACTTCTTGTACTTTACGATTTCATCTTCATACTTATTGACGACAACATTATCGACATTTTTTATAAAAATGATATCGGCATCAATATCGTTCAAATTTTCGATCAATGCCCCATGTCCACCTGGCCTAAAGATCAATGCTCCATTGGCATCGCGCATCGGCTTGTTCTTCATATCAACGGCGATCGTATCGGTATAGGGCTCTTGAAAAGAATAGGATATGTCGTAGACACAATCGGTCTGGTCCTCGATCTTTGCTATTACCTGCTGCTGTTTTTTTTCAAATATCTTCTTATGCTGAGGTGATATGGTAAAATGAAGCTTGGCCTTGTTGTCTACACAAATATATTTGTTAGCCTCAAATAGGTGCTCTTCAAAGGCTGTGGCGGTATGCTCCTTATAGCTATGGAAAGGAAGCATTCCCTTGGGCATCTCTCCAAAGTTCAATCCGTTTTCACTTAGCAATGTCTTTACGAACAATACTCGAAATTCATCGGTCGGCAATGATTTGATATCCACTCCTACTTGGTGTTGAATATAATTCAGTACTTGATCGTAAAAAGGGAATTTTTCGAGCCCGATGAAGAAAATTTTCAAGCGCGATGCCTTGTGCTTGTTCACATAAGAATTGATCGATTCCTGCCCGATGTCATACTCTTTGAGAAAGTCGAACAAGAACTTGAACATCCTCGATGCCGCTCCCGAAGCAGGGGTGAACTTGACAATGCTCTTGCCTTTTTTCAATCGATTGTAATTTTCAACAAATCGATGGACCTCTTCTTCAGCAAAGGTCGTGACCCCATTCTTCAATGTTGCAGCGTCTTTCAGGTCTATGTATCGTATTCCTTTCTTAAAGATGTTTATTTGTTCTATCACATCTTCCTTGGTAAGACCTTTGGCCTCAATTTGACGAATATCTTCGGGGCTAAAGTTCATTCTTTGTTGCGATTAGTTTTTCGATTTGGGCAATGGCTGTTCGCAGTCGCTCCTCTCTCGTCCCTTTCAACAAGACATAAGGTCGATCGTATTTTATCAAAGTATTATGAAAGTAATCGAACATTCGCTTTCGCTCATGAGGTTTGTCTCTTAGGTCGTCTTTTTCCCAAGGCACGTCAATATACGTTAAAAAATAAAGGTCATAAGAATTCTCCAACGCATATTTTTCCAAGGTGGGGTCACAGCTTCCCGTGTAATAGGCTTCAGAATACACTTTGGTCTCCAAAAGATCGGTATCACAGATGAGCACCTCATTTGCTTTTTGGGCAAGGTCGTTCTCCATTTTCATCTGCCCCATGGCAATTGGCAATAGGTCCTTTGGCTCGCAGGTCTTACGCTCGTTGTTCCATTTATCTTGAAGATATTCTCGCGCGTACTCTCTTACCCACACCGTATTGTAATGATGTGCAAGTTGCTTAGAAAGCGTCGTCTTTCCAGTAGATTCAGGTCCGAACAGGACCACCTTTATACAGCTGCTACTCTGTTGTCTAAGTGCTTCTTCCATGCTAGATAACCTTGAATTGCAAGGATGGTAAAAATAAGATATTGTAGCGATAGCATTCCCAGTCCCCTATAGGCGTATAATGGTACTGTGATGATGTCGCCGAGGATCCATAGTGTCCAATTCTCCAACTTCTTGTTTGCCATGTACCACATCGCTGTAAAAAATATGCCTGATGTGAAAATATCGATATAATTCTCTGTCTGTATCTCAGCGCCGTATGCTTTGTAAACGCACCAAGTAACGATCATGGTGAGCACAAAGAAACCAAACCCGATCATCTTTTCCCTCAGATTGGTCCTCGAGATAGGCACTATGGGTTCTCCATGTTTTTTTCTGGCCCAATTCCACCATCCATACATACTCATTATCGAATAGTAGAAATTCATCATCATATCTCCAAAATAACCAGCCCTATAAAGAAGGTATACGGTGATCACAGTAGCGACCAAACCTGTAGGATAAACCAAGATATTTGCTTTCTTGGCATAGAGAACACTAGCAATTCCAAAAACAAATGCGATGAATTCTAAAATGATGAACGTCCATGAAGTTTCGCGATAAGCATCGATAAAAAAATCAAAAATCTGGCTCATAGTCACTTCTATCGGATTTAACGACCTTGATATTGATCAACACATGGTCCAAAGTTTCAAAAGTCTTCCCTATCTCATCTTGAAGGAAGGGCATTACCTCGCGATAGCTACCGTAGACCTGCGTGCTTAGAAGGTTCTCTAAAACTGTAAACTTCGATCTTCTAAGTCTTTTGATAAAATCGATGATCGGGCCTTCAAAATCATTTTGAAGTGGTGTTAAGGTTAGTTCTACTGAAACTTTCATATACTATTTTTAGCCACGGATTCACGGATATTTTTCATTATTGATGCTTTTGTTATTGACCATCAAACTTAAACTGGTTAAAAGATAAGCCTCCGATAATCCAATTTGTCTGTTCCAAAGTTAGCTAGAATTCCAACTCTATTGGAAGATACTTTTAAGTAATTGATTGTTTGGGCAACATGGGAATCGTGAATGTCAAATACAGCCTTTACTTCCAACACAATTTTATCAAAAACAACAAAATCAGCAAAGAATACATGTGGAAGAATAATATCCTTATAGGTAATAGTATATTGCCTCTCCCTTTCGAAAGGGATTTTTTGTCTTTTAAATTCGTATTCCAAAGCATCTTTATAGACAACTTCCAAGAAGCCTCCACCTAAATTATTGTGAACTTCAAACAAGGTTCCAATAACCTTATATGATTCTTCTCTGTAAAGCAATCCTTCTTTAACCATAATAAAATTATTCGTGCATCCGTGGCATTCTGTTTTTTTTCAACTTTTCAAAAAAAGCTTCGTCATCTTCTAATATGGTCCCGATGACGACCAATGTTGCCCCTGCCGCATAAGCCTTTTCGAGGGCGTTTACATCTCTTATGCCGCCACCAACAATTACAGGAACCGATAATTCGTCTACAACCTCAGCGATCATCCTAGAAGGGACTGGATGTTTGGCACCGCTGCCGGCCTCGAGGTAAATGAGCTGCTTCCCCGAAAACTGTCCAGCTAAGGCCGTCTCGACAGCCATCTCATTATCGTTTCTAGGAATTGGTGTTGTCTTGCTTACACGCTGAACAGCTGTTTCATTTCCTCCATCGATCAAAATGTAACCAGTTGGGATGATCTCTAAAGAAGTGTTCTTTAATTTTGCAATTGACTTTACATGTTGTCCGATCAAATACTCGGGATTTCTTCCAGAGATCAGCGAAAGAAACAAAATCCCATGGGCCTCGTCGGTTATTTGTATTGCATCGCCTGGAAATAGTATGACCGGAAGATCTGTAAATGTCTTGATGGCCAAAACGATCTTTTCTGTCAATCCATTAGCGACAGTACTGCCTCCAACAAAAACATGGGTAGCGATAGATGCATTCACCTTATCCATAAAATCGGGAACAGCGTGGACCGATATCTTATCGGGGTCGATCAACACTGCAAGAAGTTTTTTTCTGTCTCCCTTTGCTTTGATTATGTCTTCTAAGATGCTCAACGATTCCTTTTTATAAATCTCTTTGGATTCAATATCTCTTTTTTGCGAATCTATGACTTTTAAGATGAAGGTTTATCATAACGGCTTCCAATCTTCTATCTTTTATCATCCCAATGATTTATGATTCTTATTAACCTCATTAAAACTTTGAACAACAAACCTTGAACTCGTGAATTGTTCTTGATACCCGTCCGAACGGAACGGACGGACAATTCCTCGCTATAGTCGAAATCACTAGAAGGGACACATATGACCTTCAGCTAACAGCTGTCACCCGTCACCCGTCATCCATCATCCCTCATCCCTGCCGGCAGGCAGGCAGGCGTCATCCAAGCTAAGCGTATAAGCACAGGTAAAGCCATCGAACTCTAAAAAAAAGGCCTCATGCTTTTGCACGTGTTCCTCATAATGGATCCACGAGACCGTCTGTCCCTTCTCTAGAGAAAACGGAATGATCTTGGTATGTTGTTTAAAGCTCATCCCGGGCGTTGCAAAAACTTTGTATAATGATTCCTTGATGCACCAGACCACGGTCAGCTCTCGAGTGAGATGCTGTTCTGTTAGAAAACTCCATTCATAATCGACGAACTTCTTCGCGATACGCTGAATTTTGTCTCGTTGCTTCTCAATATCTATCCCAACCTCGATATCGCTGATCACCACCGCCGAAAAAATAAAGGAATGGGTGATCGATATTTTTTTTCCGTCTCTCAAATGGGGTTTCCCATTCTCGTCATAGAATAGATCTGCAGCTTCATAACCAGCTACTTTTAGTAGCTGTCGTACGCTCAGAAATCCTCTTCGATGAATTTCGGACTTCATCGAGGCCAATCGCTCCTTACAACTTTTGGTCAATAGAATTCGATTGCCAAGCTCGGTCTCGGGCTCTTCGATCTTCCAAATCAGCACCTTAGTATTTCCCGAAGCCGTTATCGTTTTATAAAGAGGCATATTTTGTAAAAGTTATTACGTACCTTTGCAGCCTTAAAAACCTACTGCTCGCTTGGTCGCTGCCAAACGATGCAACGAAAGTAAAAATAAAAAGTAAGATGAGTACAAAAACAGTTCCTTACGTCCCTTATAAAGTAAAGGACATCTCTTTGGCCGATTGGGGAAGAAAAGAGATCGAATTGGCAGAGGCCGAAATGCCTGGATTAATGTCGCTACGAGAAGAATATAAAGATGAGCAACCGCTAAAAGGAGCGCGTATCGCTGGATGTTTGCATATGACGATTCAAACCGCAGTATTGATCGAGACCTTACAAGCGCTAGGTGCAGAAGTTACCTGGAGTTCTTGTAATATTTTTTCGACTCAAGATCAGGCGGCCGCAGCGATCGCTGCTGCAGGTATTCCTGTATATGCTTGGAAAGGAATGAACGAAGAGGAGTTTGATTGGTGTATCGAACAAACACTTTTCTTCGGCGAGGACCGCAAACCGTTGAACATGATCCTCGACGATGGTGGAGACCTTACGAATATGGTTCTGGACCGATATCCAGAATTGGTTTCTGGCATCAAAGGTTTGTCTGAAGAAACTACCACAGGTGTGCATAGATTGTACGAAAGAATGAAAAATGGCACCCTGCCAATGCCCGCCATCAACATCAATGATTCTGTGACCAAATCGAAATTCGACAACAAATATGGTTGTAGAGAAAGTGCTGTCGATGCCATTCGCAGAGCTACAGATGTCATGCTTGCAGGAAAGCGTGTTGTCGTTTGTGGTTACGGTGATGTTGGTAAAGGTACCGCAGCTTCTTTTAAAGGTGCAGGTTCTATCGTTACTGTCACGGAGATCGATCCGATTTGTGCTTTACAAGCGGCAATGGATGGTTTTGAAGTGAAGAAATTGGAAACGGTTGTTGGTAATGCTGATGTGGTGATCACTACCACAGGAAACAAAGACATCGTGGTTGGGAAACACTTCGAGGCGATGAAAGATAAGACCATCGTTTGTAATATCGGTCACTTCGATAACGAGATCGACGTTGCTTGGTTGAACAACAATCATGGAAGTACTAAAGTAGAGATCAAGCCACAGGTAGACAAGTACACGGTGAATGGAAAGGATATTATCCTACTAGCCGAAGGGCGCTTGGTAAACCTAGGATGTGCAACTGGTCACCCAAGTTTTGTGATGAGTAATTCCTTCACCAATCAAACATTGGCGCAGATCGAGCTTTGGAACCATAGTGACAAGTATAAGAACGAAGTATATATGTTACCAAAGCACCTGGATGAAAAAGTTGCCAAACTTCACTTAGCGAAGATAGGGGTAGAACTTACAGAGCTTCGCAAAGACCAAGCCGATTATATCGGTGTCGAGGTCGAAGGGCCCTTTAAGCCAGAATATTACAGATATTAATTTATATGTCATTCCTGTGCCCGCCTGCCGGACGGGTAAAAAGGCAGGAATACAATGATAAAAAATAGAATGATCAAGACCCTCATCAAAGCGATGAGGGTTTTTTTAGTACCCAGTGACCAACAACCTTCTAGCGCCTCTCATCCCACATTTCTGATATTGATGATAGGCCGCAGCAGCGCGCTCCCTGATCTGGGCATCTGTTTCCCCCGATATCCAACCATCGATCGCCTGCTTTAAAGTATATGCCTCCGGAGACATGAGGCCTGTTGACCAAACCAACGGATTGGCCCCAGTATTTTTGATATATGGCTTAAAATAGTCTTTGCTGAAACAGGCCAGCACAATGGCGTCACGTTTTGCATCATCGTCAGGTTCTAGTTCGATGTCAAGTTCAAACTCCATCAATCCATCATGACCCACATACGCCACCAAGTCAGCGCCTCCTCCAAAATAAAGACCCTGCTTATCCAAAATTAGCTTCTCTTGATCTTTTCCTGAAGCTGCCTTCAAAAAATCGATGGTGGCTTGTTTTATTTCTGATCCATCATATGCGTCGGCCAAAAGATAGGTTCCTGTTTCTCGATGCTTAAAAAGGACCCGTTCTAAAATTTTTGGATTACCATTTAACAAACTACCTAGATATTCCCAATCGCCGCTTCTCTTAAAATGTGTCTTTACCCCATACAGGGCTCCCCAATAAAGGTTTGTTTTAGGATTTTGACCATTCCCCAAAGATCTCGAGACAGGAACAATTCCTTGATTTACATTGTCACAAAGTGCTACATAAACATGAATGATCTTCGTATCCTGAGCATGACCATCAATCGAGGCGATAAGGAATACAAGCGAAATAACCATATATTTTTTCATGACATTGAGCTATCAAAAAACATTCCGATTCATAATAAATTCTTTACAGAGACCTGCTTATTTATATTTAACTTTAGGATGTGCTACCCAAAGGAGAAAATACCACCGAGCTTTTAACGATCGCCAATGACGAACAATTGTATGATAAGTTGGTGCAACAACTCAATAAGGACCTTTTGTATGCGAATATCGATGAAAATTTTGCTGTCAACATCTCTCCTGAAAAGCTGAAAAGAGGCCTACACGAGATCATCTATCGACTTATCAATGAAAAGTTTGCTGAATATTTGAATCTTCTCTATATCATCGATGTTCCTGAAAAACAGGTGAAGGCGTTAGACGGTAGTGATGTGCTGGAAATGTCTGAACAGGTCGCCTTTCTTATTCTGAGGCGCGAATGGCAGAAGGTCTGGTTTAAAAATCGATTGTAAGCTAAAGTCCAATGCTTCAAATTTCAAACTTGACGTAAATGCTGTTTAAAATCCATCAGAAAAGTATTCTGATAAAAGGTAAATACGGCTCGGCATAAATACTCTTCTCTTCATCATAAAGCACATCGTAGCGAATACCCAAAGTGACATGTCCAACGCTGTAGCCAACACCTAAAAAGAGCGCCGGATACCAGTAATTCTGATCTTCTAATCCCGTGAATTCTTCAAAGTTTCTGGCGACATTCAATTCTTCGAATTCTGCCGAAAGTTGAATTTCTCTGATCGGTGAATACAATCCAATGAGACTTCCACCAGTAACCCATGCAGAATACACATCCCTTTCTTTTACGTAAGATGCATGAAGACCAAGTCCGAGCCCAAATTGGTCATTGAACTGATAAATAGCATTAGGTGAGATGGAAATGGTGGTAAAGCGATTGCCAAAACTCAACCCCAGACCTCCACCGAAACGAACATTCTCCCAAAAATCATGATCATTTTGTTGCGCCAAGGAAAGAGCGGGAAAAGCAAGTCCAAAAACGCAGGTGATTATTAGTAGCCTCATAAATTTGTTACGATTGTTCATGAATATCACTTTTGTCTTATAAATATAGCCATAACATCTACAAATTTTGGCAAATGTTGTATTTTTGAACAAATTTTGTCTTTACAAGACTTACGTCAAGAATAATGGATAGATTTTCCTTTTTAAACGCCGCCCATACCGCGTATTTTGCCGAGCTTTATGACCAGTATTTGATCAATCCAGATAGTGTCGAGCCCAGTTGGAGGGCTTTTTTTCAAGGATTCGACTTTGGATTGGAGCGTGGTGAGGTCGTCACTGAAATAACGACCGATCAGGGTCTTTCCAAGCTTCCTGAAAGTGTTCAAAAAGAGTTTCAAGTTGTCAAACTGATCGATGGCTATCGCAGTCGTGGCCATCTGTTTACCAAGACCAATCCTGTAAGGGAGCGTCGTAAATATTCTCCTACTTTAGACCTAGAAAATTTCGGTCTTTCCAATGATGATCTCAGTACGGTTTTTTCTGCTGGTGAAATTCTTGGCATAGGGGCCTCCACGCTTAGCGACATCATTATTCATTTAGAACGTATCTATTGTGATTCTATCGGTGTTGAGTATATGTATATCAGGAATCCTGACCGAGTTAAATGGATTCAAAATTGGTTAAATGTTAACGATAACCGTCCCACATTTTCTGCCGAGGAGAAAAAGCACATTTTAAGAAAATTAAATGAGGCCGTTTCCTTTGAGAGCTTCCTACATACAAAATACGTCGGTCAAAAACGGTTTTCTCTGGAAGGCAACGAGTCCCTGATCCCAGCCTTGGATGCCTTGGTTGAAAAAGCGGCAGATAAAGGTGTCAAGCAATTTGTGATGGGCATGGCGCATCGAGGCCGACTAAGTGTATTGACCAATATTTTTGGAAAGTCAGCAAAGGATATATTCAGTGAATTTGATGGCAAAGATTATGAAGAGGCCATCTTTGATGGAGATGTAAAATACCACTTGGGCTGGACGTCGGATCGAGAAACCGACACTGGGAAAAAGATCAACATGAACATTGCTCCCAATCCCTCGCATTTAGAGACTGTCGGGGCCGTTGTGGAAGGAATTACTCGAGCAAAACAGGATAGGAACTACAAGGAAAACCCTTCGGAAGTGTTACCCATCGTTGTCCATGGAGACGCCGCCATCGCAGGACAAGGTATCGCTTACGAAATAGTACAGATGGCCCTGTTGGATGGGTATAAGACTGGAGGAACCATTCACATTGTAGTGAATAACCAGATAGGCTTTACCACGAACTACTTAGACGCTCGTTCGTCAACGTATTGCACCGATGTTGGCAAGGTAACGCTTTCTCCGGTATTGCACGTAAATGCAGATGATGCCGAGGCAGTAGTGCATGCCATGATGTTCGCACTAGAATATAGAATGAACTTTGGCCGCGATGTTTTCATCGATCTGCTAGGGTATAGAAAGTATGGCCACAATGAAGGCGACGAACCCAAATTTACACAACCACTCCTTTACAAAGCAATATCAAAACATAAGAATCCACGAGATATCTATGCAGAAAGACTAAAGCAGGAAGGCATTATCAATGATGATTATGTTCAGCAATTAGAAAGAGAATATAAAGAATCCCTCGAAGAAAAGTTAGAGGATTCTCGCAAGGTGGAAAAGACGGTGATCACTCCCTTCATGCAAGACGAATGGAAAGGATACAAGCGCGTCGACGAAAAGGTGATGATGCAAGCGGTAGACACTAGCTATTCTTTAGATAAGCTCACGGATATTGCGACGACCATCACTAAGTTACCAGAGGATAAAAAATTTCTGCGCAAGCTGGCCCGATTGGTCGAAGCTCGTAAAAAAATGTACTTCGAAGATAATCAACTAGATTGGGCCATGGGCGAGTTGCTGGCCTATGGTTCTTTAATAGAAGAAGGCTATGATGTACGGATTTCAGGACAGGATGTAGAAAGAGGGACCTTCTCTCACCGACATGCCATCATCAAGACCGAGATGCATGAAGAGGAGGTGAGCCTATTAAATGAACTAGGAGAACATCAAAACGGGGATTTTTACATCTATAACTCCCTCCTTTCGGAATACGGAGTGGTAGGCTTCGACTATGGCTACGCAATGGCAAGTCCGAAGACCTTGACCATTTGGGAAGCACAATTTGGAGACTTTAGCAACGGAGCACAGATCATGATCGACCAATATATCTCTGCTGCAGAAGATAAATGGAAATTACAAAACGGATTGGTGATGTTATTGCCACATGGCTACGAAGGCCAAGGGGCAGAACACTCTTCGGCCCGAATGGAGCGTTACTTGCAATTATGTGCCAAGGATAATATGTTTGTTGCCGATGTGACCACACCTGCGAATCTATTTCATTTATTCAGAAGACAGATGAAGGCCGGTTACCGCAAACCGCTGGTCGTTTTTACGCCCAAAAGTTTGCTGCGACACCCAAAAGTGCTCTCTACTAAAGAGGAGCTTGCAAACGGAAGCTTTCAAACATTGATAGATGATGCTGATGCTGATGCAAACGAAATAAGGACATTGGTCTTTTGCACAGGTAAATTTTACTATGACCTTCTGGCTGCCAAAGAGGACAAAGGCAGGGAAGACGTCGCTCTCGTTCGTTTAGAGCAGCTATTCCCTTTACCAGCTGAACAGATGAATGCAATGCTTAAAAAGTACAATAAAGCTAAGGATGTAGTTTGGGCTCAAGAAGAACCCAGAAATATGGGGGCTTGGGGTCACCTATTGATGCATTTTGAGCATGCAAAGGATTTCAGAGTAGCTTCGAGACGATTCTATGGTGCTCCAGCTGCTGGTAGCGCTGTAAGAAGTCAAAGAAGGCATCAAGAAGTGATCGAATATGTTTTTGATAAGACTAAAGATAATTTTGCTCAACAATAGATAGGTTTCGAAAGATATCAACGAGCATTTAAGAATAAAAATTAAAGGATTTCGCAAAATATCGATCACCAGTTGAAAGATCATTGCGGAATGATATAGAAACACAATTATTACGTTATGATTCTAGAAATGAAAGTCCCTTCGCCGGGAGAATCAATTACCGAAGTCGAAATCGCCGAATGGTTAGTGTCTGATGGAGATTATGTAGAGAAGGACCAAGCTATCGCAGAAGTAGATTCAGACAAAGCTACTTTAGAATTACCCGCCGAGGCCAGTGGTATCATCACTCTAAAAGCCGAAGAAGGAGATGCTGTAGCTGTAGGCGAAGTGGTTTGTTTGATCGATACTGCTGCGGCAAAGCCCGAGGGTGGTGCTGATGCTTCTAAAGAAGAAGAAAAGGAAACAAAGAAAGAAGCAGATTCAAAAGCAGCAACACCAAAAGCAGAGGCCCCAAAAACAGAAGCTCCTGCTACCCAAACCTATGCAAGCGGGACTGCCTCGCCAGCTGCTAAAAAGATCTTAGCAGAAAAAGGTATTGATGCGAGTGACGTTAAGGGCACAGGTAAAGATGGTCGTGTAACCAAAGATGATGCCGTTAAAGCCGTTCCATCTATGGGAACGCCAAGCGGCGGAACGCGAAGCAGCAGCCGAAAAAAGATGTCCATGCTTCGCAGAAAAGTAGCAGAGCGATTGGTTGAGGCGAAGAATACTACCGCGATGCTCACCACCTTTAATGAGGTGGACATGTCTCCTATTTTTGCACTACGGAAAGAATATAAAGAGACGTTCAAAGCCAAACATGGCGTAAGTCTAGGCTTTATGAGCTTCTTTACCAAGGCAGTGGTACGAGCATTACAGATGTATCCAGATGTTAACTCCATGATAGACGGAAAAGAGATGATCACTTATGATTTCTGTGACATCTCGGTCGCAGTCTCCGGCCCAAAAGGCTTGATGGTTCCCGTAATGCGAAACGCAGAGAACTTATCTTTCAGAGGGGTCGAGTCTGAAATAAAAAGATTGGCGATTCGAGCCCGCGATGGGCAGATCACTGTCGATGAGATGACAGGTGGTACATTTACCATCTCCAACGGTGGAGTCTTCGGAAGCATGCTGTCTACCCCAATCATCAATCCACCACAGTCTGGTATTCTTGGAATGCACAATATTGTTGAGCGCCCAATTGTTAGAAACGGAGAAATCGTGATTGCTCCAGTGATGTTCGTAGCGCTCTCCTATGACCATAGGATCATCGATGGGCGTGAGTCCGTAGGTTTCTTAGTTGCCATAAAGGAAGCCTTAGAAAATCCAGTAGAGATTCTTATGGATGGTGATATTGAAAAGGCTTTAGAATTATAGATCAATAAGTTTATATCAAAAAAAAAAGCGCATCGGTCATCGATGCGCTTTTTTTTTGTTCTTTTCTCTGACTCTTTAGAATAATACAAATGAATTTGCGATAAGTCCAATGGTCATAAGTATAAATACGGTCACCAAGATAATTTTCATATTCCTGGCCTCTACTAAATTGGTTTCGTTGGTGATCATGATTTTGGTGGTTTTTATCGATACCACAAATATTCAAAAAAAGAATACATCTGCATAGGGGGAAAACACCTGATTTTAATCACCAAAAGTGTGAGTGTCCTAATTTTTAATAATTCGCTTGCTCATTGTTGCCTTCGCCGTGGAGATGGTTAAAAAATAAATACCAGGAGACATGTTTGATAGATCTACCATCGCGTCTTGCCGTCCTAACGGATAGAGTTCAGAGGTTATTATGCTTCCTGTGATATTAGAAATCTGTATTAAGGCATCTTCTTCCAGACCTTTCACATAGAATAGGCCAGACGAAGGATTCGGGTATATCGCTATCTCGGTCAATTCCTCACCATCTTCAACTGAAAGGGTCGTATTCACGTCAACGATAACCGTTTCTGGAATACTTGTGTTGGTACCATCTGTGACCGTGATGCCCAGGATAAATTGAGCACCTCCTGTGATATCATCAGTATCGTTGACGGTCAACTCTCCAGAATTGGGGTCGATGGCAAATGGTAAATTAGTATCCGAGTCGGTATCGGTATTACCACTTACGATCATCCAATCGCTGAATGTCGTCCCCAGATCGAAATCCGTAGCCAGAACAGTTCCTATAAGGGTATTATTTAGAGCATCCTCATCCACTCCGAAGATCTGATCTACATTTACGAATGGGCGATCGTCATCATCGATGATCATCACGGTCGCCTCGGAAGCACTTCCAACGACCACCTGCGGATTACTGGTTCCTGTCAAGGTCATTATGACCAACTCATCCGTTTCTACCAGATCATCACTGATGATAGTGACTGGAATCTCCAGGTTAAAGGTATTCGCAGGAAAGATCACTGACGTTCCGATGGTCGTATAATCTGTTCCTTCAATGGCATCACCGCCCATCGTAAAGTTTACAGTAATTGGTGAAGCCAGAACACTGCTTACAGACAATCTAAAATTCCCTTCCAAACCGTCTACCTCTTGAGAGTTCCCTATACTTGTAACGGTAAGTTCGGCTCCGTCATCATTCGTCAATGTTCCTATGCCTTGAGCATCTGCAAAGGTGATGTCCTCACCATTTGTAGTTTGAATATTACTTAATTGAACAAAGAATTGCTCGTCAGGTTCCAAGTTAAAATCTCCACTAGCAAAGATCAAAATATTCAAAGACTGTCCATCTGTACCGGAAAAGTTGAGGGTGGCGGCCGCGGCTGCATAATCCGAAGGTGCAGTCGCGCTATCGTCGATGGTGCTGTAGTCTACAGAGAATGGGCTGGCATTACTGCCATTTCCATCAAATGTAACCGTAAAAATATACAAGTTCAGGCCTGGGGCACCTTCTAATTTACTCACATCGTTAATCGAGACGGTTCCGTCCATGCCAAGCTGAGGAAGTGACGAATCGTTAGATAAACATAAAACATGGATGAGTAAAAGTAATGGTAAAGTAAACTTTTTCATTGTAAATAGGGCTATTGGTAATCGTAAGTTAAGAAAAAACTCTACAACTTTCAATCGTAATTAGTTAAAAATCAATCCACTGAGATATTATGCATGCATAATTAATTCATTTTTAAACAATTACCAAAAAAAGCCTCCCAAAAAAATTTTGGGAGGCTTTTGCTATTTTGAAAAAGTAGGAGCTTCTTAGGCCTCAAAAGGCACCACTGAAACGTATGATCTTCCTCCTTTTTTCTTTTCGAACTTTACAATACCATCAATTTTGGCATGCAGTGTGTGGTCTTTTCCAGCGTACACATTCTCACCAGGATTGTGAGCGGTACCACGTTGTCTTACGATAATATTACCTGCGACGGCAGCTTGTCCACCAAAGATCTTAACACCTAGGCGTTTCGATTCTGATTCTCTACCGTTCTTAGAACTACCAACTCCTTTTTTGTGAGCCATTTTCTTTCGGTTTTATAAGTTATACTTGGCCGGAATTATTTTTTTCCGCCGTCTAATTTGTCTTGTAATGCTTTTAGCTCGTCCCACTTACCATCGGCAGCTAGTTTAGCTTGCTCTGGCCAAGTATCTGGAACGTGGTTCCCACGAACCTCTGCAATGATCTCTGATATCTTTGCTGGCTTCGCTTTGGCTAGGTCTGCAAAAGTTGCTATTCCTGCAGCGGTCAACGTTTCAGCGATCTTAGGTCCAATTCCCTCGATCTTTTTCAAATCGTCTTTTGCTGCCTTTTTAGGAGCGGCTTTCTTGGCAACTGGCTTTGTCGTTTCACTCTTTGCAGTTTCTTTTTTTGGAGCTGCCTTTTTTGGAGCGGCCTTTGCCTTGGGTGCCTCTTTTACAGCGGTCTTTTCTTCAGCAGCCTTTGGAGCAGCTTTTGCTTTGGTCGCTTTCTTAGCACCAGAAGCTTTGATCGCTTCAATAACGATCTCTGTCAAATGCTGACGATGACCATTTTTCTTTCTGTAACCTTTTCTTCTTTTCTTTTTGAAGACGATTACTTTATCACCTTTTAGGTGCTTTAAGACTTTTGCCTCTACTGCGGCTCCGTCTATAGCCGGGGCGCCAATGGTAACGTCGCTACCGCTATCTAACAAAAGAACATTGTCGAAAGTTACTTTCTCACCTTCTTCTGTTTGCAAACGATGAACGAACACCTTTTGGTCTTTCGCAACTTTGAATTGCTGCCCTGCTATCTCTACAATTGCATACATAGCGTATCCGTTTAATTAAATATGATTGTCAATAAAAAACCCGCCTATTCACTTAGGCGGGTGCAAATATAAAGCTAATTCCTTAAAGAGCAAACGAATTTTATGCTTTTTGAGGGTGTTTTTTTGAGAGATTCCAGCTAGGTTTGAATCGCTGCATAAAGCTCAAACTCAGTACGATGGTTGAAGCAAATCCTTCGACCATCAAAATGAAGATCAAGATACCTGGCCCTTGAAAATATCCTTTCATCCAACCACTCATTATCGTTTCTGGAAAAGTGGGGTCTAAATGGAACATGTAGACACCCATGAACAACACAAAGATCAGGGTCGCGATAAAGCCAGTATATATCCCTGTCTTAAAACCGTCAAAGTATTCGAAATCTTTTCCTTTCTCCAGTTTTCTAAGTCGAATAGCCTCATAGATCCCGAAACCAACGATAAGGCCATTCAATAATCTCAGCCAAGGGTTTTCGTGCCATCCAAAAAGTCGAACCAATAAGAAATATCCAATTAACAATAGCGCGATGACCATGCCAAAGCGCACATAAACCTTAAGTCCTTTCATAAAATTTTTTTTGCATTAATATTTAGATACTGCAAGTGAGTTTTATAGATACATCCTGTGCCAGGAAATAAAATTCACTGATCCAATCCCCATTGAGAAAATTGAGGCAACTCTTTCACTTTCAATCTAAAGTACAAAAAAACAATGATGGATGAAACTTAAAAGCCTGTTAATTTTTTAACTGTTTCATATTGCAATCTTTACATTTGTCAGAGAAAATTGTAACAAAAAGAGACGATCTATGTCTTATTGGGCAATTGCATTAACACTAAACAATAACAGAATGAGAAAAGCTATGTTCTCTGTAACTTTAATGGCCACGGTCGCTTTGTCGGCACATGCACAAAAAGTTACTTTTGAAGAGTATGACCTAGATAATGGCATGCACGTTATCTTACATCAAGACAATTCTGCTCCAGTGGTGACCACCTCGGTGATGTACCATGTTGGAGCAAAGGATGAGGATCCAGACAAAACCGGTTTTGCACATTTTTTCGAGCATCTTCTATTTGAAGGGACAGAAAACATCGAACGTGGAAAATGGTTCAAAATCGTTTCCTCAAACGGCGGCCGTAATAATGCCAACACCACACAAGACCGCACTTATTATTATGAGGTATTCCCGTCTAACAACTTAGAATTGGGACTCTGGTTGGAGTCAGAGCGTTTGCTCCACCCAATTATCAACCAAATTGGTGTTGATACACAAAAGGAAGTTGTACAGGAAGAAAAACGCCTCCGAGTAGACAATCAACCTTATGGTAGATGGCGAGAGCAAATGTTTGTCAATCTTTTCAAGAAACACCCATATCGTTGGCAAACGATTGGTTCTTTGGAACATCTAGCCAGCGCTACGCTAGAAGATTTTCAAAAATTCAATGAGATCTATTATGTACCCAATAATGCGGTTTTGGTCGTAGCTGGAGACATCGATATCCCTACCACCAAAAAAATGATCCAAAATTACTTCGGTCCTATCCCTAAAGGAAAAGAGATCAAGAGAAATACTTTTGTAGAAGATCCAATCACTGAAACCATAAAAGCAGAGTTCCGTGACCCAAACATTCAGATCCCAGCGATATTGATGGGTTATAGAACACCAGCACAGACAGAAAGGGATGCATACGTTTTGGACATGATCTCTACCTACCTGAGCGATGGTCGCAGTTCTAAGCTATACAAGAAATTGGTAGATGAAAAGAAAAAGGCTTTACAGGTGTTTGCTTTTAATGGCTCACAAGAAGATTACGGCTCCTACATTATTGGAGGACTGCCTTTAGGTGGTACTTCATTAGAGGATCTTATCGCTGAGATCGACGAGGAGATCGTGAAAATTCAACAAGAATTGATCTCAGAGAGAGACTTTCAAAAACTACAGAACAAATTTGAGAATCGTTTTGTAAATGCCAATAGTAGCGTTGAGGGTATCGCCAATTCGTTGGCAAGATATCATATGTTATATGACAATACCAATCTCATCAATACAGAGATAGACATCTATCGTTCTATCACACGCGATGAGATCAAAGAGGTTGCCAACAAATACCTCAAGCCAAATCAGCGCGTGATCCTCGAATATTTACCAGAAGAAACAAAAGCGAACTAAAAAAGCATGAAAAAGTCAATTATATTAGGGGTATTGTCATTATTTATGGCGGTGTCCTACGCACAGATCGATAGAAGCAAGCAGCCAAAAGCAGGTCCGGCTCCAGAGATCAACTTGAAAGATCCACAAACCTTTGACCTTAAAAATGGCCTGAAGGTAATGGTCGTGGAGAACCATAAATTGCCGAGGGTCTCAATTCAACTGACCATCGACAACCCATTGATCGTTGAAGGTGACAAAGCAGGAGTTTCCAGTTTAACGGGAAGTTTGCTGGGAAAAGGTTCAAAAAATATTAGCAAGGATGATTATTTTGAAGAAGTTGATTACCTCGGGGCCAACGTGAATTTTGGTTCACAAAGTGCCTTTGCAAGCGGTCTCTCCAAATATTTCCCAAGATTGATGGAATTGCTGGCGGACGCCGCTATCAATCCTAATTTTACCCAAGAGGAGTTTGAGAAAGAGCAAGATATCCTTATTGAAGGGATCAAGACGGGAGAGAAGAGTGTGACCACGGCGGCTCGAAGAGTTGAGGACCTACTGGCCTTTGGTGCAGATCATCCTTATGGCGAGTATACTTCGGAGGAAACGGTGAACAATGTCACCTTGAATGATGTGACCAAATTTTACAACGACTATTTCCGTCCCAACAATGCCTATTTGGTGGTGATCGGTGATGTCGATTTCAAAGAAGTAAAAAAACTGGTGAAGAAAAACTTCAGCAAGTGGAAAAAAGGGGAAGTTCCGACGACGGCCTTCTCAGAGCCACAGAACGTTTCTACTACCGAAATCAACTTTGTACAGATGCCAAACGCGGTCCAATCGGAAGTAGCCGTACAAAATACGGTGAATCTTGCGATGAAAGACAGTGATTATTTCCCAACGCTTATCGCTAATAATATTCTTGGTGGCGGAGGTGAAGCCCGTCTATTTAACAATCTAAGGGAGGACAAAGGATATACCTATGGATCTTATTCTAGAATTGGAAACGACAGCAAAACGGTCACAAGATTTAGAGCTTCAGCAAGCGTTAGAAATGCGGTGACCGATAGTTCGGTGGTAGAGATCTTGAAAGAGATCGATAAGATTGCCAGTGAGCCAGTCTCTGATGAAGAACTTGAAGATGTAAAGGCAAAGTACGTCGGTAACTTTGTGATGGCATTAGAGCGTCCACAGACCATTGCGCGCTATGCTTTGAATATTGAAACGGAGGGTCTACCAAAAGATTTCTACAAAAACTACCTTTCAAGAATTGAGGCCGTTAGCAAAGAAGACGTGCAAAAGGCCGCGAACAAATATTTCAAGAGCGACAATGCTCGTGTCGTTGTTACCGGAAAAGGCTCTGACGTGCTAGAGAACTTGGAGAAAGTAACATTCAAGGGCAAAAAACTCAATGTGAAATATTACGACAAGTATGGCAAGTCGATTCCAAAACCAAAATTTTCTAAGCCTATTCCAGCCGATGTCAATGCGAAGACCGTTCTTAAGAGCTACATCGACGCCATCGGAGGAAAAGAAAAACTCGACAAGATAGAGTCCGTACTCATGAAGGCCGAAGCAGCTGTACAAGGAATGACCCTAAATCTAGAGTTGAAGAAGACCAACAAGAATCAATTGATGCAAGACGTAAAGGTCATGGGTAACTCTATGAACAAACAAGTTTTAGATGGTGACAAGGGTTATGTAGTTGCTCAAGGTCAACGTAAAGATTTGGAAGGTGATGACCTAGATAAAGTGAAGGCTGAATCTTCTCCATTTCCAGAGGTCAACTGGCTCGATAGCAACATAACACTAGAGAGCATCGAGGCCGTTGATGGTGAAGATGCCTATGTACTTAAGGTCTCTGATGAAAAGTCCATTTACTACAGCACAGAGACAGGCCTAAAGCTTCAAGAGGTAAACACGGTTGAAGCTGGCGGACAGACCTTTAACCAAACATTGTCCTATGGTGATTATAAAGAGGTAGCTGGTGTGAAATTCCCTTTCACATTGAGCCAAACCATGGGACCTCAAAAGATAGACTTTAAGGTAACTGAACTGAAGGTGAACGAAGGTGTAAGTGACGAAGACTTCAACTAAGTCGCTGTTACCCTTATAAAATATGAGGCTGTCTAAAAAGAATTAAATAACGTCATTGCGATTCGCCGCAGGCGGAGAAGCAATCTGTCCATCATTTCGTTAATGTTTAACAGATTCCTTCCTCTGATATCTCTAGGTAGGAATGACATCTTTTTTAGACCGCCTCATTTTTTTGTTCTGATCATCTATTTCCTTTTATTCACCATATACACCCCAACCAAAATAACGCCCATGGCACTAATCTGCAGTAAGCTGATACGCTCGTTGTCCAATAGGCCCCAAATAAGCCCCATGATCGGAATCGTATAGGTCACTGATGATGCAAATACCGGGCTCGACATCTTTACCAAACGATTGAACATCACCTTGGCAATGGCCGTTGATGTTATAGCCAACAACATCACATAAAGTATGGAAGTCTTTACTTTTTGGTCTGTTGCTAAATGAAGCTCGAAAAAGCCTGAAAAATACATGGCGACCAACGCTGGTGGTCCGATGAAGATAAAGTTGGCAACGGCAATCCCCATTGGAGACACCTCTTGTAAATACTTTTTCATGATATTGATGTTGATCGCATAACAAGCGGTTGCGATCACCACATAGCCCGCAAAAAAATAATTCTGCCCACCATTATCTATTTTCTCTACCAACAACAAGAAGAGCCCTAAAAAACCGATCGAAATCCCTATAATATGATTTCTTTTGACCATAACTCCTAGCATGAAGACCCCAAAGATCAAAGTAAATAAGGGTACGATGGAATTTAAGATCGAGGTGATCGCACTATCTAATTCGGTCTGTGCATAAGGGAATAGGAATGCGGGAAAAAAAGTTCCCAAAAAGCCCGACATGGCCAACCAGAACCAAGTCTTCTTTCCTTTAATGGACTTCAGTGCCTTAAAACCGATCACAAGCAACACCAACATCGTAAAAACAATACGGAAAGCGCCCAATTGAAATGGGGACAATCCAACCAATCCTCTCTTGATTAGAATATAGGCACTTCCCCATATCAAAGACAAAATGGCCAACATCAGCCATTTGTTATTGTTGATCTGTTTCAAAATATTAGCACTTTTTAACACAAATGTGCGTTTTTTATCGCTAATGCTTATGTTTGTTATTAGTAAATTTGCAATGAATTCATAAAAGAAATTGATGATGTTTAAAAAAGTCGCTGTTCTGGTGTTTGGTACGATCCTATTCACTGCTTGTAAAAATGACAGCAATACCCCCGAAGTTAAAACGGTAGCAACACCCACTGAAATTGCCAAAGTGGAGATCAGCCCAGAGAATTTGGCAAAAGCTGAATTTAAGATAGATGGTATGACATGCGCCATCGGTTGTGCGGCGACCATCCAAAAGAATTTGGCAAAGATGGAGGGCGTTGAATCTGCCAAAGTAGATTTTGATAAGAAATTGGCCATGGTCTCTTATGACAAGACCACCGTTGGTTTTGATGACCTGGCAATGACAGTTACCAAAACTGCTGAGATCTACAAGGTTTCAGACATGAAGAGCGTAGATGAATTTGGAAAGGACAACGGAGAAAAGAAAGAATGTCCTGCCGATTGTAAAAAGGAATGTTGTAAGGACAAAACAAAGAGTGACAAGAAGGAATGTGCGGCAGATTGCAAGAAAGCATGCTGCGCCAAGAAAGCGTAAGCTCATTCAATATAGTACAATAGAGCCCCACCGCAGATGCGGTGGGGCTCTATTGTAAATGTTATCGGTAAATAACTATAATTTCAAATATGTTAAGGCAATAAGATGCTTATCGATTTGCCGCTGCGATCATCTCATTGGTTGCTACTAGTATTTTGTGCAACTATAGCGAAGTCGAGGCTGAATAAAGATGGAGCCTCACAAAACAAGAATATCTCTGTAGATCTGGCTTTTTGTCCTTATTCTTTCCATCGGAAGCTTTCCATGATCTTGCGAATATCCTTTTGCAGATAAACCGCTGCGGGATAGATCGAATCGTAATTGGGTTTGCTATAAAAATATAGCGAGCCGGTGAAGAAATGATCGGTACTGTCTGTTAGATAAAAGTGCGACTGCGAGGCCGCATCTCCCTGTATACTGTAAAAATTTCCATACACCTTGTCATCGGGATTCACAAAAGGTTGATCGATGATGCCCTGTGCTTTGATCGTATGGTCCAACGCCAATTTTTGGGCGTCCCTTAACAAAGAGTCGATGTTATTGGTCACAGGATAATATGACAAATATATCGTTGCCTTCATCTTTGGATACACCAAATTCACCCAACATTTACCTTTATCTTCAAGCTTTGCATACACACTCTTTTCAAAAATATAGGGGCATTTGGATCGAAGTGTCTCATATTGGTGGGCTGGGTATTCCAATTGCAGGTAGGCTTTGGGTTTTGGTAGCACTTCGTCTCCGCAACTCCCTAATATCGCAGTGAAAAGAATAACTGAGAAAAGCTGTTTCAATCTCATTTTTTTGGAAGTGTTACCTTTAATTGTTTGATGCGCTTTCGGTCCAACGCTTCAACAGTAAACGTGTAATCCTTGAAGCTTATTTTATTTCCTCGACGAGGAAATCCACCCGATATCTCCAGAACAAATCCTGCGATGGTCTCGGACTCCCCTTTCGCTTCTTCAAAGATCGTCTCATCTTCTATTTTGATCACTCTGTAAAAATCTTTTAAAGATGTTTTACCCTCAAAAACGTAGTTATGTTCATCCAGTTTTGAATAGATCAGATCCTCATCATCAAATTCATCGCTAATATCCCCTACTATTTCCTCTATAATGTCCTCCAAGGTCACCAAGCCAGACGTACCTCCGTATTCGTCAACGACAATGGCCAAGTGAATCTTTTTCTCTTGAAACTCTTTCAGGAGGTCATCCAATTTCTTGTTCTCTGGAACAAAATAGGTCTCTCTTAATAGGTCCAACCAGTCAAACTCTTTTTGATCGATATGTGGCAACAGGTCCTTCACATATAGAACACCTGTGACCGTATCCATATTATCTTGATATACCGGAATGCGGGAGTATCCATGCTTTATTATCTCAGGGATGATTTGGGAGAAGGACATCTCATCCGAAAGAGCAAACATATCAATTCTAGGGCGCATCACTTGTTTCGTATCGGTATTTCCAAAAGAGACAATTCCCTGTAATATCTTCTGCTCCTCTTTGGTGGTGTCCTCTTCAGAAGCTAGCTCGAGGGCCTGCGAAAGATGGTCTACAGAGATATTTGTCTTTTGTCTACCAAACTTCTCCTCGACATAGCTGGTAAATGCGCTCATAGGAGAAGTGACCAGTCTAAGGGTCTTGTCCAGAACGTTGAGCGGATAGGCCATGAATGAAGAAAAGCTAATGCGGTTTCGGCTTGCGTAGATCTTTGGAAGGATCTCTCCAAAGATCAAGATCAGCGAAGTGACAATTCCGACTTCGATAAAAATTCTAGCTGCGGTATCTAGTCCATCAAAGAAAACTTCTCCAATGGCATCGAACAATAGAACAATGGCAATGTTGATAAAGTTATTGGCTACCAAAATGGTGGCGAGTAGACGCTTTGGAGTCTCCAAAAGTCGGGCGACGATCTTTCGCCTCCTTGAACCAGATTCGCTTGCTTCTGAGAGTTCTGCGGAGGCAAGTGAAAAAAACGCCACTTCCGCTCCCGACACCATTGCAGAACACAGCAAAAGAAGGAATAGCACCAATATCTCAATAATGACGGTGCTACTTAGCATGGTATTCTGTAAAAGGAATAAACTCGAGGGTTCCGGGTCCAAAGGTTAAAGATTGGTTCTACTTTCTTAGAATGGTAGGTCATCATCTTCGGGGGTCGAAACAACGGGGTCCGAAGTCTGTGGCTGTTGTGGCTGAGCGCTTCCTTGAGCTGGTTTTGCAGGAATACCATCTGCCGGTTGCCCTTCTTTCTTGGTAGTTAGAAAGGTGAAGTCTGTTGCTTGAATCTCCGTGGAATAACGCGTGTTACCGCTGTCATCTTGCCATTGTCGTGTCTTGATGCGTCCTTCTACATAGATACGGTCGCCTTTGCTAAGGTATTTTTCGCAAATCTCCGCAGCCTTATTTCTAACTACAATATTATGCCATTCGGTGTTTGTAACACGCTCGCCGGTAGTTCGATTGGTATAGGTCTCATTGGTGGCAAGTGGAAAACGACCGATACTGCCCCCACCTTCAAAATAATGCATCTTTACCTCATCGCCTAAATGCCCTATCAGCATTACTTTGTTCAATGTACCACTCATCATTTATAAAATTAGGTTTCAATCAAATGTACTAAAAATTGAATTCTTCGACAAAATTATCAATTAGTATCGGAACAGGGTACTTTTTTATGTTAGAAATAGGGATCGCCCCCTTTTTTATCTCATTCACAAGCACTATCCAAAATTGTGTATGCAAGTGCTGATGGGACAACTTATGAATCACTTCCTCATCATTATACAGGGAAACCTTAAAGTTGTTATCCTTTACAAGGTCCTTGAATCCTTGAAGTTCTAAAAGTTCTTTCTTCGATAGTTTTTTCTCTGCTTCGATCAAAGGAAATTCGTAGAGGTGTTGCCATATTCCTTTTTTGGTGCGTTGCTGAAGCTGAGTCTCATCATCGTCAGAGATCATCACCAAATAGTTAAAGAAACGCCTTTTTATTTTGCCTTTTTTCAGTTTTATGGGAAGCTCTTTTACCTTGCTGGTCGCCAAGGCCATGCAACTATCATTTAGTGGGCAATGCAGACAGTAGGGATTTTGTGGCTTACACTGAATTGCACCGAATTCCATGATCGCCTGATTAAAGGTCGCTGGCCGCTCTTTATCGATCAATTCTTCGGCTAGTGCCTTGAATTCCTTTATTCCACTGGTAGAATTGATAGGGGTTCTGATACCGTAATATCTTGAAAGCACTCTATATACATTGCCATCTACCACCGGAGTGGCTTCATTAAAGCAAATAGAAGCAATGGCACTGGCCGTATAATCCCCAACACCCTTCAGCTTTATAAGCTCTTTATAGGTTCTTGGAAATTGTCCGTTCAAACTCTTGGACACATGTTTGGCCGTCTCATGGAGGTTTCGCGCACGTGAGTAGTATCCCAAGCCTTGCCATAGCTTTAGCACTTCCCCTTCGGTAGCATTGGCCAAATCGTGAACCGAAGGAAAGGCTTCAAGGAATTTAAAATAGTACGGCATTCCCTGTTCGACACGTGTTTGTTGCAACATAATTTCGGAGAGCCATATTTTATAGGGGTCTTGGGTCTCCCTCCAAGGCAAGGGTCTCTTGTGCATTAAATACCATGCTATCAGTTTTTTACGAATTTTCACGCGCAGATAATAATTTCTTGAAAAGTAAGTTTATTTAGTTAAATATTAAATGCTTGCAGATTGAAAGATTAATTAAATTAATTTATATATTTGCAACCCCTAAAACCCTAAATCTAAAAACAATTTTAAATTTATTCAAAATGACAAAAGCGGACATCGTAGCAAAGATTTCAGAGAAGAATGGAATGGAAAAAGCAGAGGTTCAAACTGTAGTTGAATCTTTTATGGAAGAAGTTAAGTCTTCATTAGAGAATGGTGATAACGTGTATTTGAGAGGTTTTGGTAGCTTTATCATCAAGACAAGGGCTGAAAAGACCGGAAGAAACATCTCGAAGAACACAACGATCAAGATTCCTGCACACAACATTCCGGCATTTAAACCTGCGAAAGTATTTGTAGAAGGAGTTAAGACCAACATAGAAGTAAAATAACTAAAATAACAGACAATTAATTATGCCGAGTGGTAAAAAAAGAAAAAGGCACAAGGTAGCCACGCACAAGCGTAAAAAAAGAAGAAGAGCAAACCGCCACAAGAAAAAGTAGTTGTAGACTACTTTTTCTTTTTACAAAAGAACCGTTCTTTGAAAACGAGGCCCTATCAGATAGTCGCCTCAATAGGTTAAAAACCTGTGAAAAAATTATTGTTTAATCCATCTCGAATTTTCGGGATAAAAATTGAATCAGGGTGAATAATGAATTGATCATTAGATCTGGTTCCTCTGAAGTAGATTTTGCCTTACTAAAGGATGGAAAACTCATTGAATTACACAATGAAGGAGACGATAACAAGTTTTCTGTTGGCGATATTTTTCTAGCCAAAATACGAAAACCTGTTCCTGGGCTCAACGCGGCATTTGTAAATGTCGGTTATGAGAAAGATGCATTTTTGCACTATCACGACCTTGGCCCAAAATTACCCTCATTGTTGAAATTCGTAAAACGTGTAAGCACAGGTAAATTAAAGGATTTCACTTTAAAAGATTTCCCATTTGAGCCAGATATCGATAAAGATGGTCGTATCGTTGATGCGTTACATTCCAATCAAAGTCTGCTCGTACAGATCGTAAAGGAACCTATTTCTACCAAAGGACCCCGAATTAGTTCGGAATTGTCCATCGCCGGTAGATACATCGTTTTAGTCCCTTTTTCTGACCGTATCTCTATCTCGCAAAAGATAGATAGCAAAGAAGAAAAAGATCGACTAAAGAGGTTGGTCCAGAGCATCAGACCCAAAGGGTTTGGTGTGATCGTACGAACAGTGGCTCAAGGCAAAAAAACAGCTGAACTAGACAGAGACCTGCACAATTTATTAAATCGTTGGACTGCGATGTGCAGAAAACTTCCAAGGGCAGGACATCCTTCCAAGGTACTAAGCGAATTGAATCGTGCCTCTTCAATATTAAGAGACATTTTTGACGATTCGTTCACTGGTATCCATGTGGATGATGAAACACTGGCTTTGGAAATTAAGGACTATCTAAGCGAGATAGCACCTAAAAAAGAGTCCATAGTGAAATTGTACAAGTCATCTGTTCCTATTTTTGAGAAATATGGAATAGAGCGACAGATCAAAACTTCTTTTGGACGTACTGTTTCCATGAGCAAGGGAGCATATTTGGTGATAGAGCACACCGAAGCCCTTCACGTCATTGACGTCAATAGTGGAAACCGATCAAACAAAGCGAAAAATCAAGAAGACACTGCATTGGAGGTCAACCTCATTGCTGCTTCAGAAGTTGCAAGACAACTTAGATTGAGAGATATGGGCGGAATCATCGTCATCGACTTTATCGATATGAACAATTCCGACAATCGCAAAAAACTATTTGATCATCTGAAAGAAGAAATGAAAGGAGACAGAGCAAAACACAAGATCTTGCCTCCGAGTAAGTTTGGATTGATACAGATCACCAGACAACGAGTACGGCCTGAAATGGCCATTAAGACTCATGAGAAAAATCCGAATGCTAATAAAGAAGGAGAAGTTGAAGCTCCGATAGTACTAGTGGATAAAATCGGGTCTGATCTAGAAAGAATTCTAGGCCATAACGGGAAGGCAAAAAACGGCATCGTCCTGAATGCGCATCCCTTTATAGCAGCATACCTAACCAAAGGATTTCCATCCGTACGCTCTAAGTGGTTCTTAGAGCACAAAAAATGGGTAAAAATACAACCTAGAGATGCTTACACGTATTTAGAGTATCGTTTCCTTGATAATGAAGGAAACACCTTAAAGTAATAGAAAAGCGCCCGTCAATCATGACGGGCGCTTTTTTTTGTCATTTTTTCTTGCTCTTTACTTATAAACATATTTGTTGGCCGTGCTATTCCCATCCGCTGAGATAACCTTGACAATGTAGATACGACCTTCGTTTAGACGTACGGAGACCTTCTCTTTTCCAATGTCAAAATATTCATCGACAACATTTCTACCTAACAAGTCATAAATTTCAATACGAGAGATCAGACTTTGATCAGTAAAGAATATGCTGGTCTTCTTTTCCGTCGAAGTGATCACTAGGCTCCGTTGCTTCTCCTCAACATTATTGAGACCCAAAGATGTAGCTTTACGAAAAATAAGTTCAAAACGATCGTTAAAGGTACCGGTCACATCTTCAAACTGGTAACTGCCTTGTCGAAGGTCGTGAAGCACATTCGTCAGACCATCCTTTAAGAGCACCTCATAACCCTCGAGCTTAGTCCCTTGAATTTGGTCTATTTGAATACTAAAATTGCTTTGACCATCCATAAGACTGCTAAATCCAATAGGTACGATGTCCTCTTCTGCTAGCGAAGGCCTACTTTGAATGGCGAAGATCTCGTTTTCGATGATTGAATATAAAGAAACAAAGCCACCAGCGAAACGCTTACCATCATATCCGCGATCCTGTCCAAAAGTAGCCTCGTCGGTAAATCCTATTAAAATTTGACTGAAGGCGCCTTCCTCATTAGTTAAGTTCAGCCATATTAGATCTTTGTTATTGACTTCGTTCGAAGTGGTCCTAAAGAAATCATCATTTCCGGTAGTCATCCGCATAGCGTTATCGAAGGTGGCCAGCCCGTTGTCCAAACTCTCAACAAAGAACGACTGGCCCGATGCTATATTTCCTGTTGGGATACTTCCGCCGGAAACAGCAGCAGTACCAGTGCCAAGTCCGAATGCATAGGAAGCATAATCGTCTGTAGAAAAATTTTGTCCATAAGGCCCTGGATTACCTGCATCTGGTGGAAGATTATGCACCCAGAAATAAATGGTCCCGTCCAATATCGGTATGTTGGCGACATCGCCGAGAAAAAGGTCGGCATCAATGGCAGATGGATAAGGATTTCCCAATAGGTTCCAATCATCATTTCCGCCCAGGCCGCCATTGCGAATTACCGTGGGTTGAACAAGTCCGTTGTTGACGGCTCCGTTGAACACAATATTATTCGTACCGGGATAGGTTACACTTAAAGAGGCCATGGAGATATATCCTACACCTGGCGTCATTGTGGTTGCCCCATTGACATTTATCCAATCATCCCCCTCATCATCACTTCCATCGCCATTACTATCATTAAAAGTAGCTGTGTTAAATCTGTATATTCTGTCGGCTGGCATTCCAGAAAAAACATTTCCTAAGGTTTCATTTGTCGAAGGAGATGACCAGTACGTATAGTCATACCATGCGGTAAGCGTTTCGGTTGTTTTATGTACCTCTAGATTTCCATTCACTGTGACAACGCCACTATCGTCTACCATGACCAATGATCCCTCATGTAATATTTGCAGATCTCCTTCTACCGTTAGGTCATTCTGAATACGAATATAATCTCCAGCATTTACATTCATGGTCGCTCCCGAAAGTACGAACAAAGAACAAGCTTCGATATCGCCATCGGTAACAGTGTTGAAGTCGCCATCGATCAATGTAATTCTAGTGTTATCAGGAATGGTATCCCAAGCTGCGCCATTCCAAGTAGAAAATACCATACTAAGGTCGATGCTTGAAGATTCTGTTGCTGTATAGCATGTGGCGTCATCTTCGCGCAACTGACAGTAATACTGATGTCCATCCAGCCCTATCACAGAACTTATGTTAAGAGTCATCGCTGTACTGCCTGTGTATACGCCCGTATCTGTAAGCGCTGTCCAACCCGCATCTCCTGGAGCACTCACATACCACTGATACGCAAGTCCAGCCGACCCAGCAACAGCCTCGGTTCCAGCCACTGTTAACGAAGTGGCAATTCCACAAGATGCTAAGGACAGTGATGGCTGCGATGTAATCGTTGGAGCGGATCTGGTACCATCATAGGTCTCAATATCGGTATAGTTATCATTACAAGAGGCATAGTCCAATATGGTCCAGTCATTAGAGTCGAACGTAGTGCTCGGTGCAGTTGCAGTTGCTCTTCTTTGAAAGTCATATCCTTCGCTTCCCAATCCAAGCGCATTGATCCAACTGCTTCCGTCACATACTCCCCAAAGATCGATCAAGGTTGTTGTTGTCGCGTCTCTTAAAGAGATACAATCATTGTTATTGACACCTGTACTCACGTCGTTCTGATCAGCAAGGCTTCCGTCTCCGCCTGTTACAGCACATCCCGTTCCTACAGCCGTTGCCAGAGTAAAGGAGTCGTTATCAGCCAATGTCCCGGTCAAAGGGATATCTGTAAAAGCTGGCCCACCATTGTTTTGAATTCGAATGATATAATCCGTCATATCAACAGTGGCACCCGTTGCATTATAGATCTCTATATAGGAAAGTGACCCAGTCGATGCATCTGTCACTTCAGAAATAAACAGATCGGTAAAGGTTCCTGTTCCAGTAAGATCACAGGTCGATGTTTCGTTGTCGATTACAGTGAAGGTAGAAAAGGTGGCATCACAAGGTTGCCCATCGGTGATAACGATATCGCCAGTACTGGCTCCAGTGGGTATTTCGATCAGCATTTGCATGGCAGTGGCAGAGATCACTGTCGCACCAACACCGTCGATGGTCGCGGTAGCGCCTGATAGGTCGCCAGCAGAAGCAGTAATAGCAACTACGGTGCCTGCCGGACCTTCGGTGGGCGATACGGAAGATATGGTAGCAGGCGTACACGTTGGGGCGCAGCTATATACACATCCGCCAAGACCAGGGATTCGCACATTATTCAAGGTCCAATTGGCTGCATTTGAAACATCGGCCAGGATGGTTGCTGCACCGCTATTGCTATTTGTACAAGCTTGGTCATACTCTCCATTGTCTATTTCGCCGACATTGACGGCATTTACGGCGTCTGTAAGTCCAGCCGGCAGTCCTGTGATATTACCTCCTGAAGAGGTCGTAGACCAACCGGAGCTATCAAAGGTGATGGCATAAATAAAGACTGGGGAGCCTGCGGTACCCTGATAGGCCAATATTTGATCTCCCGAAGTAGAGAGCGCATAGCTCCCGCTTCCACTTGCTGTTCCACTGCTTGCGGTAGAGGTTCCTGTAATCGTAATTTCCGTTCCACAACTTAGATCGGAGGTAGCAGTCCATAGGATGGTTCCCTCGCCAGATCGCAAGCTACTGGTAGATGTGATCCAACCATTATCGGTAAAGTTGATCTCGGTTCCGTTGGTAACATCGGTGAGTAGGACAAATGTTAACTCATCGGGATTGTCGGCATTAAAACCGGTGATGGCAATTTCTCCCGCGGATAAGGTAGTTTGACTATTCGCATATATAGAGAATAGCAAAAGCACCAAAAAGGGCAATTTTTTTTTCATGGCAATGGGGCAAATGGAACATTTTTCCAAACATCGAAAAAATGACCCTTTTATCCAATAATTTTCGTTTGTAATTATTAACATAAGGTCCTTAATTTGCATGGTGAATACACGAAAATCATATACGGTTTCTGAGGCGCAAAAAAAGCTAGAGCACTATTGCGCTTATCAAGAACGGTGTCATCAAGAAGTTATCGACAAACTGCAAAGACTGAACATGATCCCAGAGGCGATCGATGTCATTGTTAGCAACTTGATCCACAACAATTACCTCAACGAAGAGCGTTTTGCAAAATCTTTTGCACGTGGGAAGTTTAGTCAGAAGGGCTGGGGGAGAAACCGGATAGTTCGGGAGTTAAAACTGCGAAATGTTTCCAAATTTAATATAAATTCGGCTCTTAGCGAAATATCGGAAGAAGATTATTTATTGAAAATCAATGAGTTGTGCGATAAGAGATTAAAATCGTTGAAGGAGACCAATATCTATAAACGCAGAAAAAAGCTCACAGATTATTTACTCTACAGAGGATGGGAATCCTATTTGGTCTATGAGAAAGTACGAGAATTTATACCTTGATGCCGTTTCTCTTATGCGTTCTTATAACTGCCTGCTCATTCTTATGATCGATCCACGATTGGCCTTTCATTTTTCTCATTAGCACATCAAAATGGCGCATAATAAGGAGATTGTAAAGCGCCTTACCAAAGAACTTTGGGTTGCGCGTTATGCTGCGCAAGCTCATGGAGAACCCTGGTGTGATATAACGCATATAATGCCAATATCCTTCGGGCATGAACAAGACATCGCCATGATTCAATTCGGTGACATAACCTTTGGCTTTTTTGAGCGCTGGCCATTTTTCTAAATCGGGATCGTAAAAATCAATATCCTCTCGGGCGATGGTAGAATGAGGAACTTTGTACATATATCGATTCTGCGATTGCGAAAAGAGAATACACTGCTTCCTACCTTCGAAGTGAAAGTGCAAAATATTAGCTAAATCGGTATCGTAATGCATAAAGGTATAGGAATCACGCCCTCCGAAGAACAGCATGGGAAGTCCTTTCATAAAACGCATCCCGATATCTGGATAACCAAAATCCTCACGAAGTTCAGGGATTTCTTTTAGGATATTCCAAAGAAAAATACGATATCTGGTAGGCTCGCGTTTCAAGAGATCCACATACGCTGCCAACTTCATTTTGGCGTGCGGTTCATTGAAACCTTCTTTATGATTTACTGGCCGATCATCATATAATGGTACCGTTTTATGACCAGCCTTCTCTTTCATATAGTCTAGACTCCACTTGCGATAGGCCGGCCAATCCTCGATAAAGCCTTCGAGAACCACCGGTCTTTGTGGTTTCAAGTAATCGCGAACAAAGGTTTCTTTGGCGATATCACGTACTCTTGGTATCTCTTGTAGATTCAATTTCAAGCCCCAAATATTTACTTAAAGTTGGTGAAGTTAAGAAATTGTTGGTTATCTAGGTTATATTCTTCTTTAGGAAAGCTTGGCTTTTTTCTTCGCGGTTTCGTTTCGCTCTATTGTGTGTCCAGGACGTGTCCATTTGGGCTTTTCCCCCAGTTCTTGATATTCTGAATCCTTTGCCTCGACCGTTTGAGGTTGTACCTTTTTGGTGAATGGCTTTTGAGGATTCAATCCCAAGGCCTCGAACATTTTCATGTCTTCATTGACATCGGGGTTGGGGGTTGTAAGCAATTTATCTCCAGCAAATATAGAGTTCGCTCCCGCGAAGAAACACATCGCTTGCCCTTCTCTAGACATCTGCGTCCTTCCTGCCGAGAGTCGCACTTGGGTTTCTGGCATTACAATACGGGTAGTCGCTACCATTCGGATCATTTCCCATATCTCTACAGACTGCTGGTCTTCCAAAGGCGTTCCTTCGACCGCGACCAAGGCATTGATCGGCACGGATTCTGGTTGTGGATTTAAGGTGGCCAGCGCAACCAACATCCCCGCTCTATCCGCTACCTTCTCACCCATGCCTATAATTCCACCACTACAAACCGTGACGTTGGTCTTACGAACATTTTCTATGGTTTGTAGGCGATCTTCATAACCGCGTGTAGAGATGACCTCCTTATAGTATTCTTCGGAAGTATCCAAATTGTGATTGTAGGCATATAGACCAGCTTCTGCAAGGCGTTTGGCCTGATTTTCTGTGACCATCCCCAGCGTACAACATACTTCCATATCTAGCTTATTGATGGTCCGTACCATTTCGAGTACCTGATCGAATTCGGCACCATCCTTTACATTACGCCATGCGGCTCCCATGCATACTCTTGAACTTCCAGATTCTTTGGCGCGGAGTGCCTGCGCCTTCACCTGCTGCACGGTCATTAGGTCATTACCTTCGATATCGGTATGGTAGCGCGCCGCCTGCGGACAGTAGCCACAATCTTCGGGGCAGCCTCCCGTTTTTATCGACAATAATGTAGAGACTTGAACGGTGTTTGGGTCATGATGTTTACGATGTACACTTGCCGCCTCGTAGAGCAATTCCATGAATGGTTTGTTGTATATCGCTAGTATCTCCTCTTTGGTCCAGTTGTGTCGTATCTCACTCATAGGTTCGTTCTTATTCTTAATCAAAAATAGGAAATTAGATAAGTAAAATAGAGAACTAGATTATATTTATTTGAACCATAGAGAATGAATCAATGACTTTTCCGAAAAACAAATGTATTGACGATTTCTTATTCTTAAAATTGCTTTCATCTATAGAAAGAACCACCGGGGGGGCACCCCAGTGGTCCCTATTGAAATTCAATTACCCCTCTATTATGGTATTGAGCAACCATGCCAAAAAGCAAGATGCGCAAAAAATAAAATGCCGAATATGAGTATTCTAAAAGAAACCTTTAACGTCTTTTTCATAATTCTAATGAATGAATTTTTTGGAGAAATTAGTATCAGTAATAAACTCGCAAGTATTTTTGACTGGTAGTTTCCTTCTTATCTTAGCAATGAGTCTGTAGCACAAATTCTTCATTGGAACAAGTCTTAGCAGCCGATAATAGATTCTTAATTTGGCAATCTCTTTAAAGAAGAACATAAAGGCTTCAGATCTAAAATATGCGTCATCATCTTTAGTGATCACAATTATCGAATCATCTATTATTTCCTTGAACAATTGATGGGATGCCAATATTTTCTTCCCTTTCTCAGATTCGTTTGAAACAAAAACGAATTTATTCTCAACATCCTTTTTAGCCAAAAACATGACAGTCCTATTGCAAAACCCACATTTTCCGTCAAATATCACTTGATCTTTAAACATACGTTCTATTCCAAAATTAATGCTTGTGGATACGGAATCCTGAGCTTATCAAGAGCCGGTTTTACCTTTGACAGTATTCGTCGTAGAAATGACTTCCATTCATCGTTCGAGAAAAAGAACCCATACGTACTCAAAAACAAGATCTCGAAATCATAAATAGCCATAAAAATGTAAATTCCAACATGAATGCCTCCCATCAAAACAAGCATAATGTTTCTTAGTTTTCTAAACCAAACCAAGACCGGAAAGTATAACTCGATCAAAATGGTTGCATAGGTAGAGATAGTGACGAAGTATCCATTTAGAGCCAAACTCTTGTTGAAGCTTGTCCCTTGATAACTCTCTAGTGAAAAGGTATAGTAGGTGGCGACTCCGTTAAACCAAACATCTGCATGCGCCTTATTGATACCGGATACGAAGTAAGCAATACACAGATGAATGATTATACTATATCCAGCCAAGTTAGAAAATACATTTTTGATCTTTTCTAATGATGGATTCTTCACCTTGGACACCTTGTTAATAGTAAGGTACTTAAAGCTATCAGCAAATATCATATATAGCATAATGAATTCGAGCAGATTATCTCCCCCGTTGGCTGCATATCCGTTCAGATCCGTATTTATCTTGTAAAGCAAGTAGAGTGCCAGTGCGACAACATTCTTTCCTATGCCAAAGGCATATATTATTACAATGAAGACATAGAGCCCTAAGAAAATCGTGTAATTATCTCTCAACCAATCATTCTCAAAAACAAACGAGAAGAAATTGGTAGTATCGGAGTGCGCGATGAAACTCTTGTTACTGTACAGAATAGGCAAATAATCCCATTGCAAGAAGATCTTCTTTAACAAGTGAAAGGCTATGAACACCCTGAATATCGACAAATAGATCGCAAACTTATTCTCAGATTCCAAATTCAATAATTTCATCTTTTCCGAATTTTTTAGATGTATAATAATTCTTTAACTCTTTTGTGTTTATAGTGTCTGGCTTATGTCGATCCGCGAATTTTTGTATTTTGGATTCAGATATCATCATCTGTACACTATCAAAAGCTATGTTGTTTTTCTGAGCTACTATTCCCGCATAATTGATCAATGTCTTTACCGAAGAAGAGTTGTGAACGCTCGACCAAATTTTTTTGACCGTGGTGGTATCAAGTGTCTCACTCTTCGCTAAGACCATATCGGGGTGTTTAGCTAAGAATTGTGAAACACTATGCACATTTCCCGCTATGATATATTCCATCATATCTTCATTGCTATTAAAGGGCGCTTTGCTTGTCTTATTCTTATAAATGTCCTCTAGCACCTCTACGACAACGACGGTGCCTTCATTTGTCTCATATTCATAAATGAGCCTGTCATTTGAAGTTGGCGGCGGGGCGAAAAAAGACCACCGCTGCCTAAAAAAGGAATCGAACAGCAAATGAGACCTGTAGTGGGATAACTTAATGAAATTATTGGGCATCACGCTAAACAAGGTCGCCAACCAATAAGAGCAGAATGTTAGACCGATAAATCCGTAAAACAATTTTCTTTTCATTATTAAATCTTTTGTTTTCTATTCTTAAAATGTAGTATCATTAGGCAATCGATATAGCTTCTAATCCAAAGAAGCGAGCTCTTTTTCGACCAGTCCATCGATGTTCATAGCTGAGTCAAACTTATATTCCTTTGTCAACAGCAACTCATCGAGACAAATGGCCTCGAGTGCAGCCTTAACATACCCTCTTGCGAAGTATGTGGTGCCAACTGTGTTTGGAGCGAGTTGGCTCTTTTGAGACATCTGGGTCGTGTATTGCGCGTTTGCGTTGATGGATATATCATTGATGTTAAGGTTCTGGTTGTTCATACCGAGTGTAAGTACGAAACTTGATACCAAAGCTGTATTGAATATTATTGTTTTATTTATCATTTTATTGGTTTTTATGTCCCTTCACATTGCAAATACTTGAATGTGAAGGGAACTGTTGTTTAATCCAAGCTTGTCATTTGCGCAGTTACCGTTTCGTTCAATCCGTGAGAATTATTGAAATAATCCTTTCTCATCGCGACAAGCTGTATCGATTTTGGCTCGATCATTTTTCGAATGATACTGTTCGATACAATAGCATTATCACTGGTTGACAAATACTTTACGTTAGAAGCATATTCCTCCTTTTTAGAAAGTCCGTTTGACAGCATTGCAACGATTCCCACAAAAAGGGCGCAAAAAATTACATTAGTTTTACTCATGACGATCATTTAAAATTGGTTACTATTAAATTTATATTATACTCCTAGCAACACGAGAGGTCGCTAAGAACTATGATTAATCTAGGATTGAAAATTGCGTCTGTACATGTTTGGCAAGACTTCCGTTGTCAATCATCTCTTCTTTTCGCTGCATACACGCTCTTGGATCGCCTGGATAGAGATTGGTCGGCTTTAGCAGTGACGTTGGACTCTTTTTTGAAACATCAAAGTCTTGAAGATCTGCAAGATCTAACGCGACTGTTTCTAGACCAACATCCTCTTTTGGTTTATCGATCATAGCAATTCCTAATCCCATGGCGGCAGCCATGCATATGCCTGTTATTTTTTTCATGATCTAATACTGTTAAAAATTGTCTAATGTTCTCATATATAGTTCAGCTTCGTCGATTTCCTGGTTGTCAAAATACGCTTTGTGCATATCGATCATCCGTGTTTGGCGCGCCATCAGCTCATCGACAATGAATGCGGTATTGATCGTAGGGGTGACCACGTTCGAATTTGGCGTACTCACTGCGTAGTTATCGTACAACGAGACAGAAGAGAACAGTGATCGGCTCTCGTCCGTTTCATTCAAGTTCTCACTCGACAATGCGACACCTAGTGCCGTAATTGCTGAAAGTCCTATTATTTTTACTCTTAATTTCATCTTCAAACTATTTAAGTTATTTAATAGGCAGCCCGTGACAAACATGCCTGATGCACACGCTAGGCCGGACTGCCCTTTTTCAAATTAACAATTACCCAAGCTTCTGCATATTCGCTTCAATCTCCTTTTCGATGTCTTTTTCAACATCAACGGCTCTCGCCTCGTGATTGCCTAACACCTCGATCACGACCCAAATGACCACCCAAGTATTAGCGGCACTTTTAAACGTACTACTGTTAGAATTTTGCTCTTGAAGTTGATTGACCTTAGCTATTTCAAGGTTCTGTCCATCTTTAGTCTCAAATTTCTGGAATGACATGGTCGTTATCCCTAAAGAAAGAGCCATGACCATGGTTAAAATCTTTGCTTTCATTTTTTTTGTTTTTGGATTATTAATCAAGTGAATTCATGTTTGATGCCACCAATTGATCGAGACTTACTTGGGAGTCTATGGCAGCCGCTTCATGTGTTGCGATAGAAACCAACTCGTAAACAGCGATTGCTAGAAATCTTACAAGTTTAAACTTTCCTGCCTGTTCCAATGGATCTGCTTGACTGCTAGAGAAATCATTGTACTCTTTGGCATAGCCGATATCTAAATGATCCTTCTTCATGCTGCTGTTTTGCAAACTTCCGACTAGAAAGGCAGCAAAAAGGCATGATACTATGATGATTGTCTTATTTTTCATTGAAATATGATTATTGTTAGTTAATAGGGCAGCTCAAGGCAAACTTTCTAAATTGAAATTTTTCTTGGGCCGCCCGTTTTTTAATTTGGCTATTATCCCAGCTTTTGCATATTTGCTTTGATCTCCCTTTCCAGGTCTCTCGCCACATCAGCTGCTCTCGCCTCGTGATTGGCAATCACCTCATATAACACAAAGGTGACACGAAGAAACGCCTTCAATTTTCCGGCTTGTTCAACCGATCCATCGACATGAGAATAACCTTCAATTTTATTTGCTTGACCAATTTGTAAACTTTCGATACTACTTGATTCAAGCGCCTTGAAGGACATTGTCGAAACTCCCATAGAAAGCGCTATCGCCATGGTTAAAATTTTTGTCTTCATTTTCTCTTTTCTAAAGGTTATCTAAATTCCTCATGCTAGCTTTGGCTTCAAGCTCTGCAAGTTGGTATGGATTATTTTCCATTTCTTGGCCAAGAGTAACCGCCACTACTGCGGCTGCCACATATTTAACCATTTTGGCCATAGCTTTCCATTTTGCAGCTTGCGGTGCAACTCCGGTTGAACTGTCAACTTCCAAATGGTCTAGCACATTGATGTTTCCAACGGCATCATTGTCTCGAATTTCAAAATCTTTGGAGTTTTGAAAAGACATGAGAGACAATGAGCAGCATATTGCCAAACTCATTACAATTACTTTTTTTTTCATTTGTAACTAATTTTAAGATTAATAATGTAGAGCTGTTTGGATACGTCTATCTTGGTTATTGCTCCGTTTATACATCGACTCGCAAGCGTGTAAGATCTTAGTTTCTTTTAGCCTTGCTTAAATGAAACCTTGTACTTATGCCTAAGGGCATTCGCAACTTTAAAATGTCCTTTCTGGTTATTGGTTTGTTGTTCTTTTTTTCTTGTTGGTCAATAGCAAAACTTTATTGGTTCAATTGATCGCCAATTCAAAATTGTGCTTTCAAAACCACGTGGTAAGTGGCTTATAAACAATGATAAAGGAAGTGGGGAAAAGAGAAGAATGCAAACGAAGCAAATGCAAATTCCAGAATTTTAAGCTTAAATTCTGGAATTTTGACCGCACTATGTTTTAAGTTATTGAATCAAATAAAGTAAGAATCAACATCTATTCAATCATTATTAAATTAATACATAACAGTTTGGCAATAAGGTAGTTATGTCAGTCGAAACCCATGCTACAGAATAGCACGTACATCTTTGGATCGATTCTTAAATAAAATGAGATATCTTTGAAAGATGAGTCTGTATTTCAATAAATGCTTTCTATCCTGTTTTTTGCTTTTGAGTTTGATTGGTAGAGCCAATTACAAGACGGACCATTTTCTACAGGATTCCCTTCAGAAATATACATATCAAGAATTACGAAATAAGTACGACGCATCCTTTATAAAGGACACTTCACTATCCAATATTTATTTTCAAGAATATAGACGAAGGGGAAAAATCACAAATGATAGCATTAGAATATCAAAGTCCTATTTGCTGAAGTCCAGACAATATAGTTATAACCATAAGAATAGACTGATTTACTTAGACAGTGCACTTCTCTATGGTAACAACATCGACAAAAAGAACTTTATTGAAAACATATACAATAGAAGGGGAATCTACTACGAAGAAAATGGAAGTTATAAGGCCGCATTGCAGAATTACATCACCGCTTTAGAATATGCAAAGGAAAATGACAATGAAGCCTATATATATGCAACAAAACACAACATTGCTTTAATTAAAAGACACTTATCCAAATATGAAGAATCGATTCATCTTTTTAGAGAATGCCTAAAATACCAAGAGTCCATACAGAATAAAACTGTTTGGGATTCCATCATGTATCTGCAAACATTCTCTGAATTAATTTCCACGTATCGATCAAACAATCAATTGGATTCGGCTAGGATCTTGAATCGTATTGGAATGCCATTGGCAGAAGGCAAAAGAGTCTCAGAGATGTTCGAGTTGAATGATGCGTTTTTAGATTATTATGAAGGAAATCATGCCCTTGCCGACAAAAAATTCGATTTGTTGGAAAAAAAGTTTGACAATAAGGATGAGGAAAGCTATTTGGAGACCTATGACCTGATTGACTTTTATGTCTACAGGGGAATGGTCAAGAGCAAATTGGGAGAGAAGCAAAAAGGGATTGACTATTTTTTGAAAGTTGACTCTATATTTAAGAGGCTCAACTACACCTCCCCAAAAAGTAGACTGGCGTACATGGGCTTGATCAAGCATTATAAATCCTTGGGTGATTATAAGAAGCAATTGTTCTACATCAATGAACTCCTTAGCATAGACAGTGTCCTCGTAAAGGAATACAAGTCTACAAACGAAGTTATGCTCAAAGACTTTGATACGAGGGAGCTCTTAGAAGAAAAAGAGATCTTGATCGAGACTATAAGGTCCGATAATAAAAAAACAGAGAATGTGAGCAAGTTGCTCGTTTTGCTGAGTTTTTTGACCTTATTGGGGTTTCTATACCAATATAGAAAAAAGAAAGCCTATGCAGCGAGGTTCAAGTCGTTGATCGGAGAAAAAAACGATCAAGGCAAGAACGACGATGTGGGCATAACGTCTGTATCCGCAAAAACCGTCAAAGAACTAGGAGTCCCTGAAGCTCTAGTGGAAGAGTTGGAGAAGAAACTGGCACAATTTGAAGAAAATTTAGGCTTCCTAAATCTTAATATCACTACCAATAGTCTTGCAAAAGATTTTAATACAAACTCTAAATACCTGTCCAAAACAATTCATCATTTAAAAGGTAAAAAATTCATCACCTACATCAACGACCTGAGAATTGAATATGCTCTAAAGAAACTAAAGGAAGACCCTCTTTTTAGGAGGTATACTATAAAGGCCATTTCAGAAGAAATGGGATTCAACAACTCCCAATCATTTTCTTCTGCATTCTTTAAAAAAACCGGAATTTATCCGTCTTTTTACATTGATCAGCTAAATAAAATGAATAATTGATGCTGCCTTTCTCTTTATTATTATGAACTAAATTCTGGAATTTGACCCACTCTTGATCGGAAGTTCTTGTCAATTCATTTATTTTTAAGGCAAACTTAACACGATTGAACAATGAAAAATTTAAGCCTAGAAAAATTCCGGATTTCTAAAATTACACCTGATCAACTTTCAAGAATTGTTGGAAAAAATGGTTGTTGCCCAAAATTGACTGAAAACCCTAAAAACCCGGTATGTGATGATACAGATCCGATGGGAGCTGCTTTATAATTAATGGGACGGTATCTGCTGGATCGTCTAGCTGTTACCATAAACAGCTTGTAAAACCCTCAAGTCTATATTCAAGCCTAAGGAAGACTTCTTATGCCTGTCATGACTCAAGGATAATTTTAGCGTACATAGATCTAACATTCGTGAAACCCTTCGAAATCCGCCTTTCTTTTTAAGCAAAACGCGGCTTAGAATGGTCATGTACCTGTAGGATGTATTAAATTACTGCTCGCAATTCTCTTGCGAGCAGATTTTATGACCAGCAAGGCCATGTATCGTGATCTTGCTTATTTTCTCAATAGAACACTCACTGCGTTTCCACCAAAACCCACAGCATTGATCAAGACCGTTTTTATTTGATCTGGATACGATCTGTGCTCAACAAAGGGCACAGTCACAAACGTTTGATGCTCCATCATTAAAACAGCCAATTCTATACTTAACATTCCCGAAGCACCAAAAGTATGGCCTATCTTCCATTTGTTGGTCGTAAGTGCCGGATGCTTGTCGCCAAACACTTTTTTTATGGCGTTGTACTCCGAAAGATCACCTTTGATCGTTCCTGGCGCATGCATGACGATGACATCTACCTCTTCAGGCGAGTTGGAACCCAATGCCATCTTCATACTCTCTTGAAAACAATCGGCATTTGTAGAAATTGAAATGTTATGCGACAATGGTTCTGTAGCGTATCCTACTCCTTCGATAGTTGCCAAACTATCGTTCTTTACCCCCAACTCTAAACAGGCCACGGCAGCACCTTCACCAATGACCATGGTATTTTTCTTCTTTTCGAGGTCAAGGGCTTTACAGGGATATGTATCTTTCTGTTGCGCGTAGATCTTTAGTGATTCCATTTGGGCGATGGTAAAGGGTGTCAATGCGGCTTCACTACCTCCCACCAAAAACTTATCTGTCATTTCGGATCGCAACCACGCTACTCCATTTAGAAGCGCATGCAAAGCAGTGGAACAAGTGATCGAATGAGAAATTGATGGACCCTTTGATTGGAGATCATGTCCTACCCAAGAAGAAATATTTCCTAAGGTTGTCGTTGGCGAAGTCAATGTCCTTGTTTTCCCCTCCTTTAAGAAGGCCTCATGGTATTTCTCAAAAAGACTCGTCGCTCCTCTAGATGAACCAATATTGATCCCAAAGTCATCACCCTTTTTCCAGTTTGCGTCTTGCAAAGCCCTCCGGGATGCATGTATTGCAAAGAGCACCGAGTCATCCAATTGTTTGTATTTGGAATCGGAACCCCTTAACAGTTCAATCTCGTCTTTTTCATTCGCCCGTAAGGGCACTGCCAATACTTTCGGGCTTCCAAGGTCCAATTCCTTTATCAAATGATCTTTTCTCAGGTAATTCTTCCACACCTCATCGCTCGTTGATCCCAATGAAGAGATGGATGAAATAGAGGTGATAGCTATAGGGTGCTTCAAGTCGGTTCAATTTTTGCAAATATCGGGAAGTTGTTGCTAAAAACATCGACGAAGTGGCTTAGACTTTTGCTTCCATTTAGAACCAGAAACCAAGACTTACGAACCATTGGTCGCTGGACGTTTCGGGAGACCAAGAATATTTCACCTGCAGGGGACCAAGCAAGGTCTCTATACCGTATCCAACGGCGTATCCAGAGAAATCGGGAGCCGTAAACCATTCGCCCTGCCCAAATATATCCACCCCAACATTGGCGTAATTGGCGGTGAAATTCAAATGATGTTTAGGAAACAACTCATAATCCAGGCCTATTCCTCCCTTTACAAAACTATCTCCCGCAAGACTTAAAAAATCATATCCCAAAAATGGTGTAAAATTATTGACAAGATGATTTCCATATCCGCCAAGTATAAAGTTGAAAGATCTTAGGTCTGTTTTACCCAGTGTAAATCCGCCTGAGGATGTAAGCTGAAGGCTTAACCTTTCACCAAAAGAGGTTGCGAAGCCAATATCTGCTTTCCCAACGGAAAACTCGCTGAACTCATTTCTAAAATCCGAAGACAGTAGATAGAGATGAAAATCCCCATCAAAAAAAAACCCTTGCTTTGGAAAGTAGCGATTGTCGTAAGTATCCAACTTTAAAAATCCGAAAGTACTGTAGTAATCACTGTTGTCAAAGACAAAGGTCCCAGATCCGGCGGCAGGAATAGTTTCCGTTTCGTAATCTATATGTTTGTGTTCTATACCAAGACCGAAAGCAAATTCCTCTCTAATAACCGTCTGAAGATAAAGTTGATTGGTGAAGTCCGAAACACGGAGGTCCAAAGCGTTCAATCCTTGATCCGGCACGTTGAATAAGGACTGCATGAGGTCGAATTTCACCTGCTTATTAAATTCATTGTAGCTGGATTTTACTCCGAAGCTCCAGTAAAAACCACTGTCGAGATAATATTCGAAATTGTATCGAATATTATCGCCTAGGATAAAATCCATCGACACCACGTCATTATCAAAAATAAAACGCTTCGAGGTCAGGTTGATGAGGGCGGCACTCTTATACAAATTATCATAGTGTAACCCTAGCTTCAGATATGTATTCACTTCCTGTTCGTAAAGGTCCAAGAACAAGGTATTCTTGCCATTCACTTTCTTTAGTCGATGTCTTATCCCTTGAAAATTTCCTGTGGCCGCCAGATTGCTTATTCCTTGATTGAACTTTTTGTAGGATGTAATTGCGGGAGGTTGTAGCCGTATTTTCCCTTTCACATAGGCCTTCGAATAGGTCGAGTTTCCCGAAATGATATAATCATCGACCTGCAATTCTTGCCTCACTTTAACTTTGGGTCTTTCGTATTTATTGCGCTGCAACCCTGCAATATGCTCAAGATCCCCTAATTTTTCTAGCGCGCCTTCTTCGCCACTATCTACGATGAGTTCGGCCTCATTGAAGGACACCACCGTAAAATCTCTGATATCTGGCTTGATATAGACATCGGTCAACTTTACCCTTTCTTTCATTGCTTCGACCGTTCGATAGTTGTTGATCTGCAAAAGAATTCCTGGAGCTGTTTTGAGGTTTTTCCTATCCATCAAAGCATCCTGTACATCCACTCCTATGATGTAATCCATCCCCTTGGCCTTTACCTCATTTATTGGGTAGTTATTGGTGACTCCACCATCGATCAAATACAGCTCTTCGATAGAAACAGGTTCAAAGAGCGAAGGGAAAGCGCCGCTTGCACTGATCGCTTGAGGCAAGTATCCCTTTTCTAAAATCACTGGCTGACCGGTTTCTACGTTGGTCGCCACACAGAGGAATGGTATCGGCAACTTGCTAAAATCATCCACTTCGCCGATATGGGCCGTTAATTGCGCCAATAAATTATATACATTTTGTCCTTTGGAGATCGCTGAGGGGAATGAGAGCTTAAATCGATCAAATGGAAGCGTCAACGCGTATCTTTCATCATCATCTTTCTCATAGAAGGTCTTAGCAGAACGCGGCAATTCGTCTTGAATGAGCTTTTCAAAATCGACCGCTCTAAAGATAGAATCTAACTGCCCAGCGGTGTATCCCGAAGCGTAGAGGGCTCCGACGATGGCGCCCATGCTGGTTCCTCCAATGTAATCAATTCGCACACCTGACTTTTCGATCACCTTCAACGCTCCAATATGTGCAAGGCCTTTGGCCCCACCCCCACTTAGGACCAATCCCACCTTAACATCTTTCTGCGGCGTCTCTTGTTGAGAAAAACATAAAAGGGGGATGATACAAAAAGTAAGAATTAACAGCCATCTGTTCATAAAGTGAAGATAGCTAATTCTATATTTCGTTGCGTACTTTTCTATCAAAATTCTAAGAATGGAAATAGTCATGAACGGTCTTGGCCCTCGCAGCACCAATAATTTCGCTGAGGCTCTTCAACGAAGCTTCTTTGACACGTTTTGTGGACCTGAACTCTTTTAGCAATGCGATCACCGTCTTTTCGCCGATGCCCGGAATGCTCTCTAATTCTGAATTCAACGCTGCACTACTGCGCTTGTTTCTATGAAAGGTAATCCCAAAGCGATGCGCTTCGTTGCGCAGGTGTTGGATGATCTTTAAAGTTTCGGATTTCTTATCTAAATACAAGGGGATGCTATCTCCTGGATAGTAGATCTCTTCAAGTCGTTTCGCTATTCCGATGATCGCTATTTTTCCGCGAAGCCCTAAGGTGTCTAGACTTTTTAAGGCGGAGGACAATTGTCCCTTACCTCCATCGATGATAATAAGCTGTGGCAATGATTGCGCTTCTTCGATCAGTCGTCTGTATCGGCGATATACGACTTCTTCCATAGACGCAAAGTCATCCGGACCTTCCACCGTTTTTATATTAAAATGACGATATTCCTTTTTACTTGGCTTTCCATCTCTAAAGACCACACAGGCGGCGACCGGATTGGTTCCTTGTATATTCGAATTATCAAAGCATTCGATATGCCTAGGCTCCTCACTAAGGCGCAGGTCTTTTTTCATCTGGGCCATCACTCTATTTACGTGCCTATCCGGATCGGTGATCTTCATTTGCTTGAATCGTTCCATGCGATAAAATTTCGCATTTCGTATAGAGAGATCAACGATTTCCTTCTTCTCGCCAAGTTTGGGGACGGTGACCTTTAGATCTTCCCCTACATCTACGGCAAACGGCACATAGATCTCTTTCGATTTTGAGTGAAAACGCTGTCTGACCTCGGTAATGGCCAATTCCAATAGCTCCTTATCAGACTCTTCCAATTTTTTCTTTATTTCAATGGTATGCGAACGAATGATGGACCCGTAGGATATTTGTAAAAAATTGACATAGCCAAATCCCTCGTCCGAGATGATACTGAAAACATCCACGTTGGTGATCTTTGGATTGACTATGGTCGACTTTACCTGATAATTTTCTAGTACATCTATCTTCTCTTTTACCTTTTGGGCAGCTTCAAATTGAAGATTTTCCGCCAAAGATTTCATTTCATCTTTGAAATCTCTCAATGAATCCTTGAAATTTCCCTTGATGATCTGTCTTATAGCCCTTATCTGTTGGTCATATTCCTTAGCGGATTGGTAGTTCTCACATGGCCCTTTACAGTTGCCCAAATGATACTCCAAGCATACCTTATATTTTCCGGCTTCCACTTTTTCCTTAGACAGGTCGTAGTTACAGGTTCTTAATGGATATAGGCTTTTCACAAGATCGAGCAAGGTTCGTACGGTCTTCATGCTGGTATAGGGACCATAATACTCAGAACCGTCCTTGATCAATTTTCGCGTGGGGAATATCCTAGGGAAACGTTCGTTCTTAATACAGATCCACGGATAGGACTTGTCATCTTTCAGCAATACGTTGTAGCGGGGCTGATACTTTTTGATGAGATTGTTCTCTAGGAGTAGTGCGTCCGATTCGGTTGGAACAACGATATGCTTTATTTCAGCTATTTTTTTGACCAATACTCGGGTCTTACCGTACGCGTGATTCTTATTGAAATAAGAGGCAACACGCTTCTTTAAATTCTTTGCCTTACCTACATAGAGTATCTTTCCATCCTTATCATAATATTGATAGACGCCGGGGTCGGATGGCAGGGTTTGCAACTGAAGCTCTATAGTGGGTTTGGTCATAACACGAAATTACATATTTTGCAGTTCAAAAGAAAAGGATGAATAAAGAGGAACTTCGAGGAAAGTATAAGATGCTCCGAAAGGAACTGTCCGATCTACAATTGGAAGAATATAGTATCGAAATTGCCAACAATCTTTTATCCTTACCGATTTGGGATAAGACCTATTTTCATATTTTCTTGCCAATTGTGAGACAGAAAGAGGTGAATACAGAATACATCCTAAATATTTTAGCAGGAAAGGATAAAGAGATCATAGTTTCTAGAAGTGACTTTAGCGATCATAGCATGCGTCATTACCTGCTTACAGATAGCACCAAAATAAGAACCAATGACTTTGGGATTCCAGAGCCTGTCGATGGATTAGAGGTACCTGTAAGGAACATCGAAGTTGTATTTGTGCCATTATTGGCATTTGATAAGCAAGGACATCGAGTGGGGTATGGGAAGGGTTTTTATGATCGATTTTTGACAAACTGTAATACAGCGGTCATCAAAGTCGGCCTTTCTATCTTTGGCCCAGAGTTACTCATTGACAATGTGCAACTTACAGATATAAAGTTGAATTTTTGTGTAACTCCCACAAAAATTTATCATTTTTAAAAGGATTGTCACACTATTAACTTAACGGCAAAAAATGTACCTTAGTCGAAATAAGTTGACTAAACCACTATTAAATTAGACCTTTAGTAGATAACCGAATAACCTAACCAATTACTCCCCCACAAATGCTGCGTGTATTCGAAAGCAAACAGAAGGAGACCGATACCAATGATTCTTTATACCAAGAAATGGCTTCTATGGCCAAAGTTGGTAGTTGGAGGATGAATTTGGACGATTTAACTGTTTTCTGGGACCAAGAAGCACAAAAGATACACGAAGTGCCATCCGGTTACATTCTTAATATTGAAGAGAGCATCAATTTCATCACGGCCGACCACCGTGAGAATGCTACCATGTATTTAGAAGAATGTCGTGATTTTGGCACCCCATTTGAAATCGAAGTAGAGATCAAGACCTTTACCAAGAATATAAAATGGATACGCATAGCGGGGAAACCAGTATTTGAAGGTAGAAAAATAGTAGGAATGAGAGGCGTTTTTCAAGACATCCACGAACTGAAAACCAAAGAAGTAACACTCCAAAAGTCCCTAGATATTGTTGCTTCCCAAAATGCACAACTGCTTAATTTTGCTCACATCGTTTCGCACAACCTAAGATCCCATTCAAGCAACTTAGAACTGGTGCTGGACATCTTAGACTCTGTAAAAGGGAAGAAAGAGAAACGGGAAGTGCTGAACAACTTAAAGCAAATATCCTCTAAACTCAATGAAACCATTACACATCTGAATGAGGTTGTTACCGTTAACAGTGCCATCGAGGACAAACTACGACCCGTAGATTTCGATAATAGCCTTCAGGTGGTGCTCACATCCATAAATGAGTTGGTGAAAAAAGAGGAGGCTACGGTCAAAGCAGATTTTTCCGCACTTCCCAGTATCGATTATATTCCAGCATATTTAGAGAGCATTCTATTAAACTTGATCACTAATGCAATAAAGTATAGAAAGCCGGAGATAGCGCCTATAATTGAAGTGAAAAGTTTTATGAGGGGTAGAACACCTGTACTCACTGTGATCGATAATGGCCTTGGTATCGACCTGGACATGCATGGCGATAAGCTTTTCGGCATGTACAAGACGTTTCACGATCACCCAGATGCAAAAGGCATTGGGCTGTTCATTACCAAGAACCAAATAGAATCGTTACATGGCAGTATTAGTGTAGAGAGCACTGTTGGTGTAGGATCTAAATTCACCGTGGAATTCAAAAACGTATAATATTTATATGAAGACTCCTTTAGAGTTAGCTTGCATTATTGATGATGATAACATTTATGTTAGCCTTATCTCTAAGATCATCAAGATGAAAAAACTGGCGAAGAATCTACTGGTCTTTCGCAATGGCCGAGAGGCGCTTTCCTATTTCGATTCGCTCTCCGAAGATTTCGATGCCAAGAAAATACCCGATATCATATTTCTAGACCTAAATATGCCTATCATGGATGGATGGCAATTCATTAAAGCGTTCGGAGAAGTAAGACAAAAGTTAGATAAGAAGGTGGAACTTTACTTGGTTAGCTCTTCCATAGACCCACGAGACCTTCAAAAGGCCAATGGGATCGAAGAGATCTCCGACTACCTTTTAAAGCCGCTGAAGATCAATGATATCGAACAAATATTCGAGATCGCCTCTTAAGTAGCCGCAGTAGTATTTTCTGCTGAAGAATTGAGTGGCTCTTCTTTTTTCTTACTAGGAAATGCCTTCTTATTAAATACCAATAAAAGACCCACCCCAGTACTTATCGACATGTCTGCAACATTAAAGATCGGATCAAAGAAGGTGAAGTGCTTTCCTCCCCATATCGGAAACCAATCTGGCAAGGTAGTGTCGATAAGCGGAAATTGTAACATATCTACAACGCATCCTTGCATAAAACCAGCATATCCGCTAAAATCGGCCTTCGATATTCCAGCGTAATATTCCCAACGCAGAAATTCTTCATTAAAGGTCGTCCCAGAGTCAAAGATATAATTATAAAAAAGCGAATCGATGATGTTGCCAAAAGCACCGGCAAAAATAAGGGAAATTGCCAAGATCAATACCCTTGGGCTACTTCTTAGGATCGACCGATACAACCAATAGCCAATACCTGCAATGGCGAAGAGCCTAAAGGTGGTTAAGATGATCTTTGAAGCAGGCTCAGAGATAAACGGTATAAAATCACTTAGTTTGCTTCCCCAGGCCATCCCCGGGTTCTCTACAAAATGCATCTTAAAAAATCCCCAGTCCATGATCGCCTCGCTTCCATAGCGCGTAATCGGAAAATTAAGTTTTACGTAAAATTTAAGGAATTGATCCAACAACAAGACCAATGCGATGATAAGAACAGACTTCTTTAATGACATGCTTTAGTTATAGATAGCCACAAAAATAGCAATATTATTCGCTTTTTTTGATGTAGATATTGCCATTAATAGATTTTAACAACAATTGTGAATTTCCACTCGAAATTTTCTCTTGTACAATACGTCCATGCCTTGATGTAGCATTTACTTCACCACTTATTTGAGATATATGAATATCACCATCCAATGTGCTGACCACAACATTGGCCGCGACTTGCCGAAGCCTGCAAGACCCATCATTCAATTGAACCTGAAGGTCTTGATATACGCCTGTGATCTTGGTATTGGTATAATTTCCACGAATTTTCAATTGCCTGTTTTCTGGAAGCCAGATCTTCATGGAAATAGAAACCACCTTATGCGCGCTTAGCTTGTCGTTCGGGTCTTTGAACATAGGTTGAAAATCTGCCCCGATCTGTAATCTGTTCTCCAATTCCTTGATGCTCACCAGCAGATCATTTTGATATTCTCCTGCTACGGCAGCTTCGATCACTATTTTGTTTTCAGCATGTGTGTTCACATCAAGTCTAAAACAATTCTCTGCATTGACCTCGATGATCTGCGCAGCCTCGAAATTTAGTACTTTTTCTACACGCTTTTGCGAGGAAGCAACACTGTAAAAAAGCAGAAATATGAGAATATATCTATTACCGAAGACCATATTCATGTAGCAATTGGTACGTGTTCTGCCTGCCCCCATTCGGTCCAGGAACCATCATAGATGGCATGGTCTGAAAAACCGGTGAGCGCTGCAGCTAGCATAATGATGCACGCGGTGATACCCGTTCCGCAAGAATATATTCTAGGGGTATTTGGCAGTTTCAAACTTTTAAAGATCGCTCTGAGCTCTTCGACTTGTTTCATCTTCCCATCTTGCAACAATTCTGTATAAGGTAAATTTATCGAATTTGGGATATGCCCACCTTTTACGTCCGCTCTAGGTTCGGGCGCCGTGCCATGGAAACGACCGCTAGAGCGTGCATCCAACACACTATGACGCTTGGTCGTTATATTTTGAAGGACCTCTTCTAAGCCAACCACCATTTCATCCTGAAAATTGGCGATAAAGTCCCCACTCTCGTATGTTTTGGTTTTACTGGCCTCTGTTTTGAAGCCCTCTGATATCCACGCTGGAAGTCCTCCATCCAACACGGCAATGTGCTCATGTCCCATAGCCCTGAACATCCACCAAACCCGTGGCGCGGCATAAATGCCTAAACGATCATACACGATGATCTTGCTATCCTTGTTAATACCTAACGCCTGCGCTGCTTCGGTGAAAGCTTTTGGTGAAGGTAAGGTATTGGGCATCGCGCTTTGCGAATCCGAAAAATTTCCTTTGATATCAATAAATCGTGCCTTGGGGATCTGTAGACCCTTGAAGTAATCGTCCCCCTCGGAAGTGGCTTTTTTTATGGTCGCATCTAGGATCACCAAATTGGGCATATCGATATTCTGATGCAACCATTCTGATGAAACCAATGGATGGGGAAGCGAGTTTGAGCTCATTTTATAAATCTCAAAAAGGTTAAACAAAAACGCCCTTCACCGAAAGAATAAAGAGCGTTTTTACTTTATATAATTATAAGAAATTACTTCTGCATATTCTTTGCTTCGATGCTCAAGGTGGCATGCGGCACCAGCTTCAATCGCTCTGGGTTGATCAGTTTTCCTGTGACCCTACAGATGCCATAGGTCTTGTTCTCTATTCGTATCAAAGCGTTCTTCAAATCACGAATAAATTTCTCCTGTCGGATGGCCAGTTGCATATTGCGTTCCTTGCTCATCGTCTCGCTACCTTCTTCGAAGGCCTTAAAGGTAGGAGAGGTATCATCCGTCCCATTGTTCTCGTCATTTTTATATGCACTTTGAATCAATTCTAGATCGTGCTTGGCCTTTTCGATCTTTTCTTCGATCAGCCTTTTGAATTCTGCTAATTCTTTATCAGAATATCTCACTTTTGTCTCTGTTGCCATAGGTTCAATGTTTTTGAATAAACAATTTGGTCTTCACCTCATCAAAAGCAATATCCGTACCATGTTCCACATTGTCTGCAAGTTCTAGTTGCGCGGTGAGCGTCTCATTCTTGATGTACTCGATATTGTTTTCAACAGCTTGCTCTACGGTACCATCTTTCTGTAGGGTAACATCTATCTTATCGGTAACATCCAAGCCCGAATCCTTACGTAAGTTTTGAATTCTATTAACGAGCTCTCTGGCGATACCTTCTCTGCGTAAATTATCATCTATGTGAATGTCCAACGCTACAGTCAATGCTCCTGAATTGGCTACTAGCCAACCTTCGATATCTTGCGAGGTGATCTCCACCTCGTCGATTCCTAAAGTAATACTTTTTCCATTAATTACAACCTGAATTTCCCCGTTTTGTTCAACTTTTTGGATCTCTTCTTGCCCAAACTGCTGAATTTCAGCTGCAATTAATTTCATATCCTTTCCAAATCTAGGCCCTAAGGCTTTGAAATTGGGTTTTATCTGCTTCACCAAAATGCCTGAAGCATCATCCAGCAGCTCTATTTCCTTTACATTTACCTCGGCCTTGATCAGGTCCGAAACTGCGATGATCTCTTCCTTCTCGGTAGCATCCAGCACTGGTATCATGATCTTCTGCAACGGTTGACGTACTTTGATCATCTCCTTTTTGCGTAACGACAATACCAATGAAGATATTGTTTGTGCGCGTTCCATTTTGCGTTCTAAGACCTTATCTATGAAACGTTCCTCATAGCTCGGGAAATCAGCCAAATGTACACTTTCAGCATTTTCTATTTGTGTCTCATTTGTTAAATCTTTGTAAAGCCTATCCATAAAGAACGGAGCCACTGGTGCACTCAATTTGGCGACCTCCACCAAACATGTATAGAGCGTCTGATAGGCCGATATCTTATCTTGACCGTACTCACCCTTCCAAAAACGTCTTCTGCTTAAACGAACAAACCAGTTGCTCAAATGTTCTTGTACGAAATCTGAAATTGCCCGCGTGGCCTTGGTAGGCTCATAATCGGCATAGGCCTCATCCACATTCTTAATTAGCGAATGAAGTTCGGACAATATCCATCGGTCAATCTCTGGTCGCTCACTTAAGGGAATATCTGCTTCTTTATAGTCGAAGCCATCAATATTGGCATACAAACTGAAGAACGAGTATGTATTATACAAAGTGCCGAAGAACTTTCTTCGTACTTCGGTAATACCATCAGGGTCAAACTTGAGATTATCCCATGGATTGGCATTGCTTATCATATACCAGCGCGTCGCATCAGGGCCATGTTCTTTGAGCGTCTCGAATGGGTCTGCGGCATTCCCGAGTCGTTTGGACATCTTTTGCCCATTCTTATCGAGTACCAGACCGTTGGACACCACATTTTTGTAGGCCACAGAATCGAAGACCATCGTTGCAATGGCGTGCAAGGTGTAGAACCAACCGCGGGTCTGATCTACTCCTTCTGCGATATAATCTGCTGGGAAACTCGTTCCCTCGTCTATCTTTTCCTTGTTTTCGAATGGATAATGCCATTGTGCATAAGGCATAGAACCTGAATCGAACCAAACGTCGATCAAGTCGCTTTCGCGTTTCATCGGTTTTCCTGAAGCGGAGACCAAGGTAATTTGGTCCACAACATTTTTATGAAGGTCGATCTTATCGTAATTGGCCTCGCTCATGTCTCCCACCACAAAATCCTCGAAGATATCTCTTTTCATAAAGCCTGCTGCGACCGCTTTCTGCATTTCTGCCTTTAGTTCCTCCACCGAACCGATCATCAACGCTTCCTTGCCATCCTCGGTACGCCAGATCGGTAATGGAATTCCCCAAAAGCGAGATCGCGACAAATTCCAGTCGTTGGCGTTTGCTAGCCAGTTACCAAAACGTCCTTCGCCGGTCGCCTTTGGTTTCCAATTGATAGTTTGGTTAAGCTCGAACATGCGGTCTTTGATATCCGTTACTTTGATGAACCAAGAATCCAATGGATAATATAAGATAGGCTTATCGGTTCTCCAGCAGTTCGGATAGCTATGCACATATTTTTCGACCTTAAAGGCCTTGTTCTCTTCTTTGAGTCTGATGGCGATCTCTACATCGACAGACTTTTCGGGTGCCTCACCTTCGGCATAGTATTCATTCTTGACATATTTTCCGCCCAAGGCTCCCAATTCTGGTCGAAACCGTCCTTGTAGATCGACCAATGGTACTAAGTTGTCATTTTCATCTTTCACCAACATTGGCGGAACTTCTGGGCTCGCCTCTTTTGCTACCTTGGCATCGTCTGCACCAAAAGTTGGAGCCGTATGCACGATACCTGTACCATCCTCGGTGGTAACAAAGTCTCCTGATATTACTCTAAAGGCATTCTCGGGATGGTCATTGGGAAGTGGTGCATCACTCCAAAGTTGTTCATACTTTATGCCTACGAGGTCTTTCCCTCGAAACTCTTTAGCAACAAAATACGGGATAACTTTATTTCCTTGCTTATAATTTGAAAGTGCTGATTCATCTTCAACCTGCTCAAACTTCTTTCCTGCGAATTGTTTGGCGACCAACGCCTTTGCCATCACTACATTGATCGGCTCAAAGGTGTATTGATTAAAACTTTTTACCAAAGCATACTCGATCTTAGGTCCTACGGTCAAAGCAGTATTCGATGGAAGTGTCCATGGCGTCGTCGTCCAAGCCAAAAAATGCACGTCCTCGTATCCTTGAAGGAAATCGGGGAGTGTCTCCTGCTTGGCTTTGAACTGGGCGACGACCGTAGTATCGGTGACATCCTGATAGGTGCCTGGTTGGTTCAACTCGTGCGAGCTAAGACCCGTCCCCGCTTTTGGCGAATATGGTTGAATGGTATATCCTTTATAGATAAGTTCTTTATCGTAGATCTGCTTCAACAACCACCAAACACTTTCCATATACTTCGACTTGTAGGTGATATATGGATCTTCCATATCTACCCAATAGCCCATTTCGCGGGTGAGGTTATTCCAAACATCGGTATAACGCATCACCGCCGTTTTACAAGCCTGATTGTATTCTTCTATGGTGATCTTCTTTCCAATATCTTCTTTGGTGATTCCAAGTTCCTTTTCCACACCGAGTTCTATGGGAAGTCCATGCGTATCCCAGCCGGCTTTGCGCTTCACCTGATAGCCTTTCTGAGTCTTATAGCGACAAAAGATATCTTTGATAGCACGTGCCATTACGTGGTGAATACCAGGCAATCCATTTGCAGAAGGAGGTCCTTCGAAAAATACGAACGGCTCTTTTCCTTCACGCGTTGTCACACTCTTCTCAAAGATGTTATTTTCCTCCCAATAGTTTAATACCTCTTCGGCAACTTTGGGCAAGTCAATTCCTTTGTACTCAGTAAACTTCATTATAAAACAAGCGTTGTCTTTAGTAAGTCTGCGAAATTAATGAATTTCATTGAAAATAGGGGTTAGAAAACATAAAAGCCTTCCATCGGGAAGGCTTTTGAATATATCTCTTCTACTTTTAGACAAACTTCTATCCCTTTTATCCAATTTCAGTTTTAACAATCGTTATAGAAGTCCCCGAAATAGAACTTGTAAAGATAATGTGTGAAGAGGCCATGGAATTATACCAACTTCTTTAATCACTTGCCCTCAGTATGTTGTAAACAGTGCAAGATTTAAAACCTAATATTTTCTAAATGAGAGTTTTGGGCTGGAAATTGGCATCATTAAAATATGAAATATTAATTCTTTACAAACTTTTTACTCACTACATATTCTTTTGTTTCAATGACAGCCATATAAACACCTGTTGCCGTAAACATAGGCACTTCGTATTGACCTTGAACCTGCTTATATCTGCCAGACCAAACCCGTTGGCCACCAAGATCATAAATAGTGATATTCGCTACCAATTCGCTTTTATCATTCTTAACAACAAGTTGAGCCCCATTGCTGTCAAAGAAAAGCATAAATTTATCAGACTTCTGCTGTTTATCTTCAAGACTAAGAACACTTCCAGGGAAGATCATCGAGAATCTATCTGTGTGCTCTCCCTGCGCTACAAAAAAGGAGTACGGTCCATCGGTTATATCAACGTAGCTTCTACTTTGATGATCGAAAATAAATAGTGGCAGATCCTCATCAAAATTTTCTAGTTCGTCCAGCATTATGGTGACCATCTGCGAACTTCCAGATCGGATACCTAAAGAAAGATGGGTCAGCGAACTTATATTGCCTATCGCCTGAATCACATGGGGTTGTCCTTCTATGAGCCAATACATATCATCGGTTTGATTCTCGATCAACGCTCCATCATAGCCCCAATCGATTCCGTCCGTTGTTCCTGGAACTATCGCAAGCAACAATTGCCGGTGAAATCCAATTTCATTCTCAAAGCCAATTCTAATTCTCGGAATATCATCCGAAGCACTTTGCGAAGCGTTCGGCCGCATGTTTATTGAAACATCTTGAAATGATAGATCCGCAGAAGTTTGTGCATACATACTACCTGTAAATAATATGGTAATAATAAATACGTGGCATGTGATTATTGATCTCTCCATGATCCTGGTTTCGTGATTATCCAGCTTATGTAGGAGAAATTGAGGAACTATTCGGATTTAAATTTAGTCATAATGCGCTACAATTCAGTTGATTCAATAAAATATTCTATAAGCCGAATGATTTGATCGTTGAAATCTTCCTAGTTCTTAATGAATTTCTTGGTCAGCGATGAATTCTCCGTTCTTATCACAGCAATATATGCTCCCGATGCGCTTGAAAGGGGAATTCTATATTCGGCCATTGCTTCGGTAAAAGCATCTTCCTGAACGACCTGACCCAACAGATCATAGATCGCAACATTTTTAACGATCTTGTCTGTATGGTTCTTAATGACGAATTGGTCTACTCTGCTATCATAAAAGCCGATCATCCCATCGATGGCATCCTCTGGATCGTCTACACTAAGTGAATTTCCAGAAAAGATCAGCGAAAACCTATCGGAATACTCACCCTCATCAAGGGAGAGTGTGATCTCCCCAGCTAGAAGATCAATGATCTGTCCGCTATAATTGTCTCTGAGGTAAAGTTCAAAGTCTTCATCGATATTCTCTAGCTCATCGATGTTGAACGTAACCTCTTGCGAACTACTGACATGCAATCCAAGGGATAGCTCGGTAGCCGGATCGGCGCTTCCGATGGCCTGTATGATGTAGGGTCTATCATCAATGAGCCAATACAGATCATCTAGCTGATTCTCTATCATGGCACCATCGTACCCAAAGTCCACACCATCGGTGGCCACGGGTGTGATGGCCAACAACAACTGCCTGTGAAATCCTAACTGGTTCTCAAATCCCAATCGAATTCTAGAAATAGGATTTGCCTCTTCTTCTTGATCATTAGCGATGCTTCTAATAAATGTAGAATTATCGTTCAAATCGGTTCCTTCTAACTCAAAGACACGTTGACTATTCTTAAACCGAATCGTTCCTCCATCACTATCAGATGCCACGAAAAAACCTTGACCTACAGGAATATATCTTCCAGGAGTTTTATTAGCTGTCACTTCTCCGTTTGCTGTTATGAAGTTAGGCGCGGGTACTCCACCTCCTTTTGTCAACAGCCCGTAGTTCCCTTGATATCCTTCTTGAATATGGGTACCGCCACCAAAATGCTCCCAAAAATAGAGTGTTCCAGTAATGGCATCACCATCCAAGCCTTGAACATTGTCATCGATAAACTTATTTGCATCCAAAGCAGAAGGATAGGGATTTCCGACCAAAGTTTCATTCCCAGCACTAATAGCATGCGTAATTTCACCATTGTTCGGCTTTCCTTCAAAAATATAAGGCTGCTCATCAAGGACCGCTCCTGTCCCCGAGCCCTTTAACGTGAATCCAAGACCGGCAGCAACACTGCCCGTATTACCTACATAGGCCCATCCATCTTCACTATCGGCCAATTGATTATCAAATTTATATACCCACCAATTGCTTAAAGTTATCGGTGAGGTCTGTGTTGCTGGTGGGCTTGCGCTACTGATCCAGCGCACAAGACCCTCTGGCGTTCTTAGCTGACTCATTTGAAAAGCGTTTCCAGATGTCGAGACTGGAGAGGAGAAATAGTTATACGTAAACTCGTCTGCCGTACCTTCTTGTCCCCTTGCGATGCTCCCTAAGCTGGATGCCGCACAGATGCTTCCTATGGTTTGAATTAATTGGGATTCTCCCTGCAGATCTAGCTTTCCATCGATCTTCAAATAATGGTTGCTCTGAATTAAGCTGTTGTTACTTACGGTCAAAGTGCTCCCACTATCTATGATGAGACCTGATACCTTGACATTGACATCCTGTGATACTTGATGCGCAATTCTTATAATAGCGTGGTCGGATGTAACCAATTGGTTAGGGTTCTGACCATCCACATTGATCGTGCTGAGCAAAGGTCCATTGGTGTCTGTAACAAAAGGAAGGGGTGTTGTCTCATCTTGAAGTCTTTTGATATTATACAAAGTAGCATCCGAGGCATTAAAAGAACGATCTTTTAGCTGATCGTCCAGGATCTCATCCATATCGTAGTAACGTATTAGCGAACCCCAAGAACTGCCGGTGATGTTCTTTTCTAGTGCCTTTCCACGTATCACTCCCGCATCTTCTTCAATTCTTTGATATACCATTTCCTGAAGTTGCGCATCGGTCAAAGCAATATCGAAAGCACGTACTTCATCCAAATTTCCTTTGAAAAAGTACTTGGTGCTACTCACAGTACTTGCAGGGTTTCTTCCTATTGCAAAGTTGTTGGCGCTATTTGAAATTCCACCAGATAGTGCCGAGGAATTGGAAGTGTTTACAGGAACACCATTGATATAAAGTTTTAACTTTTCGGTAGCATTTCCTGAATCATATATGGCCGCCACATGTATCCATTCATCTAGGCCCAATGCTGTAGACGCAGGAGCGGTCAATGAACTTCCATTGACCATGGCATTCAACCGTCTCGAACTATTGATCCTGATATGAAAACGATTCTGGCCTACTACATACCCCGTATCGGAGAAGGTGGGATCTAGTCTCACCCATGCCATAAGTGTGGCTTGGGACAAACCTCCAAGAATCGGAGTATCTTCCACATAGTCGTCAACACCATCAAAATATAATGAAAGCTCTCTATTCAAATCCCTGGGTGATCCAAAATAGGCCGTGAACGTATCCAAACGGTTATTTACGCCATCTTTATCGGTATCGGTGTCATTATCGATACGGCCGTCACCGTCGTTGTCGAGATCGGCATAGAGACTATTGGTAATATCTAAATTACCGTCATTGTCACTATCCAGTTGCAAAAAGTCGGGCGTATTATCATTATCCATATCGATTACTTCGGGTTGGTTGTCATTCGCAAATCCAAACACCTCATCTATGATCGTGGCAATTCCATCTTGGTCATTATCGGGTCCTGTAATGTCGCACACTCCATCTCCGTTCACATCGGCTGTACCAAAACCAGCCTCGTCTATATCGAATAAGCTATCATTGTCACTGTCCAGATCTTTGTAATCAAGTATCCCATCACCATCTGTATCGGGTAAATAATTGGGGTCTGTTGCCGCGGCATCTATAATATCATGTACGCCATTCCTATTGGTATCCACCCAAAGAGAAGGGTCCACTGTGCTTTTGCCAAGGTCCAAGAATGGGAATCCTGCCTCAATCAAATTAGAGATGCCATCATTGTCGGCATCTAGATCATAGACGTCGGCAACACCATCGCCGTCGGTGTCACAGAGGACTTGACTAATTTGTATGTCATCGAGGGCCAAATCATTGCCGAGCCCTCCAGGGCCATTATTGATGAAGCGAACCACAAAGTCTGTGGTCCCTAGTGAAACGGTGTTCGCGGTAAATTGCTGCCACACGGATTCGTCACATTGGTTGTATCCGGGGTCGCCCACATTGTCCCCACATCTGGTGATGTCGCCCGTGCTTAAGGTGAAGAGCGTCGTTGAAAGGTCGGTCGTCAAAAACTGGACCGTGATATTAGGTAATCTTCTGGGAAGTTCGAAGGAATCAAAAGCACTATCTCTATTGTCGATATTGATCGCCCAGAAACTATAGGTGATCGGAACATTTGGCAAAACACCAGAAATGGTCTGCTGATAAAAAACACCAGGATTTAGGTCGGCATTAAAGATGGCCATTTTACCGTTGACGTCTCCTGTGTGATCTCCTCCACTATACCAGCGGCTATCTGCCCAAGATGCCACATCCGGTCCCGCACCATCATCTATATCGCACGAACCGTCTGCATTCGAAATAGAATAGTAAACCGTATAGTAGCCATCTTTGAGATTATCTCCGTTGCAGCCACCACCACCAACACCGTCCTCGTAGGGATAAGTGGTACTCGCCGCAGGCAAATTGTCGTCGATGCGCGATCGTGTTGTTCCAGACCCAAAAGTTTCGTTCAAAAATATGATCTCTGTTTGTGAAGCTACGGGTGAAGTAAGACAAGCCGACTGTTCAATGGTATCTAAAACCCCGTCATTATCATCATCGAGATCCAATTCGTCCGTGATCGTATCACCGTCTGTGTCAGGGAAGCCAGAAGCACTGGAAGACCTATAAGGATCTACAGTTGTTTGGGCATTTGTGACAGTTAGAAAAGAGATGGAAAGTACTAAAAGAAAAAGGCTGCGCGTAAGTAATCGTTTCTCCATGTTTAGGGTTTTGGTTATTGGGTTTGTAGGAGAAGTTCTTAGGCTTGGGACACTAAAAGTAGCACATAAAGTATTGTTAATCAGATGAGAATTTGATAATTTCTACGAACTGAATGATTTTCTCGTTGAAATAAATCCAAATCATAAAGAAATCTAATTCTTACAAAAGTGAAGTCATTGAACGGTTGTACTTTACCAAAATAATCAGTAAATCACTATTCGTTTTCGGAAAAGATGATCACCGGAATCCAAATGAAGAAAATAGATTCCTTGGGAGATACTTAAATGAATCAAAGATATCTTCTCATCTATTTTTTTTGACACTACCTTTCTTCCCTGGGCATCAAAAATAGTGGCATTATCGATAGATCTGGTGGCCCCTTGTTCTATGTGCAGCAATTTCGAATCTTTGTTCCAAGCGACCTTGACATGCTCTGGAGTATACTGATCCTCGACTCCGAGAATGGAGCTTGGAAAAACGACAAGACTAAATCTATTAAGATAAGTTCCTGCAGCTAACGAAACTTGAAAATTCCCCTGTTTCAAATCATGAAGTGTTGCCTGGTCAGTATCTTTAAGTAAGATCTCAAAAGATTGCGACATATTTTCGAGAGCATTGATCATAAAAAAGATATCGCGCGCCGTTTCAATACTTACACCCAAAGGCAATTCTGTAGAATTTATCGGCTCTTCTATGGCCTGTATGGCATATTCTCCATTTTCGATCAACCAATAAGAATCTGTATTTTCAATACTAGAGAGTGCCCCGTCGAAGCCAAAATCGACATTGGAGGTAGTGCCTGGAATAAATGTGAGCAATAAGGGCCTATGATATCCCAATGCATCTTCGAAGCCGATACGAATCCTTGGATAGACCTGACCTATAGTACTGAAACACACCAAAAAAAATACGATGTATATGGGTAGAGATCTAATCGAATCGGCCTTCCTCATGATTGGGACTTTTAATGTATAACATCTCTAAATATAGAAATACTTCTTTGAAAATCAACAAATAAGCCGACCATCTATAAAAAAGAGGGGTCAAAAGTTATAACGAAGTGCAAAAATGAGGTTTCTTCCCGCTGCTGCAATCCCCGAGGAGTAGGGACGATAACGCTGATCGGTAATATTCTCTAATGAGGCCGTTGCTTCAAAATCTCGGAAAAAATTATATCGCCCTCTTACATTAAGCGTATACCAAGAAGGGCTAAACGGATTGCCATTCTTATCTAAGGCGTATAGATAGGCCTTATTTCGTTCTGAAGGAGCCAGATTATTGAAGCTTATTTCTCCATTATAGTTGGTAAAGACATCCAACTTAAACCTCAGGTTTTCCCAAATAAAATGCGCATCTCCAAAGATAGGAGCCGCATGCCTTGGTGGTGCATCGGTACCATCTTCTTGCTGCTCCTCTCCTCCAACATAGCTGAATTTGGTGGTCATGCGCATTTGTTCTGAGAAGGTATATTTTAACCCTGCCTCAAAACCATAGATACGTGCCCTCGCAGCATTTTGAATGGCTTGTACATTACTTATCTCACCATCATATAATATCTGAGACTCTCCATTGATGGTAAAGTCGTCTCTGATGAGCGCATCATCCAAAAAAGTATAATAGGTGGCCATTTCTATATCCAACTTGTCAAAGTTCAGAAGTAATCCCAACTCGCCACTATAAGCATATTCTGGGCTGAGGTTTGGATTTGGCACCACGACCGTTCCAGGTTCGGAATCGAATATCTTCCCAACGTCATCGATATTTGGTGCTCTAAAAGCTGTTGAGAAATGGGCTTTCCACTGTAATGTTTTGTTTGGTGACCAACTTACACCAGCGGTTCCCGTCAACGCACCTGTATTGATGGTAGCCTCTGCAAACGGAAAATTGAAAAACCGATTGTTCGCCTCAAAGTTAGAGGTGGAGGTAATAAAATTATATCTCAGGCCCGATTGTAAAGCCAGCTCTTTAGATGGTTTCCACTTATAGCTCGCATAAGCTGCGATCGACTGCCAGTCAGCTCCATTGGGATAACGTGTAGAGGTTGGCCTGCTTACACCTGTGCTTCTCGAGATGATATCTCCCGTTGATCGAATACGATTAAGTATATATTCCATTCCATAGTAAAGCGATGACTTTGTTCTTACTTTTTTTTCAAAGTCCAAATTAGCCGAGTATGCATCTACTGCCTCTTTACGACTGGTGAGGTCGTCATCATCAAAATCGCGATCATTTCTACTCTCTCTAAAGTATTGAAAGGCCAGTGTAAGTTTTGCATTATCATAAAAGCTGCCATCCCCTTTTTTCTCAACCTTGGTATTTCCCATAAACCACCTTTGAGGGCCGTAGAACCACTCTGCCGAACGCAAGTTTTCCTCTCCATATCTTATAAGTCTATCATATCTGGGATAATCGGATGTCGTAGAATAGATAAGGCCAAAACGATATTTCCAAATATCATTGGGCGAAAAGACCGCCTTTTGCAAGAAATTGAACTGATTGTACCCAGTCGGATTCTGCACAAGGGGATCCTCGTTGGGCACGGTTGTATCTTGTCCGTTGATCGTGGTGACATATTCATTTCTCAAATATGCTTCGGGACCATGGCGTCCCATGCGCAAATCGCCAAAATCCGTAAAACTGGTACTTGTAAGAAAAGCCCATTTTCTTAGACCGATATTAACATCTACGTGCGCCGTGCGTTCATTGCTGGCAGTAGCATATCTAACGAGACCGTTTCCAGTGAACTCTAGGGAACCCGATTGGGAGGTCTTTGGTTCTAAAGTGAAGAAATTCATGGCACCCCCGATGGCGTCACTTCCATAGATGACCGACCCAGGGCCAAGGATCACCTCGGTATTTTGTATGGAAAGCGGGTCGATGGCGATGACATTCTGAAGATTTCCTCCTCTAAAGATGGCATTGTTCATTCGCACTCCATCGACAGACAACAGCAATCTGTTGGTGGAAAAACCCCTGATGATAGGACTTCCACCGCCCAATTGACTTTTTTGCACGAACACTTGCCCACTGCTTTGCAATAGATCTGCTGCAGTCTGTGGATTGGCCAATTGAATATCCCCTTGCCGAATCCCGATGACCTTTTGAGCTACATCGCGTTTTTTCTGTTCAAATTTTGTCGCAGAAACCACGATCTCATCCAAAACCTGAGTAAGAGGTTCTAAATAAACAATACCCTTATTCTGGAGAATCTTTTTTCTGGTATAACCCACCAATTGGTGCGACACATGGCTGAAGATGATCACTTCGTCCTCAGAAAATATGGAAATATCTATGCGTCCGAATATATCGGTCGTCGCCGAGCTCGACTTGTCAGCATTGTAAACTGCAACATTGGCAATCGGCGTCTCGTCTACGATGTTGAGAACGCGGATCTCTTGTCCTTTAGAAGACCAGATTGTCACCAATAAAAGCCATATCCAATAATTCTTCATTTTAGCGAAACAATTCTTTTAAGACATCCAATGATCTCGGTCTTTTAAAACCCTGCAAATGTAACTGAAAATACCCAATTAAAATATGTAGTAATTCGTTCCGCTGACGGGCGGAAAACTTTATAGAATGTAGTACATCAAATTTTATGCCCAAGAGCTTGTTCAGGAGTTCCAATTCGTCACCCTCCACAAAATACTGCTGCGGTTGAATTTTTGAGTATTTCCCCTCAAGTAGATCGAAATATGGGAGTTCCTTTCTTTGGACATCTGGATAAAACCCAAGAAATTTGGAAAGATTCAATAAGAAGAGCAAATGAAAGTTTGCTACTTCATTGTGCATGTCCAACCAGATCAGTGTATTTTCGAGATAATCATACAGTAAAGAGTCGGACTCTTCCTGTTGTATACTATTGGAGAGCACCTCTGAGATAAACATCGCTATTCCCCTTTTTCTCATATCCTGAAAGATCGATATATAAGGGCGATGCACCTTCACCTCCTTAATATATTCCAAGGTTCCTTTTTCCCTATTCGAAGCTGTGAGTTCTAAGATGGTAAGCGGTTGAAAATATGCGACTTTGAGTTTTCCCTTTCTCGAACCCAAGATTCCCCTCAAAAGATAAGAACGCATTCCATACTCTTGGGTGTAACATTTAGCGATCAGGCTGCTGTCTCCATACTTTATTGTATTGATGACGATGGCCTTCGTAGTGATCATCGCACCACCATTACTTTGGCTACTTTGGTATCAGTGCCATCTTCATTAGAGGCTAGGATCATATAAACACCAGACGCTACCTTGTGTCTTCCAAAAGCAGTTAAGTCCCATTCTACGCTACCGCTAGTAGATGTCGTTTCGAACACCAAGTTGCCCTCAATATCCGTAATTTTCACGTTTGCCCGGTCTACCAGTCCCGTGATCGTTACGTTACCCGTGAAATTTGGCCTCACAGGATTTGGGTAAGCATATACATTCGAAAGATCTTCGCTTGGTTCAACCACGGACGACCTAAGGGACACCATTCCTTTTGAAGTTGCCATGAAGATCTCCCCTGTTTCATTGTCTACCGCTACATCTTTGACCGAGTTTGATGGCAAAGGAGAATTATCTTCGGTAAAATGGGCAAGTGTCTCCTGTCCGTCGCTGGAGAAATAAAACAATCCTGAATCGTTGGTCGCGATCCATTTGTTATTAGCTCCATCAATTTCGATATCGGTGATATATGTCTGAAATAAAAGCTCACTTGCTTCTCCGTCATCCAATACGATGATCTCATCTACCCTGACGTCATCGGTAAAGAAATCTTCGGGATTAAAGATAACTCGCAGACCCTTTTCCGTTCCTATCCAAAGATCGCCTCTCTCGTCTATGACCAGAGCACGCACATCGTTAACAGGTATATTGTCACCCTCACCTTTAAGACTTTTAAGCAACGGCCCTCCATTAACACCTCCATTTTCAGAAAACCCAATAAGACCATCTCTTGCTGAAGCGATGAACTTGAAACCATTGTCCGCGATCACGAACTCTGCAAAACCTTGCGTGGCGAATTCGTTTGGAAATAAGGAAGAAAAAGAATATCCCTGCCATTGCCCATTGGTCCTTAAGACCTTTAATGCTTCATCGGTGATACTGCTTAAAACCCAAAGATTCCCTTCGGCATCAAATTTTGTGTCGGAGATCCTAAGATTCACCCCAACTCCCATCGGGTTCGCATTAATACCTTCTAGCCCACTATTTGATTGATTATAGATAAGATCCGGATTACCATCTACGATCCTCAATACTCCAGACCAAAAAGAAGTGATGTAGGTGTCAGTGGTGTTTTGAGGGTTGATATTCACCTTGATCAAATTTGGCGCATTAAAGGCATCTTCGATTGCGATACTCTCCCATAATTGATCTGGAAATCGATAGCTGATGCCTCGAAACAGCAAAGGAGAAGGGACATATGATATGGTTTGATCACCGTAGACGGCCCAGATCTGATTGTCCTTGGCATCTATTGCCCAAATACTGTTAAAAAGTGGGCCACTGGGATGAATTTCTTCAACCGTGGACGTATTGCCTATGGCGGTTTTAAGTATCCCAAATTCTGTGGTGCCGCTGTAAATATCGTCCCCTATGGCTATGGCTGTGTTATATGCTACGCTGGGGTAATTCGTAAAGGTGCTGAAAGTGCTTATTTCAGTCAAACTCAAATTGAAAATATGCACACTGTTAGAAATACTAACGATCAAATTTTGGTCATTGGCAACCACATCCTCGATCGGGTTTGAAAAAGAAGTTGCCGCAACAAATGCACTACCATTCAATTGATACAGCGTCTGGTCGGATTGAGCTCCGATCAAATTATTCCCAAAGGAAGTGATAGCCAGCCAGTCTTGCCCCTGGGTATTCCCAAAAATGGTCCATTGGTTGAAATCGATAAGTTGGTCGCTTCCTACAGGAGCTCTGTAAACACCGACATTGGTTGCTGCGTAGATAAATCCTTCGAAGATAGCGGTCTGCCGTACTTGCAATTGCGATCCATTGGGGCCGATGAAATACGTATCATCAAACTCTAGGCGTTGAAGGTCGTATAGTGAAATTCCAAAATCGTTGGATAAATAGAGCAATCCATTGAATTCCATGATATGGTTAATGGCCTTTGCGTTTGGCAAAATTGTTTGTTTATCCAATATCTCTACAACGGTGGTTATGTCTTGCGTATTGATATCATAGACCTCAAGAAGTCCGTTTTCGTATCCAATAGCCAATCGGCCAGCTTCATCACTGAAAAAAATAGAAGAAATATCATCCCCAGAAAGCCCATTGACCGTTGAAACTTTTTGCAATTCATTGGTAAGCAAGTCGTATCTAAAAAACGCATTTTCAGTGGCGGCATAGAGAGCCTCGTTACTATTGGCGATCGCTACAACATTATTATACGAAAAGTGGTCTTGCCACAGGCTTGAAAATTCCTGTGAGAAAACTGTTATCGGCAGCAGTGCCAACAAGATCAAAATTCTTTTTCTCATATTGCAAAAGTAAGGTTTTAAGGATAACGATTTTAAGGCTTAAATAATATGCAGATCAAAAAAGGCTCTTCAAAATGGAGAGCCTTTTTTCAGTGATATCTTCAATAGTATATTTAAACTACACCTTGCGCGAGCATGGCATCGGCCACCTTCACAAAGCCAGCAATGTTTGCTCCCTTCTCATAGTTGACATAGCCATCTTCTTCTCGTCCGTACTTTAATGATGCATCGTGAATATCTTTCATGATATCCTTCAATTTTTTGTCCACTTCATCACGCGTCCAGCTATAACGCAAAGAGTTCTGCGCCATTTCAAGACCAGAAACTGCTACACCACCGGCATTAGATGCCTTTCCTGGAGCATACAAGATCTTGGCCTTATGGAATTCCAATATCGCTTCTGGCGTGGATGGCATGTTGGCACCTTCGCTTACACAGATACAACCATTTTTTATCAATTGCTTTGCATCGTCGCCGTCCAGTTCGTTTTGAGTAGCACACGGAAGGGCGATGTCACAAGCAACTTCCCAAGGCGTTTTTCCCTTATGATAGGTTGCAGAAGGATATTTATCCAAATATTCATGGATCCTACCGCGTTTCACATTTTTGATCTCCATGATGTGGGCCAATTTTTCTTCATCGATACCGTCCTCATCATAAATGTATCCGGACGAGTCTGAAAGGGTCACTACCTTAGCCCCTAACTGAATGGATTTTTCGGCAGCATATTGCGCCACATTTCCAGAGCCAGAGATCACCACAGTCTTATTCTCAAAACTATCATTCTTATTGGCAAGCATGTTTTGGGCGAAGTATACATTTCCATAACCTGTTGCTTCAGGACGGATGAGTGATCCCCCCCAAGACATTCCTTTTCCGGTAAGAACTCCTGTAAATTCGTTCTTTAGTCTTTTATATTGTCCAAACATATAGCCGATCTCTCGAGCACCGACACCAATATCTCCTGCAGGAACATCGGTGTTTGGTCCAATATGTCTGAATAACTCGGTCATGAAGCTTTGGCAAAAGCGCATCACTTCTCCATCCGATTTTCCTTTAGGGTCAAAATCAGAACCTCCCTTTCCTCCGCCCATCGGCAGGGTGGTCAAACTATTTTTGAAGACCTGCTCGAACGCTAGGAATTTTAAAATGCTAAGGTTGACACTAGGGTGAAAGCGCAATCCTCCTTTGTAAGGGCCAATAGCAGAGTTCATCTCTATCCGATACCCTCTATTCACCTGTATTTCTCCCTCATCATCTACCCACGCGACTCTAAACATCAAAACGCGCTCCGGCTCGATCATGCGAAGTAAGATATTCTTGCCATGGTATATATCGTGCTCTGCGATATAAGGCAAAACTGCATTGGCCACCTCGTGTACCGCTTGCAAAAATTCTGGCTCATGGCTATTTCGACTTTCCACAAGCTCCATAAAGGATTCAACTATTTTTTCCATGGAATGTTAAGTGATTAAGGATTTTCCAAAAAATCGTAAAAATACATTGGCAAATATACGGCACTATAAAAAATTCAACTACTTTTTTTTTGATTTGATAATTTTTCAAAAAAAATACCGTTTGAATAAAATTGCGCGCATCTATTAAGACAAACGGGAAGACCCTTTTAATACGTATTAAATCACATTTTATTTTTTTGTTATACGAGTTTTTATATATTTGCTGCAATGCCCTTAAAAATATTGATTAGTAACATGTTAATCAAAGTCATGACTAAAGCCCTACTTTCTTGCATGCTGATGGTAAGTTTCTATGCCTCGGCCCAGCTTGGATTTTCACACGAGTTAGGTGTAATCGCAGGCCCCGTTCCATTTCAATCTGATTATGGGTTACGTTACGATTTTGAGACCAACAAAGGGAACCTCGGATTCGGTGGAGGTATCGTACACTATTTGAACTTCTCCTATCAAAGTGATTGTGATTGCTACACAACCTATACTTTCTTTAATGACCACTTCAAGATCAGAAACGAGCTGTCTTATATGACGATCGACTTGAATCACTTTGGAGAATTAGCTGAGAAAAATTCTCCAGGAGGTGAATTTCTTCGGTCGGTATCTGGAAGGACCAAACTGCTGAACATAGGTGCACAGTTGGAATTCTTCCCTTTAAGTATCAGGGATTTTGAAAATGGTGGATTTGCGATATCACCCTTTGGAAGTATAGGGGTCATGTATACCAATTATACGCCTGAAGCAAATGGTTACGAAGAAGCTAGAGCGATTCTCGCAGCAGCAGACCCAGATAATAACTTGCTTGCCAAATATGGACCAGACGCTATTAATGTCGAATCTGGCGGAGTATTTTCGTTGACCGGTAGTGTAGGTGCTAGGTACAAATTTTCGGCTATCTCCGACGTATTGCTAGAGGCAAGATGGCAATATTTCTTGTCCAACGATATCGATGGCCTAAATCCAAATCCGGACCTTTATCCAGAGAACAGAGCCAATGATTGGTTGTTTTTTCTTACAATCGGCTATATTTTCTATTTGTAAGTTGTCCTTATTAGCCCATTATATACCCCTTCAAAAACATCATAAATGCAACTTATTGATAATCAACGTTGTAGATTGATTAAAAGTAATGTTAATTCTGTAAGTTATTGTTTTCAAGCATTTTAGGTTTTTTACTATTAAAAGCCATTTCTCCTTAGAAAGCTACCTTTTATCGAAATGCGTCATCTAGCGTTTTGACCTCCAAAAAATTACCCTATTTTCACGATCCAAATTTTTATAGCCCATTCTTTAGAATCAAGTTGTTTTCCTCAATTGGATTTTTAAGAAATAACTAAAACTAACCTTTAAAGCTATGAAAAAACTGTCTTTAGTTTTTTTGACATTTTGGTTTTCGGGAATAACAATCAATGCCAACATTGATAGCGACCTCTCTATCATTAATGAGTCTACAAAAGATTCTTTAAGCCAACAAAAGAAACCAACCAACGCCTTACGACCTCCAGCCTGTACCTCAGCCAATCTCGAATTATGGCTACGAGCAGATATCGGCGGACTTTCCTGGACGGATCAATCTGGAAACGGAGTGGGTGTCGCTGGTGGAAGCGGGGCAACATTATCCTATATCAATTATAACGAGGCCATTACCTTCAATGATAATATTACCTCGGTCTATAATTTATCTGGTGCCAACTTTGCCTCGGGTAATAACGATAGGACCATTATCGTAGTAACTAGACCCAATACGCTTGATGATGCGTTCGTATTTGGCTATGGTGCCTCTACGTCAACGAACAACAGATACTTTGCCTTAGGGACTAACTCGAACAATCCAGGAAGAGGGCTTTTGTTCGAAAACGACGACGAAACTTATTCAAATGACGGTTTTTGGGACAATGATGTCGCCAACATCAATAGCATTGTTGTGGATGGTGGAAACGCGGAATTCTATCGCGATGGCAATGGAATCTCATTGTTTGCTGATACCTCACCTTTTAATACGGGCAATGTTTCCACAGGGGTCATCGGAGGTTCTTTTTCGACCTCAGACGACTTTTGGGATGGAGAGATCGCCGAGGTATTAGTTTATAACCGCGTCTTGACCTCCACTGAGCAACAAGAGGTCGATACCTATCTCGCCATAAAATATGGGGTAACCCTTACCAAGGACTACGTGGCCAACAGCGCAAGCATCACGGCACCTCTTTGGGATTATGGAAACACTGGAGGTTTTGATAATAACATCGCCGGTATTGGTAGAGAGAATTGCCAAGGATTACAGCAATATCAAAGTAGTTCGACCAATCCGACATCTATCGTATCAATTGGTTTAACAAGTTTGCTTGCAACCAACGCTGCAAACATAAGCTTCAATGAATTCGGTGCTGGAAATCCAATGAACAACGAGGCTTTCATGCTTTGGGGCCATAATAATGGATCGGCATCCTTTAGTAGTGCCGATGGTCACCCAACACAGTTTATTCTCGATAAAAAATGGAAGGTATATGAAACTGGTTTTGTCGACGTTGTGGAAATTGCCATAGATGTCAACAATACCTTCTTTGATGTCCCTTTTAGCCCATCCTATTATTTTATCTACGATAGTGATAATGATGGCGACCTTAGTGATGAGACCGCAACGCTGATGTACGATGATGGGACCAACGGAGATAATACGGCCAATGACGGTGTTTATACCGCCGTTGGCATCAACTTTACCAACGACACGCTTTTCTCCATTTCGATACCTAATCTCGATACAGATTCGGACAATATTCCCGACTCGGTTGACATCGATGATGATAACGATGGAATTATAGACATAAGAGAACAAGGTAACTTTTTCGCCCTTCCAGGCTCTGGTGTGAGTTTTGATCCACTCTCCGACTTCGATGGTGATACTGTTCCTTTATATTTAGACGATAATGACACGCCAGTTGTGGGTGTCGGTATCGGAGACGACAACAACAGTATTGAACCAGGTTGGGATACCGATGGTGATGGAATTCCAAATTTCAGAGATCAAGATTCTGATGGCGATGGAGTGCCGGATAATGTAGAAGGACAAGCCACAGGTAGTTTTGTGATTTGGGTGAATACGGATTCAGATAACGACGGATTGGTTGACTCTTATGACACCAACGCTGCCACTGCTGCAAATGAGGGTATTTTTCCATTGATAGACACCTTGAATGATGGAACCTTGGACTTCCTCAATAGTGATGCTGATGGTGACGGGTTCAATGACGGTGCGGAAACTGGCATACCGTTAAGTGGTTTTGACTATGATGGTGACGGAATGGACAACTTCGTCGATGATGTTCCCGGGTTTAACTCGCCAGAAGGAACTATCGATGATCCGACCATCCTACCTGACGACGATGGAGATCTAGGCGTCGGTGGTGGTGATGTCAATTATCGAGATGCCTTACCCGATTTTCCAGATACCGATGGTGATACATTTACAAACGATGTTGACCTGGATGACGATAACGATGGTATTCCAGATTTTCAAGATGTGATTCAAATTGATGTTTCTGGAACATGTAGCTTTCCATCTGGAGAGTTTAAGCTGTCTAGAAATAGCCCTCCAGAGTCAGGTACTTTTGGTCAAGTCGGTGCTGTATGGCGTTTTCCAGATGTTGTAAACTATCAAGGAGTGATACTGGATGCCCTCGTAGAATTAACTGCGAAGACGTCTGGGGCTACCTTGGTCAGCATCGATGATGATACCAATAATTTTAATGACTGGAGGCCTAGAGTTAGAGGAGATGGTAGTGGCATCGAATCATGTACTTTTACTGTCGACCTAGTCATCACTGGGACCTCTATTCCATTTACCGTTCCAAGGTTTGGTGGTATTGCCCTTGATATCGACGGTGGGTCTTTCAACGAGGTCGTAAGTATTTTCAGCCCAGACTACTGGGCCCTTAATGCGGTTACAGATATTTTACATACATCTGTCTCTGGCGGGGAAGAACAATTTGCAAGTACGGGTCCAGAATATAGCTCTATCAATAGGGACCCCGAAGCTTTGTTTTTCTTTGGATATGTGAACACACAGACTTTTACGGTAAAGGTAGGTACCACAAACAATAGAACCAGACTCTTCAACTTGTCCTTCAGCGAATGTTTGGTGCAAGATCTCGATGACCCGGTGGTGGTCATCAATAACGGTAACGACAATGACAATGATGGCGTTCCTAATCACCTAGACCTAGATTCAGATGGCGATGGAATGCCAGACAGCTATGAGGTTGGACACGGACTGGACGCCGACTATGACGGCCGAGTGGACTATACCAATGTTTCAGAGTTCGGTACCAACGGTATTTTAGATGCGTTAGAAACAACACCCGATAGCGGCACACTCAACTATATTTTTAATAATCAAAATGAAGGTGATACCAAGGCAGATTATGTTGATATTGATAGTGATGGAGACGGTATTCCAGATAACATCGAGGCCCAACCTACCACAGGTTATCTAGCTCCTTCTGTAGTGCGAATCACACACCCTACATTAGGCGCTCCTTTCGAACTTGCTATTAATATCTCCAATCCTTCAAATGGATACAATACTTCCTACATTGATGGACTTGGAAACAACAGCTTCAATCTGCCAGTAGACACGGATGGAGACGGTACTCCAGATTATCTAGACACCGATTCTGACGATGATGGCCTAGCGGACATTTTAGAGAACGGAATGTCCAATGGCGCCAGTGGCGTCGATACTGACACCGATGGGCTTGATTATGTTTTTGAAGCAGGAGCAAATGTTCCTTCGGCTTTCTACGATGTAGACAGTTATGACCCTAACGACGAGATCAATGATCCATCTGCGTCCGTCTTACCAGATTCAGATGCCGATCTTGCATTAGGTGGCGATCTTGATTATCGCGATCCAAATTTCGTAAATCCACCTTCGGATGCTGCCATCGACTTTGATGGAATCGATGACCACGTCATTACTCCGGCATTCTTGGGCGGACGCAGCGAAGTCACTGTCATGGGATGGTTGAAGATGGATAGCGGTTTTAATAGTACAGGTGTGGTGGCAGGAGAAGAAATGTTCTACATCTACATTCGCAATAATGGCACGCCACGATTACACGTCGAAACAACAGGCGGCACTAATGCAGATATTCAAGCATCCTCCGGAGCCGCAAACAAGAACGAATGGGTACACGTGACGGCAACGTTTGATGCGAGTGCCAATGAAGCCAGATTATATGTAAACGGCGAGTTAGAGGCAACCTTAGCTACTAGCGGAGTATTATCCTCTGGCACCGATGACTTTACCATTGGAAGAAGAAGTGACGGAAGCGGCAGTTATTATGAAGGCGCCATCGATGAGGTACGAGTATTTTCATCTGCCCTAAATGACAAGCAAATTCAGCGTTTGGTCTATCAGGAAATAGAACAAAATGGTACTGAAGTCGCTGGAAAGATCATTCCGAAATTGGTTTCTGAAGATGGCGGGACGAGCATCTTGTGGAATGATGTGGAAGCATACTACCCGATGACCAATATCGTAACAGGACGTACCACTGATATCTCTGGAAAGGGTAGAAATGCATTCCTTAAGAACATCACCACTTTCCAAACACAAACAGCACCAATGCCATACCAAACATCCGCCGACGGTGCTTGGACTTCGCAAAGTACATGGCTTCATGGTGACGTTTGGGATATAGACTATATAAACGATAATAAGGACTGGGCCATTGTTCAGATCAATAACGATGTCACTACGGTAAATGATCATCGCCTTCTTGGACTCAGTATTTCGGGAAGCGCCTCTTTATCTGTAAACAATGATAACAGCATCATTAATGATTGGTATTTGGAAATCGATGGAAAGATCGATCTTCAGGGAGAATCTCAACTCATCCAAACCGAAGAAAGCACATTGGAGGTCACCAGTGCCGGAACTATAGAGAAAGACCAGCAAGGTACGACAGACCAATATACCTACAACTATTTCTCATCTCCAGTTGGGGTGAGCAATGTTGTTCAAAACAATGCGGATTTCATTACAGCGATGATGCGAGACCAAAATGGAAACCTGCAATTTACCAATAGTATCGATGTGCCAAATCCACAAACGACTCCCATAACATTAAGCAGTGCATGGATATACACCTTCAACGATTCTCCAGCCGAAGATTACAACTCATGGAGCTATACTGGAAATACCAATGCAATTCCTGCTGGAATGGGCTTCACTTTGAAAGGCTCGCAATACAATCCAGTGACCTCAGAACAAACATATATCTTTGAAGGGAAACCAAATAATGGGGTTATCTCCCATTCTATTTCAGGAACCAACCAAAGTCTTCTTGGAAACCCATATCCATCCGCACTGGACTGTGATGAATTTATAGATGACAATATCAACGCCATTACTGGAACGCTGTATTTCTGGGAACACTACGGTGGAAATTCACATGTCTTAGAAGAATACCAAGGCGGTTATGCGGTGTACACGAAAGCGGGCGGTGTGATGGCCGTTGCTCACCCAGATGTAAGCCAAACAGGTGCAGGTACCAGACAACCTACACGCTATATGCCCGTAGGACAAGGATTCTTTGTAGAGGCAGACGCCGATGGGGGCACCATTGAGTTCAATAATAGCCAACGTACTTATAGAACAGAAGGACCAGGAAACTCTATTTTTATCCGAGGAAGCAGTGATGAAGGAAACACTGAGGAAAGTGAAGACCAGATGCAACGAATTCGGTTTGGTATCGAGAATTCTGAAGGATTCCATAGACAATTGTTGCTCGCCTTCGCAGAGGATGCCACCGATGGCATCGATAAGGGATACGATGGGAAGTTGAATGAAGAGCAACTTAGCGATGCCTTTTGGATGATACAGGGGCAACCACATATCATTCAGGCGGTTAAAGACCTAAAAGAAACCTATGAGTTGGCACTTGGACTTAAGGTGCATCAAAAACACGCTAACGAAAACATCACTTTTATGATAGATGCGTTAGAGAATATAGAAGCGGACAACAATATATATATCAAGGATAAGCTCACTGGTGATATCCATGACCTGCGAGACGATTCCTTTAGTATCGCTTTAGAGGCTGGAGCATATTTGGACCGCTTTGTAATTACCTTTGAAAGAGACGTGGCATTGAGCAATGATGATTTTATTGAAACGGATGATTTCAATATTTCTTATGCGAACAACGTCAATGCTGTCATCATAGAAAATTCGAAAGGAATTTTCCTCAAGAAATTGGTCCTTTATGGTATTCAAGGCCAGCGAATAATGTCTCAGATTGTCAATAGCAATGACAGCAGGGTCATGATTCCTGTCCAAGGAGGCCATGGAACATTTATCATGGAGATAACGACCGAAAAAGGGAACGTCACTAAAAAGTTGATCACCAATTGATCTTCATTTATACAAATATAAGCCGCTCATCTTGAGCGGCTTTTTTTTGGCACATACACAACCAACTGTTTTATAAATGTCAGGTACAATATTTATCGATTAAGTGCATAAATATTCGTTCAAAGTAGTAGGAAAATACGTCAGATGTGTTAAAAAAGCATGTATTTCATCGATCCTACGTTCCTTAGCGATTGACAAACAATAATTTATTTTATTTTCACTTTTCCCTCTGCCCAATAGAGGGTAGCCCAAATTTAATCAAGATTAAACATTTCTGAATTGAATATGTTGAACCTCATTAACCCAAATTGCCATGAAGAAAAACTACTTTTTTCTTTTGCTAACGGCTGCCATGCTATCATCTGGAAGCCTTTTAGCAAAAGTCCCTTATTCAGTAACTCCTTTTTCAAAAAAAGTCCCTCCCAGTGAGGTAGAGAACGATTCGTTGATAGCGGAGACGAAGAAAGCTCCTGCTATACTCTCACTCCCTCCTGCGTGCACAAATAGCCAACTTGCCCTTTGGCTAAGAGCTGACGTCGGCGGATTGGGTTGGACAGACCAGTCAGGATCTGGTGTGACCGTTACCGATGGCACAGGAGCGACCCTAAATCTTACCAACTATATAAATTACAACGAGGCCATCACCTTTAACGATGGAATCACTTCGGTCTACACCTTGAACAATGTCAATTTTAATTCAGGAAACAACGACCGTACCATCTACGTCGTTACACGACCTAGAACACTAGACGATAGCTATGTCTTTGGATATGGAAACACTTCTGGAGGTACCGCCTTTGGCTATGGTTCCGAAATCAATGAGGCCACGGCAGGAGCGATCAACGAAGATGGTGAGGTCACCTTTTCTCAGACTGGTTATTGGGAAAACAACATCCCTTCCATCAATAGCATTGCCATCAATGGAGGTGCTGCCGAGTTTTATAGAGATGGTGTATTGTTTACCAACGACTCTATCTCTGCACCTTATAATACCGCCAGTGCCACAACGGCTAAGCTAGGTGGTTGGTTATCCACGTCCAATGGTTTTTGGGATGGTGAGATTGCGGAGGTACTTGTTTACAACAGAGCAATAACCAATGCGACCGAGCGTGACCAAATTGACACCTATCTCGCCCTAAAATATGGCGTTTCTCTGAACAAGGATTACATCGCTGTCGATGCCTCTATCACCAATCCACTTTGGGACTATGGGAACACAGGTGGTTTTGACAATGACATCACTGGTATAGGACGGGAAGACTGCCAAGGTTTGTACCAAAAACAATCCATTTCAAGTGCCAACGACGGTATCGTTGCTATTGGAAATATCTCCTTGGATCCTTCGAATAATGCCAACACAAGCACGATCAACAACCTTAATTTTATGCTTTGGGGAAACAACGGAGGTAATGCCGCTTGGGCCTCTAGTAATAATCCTTCTGGCTTTTTTGTGTTAGATAGGAAATGGAAAGTTGCTGAAACAGGTAGTATTGGAAATTTGGAGATTTCGATCAATATGAATAACATTTTCTTCAACATTCCCACCAGTGCCCAATATTATTTTGTCTATGATTCTGATGGAGATGGTAGCTTGACTGACGAAACTCCTACTTTGATGTATGATGATGGAAACAATGGCGATGACAACATCGCGGGAGATGGATTTTACTCAACCGCAGCACTCGACTTGCCAGACGGCGCCATCTTTACCATTGCAATCGCTAACTTGGACACCGATGGGGACGGTAGCCCCGATGCTACAGATATAGATGATGACAACGACGGTATATTGGATACTGTAGAGTCCGGTGGAATTGATCCGTTGACCGACGGTGATTCGGATCTAGTCCCGATCTTTTCAGATAATGATGATACCAACGCCGCTATTGGAGATACCGATGGTCTGGTTGAAGCTGCCTTCGATATCGATGGAGACAATATCGCCAACCATCACGACCTAGATAGTGATGGCGATGGTATCCCAGACAATGTAGAAGGACAAACAACTACAGGGTTTATTACCTATGCGGCCACTGATTCTGATGGTGATGGTTTAGTGGATACCTATGAGCCATCTGGAATTAATCCGGTAGATACTTTGAATGACGGCTCTTTCGACTTCTTAAACAACAATGCCGACGGAGATGCATTTACCGATAATTTTGAAGCAGGAATCGCCCTGAACAATCTTGATTATGATGGTGATGGCCTAGATAACTATGTTGACGATCTTCCTGGTTATGGCGATCCCGATGGAAATATCAACGATCCTACTCTATTGCCAGATAGCGATAACGACCTAGGTATCGGGGGTGGCGATGTCGATTACAGAGATGCGTTACCAGACTTCCCAGATACCGATGGTGATGGTATTAATAATGATGAAGACATTGATGACGACAACGATGGAATCCCAGATTTCTTTGATCTTATTCAAATCGACCTTGATGGATTTTGCTCCTTTCCAGATGCGCAATTCTCAGGATCTTCGCTAGTAAGCGGTACGGCCGGACAGGTTGGAGCAGTTTACAGATTTCCAAATGTGGTCACCTATATCGGACTTACTTTGGACGTGCTTTGCGAAATCACCGATAAAACATCTGGAGCGACCTTGATCAGTGAAGATTCAACAGCCTATGGTATTGACGGTCACTGGCAACCCAGAGTAAGAGGAAACGGAAATGGAATTCAGTATGTAGAGTTCGAATTACAGCTCGTTCTTGGTGGCACCAGTGTGCCCTTTAAAGTTCCCCGATTCGGTGGCGTTGCCATCGATATCGATGGATCAGCATTCACTGAGGTGGTCACCGTGTTTACGCCAGACTATTTTGCGCTGAATAATCCAACAGACGTACAGCACGTAACACTAAGTGGTGGAAGAGAGCGTTTCTCATCTAACGGCCCTAACTATAATGCGGCCAACAGAGATCCCGAAGCGATCATGTTCTTTGGATATATCAATCGTGATACTTTTAAAGTACAAATTGGGACAACCGCTAGTTATCGAAGAAACTTCTCGTTAGATTTTGGAGAATGCAACGTTCAAGATCTCGACGATCCGTTCGTTCAAATCAATAACGGGTCTGACAACGATACCGACGGATTACCCAATCATTTGGATATCGACGCCGATGGTGATGGTATTTTGGACACCATGGAAGTAGGGCATGGATTTGACACCGACTTTGACGGCCGTGTTGATAACGGATTAACAGATATTGGCGCTAACGGTCTTCTAGATGACTTAGAGACGTTCCCCGATAGCGGTGTTCTAAATTATACCTTGCGCGCCACACCAGACAATGACACAAAACTAGATTATGTGGATTTAGATAGTGACGACGATGGAATCCCTGACAATGTTGAAGCTCAATCTACCGCTGGTTATATTCCGCCGACCGTAGTGTTCATCACTAGCCCTCTGGGTTATCCTTTCGCCATTAACATATCTACAGCCGAGGGTGTCAACGTGGCCTATGGCAATGGATTTACCTCAGTAGAGGATACCGATGGGGATGGTACGCCAGACTATCGAGATACCGATTCTGATAATGATGGCATTCCCGATGTACAAGAGAACGGAATGAGCAATTTCCCTTTTGTACTCGATATCGATACCGACGGATTGGATTATGCCTTCGAAGCTGGAGCAGGAGCGCCTAGCAGTGGCGATGATCTGGACGGTTATGATCCTAACGATACTATAAACGACCCGGCAGCTTCTGTGTTACCAGATAGTGATGGAGATCTTGCTCTTGGAGGGGACTTGGACTATAGAGATCTTCCGTTTGTTAATCCACCTTCCACCGCAGCGATCGACTTTGATGGTATAGATGACCACATGACGACGCCAGGATTTATGGGCGGAATGGGTGAAGCGACCATCATGGCTTGGGTCAAGTTAGATGGCGGTTATAGCAATAGAGGGCATATCGCAGGCGAAGAAATGTTCTATATCTATACCGACGCCAGTAGAATCCCTCATGTATATGTCAATACGAACGGTGGCACAAATGCTAGTCTTGCTGCGACCTCTGGCGCACTTAAGTTAAACGAGTGGGCGCATATTACCGCTACATTCAGTGCAACTGATAATCAAGTCCGCATCTATGTCAATGGTGAACTTGAAGGAACTTTGGGGTCTTCAGGTCTATTGAACGATACCATGTCTACACCTAATAGAGATTTTACTATAGGACGTCAAAGTGGTGCGAGCACCAATTATTACCGCGGAGCCGCAGACGAAGTAAGAGCGTTCAGTACTAGGTTGAATGCCAATCAAATTCAACGTTTGGTGTACCAAGAAATTCAGCAGAATGGTACTGAGGTAGAAGGAACGGTTATTCCAAAAACAGTGGCCATGGATGGCGGAACTGCCATTCAATGGAACGATTTAGAAGCCTATTATCCTATGACCAATATTTTGACCGGTAGAACAACAGATGCCTCTGGTAAAGGAAGAAATGCATTCCTAAAAAATATCACCACCTTCCAAAGTCAGACAGCACCGATGCCTTACATCACCACCTCGGATGGGGCGTGGACCTCTCAAAGTACATGGTTATATGGCGATGTTTGGGACATCGAAGATGTTGCCAGCAACAAACCATGGGCCATCGTCAATGTTGCGCATGACCTTACGACATCCGATGACCATGACCTATTAGGTTTGATCATCGATGGCAGTGGTTCTTTTACGGTTAATAATGACCGAGCCATCACCAATGATTGGTATTTAGAGCTGGACGGAAGAATTGATCTAGAAGGAGAATCTCAATTGATACAAACTGCGAACAGTACCTTAGAAGTTACCAGCGCTGGTATTCTGGAGAGAGATCAGCAAGGTACTGCGGATCAATACACCTATAATTATTTTTCATCGCCTGTTGGGGCACCGAGTGTGACACAAAATAATTCGGACTTTATCGCGGCAACGCTCAAAGAGCCTAATGGTACTGTGCAGTTTACTACAGACATCAATGTTCCAACCACTCAAACCAATCCACTGACCTTAAGTAGCAGCTGGATATATATGTTTGACAACGGAGCAGCAGAAGATTATGACGCCTGGTCATTTACCGGGAATTTGGGAAGCATTCCTGCAGGAATGGGCTTTACTCTAAAAGGAGCTCAGTATAATCCAGGAATAGGTGCCGAGCAAAACTATATTTTTGAAGGGAAGCCTAACAACGGTACGATCACTCATGCTATTTCGGGCACCAACCAAAGCTTGGTTGGGAATCCCTATCCTTCTGCCTTAGACGCTAATCAATTTATTTTGGACAACAATGGCGCTATCACTGGAACTTTGTATTTCTGGGAACACTATGGTGGCAACTCACATAATTTGATCGATTATCAAGGAGGCTATGCATTGTATAACCTTTCGGGAGGTGTGATGGCTGTTGCTCATCCCGATGTAAGTCAATCTGGTGCGCCATCGAAAGTGCCTACAAGATACGTTCCCGTTGCTCAAGGTTTCTTTGTGGAGGCAGATGCCGATGGTGGAACCATAGAATTTAACAACGGTCAACGTGTCTTTAGGAAGGAGAACACAGGTGATTCGCAATTTATTAGAAATGCGAACCGAGATGATGGCGACAACGATATCATTGCAAATCAGCAAGAAACGCAAAGAATAAGAATCGGTTTTGAAAATGCCGAAGGATTCCATAGGCAATTGCTATTGGCATTTATCGAAGGTACCACCGATGGTGTTGACCCTGGATACGACGGTAGACTTTTAGATGATCAGCGATCGGATGCCTATTGGATGCTTGAAAATGAAAAGTATGTGATCCAAGCGGTAGATAGCTACGATAAAGATAGACGTTTGGCGCTAGGCTTCCAGATCGATGAGGCGCACGCCAACCAAGAGTTCACCATCATGATCGATGAGCTAGAAAATATATCAGAAGATGTAGATATCTATATTAGAGATAACGAAGATGGTTCGCATCATGACCTTAGAAGTGCTCCTTTCAAAGTAGTGCTGGACCAACAGGTGAATACCGACCGTTTTCAGATGGTATTCAAGCCTGCAGAGGAAGAAGTGACCCCTGAGGAGGATGCTTCACACCTACCGATCTTTGTGATCTACTCTCGAAGAGGAAAAGAAGTGAAGATCTTCAACTTTAGAAAAGACCATATTCATAACATGGTGATCTATGACCTTCAAAGAAGGCCTGTTGTAGAAGCTACCATTGAGAGTAATGATCGTAGAATTGATATTCCGGTGAACATACAAAGAGGAATCTATATTGTAAAAATATATACCGATAAAGGAGTTGTCACGAGAAAAATGTTAAGGTATTGATATCGTTTAATTTGCTCCTTACTTAATTCAGTTAAAAAGCCGCTTATTGATAAGCGGCTTTTTTATTCAACACTATTGATGTTATCAAGTAAATTACCCTATTGCCTGACGAAGATCCTCAATAAGGTCTTCCACATCTTCAATTCCAACACTTAGTCTAATCAATGAGTCGACAACTCCTGTCTTTTCACGTTCTTCCTTCGGAATAGAAGCATGGGTCATACTTGCGGGATGTCCCGCCAAGGACTCTACGCCTCCCAGCGATTCCGCCAGTGTGAAGATCTTCAACTTTTCAACGATCTTGATGGCCTCGGCATAATTGCTTCCTTTGGTAATGAACGAGACCATTCCTCCAAAATCGTTCATCTGTCGTTTCGCAACGTCATGGTTGGGATGATCTTCGAACCCTGGCCAATAGACCTTTTCAATTTTTGGGTGGCTCGCCAAATAGGCAGCGATAGCCTTCCCATTCTCACAGTGCCGCTGCATCCTTACATGAAGCGTCTTTATGCCACGAAGCACCAAAAAGCTGTCCATAGGGCCACAAACTGCACCACTTGCATTTTGTATAAAATATAACTTATCTGCTAGCTCTTTGTCTTTTACAACCAAGGCGCCCATTACCACATCGCTATGACCGCCCAGATATTTGGTGGCAGAATGCATCACGATGTCGGCCCCAAGTTCTAAGGGTTGTTGTAAATATGGAGTGGCAAAAGTATTGTCGACCGCCAATAATATATCGTGCTCTTTGGCGACCGCAGCTACCGCTTGGATGTCGATGATATTCATCATTGGGTTGGTAGGGGTTTCCACCCAGATCAAACGTGTCTTTTCGTTGACATAATGTGCAACCTTATCGGCATTTTCCATACCAATAAAGTGGAATTTTATCCCGAAATCCTCGTAAATCTTAGTGAACAAGCGATAGGATCCACCATAGAGATCATTGGTGGAGATCACTTCGTCTCCCGGCTTCAATAATTTGATCACCGCATCGATCGCAGCCAATCCACTGCCAAAAGCCAAGCCGAAATTACCATTTTCTATGCTTGCAAAGGAATCCTCTAGCGCTTTGCGTGTAGGATTGTGCGTGCGACTGTACTCAAAACCTTTGTGCCCTCCAGGCGTGGTTTGCGCATAGGTCGACGTTTGATAGATAGGAGGCATCACTGCCCCATAAGCCTTATCATATTCTTGACCACCATGGATGGTCTTTGTATTGAACTTAATATTCTCCGAACTCATAATAGCTATTCTTAATGCAGACAAAAATACCGTTTCCTTTTGGGGATTACAATCTAGTAGGTACTTTTAGAGTTATAAATCGTAAATCGTATGATGAAAAAAGTTTTATGCCTACTGCTTCTTGTTATATCGCTAATTGGTTGCGAAAAAGAAGCAACACTTACATTTGAAGCTATCGACAGCAAAGAAAGCAGTGATCATTGCGACGACGAATCTTGTGCAGAGATAGCACTCAACTATGTTTTGGCGAAGGGTGACGAGAAAGTACAAGAAACCATCAATGAGGCAATTATAAGTGCCATTCTTCCCTATCTAAACTATAGTGAGGATGAGGGTATAGAAACGATTGATGCGGCTAAAAGATCATTTTTTAAATCGTTCGAGGAAAACAAAGAGGAATTTGAATCAGAGGCCAGTTGGTATGCCTTCATATTCGGTGATGTCTCTTACCAGACCGATCAACTTATCTCCATAAGACTTGATGTAGAAATGTATGTCGGCGGGGCTCATGGTTACCAAAGCACCAAGTATTTGAATTTTGATCCAAAAACGGGAAACATCATGGAACCAAAGGATCTGTTTGAAGATCTCGATGGATTTATAGCACTGGCGGAGGGCCAATTCAGAAATAAATATAAAATTCCAGAAGTAGCAAACATCAATTCGGCCGGCTTCGATTTCGAGAATGATCAATTTCACCTTCCTGAGACCATTGGCTTTACCAAAGAGCATATTGTAATGACTTACAAACCCTATGAAATTGCTCCGTATACGGAAGGGCCGCAATCCTTGACCATCGATTATGCTACAGTCGAGGAATATCTTAAGAAACGATAGCCTTTTTCATGGCTAGAATATAGCCCAAATGGATCCCTTCGTGAAAATTGTTGAAGTTCAATCCGTCCTCTACCGTCTTCAAGGTCACTTTTAAGGAAGTCGTATAGGAACCATAATTTTTAAAGACACTTTTTGCATAGTCCTCCTTCGTCTTTTCCAATGTTGCGAACAGCCATTCCGAAACCTGCTTTACATCCTGTTCAGTGGCATCTTTTTCGTGCTTGGTTCCCTTGCGGAAACTATCGATAAACGATTGCGGCAGCATTGATTCTTTCCCTGATAGCGTATAAACGAGCAATTGCTGAGTGACCACGACATGTGCGATATTCCAAAAGATACTATTGGAAAAACCAGCTGGTACCGTATTTAACTCTTGAAGGGAAAGGTTATTCAAAAAATAGTGAAGCGACCTCCTGTTTTGCAGTGAAGTTTCGAAAACGAAATCCATGTGGCGATTTTTTGCTAAAGATAATTTTTTCAGTTTTAAATGCTGTTTCTTTGCATTGAAAAGCGTACCTCATGAAAAAAATATACCATCTTCAAACATGCGATACCTGCCAACGGATCATCAAGGAATTGCAGCTGCCTTCAGATTTTGTGTTACAAGACATCAAGACCGAAAAAATAACAACAGAACAGCTCGATGAGATGCATCGGCTCGCTGGGAGTTATGAGGCACTTTTCAGCAAACGTGCCAGATTGTATAAAGAACGTGGTCTAAAGGATAGGGCACTCACGGAAAAGGATTACAAGGACCTCATTCTAGAACATTATACCTTTTTAAAACGCCCCGTAACCATTGTTGACGACCATATCTTTATAGGAAACAGTAAAAAAGTGGTTGCGGAAGCAAAGGATGCCATTCATTCGTAATTTATAATGAGCAAAAGAACACTGGCCCTAATGGCCGCTTTTACGGCGAGTAGCATTTATGCCGTTAACCACACCCTTGCCAAAGGAGTAATGCCTATCTACATCAAATCTTTTGGATTCATACTACTGCGGGTGCTGGGCGCTGGCATTCTATTTTGGCTCATCAGTATTTGGGCGCCTAAAGAAAAGATCGCAAAGAGCGATTGGCCACGTATCCTTGCCTGTGCCTGCTTTGGCATGGTGCTCAATATGCTATCGTTCTTTTGGGGACTAGAGCTTTCTACCCCGATCAATAGTTCGGTGATGATCACCGTATCGCCCATTTTGGTGTTTATCCTTTCGGCCGTTCTAATTGGTGAGAAGATAACGTGGGTCCGAGCTGTTGGAATATTGCTTGGCTTCGCAGGAGCCTTGGGTCTCATTCTATTTGGGGATGAAGTTCGACAAGATGCACCAAATATCCCGTTGGGAAACACGCTGTTCATACTAAATGCAGCTTTCTATGCGATCTACTTGGTGCTTGTAAAGCCGCTAACCGCCAAGTATCATTCGATCACCCTGATGAAGTGGTTCTTTGCCATTGCCATTGTGATCAATTTTCCTATTACCATCGCGGAATTTAACGAAGTACAATGGACGTCACTTCCGATGGACGTTGTCTGGAAAATGGTCTTTGTTGTGGTCGGGACCACCTTTTTAACGTATTTATTGAATGTCTATGCGCTTAGAGAACTCAAAGCTTCCACAATCGGTGCATTTATCTATTTACAGCCTCTATTGGCCATCGCATTTGCCATGGTTATGGGAGCGGATGCTTTAAATATAGTGAAGGTTGTTGCCGCCGTCCTCGTTTTTATAGGCGTCTACTTGGTAACCAAGGTGTCCAAGAGAAAGCGAGAAACGTAAGCCTAGAACTTAAGGTCTACTGGTTTTTTTGCATATTTACGCGTATCCTCTCTGGTCAACAGTCTAAAATTGGCTGAGTGTTCCAATTGGTCCACCACCTTCCTTAACTCGTCCGGTAGGCCGATCAGTTTGCGTTGTCCAAGATCTAACCATCCTCCCATCATTTCACCGCGACACATGTTTCTCCCTTTATAGTCATAAAAATTATGGATGAACTCGTAAAACATGCCGTCCTCACTCATGCCACCCAATTCCAAGGTAACCTTTATAGGATGCCCCGCAAAAACTTCCCTAAAGTAGTACACATGCTCGTAGAATATGACCGGCCCAATATTATAATGCTGCATCTGTCGGTGTCCAAAACCATGCTCGCCCAAAAACGCCATACGGGTATGTGCCATAAAGGCGATATATGAAGAATTGGCCAAGTGTCGATTGGCATCGAGGTCATTCCAGCGGATATCAAACTCTTTTGAATACATAGGCGAACAATTTTTGCAAAGATAATTAATTTGCTATGCGCGCATAGTTTTTATTTTATCTGTTTTGACGATCGATGAGAATCTTTCAAGGAGCAGTTGAAGTTTTGGAGCGATGTATTTTTCACAAAAAGGCTTTTGAGGGTTGGTGTAGTAATAATTGGTAATTTCTTCTCTTGAAGGTTCAAAGTTTTTGAACGGTAGCACTTGGGTAATGATCCTTTCGTCAAATTCCGCTTGGAGGACTTTCAGAATAGAGCTGCTTTCTGCGCTTTGGTCTTGAGAAAAATAGTAAATGGCCGATCGATATTTTTTTCGCATGCTATGATCGGAAGTGCTTTGATGCGTATAAAGATGTACTTCGATCAGCTCTTTTAGCTGAATACGTGCAGCATCGAATTGAACGATCACTGCCTCCGAAAAGGAATCATCCTTTCCTTCTGAAGACACCCAACCTTGTTCAACTCGAAGAACGCCTTTCAATGACTGAAAAACAGCCTCTGTACACCAATGGCAACCTCCTCCTAGTCCGATTTTTAGAATCATTGACCTATCTGCATATGTGATTATAAAAATTATGACACATCAAAGATAACCTTATTACATTCAACAGAAAGGAGCAACAAATTGTTAATTGAATAGCAGCAATATTCACAATAGGGATGAGTAAAAATATCGTAAATTTGCCCTCCGGATAATAGAAGCTACATGTTAGACAAATTAAATATCGTAAAGCAACGTTTCGACGAGATCTCTGATCTGATCATTCAACCCGATATCATCGCCGATCAAAAGCGTTATGTACAGCTCAATCGAGAATATAAAGAATTGAAGCAGCTTGTGGACAAACGTGAGGTCTACAAGTCCTTATTGGATAATGTGAGCGAGGCCGAAGAGATCATTGCCGATGGCGGCGATGCAGAGATGGTAGAAATGGCAAAGATGCAGCTCGAAGAGGCAAAAGAACAACTTCCTGCTCTTGAGGAAGAGATCAAATACATGCTGATCCCAAAAGATCCTGAAGATGCTAAGAATGTGGTTGTCGAGATCAGAGCGGGGACCGGAGGTGATGAAGCCAGTATCTTTGCAGGCGATCTACATAGAATGTACACCAAATATTGCGAAAGCAAGGGCTGGAAAGTGAATGTCGTCGATTTTAATGCAGGCACCTCTGGTGGTTTCAAAGAGATCATCTTTGAGGTGAGTGGCGAAAACGTCTATGGTACGATGAAGTTTGAAGCTGGTGTGCATCGTGTACAACGCGTACCACAAACAGAGACGCAAGGAAGGGTACATACCTCGGCAGCAACTGTAATGGTATTGCCAGAGGCAGAAGAATTTGATATTGAGCTAGACATGAGCGAGGTTCGCATCGAACGTACCACCTCGACCGGCCCTGGAGGACAATCGGTAAATACAACCTACTCGGCCATCAAACTACATCACGAGCCAACCGGACTTATCGTAAGCTGCCAAGACGAGAAGTCGCAGCATAAAAATCTTGAAAAAGCGATCAAGGTGCTACGCTCGAGATTATACGATCTGGAATTGGCCAAAAAGCAAGCTGCCGACTCAGCCAAACGAAAGAGTATGGTAAGCAGTGGCGACCGTAGTGCGAAGATCAGGACCTATAATTATCCTCAAGGCCGCGTGACCGATCACCGCATCGGATTAACACTTTATGACCTAAGTAATATCATCAATGGCGATATTCAAAAGATCATCGACGAGTTGATGCTTGCTGAGAATACCGAGAAGTTGAAAGAAGCAAGCGAGACGATATAGTCGTTGGGTGTTGGGTACTAGGTGTTGGATGTTGGGTTTTTGTTATGAATTAGATTGAAAAATAAACCTTTAATTATTTGAGAAACTTTAGGGAACTTGATGTATGGAATGATTCAATTGCTTTTGTAAAACTCGCATATTTACATATTTCGGATTTTCCAAAAGAAGAAAAGTTTGGCTTTAAATCTCAAATAGCGCGAGCTGTAGTTTCAATCCCTTCCAACATTGCAGAAGGATGCTCTAGGAATTCTCAAAGAGAGTTTTCAAGATTTTGGCAGATAGCCCTCGAATCTTCCTATGAGTTAGAAACCCAATTGCATATCTCCAAAGAAATCGGTATTCTTTCAGAAGAAAAATACACCTTATTGGTTATTGAATTAAATCGAATCCAAAAGCGAATGAATTCGTTACGAAAATATGCAGATTAGAAAGTGTAACACCTAAAACCTAGCACCCAAAACCCAATAATGACCACAAAACAACTCATCGCCCAAATACACCAAAAGAAGTCCTTTCTCTGTATCGGCCTCGACGTCGACCTCAACAAGATCCCTGAACATTTGCTACAAGAGGAAGATCCCATTTTCGCCTTTAACAAAGCAATTATTGATGCCACCCATCATCTTGCGGTGGCCTATAAGCCCAACACGGCCTTCTATGAGGCCTATGGATTAAAAGGATGGCGCTCATTGGCCCGTACGATCGAATATCTCAATACGAATCATCCCGAGATCTTTACCATCGCTGATGCGAAGCGCGGCGATATTGGGAATACGTCCACCATGTATGCGAAGGCCTTTTTTGAGGATCTGGAGTTCGACTCGGTGACGGTGGCCCCTTATATGGGTAAGGATTCGGTAGAGCCCTTTTTGGCATTCGAGGATAAGCATACCATTCTTCTGGCATTGACCTCTAACCAAGGGGCCTTTGATTTTCAGACCAAGAAGGTACCAGAGCGCGAGCTTTACAAAGAGGTGTTAAGGACATCCATCACTTGGAAGAACTCAGAGAATCTAATGTATGTGGTGGGTGCCACCAAAGCAGAATTCCTCCAAGAAATACGCCAGATCATCCCCCAGAGTTTTTTGCTGGTCCCTGGCGTTGGAGCACAGGGCGGCAGCTTATCTGAAGTATGTAAATACGGGATGACGAAAGATGTTGGTCTGCTCATCAATTCGTCTCGTGGTATTATCTACGCTTCCAAAGGAAAAGATTTTGCTCAAGCGGCGGCAGAAAAGGCAGAAGCACTACAAAAAGCGATGGCCGCCATTTTAGAAGACTAATTCTTAAATTTCGATCATGGTGGAATATCGGGATCAGTTACAAAGAACTATTCGCCTAGCTCAGACCCCAAAGCGAATCATCTCGTTAGTTCCCAGTCAGACAGAACTGCTATATGACCTCGGCCTTGAGAATGAGGTCATGGGTATTACCAAATTCTGTGTGCATCCTTCTCACTTTAGAAGTACAAAGAACATCGTCGGTGGCACCAAGCAGGTGAAACTAGACAAGATCATAGCCTTAGCTCCAGATATCATTTTGTGCAACAAAGAGGAAAATACCAAAGAGATGGTTGCCGAATTGGAGACGATCGCTCCCGTTCATGTCTCCGATATCGCAAATATTGATGATTGCATCGAAATGATCCAACAGTATGGAACGCTATTCGACCGCAGAACAGAAGCTTCAAACATTGTACAAAAAATAGCATTTGATCTGGATGATTTTCAAAAATTCATTAAAACTCGACCGATAAAGAAGGTGGCCTACTTTATTTGGCGAAAACCATGGATGGTAGTGGGCAAAGATACCTTTATCAACTATCTTTTAGAATTGAATCACTTTGAAAATGTCTATAAGCACAAAGGTCGCTATCCCGAGATCGATCTAGAGAATCTCCGTTCAGAAGGAGGAGGTCCGGAAGTCGTATTTCTTTCTTCGGAACCTTATCCATTCAAAGAAGACCACGCCTTTGAAATAGCGAGATATGTCCAAAATGGAAAGACGGTATTTGTAGACGGCGAACTGTTTTCTTGGTATGGGTCTAGGCTTACAAAATCTTTTGAATACTTTAAAGATCTGCATCAACGGCTAAAGGACAATTCCTGATCGAGATCCTGCAGACGTTCTAACTTTTCTAGGATCTTCTGTGCCTCATATTCGCAGAAATCACTAAGTGCAGCATCTGTTTGTCTAAAATTGTAGGCGCGCTCTACCAATATCTTGTAGCGCTTTTCGAGCTGTGCTTGAGTAAAACGCCGGCGCAATTTGGAGATACGTGTTTTCATGATAACGGGTTCTGGTTATTGATAAATTAAATATAACTAAAATGCTGTAAAACAGCGTAATAAAACTGAAAAATTATTTACTGACACAAACTTTTGATTAAAACCTTAATCAGCTCAAAATATTGTTATCTTTACCCAAAATTGCTGCTAAGTGCTTAATTACACTGTCTATCGTCATAAAAATTCGACTGAGTGGGTGACCTTCGTACATGGTGCAGGGGGCAGCTCTTCTATCTGGTACAAACAACTAAGAGAATTTCAAAAGCACTTTAACATCCTATTGCTCGATCTACGAGGCCACGGAGAGTCGAAGGCCTCGATCAAGGATGCATTTAACAAGAAATACACCTTCGATGCCATCGCCAATGATATTTTGGAAGTGATCGATCACGAAAATATCCAACGTTCTCATTTTATCGGGATCTCTCTAGGTACGATCCTCATTAGACAATTGGCAGAAATGCACCCGCATCGCGTACAAAGCATGATCATGGGCGGTGCGATCATGAAGTTGAACTTCCGCTCGCAGATCTTGATGCGCGTTGGTATTGTCTTCAAATCGCTGATCCCCTATCTGTGGCTGTACAAGTTCTTTGCATTCATCATCATGCCGAACAAAAATCACAAAGAATCTCGTCTGCTTTTTATCAGGGAGGCCAAAAAACTCTATCAGAAAGAATTTGTGCGTTGGTTTAAACTTACGGCAGAGATCAATCCGCTGTTGCGATGGTTTAGACAGGTAGAATTACAGATCCCTACCTTGTATGTCATGGGTGGGGAGGATTATATGTTCTTGCCCTCAATAGAAAAAGTCGTTCAAAAACACGAATATGCCAGCCTTTTTGTCGTTCCCAACTGCGGCCATGTGGTGAATGTGGAACAACCTGCACTCTTTAATGCGGAAACCATACGCTTTATCTCCCAGCAATAAAAAACCAATCCTTTTAAAGATTGGCTTTTTTCGCTAACTAACTCAAATGAATTTACTTCATTAACCATGCAATGGATATTGCAAATATCTGTTGCTTAGCCTCGACATGCGTTAATTTAAAATTATCGAAGTATTAAAAGCTCATTACTTTAATGAATCAGGTAGTGCTGATGAACACTTTAGCCTAACAAAAAAACAGCATGTTTTCATTAAAGAAACGTTAAACACCGGATTTTGTATGATTCAAAGTGGTAATTTTAATAGAAGCGGTACTATTATTTCTATTAAATTTTGATGAAATGAAAAGACTTTTCCTGTTATTCAACCTCTTGGTCATTGTTACCATCGGTTTTGCACAAAGCACTAGTTGCAATTGTTGTACAGACAACCATCAAGCCTTCGACTTTTGGGAAGGTACTTGGGAAGTCTCAAAACCGGATGGTTCTGAAGCGGGCACCAATGTAATCGATAAGATTCAAGACGGGTGCATTTTACGCGAAAATTGGACCAGCGCCTCGGCCGGCTATACTGGCACCAGCTACAATTTTTACAATGCCCAAAAAAATCAGTGGGAACAAATATGGGTTGACAATCAAGGTGGAAGTCTTCATTTAAAAGGAAACCGGGTTGGCAATCAAATGATATTGGAATCCGATGAGTTAAAGAACCAACAGGGACAGCTCTATAAAAACCGCGTGACGTGGACCCTGAATGAAGACGGAAGCGTTAGACAATTATGGGAATACCTACAAGGAGAGAAAGTTGTAGGTGTGGCCTTTGATGGGTTATACAAAAAGAAAGTTCAGGAATAGGTGTTCTTTATCATATCTTCGGTTTCTTTCAAACTCTTAAAGACCTGAAAATCCTTTCCCTGCGTTCTTAAGGCTCCCAAAGCATTTGCAAATTGCGCTGCCTTTGTGGCATCATCATGCATGGTAAAACCATAGGCGAGGCCTCCTGCAAAAGAGTCGCCACATCCGGTAGTATCTACCACATCGGCAACAGGAATAGAAGGTATGAACTGTTTTTTGACCTTTCCTACCTCGTCTTTATACATCATGGCACCTCGGCTATCCAAGGTCACATAAAGCACTTTCACTCCGCGATCTAGGACGTATTCGGCAAAAGCATCTAGATGTTCTGTCTGATCCTCATCAAATGACGAGTCGTCTGCATAGTCCTTCTCAAACCAACAGCAAATAGACTCTTCTAGATTCATTTTTAGAACATCTATAAATGGAAACCATTGTTCTTTATCGTTCCAAAATTTTCGCAAGCGTGTGCCATCTTCTGTGACGAATGTTGTGGGCCCATGGGCGTCAAAGATTATCCGTGCATTACTATTATCCTTTATATACTGAAGCGTATCCAGGGATATCTCAAAATCGGTTATCGGAACAAACACAAAGCAATCTACATTCAGAAATGGCTTCACATCCTCTGGTGTCACTGGAGTCATATTAGCGGTCTGTTGCTCAAGCCTGTTGTTTTGATCGATAAACTTCAGATCGATGATAGTCCCTTGATCGTTTTGGTCATCGACCCCTTCCGTATTGATATTTGAATATGGCTGGAATAATCTTAAAATAGAAAGATGATCCTCCTTGTGAACATGGGAAATCGGTATCACCTCCCCAGTACCTTCCAATAGTTTTGCAAGGGCGATCGTAGGATGTGTCACACAACCATATTTTTTTATCACCTCACCTTTATGCGTGGTGATAGTATCTCTAGGTATCGGTCCTACGACCGCAATTCTTTTCAAACTCATTTTAATTTTTTTGAGCGTCCTGAAGCGCAAACACTTTACGTAAAAGATCCGTAGTCCTTGCGGACACCTTACTTCTGATTTGCTTTTCCTCTACCGCTATCATGGTATAGACACCATCCAATGCTTCTCCGGTAACATAATCGGTAAGGTCTGGATTCACCGGATTCACCAATGGCAAACTATTATATCTATTGATCAAGTTATTCCATATCTGATCTGCACCGACTTTAGAAAACGAATTCTGTATCACTGGATGAAATTTATCATATAAGGCTTGTGACGTTCTATCTTCAAGATAGGCAGTTGCGGCATTCTGTTCCCCAAGCAAAATATTTTTTGCATCATCAAAAGTAATGTCTTTCACCGCATCTACAAATATGGGAGTCGCCTCTTTTACCGCATCTTCTGCCGCTCGATTCAACGCTTTCAGACCTTCATCAGCTAGACTGCTCAATCCTATTTTTCGTAAGGCCTTGTCTACTTTTTGTAATTCCTCTGGCAGCAAGATCTTTACCAATTCATTTCTGTAAAACCCATCCTTCTGTGTCAATTTCGTCACCTGCTTATCGATTCCAAAATCCAATGCTTGCCTTAGACCAGCGGCTATGTCGGCATTAGAGAGCCCACCTTGAGGCAATTGATTGACCACCTGTTGCAGTTCCGCACATCCAAATAGCGACATTACTAGAACCAAGCTCAAGATCTTCTTTATCATAAAATTCTTTTGTGTATCTTTTCTTTATAAATGTAGTAAATAATCATGAGGATTCTAGTGCTTTTAAGCATCGCTTTTCTATTGACCGCATGTGGGGAAATGAATACCGATAAAATTGAAAAATCGGATACAAACACCAGTCAATTTATTCAGGTATTGGGAATTTCGCAGGATGCAGGATTTCCTCAGATAGCGTGCAAAAGGGACTGTTGTAAGAAAGCTTTTGAGAATACCTCGGTAGGTGAAATGGTCACAAGCATCGGCATTGTGGATCTAAATTTCACACAAAAATTCCTTGTTGAGGCCACCCCAGATATCTCTTATCAACTGCAACATCTCAACGAATCAGCTGGCAATGAGAAAACCATCGATGGCATCTTTATTACGCATGCGCATATCGGTCACTACACCGGGCTCATGTATCTCGGTCGAGAATCTCTAGGTGCAAATAATATTCCTGTCTACGCCATGCCAAGAATGAGGTCCTTTCTTGAAAACAATGGCCCTTGGAGCCAACTGATAAGTCTTGAAAATATCACCTTGGAAAACCTTGAAAAAGATTCACCCGTTGCGCTGAACGCCCATTTGAGAATCACGCCATTTTTGGTGCCACATAGGGATGAGTTCTCCGAGACCGTTGGCTTTAAGATTACTGGAAAAAGTAAGTCTGCATTATTTATTCCCGACATAGATAAATGGGAGAAATGGAAGAACGATATCGTTGAAGAAGTGAAGAAGGTCGATTACGCCCTACTGGACGCTACCTTCTTCAAGAATGGAGAAATTCCCAGAGACATGAGCGAAGTGCCACACCCCTTTGTAGAAGAGACCGTCGCACGCTTTAAAGGAACTTCAAAAGAAACCAAGCAAAAAATTATTTTTGTCCATTTTAATCATTCCAACCCAGCCTTGAATCCAGAAGATCCATTAAGACAAGAATTGGAAGCTGTCGGCTATCGATTTGCATTTCAGGGGATGCGATTACCCTTGGACTAAGAAAAAATGACCGTTTTGTTATTATAGACCATGGTCTTTCGCTCAATATGTAGTTTTATGGCTCTCGACAAGACGATCTTCTCTAGATCCCTTCCCTTGGCTACAAGATCTTTGATCGAATGCGAATGCGAAACTCGCACTACATCTTGCTCAATAATAGGTCCAGCATCCAACTCCTCAGTAACGTAATGGCTTGTGGTACCGATGATCTTCACCCCTCTTGCAAATGCCGAATGATACGGCCTAGCGCCTGGAAATGCAGGTAAGAAAGAATGATGGATATTAATGATGCTGTTGGGAAATTCTTTGATCAACCTTTCTGTGACGATCTGCATATAGCGAGCTAACACGACGAAATCCACCTTGTATTCCTTTAGAAGTTTAAGCTGTTTTTCTTCTGCGGCAGCCTTGTTCTCTTTGGTCACTGGAATGTAGTGATAGGGGATATTGAAACTTTCGGCGATCGATCTGAGATCATTATGATTGCTTATGATAAAAGGGATATCTACCTTCAATTCTCCAGCGTTATACCTTCCTAAAATATCATACAGACAATGGTCATATTTAGAGACAAACAGTGCCATTTTAGGCGTCATATCATCAGGATACATCTTCCAACGCATCCTAAAGTCTTTTGCAATGCTCTTTTCGAATGTTGCTGCTAGCGCTTCAAATCGAAAATCATCATCATCGAACTCCCCTTCAAGCCGCATGAAGAAGATATTCTGCTCTCTATCTACATGCTGGTCGATATAAACGATATTTCCACGACTATGATGGATAAAATTGGTCACTGCGGCGATGATGCCCTTTTGATCGTCGCAATTGATCAACAAGGTGATAGTGTTCATGATTTCTAGCCCTTTTCTCTTTTAAAAGTACTCTGAAAACCCGAATCTTTTTAACATCATTTCAATTTTAGATAATCCAAAATAGGAACCTCTTTTTTTTGAATATTCCGTAAATTGCAGCACCAAAATCGAGGATTTATTACAGATGAAACGACAATTAAGAAATTGAGGCATTTATTAAAGCATGTCTCCATTTGTAAATTGGAGAACGATCTGGTTGCACAGATTCTCAATTTTTTAATTAGCTCTTCATTACAATTATAAAAATTAGAACGTGTGAAACAAATTGCACCTTATACCCCTAAACATAAAGTACGAATTGTGACGGCCGCATCCCTATTTGATGGGCATGATGCTGCGATCAATATCATGCGGCGTATCATTCAATCCACCGGAGTCGAAGTCATTCATTTAGGGCACGACCGAAGTGTGGAAGAGGTGGTCAATACCGCCATCCAAGAAGATGCCAATGCTATTGCGTTGACCTCTTATCAAGGAGGCCATAATGAATATTTCAAGTATATGCACGACCTTTTGAAAGAAAAAGGCGCGGATCATATCAAGATCTTTGGCGGCGGCGGCGGGGTGATCCTTCCTGAAGAGATCAAAGAGTTGATGGATTACGGTATTACTCGGATCTATTCGCCAGATGACGGTAGAGAACTAGGCTTACAGGGAATGATCAATGATCTCGTAGAAAAATCTGATTTTCCCGTTGGTGACCAAATGAATAGTGAGGTTGAGCATTTAGCAGAGAAAGATCCTAAGGCCATCGCCAGGGTCATCTCTTCTGCAGAAAACTTTCCCGAGGTTGCAAAAGATGCATTGGCGACCATTCATGCCAAAAATGAAACCAGTCAAATTCCCGTACTCGGTATCACCGGAACGGGCGGCGCTGGAAAATCCTCCTTGGTCGATGAACTTGTACGACGTTTTTTGATCGATTTCCCAGAAAAGACCATCGGTCTTATTTCTGTAGATCCTTCCAAGCGAAAAACGGGTGGCGCCTTGTTGGGAGACCGGATCCGAATGAACGCCATCAACAATCCGCGCGTTTACATGCGAAGCTTGGCCACACGCCAAAGCAATTTGGCCCTTTCAAAATATGTGAATGAGGCGATTGAAGTCCTAAAAGCTGCTGAATATGACCTCATCATTTTAGAAACTTCTGGAATCGGACAATCGGATACCGAAATCCTAGAGCATAGCGATGTATCACTCTATGTGATGACGCCAGAATTTGGCGCTGCCACACAACTGGAGAAAATTGATATGCTCGATTTTGCAGACCTCGTTGCCATCAATAAATTTGACAAGCGAGGTGCCTTGGATGCCTTGCGGGATGTGAAGAAACAATATATGCGCAATCACAATCTTTGGGATACCCCTCAAGAAGAACTGCCGGTGTTTGGCACTATCGCTTCACAATTCAATGACCCTGGGATGAATACGCTCTACAAAGCGATCATGGATAAGATCGTAGAGAAGACCGAGGCAGACCTTAGATCGACCTTTGAAATCTCCAAGGAAATGTCCGAGAAGGTCTTTGTGATCCCTCCCGCTCGTACCCGTTATCTTTCGGAGATCTCAGAGAATAACCGTGCCTATGACAAGACGGCGAGTACCCAGGTAAACGTAGCACAAAAGCTCTATGGCATCTTTCAGACCATTCTATCGGTGGCTAAAGTGCACCAAGGGGCTATCGAAGCTACATTTTTGATGAAATCTGGGTTGAATGAAGAAGCGATCCAACGACAAGTAGAGGAAAGTGATATTGAATTTATCGGTCTACTGATCGCTGAATTCAACAAGGTGAAAATGAATCTTGATCCTTATAATTGGGAGATCATATTAAATTGGTCTGAAAAAGTACAGCGATATAAAGACCCTATCTATTCATTTAAGGTCCGAGACAAGGAAATAAAGATAGAGACCCATACCAAGTCACTGTCACATAGCGATATTCCAAAGGTGGCCCTTCCAAAATATGAGGCCTGGGGTGATCTGTTACGTTGGAGTTTACAGGAGAACGTACCGGGAGAATTCCCATATACCGCAGGCTTGTATCCATTTAAGAGAACAGGAGAAGACCCTACCAGAATGTTTGCGGGTGAAGGCGGCCCTGAGCGTACCAACCGCCGTTTTCATTACGTGAGTTTGGGAATGCCAGCCAAACGATTGTCAACCGCATTTGATAGTGTAACCCTCTATGGAAATGACCCTGGGCATCGGCCCGATATCTATGGGAAGATCGGGAATGCAGGAGTTTCCATCTGCTGTTTGGACGATGCAAAGAAACTATATTCGGGCTTTAATTTAGCCGATGCTATGACCTCGGTGAGTATGACCATCAATGGTCCTGCTCCGATGCTGCTTGGTTTCTTTATGAATGCGGCCATCGATCAGCAGTGCGAATTATACATAAAAGAGAACGGCCTTGAAGAAGAGGTAGAAAGAAAGATCAAAAATATATATAAGGATAAAGGCGTTGAAAGACCATCGTACAATGGTGAATTACCTGAAGGGAACGATGGTTTAGGCTTGATGCTACTCGGTGTTACGGGGGATCAAGTGCTTCCAGAAGATGTGTATCAGAAGATAAAGGCTGCAACCTTGTCTCAGGTAAGAGGAACGGTACAGGCAGATATTCTAAAGGAGGATCAAGCGCAAAACACCTGTATCTTCTCTACTGAATTTGCACTGCGACTTATGGGTGATGTGCAAGAGTACTTTATTGAGAATTCGGTACGAAACTTTTATTCGGTATCCATCTCTGGGTATCATATCGCTGAGGCCGGAGCTAATCCCATTACGCAATTGGCCTTCACATTGGCAAATGGTTTTACCTATGTAGAATACTATTTGAGTCGAGGGATGGACATCAATAAATTTGGCCCAAACCTCTCATTTTTCTTTAGCAATGGGATCGATCCGGAATACGCTGTCATCGGCCGTGTGGCTCGAAAGGTCTGGGCAAAGGCGATGAAATATAAATACGGAGCCAATCCGCGAGCGCAAATGTTAAAGTATCACATTCAGACCTCGGGAAGGAGTTTGCATGCCCAAGAGATCGACTTTAATGATATCCGAACGACGCTTCAGGCATTATATGCCATTTATGATAACTGCAATTCGCTTCATACCAATGCGTACGACGAGGCCATTACCACCCCGACCGAAGAATCTGTTCGTAGAGCTATGGCCATCCAATTGATCATCAACAAAGAGCTTGGTCTGGCGAAAAACGAGAATCCGATACAAGGTGCATTCATTATTGAAGAATTGACCGATCTGGTCGAAGAGGCCGTTTTGCAAGAATTTGATCGTATCACAGAGCGTGGTGGTGTGCTTGGTGCCATGGAAACCATGTACCAGCGCAGTAAGATCCAAGAAGAGAGCTTGTATTACGAAACTCTGAAGCATACGGGAGAATTTCCAATCATCGGGGTAAATACCTTTTTAAGCTCAAAAGGATCTCCAACGGTTTTGCCGGCAGAAGTGATCCGTGCAACAGAGGAAGAGAAGCAGTTTCAGATAGCTACCAAAGAAAATTTGAATAAGGCCAATACAGCCGAAGCAAAAGAGCAACTCTCTAAAGTGCAGGAAGCGGCGATCCACAACGAGAACATCTTTGAGGAACTCATGGAGGCCACTAAGGTGTGTTCGCTAGGACAGATCACCTCAGCACTATTTGAGGTCGGTGGCCAGTACAGGAGAAATATGTAAGCAGCACGCATCATTTTGCAACGCAAATATTGCATATCGCTTACCCCGAAAAGAGTAAAACGATATTTGGGGTCGTGCTAATTACGGTGTAAGGCTAGGAAATTTAATTGAATCAGTTGTCCCTACGTAAATACGATCTCGAGTTTTCCTAAATAAATAGCAGTTCTATTGGACCCGTCAGGTTTTGAAAACCTGACGGGTCTTTCTATATTTAAGTCCAATTAGGAGCCTATTTGAAAAAAAGTACCCTCACGAACACATGAGGGTACTTTCTAACTAACTAACACTTATTACCTCGATACTCATTCATAGCGGGAAAAAGCACGGGCAAAATCAACCAAATCAATATTTTTTGGCAAAAGTGTCTCTTGCAAACGACTGGTCGAATCCTAAACTGTCGGTCTCCCTTTAAGACGTTTTTCTACTTTTCTTTTCTTGGCTGTCAACCGTTTCATCAGATCCATTAAACTAGAATCTTTCGTCTTCTTGTAGATCTCGTTGATACCCAAAACATATTCTTTTAGTTTTCGTGCAGCAACGATACGGTCGTCTGTAGTGACAAAACGGAGTTTTGTCTGTTCGTAAGCTTCGGCTTCTAAAATGAGGTCGGTATTCATAACAATATCTTTTTCTGTAAATTTAGAATCTGTCTAAATAACTTCAAATAGCAAAAGTGTTAAATGCTGGTTAAAATTTGTTCAACAAAATTGAAATTACTCTCACAGACGAAAAGATCAAAATCAACTGGTTTTCATATCTTTAAGTAAATCTTGTCCAATGTCCATATCCAGCTTCTTTAAGTCAAAGATCTTCCCTATCCTTTTGGTAAACTTCATTGGAATCCTTGGTTATAGCATTGTCATTCCTATCCTAATTTTTATCGTTACCGACCTCGGTGGAAATGGATTTATCTATGGTATTCTTGGAGCGATGTACCCCTTCTTCCAATTTATTGGTGCTCCAATCTTAGGAAGGCTCTCAGACCGTATTGGAAGAAAAAAGGTGTTGATCATCTCTCAGGCTGGCACCTTTCTCGCATGGCTATTGTTTCTTTTGGCCTTCATACTTCCTAAAACCGAACTCTGGTCCCAAAATACAGAGTTAACAGGAAGTTATGTCATGACACTGCCACTGATCATGATCTTTGTCGCGAGGATATTTGATGGCTTTACCGGTGGAAATGTCTCCGTGGCCAATGCGTATCTCTCTGATATTTCTACAGATGAGGACCGCAACAAAAACTTCGGACTCATGGGCGCTTCGACAAGCACAGGTTTTGTACTGGGACCTGCCGTCGCCGGAATCTTGGCATCGACGATACTGGGGGAATCATTGCCACTGATGTTGGCGGCGTTAATATCGTTGATCGCCATCTTTGTCATCAACACTCGACTCAAAGAAAGCAATCCCTGCGTTGTGGATACCTCCAACGTGAATTTGACATCTTTCAGACGTTTTTTTCAAGTGGAGCATAAGGATTGTTATACACAAGGAGAGGAGCAGCTGCAACCTGAATCGCACAAAGGCTTTCTTTCGGTGTTAAAGCAGCCAGGAATTCCGGTGCTGTATACCGTTTATTTTTTGACCTTTTTGGCATTCAGCTTATTCTATGCTGGATTGCCGATCTACGCCAGTACGCTTTTGGATTGGACCGCAACCGACCTGGGTGTTTTCTTAGCATATTCAAGCCTTGTCATGATCATCATTCAAGGACCAGTGCTGACACGTCTCTCTGGAAAGGTTCGCAATCAATCTTTAATTCTTGTCGGTTCTTTGTTTTTAGCCAGTAGCTTCGTATTGCTCACTCAACAGAATATCACCCTTCTGTATGTCGCCATCACCCTTCTGTCTATTGGAAATGGTTTGATGTGGCCAAGTTTTCTGGCACTTTTGGCCAAAGTTGGGGATAGGAGTATGCAAGGAGCCATTCAGGGATATGGTAATAGCATGGGTAGCTTTGCAAGTATGATCGGCCTTATTTTGGGGGGATTGTTGTTTGAGAGTATGACTACCATGGTATTCATTGTAGGGAGTGGTATCTTTTTGGTGATAAGTCTATTGATGACCATACATTGGTTAAGACATCGACCAATGAGATTACGTTCAGCGAAAGTTTCTGCGACTGTTCCCTCTTGAACTTCGCATGAAATTTGCCATTCAGAGGGCAAGATGTTATTTTTAAGTCAATTAAAGTATCGCTATGTATATAAAACGAAATATCGGTTGGGGGCTCATTCTTCGCTATGCTTGGAAGAACCTTTTATTTTTTATCATTTGGGCGGGTGCTATTTTTTCGGTGTATCACTTTTTAGGATGGACACATATCGACATTCCCTTTCAACCTCTAACGGTGATCGGTATTGCGGTAGCATTCTATATTGGATTTAAAAATAGTCAGAGCTATGATAGGTTCTGGGAGGCTAGAAAGATCTGGGGCGGTATCGTCAATTATTCCAGAACATGGGCCAATCAAGTATTATGCCTTGTAGATGCAGATCACGAGACCAAAAAAACATTGATCTATAGGCATATTGGTTGGATCAATGCGTTGCGCATTCAATTACGGCAACCGACCTCTTTCTCGATCAAAGAAAATGCCTCTGTTGAGCGACTTTTTAAAAAGCATGGTGAAAAAAATCCTGCCTGCGATGCAGTATTGCTCTTTGTTTCCAAGAAAGAATATGAAGATCTTAGCAAGCGTAAGAATGTGGCCACCAATCTGGTGAAGAATCAGGGCTTACAGTTAAAGCAGTTGCTAAATGAAAAAAAGATGACCGAATTTGACAAGCAATTGATGCATGGTGTACTGGAAGAATTATACAATCTTCAGGGGAAATGCGAGCGCATTAAGAACACGCCATTTCCAAGGCAGTACGCTTACTTTAGCACCGTGTTCACCTGGATCTTTGTATTGTTACTTCCTTTTGGTCTGCTAAATGTTTTTGAAGGACAGTTGCGAAACATGGACGGCGATATGAGGTCGTGGTTCATATTTTTGATGATCCCACTTACGGTATTGGTCTCTTGGATCTTTACCACGATGGAAAAAGTGGGCAGCAATAGTGAAGACCCTTTTGAAGGCAGGGTCAACGATGTTCCTATGACCGCATTATGTAGAACGATCGAGATCGACCTTAGAGACATGCTTGACGAAGAGGAACTTCCTCCAAAGATTCAGCCACAGGATAATATTTTGTATTAATGCCGATCATCCCATCCACCTACAACCCACCTCATGTTTTCAAAAATGGACACTTTGCCACCATATACGCAGGTGTCTTCAGAAAGGTAAATAGTATCTCGCAGCAACGCGAACGTATTACATTGCCCGATGGGGACTTTCTGGATCTCGATTGGAGCTTTGCCAAAGATAAAACGGAGAAACTCATCGTCGTTCTCCATGGTCTAGAAGGAAATGCACAACGCCCTTATGTATTGGGTACGGCAAAGATATTCAATAGGAATGGATATGATGCACTTGCTGTAAATCATCGTAGTTGTAGCGGCGAACCCAATGCTTTATATCGTTCATACCATTCTGGGGCTACCGAAGACCTTGCCGCCGTTATCGAATATGTGCTTGCCACTAAAAGTTATACTGAAATCGTTATCAAGGGATTTAGCCTTGGTGGAAATCTTACTCTCAAGTATTTGGGAGAGCGACAGAATATTCCAAAGGAGATCAAAGCTGCCATTGCCGTCTCGGTTCCATGCTATCTCTATGGTTCGATGCTTGAAATTCACAAGCAAAAGAACTTCCTTTATTCGCGACGTTTCAAAAGGCATTTGCTGGAAAAGTTACGCTGGAAACAAGCACAATTTCCCGACAAGGTTTCCGATGCCGACTTCGATAAGATCAGAACCCTAAAGGACTTTGACGATCTTTATACTGCCAAAGCCCATGGTTACAAAGATGCATTGGACTATTACGAAAAGGCCAGTTGCCTTCAATATATAAGGAACATCGATATCCCTACTTTGATCATCAATGCCAAGAATGATTCTTTTCTATCTGAAGAATGTTTTCCCATTGAAGAAGCTGAAGAGAGCTCCAGTCTTTATTTGGAAATACCGAAATATGGCGGACATGTTGGATTCTACGACAAGGATAATGTCTATTATAATGAGAAACGCGCCTTAGATTTCGTAAAGGGACTCGATGCCTCAAAAAATAATTAACAAAAACGGTTTCGATTTGTTCAGGCCTTATTAAAATTATCCTGCCAGAAGCTTTATTAGTATATTTAAAGTTCCAAAACCAAAATCAGATGAGAACGCTAAAGACCATACTCACTTCTATCATTGTAGTCACCTTTATCGCCTGCGGCGGAAAGGAGGAGAAAAAGGGAAAGTTTGAATATCAGAGCAAGAAAGAAACCAAGAAGGTACCTCCGAAGGTAACAAGCACCACACCCGTCGATATGGATAACCAAGGTATTGGGCCGATCAAAGACTTTTCATTTGAAGAGCAGATCGACAAGGACTTGGCCACTAAAGGAGAAGGCATCTTCAAAGTGAAATGTATCGCCTGCCATAAGGCAGCCGAGCGGTTCATCGGACCGCCGATGAAAGATATCTACGAACGCCGGAATCCTACTTGGGTGATGAACATTATGCTCAATCCAGACGAAATGCTGGAAAAAGATCCCATTGCGGTCGCACTCTTAAAAGAGTACAATGGCGTAAAGATGATCAACCAGCAGCTTACAGAGGAAGAAGCAAGGGCGTTGGCAGAATATTTTAGAGAATTGTAGTTAGACATCCAATAATAGTATCACGCTGTAAATCCCGCTAATTTTAGTATCTTAGATAAGAGATGGTGGATGCTAGATGAAAGAAGCCGCTGTATAATCAAAACCTAATCATTATGAGTGACAGCACAGAATTTATAGATATTTATTCGGGATCTGAAGTACGCGTGATCATGTTAAAGGGATTGTTGGAAGAAGTTGGCGTTACCGCCGTTGTTCAGAATGAATTTCAATCGGGAATTTCTGCTGGGTTTGCAGGAGGTACCATTAACACAATTCGTTTAAAGGTCCATGAATCAGAATTGGAGAAAGTACGCCCAATCGTGGACAACTTTATAAAGAATCAAAAGTAGGTCAAAACTTCATTGAAAGACAGCCAAACGTATCTCAAGGGGAAGTCCATCTTCACCGTTTCATTGCTGGTGATTGGGATTACGATCCTCACAGTTTATCTAACAGGTGAAAATTATAACCGGACGGTCACATCGAACCTATATCTTTCACTGTCGATCATCGGTATGGCCCTTTTTCTGTTTATGACCTATGGGCTATACAGGGGCGTTGGACTAACAGATGATTTTCCAACATTCAAAAAATTTCAAACCAGCGATATCCTTGCCCAATCTACCGATATTCCTAATATACCGAATGTAGAGGTCGGTGACGGAATCGGTGGGTTTATCATGTCTGTGTTGCTGTGGATAGCTATGACGGTATTGATATTCGTACTTCTGATAGTGTTAGAGACCGTATTCTGGCTTTCGATATTTGTCATTTTAACGATGTTGTATTGGGTCTTCTTTAGAGCATTGAAACTGGTGTTTGCCACATCATATAAAACAAAAGGGGACATTGGAATCTCAGCAATATACTCCTTCGCTTACACCGCCTTGTATTTGGGATGGATTTTTGGGATCGTATATCTTAATGAAATATGGGGTTAGAAAGTCGAGAATGATCATTGCCACGGGTTTTCCCCCAATAAATTTATTATCTCCAACAAATAAAATAATTTAGTGCTGTTATAGTTTACAGTACTACATGAAGCAACTCGCGCCTATATTTCTCTTTCTTTTTTCCTTTGTGGGGTGGGCGCAAGACATCACTTCCAATGATCGCTCTAAAAATGTTGCAGTCAGCGATACGATCGTCATAGACAGTGTAAGTATCAATCCAGCGAGGTTCGAACTCAGATCCAATGAGATCTTGATCGACAGCATTAAATATGAGGTCGATTTTGCCAAAAGTATCTTGATGCTGAAGGACTCTACACTCTTGCGACAGGATTCACTGACCATCAATTATCTTCGATACCCAACCTTTTTGACCAAAAAGTACTTTGCCTTGGATGAGAATCTGATTCTCGACAGCAATGGCAACAGTACCAACTTATATTCGCTCCAACAAGATAAGCGCAGTCCGTTCTCGCCTTTCGCAGGGCTCGCTACCTCTGGAAGTATTTCGCGAGGGGTCACCATTGGTAACAACCAAAATGCAGTGCTCAACTCACAATTGGACCTCCAAATAGCAGGAAAGCTTTCCGACAAGATCACATTAAGAGCGTCTATCAAAGATGCGAATATCCCATTGCAAGAAAGTGGCTATTCGCAACGACTGGATGAATTTGACCAAGTATTTATCGAGCTCGAAAGTCAAAACTGGAAGGTCAGAGCTGGCGATGTCAACCTGGAGAATAGCGATTCGTACTTTATGCGCTTTACCAAAAAGGTTCAAGGTATTGCCATCACCGCCAATTTGAATCATGAGAATTCAAGGACAGAGCTTTATGGCTCCGGAGCATTGGTGCGGGGACGCTATACTCAAAGTCAGTTTCAAGGACAGGAAGGCAACCAAGGCCCTTATAAACTATTAGGTCCTAACAACGAATTGTTCATACTTATCATTTCGGGTAGCGAGCGCGTATATGTCAACGGGATTCTGTTGGAACGCGGAGAGAACAACGACTACGTGATCGATTACAATGCCGGAGAGCTTCGTTTTAACGCCACCTATCCCATCACTTCAGATATGCGCATTACTGTCGAATATCAATTCACCGACAACAATTATACGCGCTTTATCGCCTACGGTGGTACACAACATACAAATGAAAACTTTAAGATCGCCGGGTATGTCTATTCAGAAAATGATGCCAAGAACCAACCAATACAACAGAATCTATCGACAGAACAGGTGCAAATTTTAAGTGACGCCGGTGACGACCGCACCTTGATGCAAGCACCTTCGGCGGTAGAAGCAGCTTTTGATGAGAATCGTATCCAATACCGTAAAGAAATGGTCGGTGGGGAAGAGGTGTTCGTTTTTTCCAACAACCCTAACGACGAACTTTTTAATGTACGCTTTAGTCTTGTAGGTCCCAATCTTGGAAATTACATTATTGCCAATGATGTCGCCGTTGGCAATATCTTTGAATACGTTGCCCCTATTCTTGGCGTGCCGCAGGGAAACTATGAACCGATCATTCAATTGGCAGCACCGACCAAATTACAGATGGCGGTCGTCAATGGTTCCTATATGCCTTCAGAAAAGACCAACATGAACTTTGAATTGGCATTGAGCAACAATGACCTCAACTTATTTTCGACTATCGACGATGATGACAATCAAGGGCTTGCTGCCAAATTAAATGTCAGACAGCGCCTCTCCGACAAGAAATGGAAGATCGATGGTTTTGCCGATATCGACTTTGTACAGCGAGAATTTAGAAATATCGAAGGCTTATATTCCATCGAATTCAACCGGGATTGGAACTTGTCTAACGCGGCCAATTTTCTAAAACAGAATATCAATGGGACCCTTGGAGATCAACAATTGCTGAAGACCGGGCTGCATTTGCTTCATCCTAAAAAAGGAAACGCCGCCTATACGTTCGAATATTTGGACTTCAAGGACAATGTGACAGGGAATAGGCATGTGGTCACAGCAAATCTTGCTCTGGATAGCTTACGATTACGAACAAATACCAGCCTCTTAAACAACGAAACAACCGAGACCACCTCTAACTTTTTACGCTCTAGGAATAGAGCCGTACTTAAGATCAAGAAAAAATGGGTTGGTGCTGAATTCAATATCGAAGACAACCAGCAACGAGCCATCGTCAATGATTCTTTGACCCCTTTGAGTCAGCGTTTTAGCGAATACCTGGTATTTACTGGTGTTGGCGATAGTACAAAGGTATTTGTCGAGGTGGGCTACAAATACCGTCAAAATGATAGTATACAAAATAATAGGCTTCAACGTTTTAATACTTCCAACACCTATTATCTGAACAGTAGATTGCTCAACAATGAAAATTCGCAACTTTCATTATTCGCAAGTTATCGCGACTTTGATTATGAAGCTGAGAACATTGAAGATGAACGGTCCTTGAATTCGAGGATCTTGTACAATCAGATCCTCTTTAAGCAGTTGATGAAATTTAACATGGCCTACGAGACCAATGCCGGAAGCCTGCCTCGACAAGAGTTTACCTTTGTTCAGGTAGAGCCCGGACAAGGTGCTTATGTATGGATTGATTATAACAACAATGGCATCCAAGAACTCAATGAATTTGAGCTGGCACAATTCCAAGATCAGGCCGAATACATTCGGGTGTTACTGCCCAACCAAGTCTTTGTACGTACTTTCGAAAATAAGTTCAGCACAAATATCACATGGAGTCCAGCAAGGTGGAGTGGCGATAAAGGATTCAAAAAAATTATCTCGCATTTCTACAATCAAACCTCCTATCTCATCGACCGAAAGGTAGACCGCGAGGGAAATGATTTCAACCTCAACCCCTTCTCCTCCAGTGGCAATGTCTTAGGCTTGACTCAGAGTGTTAGAAACGCCATCTTCTTTAACCGAGGTAAGCAACATTACACCACCCAATATACCTTTTTAAGCACCCGAGCCAAAAATCAGCTTTCAACGGGAGCACAAGAGAACAACTTGCGCTCGCATCAGATGAGATTTACCCATAAGTTAAATGACTATTGGCTTACAAATTTGGAAACAGAGACCAATGTAAATGAAAGCATCGCGGAGAATTTTCCAACTCGGAATTTTGAGATCGATACTTATAGTATCAATCCGAAGATCTCCTATCTCTTTAATAAGAATGCTCGATTTGATGTATTCTATGAGTTTACCGACCGTAAAAATCAAATCGGAAATCTTGAAAGTTTGAAACAGCAACGTGTGGGTACTTCTTTTAGCTATGCCAATGCACAAAAGATCTCTATTATCGGAGAATTCAACTATTTCGACAATCAGTTTGAAGGGAATGCCTTTTCGCCTGTGGGCTATCAGATGCTAGAAGGATTGCAAGCAGGAACCAACTTTACATGGAGCTTATTGGCACAAAAACAATTGACCAAGTTTTTAGATCTAAATCTTAACTATCAAGGACGAAAATCCGAGACCTCGAAGATGATCCATACCGGGACAGTGCAGTTGAAGGCGTATTTCTAAAGACCTCACAGGTTTTGAAGACCTGTGAGGTCTATACATTTGATGTTAAAATAATTATAAGAAAAATCTGATTTCTTAAGGTCGTCACAAAAACGCAGATAAATACGTTTTTTCTGTTAAATACTTAAGAATTTTACTTCAAAGTTTATCTTTTCATTGAGATTCTGAGTCTCTTGTTGTGGTTAGTTTTAATTATTACTAATCAAAAACATCTCAATTAAATGAAACACTATTTTACAATTCTCGCATTCGTTTTGTCATTTTCAGCTTTTGCTCAACAGACAGAAAATTCCTCTGATCTTTTCAAACGACACGAACTAAGATTGAATACACTCTACGCACCTTTTGGGGCTGTAAATGTCGATTATGAATATCTTTTAGCCGAAAAATCAGGCTTAGGCGTTAGAGGGAACTTTTCTTTTAGGAAGGACGATGAATTCAATTGGTCGCTCTCTGCATATTATCGGCGATACTTTTTTAGTAAAAAGCCAGGAAGCGGTTTTTATATTGAAGGATTCGCCCAAGGAACAGAATACGGCTTTCAGAATTTTCGTTCTCCTACTACTACCACAGCTTATAATTTGGGTTTTGGTGTGGGGTTGGGCTACAAAGTGCTGATCGATGACAAATGGACCATTGAAGCTGGAATCGGTCTTGGCAAAAACCTTTTTGACACTGGCGATAATAAGGAAATAGCCAGAGCTGTGATCGGTATTGGCTACCGATTCTAAAAACAAAGACCTCGCAGGTTTTAAAACCTGCGAGGTTTGAGTCTTTATTTCATCTTCATCAACCAGGTGCGCATATCCACTTCCTTCTTGATGATCTCTCTAACTTCAGAGATCTTTACGCGTTGTTGTTCCATCGTATCGCGATGACGGATAGTGACGGTCTCATCCTCTAAGGTCTGGTGGTCCACAGTGATACAAAAGGGTGTTCCTGCTGCATCTTGACGGCGATATCTCCTACCAACGGCATCCTTCTCGTCATAGGCGACGTTGAAATCCCATTTCAGCTCTTCCACAAGCTTCTTGGCCACTTCTGGCAATCCGTCCCTTTTGATCAATGGAAGCACGGCTGCCTTGGTCGGTGCCAGCACCGCAGGCAATGCCAATACCGTTCGTTCTGAACCGTCTTCGAGCGTCTCTTCTTTTAACGATTTAGAGAACACCGCTAAGAACATGCGGTCCAGACCGATAGAGGTCTCTAAGACGTATGGCACATAGCTCTCATTCGTCTCTGGATCGAAATAGCGAAGTTTCTTTCCCGAGTATTCTTCGTGTTGCGAAAGATCAAAATCTGTCCGCGAGTGGATGCCTTCGAGTTCTTTGAACCCGAATGGAAATCTAAATTCTATATCGGCAGCGGCATCTGCGTAATGCGCCAGCTTTTCATGATCATGAAAACGGTAATTGTCCTCGCCCATACCAAGTGACAAATGCCACTTTAGGCGGGTCTCTTTCCAGGTCTCGTACCATTCCTTTTGGGTGCCTGGTTTAATAAAGTATTGCATCTCCATCTGCTCGAACTCTCGCATGCGGAAGATAAATTGGCGAGCGACGATCTCGTTTCGGAATGCCTTTCCTGTTTGGGCTATTCCGAAAGGGATCTTCATCCGTCCTGTCTTCTGAACATTCAAGAAATTCACGAAGATGCCTTGCGCGGTCTCTGGTCGCAAATAAAGGTCCATCGCAGAATCGGCAGAAGCCCCCAACTTGGTACCAAACATCAAATTGAATTGCTTCACATCGGTCCAGTTTCTACTTCCTGATTCTGGACAAGCAATTTCCAGTTCCTCGATCAGTGCCTTTACATCGGCCAGGTCTTCCTTTTCTAAGGATTGCCCAAGACGTTTCAGGATCGCTTCCCCTTTTTCTTTGTATCCCACAACTCGAGGGTTGGTATTTACAAATTGCTCCTTATCAAAGGCATCACCAAAGCGTTTTGCTGCTTTGGCAACTTCTTTTTCAATTTTGGCGTCTAATTTTCCTACATAATCTTCTACCAATACATCTGCGCGATATCGCTTCTTGGAATCTTTATTGTCGATTAGCGGGTCATTAAAGGCATCTACGTGGCCAGAAGCTTTCCAAGTGGTCGGATGCATAAAGATGGCAGCATCGATGCCCACAATATTATCGTGCATCTGCACCATGGCCTTCCACCAATATTCTCTGATATTATTCTTTAGCTCTACACCATTTTGGGCATAGTCATATACCGCACTTAGCCCATCATAGATCTCACTGGATTGAAATACGTACCCGTACTCCTTTGCGTGAGAAATTACCTTTTTAAATTGATCTTCGTTTTTTGCCATGGCGCAAAAATAGTGCTTTGTTTTAATTTAAAGAAGAAGAATCAGCGAAGCTCAAACCTAGTACTGCCGATAAGTTTAAAGTCGTGGAAGATATTTACGAAGTATTGTCCTTTTTCAAGGTCCTTTATGGCAAGATTGATCGCTTTTGCGCTAGACGGGTCATCCCAAACGATCTCGGAATTTTTTGTATAGAAAAGACGTTCATCCCCTCGTACAATGGCCTGCCGCTCGCCTATGACCTTATTCTTAGGGTCTAACACCTGTACGTACAAGTTGTTCAGATGTTCTTGGTCAGAGAATCCATTGGCCTTCAAATTAAAGGAGATCAGAAGCCTATTTGCCTTATCTGCCATGTCATTGGCCAGTAATTTTCCGTCTCTCAATCTCAACGTTCTCACCTGCAATTGATCGATAACAACGGAGATATCGGCTGCCTTAGGTTCCTCTTTCACGATTTTGGTCCTACCATTTAGCACCTCGTTCTGTTCTTGGATCTTACGGGTAAGTCCTTTGTTCACCACCGATAACGAATCGGCTAGTTGCAACAATCGCTTATTTTCATTTCGAAGACCTCTTAACTTCCTGCGATATTCTATGAGTAGCGAGTAGTTGGACTCACTGGTCTTCACAGAATCCAGCAGGCGATCGATACGAATCTTATTTTCGGAAAGCTGTTCGGAAAATCCAGAAGCATTTATTTTTAAACTATCATAGGCGTCGGCCATTTTTTTCAGGTCCTGTTCTAAAATTCGCCTCTCGCTTTCTAGAAAAGACTCTTTGTCATTGCTCACCCTATGATTCAAATAAGAGACAACCACCAATGATATTACCGAAATGGCAAGAATACCAATTAATATGCGCTGATTTCTATCTCGGCTGTTTGTTCTCATTCAAAACTTGTAAATTTAAGGGAGCCGTGTGGGCCTTTTCAATCATATACAACGTGATAAATATATTAAATAATATACTATCGGTCTTTTTTCCTGAGGTTTGCTTGGCTTGTAAGCATGCTTTGATTTCTAATGAAAAACATATTTGTACCACCTGTCGGCACGAGCTTCCGCAAACCGAGTATCATGCAATTAAAAACAATTCCACCGCAAAGGTATTGTATGGTAGAGTGCGTGTAGAAAATGCTACTTCATTATTTTTCTTTCAGAAAGATAGCAGGGTACAGCAACTGATGCATCTTCTTAAGTATAAAGGACATGAGGAGATCTCTTTTCTACTAGGTAAATGGCTTGGGGCACAACTAAAGGAAGTGCCATACTTCGATGAAATCGATATTGTAATTCCTGTGCCGCTACATCCAAGAAGGCAAAGAAAGCGAGGATACAATCAGGTTACCGGCTTTGGCAAGGAACTTTCGTCCATGCTGAATTCGACATTTGATGACAGTATCTTATACAGAACGCGATTTACTAAAAAGATGGTTTTCAAAAAACGTCTCGATCGTTGGCAAAGTCTAGAAAACAGCTTTCAGCTTACGGATGAATCTTCATTGGTAGGCAAGCACATACTATTGGTCGATGATGTTATTACCACTGGAGCTACGTTAGAATCTTGTGCCAATGCCTTACTCAAGGTTCCAGGTGTAAAAATTAGTGTCGCTACCATGGCAATTACTGTTTGATTGCCTCGTTATTATATCGTTACTTTGCACAAATTCTTATGCTATTGATGAAACGTCTTTCTTCGTACATTTTAGTTGTTGTCATTTTCTTTAGTATTCTCAATTGTGCAAAGCGTGGCACACCCACTGGCGGTGAAAAGGACACAACTCCCCCACAAATGGTCAAGGCAGACCCACCCATGTTTACAACGAACTATGACAACCAACGTATCAGGATCTATTTTGACGAATATATAAAACTGAGTGAGCTTCAAAAGCAACTCATTGTTTCGCCCCCCATCGATCAAGGAGGATATGTGATACGCCCTCAAGGTACGGCCAGCAAATATGTGGAAATCAATATCAAAGACACACTACAGGAAAACACCACCTATACCTTTAATTTTGGCCGAAGTATACAAGATAATAACGAAGGAAACCCGTACGAATATTTCACCTATGTATTCTCTACCGGAAACTATATCGATTCTTTAGAGGTGACTGGCGTGGTAAAGGATGCCATAAAAAAATTCCCAGACCAGTTTGTATCGGTCATGTTATACGAAAAAAACGAGCAATACGGTGATAGTACGATCTATAAGGAAAAACCGACCTATATCACCAATACCTTAGACAGCGCTGTCAGTTTCAGACTGGCCAACCTTCGTGCAGGAAAATATAAAATGATCGCTCTGAAAGATGTAGGCAACAATTATACTTTTGACCCTGCGACCGATAAGATCGCTTTTGTGAAAGAAGACATTGTCGTGCCTACAGATTCGATCTATGAATTAACGCTCTTTAAGGAGATAGAAAACTTCTCGATAGGGAGGCCCGGGATGATCTCTAGAAATCGTATTGCTTTTGCATATACAGGCTTGCCGGATAGTATGGAAATAAAGTTACTATCTTCAAAACCAGAAGGGTTCAAAGAAAAGATCACTAAGGAAAAAGATAAGGATTCATTGAATTATTGGTTCACTCCTATCGACTTAGATTCTTTGCAGTTTGAGGTCTCAAAAGGTACAGAGAAGGAAACTTTCACAGTTAGGAAACGAAAGTTGCCAAAGGATTCCTTGACGCTCAAACCCAATATTAGAGGCAGCATTGTGCCTGGAAAACGTTTTGCGATACTCAGCAATATTCCTCTTGAAGCCAAAGATGAGAGCCTGATGAGTCTCATAGACAAAGACTCGATGCCAGTCCCTTTCACTACCATGATCAAGGAAGAGGACGGGGAATTGCAATTGGAATTCGATTTTGAAACCGCCCCAAGCCAACGTTATCGATTGGCATTGTTGCCAAACGCCATCAAAGATTTTTATGGTGACACCAATGACTCTTTAGACTTTACATTAAGCACCAAGAGCTTGGCTGATTATGGCAATATTCGTGTAACCTTACAAAACGTGAAGCAATATCCCATTATTCTGCAGGTGACCGTAGAAAAGGGAGAAGTTGTAAAAGAGATCTACGCCACAGCTTCGCAACCAGAGTACAGCTTCGAGTCATTGGAGCCTGGCAAGTATTATATTCGATTGATCTATGATGAAAATAAAAACGGGCAATGGGATACTGGAAATTTTCTTGAGAAACGCCAGCCAGAAAAAGTTTACTACCTACCAGGTGACCTAAAACCCCTTAGAGCCAATTGGGATATTAACGAGACCTTCATTCTTCCTGAAGAGTAAAAAGATCTCTGTCCTTCAAGAATCCTAGTTTCTTACGATTCGTCTCGATGTGATGCTTGTTGAGTATTATTGTTTCGAGTCCTTCATTTCCGTGCTTCATATTCACCAACTCAGCTCCAAGCACATCATAGACAGATGAATGTCCAGGATACCGATGTCCATTGGGGTCTTCGCCTATGCGGTTCACACCAATACAATAACACATATTCTCGATGGCTCTGGCCTTTAGTAGGGCATCCCAAGCATTGATTCTGGGCTGTGGCCAGTTGGCAACATAGATCAGGGCATCAAAATCTTGGGTATTGCGCGACCAGACTGGAAAGCGAAGGTCATAGCATATCATAGGACACCATTTCCATCCCAAATAATCGATGACCACACGCTCTTTCCCTGCGGCGTAGGTCTTATCTTCACCTGCCAATGTAAAGGAATGCCGCTTGTCGTAGGTTACGATTTCTCCAGAAGGCATAACGAATATGAAGCGATTTCGATAAAGGTCATTCTCAACAATAATGACACTGCCCATGATCGCAACCTGCTTTTGGCGAGCCATTTCCTTCATCCATACGACCGTTTCTCCGTCCATGGTCTCTGCCACGGTGTTTGGGTTCATCGTAAAGCCAGTAGAAAACATTTCTGGAAGAACGACAACATCTGAATCAGCTTCCACACGCGCGATCATTTCTGTAAAATGAACTCGATTTGCTTCGGGCTGTTGCCAAATAAGATCGGCTTGGACAAGTGTTATTTTGAGTGCCTCTTTCATCTTATAAAAATAATCTTTTTGAACGTCATCCACTCAGTATCTATTATTTTTACATTATGGATATTCAGTATTCAAAATGCACACTTAAAGACGCTGACAAACTGGCTGCTTTAGCCAAGCAGACATTTGTCGATGCCTTTGAAAAAGATAACGATCCTGAAGATTTTTGGAGCTATACCAATACCGCCTTTTCTACAGAAACCATAGAAAGACAATTGAAAGAACCAAAGAGTCATTTTTATTTTGTGCATCACGGTAGTGCCCTTATAGGTTATTTCAAACTCAACGAGCCAGCCGCCCAGTCTGACCTAAAAGAACCTGGAACAATAGAGTTAGAGCGTATCTATATTTCGAAAGATTTTCAGGGAAAAGGCCTTGGGGCCAAAGTACTTCGTAAAGCGATAGCGATCGCTCAGAAATTCAATCCAGAGTATCTCTGGTTAGGTGTCTGGGAACATAACGGCAGTGCTATTCGGTTTTACGAAAAGCATGGTTTTGTGAAATTTGGCGAGCATCCTTATTGGTTAGGCAGCGATAAGCAAACCGATTGGTTGATGCGATTACCTTGCTGATCAATTCATGTTCTTTAGGGAGTCCAACTCAGAGAACAATTCATGTGGAAACTCGTCACTGGCTTCCATCGTTTCTTTATAGGAGACGGCGATATCCTTCAATAAGCGTACGTGCGGTAACTTATCATCGTTCTTCAATTTTATGAGTGTGTTGTTGAAACAATCGAATAGTTTCATCACTATTTCGTGATTTACCCGTTCTTTCTTAAGTCGAAACGCAAATTTTTTGCAATATGCAAGAAAGGTCTGAGGATGATTTGCCAATTGGATAAGAGTACTCTCAAATTTTCTGAGGCAGGTCGATTCCGAATTAAAAGTACTAAAGGAAAATTGCTCTTTTTCCTTGGTTGCCAATAAAAGAAAGCTATCTCTGATGAGGTCGCTGCAATCGCAGGGAGCCAAATAATAGACGTCGAGTGCAACATTGGAGTTGATCACCAAGACATTGTTTTTACATGATTCTTTCAGAAATTCTTGAAGGGATTTGGCCATTGAACCCCTGACCAACAATCTTCGCTGATTTTTGGTTCTGATCTGAAGCAATCTCAATGTCCTATCCGACTCCATGCGCTAGTGGCCCTTATATTTCCTACAACACTTAAAAATGAGCGTTCAGCGTTGTTTTTCTGCCATATTGTATAATGTGAGCAGTTGCAAGATAACAAACAAATAATTGATATCTATCTAACTCACATTATACAACATCAGCTATTATGTTGAAATTATTTTAGATCGAAGCGATCAAGATTCATCACTTTTACCCAAGCTGAAACAAAATCTTTGACAAATTTTTCTTCAGAATCATTAAACGCATACACCTCTGCAAGTGCGCGTAATTCTGAATTTGACCCAAAGATAAGGTCGACACGTGTTCCTGTCCATCTTAGATCGTTGGTCTTGCGATCGCGTCCTTCAAATACGTCCTCTTTGTCCGAAATCGCTTTCCAGACAGTTCTCATATCTAGAAGATTGATAAAGAAGTCGTTGGTCAATGCTTCGGGACGTTTTGTGAATACCCCGTGTTTTGAATGGTCAAAATTGGTGTTCAACACTCGCATTCCGCCAACTAAGACGGTCATTTCTGGGGCCGTCAACGTCAATAGCTGCGATCGATCGATCAGCATTTCCTCGGCCGTTGCATTATGCTTTGGGTTATAATAATTGCGGAATCCATCTGCACCCGGTTCTAGCGCTTCAAAGGATTCTGCATCGGTCTGTGCTTCGGTGGCATCCATACGTCCTGGGGTGAAAGGGACTTCAATAGCGTGCCCCGCATTTTTTGCCGCTTGTTCCAAGCCCGCACAACCTCCTAAGACGATCAAGTCTGCCAAAGAAACTTTTTTGTTGCCCGATTGGGTGTTGTTGAATTCACTTTGAATACTATCTAGGGTATCCAATACTTTTGATAATTGCTTTGGATCGTTTACCTCCCAAGAATTTTGTGGGTTTAGCCGAATTCGTGCACCATTGGCTCCACCGCGCTTGTCCGAGTCGCGATAGGTCGAGGCAGAGGCCCATGCGGTTGATACCAGTTGAGATACAGAGAGTCCTGCATCTAATATCTTGGCTTTAAGCTTAGCGATGTCGTTCTCGTCGATCAAGTCATGGTCCACTGCAGGAATCGGGTCTTGCCAAATCAATTCCTCGCTAGGCACCTCTGGCCCAAGATAACGTGATATAGGACCCATATCGCGATGCGTTAATTTATACCACGCCTTTTGATACGCCTCCTTGAACTCTTCAGGGTTTTCGAGGAAATGTCTTGCGATCTTCTCATAAGCTGGATCCATTCGCAATGAAAGGTCTGTAACAAGCATAAAAGGTGCGTGTTTCTTTGTTGGATCATGCGCGTCAGGAATTGTCCCAGCTCCGGCATCTCCCTTCGGTTTAAATTGATGCGCTCCTGCGGGACTTTTGGTCAATTCCCACTCATAGCCGAAGAGGTTCTCCAAATATTTGTGGCTCCACTTGGTTGGGCTGTCTGTCCAGGCGCCTTCCAGACCACTGGTAATGGTATCTGAACCAAATCCGGTTCCAAATTTATTTTTCCAACCCATACTCTGCTGCTCTATGGGAGCGCCTTCTGGTTCTACATCAACATATTCGGCGTCACTTGCTGCACCATGCGTTTTACCAAAGGTGTGTCCGCCAGCGATCAACGCTACAGTCTCGTAGTCATTCATGGCCATTCGACCAAAGGTTTCGCGAATATCATGCGCAGCTGCAACAGGATCCGGATTGGCATTCGGTCCTTCAGGATTTACATAGATCAATCCCATGTGAGCAGCTCCCAATGGATTTTCCAATTTTCCCTCCTTAGCATATCGCTCTTTATTACCAAGCCATTCGCCTTCGGAGCCCCAATAAATATCCTCTTCTGGTTGCCAAATATCTTCACGTCCACCACCAAAGCCATACATTGGCAATCCCATTGACTCATGAGCCACATTACCCGTTAATATGAGAAGGTCGGACCATGATAATTTCTTTCCGTACTTCTGTTTTATTGGCCACAATAACAAACGTGCCTTATCTAGGTTTGCGTTATCCGGCCAACTGTTGAGTGGTGCAAAACGCTGTGCGCCCGTTCCACCGCCACCACGTCCGTCTGCGATACGATAGGTCCCTGCGGCATGCCATGCCATTCGAATGAAGAAGGGTCCATAATGTCCATAATCTGCCGGCCACCAATCTTGGCTATCGGTCATTAGGTCGGTAAGGTCTTTTTTAACGGCATCCAAGTCCAGTTTTTTGAACTCTTCTGCATAATTGAAGTCTTTGTCCATTGGGTCGGCCAATTCTGAATGCTGACGAAGTATGCTCAGATTCAATGAATTTGGCCACCAGTCTCTGTTGGTAGTTCCGCCACCAGCACTTTTTGTTACAGCACCACCAGAAAAAGGGCATTTGCTTTCACTGTTTACATTATAACTACTTGTGCGATTTGGTGAGGGATGGCTATCGTTACTCATAATTTAGTGTGTTTTGGTTATTGAATTTTTTGTATTCTATAAAGTTACTTCATTATTAGTTGAAAAACAGCGATCTAAATCATTTGAGTTGATTTTACCATCGAAAATAATTATATCATTAAGAATTTATGATTGGTTTTGCTTATTGTGTAGTGTTTAAAATACGCGCTGCCTTTTGTAGGGTTTCTTCTTTTTTAGCAAAACAAAAACGCAACAAACGATTGTCTTCATTATTTACATTAAAAACCGAGATTGGAATAGAGGCTAAACCATATTCGGTGCACAATCGTTTAGCAAAATCAACATCACTTTCGTCTGTAATTGCCGAGTAATCCAATAACTGAAAATAGGTCCCCTTAGAAGGTGTAAAAGAAAACTTCGACCCGGAGATCATTTCTAAGAATGCATCCCGTTTCCTCTCATAGAAGGCAGGTAATTCTAAATAGCTGGAGGCATCCTCCAAATAGGTGGCAAAGGCTCGTTGCATAGGGTGGTTGGCACAAAACACATTGAATTGGTGTGTCTTTCTAAATTCTTCCATCAATTGTTTCGGAGCTACACAATATCCCGTCTTCCAGCCAGTGTTGTGAAACGTTTTTCCAAAGGAAGCACAAATGAAAGTTCTTTCGGCCAATCCGGGAAATCTAGAAGCGCTCTGATGCGCTTTTCCATCAAAGACAATATGCTCGTATACCTCATCGCTGAGCAAGATGATATCGGTATCCGCCAGTACCGCCTCTAGTCGAAGCATATCCTCTTTAGAAAGCACCGTTCCACTTGGATTGTGTGGTGTATTGATGATGACCATTTTGGTCTTCGAGCTGATCTTATTCTTCACCTCGCTCCAATCCACCTTGAATTCCTTTCCTTGCAATTGCACGAACACCGGAATTCCGCCGTTGACCACGATGGCAGGCTCATAACAATCGTAGGCAGGCTTAAATAGGAGCACTTCATCTCCTGGGCGTATAAAGGTTGAAATAATGGTGAAAATCGCCTGTGTGGCACCTGCAGTGATGGTGATCTCGTGTTCTGGATCATAGGTCTTTTTATGAAGACTCTCAATTTTTTCAGCGATCACCTCTCTTAGCGAATATATTCCTGGCATAGGTGCGTACTGATTATATCCAGCTTTCATCGCTTTGGTCACCAATTCGATCAGTTTTGGGTCCGTGGGAAAATCGGGGAAGCCTTGCGATAAGTTGATGGCTTTATGCTGGTGAGCAAGGCGACTCATTACGGTAAAGATGGTGGTCTCTACTTTTGGAAGTTTGGACAGATGGTTGATCATTTAATAAAGCTAACAAAAAATCCCAAACCTATTCGGAATGGGATTTGGATTCCTGCTTCCACAGGAATGACAATGAATATATGATTAACCTTTCAGGCTAGCTTTGAGATATTCGCGATTCATACGGGCGATGTTCTCTAGTGAAATGCCTTTAGGGCATTCTACCTCGCAAGCGCCAGTATTGGTACAGTTACCAAAACCTTCTTCGTCCATTTGCTTGACCATGTTCAAAACACGATCGGTAGCTTCGACCTGTCCTTGTGGAAGTAAAGCGAATTGCGATACTTTAGCCGACACGAACAACATGGCCGACGAATTCTTACAACTCGCTACACAAGCCCCGCAACCGATACATGTAGCTGCGTCAAAAGCTTTGTCTGCATGCTCCTTTTCAATTGGAATGGCATTCGCATCTTGGGTATTTCCAGAAGTATTTACCGAAATGAATCCACCAGCTTGCTGGATGCGGTCAAAGGACGATCGATCCACGATGAGATCCTTTACTACTGGAAACGCTTTTGCTCTCCAAGGTTCGATATAAATGGTGTCTCCATCATTAAAACTACGCATGTGCAATTGGCATGCGGTTATTTGGGTTTGAGGTCCGTGCGCCCTTCCGTTGATGAATAGCGAACACGTACCACAAATTCCTTCTCTACAATCATGATCAAAGGCTATCGGAGATTCCCCTTTATCTATTAAATCTTGATTAAGAACATCCAACATCTCCAAAAATGACATGTCTGGTGATACATTATCGAGTTGATAATCTACCATTTTTCCTTTATCCTGAGCGTTTTTCTGACGCCAAATTTTTAGTGTTAATTTCATCTTTTATTAGATTTTAGTATTGAGTATTGAGTATTGAGCAGTTATACGTCTAACATCTCATATCTCAACACTGACATCTATTTATAGCTTCTTTCTTTTACTTCAATATTCTCGTACTCAAGTGCTTCCTTGTGATGCACTGCCTCACTTGGTTGTCCTTTATATTCCCAAGCTGAGACATATTGATATTCTGGTCTTCGTAACGCTTCGCCATTATCGGTTTGGTACTCTTCTCTGAAATGGCCACCAGCAGATTCTTCACGCTCCAAGGCGTCTTTTGCAAATAATTCACCAAGCTCTAAGAAATCGGCAACTCGACCCGCCTTTGCCAATTCTTCATTGTATTCGTTATCTGTACCTGGAACCAAAACATCCTTGTGGAATTCCTCGCGAAGTGCTGCGATCTCGGTGATCGCTTCCTTAAGATCTTTCGCGTTACGGGCCATGCCACATTTATTCCACATAATTTTACCCAAACGCTTATGGAAATGATCCACAGATTTTGTTCCTTGGTTGTTGATGAGCTTCTCAATATTGGATCGAACATTCTTTTCGGCCTCATCAAACTCAGGTAACTCAGTCGAAATCGGACCAGTTCGAATATCATCAGCGAGATAGTCTCCAATGGTGTAAGGCAATACAAAGTAACCATCTGCCAATCCTTGCATCAATGCAGAGGCTCCCAATCTGTTGGCTCCGTGATCCGAGAAATTGGCCTCCCCGATCGCATATAGACCAGGAACGGTGGTCATTAGGTTATAGTCTACCCAAAGTCCGCCCATGGTATAATGCACAGCAGGATAGATCATCATTGGGGTTTCGTATGGATTTTGGTCTACGATCTTCTCATACATCTGGAACAAGTTTCCGTACTTATTCTCTATGACCTCTTTTCCAAGTTTTTGAACTAATGCGGTGTCATCTTCATTTAAACCTTTGACGTGCGCTTGTTCTTTACCATAGCGCTCAATAGCAGCCGAAAAGTCGAGATAAACAGCTTCGCCCGTTTGGTTAACGCCGTAACCTGCATCGCATCGTTCTTTTGCCGCTCTCGAGGCAACATCCCTTGGCACTAGATTACCAAAGGCCGGGTAGCGACGTTCCAAATAGTAATCTCTATTTTCTTCGGCAATCTCAGTAGGTTTCAGTTTACCTTCTCTGATAGCCTTTACATCTTCTAAATTTTTAGGCACCCAAATACGGCCATCATTTCTGAGGGATTCGGACATCAGTGTCAATTTGGACTGATGGTCTCCCGAAACTGGTATACATGTCGGATGAATCTGCGTGTAGCATGGATTGGCAAAGAATGCACCTCGCTTATGGGCTTTCCATGCCGCGGTCACATTACTTCCCATGGCGTAGGTGGAAAGATAGAAGGCATTGCCATAACCGCCAGAACCAATCACAACGGCATGTGCCGAATGGCGCTCAATTTCACCGGTGACTAAGTTACGTGCTATGATCCCTCTGGCTTTGCCATCGACAACCACAACATCTAACATCTCATGTCGGGTGTACATTTTTATCTTACCTCGACCTATTTGACGGTTCATGGCCGCATAAGCGCCCAATAACAATTGTTGTCCCGTTTGTCCTTTCGCATAGAAGGTTCTGGACACCAAAACCCCGCCAAAAGAGCGGTTGTCCAACAGGCCTCCGTACTCTCGCGCAAAAGGAACGCCTTGGGCTACACACTGGTCGATGATATTGGTAGACACTTCGGCCAAACGATATACGTTTGCTTCACGAGAGCGATAATCACCCCCTTTTACGGTATCGTAGAAAAGTCGATAGGTAGAATCCCCATCTCCTTGGTAATTCTTCGCTGCGTTGATCCCTCCTTGTGCGGCGATCGAGTGTGCTCGTCTTGGAGAATCTTGAAAACAGAATGCCTTCACATTATATCCAAGCTCGGCCAGAGTGGCTGCGGCAGAACCTCCTGCTAGACCAGTACCGACAACAATGATATCGATAAGTCGTTTGTTAGCCGGGTTTACAAGGTTGATATTATTTTTATGATTTGTCCACTTGTCTGCTAATGGACCTGCTGGTATTTTTGAATCTAATATTGCCATATCTCAGAAAGTGCTTTTAGTGTGTTAAATGATGAAAGAGCGCGATGAATATAAAGAGCGCAGGTACTCCGATCGAGTAAACTTTTCCAAATCCCTTTAAACTACGTGTATATTTATTGTTGGCGCCCATCGATTGAAAGGCCGAATTGAAACCGTGTAATAAATGCAGCGCTAGCAGCACAAATGCTACCGAATAAATTGCAACTCTGATAGGACTTACGAACTTCTCTCTTAGCTCTTCGTAGTATCGAAATCCAGAATCGGCATTGTTTGGGTCTATTAGTCCTGACATATCACCTTCAATATACTTTACGGTCATCTCATGTACCCAGAAATCATAGAAGTGCAACCCAAGAAAAGCAAGGATCACCACTCCAGAAAGTAGCATGTTTCGGGACATCCAGCTAGAATTTTCAGCTCCTTTATTTTTTGCATAGCTCACATTTCGCGAAGCTCGATTTCTTGCCTCCAAGACAAAGCCCATCACAAAGTGGAAAATAACTCCGAATATTAAAATTGGTTGCATCAATCCTTGAATTACAGGATTGGTTCCCATGAAATGTGAGAGCTCGTTGAAAAGTTCGGGGCTAAACACAGAAGTAAAATTGATTGAAACATGCATTATCAGAAAAATCATTAGGAAGAGAGCTGATAACGCCATGGCTATTTTTCTTCCAATCGAAGATTTTAAAAATCCACTCATTCTTGTAGAAGTTAGTTTAAAATTGCTAACAAAATTACTGCACAGCCATGGTTTTAACAAACTTTGCGCATCGTTTTAAAGACTATTTAGAACAGATTTAATTAAATAGTAAGAATTGTTGAAGCCTCCATGCGAAAACGATTGAAAAATGATACCATATCTTAAACAAGATGACCTGATCTTTAACTGTTTTTAACGTAAAAAAAAAACGTCAGCTTTTACAGCTGACGCTTGATTTCATCATCCTAAAGAACCTCATCAACGTTAATTGCTCTGGTCTTTGCCATCTTTCTTCTCTGGACATTCTTTTGGGTTTTCTTTACACACCGCTTTTATCCATTTTTCCAGACTCCCCAAAAGTGTTTTCTCATAATATTTCAGCAGTTTTTCTGCACTTGTTGGTTTAAACAATTTAAGTGCACTCAGCGGTTTCCCCTGAACGATCTTATAGTTTAAGAATTTTACTTCAGAGTCACTATTCAATTCGATGATCAACTTAAGTGGTTGCGGAAACGAAGTGGACTGCTTCATAAAGGGTTGTTCAAATACCCAATCCTTCGCTGAAGTTGCACATTTCCCCATAGGGCCTGTAAAGTTGATGCCATATCTATAAAAATACTCTCCTTCTCCAGAATCCGAATATTCTTTTAAAATTGAAGAACTTTCGGGAATATAATTAAAAGGGAATTTCTTATAAACGCCGTCGTTCTGCGTATGCCACATAAACCGCTGGGCTTTTATGATGTTGAGCCCGCAAAAATTATCTGGAAAGATGATCTTCCCGTTGTAGGAAGGAAGGTCCTTTAAGAATTGTGTGGGAATTGTGATCTGTGGTTTACCGTCTACCAGCTTGGTAAAATCTACGACGACTCGATATTTGTCACTCCCCTGAGTGCCATTTAACAATTTCACATGACTCGGCACTTTTGGAAAGTCCGCTGGATCGGGTAATACATCAGGACCCGTATTCGTGTTCTGAACTGGTGATTTAGGTGTTGTGAAAATTTCAAAATCAGCCAATCGCAAACCTTGTCCCGTAAGTTGTTTACCCTTATTTAAGAAGGTATTCCATTTCAATCCCTTGGTCACAATATTACTACCGCTACTATTTTTCCACGCTCCAACATATCGCTGCTGAGACCCTATCTTAACAATTTCTAGATCGTATAAACGCAGCCCTTTGGCGGTAAGCTCTTTGCCCTTATCCAAAAAACTCTTCCATTTTAGTCCCTTGGTAATGATATTGGAACCAGACCCAGATCGCCAGTTACCCACATATCGGTATTTGCCCCCAACCTTGTAAGTTTCGAAATCTGCCAGTCGGAAACCTTTGGAAGTCATTTCTTTTCCTTTGTCTAAAAAGTCTTTCCATCGGAGTCCTTTAGTGATGATGTTATTTCCAGAACCTTTCTTCCAAAAGCCGACATATTTTCTTTTGCCTGCTGCCATAAAGATCTCGAAATCGATCAGACGATATCCGTTTTGGGTGAGTTGCTTTCCTTTATCGAGAAAGTCCTTCCATTCCAGAGGTTTTGAAAATTGGGTCTTTCCTTGTCCCTTTTTCCATGACCCAACATACTTCGCCCTTATTCCGCTTTTGATGATCTCAAAGTCGTCCAATCGAAGCCCTTTGCCTTTCATTTCCTTGTCTTTTTCGAGGAAAGCATTCCAAGGAAGTGCTTTGTGAATTAAATTTCCACCATGGCCACTCTCCCATACACCCACGTATTTCTTTTGTGCCATACCGGAAATGCACCACACAAATAGGCCAATTGTTATTAATATTGAAGTTTTCATCTTTTTGTTTTTAGTAGTTCATCTTTTTTAAAATAGGTCCAGGTTTGGCCATGATTTTACACCATTGATTCCCTGTTCGATGGCCGTTGCCAAAGCACCGCCTTGCCCGTCGCCATTGCCCGACGAATTGGACAAGATCACATAGCTGATGCTATTGTTCATTTTTTTCAATACGGTACTCGTGCCGCTCATTCCTCCGCTGTGAGACATTCTTGATCCCGAGCTATTTACTCCCCATCCCTTTGCGTAGCCAGAATTGGCCGAAGAACCGGTGGTCATTACATCGAAGGTCGATTTCTTAAGGATATCCTTTTTAGAAGGTTGTCCATCGACACGCACTATAAATCTCATAAGGTCGACAGATGAGGCGATCCATCCGCCATGGGCATCCATTTTGAGCATTTTTAAATTATATGCCCCGTTTCCACTACCTGCATAATAGGCAACTTCTTTATACTTGCGACCTTTCTTTGAGCTGCTTCCGATGTACATGTATTTAATACCGCATTTCTTCAAAACCTTATCTCGTAGATACTTCTCATAGGTCATTCCGGTCTTTTTCTCGATCACTCTTCCTAGCACACAAAAACCGAAATTGGAATACTCATACAAACTCCCGGGAGTATGCGTAGGATTGCGGTCGTCCAACACACGTGCGATGGTCGCAGCATGTGTTTCGCTTGTGGTAATTTTCATGGCGCCACCCCATTTATCCACTGTGGCATTTGGCTTTTGATTATTGTCCCAAGAATGACCTCCAGCTGTATGCTCTAATAGCTGCCCCACGGTGATCACTTTTTCTCTATTTCCGTAAGATTTACTGCCGTATTTGGTTCCGAGAATTTGTCCCTTTCCAAATACCTTGTCGGACAATTTCAATTTACCTTGTTCCACGAGTTGCATCACTGCCACCCCTGTGATCGGTTTTGAAACACTTGCCAATCGAAATAGGCTGGTAGCTGCTGCAATTTCTTTCTTGTCTTTCTCACCATAGCCATAGCCTTTTGCAAGTACCAATTTGCCATCTTTTACGATTCCTATAGATACGCCAGGGATCTTATAGTCTTTCATTACCTTTTTTATCTTGGCATCCAGTTGACCTAGGTCGCTACTGTTCCATCCGCCAACACTTTTAAAGGCGGCTGCATAACCAGCACCTTTGCCCGCATCGTGGCCACTAACACTTATGGGTCTAAACCCTTGGTAGTAATAGTTATCAAAATACAATTGATAATTTTTGCTGTTCATGCCATGTCTGGCGCTGTATCGGCCATTGACCTTTTCGAAGATGCAAGCATAGTACACTTTTCCGCCTACGTCATAACTGTCAACATGGGTTAGCTTATAGCCATTCTTCACATTTTTATTGAATTCCGCTTGATACTGACTGCTCGTTAATCCATGTCTGGCCTTATAGCCCGAAGTGGATCCTTTTTTCCAAATTGCGGCATAATAGGCTTTTCCTTTGATGCCATAGCCACTTACATGTACTAGGCGATAGCCTTTCTTATGGTTGTTGGTAAATTCTTTCTGGTATTGCGCGCCAGTCAAACCATGTCTAGCGATAAGACCCGAAGTATGCTGCTTTCTCCAAATCGCTGCATATCTTGCCTGTTTTCCATCGTAGTAACCATCCACATGTACCAAGCGATAGCCTGCCTTATGATTTTTTGTAAACTCGGCCTGATACTGTTTACCCGAGAGACCATGCCTGGCCTTATAGTTTAAACTACCCGATTTTTCCCATAAGCCTGCAAAATAGACCTTGCCGTTTACATAGTAGCCATCTACGGCCGTGAGTCTATATCCCTTCTTATGAAGGTTATTGAACTCACTTTGGTATTTTTGAGGAGTCATCCCGTGTTTCGCCGACCAATTCTTCATGGCCGTTGTGTTCATTGCTCCAGATGGAGTTGAGTTTGCACATACAAGCATGCCTGTTAGCATGCTTGCGCAAAAACAAATTGTTGATTTTAATAGATTCTTCATCACGAATACATTTTTGATTATTGATGATGCAAACCTATATATAGCAGGGAGTTGGAGTGTCCCAAATGATTGAATCTAAAGGATTTTGGACTCGATAGGGTGATTTTCCTTGTAGTCTGAAGGGGACATTCCCGTATGCTTTTTGAAAGCATTGTAGAAGGTAGATTTTGAGTTGAATCCTGCCTCAAGACCAATGGCTAGCATGGTGTAGCTTGAAAATTCAGGGTTGGCAAGTTTCGATTTGGCATCTTCTACGCGATATTTATTCACAAAATCTGAGAAATTACAGTCAGCAATTTTATTTACAAGTTGTGAGAGGTAGTTGCTACTGATGTTCAATTTTTCTGATGCTTTGGTGAGGTTCAACTCAGTACTTCTATAAATATGCTCATTTTCCAACAGATAGCATAATTCCTTGAAATAAGCATTGTCATTGGTAATGGTCATGGTACTCTTCTTTGATACCTGTTGAAGTTTGGTAGCGGTCAACTTCGCGATCAATTGAAAAAGAAATACATGACGCTCATTGAAGAAGGCCTTTTGAGAATGCTCGGAATCCAAAACACCCAGCAGTTCATCTTCAAAGGCAATGGGGACTGCCAATTCTGACATTCGTTGTTGATCATCCAAAATGTAGCGTTCTTCCGTATTGACATCTTGGACCAATTGCCATTCTCTGGTTTTCGCGGCGGCCCCCACAACACCTTTCCCAACGGGGATTTCTATTGGACTGAGTATCTTTCGCTGCCCTTTGTCCTTATTTCCATAGGCCGCTTTTTGAACGAGCATTTGTCGTTCTTTATCCAACAAATAAATGACACAATCCTCAAGGTCTAGCTTTGCAATACAATTTTTGGTAATGTCCCAGAGCACGTCTTCTTCCTTTTGTTTATCAAATAGGGAAGTGGCGAAATAACTGAGTATCGCCGTCACATCGTATTGCTGTCCCTCTAAAATCTGGAGTTCGTCTGAGGCGAATACCTTGTTAAGGCCTAAGAGTTGAAAGTTTGTGGTGATCTCTTCTAGCGATTGTAGTTCGCCCGCTTTAGCCATTTCAACTTTGTCCAAATGCTTTTCCCCAACAAAAAGAAATACATAGTAGAATCCTAAAAAGAGTAACCATAATGGATAGTATGGCCCATGTCCCCTAAGATCATCATCAAGTTTCATTGCTATTATGATCGCTCCCCACAGAACGGTGAGTATGATCAATATCGTATACATAATTCTCAGCCATCTGGTCCTCTTTGTGACCACTTTATACGAAAGATTACCGAAGCCAATTTCATAGTCTTTAATGATCTTGTAGTTCCAGATCCCTAAGATCAATGATAACATTACGGCTGAATTTTCGTCCCACTCAGCGCTTATCTGAGCTGCCGTTTGACTGGAAACGAGGTCAAAATCGAGCACTACGTTCACCTTCAAAAAGGTATAGAGAATGAAAAAAATAACAAAAGGCATTAGTAATAGGTAGCGATATTTCTTAAACAGCGCCATCCTATCCAAATAAGTGCATGTAAGTGCCGTGAACAATACTGGCGATAAAAACTGAAATGGTAGGTATAGCACCAATAGCCACTGATTCTCTTTGGTGATGCCAATATCAATGGCCAATACTTGAAGAATAACAATGCTACTTGTAATAAGAAACCAATAAAGATAGGGCGCTGACTTGCTCTTCCAAGCACTAAAAAGTTTAATGACACAGATCAGCACTACTATGGCGGCGGCTGATGCTATAATAATATTGAAGGTGTTCCAGTTCAAAGTATAATGACGGCTTTTGTATAAATTTACGATGAAACACCTTAAAAAAATAAAGACCCCGTAATATCGCGAGGTCTTTCTTATACTGTTTTCGGTATTATTTCACTTCAAATTCTTGTGTCTCGGTCTTTCCAATGCCCGAAATTTCTACTTTATAGTTCCCTTTTACCAAATAATACTGGTCATTTTTTGCCTTTTTCACCTCGGCGTTCTTTTTCTTCTTAAGATAGGCTTTTCGGCCTTTTTCCGAGAAGGTAACATCAAAGGGAACGTAGTTGAATCCTTTATCTACCTCAACATCAAAAGCATTGACCTCGACCCCATTCGATGCCAAAATCTTTAGGTCGACCTTTCCTGAAAAGTTGGTATATACTTTAAAGTCCATGGATGGTATTCGCGGCTCTAACCATTTGCTCCAACTGCTTCCCCAATTCCCTGAATGACGAATGCTCTCTACCGCAAAAAGGTGTAGCGTCTTATTTCTTAGATCAACATTCAATTCTTGAAGTGGAGCGATATTGGCTTTAAAGATACTCCGCCCATGAGTACCCACTAACAAATCTTTTGCTTCGGGTTGAATCACAATATCGTGAACTGCAGCCGGTGTTAGACCTTTGCTAAATGCTTCCCACGAATTACCTCTATCAAAAGAAACATACGTGCCGTTGTCTGTGCCCACAAAAAGCAGGTCTTCATTCTCTGGATCTTCCTTGATAACATTTACTGGAGACAACGGAAGATTACTACTGATATTCTTCCATGTTTTTCCATAGTTGTCACTCATATACACATAAGGCGTAAAATCATCCCAGCGATAGCCGTTCAAGCTTACATATACACGTTCTTTCTTATGGCTTGAAGCGACCACTCTGCTCACCCAGAGGTCTTGGGGAAAACTGTTGGAAACGCGTTCCCAACTACCACCGGCATTTTTTGTAGCATGGACCAATCCGTCATCACTTCCAACATAGATCAACCCGAACTTGAACGGGGATTCAGAGATCGTAGTAAGTGTCCCGTATGCAACATTACCTTCTTTTGCACCCTTCGTAAGATCATCCGATATCGCTTCCCAATCATCACCTTGATTGAGACTTCTATGTAATTTATTTCCACCAAGATATAGAATGTCTTGATTGTGAGGTGAAAGCAGAATCGGTGTTTGCCAATTAAAACGATAGGGCGCTTCCCCAAGTTCATGCTTTGGCTGAATATAGACGCGATCTCCATCTTTCCTATTCAATCTAAAATAATTTCCAAACTGATATCCCGTGTACACGATATCTGGATTGCGACTGTCGATCTCGATCTGCATCCCATCACCACCCATGATACTTTTCCAAGGATATTGGCCGCTCTGATGCCAGCTACGATCTTCGCGAGCATTATGAGCGCCAACCCAAACACCATTGTCTTGAAGTCCGCCGTAAACATGATACGGTTGTTGATTGTCAACATTGATCGCATAGAATTGACCTACGGATGGCGAATTGTTCTTGACCCAGGTCTCACCGTCGTCATAGCTGATATTGACGCCCCCATCGTTTCCATTGATCAAATGAGAGGGCATCTTTGGGTTTATCCACAAAGCATGATGATCGGCATGTACATTTTCGCGATTGATACTTTCCCATGTCTTTCCACCATTTTCAGATTTTAGAATGGGCACACCAGCGATGTACACTTTTTCTTTATTTTTTGGATTTACCCTTATTTGGGCAAAATAGTATCCATAACTGTAGAACACATCATCGATATATTCCTCATTCATTATTTTCCAGCTCTTACCGCCATCCTCACTGCGATACACTTCGGCACCGATCACTGGCGTGTCAAAAAGATTGGTATTCGCTGATTCGAGGTATTTGGCGATATCTGCAGGTTTTACCACTCCGCTTCGGATCATTTGCTTTACGTTTTCGGCTCTGTATTTTTCTTGAAAGCCATTGGTCTTCAAAAATTTATTCAACTTTTTATCCTCCAAGGCCAAAAAATCCTGAACACTCATCGACTTAAAATCCTCTTTCTCTAAATCGGACTTTTTCTTTTCTTCTTTTTCTGGCGCTCTTCGAAATTGATTGTCGTGAACGGCATATATGATATTATCATCAAAAACGGCAAGTCCAATACGGCCAACTCCCTCACCTGTTGGAAAACCACTTCTTTTGGTCGTGACTTTGCTCCAGGTTTCTCCGGCATCTGTGCTTTTGTAGATTGCAGACGCATCACCATTTCCAAGAAAATTCCATGCTTTTCGATCTTTTTCCCAAGAAGCTGCAAATTGAATGTCAAAATTATTCGGAGAAACGGCCAGATCTATGATTCCTGCTTCAGGAGAGACAAACAAGGTCTTTTTCCACGTCTTACCTCCGTCGGTAGTTTTAAAAACGCCCCTTTCTTGATTGGGAGAGTACAAATGTCCAACAACAGCCACAACCACCTCATCAGGGTTCTTGGGATTGATTACAATGCGCCCGATATGATGACTATCATGCAACCCCATATTTTGCCAGGTCTTTCCTTTATCTGTAGATTTTAGGATTCCTATACCTGCGTATGAGGAGCGAGAGGAATTATTCTCTCCTGTCCCAACCCAGATAGTGCCACGCGTCCAATCGACTGCGATATCTCCAACGTTGTTGGTCGGTGAACTGTCTAAAACAGGCTCGAAAGAAGTCCCATTGTTTTTAGTATACCACAATCCGCCAGACGCATAGGCCGCATAAAACTCAACTGGATTATCTGGGTTTACGGCAAGGTCTACGATACGTCCGCTCATCACCGTTGGCCCAATATTTTCGAAAGGTATATTCTTCACTATTGAGGAGGCCTCTAACTGTGCTTTTTGTTCTAAGGCTTTCTGAACATCGGATGCGGGGGTAGCTGGTGACTGTGCTTTAAGATTGACGAAGGAAAACAATATCAAAGCAACGAGAGAAAGTCGTTTCATTCTTAACAATAATTGGTAGTTAGTACTAGTTTGAAATTAATTATTGATAAAGTTAAACCAAAACTTTTAAACGAAGTTTAATGGGGAAACTTCATCATGTTGTATTTTTGAGAATCCAATAAATTTTTTACGAATGAAGTACCTTCCAATTGAGCGTGACCTCTTTATCAAGAACCGTAAGAATTTCATGGCGCAAATGAAGCCAAAAAGCCTTGCGGTGTTCAATAGCAATGATATTTATCCAATAAGTGCAGATAGTACCATGCCCTTCGAGCAGCATCGCGACATTTTTTATTTGAGCGGTGTGGATCAAGAAGAGAGTATCTTAGTGCTTTTTCCCGATGCTCCAGAAGAAAAACATCGAGAGATCCTGTTCTTGAAAGAGACCAGCGAGCTTATTGCCATTTGGGAAGGGGAAAAGCTGACCAAAGAACGCGCCTTCGAAGTGTCGGGCGTAAAGACCGTTTATTGGCTGCAGGAATTGGAAAAGGTGTTTTTTGAATTGATGACACAATGTGACACCGTCTATGTAAATACCAATGAACACTATCGTGCCAATGTAGAGACCGAAACTCGTGAGGACCGCTTTACAAAATGGTGGAAAGAAAAATATCCTGCCCATAGCGTAGCCAAGAGCAATCCCATTTTGCAGCGCCTGCGATCGGTAAAAGATAAAATTGAGATCGACTTGATCCAGAAAGCTTGTGACATCACAGAAAAGGGATTTCGACGCATCTTAGGTTTTGTAAAACCAGGAGTGTGGGAATATGAGGTCGAAGCAGAATATATGCACGAGTTTCTTCGAAATCGATCTAAAAAATTTGCCTATACCCCAATTATCGCCTCAGGGAACAATGCCAATGTGCTTCACTACATAGAAAACAATCAGCAATGTAAAGATGGTGATCTTCTATTGATGGATGTTGGGGCCGAGTATGCCAATTACAGCAGTGATATGACCAGGACCATTCCTGTATCGGGACGGTTCACCAAAAGACAGCGCGAGGTTTACGATGCCGTTTTGCGCGTAAAGAATGAAGCGACAAAAATGCTGGTGCCGGGAGAACTTTGGAAACCATTTCATATTGAAGTTGGCAAGATCATGACCTCAGAACTATTAGGCCTTGGGCTTCTAGACAAGGCGGATGTGCAGAATGAAGATAAGGATTGGCCAGCCTACAAAAAATACTTTATGCATGGCACAAGTCATCATATGGGTCTGGACACGCATGACTATGGTTTGCTTCACGAACCAATGCAAGCGGGGAATGTGTTTACAGTAGAGCCAGCGATCTATATACCCGATGAAGGCTTTGGTATTCGTCTTGAAGACGATGTGGTGATCCAAGAACATGGCGCCCCTTTTAACCTGATGCGCAGTATTCCTATCGAAGCGGAGGAGATAGAAGCGTTGATGAATTAGTTTCTTCAGGTTTCAAACGAAGTTCGAAGTCACCTTCCTTTAACTTGAAAAGAATCTTTAATCGTTAAGAAAAATACATAATATAAAAGGCTGCCTTAATGGGCAGCCTTTTGTATTCCTTTGTAGTTGTTTTATAAGGTAATGTCTTGAGATACCTCAGAGATCGTTAGTACCGCTTGGTTATCACAGGTACCATCTCCAAAGTCGATGCTGGCCGATGTATCATTATATGCGACGTTGAGAACACCGCTAACGATATACTCGCAATCAATATTTCCTTCTAGGACCGAAGAGGTAAAGAATTCATATGCGTCGCCATTGAGGGTCGTTGTCCACTCGCCTTCGAACGAGAAGCTAAAGTCTGTAAAATCTTGACCGAAGCTATAGGTATAATTTCTGGTGCCAGTATCTGTCACAGTATCTCCATCCGGTGTTGAGACAGTAAGATCTGAAGTCGTGGATACTACAAAATTACCAGTATCATATTCGGCCGCAAAAACAACTTGATTGCTTCCATTAAAGGTATATCCCGCAACTGAAAAATTCGTGTAGGTCGAAGTCATATCGATGTTTTCTCCGTCAACTACATAGCTCACTGAGGTTGTTCCATTCAATGTTTGACCTCCAAAGTCACAATTGTCATAGGTGACCGTATAACTGTTTTGCGAAGTGATAAAAGAAAAACAATCAGTTCTGCTACTTCTAGTTACGCCGGCTCCAATATAAGCTTGAAACGACTGCTGATTGGTAAACGCCATAGCCTCATTGAAGGTCATCATTCTTTGAATATTATCTTCTGTGATACCAGCCTCATACTTGTTGCCATCTGAATCTTCACTGCTACAGGCTGTAAAAAATACCGTCGCTGCAATCGCTGCAAAAGTGCAGGTCGCTTTAAAAAAATGTTTCTTCAAAATAAATGATTTGGGTTGTAATTGTTCTACTAATAACTCGAAATGAACAAACTTTATTTTAATGTCAAATAAAAATATTTCTTGTTCAATAAGTGTTCTTTATTTACGTGAAGATGCCCCCCGTGGGATTACTTGCTGGTTCTCAATAGAGTCTCTCATTGTAGAAGCTGAAAAAGGATTGCTCACTTAATCTTTTACATTTGTCGTAAATCAACGATTGGATATGGTCAAAGACAACATATTTGAAAAAATAAAAACCAGTATCGAAGGTATGACCCACCCAAAATGTTGGTTGGCCAATGGTATCACCTCTTTGATCGCTTTGATGGTTAGATCTTCACTCCAAAAGAATCCAAGTACATCAGGGATGCTAAATAAAATGGCGACAATCACCACCGCCCTAAAAACAAGAACGGAAGCCCACTTTTGAGGAAGCACATTAAGAAAGATCAATACGATCGTTACGGGATACACCAAAAACAATGCGGGTATCGCAATTATAAGGATAGAATAAAAATCGAGCTGCCCAACAACTACTCCAGCGACACAGGCCAGAATGGCGGTGATAACATACACTCTTTGTGAATCTTTAAAGAGACCTTTGAAATAATCTGAAGTTCCGGTGACGATTCCGACGGCCGTCGTAAAACATGCCAAGGAGATCAATACATTCAGAAAAGCACTTCCTATATTGCCTAATGCGGATCCCGAAATATAATTAAGTAATTGTGCACGTTGAAGATCGCTACTCAGGGTTTCACTTATAGCCACTTCTGATCTAAAAAAAGCTCCTACAGCCACCAAACCTGCATACATGATCATCAAACCAAGCCCTGCTATAAATCCAGCACGTGATATCAAGTACTTTTTGGCCTCAAACGATTTGTGTCCTTTCAAATTTAGTGAGATGATCACCACACCACCTATCACCACGGCCCCGATGGCGTCAAAGGTTTGATAGCCCTCCAACAAACCTGTTGCAATGGGCGAAGCTGCAAGGCCCGTCTGCAAGGACCCTTCAGCAGAAAATAGGCCAATTCCTATGACCATCAATAAAATGACAACTATAATGGGAGTTAAATACTTGCCGATAAACGAAAGAATTTTAGAGCGATTCATCACAAAAATGAAAACTAGCATAAAGTACACACTACTCGTGACCAAAGAACTGATCTGAAAATTAGGTGCGACCGCTATCTCGTGCGTTGCCGCTGCCGTTCTAGGTGAAGGAATCCCGGCTGAGATCAGATATACCAATACACAATAGACTGTGCTGAAAATCGGAGACACCTTTTTTGCAAAGTCATACATCGTACCTTGCAACCGAGCGTGTGCCAAAATTCCGAACAAGGGGATGACAACGGCTGTTATTGCAAACCCAAATACTATTAGAGGCCAATCGGATCCAGCATTGTAACCCAACATTGGTGGGAGCAATAAATTTCCCGCGCCAAAAAACATAGCAAAGAGTGCAAAGCCGGTGACAAAGGTTTCGTTCGTTTTGTTCATTTAGGTTGAATTATCTTCGCAATATAAAATTTTGTCATGACTCTTTTTTACAAAAGCATCAATATTAATTACACTATCGCGGGGCAAGGTGACACGCTTGTTTTGCTTCACGGCTTTTTAGAAAATCAATCCATGTGGGATGCTTTTATTCCAACCCTATCTCAAAACAGAAAAGTGATCACCGTGGATCTTTTGGGGCACGGTAAAACGCCCTGCATCGGATATGTGCATACCATGGAAATGATGGCCGATGCTGTCTTTGCAGTCCTTCGACATGAAGGCGTTGAGACATTTTCTGTCGTTGGTCATTCTATGGGAGGTTATGTGGCATTGGCTTTGGCGAAAAAGATTCCCAATATGATCGAAACACTATGCCTATTGAATTCTACCCCTTATACGGATTCTGAAGAGCGAATAAAGATTCGGAAGCGTGGAATCGAAGCCGCAAAAAAGAATTACGGCCAGGTGGTTCGTATATCTGTTCGAAATTTATTTGCCAAGAAATCAAAGATACTCTTTCCTGGAGAGATCGAGATCGTTGTTAATGATGCCCTAAAAACCCCATTGCAGGGATATATTGCAGCCCAGGAAGGAATGATGAAACGATCGGACCAAGATTTATTTTTAAGAGAATCAAGATTTAATAAAAAGTTGATTTTGGCAAAGGATGACCCTGTTCTCGACAGTGATCTTTTACAAAGGGATTTCCAAGATTCTGATCTAGAATTAGTTATCATTCCCGATGGTCACATGTCTCATATTGAGCAGTTTTTCGAGGTTTTGAACCGTTTATCTAAAATATAGTGCAATAACTACATGATTGTTTGGTGGTTATAAATTTTGTTCTATATTTACTGTACCCAAATGTAAGTTTAACCTATTTATCTCAATCGTTATGGAAAGAGCTTCCTCCAAAAACAGCTTCACCATCTCTGGACTGTTTTGCTCCCTATTCGGACATCGTTTCAAAGTAACTAAGAAAGTAACTCGTCACATCCACGAGTATGAGTGTGTTCATTGCAAAAAACAAGGAACTACAGATGTAAGTGGTAACATCGCTACATTAACTCCACAGCGAAAAGAAATCAACGAAACTTTATCAATGCTTTACAAGAAGAAAAGAGCCGTAGCTTAATCTTCTCGCATTGCATTCCAGCCCTGAGCCTTCAGCGGTATCTTGGTATTTGCCCTTGTAATGAGGTGCATCCCTTCTTTGGCCTCGGTCATGTGACCGATCACGGTCAAATTCGGATTCGCCTTTATTTTGGGATAATCTGCTTGGTCTATGGTGAATAGAAGCTCATAGTCCTCACCTCCGCTCAATGCGACCATTGTGCTATCAATTTTGAACTCCTCACAGGTAGCAATGACCTGTGGGTCCAAAGGGATCTTATCTTCGAAAAGATTAACTCCAACCTCAGATTGTTTGGAGATGTGAATGATCTCGGAAGAAAGTCCATCGCTTATATCGATCATCGCTGTTGGCTTAACGCCCAGTTGATCTAATAAGGGCGGAATGTCTTTACGAGCTTCGGGTTTTAATTGTCGTTCAATGATGTAAGTGTACTGATCTAGGTCAGGTTGATTGTTGGGATTTACCTTGAAGACCTCTTTCTCACGTTCTAAAACTTGAAGTCCCATATAAGCTCCTCCGAGATCTCCTGTGACCACTAAAAGGTCGTTGGGCTTTGCACCATTCCGATATGCAATATTTTGCTCCTCTACCTCACCAATGGAGGTAACGGATATCAATAATCCTTTGTTTGACGAAGTAGTGTCTCCCCCAACAACATCGACATTATAGATCTTAGCTGCCAGATGAATCCCTGCGTAAAGCTCTTCTAAGGCCTCAAGAGGAAAACGATTAGAAACCGCTATCGAAACGGTGATTTGGGTGGCAGCTGCATTCATCGCATAGATATCGGATAGATTGACCATAACAGCCTTATAGCCCAAATGCTTTAAGGGCATATAAGACAAGTCGAAATGGACGCCTTCCACCAACAGGTCGGTAGAGATCACTGCCTTTTTTTCTTTGAAATCTATGATGGCGGCATCGTCCCCGATAGCTTTGATGGTCGAGGGGTTCACAACTTTGAAATCTTTGGTCAAATGCGCTATCAAACCAAATTCCCCCAATTCGGAAAGTGCCGTTCGTTTTGGTGTTTTATCTTCGATCATGCTGCAAAAATAAGAAGCTGTGATGACACTTTAACATTCCCAACCTTTAATAACTATTTAATTTGTAGAAAAATCCCTTACTTTTGTTTTGATAATTAATCATTTATCCTACTTATGAGAAGACTACTAGTTTTATTGATTTTCAGTATCGCAGTCACCCTTAATGCACAAACGCCCTGCAGTGGTGGATTGGCCGGAATATATCCTTGTAATGATTATGATCTGTTATCCTCAATAGACCTTAATACGCTGGCTGGCGCTTCTGGTGGCAGTATCATCGCAAATGATAATTGGGGTTGGGTAGACCCTTTGGATGGAAAAGAATATGCCATCATGGGAACGTCCACACGGACGGCATTTGTCGACATTTCAGATCCTTTGAATCCCGTGTTCTTGGGACATTTGCAAAGAACCAGTGGTTCTTCTGCCAATTTCTGGAGAGATATCAAAGTATATAATAATCACGCCTTTATTGTGGCCGATAATGCCGGCGCACATGGGATGCAGGTATTTGATCTTACCAATCTTAGAAATGTGACCAATCCTCCGGTAACCTTTACAGCAGTGACTACCTACACCGGAGTGAACAGCTGTCATAATATCGCGATCAACGAAGGGACTGGTTATGCTTATTTGGTAGGTTGTGGCGGAGTTGGAAACAATGGTGCAATTTTTATTGATCTGACGGATCCTGCGAACCCCATAGACGTTGGCGGTTATAATGCTGATGGATATACGCATGATGCCCAAGTGATCACCTATGCTGGGCCAGACATAGCTTACATTGGAAGAGAGATCATGGTCGCCAGCAATGGTGTCGGTGGGTCTAGTGACGATAAGATCATTTTTGTGAATGTGTCGGACAAAGCAAATCCAATAAAAATATCGGAAGCGACCTATCCACTTCCTGGATATGCGCACCAAGGATGGTTTACACCAGACTTTAGATACTTCATCGTAGGTGATGAGACTGATGAACCCTCCATTGGAAACACACGGACCTTGGTATTCGACGTTACGGACCTTGATAATCCCGTGCTACATACCACTTATTTTGGCCCTACGACCTCTACAGATCATAATTTATATATCATTGGAGATACTTTGTACGAGGCTAATTATACTTCTGGTATGCGAGTCATAGATATTTCCGATATCGATAATAGCACCACCACGACCAATACATTTACAGAGGTGGGTTATTTCGATAGCTTTCCAGCTAACGACAATGCAACCACGAGTAACGGCGCGTGGAATGTATATCCATTTTTTCCAAGTGGAAATATCGTAATAAGCGATCAAGACGCTGGTATGCTTATTGTAAGAAAAAGCGGCACTTTGAGTACTCCAAAATTTGATCGCAATTCCTTTAGCATGTATCCAAATCCAGCCTCAGAAAACGTCACAATTGAAGTTTCACAAACGAAACGAATAAATACGATCTCACTATCTAACCTATTAGGCCAAACGATTCTCTCATTCGATAAATTAGAGAGCAGTAGCTTCGTTATACCTACTAATACGCTTGCCAAAGGAGTCTACTTAGTAAAGGTGGACAATGCCTTAGCGAAAAAATTGGTCATCGATTAGGCTGGCACCCTTATTAAAGGGTGCACGCAATAGGTGAAATGAATAATGCTATGAAAAATTACACCTTATATAGTTTTCTATTTTTGATCTCAGCGGCTTGCTTACTTAGCTGTTCATCCGATAGTTCGGATGACACTCCTACATCGGCTGTTTTTATTGGCGAATTGGATTGGGCAAAGACCATTGGTGGCACAAGAGAAGATGTCGCCGAAGATGTGCTGATCACCTCTGACAGTGGAATTGCGATCTTTGGTACCACAAAAAGTATCGACGGAGATATCATTGATCACCAAAGCGAAGATAACGACTTTTGGTTGGCCAAATTTTCGGCAGATGGATCACTCCTTTGGAATAAAACTTATGGCGGCTCCTCGGAAGATAGCGGAAAGGCAGTGATTCAAACCAGCGATGGCGGATTTGCCGCTGTTGGATTCAGTCGCAGCACCGACGGCGATGTCGCTGGCAACAATGGCTTTTACGATAAATGGGTGATCAAAGTTGATGCTAGTGGTGAACTTCAATGGCAGAAGAACTTCGGTTTCACCGGACTTGATCAGGCGTTCTCCATTGTACAAACTACTGATGGCGGCTATTTTGTTGGTGGTTTTTTGGATGTCACCGCTTCTGGAGGTCTTGGAAACGAAGGCACCGCTACGCGCAATTTACACGGAGTAGGTGATTTTTGGATTCACAAATTAGATGCCAACGGAAATCTTATATGGCGAAATTATTTCGGAGGCTCCAACAATGATCGTTGTTATGATATCATTCAGACCGATGATGGTGGCGTCATAATGATGGGCTCATCAGAGAGCAATGATGTACAAGTGTCCAATTCCAAAGGAAGCTACGATTTCTGGATCGTTAAAGTAAGTAGCGCGGGTCAGATACAATGGGAAAGATCATATGGCGGAAGTGATGCCGACAATGGCTTCGCCATTGCCAAATCAAGCGATGGAGGATATCTTTTGGTAGGAGATACACAAAGTACGGATGGCGATGTAACCGACACAAAAGGTTCTTTCGACTTCTGGGCAGTGAAAATCAATGCTACGGGAAACATACAATGGCAAAAAACATATGGTGGTACCGGTTTTGAATCTGCCACAGATGTGGTTGCCCTGCAAGACGGAGGCTATGCCATAGCAGGAAGCTCTCGCAGTAGTGATGGAGATGTATCTGGCAATTACGCAGAAACTGACTTTTGGGTAATAAAGATCTCTGATTCTGGAACACTTCTATGGGAAAAGAATTTTGGCGGTAGCAATTTTGATTTCGCCCATGGAATCGTAGAAACCGATGATAAAAAATTAATCGTGGTAGGCGATACTTACAGTACGGACAATGACGTTACTTTAAACAAGGGGCAACAAGACCTACTCGTCATTCAAATCAAATAGTCAAAATCATGAAGACCTTCAACAAAATAGCGTTATTATCTCTAGTCATTCTTTCTTTTGTGAGCTTAAGCTGTAACAATGACGACTCGTCAGGTAGTGGGAGCGTTACCCTAGAATTCAATAACACCGTTGGAATTCAGCCGCTATCATTAAATATTGGAGCCTACGTTAATGGCAGCGATGAAACCTATACAATAAGCGAACTCAAATATATCCTAAGTGACGTGGTATTGGTTAAAGAAAATGGGGGCGAATTCGTCTATCCAAAAGCAGCTAGTTACTTTCTAGTAAATGAAGAAGACTCAAATTCAAAATCATTTACCTTAGAAAATGTACCTGCGGGAAATTACACCGCTATCAAATTTGGCTTTGGTGTGGATCAAAGTAATTATCCGCTGAATGGTATTGCTAACTTTGTACCAAAAGCAGAGGAGGCCGGGATGCTTTGGTCTTGGTCCGCAGGTTACAAATTCATCAAATTCGAAGGCAGTTACACCCCTGAAGGAGGAACGCAAGACACCTTCCTGTATCATGTAGGCAGTCATGGAGCCACCTTAGACAATTATAAGACCATCACATTGGATCTTTCCTCCGCCAATGTTTCTGATGGAGGCAACACTACCATCGGTATCGAAGTTGATATTTCGAAGATCTTTGATGGCACCCACACGATGTCGCTTGCCAATAAGGATGATATTCAAGTGGATCCTGTGAATGCCCCCTTGATCGCTGAAAATATCACAACCATGTTTAGTGCAATTACGATATTAGAAATTAATTAGGAATGAAGTATCTCTATCACATAGCATTCCTGCTGTTCTTGGTGAGTTGTAATAACGAAACGTATCAAGATATCCCCGAGGAGACCAATGATCTGCTTCAGTTAGACATTCCCTCCAATATGCCAGAAGTGGTATACCCATTAGAAAGTAATCGACCAACAGAAAAGGGTTTTGAGTTAGGAAAGAAACTCTTCTTTGACGGTCGCTTGGCATCAGATGGCGTGGTTTCGTGTGGTTTCTGCCATATTCAAGAGTTTTCTTTTACCCATCATACGCACATTGTAAGCCACGGAGTAGATGGTGCTATCGGCACTAGGAACGCCCAACCACTGCAGAATCTCATCTTCTTTAATGAATTTACTTGGGACGGTGCTGCGCAGCATTTGGACATGCAGCCGATCATCCCCATTACGTCAGCGGTGGAAATGAATGAGACCTTTACCAGCGTTTTGGCCAAATTGGAAGCCGACGAAGAATATGTACAACTATTTTCTCAAGCCTTTGAAAATGGACAGATCGACACCGAGAATATGCTAAAGGCACTCTCGCAATTTATGATCATGATGGTTTCTGCCAACTCCAAATACGATAAATTTACTCGTGGCGAGGGCAATGTGACACTAAATCCCAATGAGGCCGAAGGGCTTGCATTATTCAATCAGAAATGCGCCACCTGCCATGCGGGAGCACTATTTACCGATCAAAGTTATCGGAACAATGGTTTGGCGATCGACCCTACCTATAATGACATCGGGAGAGCACGCGTTACCGGTTTGACCGAGGATAACAGAAAATTTCGTGTGCCGAGTTTAAAGAATATCGATGCCACTTTCCCATATATGCACGATGGTCGTCTGGCAACACTTACAGATGTATTGGATTTTTATAGCGGTCAAGGAATGGTAGATTCTCCCACCTTGGATCCCATCTTCAAGCAGCCAGATGGTAGTATAGGCATTCCTCTCACTGAAGATGAAAAGACAAAGATCATCAGTTTTCTTAGAACGCTTACAGACGACGAGTTTTTGGATGATAACCGTTTTAAGGAGTTTACGCATACGGTTTCCAGAATTCCGTAGTCTCAATACTTGACCCGCTAGGCTTGTCGATTCTCTAGTATTGATTTTTTGTCGTCGAATGAATGGCGAATAACCACTGCGCTAATATCGTTTCAAGTCTATTTTAATATAACAAAAGACTATATATCGATTTGTTATACTAATGTTAGGATTTGGCGATATCAATAGCAAAAGCATTATCTTTGCATTCATTTAGAAATAATCTAATTAAAGATATGATCAAAGTTTCAGATTCAGCCAAGCAAAAGGTCGTCCAGTTGATGACCGAGGAGGGTTTTGATGCCACCAAAGACTATGTACGCGTCGGCGTAAAAAGTGGTGGATGCTCTGGCTTGTCATACGACTTGGATTTTGATAATAATCAAAATGAAGACGATAAGGTCTTCGAAGATAATTCCGTGCGAATTATAGTCGACAAGAAAAGTTTTCTGTACCTCGTGGGTACCACACTCGAATATTCGGGCGGATTGAATGGTAAAGGCTTTGTTTTTAATAATCCCAACGCCCAACGTACCTGCGGTTGCGGCGAGAGCTTTTCACTATAATTTATTGCGAATTTGAAAGAACTGTTAACTAACAACTGTTAACGAGTAACTGTAGAAGATGAACAAATATACCGAAGAGGATTTAGAGAAAGACTTGGCTACCAAGGAATATGAATACGGTTTCTATACCGATATAGAGAGCGAAACTTTTCCTGTTGGTCTCAATGAAGACATCGTTAAGGCCATCTCTAAGAAGAAGAACGAACCCAAGTGGATGACCGATTGGCGCCTTGAAGCGTTTCGAGCATGGAAAACAATGGAAGAGCCAGAATGGGCGAATGTTCATTATACAAAGCCAGACTTTCAGGCCATCTCCTATTATTCCGCTCCCAATAGCAAAGCAAAGTACGACAGTATCGATGAAGTGGATCCAGAACTATTGGCCACTTTTGAAAAACTTGGTATTTCCTTAGATGAACAAAAGAAGCTGGCGGGAGTTGCCATGGACGTAGTTGTAGATTCTGTTTCTGTTGCGACCACCTTTAAGAAAACCCTAGCCGAGAAAGGCATTATCTTTTGTTCGATCTCTGAAGCGATTCAAGAACATCCCGAACTGGTAAAGAAATACATCGGCACAGTCGTTCCGCAAAGAGATAATTTTTACGCAGCATTAAACTCAGCCGTCTTCTCGGATGGGTCCTTTTGCTATATCCCAAAAGGTGTACGCTGCCCGATGGAACTTTCCACCTATTTTCGAATCAACCAAGCAGGAACGGGTCAATTTGAAAGAACTTTGGTCATTGCCGATAAGGGTAGCTATGTAAGCTATTTGGAAGGTTGTACGGCGCCCTCTAGGGACGAGAACCAATTGCATGCTGCAGTCGTAGAATTGATTGCATTGGATGATGCCGAGATCAAGTATTCTACAGTGCAAAATTGGTTTCCTGGCGATAAGGAAGGAAAAGGAGGCGTATTTAACTTTGTGACCAAACGTGGATTGTGTGAGACCAATGCCAAGATCTCATGGACGCAGGTAGAGACAGGCTCTGCTGTAACGTGGAAATATCCTTCATGCATACTGAAAGGAGATAACTCTACAGGAGAATTCTATTCGATTGCGGTTACAAACAATTACCAACAGGCAGATACCGGCACTAAGATGATTCATCTAGGGAAGAACACCAAGAGTACGATCATATCCAAAGGTATCTCAGCTGGAAAATCACAGAACAGCTATCGCGGATTGGTGCAGATCGGTTCTAGAGCTGATAATGCCAGAAATTTTAGCCAATGTGATTCCTTATTGATGGGGAATGAGTGTGGCGCTCATACCTTCCCGTACATAGAAGCAAAAAACAAATCCGCTCAAATAGAGCACGAGGCCACAACGAGTAAGATCGGTGAAGACCAAATATTCTATTGCAACCAAAGAGGTATCGATACCGAAAAGGCCATCGCTCTTATCGTGAATGGTTTTAGCAAAGAAGTGTTGAACAAGCTACCGATGGAATTTGCAGTAGAGGCTCAAAAATTATTGGAGATATCCTTAGAAGGCTCTGTTGGATAGATAAAAACATCAACAATGAAAAGATTCTTAGCGATTATTTTGATAATGAGTGCGGTGGCTTGCAAAGAAAATAAGAAAGAGGCTCCCGAAGTTTTGACCAAAGAAGAAACGCCTGCAAAACCGCAGCTAAAGCTTTATACCTTCGACGGTGGAACGATAGTGGCAAACAATTTACAATTGTTTTCACAAGACACCACCTATCAAGGCCAGGCCAAAGAGTTCGCCAATGCCTTTTATGTGATCTCTCATCCTAATGGAAATCTAATTTGGGATGCTGGGCTGCCAGAATCTCTCGTCAGTCTGCCCGAACCATTTACCATTCCTAGTGGAAACTTTACAGTTTCGAGAAACGATTCTGTACAATCACAGCTGGCCAGCATTGGTCTAACCCCAAGCGACTTTAAATATATCGCATTGTCCCATACGCATTTTGATCATAGCGGAACGGCCAACACCTTTAAGGATGCGACCTGGTTGGTTCAAGAAACGGAATATGACTATATCACCAGCGAAGAATCGCAGAAGAACAATACCGATAACTATAATGCCATTAAAGAATTGACCAAGGTCCAGAAACTCAAAGGGGATTTTGATGTATTCGGCGATGGTACGGTGATCATAAAATCGATGCCAGGGCATACCCCCGGACATCAGGTGCTTTTTCTAGATCTGGCAGAACATGGCCCACTTTTACTCACTGGTGATCTTTATCACTTTTATGAGAATAGAGAGCATCGAAGAGTTCCCATTTTTAATTCTGATGTCGAACAGACCAAAGCGAGTATGGAAGCTTTTGAAGCCTTCGCAAAGGAGAAGGATGCTAAAGTATATCTTCAACATCAAAAAGAGGATTTTAAAAAAATGCCGAAAGCACCATCTTATCTGTATTAAAACCTAAATCGATTGAATATGAAAAATACCCTTTTGATCTTGACCATGCTGCTTTCTGTTGTGAGCTGCAAGAACGAAGCTAAACAGGACAGAGTTGAAGAGAGCATTGAAGAAAACCTGACGACCATCTCTGGAGAATTCTTATATATGGGAGAGTCGGCTGTATTAAGTACTGGGAAAGAGGTCTACAAAGTGACCATCGACGAAAAAATGAAGGAGTTGGATGCATCGGTAAAAACGTTTAAGAAAAGTGAGATTGATTTTGTCCCTGTTACGATCAAAGGGATAATAACACCAAAAGAAAAAGATGCAGAAGGCTGGCCATTTGAGGTGACCATAAAAGAAGTGGTTTCTGTGAGTCCACCTTCTGAAGAGAACAATACGATAACGATTAAAAGTGAATAACCCAACCCGTCAAAGGGAGAGCATATATAGATAGAGCATGTTAACAATAAAGAATTTACACGCAGGCGTAGAGGACAAGGAAATCCTTAAAGGTATTGATCTTGAAGTGAAAGCGGGCGAGGTACACGCCATCATGGGACCCAATGGATCGGGTAAGAGCACCCTATCGTCAGTGATCGCTGGAAAAGAGGAGTACGAAGTGACCCAAGGCGAGATTTATCTAGAAGGAGAAGATATTAGTGAATTGGAGGCTGATGAACGCGCTCATAAAGGAGTGTTCATGTCCTTCCAGTATCCTGTAGAAATCCCTGGAGTGAGCGTCACCAACTTCATCAAAACGGCTATCAACGAAACTCGCAAGGCAAAGGGAGAAGACGAAATGCCTGCGAGCGAGATGCTGAAGAAGATCCGAGAGAAGGCAGAATTGCTTGAGATCGACAGAAAATTTCTATCGCGATCCCTAAATGAAGGATTCTCTGGTGGCGAAAAGAAACGTAATGAGATCTTTCAAATGGCAATGTTAGAGCCTAAATTGGCCATTTTGGATGAGACTGACTCTGGACTAGATATCGATGCGCTTCGTATTGTTGCCAATGGTGTGAACAAATTACGCAGTAAAGATAACGCCGTTGTGGTGATCACCCACTATCAGCGTTTGCTAGACTATATCGTACCAGATTACGTGCATGTTTTGCACAATGGAAGAATCGTAAAATCTGGGAGCAAAGAATTGGCGCTAGAGCTTGAAGAAAAAGGATACGACTGGATCAAACAAGAGGTTGTAAATTAAATTGGATTCCTGCCTTCTTGCCCGTCCGGCAGGCGGGCGCAGGAAATCGAGGATTCGACTGAGTCAATGACAAATTATGATAGCATTAAAAGAAAAATTGATCTCTTCATTCATGGCCTTTGAAAATAAGGTGGATGTGGATGCTCCTGTGCATGATGTTCGTTCAGAAGCGATGAAGATGTTCGAAGAGAAAGGCTTCCCAACAAAAAAAGAGGAGGCTTGGAAATACACTTCGCTGAACGCGATATTAAAACATGATTATAGTGTATTCCCCAAGGAAGAAACCGCTTTGGAGTATTCCGATGTAAAAAGATTTTTTATCCATGACATCGACAGCTATAAGATTGTCTTTATCGATGGCGTCTATAGTTCTCATTTGTCGCAAACAACGCACGATGGTATCGACGTTTGCCTAATGTCTGCGGCACTTAGCAAACCTAAGTATAGAATCCTTATCGACAATTACTTCAATCAGGTTGCTAAAAAAGACGATAGCCTTACGGCGTTGAATACGGCATTCTCCAATGAAGGTGCCTATATCCACATCACGAAAGGGAAAGTTGTTGAGAAACCCATTCAAATAGTTCATTTCGCCACAGGAAAGGAATCTTCGTTGATGCTGCAACCACGTAACCTTATCGTAGTAGATGAGAACAGCCATGTACAGATCATTGAAAGGCATCAAAGTTTGACGGAAAATCCGGTTCTAACCAACTCTGTCACAGAGATCTTTGCCAATAAGCGCGCCATAGTGGATTACTACAAGATCCAGAACGATAAACTAACTGCTTCGTTGATCGATAATACCTATGTTTCTCAGAAAAGAGATAGCCGAGTATCGGTGCACACCTTTTCTTTCGGAGGCAAATTGACGAGAAATAACCTCAACTTTTACCAAAAGGGAGAACATATCGATTCTACCTTGAACGGTATTACCATTATCGAGGATAAACAGCATGTGGACCATTATACCTTGGTCCATCATGCCGAACCAAATTGTGAGAGTCACCAAGATTATAAAGGTATCTACGCGGACAAAAGTACCGGTGTCTTTAATGGGAAGGTATTAGTGGAAAAAGAAGCACAGAAGACAGATGCCTTTCAGCAGAACAACAATATTTTGTTGAGTGACAAGGCGACGATCAATACCAAGCCGCAGTTAGAGATCTTTGCTGATGATGTAAAATGCTCGCATGGTTGTACGATCGGTCAGCTGGATACCGACGCGCTTTTCTATTTGCGTACACGAGGAATTCCTGAGAAAGAAGCCAAAGGATTACTTACCTATGCCTTTGCGAACAATGTTTTGGAGAGTGTTAAGATACCAGCAGTGAAGACGCGCATCAACAAGTTGATCGCCAATAAGCTTGGTGTTAATCTCGGGTTTGACTTATAGGGATTAAGCCCGTTCTTAAAAATAAATTCCTCCCCTTTTTCATGGGGAGGTGCCGTAAGGCGGAGGGGTTATTGAACCGCCTTCACTACACCGCCTAAAAACATATTAAAGTCAAAATCTGGCCATTCTGCCAATCCTAAGCGGACGATGACCATATCCTTGGAAGGAATGATAGTAACACGTTGGCCTTGGAATCCATTGGCCATAAAGGCGTCTTCAGGTACATCGGGCATATAATTATCAGGGCCTCTGTTCAACCAAAAGTGACCTCCATACTGGCCACCGCTATTTGGTGCAGGTGTTGAAACAAAATCCACCCAGTCTTCATTGAAGATCCGTTCGCCATTCCAATTACCTCGGTGCAGATACAGCAACCCAAACTTCGCCCAGTCTCTGGTCGTTGCCCAAGAGTAGGAAGACCCTACATAATTCCCTTCCATATCTGCTTCTAGCAGCATCGAATGCATTCCTATCCTATCTATGAAGGCCTTATATGGAAAATCTAAGTATTCTTGATGCGTATCGAACTGTTTTCGGACGATTCCAGATAGTAAATTTGAAGTTCCAGAGGAGTAGTTCCAATGAGAACCGGGCTTATAAACCAATTCTTTCGCCGCTTGCTTTTTGGTCATATCACTATCTAGAAAAAGCATCTCGGTCACATCGGAGATCGATCCGTAATCCTCATTCCATTCCAAGCCACTATTCATTTGTAGTAGATGTTGTATAGTAATGTCTTTTCTTTCATCATCTTGCCATTCGATGATCGGTGCAGCTTGGTCCAACTGAATCTTTCCTTGTTTCGCTAACACTCCAAACATAGTGCTGGTAATGCTCTTTGTCATTGACCAACCTAAAAATCTCGAGTTTTTATCAAAGCCCTCTTCATATTTCTCAGCAATGATATGATCCTTATAGATCACAAGTACTGCCCTGGTCTTTCTGATCTTATTATTTGAGAACGCAGAATCCACAGCAGCTACTAGGGTTTTGTAATCAATTTCAGGGAACACCGTATCTTTCTGCGGTAGATCTCCATAGGGAAAAGGCAAATCAGAAAGAAGTCGTTGACGGTTTGGTTTTAGATAAGCGGTTGCAGCATCGTATTCATCATTTACCAATACACTTCCCAGGCCTTCTCGGTAAACCGCTTTTCGTTCCATTAGACCAAATACACTTGCCGTGGCATAGCCTTCGCTTAAAAAAACCTCATCATCTGCATGGGCTACAAGGTCAAAATTATTATCGTGAGTATCCGTATATTCAAAACCCCGATCTGCAACAAAAACAGAAGAACTCATCATCTTTGCCGAATATCCGGAGACGATGTTCAATTTTGGATAGTTAAAGTATACCAGCACAATCAGAAACAGCAGCAATGCTAAAAAAACAAACTTTAATTTTCTCATTTCAAAAATTTTATATCCCTACATAAAATTATCAAACTATAACGAATCTCACTAGCTTTATAAGAATTATAACTTTTGTCTAAAAACACCCGAACCAAATAGTCGCTATCTTTGCATTATGATTAAAGAAATGATCGACATCCAGCAGATCCGGAAGGACTTCCCAATACTCCATAGAACCGTTAACGGCAAACTACTCGTGTATTTTGACAATGCCGCAACCTCACAAACACCAAAGCAGGTCATCGATGTCATTGTTGATTACTACAGTAACTATAATGCCAATATTCATCGCGGGGTTCATACACTAAGCCAAGAGGCCACCGACAAATACGAGCAAGCACGCCAAAAGATCCAAAAGCATTTTAATGCGGCACAGGCGCATGAGATCATTTTTACTTCGGGGACAACACACGGTATTAACTTGGTGGCGCACGGATTTTCTTCCATCTTAAAAAAAGGAGACGAGGTAATGGTCTCTGCATTGGAACATCACTCTAATATTGTGCCTTGGCAAATGCTCTGTGAAAAAACAGGCGCCCAGTTAAAGGTGATACCCATGAACGACGAAGGGGAATTGATCCTATCTTCCTTTGAAGAATTGCTTTCTGAAAATACCAAATTGGTCTTTGTAAATCATATCTCCAATGCCTTAGGAACGATCAATCCCATTGAAATCATTATCGAAAAAGCCCATGCAGTGGGAGCTGCCATACTGATCGATGGCGCTCAGGCATGTCCACATCTCAAAGCAGATGTGCAGGCCTTAGATGTTGATTTCTATGTGACCTCCGCACATAAAATGTGTGGTCCAACGGGTGTTGGAATGTTGTATGGTAAAGAAGCGTGGTTACAAAAATTGCCTCCCTATCAAGGTGGTGGCGAAATGATCGCTACGGTAACCTTCGAAAAGACCACCTACGCCGATCTTCCACACAAGTTTGAGGCAGGTACCCCCAACATTTGTGGAGGTATCGCCTTTGGTGCTGCCATTGATTATATGAACAGCATCGGTTTCGACAATATTGCTGCCTACGAGGCTGATCTCCTCGAATACGCGACGGAGAAGCTTTTAGAGATCGATGGGTTAAAGATTTACGGAACTTCAAAAAATAAAACTTCAGTGATCTCCTTTAATATTGAAGGGATTCACCCATACGACATTGGCACCATCGTAGATAAGCTTGGCATCGCTGTAAGAACGGGACACCATTGCGCCCAACCGATCATGGACTACTATAAGATTCCGGGTACGGTCCGCGCTTCCTTTGCATTCTACAATACGAAGGCCGAAATTGATATACTGGTAGAAGCCGTTAAAAGAGCGAAGATGATGCTCTCATAGGTACGGGAATTCCTTACCTTAATTATGTTATATTCTCAACAGTAAAACGATTTTTTTAAATTTTGGGTCAAAATGTTGCGTTATTGTTAGATTTTTATATCTTCGGCAGCTGAGTTTTTAATCCAAACCTAAAATTTATGAAGAAAATGTTTTTAAGCATGGCTGCTTTGGCCATGATGTTCACTTCTTGTGAAAAAGACCAAACGACTACTCAAGAGCAAGCGATCGATCAAGAGGTAGACATGAGTGATTTTTATCTTTACACTGAGGATGTTAGTACTTCCAATAGAGGAAACGAGGGTAAGACCTGTCACTCAATGACTGTTTTGAATCGTCAGTTAGATGAAGATCCAGGCCTTTGGCAGAAGATGTATAACGCAGAGTTGCATGCCCGTAAATTCATGGCCACCCATAAACCAAAAGGTGGCAATGGTGGCGGAAACGGAAACGGTGGCGGTGGAAACGGCGGTGACGGTGGAGGCGATCCAGTTGATGATGGCCTTGGAGTGATCAACATTCCTGTCGTTGTACACGTTATCTACAGCAATAGCAACGAAAATATCAGTGATGCACAGATCAATTCGCAGATCGCTGTTTTAAACAAAGACTTCAATGCTACCAATAGCGACGTAAATCAAGTTCCTGCAGAATTCGCTGGGCGCGTTGCTGATTCCGATATCAACTTTACCTTGTCTCAGGTGATCAGAGTTTCTTCTACACGAACTTCTTGGGGAACTAACGATGCGATGAAATCTTCTGCAAACGGAGGTTCTGATGTCGTTAGTCCTGATACGCACCTCAATATTTGGGTTTGTAATATCGGCGGAGGAATCCTAGGATATGCGCAATTCCCAGGAGGAGCTGCCGCGACGGATGGTGTTGTAGTCTCTCCACAGTATTTTGGCACCACTGGTTTTGTTCAAGCGCCATTTGACGGTGGAAGAACCACTACTCACGAAGTAGGACACTATCTAAACCTACGTCACATTTGGGGTGACGGAAGATGTCGTCAAGATGATTTTGTAGCTGATACACCTTCATCGGACCGTCCAAATTACGGGTGCCCATCATATCCAACAGCACACTGTCGTTCTAACGACATGACCATGAACTATATGGATTATGTGGACGATGCTTGTATGTATATGTTCTCTGAAGGACAGAAGACGCGCATGAGAGCTCTTTTTGCTCCAGGTGGAACAAGAGATGGTTTCGTCAATTAAGACAAAAATGTTATTACAATCACAAAAAGACGCCAACTTTGGCGTCTTTTTTGTATCATACACTATAAAAATAACATCCCATGAAAATAATCCTTGCCCTACTATTTAGTACGATAGGCCTAAAAGGTTGTAGTCAAACGACCAGAGCCGAAGCTGTAAAAGCAAAAGAACAACAGTCGGAGATGCAGATCGAGTATCAAGCGATCACCCGAGGTAGTTTTTATAAGACCGCTGTGGATAAAAATACCATTAGTCTTCAAAAAACAAGAGACGAAAGCGCCGTTGAGAAAGCGCCCTGTTCCAAAAGTGATTGGCAAAGCATCAAAGAAATAACCGAAGAGATCAACTTAGAAACGATTCATGATCTAGAAGCTCCTTCGACCAAAAGCCATTATGATGGGGCCGCTTCGGCAACTATCAGTATCACTATCGGTGATAAGACCTACACTTCTTCGAGCTTTGACCATGGCAATCCTCCAACAGAACTACAACCATTGGTAGCTAAAATACTGGCATTGGCAGAAACTGTTGAAAACCCATAATACTTATCGTATTTTTGCAACCTAAATGCATGGAATGAGTACTATAAAGGAAATACAGGAAGAGATCATTGACGAATTTTCGATGTTCGATGATTGGATGCAGCGTTATGAATACATGATCGAGTTGGGAAAGTCACTTCCATTGATCGACGAAAGTCATAAAATAGATGAGAACCTTATTAAAGGATGTCAGAGCAAAGTCTGGGTCCATGCCGAATTGGATGATGACAAACTTAAGTTCACCGCAGATAGTGATGCGATCATCACCAAAGGTATCATCGCCATTTTAATACGAGCATTTTCTGACCAACATCCACGAGACATCATCGAAGCAGACACCGCTTTTATCGATGAGATCGGACTAAAAGAGCATTTATCGCCTACGAGGGCGAATGGCTTGGTTTCGATGATCAAGCAATTAAAGATGTACGCGATAGCCTATCAAACACAATTGAATTGATATTAAGTGTAGTTGTTGAGGAGTTTAGAAGTTTATTTACGGATTTTACTACACTCATAAACGAATCAACTTATAAACAAAAAGAACATGAGTGAGACAACAATAGATACCAATGCCTTGGGCGAAAAGATCGTAAGAGTCTTGAAGACCATCTACGATCCTGAAATTCCAGTCGATATTTACGAATTGGGATTGATATATGATGTATTTGTCAATGAGGACCATGAAGTGAAAGTCCTGATGACATTGACCACACCCAATTGTCCAGTTGCCGAAACCTTACCGGTAGAGGTGCAGGAAAAGGTAAAATCACTCAACGAGGTAAAAGATGCCGAGGTAGAGCTGACCTTCGATCCTCCATGGAGTCAGGACCTTATGAGTGAGGAGGCGAAGTTGGAATTGGGTTTGTTGTAGGCCCTCACCCCCAGCCCCACTCCCAAAAGGAGAGGGTAGTAAATAATCATCAATGGCAGAAGAAATCGTAAACAGAGTAGCGCAAAGCGCCTTAAAGACCTTTGATCTAGAAGATCACTATCCTTCGGGAGAACGGCTGGTGCTCGATATCAAGGATTGGCTTTATGAAGGATTCATACTTCGCGAAAAAGAATTCCGTGCTTTTGTCAAAGAACACGATTGGGCACATTATAAAGACGCCTACCTTGCTTTACAATGCTCATCGGATGCCATCATTCCTGGATGGGCGTATATGCTGATCATGACCCATGCTTCTCCTTTTGCCAAAAAAGTGGTCGTCGGAAATTTGGAACAGCTAGAAACGGCCATCTATCAAGACATCCTCTCAAAATTAGACTTCTCAGAATATGAGGACAAGCCAGTGATCATCAAAGGATGCAGTAATAAGCCTGTTCCACAAAATGCCTATCTCATGGCCACCGAGAGGCTACAAGCCGTTGCCAAGAGCGTGATGTACGGAGAGGCATGCTCGTCCGTTCCGTTATTTAAAAGAAAATAATCGCCTTTTATCGAAAAGTCCGTACAGGTGGTATCAACGTATCTCTGTTGACGACAAATTTCCTAATTTCGTATTATCCTATAAGATTTTTTAACTCAACATACTGATAACCTTATTATTATGAAAAAAATTGCTTTATTGATCGCCTTCCTTATGGCAAGTATTACCGTAAATGCGCAGACAGTAGAAGAACTAAAAGCTTCCAAAGCCGCAAAGAAAGACTCTGTAGCTGCCATCCAAGGTAGGATCAGTGCTATTCAAGCCAAATTAGATGCCATTCCCGGTTGGAAATATGGTGCCTTTGGAACCATCGGATTTAGTCTATCTGGTTTTAACAACTGGTACGCTCAAGGCACTCCCAACGTAAATTCAGGAAACATTGGATTTACTGTAAATGGTTTTGCAAACTTGAAAAGAGAAAAATTCTTTTGGAGAAACGCAGCGAATGTAAATCTAACTTGGGTAAAATTTGATGACAAGGATGATCCGACAGACGATGATGGCTTTAGAGAAGCGACCGACGTGTTCAATATTACTTCTCTTTACGGAAGGAATATAAGTAAAACATGGGCGGTCTCTGGTTTGGCAGAATATAGAACTACCATTCTTAACAACTTCAACGACCCTGGCTATCTCGATCTAGGTGTGGGGATGACATGGACACCGATCAATGATCTGGTGGTCGTCATTCATCCGCTTAACTACAATTTTGTGTTTAGCGATAACGATGTGGTCTTCGAATCCTCTCTCGGTGCTAAAATTGTCGCCGATTATACCCGAAAGATCGGAAACATTAACTTCAAATCGAATCTTTCCATGTTCCAATCATACAATAATAGCGATCTAAGCAACTGGACATGGATCAACTCTTTTGGTTACACGCTATGGAAAAAGATCGGGGTTGGTTTTGACTTTGGTTTGCGTAGCAATAAGCAAGAAGCGGTCAATTTTGCTTTGGCTACCGACCCATCCGCAAATTTCGATAATGTGGATAACGATTTGCAGTCCTATTGGTTATTAGGACTTAATTATGCGTTTTAAATAATGCTACAGTAAAAAAGAAACCCCGATATGAGTTCATCTCAGGGTTTCTTTTTATGATCAGCATCTTTATTTATTGTTGCCCTTTTTTTGAGGTGTATCGCAATCGCCATCATCAATGATACCGCTGCAGTCATTGTCAATACCATCACAAAGTTCGGTAGCGGCAGGAGATATTAAAGGGTTCGCATCATTGCAATCCAGACCATTATTCACAAATCCACCTGGTGGACTGCACGCCACGATGGTAACACTTGGATTCCCAAAACCATCTCCGTCGGCATCTCTAAAAAAGACAGTTCCATTGATTGGATTATTATCGGTCATGCCATCGCAATTATCGTCAATACCATTACACACCTCTTGAGCGCCGGGAAATGCGGATGCATTGCTATCATTGCAGTCCATGTTATTGGTGACATATCCACTAGGTTGGGTACACGATATAATGGTTTGACCATTTGAACCAAAACCATCACCATCGGCATCCCTATAATAGACGGTACCGTCAATGGGGTCGTTATCCGTCATTGCATCACAATTGTCGTCAATACCGTTACAAACTTCTTGTGCGTCGGGTCTTATTAATGGATTGGTGTCATCACAATCCAAATCGTTGGAAACATAACCGCTTGGTGCAGTACACGCGAATAAGGTTTGGGTTGAGTCACCGAAACCATCACCATCCGCATCTAAGAAGTAGGTGTTTTGAACACCTTCGTCCATGACGCCATTGCAATCATTGTCCTTCCCGTCGCAAATTTCGGGAGCGCCGGGATAACTACTGGCATCGGTATCATCACAGTCGGTGTCATTTTCAACATATCCGTTTGGTCTACTGCATGCCATGATGGTATCAAATGGAATCCCAAAACCATCTGAGTCTGCATCTCTAAAGAAAGTGGACAGAACACCTTCGTCTACGTTTCCATCACAATTATTGTCGATTCCATCACAGATCTCAACCGCGTTTATGTTAACAGTATCTTCGAAATCATTGCAATCCTGATTATCCGTAATATATCCCGTAGGGGGCTCTAACGAGAACACCACATTAAAAGGGTCTCCAAAACCATCTGCATCTCTATCGGCATAGTAGTACATAAATTTTTCTTGGATACTTGTTATATCTACATCCTTTGCATGTAATGCATATGGCACACTTAGCAGCTCACTTGTTCCTACGAGGGTATAGTTGGTTCCTCCAGCGAGATCCACTTCAATTTGAAGATAATGTGTGGCAGCCGACCAATCTATGGATGTAAAATCACCTGCGGTTGGTGTTCCCATTCCTATTGCAAAGGAAACGACTCCTTTATCATTTGTCTCAATGTTGTGTGTTTCTATATAGATTGAAGGGCCGCTCGTATCTCCTTGGAGAATGGAAACTCGCAGGCTTATTTGTGAATTTACCACCGCCGTGCCACTAACGTCTGAGAGAAGGGCACTATAGTTGATCTTTTCTGGAGTTTGGGCAAAGGTTATCATCGTTAGGAAAAACCCAACGAGAAGGTAGCAGTTTCTCATTTTATTACAGGTTACGGTTATTCTCTATGAAAATAGGTCAAACTTTTTAATAAACCTATTACACACAGCTCTTTAGTGATACGCCTGTATATGAAATGTACCTAATTACTCCTCGATATATTCGGGATATAAAAAGTTGTTGTATGGAAAGCGCGAAACATGTATTTCGCGTACCTTTTCGTAGACCTTTTTTCTAAATTCTTCCAAATTCTCCTTGTTCAAAGCAGAAATAAAAAGCACATCACTCCCCAATTTGGCCATCCAGGTCTGCTTCCATTCCTCTAAGGAATAGTGGCTGCTGTTTCTTTCGATCATCAGGTCTTCTTCGTCAAAAGCTTCTGGCGTGTAGGCATCAATTTTATTGAAGACCATGATTGTAGGCTTTTCTGCACTTTTGATCTCATCCAAGATTTGATTTACGGAATCGATATGCTCTTCAAAATTGGGATGTGAAATGTCCACCACATGAAGGAGCAGGTCTGCCTCTCTTACTTCATCCAAGGTACTCTTGAAGCTTTCAACCAACTGTGTAGGTAACTTTCTGATAAATCCTACGGTGTCGCTCAGGAGAAAAGGCAAATTACCGATGACCACCTTACGTACGGTTGTATCTAAGGTAGCGAAGAGCTTATTTTCTGCGAACACCTCGCTTTTGCTGATCACGTTCATCAAGGTAGATTTCCCAACATTGGTATATCCTACAAGGGCAACTCTTACCAATTTTCCACGATTGCCGCGTTGGGTTTCCATCTGCCGGTCAATCTTCTCCAACTTCTTTTTCAATAAAGAAATTCGGTCTCTTACGATACGACGGTCGGTCTCTATTTCCGTTTCACCTGGGCCTCGCATACCGATACCACCACGTTGTCTTTCCAAGTGCGTCCAAAGCCCCACCAGTCGTGGCAGCAAATATTCGTACTGGGCCAATTCTACCTGAGTACGGGCATAGCTGGTCTGTGCGCGTTGTGCAAAAATATCGAGGATGAGTCCTGTTCTATCCAAGATCTTGCACTTTAGTTCGCGCTCCAAGTTCTTTTGCTGCGCAGGTGTGAGCTCATCATCAAAGATGATGGACCCGATCTCGTGCTCTGTGGCAAATTGGGCGATCTCTTCCAACTTTCCTGTGCCGACAAAGGTCTTTGGGTTGGGAACATCCAATCGCTGGGTAAAACGCTTTACCACCTCGCCACCGGCAGTGTAGGTAAGAAACTCCAATTCGTCCATATATTCTTTAAGTTTCTCTTCGTCTTGCTCCTTACTGATCCTACCAACGAGTACTGTTTTTTCGTAATCTAATGTCTTCTTTTCTAGCATACTTCTGGTTGAAAGTGCAAAGGTAGGAAGTTCAGGTTAAAGTTATTGATAATAAGTATTCATGATTTTCATTTCTTTTGCTCGTCCAAAAGAAACGAAACAAAGAAAAAGACGCCCTTTACGAGGAATTTTTCAATCTCTGATTGAAAACCACACACAAAACTCCGCGTCACTCCATTCTGTCGTTCCTGGATTTCGGAGCTTTTGAGCGTATATTCTGCGTATAAGGTTAGAAGAAAGTCAAACGACAGTTTCTCTCATTGAGTTTGTCGCAAGTCTAATTTCAATGAAGAGCGAGCCGTCTTAAACCAAAACTAACAATTAAAAGACGACCCTTCTTTGAATAATAAATTCGCAAGCATATAAAATCTGTTATCTGACTTCTTACATCTTGATTTGTGTTTTTGTTCAATTAATAGGATATTGTAAAACTTTAAAAAGAAAGTATGGGTCTATTCAGCAAGAAAACAGGCAACAGCGACCTGCATACGGTTGCATTCTACAATCTGGAGAATCTTTTTGATATTGTGGATAACCCGCATACTTTCGATGATGATTTTACCAAGTATGGTAAAAAGCGATGGAACAAAAAGCGCTACGAAAAAAAGCTCTTCAAACTAGGTACGGCGATTTCCAATGTTGGTTTTGACCAAGCCAAAAAGGCTCCGGCCATCGTAGGAGTTGCCGAAGTGGAGAATCAGAGGGTATTGGAGGATCTGGTCGCCACCAAGCATCTGAAGAACAAAGACTACGGAGTGGTTCATTACGACTCGCCTGACGAGCGGGGCATCGATACCGGCCTACTCTATCAAAAGCGCTTTTTTGAGGTAGACCAGAGTGAGGTCTTCCCATTACAATTGGTCGATGAAGAAGGCAGACCCGACCATACGCGCGATATTCTAAAGGTATCGGGGGTGCTCAATGGAGAATATGTCCATGTGTTGGTGAATCACTGGCCGTCTCGAAGAGCAGGAGCCAACGAAACTCAACACAAACGCATACTGGCTGCTCAAAATGCCCAGAAGGTGGTACAAAGTATCCGCTCACAGGAAGAGAATCCAAAGATCATCATCATGGGCGATTTTAATGATGATCCGCATAGTACAAGTATCAAAGAGCATTTGGTGACAGATGAGCTCTATAATCCCATGGAGACGCTTTTATCCTATACGAAGGGCAGTCTGAGCCACAAGGGCAGCTGGAATCTCTTTGACCAGATCATCTTTACACACAACTTCTTTGAGACCAAAGAAGGCGGACATAAGTTTGCCCATGCCGATGTCTTCAACCCGCGTTTCTTAGCGGAATATGACGGTAGATATAAGGGCAATCCTTTTAGAACCTACTTTGGTAGAAAGTATTTGGGTGGGTATAGCGATCACTTTCCGGTGTATGTGCATTTGAGGAAGCAGTGATTCTTATGGGAAAAGAGAAAAGACTGCTTTGCTAAAAGAACATAGAGAAAAGACCGTTTTGCTTTTAGACGACCGATAAAAGAATCGTTTAGAAAGAAAGATCGGTAATTGACTTTATTGAGGGAATTAATAAAATGACTGTTCAATATTCCTCCCTCCGATCCCTCCAATGGAGGGAAGCTTCGTTCTAAGCTAATTACGGCGTTATTCAACACCTAGGTAGAAAGATCTAAAATATTGGTTAGATACCACTTATCACCTATCTTTTTAAACACGTACTCACAGTAGATACCGTTGTCGTATCCCATATTTTTATAGACAACCCTATTGTCCGTGCATTCCTTTTCAATATAGTATTTATCTACCTCCTTGAACATCGCCTCTTTATCTTGGCTGAAATCCATATAGTTGGGTAGTTTATTTTCATAAATATATGCTGTGATGATCTCTACACTCTCATAAGGATCATCGTAATATTTCTTTTCTAGCGGGATATGGATGTGATCCTTTTGAAAAACACTATCGCTAGCAAAACGTTCGAAGAATTTTTCAAAATCGTCAATACAAGGCGCTGGAGTTAGTAATATCGAATCTTTTAAGGCGATATGCTTGCTACGCAGTAATGCTTCGAACTCTGTTTCTTTTTTTGGATCTGCGATAGCGGGCTTAACGATACGCTCTTCTTCTTTAGCATCTTCTGTCTGGGTGATGGTGGCCTCCGGCGCTTTTGAGTCTTTGCACGAGATGATCGCGACTAGAACGAATAGGATATATAAAAACTTGGAATTCATCGGGTATGTTATTTTTCAGTAAAGTAACTAAAATAAAAAACCACGACTGTCGCCGTGGTTTTTCGATATCTGGTCTCTTTCGATTAGTTTGCAAAAACGCTCACTTTTCCGATATCGGTAGTAGTAGAGATCGTTCCACCATTACTGTCATAGACAAATGCCAAATAGGCATTGCCAGTAACCGTAGAAAGGTCGATCGCACCTGATTGCTCGTAGGAGTTATCGAAGAATCCACCGTTGTTGATCAATGCAGCAACTTCGTCGACACCAATGGTTGTCCATGTTGCTGCTGTCGGGTCTCCCGAACCTGTATAATCGA
>NZ_JBHTJH010000017.1:499875-628001 GCF_042675645.1 Sungkyunkwania multivorans | reverse complement strand
CTGAGCATCAAAATCAATGGATGGGCTTATCAACCAAGTAACGACATCCAAAGGCGGATTTGATCCCCCAGCAAAGGCACTCATGTTCGCATGAGGAGTCCCTCGCTGCCGCACGAATCTTTCGTGTGGCCATTATTAGCCATAATAACGAAATGTCAACGCCCTCGCTGCCGCACGAATCTTTCGTGTGGCCATTGTTAGCCATAATAACGAAATATCAACACGTCATTTAGCATGCCTTGCTCTCCCGCATAGTCTCTGGCACTGCTGTACACATAATCTTCCGGCTTATATACCAGACCTGCCTCGACCGGGTTGTTATGAATATAGGTTATCTTTTCCTGTATTACCGAATTGCTCCACAGCTCTATCGGCTTATTTTCGTGGCGCCAAAATTGATAATTGGTCACATTGGAGGAACTTCGTGCGGCCTTTGCAAACTGTTCCAACAAAAAGTCCTTTCTACTCTCTCTTTGGTTTTCCTTTATGGCATTTACAATGGCCTTGCTCGTGAATCGCTTTAGGTCGCCCAAAACCAGTTCGGGCCTCGTTCCGTTGGTGACCCTGAATATCAAATGGACATGGTTTGTCATAATGCACCAAGCAACTATTTCCATGCCTTTTTCTAGCTGACAGAAGGAAAGGCTGTCTAAAAGGATGTCTTTATATCCATTTCTAGTGAAGACATCCAGCCAGTTGACGACCGCAAAACTTACAAAGTATAGGCCTTCGGGATTATGAAATTTATAATTCCGGCTCATGACCAAATATAGACAATTCGCGAAAGATTCTTACCACACGAAAGATTCGTGCGGTAGCGGTGAGATGATCGCGACTAGAACGAATAGGATATATAAAAACTTGGAATTCATCACGTATGTTATTTTTCAGTAAAGTGACTAAAACAAAAAACCACGACTGTCGCCGTGGTTTTTCGATATCTGGTCTCTTTCGATTAGTTTGCAAAAACGCTCACTTTTCCGATATCGGTAGTAGTAGAGATCGTTCCACCATTACTGTCATAGACAAATGCCAAATAGGCATTGCCAGTAACCGTAGAAAGGTCGATCGCACCTGATTGCTCGTAGGAGTTATCGAAGAATCCACCGTTGTTGATCAATGCAGCAACTTCGTCGACACCAATGGTTGTCCATGTTGCTGCTGTCGGGTCTCCCGAACCTGTATAATCGGTTGAGATGCGGACGCTTAATGGGTTTCCATTTTCAAAGGCATCGGCAACTTCGATTCTTAAGAACTCATTGTTCTGAGCATCAAAATCAATGGATGGGCTTATCAACCAAGTAACGACATCCAAAGGCGGATTTGATCCCCCAGCAAAGGCACTCATGTTCGCATGAGGAGTCCCTCCGGCTCCGGACCAGGTCCAGAGTCTTGTCCCGGTAGTGGCGATGGTCGTCCAAGTAGCTGGGATAGACGTGTCAAAAGACTCTTCGAAAAATGGTACTGGTTCTGCACATCTTGCTCCACTCATAGCATCGTCTGCAGCGCCACTTTGTAGGTTCAGTTGTGCACCATTCGATGTAGAGGCTACTGCGATGATCGTTCCGTTTCCTGTAGCTATTGCATCACCTGAGAAGGTAGCTCCACTTCTTGTGAAAATAGATATGGTACTTGTACAATCTGTGATGTTTTGTGTCCCGTTAAGGTCATCACCGGCATCCACTTCCGCTTGTACGAATTGTACGTTTTCGATCTGTACCAACTGCGATTCGAAATCGCCTGTTTGTACCTCAGCGATGGTTAGGATCTTCGCTTCTGGTAAAGCATTTCCTTGCGACAACACTTGTGCATCGCTAGGTGCCATTCCTTCTAACTGCTTTAACCCATTAAAGCTATCGGTATTAAGCCCATCGACAGGAAGTCTTACCAAGTCACCTTCTACCAGACTGTGGTCGCTGGAAAATCTGAAAACGATTCCGCCAGTTTCATCTTGGACAACAGCATTACGGCTATTTACATTGTTCTCGTTATTTGGAGAAAGGATGACGATGCCTTCCACAAAACGGCTATCATTGATGATATCATCTTCCTCGAACAGTCTTAAAGCACCCAAACCAATACGGTCTAGCGATTGTCTTGGAGCATCTAGCATAACGTCGTTTACCGTACGAGCCAACAACTGATAGTCATCACCAAACTTGGTAAGGACACCTCTTACAGTCCCTGAACCTTCTGCCACGGGTTGAGACGCAAAATCTGCAAAAGAACTGGTTCGGAAGATCACTTGAAAACCAAACTCGTCACTTAACAAATGGTTTGTTGCTCCACCAAGATCGTTAGCGGCATCGTAATATGTACTTCCGATGGCATCATCTACAAACTGCACGTTTTCAAACTGGATCAATTGATTTAGGTATTGATCTGAAATGTCTTGAATGTTGATCGTATTCACAAAGTTTTCCTCTGCAACAAAATCACAAGATCGCAACACTACGTCTCTATAAATAGTTTCTGGCAAGCGACCTACTTGATTTCCTCCAAATAGATCTCCTATTTCGAGCGCGTCGAAATCCACTGCGGTGTAGCGGTCTTGTAAACGTACATAAACCTTGCGGCCAGGCTCATATTCGGTATAAAGATCGGTGACATCGATCGGCACGCTAAAACCTACAGATCCATCGATCGCTTGAATAGATATTGACTTAAAGAAGTTTCCTCCTTCATCACTAGAGACCACATATCCTTCAATGATGTCATCTGCTGTATACTGCATCGCGCTTCCTGTTGAAGCGTCAAAGATCTCCTGTACGGTTTTGGTAGCTGTAAGCCCAGGATCATCGCAGGTTAAATTTGGAATCCCGAAGTCGTCATCTTCTACACATCCTGCCAATAACGCTATTGCAGCAGTGGCTAAAAAGAGATTCTTAAATATATTTTTTGTTTTCATCTTAAAATAATTTCTGAGTTTTTTAATTAAAAGCTAACCGCCAAGTTTAGAAAATAGGTTCTTCCAAAACCATAGAAATATCTTGGCCCAAAGGAAGGGGTTCCGTTGGCACGATCTTGAGACAATTCTCTAAAGTTTGCTGTTCTGGATTGTTCAAAACCACCTGTTCTAAAAGTTTGATCTAGCGCGTTGTTAATACTTGCGAACAAGCTGATATATTTTCCTTTGTATCTCCATGATTTACCTCCCACAATATTTACAAGGAAGAAATCGTCCAATCGGTCTTGCTTCAACAATTCTCTTGCCGCTTCTTCTGTGGCTTCTGGAAATGGGAAACCATTTGGGTCGTCGGGATTGATAAAGAAGTTGTCTGTTCTTACAAGAGCCGAGGGGTCTGTATAATTGTTAGATAAATAGTTTCCTGAAGCACCTACCCACCAGAAATTGGGGTCGCGGTATTCAAAACCTAAAGAATAGGCACGTTGTGGTCCATTAGCCAATTTGTAGTCCTTTAGCTGCGCTTTTCCAAGTCCCAAGGTTGGAATCTCGTCTGAAGCAATAAATACCTCTGGGTTGTTCGTATAGGTAAACTGGCCAAAGGCCGCTGCACCGTTTATCTTTACCGTTGGTGTTACTTGAACTTCCAGTCCTAATTCCCCGCCAATGTGCAATTTATCAATTCCTACTACGGATTCTGAAACAAAATCTTGATTGACGTCATTGAAGTCTTCTCCAAATCCTGCCAAAGCCAGACCGTCTGTGAAGAAGAAGGATACTTCCGAAGCATCCTCGAACTTGGTATAGAAACCTGTTAAGCGTGCCTTGACAAGCGAAGTTCTCACGATATAACTCGCATCAAAAGAGCGTACTTTTTCCGACTGTATATTTGGAACAATATCGTTGTTCACACGTGCGTTGGCAAAGGTATTTCTAATATTCGGTGCCTGTGAAAAATAAGCTCCGTTTGCCGTGATAAAGTGATTTCCGCTTATTTTATAGGTAAGTCCACCTTTTACACCTCCACTGTTAAAGGTCTGCTTTTTTCCTTTCCCGAGTGAATTCCCTAAGAACTGCTCATTTAAGAACAATCCGTTTCTCTGAAATCCAGTGTAGTTATAATTAGCACCCACAAAAAAGTCTACTTTGTTGTATGTAAACTGTACCTGGCCAAAAAGATCGAATTCAGTACCATCGATATCATAGTTGTAACTAAACTTATCACCAACGCCTTTGATATCGTTTCCTCCTAAATTATTAGAAGTATTTGTGAAAGGGTCAAAATCTCTATAGAACGTTCCTCCTAAAAGATCGGTGATTTCAGCAAAGTTTTTAGAGTTAAGACTTCTTAGCGTAAGCCCTCCATTGAATTCGATATTGTCAGACTTCTGGTAATCAAAGATAGAATTTACAGAAAGCTGTGTGTCTTCATTTACATCATCATGAAGGATATAAACACTTTGTCCGTTTCCTCCTTCACGTAAATTCGACTGATAAAAGAAATTCCAGTCAACTTGTGGGTCGTTAATAAAATTTTGTCTTGCAAGTTCTGCATTTACCAGATCCGGACCGCCATCTTCTGGTAGTCGGTTTAGGTAGAAGCTAGGCAGGTATCTGTAATAAATTGGATTAGGATTCTGAGCGTTCTGCTGTTGAATTCTTCCTCTCCCGACTCTTCCTTTTTGATAGGCAACACTTGTCTTTAAAGAAAATTCGTCTTTCTCAAAAAAGTGACTTAGCATAAAGACCGGCTCTTCGATCTCTCTTACACGAGAATTACGCTGTTCTCCATCCTGAAAGCCCCAGTTTGGATTGTAAGTTCTTCCAACAAGATCGAACACCTCTTCTGTGATAGCCGTTGAGCTCCCTCTTCTATTTGGAGAGAAGAAGGCTGTTGCATTGATGGTATGATCGTCATTGATCCTATAATCTAAAGATCCAAAGACCGAATAGGCGTCATAGATCGTTCCATCGATGAAGCCCTCTTCTGCCCATCTGCGAGAGGCAGAAACGGTATAGGCCAATCCACTGCTTAACACCCCAGAACTGTAGGTTGCCATCAAACGTCCACCGTAGGTTCTGTTTGAAGCGGAACCAGAAAGACGAAGTCCTGGTCGGTAATCCGAAGCTTTTGTGTTGATGTTTGTCGACCCAAAGACTCCTCCAAAGGTATAATTGGAAGCGCTCAATCCACTTGAAAGTTCTTGATTACGTGTAACGTCATTCAAACCACCCCAGTTATTCCATTGCGGGCGACCGTTGAACATCTTGTTCATTTTAACACCATTGACCAATACTTGCGCTTCCTTTGAGTCATACCCTCTTACTCTAAAAAAGGCCTGTCCGAAGTCGAATGCCGCACGATTCAAGAACACATCCCTGGTAGATTGAAGTAGTCCAGAAGTCGCATCGGTACCTGCATCATCATCTCCAAGGTCATTCTCGGTCAAGGTGATCAGGTTGTCCGATAGGTCTTGGGCGATATCCTTTTCTAGATCGATCTCTCCAAGATCTAGTGTAGCGCCTTCCGCAACCTCGATCGGATAATTTTTTGCAACATATCCAAACGTTTCGATATGCAAGATGAAGTTTCCAACAGGCACTCCTGTAAAAGAAAACTCACCATTAACATCGGTAGTAGTTTCGAGCGTGGTGCCGTCAATACTTACCAAAACACTTTGTAAAGCTTCCTTGGTCACTTCATCTACCACCTTACCTTTTACTTCACTAAGGTTTTGGGCAAATGAAACCGCAGAGAACAGTACAAAGAAGTAACTTAAAATACTCTTTCTCATAAATTCTGTCTGTTTATTTCAAAACACTACCACAAGTTAAAAAAATGATAATGCGTGCAAATGTACATTATTTGAATAAATTGAATACTTTTGGCCCAAATTTTGCCTTGAACTTTACAGTAACATAACACCTTGAAGATGATTAATAAAAAATATCTGTTAATCCTTGTATTAGTTTTCTTAGGATATCATGGTCTTGCGCAGAAAAAGAAGAGCTATAAGATCCATACGGTCGCTTTCTACAATGTAGAAAACCTTTTTGACACCATTAATAATCCTGATACGTTTGACGATGACCGCACTCCGACAGGAAAGGATCGTTGGACATCAAAAGTATACGACAAGAAGATAGCCAACATGGCGAAGGCCATCGCAGAAATTGGAAAGGATGTCGCCAAAACCGCTCCCACACTGGTCGGAGTTGCAGAGATAGAGAATGAACTGGTACTGCAAGACCTTATCAAAACACCAGAACTTATCGACAAAAATTACGGAATTGTACATTTTGAATCTCCTGATAGAAGGGGTATCGATGTGGCACTTTTATACCAAAAGAAGTATTTCACTCCAACAAGTTTTGATAATCTTGAACTTCTGATCTTTGATGATGAAGATGGAAAACGGGTCTATACCAGAGATCAGCTTTTGGTTACTGGTGAGCTAGAAGGTGAGGAAATTCATGTGATCGTCAATCACTGGCCATCCCGATTTGGTGGAGAAGCAAGAAGCAGGCCCAAACGTATCGCTGCTGCCAAGTTGAACAAGAAGATCATTGACTCCCTACAAGCTAGAGATCCAGAGGCAAAAATTATTACTATGGGTGACTTTAATGACAACCCTAACAATGACAGCTTCAAAAAGGTACTTAAGACCGAGGCCAAAAGGAATAGAGCAAAAGGCACGGACCTGTACAATCCTATGGAACAAATGTTTAAGAAAGGCATGGGTTCCAACGCCTATAGAGATGTGTGGAGTTTGTTCGACCAAGTAATTGTCTCAGCATCACTTCTAGAAAAAGATTACAGCTCATTTAGATTTTATAAAGCAGGCATCTTAAATAAGCGGTTTTTGATCAACCCCAAAGGCCGTTACAAAGGTTATCCTTTTAGAAGCTTTGCCGATGGTCATTTTACGGATGGGTATAGCGACCACTTCCCGGCCTATATCTATCTCATCAAAGAAGTAGAATAAAGAATTCATACAAATATGCTAGCCGCGGGTTTAAACCCGCGGCTATTTTTTTTGCTCACCCCTAGAATTCCTTGGGTTGTCGGATGCGAGATGAGAGGTAACTTGGAAATCCTGCTATTCAAGACTCATCAAGGTGAGTTTGATCTAAGAAAACCCGATACTCGTATATAATTTTTTTGTAAATCAAACCGATAGATTTCCTCTCCTGTTGGGAGAGGACAAAGGTGAGGGATCAAGGTACAAAATACCCCTCATCCTAACTTTCTCCCCAAGGAGAAGGAACCTGTTAAAGATTTAAAACATTGGTGTCCATAATTTTTGAATGGAACCCAAGTCATTTAGATCTATAGAAATTCATCTCGTCGAGATAGGTCCACACATTTTCTGGGAGCAAGGGACGCACATTTTTTCTTTCAGAAACGGCTTTTCTGATAAAGGTGGAGGAGATCTCCATGATAGGTGCATCGACCCTATGGATCTTAGGGTGGTCATCAAATTGTGTCTCGATGATCCCCTCCGAAATTCTTGGATATACATAGATGTCATGATGTGCTAAGATGGCCTCATAATTCTTCCACTTATGAAATCCTTTTAAATTATCCTCACCCATGATAAGGCAAAAGTCGATCTCGGGATACCTATCATACAGATGTGCTAAGGTGTTTACTGTATAATTTGGCTGCGGAAGCTTGAACTCGATATCGCTCGGCCGAAGTTTGGGATAGTCTTCAGTTGCCCTGTATACCATTTCGTAGCGATGGTGATTGTCCAAAAGTGTGTCCTTCTTTTTGAAAGGATTGTGCGGCGTTACGACCAACCAGACCTCGTTGAGATCACTGTGTTCTGCCATATGATTGGCAATGATCAAATGACCGATATGAATAGGGTTGAAGGTGCCAAAATACAAGCCTACCTTTTTACGACTCATCGTAGTTTGCTTTTAAGTCCAAAAAGTCTGAGACCAATCCCTCCGCTTCTTTCAAGGCAACATCCAGGTCATAATTTTTGATGATGTGATCGAACTGTGGGGCAGTGGCCAATTCTACCGAGGCCTTTGCAATTCGCATATTGATCTTATCTTCGCTTTCGGTCTTTCGTTGTTTTAGCCTTCGCTTCAACTCATCCACGCTTGGTGGCTTTACAAATACCGCTAGGGTCTTTTCTGGAAATTTCTTTTTGATCCGAAGTCCACCTACCACATCAATGTCAAAGATGACATGTTTTCCTTTGGCCCAAATACGTTCTACTTCTGTCTTTAAGGTCCCGTAGAAATTATCTCTATATACTTCTTCCCACTCCAAAAAATCATCATTCTTAATATGCTGTTTGAATTCTTTAAGCGAGATAAAGTAATAGTCTTCCCCATCTTTTTCGTCACCACGCGGACTTCTTGAGGTGGCGGAGATAGAAAACTCCAAGTTGAACTTTTCGATTCCTAAAAGATGCCTAACAATGGTTGTCTTTCCACTTCCTGAAGGCGCAGAGAATACAAATAGCTTTCCGTCAAACATCAGAGTACATTTAGCATTTGTTCTTTGATCTTCTCTAACTCGTCCTTCATCTGCACCACCAACTGTTGCATGGGCGCATAATTGGACTTAGATCCTATCGTATTGATCTCTCGGCCAATTTCCTGACAGATGAAGCCTAACTTTTTACCATTGGAATCATCAGATCGAAGAGTTTCGTTAAAATATTTTAAATGATTCGCTAGACGCACTTTTTCTTCAGTGATGTCAAACTTTTCCAAATAGTAGATCAACTCTTGCTCAAAACGATTTTCGTCTACCTTTTCCTTTAGATCGGAAACCGCTTTATGCAATCGTTCTTTGACCAAAACGATACGCTCTGGATCGATCTTCATCACTTCTTCCAACAATGAGGCTATATTGGTAATACGATGTATAAAATCTTTCTCCAAAACCTTGCCCTCATCGGTTCTAAACGCATGTATCTCCTCCAAGGCCTTTTTCAAAGCCTCCTTGACCGCCTCATATTCTTCTGGGTCGATCTCTTCACGTTCGGTCTTCATCGCATCTGGCATTCTTACGGCCATTTTCATCAACTCTACATCACTATCCGAACCAATAGTGGGTGTCACCGCTCGCAACTGCTCCATGTAAGTTTTTACGATAGGACCATTCACTTTTGTAGAGGTCTCTTCTCCTGTAGCTTCGACATACAATCCAAAGTCTATCTTTCCGCGCAATAAGGATTTGGCAATGGTGTTTCGCATGTCCAATTCTTTTTCGCGATATAGCGAAGGAATTCGCGCATTGAGGTCAAGACTCTTGCTGTTCAGCGATTTTAGCTCGATAGTTATTTTTTTGTTTGGAAGTTGAATAACGGATTTTCCAAAACCGGTCATGGATTGTATCATGAAGCTATTTTAAAAGTTGCACAAAGGTAAGGAAATTGAAATTTTACTCGATAATCGAGATTTAAATGCTCCGAGGCTTGCATCGAAACCAAAAGGGGGGGTCTTATTAATGCCTCTAGGGCTTGCCCAGAAGAAGTTTACATTAGATTTTTTGCCTCAAGTATATGGTGAAAAAGAAATCATCAATTTCTAGCTTTTGCCGCCCTGATCCTGGCTTCTCTTTCTTTGGCTCCTTTGATTCTAGGGTTGCCATATCTATCAAAATTATTCTTCAAGTGACGCTCCGTGAGAATGGAGGAAAGTTTCATAAAGAAGACCAAAAAACCCGTAAAGAACAACAGAATATAATCAGCAAGAAAAAGACAAGATAGTAATGCGAGCATCAAACTTGAAAAAATCGATACGATTACTAGTGTAGAATAAAAACGATGCGCAAATCTATAAACATGGTCGCCCTTTTTCCCATCGGGTATCCAGTATCCAAAAAACCAATTCTTTCGTTTTCGTGGTAAAAATTTATATAACAAGGCAATGATCAGAAGGCCAATACTTCCAAAAATGGTATACCATACTAGTTCCATTGGCTAATGGGGGTCAGGGAATTCGTTAAACAATTATTCAATCATAGCTCTCTTAGCCAGATGTTGCGATAACTTACACCACTATTGTCATTATGGTCCTGCAATTTAAGCGGCGCTTTGCCATGGGCAACATTCTTTGGCCACCCAATATACTCAGTTGTTCCCAATATTTCAACATGATCTTGCACTAAAATTCCGTTATGTAAGACCGTTAGTGTCCCTGATTTTATCTTATTTCCTTGACTATCAAATTCTGGCGCATGAAAGATGATATCGTACACCTGCCATTCGCCCGAAGGTCTATTTGCATTTACCAACGGACTGTATTGTTTATAGACCGATGCTGCCTGCCCATTCGCATAAGTACGATTGTCTCCATAACTGTCTAAAACCTGTACCTCGTATCGATCTTGCAGAAAGATTCCGCTATTGCCTCTATTCTGCCCATCTGCCCTCGGGTCTGCAGGATTACGCCACTCGATATGCAACTGCACACTGCCAAAATCCTGCTTGGTCTTAATATCGCCCGATTTGTCCTTGACGGTCATACTACCATCCTCGTTGATGATCCATTTTGCCGGTTCCCCTTCATTTTTTGCACTCTCCCATGCATCTAGATCCTCTCCATTAAAAAGAACGATGGCATCTGAGGGAATTCCGTTTTTATCAAATGAGATTTTCTTTGGCTCAGGTTCCCAGACTTCTGTTTCCTTTGGGTCGGTAGGTTCTTTTTTCTGATCCTGCTGTGTGACGCTCTCTTTGGTTCTTCCATTATTTTGCGCATGATTGCAAGCACAGAATAAAAACAAACAGATCATCGGTAAATATATATTTTTCATAACCTTCGTTTTATAATCCCAATATTCTCTTCAATTGTTCTTTATCTATATCCGCCCCGGCAAAATCGTCAAATGCCTTCTGGGTGGCTTCGATGATATGGCTTTGTATAAAGGGTGCGCCTTCGCTAGCCCCTTGCTCAGGGCTTTTGATACAGCATTCCCATTCCATCACTGCCCAAACGTCACAGCCATATTGGGTGAGCTTGGAAAATATTGTTTTAAAGTCTATCTGGCCATCGCCGGGGGAGCGATATCGCCCTGCGCGATCTCCCCAATTGTTATAGCCGCCAAAGACCCCTTTCTTCCCGGTTGGGTTGAATTCCGAATCCTTGACATGAAAGGCCTTTATAAATTCATGATAGTGATCGATGTATTCGATATAATCCAATTGCTGAAGCACAAAGTGGGAAGGATCATACAAGATATTCACACGCTTGTGATTCCCAGTAGCTGCTAAAAAGCGCTCAAAAGTATCCCCATCATGAATATCCTCACCAGGGTGTACCTCATAACATACATCCACCCCATTTTCGTCAAACACATCCAAGATCGGCAACCAGCGTTTGGCTAATTCCTCGAATCCCATTTCGACCAAACCCGGAGGTCGCTGTGGCCAAGGATGAAACGTATGCCACAGCAATGCACCAGAAAAGGTCGCGTGAACATTCAACCCTAATCTTCTACTCGCTTTTGCGGCATTTTTTACCGTGTTTATCGCCCATTCGGTTCGTGCTTTGGGGTTATTCTTTACAGCATCCGGCGCAAAATTATCGAACATGATGTCGTAGGCTGGATGCACGGCTACCAATTGTCCTTGAAGATGAGTAGAAAGCTCTGTGATCTCCAAACCATAGGAATTGATCTTTCCTTTAAGCTCATCGCAATAGGTTTGACTTTCTGCGGCCTTGTCCAAGTCGATTAAGAAAGACTCCCAAGTAGGAATCTGAATTCCTTGGTACCCCAGATCGGCAGCCCATTGGCACATACCGTCCAAAGTATTAAAAGGTGCTTTGCTATCAACAAATTGTGCTAAAAATATGGCGGGTCCTTTGATGGTTTTCATCGGTATACTTTTTGTCATTGACTTCGTCGAATCTTCGATTTCCTGCGCACGTGCCTATCGACAGACAAGGGCAGGAATTTATTTAAATTTTTGTCCAGGCGGAATTGTTTTTATCACTTTCCACTGCTGCGTGGATAAATTTCACTCCTCTTAGCCCATCTTCCACCGTAGGATAATCGGGTCTTTCAATTTTTTTACCCTTTAGCTCAGCAAAAAGATGGGTTGCAAAATTCCTATATACATTTGCAAAAGCTTCTAAATATCCCTCGGGATGTCCAGAAGGAATTCGAGATGCCGCCAGCGCTTCAGGATATAGGTCATTTCCATTGGGTGTGAAGATCTTCTTGGGTTGGTCGAGCCAACGGGTGATCAATTCATTTGGATTTTCTTGATGCCATTCCAAGCTTCCCTTTTCGCCGTAAACACGAATGACCAAATTATTCTCCTCGCCAGTAGCGATCTGTGAAAAAGACATCGTTCCTTTGGCACCATTTTCAAACCTCATTATCATATTTCCATCATCGTCGAGTACTCGTCCTTCGCCAAATCTTCCTAAGTCAACTGCTATTTCTTCTATTTGAAGATCAGTGATAAATTCGACCAAATTCTCGGCATGTGTTCCGATATCTCCCAACGCACCTCCAATCCCCGATTTTGAAGGGTCTACCCGCCAAGAAGCTTGCTTCTGTCCAGTTTTTTCAACGGCGGTAGCCAACCAGCCTTGATGGTATTGCACCACTACTTTTCTGATGTTTCCTAGGTCCCCATGTTGTATCATGGCCCTTGCTTGTTTGACCATAGGTGCACCTGGGTAATTGTGTGTAAGCGCGAATATCAATCCCGTTTTTTCGACTATTATTTTGAGTTCTTCCGCTTCTTCGACGGTAAGGGTCATCGGTTTATCGCAGACCACAGGAAAACCGTTCTCCAAGGCCATCTTTGCCGGTTTGAAATGCATGTGATTTGGGGTTACGATCGAGACGAAATCCATTCGGTCGCCGTCGGGGCGCTTTTTTTCTTCATCAATCATCTCCTCAAAGCTTCCGTAGCATCTTTCCTGAGGAAGGAATAGTGCTTCCCCCGATCTTTTAGATTTTTCGGGAGTACTGCTGAAGGCTCCACAGACCAATTCGATCATTCCATCGATGGAAGCCGCCTTGCGGTGCACATCGCCTATAAAAGAGCCGATACCGCCACCGACCATGCCCATTCTTAGTTTTCTCATTTTTAAGTATTGAGTAGTGAGACCTTAGTAATGAGTATAAAGTTACGCTTTGTACTCGACTTTTTCGTTCTTAAACAATAAGGCAAATAACAGCATCACACCAACAGCGAATACCGCGGGATACAACCATATCTTGTCCCAAAGATGGGTGCCGTCTGGGCGGGTAAACTCATCGGTGATCTTTCCCGCCACCCAAAATCCGATAAGCATCCCAACTCCGTAGGTTGCCAATGTAATGAGTCCTTGGGCAGCACTCTTGTATTTCTCCCCGGCTTTGCTATCTGTATATATCTGCCCAGACACAAAGAAGAAATCATAACAGATTCCGTGAAGCGCGATTCCAAGGATGAGCATGTAGGCAAGCTCTCCGGCATTTCCATAGGCAAAAAGTACATATCTTAATGCCCAAGCGATCATTCCAACGAGCAAGGTCATCTTGAAACCAAACCTTTTGAAAAAGAAGGGTAGGAGAAGCATAAAGCCTACTTCAGAAAATTGACCTATGGACATTTTAGCGGCAGGTTTTGAGACTCCTATTTCACCCAAAAACTGTCCGGCGTGTTGATAATAAAACGCCAATGGAATACAAATGAGGACAGAAGCCAAAAAGAAAATCAAGAAATTTCTATTTTTTAACAATCCTAAGGCATCTAACCCTAAAATATCCGAAATAGTGACCTTTTCTCCTTTTTTGGGAGGGGTCTTTGGCAAGGTAAAGCTAAATATCCCCAGCACGGCAGAAGCAACAGCGGTCATCAAAAATGTATTTCTTAAAAGTCCACTAGCTATTCCTTCTTCGGAGTCCCATGCAAAGACCAGACTAATTACAAGTCCGGCTACGATCCAACCTCCTGTGCCCCATACCCTGATAAAGGGAAACTGTTTCGAGGGGTCTGATAATTGATTGAAGCTTACCGAATTTACTAAGGCCAAGGTTGGCATGTAGGCGATCATATAGCCCAACACATAGGGGTAGAAAACTGTAAAATTTTCAGCATTCGCCAACTGATACATCAAAAAAGCCCCTATTATATGTAATACGCCCAAAATTCGTTCGGCATTAAAAAATCGATCTGCAATGAGACCAATAATAAAAGGAGCGATGATGGCTCCCCATGATTGTGTAGAATAGGCCATGGCAATTTCCCCTCCATCGGAATTCAACGAATTCGGTAAATAGATTCCCATAGTAACAAACCAACCTCCCCAAATAAAGAATTGCAAAAACATCATTAGGGAAAGTTGTAAATAAGTGGTGGTTTTCATGTAGTTCGTTTGTTGGTTAGTTATGAAATATCTTCTGCTGCTTTCAGCAATAAATTTTTGGTCGCCAGTATTCCTTGCTCTTCGTTCAATTGGTCTCCTTCATATTCTACTCCGATATAGCCATCGTACCCGGCATCCTTCACCATTTGGAGCATTCTGGCATAGTCGATCGTGGTCTCGTTTCCAGATTCATCAAAATCATAGGACTTCGCACTGATGGCTTTGGCGTATGGTAATATCTCCTTCATGCCCTGATAACGGTCATACTCTTCCTCACATTCGCCCCATCGTGCTCCATCCTTTCTTTTCACACAGAAATTTCCAAAATCTGGTAATGTGCCACAATTTTGCATGTTGATCTCTTCCATTACCTCGGCCAGCAATTTCCCGTTAGATGACAACCACCCATGGTTTTCGACCAATACATTTACACCTAAAGGAGCGGCATAGGCTGAAAGCTTTTTTAAAGAATCTACCGAATATTGCTTCCAAGTTTCTGGGTCGGTAACCCCAAAAAGATTTACCCTGATCGAATGACATCCCAAATCCTTCGCGGCTTTTACCCATTTCTTATGTTTCTCAACCGCTAGGTTACGTTCCAAATCATCCGCAACAGCAAAATCACCTTCGCCGTCCACCATGATGATAAGGTTTTTCAATTCGTATTTGTCACTTTCAGCTTTTAATTTGGCAACCAAGGCATCCATTCCTTCGGCTTCGTTCTCATATCCTTCAAGAAACTTGGAATACAGTTGACTCACATACTCTAACCCTCCAAACCCCCATTGCTTTGCTTTTTTGGCAAAGTCAAACGGATCGAGACCCTCTTCCATGATCATTTTATGGATCGACCACTGCGCTAGTGATAATTGGAAGAAAGGTTCTATTTTTTCTTGTGTCTTGGGTTGTTGCTTTTCACTTTTTTTTGAGTCGGCACAAGAAAATATTCCAAATGCGGATACTGCCAACCCAAATTGAGCTGTGTTCTGAATGAAATTTCTGCGGTTCATAGTTGGTTTGGTTAAAATTTTAACAATTCTTTAATAACGAAAACGGTTTCGAAAGGAATTCTTAAAAAATGACTTGTTTAAATGTAGAAAATTAATTTTAGATTTTATAAATTCATACAAATTCAACCAAATTCCTAATGAAATCGATCAATTATAAAACTTCATCCGAAAATTACGACGCAATCGTTGTAGGAACTGGGGTCAGCGGCGGTTGGGCTGCAAAAGAGCTATGTGAAAAAGGACTGAAGACCTTGGTTCTAGAACGCGGTCGTATGATCAAACATATTGAAGACTATAAAAACATGCATGCCGACCCGTGGGATCTGCCGAATGGAGGAGAACCGACGCTTGAAGATATCAAAAGGCAAGAGAAGCAGCATAGAACAGGCTATACGACAAACAAAGCGCACAGTCATTATTTTGTAGATGACATCGAACATCCGTACAACGAAGAAAAACGTTTCGACTGGATGCGTGGCTATCATGTGGGTGGCCGGTCTTTGATGTGGGGACGTCAAAGTTATCGATTGGGAGATATCGATTTTGAAGCAAATGCCAAAGAGGGTATCGCTGTCGACTGGCCCATCCGCTATAAAGACCTGGCGCCATGGTATGACTACGTTGAAGAGTATATTGGTGTCAGTGGTGAAAATCTAGGATTACCACAACTTCCAGATGGGAAGTTCTTAAAACCCATGGAACTCAATTGTGTCGAAGATCATTTAAAGAAGAACATCGCTAAGAATTATAATGATCGATTACTTACGATCGGACGAACGGCACATATCACTGAGGGTACCAAACCTGGCATGGGCCGAAGTACCTGTCAATACCGTAATCGCTGTATGCGTGGCTGTCCGTTTGGGGCCTATTTTAGCAGCAATTCCTCTACACTTCCTGCCGCAGAAGCTACTGGAAATATGACCTTACGCCCCAACTCTATTGTATATGAAGTTACCTATGATAAAGATAAGAAGCGAGCAACAGGTGTAAAGATTATCGATGCAGAGACGAACGAGACCTATGAATTCAAAGCAAAGGTGATCTTCCTTTGTGCGTCTGCAATCGCCTCCACCAGTATTCTGCTGCAATCGAAAAGCGACCGTTTTCCAAACGGGATGGGCAACGACTCGGGAGAGCTGGGACATAATATAATGGACCATCATTTTAAGGCAGGTGCCTTTGCAAAGTTTGACGGTCACAATGATAAATACTACACAGGTAGAAGACCCAACGGCATCTATATCCCACGCTTTAGGAATCTCGGTGGCGATACCGACCAGAAAGATTTCCTAAGAGGTTATGGTTATCAAGGTGGTGCCAGCAGGCAGGATTGGACCGAAATGATACGTGAGTTAGGATACGGAAAAGAGCTGAAGAAGGCCATTTTAGAGCCTGGTGGTTGGCAAATAGGCCTTATGGGATTTGGGGAAACCTTACCTTATCATGAAAATCGAATGTTCTTGGATTACGACAAGAAGGATAAATGGGGGTTACCAACAGTTACTTTTGATGCGGAATTCAAGCAGAATGAACTGAACATGCGGAAGGATATGGTAGCACAAGCAATGCAAATGCTAGATAAAGCAGGGTTTAAAGACATTCAACCATGGGATGATATCGGGGCGCCAGGGCTTGGTATTCACGAAATGGGAACAGCGCGCATGGGCCGCGACCCCAAAACATCAGTACTTAACAAGCACAATCAATTACACTCGGTGCCCAATGTGTATGTTACCGATGGCGCCGCCATGACCTCGGCAGCATGTCAAAATCCATCACTGACCTATATGGCACTCACCGCGAGAGCAGCAAACCATGCTGTAGAAGAACTAAAAAAAATGAACCTATAATTTTTAAGTTATGAAGAGAAGAGATGCATTGAGAAATATAGGTCTTTCATTTGGGGCCTTGGTCGCCACTCCCACAGCATTCAGCATTTTGCAAAGCTGTAAGACCGAGCCCATTTGGTCGCCACAATTCTTTAGCGAGGCTGAAGGCAGTGTCGTTAAAAAGGTTATGGATATCATCATCCCCAGCTCGGAGGAGTTGCCAGGCGCCTTGGACCTGAACATTCATATGTTCGTGGACCAATTTATATTAGAGGTCGTAGAACCTGAAGAAAAAGAAATTGGCAAAGCAGGACTGGACGCCTTCATAAAAAAATTACTGGCCTCCTCTCAAAAAACCGAGATCGAAAAACTAAGATCGGAAGATATTGAACCCGTACTTGCTGAGGCTCTGAAGAAAACGAAAGAAGAGGAAATCGCACAATTTATTGCCATTGGCAACTATATAGAAGCTACCAAAAAGGGAGAAACCGCCGTCCTAGACGAAGACACTTCTATCTTTTCATTTTTGAATAGCTTACGTAGTCTCACCATCTGGGGATATAAATCCAGTGAATATATCGGTGAAAATGTGCTAGCCTACACCTCGATCCCTGGGCAACAGAAAGGATGTGTGAGCGTTGAAGAGGCTACCGGAGGCAAAGCTTGGGCTTTATAGATAAACATGAACAGAAGACAGTTCATAGAAAAAACAGCGTTTTCCGGTGCCTTCGCATTGGGAAGCGCTTCTTTGTTTAGTTTTAGCAATTTCAATGTTCCGCTAAAGAACATCTTCAAGCTAAAATATGCCCCTCATATCGGAATGTTTAGGCATCATGCAGGAGAAAATGTCATAGATCAATTGCATTTTATTGCCGATCAGGGATTCGCTGCTTTTGAAGATAACGAAATGAAAGCGCGTCCTGTAGCCCTTCAAAAAGAAATGGCAGCAGTTATGGAAAAACGAGGACTTCAAATGGGAGTTTTTGTAGCGCATAAGATCTACTGGAAGGAGCCAAACCTAGCGAGTGGAAAACAAGATTGGCGTGAGGAATTCCTTCAGCATATCAAAGAATCTGTCGAGGTTGCGAAACGTATCAATGCCAAATGGATGACAGTCGTTCCGGGTCATGTTGACCCTCGCAAGGACATGGGATACCAAATGGCCAATGTGATCGAATGCCTGAAGCAAGCCTCGGCCATTTTAGAGCCTCACGATTTGGTGATGGTCCTGGAGCCTTTGAACTTCAGGGATCATCCTGGCCTATTCCTCACAAAAGCTGCACAGGCATATGAGATCTGCAAAGCTGTGGATTCGCCGTCTTGCAAGATATTGTTTGACATCTATCATCAACAGATTCAAGAAGGAAATTTGATCCCAAATATCGAAACTTGCTGGAAAGAGATCGCCTATTTCCAGATCGGAGATAATCCTGGGCGTAACGAGCCCACTACAGGGGAGATCAATTATAAAAATATCTTCGAATACATCCACCAAAGAGGTTTTGATGGAATACTAGGCATGGAACACGGTAATTCAGGTGAAGGTAAAAAAGGCGAATTGGCGGTAATCAAAGCCTATAAAAATGTTGATGTACTTTGAGTTTTTATCATCTTAAAATTTTCAGTATTTATTAAGACCGCACCTAGTGTGGTTTGTTTATTTTAGCGATTAAATTCATTCCTAATGAAAATCATCTCCTATAACGTAAATGGCATTCGTGCAGCTTTAAATAAAGGATTCATCGACTGGCTACAAAGTGCCAACCCTGATATTATCTGCCTTCAAGAGACCAAAGCCCATAAAGAGCAATTGGAGCTTTTGATATTTGAAGAAGCTGGGTACCCATTTCATTATTGGTATAGCGCACAGAAAAAAGGCTATTCTGGTGTTGCCATACTTTGTAAAGAACAACCCGACTATATCGAATACGGCACGGGCATCGACTACATGGACAACGAGGGTCGCAACCTTCGTGTCGACTTTGGAGATCTCTCGGTGATGAGCATGTATCTACCCTCTGGCACCAATTTGGACCGACTAGAGTTCAAACTCACCTATATGGCGGATATGCAAAAATATGCCGATGAGTTGCGAAAGACGCGTCCCAATCTCATTATTTGTGGAGATTACAATATTTGCCACAAGGCCATTGACATTCACGATCCCGTCAGAAATAAAAATGTCTCAGGATTCCTCCCTGTAGAGCGCGAGTGGATCGGTAATTTTATCGATAGCGGCTTTATCGATTCGTTCAGGCATTTTAACAAAGAGCCGCATAATTATTCTTGGTGGAGCTATCGTGCTAACGCTAGGGCCAATAACAAAGGATGGCGCTTGGATTATGCGATGGTAGCAGATTCTTTACAAGAAAAATTAAAAAGAGGCGTTATCCTATCGGAGGCTAAACACAGTGATCACTGTCCGATCATGGTAGAGCTTGACGTTTAGTTTTCCGACCGATCAAAAACAACGAACGTACATAATAATAACAACACTAAAGCACTTGAACATGATCAAAAAAGCATTGGCAGCAGGACTTGTCCTTACCTTAGCAACCTCTTGCGTATCCTCTAAAGTTTATAAGGACCTTGAAGATCGATATGCCCAAGTAAAAAAGGAGCGAAATGACCTTCGAGATGAAAACGATGCCTTGAGTAGTGCCAAAGAAAAGCTAGAAAGCGATTTAGCAAACCTTCAGCAGCAATATGATGAAGCAGTTGCCGCCAGGGACAAATACCAACGCGATTATGATGCGGCGAAGAAGAATCTCGAAAATCTTCAAGCGTCCTACAATGCCCTAGAAAAGAACAGCAGCGCCGCTATTGCAGCCAATTCTAAGAAGAATAGAGAACTGCTGGCCCAGCTTGAAGCAAAACAAGAAGCCTTGAAAGCTGAAAACGCTCGTTTGGCGCAACTTCAAAGAGAATTGGACGCACGTTCCAAACGTGTAAATGAGTTGGAAGGTGCCTTGGCTGCTAAAGAAGCTGCTATGAAAAAATTGAAGGATGCCATCTCTAAAGCATTGCTAGATTTTGAAGGCAAAGGACTTACGGTTGAACAGCGCGACGGAAAGGTCTATGTCTCCATGGAAAATAAATTGCTCTTCGAATCTGGAAGCTGGTACGTTGGCGCCGAAGGAAGGAAAGCCGTGATGCAGTTGGGAAAGGTCTTGGCACAGAATCCAGATATCGCTGTACTGATCGAAGGACATACCGATGATGACCCATACAAGGGAAGTGATCAACTCACTGGGAATTGGGACCTTTCGGCAAAACGCGCTACGGCCATCGTAAACATTTTGATGGAGAATCCTAATATCAAACCCAACAATTTAACGGCTGCAGGTAGAAGCGAGTACGAACCTGTGAGCACCAATGAGACCAAGGAGGGTAAAGCCAGAAATCGCCGTATAGAGGTGATCCTTACCCCAAAACTGGATGAGGTTACCAAGATCTTGAATCAGATATAAAGCCCTCACCCCCAGCCCCTCTCCCAGAAGGAGATGGTAGCTTTCGTCTTGCCCATGACAACGCAAAAAATCGTATCTTTATAAACCTCGTAAGCATATAAAAAAGCTTACGAGGTTTTTATTGCCTAACTAAAAAATTGCAAAAAAAAAGAAACCAACACACACATGAAGTACACTACGTTACCACATACCGATATTAAGGTGAGTAAGATATGCCTGGGCACCATGACCTGGGGGGAGCAGAATACCGAAGCTGAGGGTCATGAGCAGATGGACTATGCCGTAGACCAAGGCATCAATTTCTTTGACACTGCAGAATTGTATTCGGTACCCGCAAGACCTGAGACCTCTGGGTCTACCGAGACCATCATCGGTAATTGGTTTAAGAAGACTGGAAAACGCGACCAGATCGTTTTGGCGACCAAGATCGCAGGTCCTGGACCGTATACAGCGCATATCCGAACCGATGGATATGCAAAACATGAGATCGAGGACGCTATCGATAAGAGTTTGAAGCGGCTTCAAACCGATTATATTGATCTCTACCAATTGCATTGGCCGGAGCGCAATACCAATTATTTTGGGAAGCGTGATTATCAACATGACAAAAGCGAACAATGGGAAGACAATTTCAACGAAGTGCTTCGCACATTGGACGAAGCCGTAAAAAGCGGAAAAATCCGTCATGTAGGCTTATCTAACGAAGTGCCATGGGGCGTGATGCGCTTTTTAGAGGAGAGCAAAAATCACAACCTGCCACGAATGATCACCATTCAAAATCCATATTCCTTGCTTAATCGCACTTTTGAGGGAGGCAATGCCGAGGTTTCCATGCGTGAAGGCATTGGCCTCTTGCCCTATTCACCACTTGGTGGCGGCACCTTAAGCGGAAAATATTTGGGTGGAAAGAAGCCCCCAAAAGCTAGAGGTACATTGTTCCCTAATTTTATTGCACGTTACAAAAGCGATGCAACTGTTTTGGCCATTGAGCGCTATGCTGCATTGGCCTCAACGCATGGGTTGTCCCTTGCTCAAATGGCCTTGGCCTTTGTCAATGACCGTCCCTTCACGACCAGTAATATCATTGGTGCGACCACCATGGAACAGCTAAAGGAGAATATCGACAGCATCAATATAACACTGAGCGAGGAAGTGATGAAAGGCATTGAGAAGATACATTCGGAGATCCCGAATCCTGCACCTTGATTCGGTTGTCAGTTATCCGTTTTTGATTTAAAGTTTAATATTTTATCGACGGTTGTCACTTCGAGTGTTTTCTTTCGATAGAATTGAAAAAGAAAATGTATCGAGAAGCGACATGACGCTCGAACTGGTTTCCTGATCAGAACTACAGGAAAACCGCAGTATGGTTTTAGGGAAATAATGGTATTTTCGGCGAAATGATTCGATCGACCAGCAGAAAGGTATAAAGTGGATTTAAAAAATGGAAAAAACCAAACTTTGGAAATTATCTGAGTCGAGATCTGATAAGATCATAGCACTCAAGGACAATTATATTTATAAAGGGACGCCTAAAAACGATCGGCAACTGAATATTACAGAAGAGACCGATTTCAATACAGTTGAAGGATTATTCCCGATACCGTATTCTTATATCAAAAAAGTCATCAATCAAGAGGGGATTCGTCACATAAAGATCCTTTTCGGCAATGATTCGGAGGAAGAGCTAAACATCGAAAATGAAGTTCTCAAAAATGAGATATTTGAATCTCTTCAGGACGAACTCCCAAATCTGAATTATAAATCGGAAGTGCCAAGTATTTTTAAATATGCGAAGCCTCAAATTTTTGCACTGCTGATTACCACGGGAATTTTTTTATGGGCATTATACTATGCTGTTCAGATCTCCGACGGAGCTAGGTATGAATTAGTTGGCGGACGCCCTGGATTGGCAGGAATCGTTTTGAGTATCGCTAGTGTTGGAATGCCCAAGTTGATTATCGGATATTGTGTCATGGCAGGAGTCACGGCTATAGCACTCGTAAGAAGACTAAAAACAAGAACAGCAATGCAAATCCTTTATCGATAAGTAAAATAAAAGCTGGCATTGAATCCAAAACAACTCTTTTTAATCGACGGTTTGGGAGCGCTGCTCTCCGCTTTTCTATTGGGGGTGGTGTTGGTTCGCTATGAAGAATTCTTTGGGATTCCGCATCAAACACTTTATTTCTTGGCGCTCTTTCCGTGTCTTTTCGCTCTCTACGATCTTTACTGCTACCGAGGCAAAAGGAAAGATTTAGGACCATTTTTACGAGGGATAGGAATAGCCAATATTTTATATTGCGGACTGTCTCTTGGACTTGCCTTTTATCACGGTGAAGCACTAACTTATTTCGGTTGGACTTATATTATCATTGAAATTATGGTCGTTATTACACTGGCTGTTTTAGAACTCAAGGTGGCGCGTAAAGCGATTCGATCAATCTAATTCAAAGCCCTTGCCTAATTGAAAAGGAGCAATCGCACGCTAAATCGGTTACTATACTCGTTATAAGTTATCTTAGTCATTTTCCATTGTTACCTTCGTGATGAACCACTAATACTGAAGAAATGAAAAGAGCTCTGTTACTAGTCTTGTTATTAGGTTTCTCATACAGTTTTGCCGAAACCTATCCTATTTCACCAAGACCTCTGCGAAAACTGATCAAAGAATCCGAATACATTGTCATCGCGAAAGTCTCAGAGATCAGCAGTGTTGAAGAAAGCGATATTTGGGCCAGCGCCAATGCTCATCTGAAAATTTCTGAAACGCTTCAAGGAACTATCGATTCGGAAATCATCCAAGTATCCTTTAATCCAGGTCTGGTGTGTCCAGCGCCAGCAAACTATCCCAAAGGGAAGACTGTAATCGCCTTTCTCGATAAGGATAAAGAAGGTGGATATACCACACATGCCCTAAGCTATGGGACAAAGGTCGTGGACGAAACTGGGATTGCCATATATAGGGCAAGAATACTCGAAATGCAAGAGATTCAAAAAATTAAGAACAAAAGAATGCGCCGCGAAGCAACGCTAGATTGGTTGGTTTCTTGTATTGTTGAACCTGTAACGCGTTGGGAAGGAACCTATGAGCTCTCACCGGAAAGTGACTTCATGTCTTTTTATGACAGAAGTAAAGATGATGGGGAAATATTTTATCTGCTCAGTAAAGACCAACAAAAGAAGATAAAAAAAGCCCTCTACGAGACCGAAGTACTAGAATATTCGGACATTGGGCTTATCGATATGGTAATGACACAGCAAGATGAAGAATTGGACCGATTCTTGGTGACCAAATTTAAAGCGATGTTTGAAAAGAATGACGATAGCGATCAGATCTGGATGGCGGGATTCTTTATGTATCGCATCGCATACCTGAAGGATGATTCAAACCTTGAAAAAATCGCGGAAGAATTTGAAGAATATGGGGGTGTCGATTATAAGAAAGATCAGAAAAGAAAAAGAAAGCTATTAGAAGACTTTTTGTCGCACTTATAGATTTGGAATTACGACCAAGTCTAAGGCTTATAAATATGGATACTACCCAAATAAATAACTCACCAGATCCTCGATCTTGGCTATTTTTTGAACGGTGATGCCGGTATTCTTTAAAGAGATCTTGTTGTATTTGGAGACCAGGATCGTGGAAAATCCTAACTTCTCGGCTTCTAGGATGCGCTGGTCGATACGATTCACAGGACGGATCTCCCCAGAGAGCCCTACTTCCCCCGCAAAACAAAAATCCTTTTCCACAGGGATGTCCCCATTGCTCGATAAGATGGCCGCCACCACCGCCAGATCTATCGCCGTATCATCTACCGAAATTCCGCCAGTGATATTCAAAAAGACATCCTTGGCTCCTAAACGAAATCCTGCACGCTTTTCAAGCACGGCCAAGAGCATGTTCAACCGTTTGGCGTTGTAGCCCGTAGTACTGCGCTGTGGTGTTCCATAAACTGCCGTACTTACCAACGCCTGTACCTCGATCATCAAAGGTCGCATTCCTTCGAGGGTAGCACCGATGGCATTGCCGCTAAGTTCTTCATCCTTTTTGGAGATCAATATCTCGCTTGGATTGCTTACTTCTCTTAAACCGCTGCCCTGCATTTCATAAATACCCAATTCGGCTGTTGAGCCAAAACGGTTCTTTTGTGCGCGAAGGATGCGATAGACATGGTTACGGTCACCTTCAAACTGAAGGACGGTATCTACCATATGCTCCATGATCTTTGGTCCAGCAATATTACCGTCTTTGGTGATATGACCGATCAACATCACAGGTGTATTCGTTTCTTTGGCAAATTTGATCAGCTCGGTGGTGCACTCCCGAATCTGTGAGATGCTTCCAGCACTGCTTTCTATATGATCGGAATGTAAGGTTTGAATGGAATCGATGATCACCATATCGGGCTCCAAGGCCTCGATCTGCTTAAAGATATGCTGCGTTTTGGTCTCTGTAAGGATATAGCAGTTATTCTCATTAGGACTGATGCGCTCTGCACGCATCTTTATCTGTTTCTGACTTTCTTCTCCCGAAACATAGAGTACTTTATAAGGCAACTTCAAACTTATTTGAAGCAGTAACGTACTTTTTCCAATTCCGGGCTCTCCTCCGAGCAAGGTCAGAGACCCGGGCACAATACCTCCTCCAAGGACACGGTCCAGCTCCCCATCCAAGGTCTTCATCCGTGTCTCCTGGGCACTGTCGATCTCTTGGATCTTTAATGGTTTGGCCACTTTTTTGGCGCCTCCCTTTTCCGAGGCCCATGGCTTTTTCTCTTCCTTCTGAATGACCTCTTCTACAATGGTGTTCCATGCTTTGCAGGACGAACATTGCCCTTGCCATTTGGCAAACTGACTGCCACAATTTTGACAGAAAAAAGAAGTCTTGGTCTTCGCCATTATAATTCGTAGAAGTTTTAGATTGAAGTCATAAAAATAGGCATTAACTAATTAGATAGCTAATGCCTATTCGTATTAAAATTCTTTAATTTTTACCAGCCGAAGTCCGCCTTTAGGGCATCCATTCGCTGTAGCGCGAGGTCTTTGGTAATGAAGTCGATCTCTTTGAAGTTGAACGCCTTCTCATATGCTTTGAGCGCTTGTTTAGGTTCTCCAGACAATTCCAAGAACTCTGCCATAAAGAAGAATCCAAGCATGGTCTCTGGATATTCCTTCTTTCCTAAATTTCCTAAAAATTCTAAAGCCTCTAGATCATCCTTCTTTTTTGCTGCGGCATAGATCGCCATGATATCGTTGAGATTGTAAGGTTTTCTAAAACCAAAAAGTTGCTCGATCGTATTATACTTTTCAACCAGATACTCGTGTACAGGACCTTCTTGAGGCAATACTTTTTCCTTGAACTCAGCTGGGCTGATCAGTTTGTAGACATCAAAGATGTTATCAAACGCCTTGGGAATTGCATAGGAAGGCATCGAATTGTGATCGGCGCCTTCGAAAATATCAAATTTATAGACAACGTTCTCGTTCTCTACCGCACTTGCCAATTTGTTCAATTCCTTGGCGCGCTTCTTATTGTCTCTATCATCGTTTTCGGCCGTGGCCAAATAGTAGAACGTTTTGGTATCCGCCAGTTTTAACATTTCCGCTACGCGTTCTTCCATATAGGGCGCCATATCCGGGCTCAATGAGATCACACTGCTAAATACCGGTTTCTCATAGAACATGTAGTAGTTGGCGAAGTTTCCTGTAAAACCGTGCCCGATGAGCATCTTAAAAGAAGCGATCTTATATTGCTGCGCCATATAGTTCACCAATTCTTCCCCAACAAACTCAAAGAAGTCAGATCCCTTTTCGTGCGGAAGACCGTCTTCATCACTATAGTCACAGTCATCGAAACGCTCGTCTTTTGCATTTTGGTCGATCCCTACCACAATGGCATTTGGCATCTTCTTCCAATAGCTATAATACTTGACCGCTGAAACTACCGGGTCAAATAGATATTCGGCATCCATGACCACGATAAGTGGATAAGGAGTTGGTTCTTCATCAGAATAATCCTCGGGAATGTAAATACGAAGTTGACGCTCTTCGGTAAGTTTGTAGGACTCGAAAGATTCGGTGCGAACTTGGGCAATTAGGCCTGTGACCATGAAGCAGCCCAAAAGAAATAATACTCTTTTCATTTTTAGCAGTTTAGTAGGGTGATTTGGAGTGGCAATATAGAAAAATATTTAATGTGTCCATTCATAAACACACGTTAAAGTAACAGTCAACCCGTGCGATTATTGTGTTCTTATGCCTTTTTTCTATTGTATATTGGTAAAAAGAAGAACGCTAAGGCCCCAAAGACTATGACCATGGCTGTTTGAGCGGTCCACATGATCCAACCAAAGGCATCCGCTGAATCTGCATTGACCCCAAAAGCAACGAAAATACCTGAAACGGCAATTGGATAGACCCCAATTCCACCGTTGGTGGTTGTCATGGCAAATGCCCCTGCGATAAAGCCGCAGAGTATCGTTCCAATGGATAATTCGTCGATGCCGCTGATAGAAAATTTGATCACATAGAACATGGCGATATACATGGACCAAATGAAGAGCGTATGAAAAACGAAGGCACTTCGCTTTTTCATTTTAACAATGCTAGACAGACCATCGAGCAAACCGCTCAGAAACCCGCGGATCTTAATGACAATAGATGAGGTAGATCTTCTTATCAATCGTACAAATATGGCCAAGCCGGCGATACCGGCAATTAAGAAGATAATGAGATAGGTTGGGTTGAAGTTGTTTTCCTTTAGAATTTCAAGGAGTATCTCGGCTTGAAATAAAAATGCCAATGCCACAACGAGCAATAACATGATAAGGTCGATGACGCGCTCTACGACAATGGTTCCGAAGGCCTTTTCAAAAGGAATATCTTCATAGGCGGAGATCGCTGTCGCCCTAAATACTTCGCCAGACCTAGGAATTCCCAGATTGGCAAAATAGGCGATCAAAACGGTCATCACATTGTTCGCAAATTTTGGCTTATATCCGATGGGCTCAAGTAAAAAGTTCCATCGATAGGCACGCGAAAAGTGACTGAGCACACCACAGAAAAGCGAGAGTGCTACCCACCAGTAATTCGCATTCTTTATATGGTAGACCACCTGTTGTTGGTGCTCTTTGGTCATACTGCTTAGCGAGTACCAAACCAAAAAAACTCCCACGGCAAGCGGGAGAATTATCTTAAGTGATCTTTTTAGTGTTTTGCTCAAACTTTGAATGTTAGTTGAGTAGATTGGTCTCCTCGTTTGGAAAGACCAATTTGGGCTTGAACTGCTTCGCTTCTTCGATATCCATCATAGCATAGCAGATAAGGATAAGTACATCTCCTTTGGCAACTTTACGAGCCGCAGCACCGTTAAGTGTGATCTCGCCACTAGCTCTCGGACCAGGGATGGCATAAGTTTCTAGGCGCTCACCATTATTATTGTTCACGATCTGCACTTTCTCTCCTTGGATAATATTTGCAGCATCCATAAGGTCCTCGTCAATGGTAATGCTTCCGATGTAATTAAGATCGGCACCAGTTACTTTAACTCTATGGATCTTCGATTTTACAACTGTTATTTGCATGGGGCAAAGGTAATTAATTTAGGGGGATATTATCTATCAATCTAATCGCATTTGCATATGCTGCAATAAAGGCTCTGTATCGTTTTTTACTGGATTTTCGCTTCACTGTTTTCAAGGTTTCTGCGTCTGCGATCTCAAAATACTCTAGCTTTAGAAACTCGTGGCCAGCAAACTGTTTATCAACCCATTCCGATACTTCATTAGCACTTTCCGTGCCAAACTTTTCCTTCGCCTTTTTCAAGGTATCATATATAAATGAGGCATTTTCTTTATGCTCTGGCAGCAGCAGTTCGTTGCGCGAACTCATGGCCAGTCCGTTCGATTCACGAAATATGTCACATCCCACAATATTAACAGGGATCTCATATTTAGAGACCAATTTCTTAATGATCAGCAATTGTTGATAGTCTTTCTGCCCAAAATACGCGTTGTCTGGTTGTACGATCTCAAACAGTTTTGAAATCACTGTACCGACTCCGTCAAAGTGCCCTGCCCGAAACTTGCCTTCCATTTCAAACTCCAAACCATCAAAATCGAATTCAGAAGAGGTGATGTGATCGTCGTAGATGTCCTCGGCTGTTGGCGCAAAAACATGAATAACACCTTCAATCGTCCTCAGGGCCTCCAGATCTTTCGCTAGCGTGCGTGGGTAGTTAGCAAGGTCATTTTGGTTATTGAACTGAGTTGGGTTCACAAAAATACTGACAAACACCTCGTCATTTTCAGTCAATGCCTTATTAACCAATGACAGATGCCCCTTATGTAAGGCCCCCATCGTAGGCACAAAACCAATGATCCTACCTCTCGCTTTTAAGCTTGAGGTAAATTCTCGCACTGAAGCTTTTGAATCAAAAACCCTCATTCGTAAAAAATTATCAGGCTGCAAACTTAATATATTACGGTAAATCTGCATAATTTTTGTAATTTTGCATGTTTTTTTATTGCAAATAATTCAGAAACAATTTTTATGACGAATAAAAGGATCTTGTACGTATCCTCTGAAGTGATACCGTATTTGCCAGAAACCGAAATCTCATCGATGTCTTTTGAAGCACCTAGGATGGTGAACAACAAGGGCGGCCAAATACGGATCTTTATGCCAAGGTTTGGAAACATCAATGAACGACGACATCAACTGCACGAAGTGATCCGTCTTTCAGGAATGAACTTAGTGATCAACGATATGGATATGCCGTTGATCATCAAAGTAGCTTCGATCCCGAAAGAACGCATGCAGGTATACTTTATAGACAATGAGGAGTATTTTAAGCGAAAGGCTACTCTGACCGATGAGGACGGAAATCTTTTCCCTGACAACGACGAACGTGCGATCTTCTTTGCGAAGGGTGTCGTTGAAACTGTGAAGAAACTAAATTGGGCGCCAGATATTATTCACGTCCATGGCTGGATGGCATCACTATTGCCTCTTTATCTAAAAAAATACTACGGTGACGAACCACTCTTCGCAGAGAGTAAGATCGTCACCTCGGTATATGAAAGCGATTTTGAGGATACTCTAGACAAAGAGATGCACAATAAAATACTCTTTGACAAGATCGACGAAGAAAGTGTGGCTATCTTGGATAAACCTACGTATGACAACATCATGAAAGTAGCTATTGACCACTCCGATGGCGTTATTGTGGCTACTGAAAATCTTACAAAAGAGTTAAAAGAGCATGTTGCTAATACTGAAAAACCTACCTTGCCGTTTGTTCCTAAAGAAGAGTTTGCCGAGGCATATCTCGACTTTTACAACGAATTGATCTCTGAGTAGTATTCAAACCAAAAATTATCTGATGAACATAACAAAGCGTAGCCCATTTTTATACGTATTGATATTTCTATTTGTCACTGTATTTATAGCTTGCGAAAAAGATTTTAATAACCTTGCCGTAGAAGGGGTCACCAATCAGAACTTTGTGACTGACACCCTTTTTATCGACGTTTCTACATTTAACAGACAATTGCAGGCAATAAGAACTGATGTGCTTCCTGTCTATAAATTGGGAAAGATCAGTGATCCGATCTACAATAGTTCAAATACCTCCATTGCCGCTCAACTTTCTCTTCCAACATCCTTTACCAGCACTATTACACGTAGATTTGGTGAATTGACGCAAGAACAGGAAGAAGAGAATTTGGCATTCTTCAATTCGCTAACTCCACAACAGCAGATGGACACGGTGATCGTGACTGACGAACGTGAACGTATCACCGAGGTATATCTCGAAATTCCTTATTTCAGCAATGCAAAAGGGGATGCAGACAATGACGGAGCTCCTGATGAGATTGAGGAAAATGCTGGATTGTCAGACCCGAGTGTTGCAGACCCGGACAGTGACGGGGATGGTGTGATCGATCCTTTGGATGATGTTTCTCCTTTCGGTGATGATTTTGATGGCGACGGAGTTCCCAACGGCGAGGAAGAAGCTGGCGAAAGTCCTTATCTGGCAGATTCTGACGGTGACGGTATTCTCGATGGCGTTGACGATATCAATAATGTGAGTCGTGTTCCACAGAAATATACGCTCGACTCCGTATTTGGAAATCGAAATGCCAATGTAACCTTTAGGGTGAACAAATTGGAGACCTATTTAAGAGACCTGGACCCAAATTCGGATTTTCAAACAGCCCAAGAATATTTTTCCACCTTTCAGCCCCTGGAAGGCACAAATTATTTTAACGATCTATTACCTGACCCTGCCATTAGCGACTTTGATATCGTAACGGTCACTACCGAAGACGATATGATGACCGAAGAGGACGAGACCGTCGTAGAGCGACTTACTCCGAGACTACGCGTAAAGCTAAACGTGGATGCGGTCTCGGCTGGGAATATATTTACTTCTACCAATGATTTTCAAAACGATATCATTAATTTGGAAGGCGGCGATGAGTTGTTTAACAACAATAACTTTAGAGAACACTTTAGGGGCATCACTTTTGGTTTTGACACCCCAGAGGATATTCTGGTTTATTTTAACATCACCCAGGCGAGAGTCGTTATCAAGTATGAATATGACAATGCGGAAATAAACGACAACAATACCCCAGACGACGACACAGATGATTTCCTGGAGCCTGTTACAAAGGACGGAGAGGCTATATTTCCACTCAGCGGAAAAGTAGTGAATCTATATAACAATGACGCTTACACAGGATTGAACCTGCAAGAAGGCACATCTGCCCAAAGACTATATCTTAGAGGAGGAGAAGGAATCTTTACAGAGATCCAACTATTTGATCCCATTGATTCTAATCCCTTGAGTTTGCAATCTATCCGAGATAGCTTGGCAACAAATAATTGGGTCATCAATGAGGCAAGGCTCATCGCTTATGTCGATCAGGATGAAATTGCTACATTTCTTACCGGCACTCAAACTTTTGACGAAGCCAATAGAATCTATTTATACAATTTGCAAACTGGCGGCCCGTTGTTTGATTATTTTACAGACACCTCTTTTGGAGGAAGTGATGGAGACATTAAAAGTGTTTATGGCGGAGTGCTAGAGAGAGATGACAATGAACTTGGGGTAAAGTATCAAATACGACTTACAGATCACGTTAAGAATATAGTCGATAACGACTCTACCAATGTTCATTTAGGACTGGCGATCACTTCTAGTATCAATGAGGCGCGCTCGGCAAGCGCTATGTCAGGGCCCGATATGAGCACCACCACTCAAGAAAGACTTGCGATAGGAAGTATCATTAGTCGCAAGGGTACCATTCTATTTGGTGGAACAGAAGTGCCTGGACAAGAAGATAAAAAAATGCAATTGCGCATTATCTATACAGACCCCAACAAACAGGACAATTAAAAATCATACCTTTATACTATGTGCGGAATTGTAGGATACATTGGACACCGAGATGCATACCCTATCCTTATCAAAGGATTGAAGCGTCTGGAATATCGTGGCTACGATAGTGCTGGGATTGCATTATTTGATGGTAGCGATATTCAGCTTTCTAAGACCAAAGGCAAAGTTTCGGATTTGGAGGAAAGAGCCAATGCTGAAATCTCTAAGAACGGTTCTTTAGGTATTGGACATACGCGATGGGCCACACACGGTGTTCCCAACGATATCAATTCGCACCCACATTATTCTAGCTCTGGAGATCTCGTGATCATTCACAATGGCATCATAGAAAACTATGACTCCATTAAAAAAGAATTGATCAACAGAGGCTACACCTTTAAATCTGATACCGATACCGAAGTATTGGTCAACCTTATCGAGGATGTAAAGAAAAATGAAGGCGTAAAGCTTGGCAAGGCCGTACAGATCGCTCTCAATCAGGTCATCGGGGCGTATGCCATTGCCGTATTTGACAAGAGCAAACCAGACGAGATCGTCGTTGCTCGACTTGGCAGCCCGTTGGCCATAGGAATTGGTGAGGATGAATTCTTTATCGCCTCTGATGCAACACCCTTTATAGAATACACCAATAAGACCATTTATTTGGAAGACGAGGAAATGGCCATTGTTCGTATCGGTAAAAAAGTAAAGATCCGTAAGATCCACGATGATTCACTGGTTGATCCCTATATTCAGGAATTACAACTGAATCTAGAACAAATTGAAAAGGGTGGCTATGATCATTTTATGCTCAAGGAAATATACGAACAACCCGATGCCATTGTCGACACCTATCGAGGACGTTTACTGGTTGATGAAGGTATTATACGCATGGCCGGTGTTGATGATAATATTGAGAAATTTCTGAACGCCAACCGCATCATTATTGTTGCATGCGGAACATCTTGGCACGCAGGTCTGGTGGCAGAGTATATTTTCGAAGAATTTGCACGAATACCCGTTGAGGTAGAATACGCCTCCGAATTTAGATATAGAAACCCGGTCATTAACGAGAAAGATGTCGTCATCGCCATTTCACAATCTGGAGAGACCGCAGATACCCTCGCGGCTATTAAGCTGGCCAAAGAAAACGGTGCGTTTGTATTCGGGGTCTGTAATGTAGTTGGTTCCTCTATTGCTAGGGAAACCGATGCAGGAGCCTATACCCATGCTGGTCCAGAAATAGGTGTCGCCTCTACAAAGGCATTCACGACACAAATAACAGTGCTATCGTTGATCGCCCTTACCTTGGCCAAAGCCAAAGGCAAACTCAGCAAATCCGATTATCACCTCTATCTCAACGAGCTCGAATTAATTCCGAAAAAAGTGCTGAAGGCCCTTACTGCCAATGAGCATATCATAAAAATTTCGGAAACCTATAAGGACGCAAGTAATTTTCTGTATTTAGGAAGGGGGTTCAACTTCCCTGTTGCGCTGGAAGGTGCCTTAAAGCTTAAAGAGATCTCTTATATTCATGCCGAAGGATATCCCGCTGCGGAAATGAAGCATGGCCCCATTGCGCTGATCGACGAACAAATGCCCGTAGTGGTGATCGCAACCAAAAAAGGCCATTATGAAAAAGTAGTGAGCAATATCCAAGAGATCAAATCGAGGCATGGTAAGATCATCGCCGTAGTTACCGAAGGTGATATCATGGTGAGTGAGCTTGCCGATCATGTGATCGAAGTACCTGAAACGGTCGAAGCATTCACTCCTTTGTTAACTACAATTCCTTTGCAACTTTTATCATATCACATCGCTGTGATGCGCAATTGTAATGTGGACCAACCAAGAAATTTGGCAAAGTCTGTTACAGTAGAATAAGAAATCTTCATTTTTCCTATGGTCTTTGTAGGGAATCGGCAAAAAAGTGTATATTGTTGGCGTTATTTAACCAAATGAACAATGAGAACAATTTTATGCCTTTTTTCCATGCTTTTGAGCATGAGCGCCTTTGCGCAGACTACAATCACCGGAAAAGTCATAGACGATAACAACAACCCCATTCCAGGAGCCAATATAGTGGTGAAAGGAACTGCTACAGGTGCTGTTACTGACTTTGATGGAGAGTTTACATTAACAACCGATCAGTCACCTCCTTTTACGGTCGTGGTCTCAAGTATCGGTTTTGCTTCTACGGAAGCCTCGGTCTCTTCAAACAACGAACGTATCGAAGTTCAATTGAATGAGGAAGAGACCCTTTTAGAGGAAATCGTTATTTCTGCCTCTAGAACCCCAGAGCGTATTTTTGAATCCCCAGTGACCGTAGAACGTTTCGGTATCAAGGATATTAAAAATACTGCCTCTTCAGACTTCTATGACGGTCTGGAAAATTTGAAAGGTGTTGATATCAACACGAACAGTTTGACCTTTAAGTCGATCAACACCAGAGGATTTGCCACATTTGCAAACACCCGTTTTATGCAGTTGGTAGACGGAATGGACAATTCTTCACCCGCCTTGAACTTCCCGCTAGGAAACCTTTTAGGAATGACGGATGTGGATGTTCAAAGTATCGAGTTACTGCCTGGTGCCGCTTCTGCCCTTTACGGTGCAAACGCATTTAACGGAATTCTCTTTATGAGAAGTAAGGATCCGTTCACCTACCAAGGCTTAAGTGGCTATGTGAAAACAGGAATCACCTCGCAAGATGCTGCTGGAGAAAATGATTATATCGATTTTGGTATAAGAGCAGCACGCGCGTTTAGTGATAAATTTGCCCTGAAGTTAAACTTTGGCTACTTGAGAGGTACCGATTGGTGGGCAGATAACCAAGCCGATAAAACTGGCCGTGGTGAAAGCAGAGCAGCTTTAGAAGCTAACGGTATCTATAACTTTGATGGAACCAATATCTATGGTGATGAGGTTGCAACCAATATCAGGGCTGCATCTGGCGGACTTGGTATTATCCCAGACATTGAGGTAAGTAGAACAGGTTATGCAGAAAAGGACCTAACCAACTACAATGCAGAAAGCGTTAAGTTTGATTATGCTCTTCATTACAAGCCATGGGCCAACGATCTTGAGTTGATCTACCAAGGGAAGGTCGGTACTGGTACCACCATCTATCAAGGAGCCAACCGTTATTCGGTGAAGGATTTCTTCCAGCAACAACACAAACTCGAAGTAAGAAACGATAATTTCTTTGTTAGAGGTTATTTGGTAGCTGACAAAGCTGGAAATTCTTATGACATGGTATTCACCGGTATCAATATTAACAGACAATGGAAATCAGATCAGCAATGGTTTGGAGAATATATCGGGACCTATGCGGCGCAAACTTTCGCTGGGGCCACAGAAGCCGAAGCACATGCTGCCGCAAGAGCGGTCGCAGACACCGGAAGGTTTGAGCCTGGCTCTCCTGAGTTTCAGTCAGCATTTAACCGGGTGACCAATGATCCAGACCTTACCACTGGTTCAAAGTTCCAGGATCAATCCAAATTCTATCATGCTGATGTCAACTATAACTTCTCTCATATCACAAGCGAGTTTGCAGACATTCAGGTAGGTGGGTCTTTCAGAAGATACGAACTGAATTCTGAAGGAACTATTTATACCGATGCGGATGGTCCAATCTCCTATTCAGAGTTCGGTGCCTACACGCAGATCCAAAAGAAATTGGCTGATGAGCGTTTAAAGTTGACCGGGTCTGTTCGTTTCGATAAATCAGAGCTTTTTGACGGCTTTTTCTCACCAAGACTATCGGTGGGTTATACCGCTGGCGAGAACAGAAACCACAATATTCGCGGGTCTGTTCAAACAGGTTTCAGAAACCCGACAACACAAGATCTTTATATCGGCCTAGATGTAGGTAGAGCCATTTTGATCGGTTCAGCAGAAGACAATCTAGATAGAGACGTTAGAACCTATGATGTTAGCAGTGTTGCTCAATTGACCTTAGGTCAGCCAGCTACCGTAGATATCGCAGGTAGAGCGGCTTATGAAAATTCCTTCGATGCAGCTTCTGTATCAAATGGAACCTTCCAAGCCTCTAGTGTGGATATTGTGAAGCCCGAACAAGTGACCTCTTATGAAGTTGGATATCGTGGTAAGTTCGAAAATTTTGTCGTGGACCTAAGTGCCTATTATAACCAGTACACCGATTTCATCTCTAATGAAAATGTGGTAGTACCTTTATATGGACAGGTGGGAGATAATTCGCTTTCCTTGGCGGCACTACAGAATGGAGATTTTCAGGTGTATCAAACGTATACGAACTCGGATGCTGATATTAACTCTTATGGAGGTTCGGTATCCGTCAATGCTAAAGTACTGGGAGATTTCGACCTTGGTTTGAACTATACCTATGCAAAACTTGATTTTGACCAAGCTTCAGACCCTGGTTTTAGACCAAACTTCAACACCCCAGAGCATAAGTTCAAGGCGTCTTTTGGGAATACCGACCTTTTCCAGAACTTTGGATTCAATGTCGCATGGAGATGGAGTGATGCTTACTTCTGGCAAGCAACCTTTGGCGATGGAGACATTCCGGCATACCATGTCCTCGATGCGCAGATCAACTTGAGAGTTCCTAAACTAAAGTCGACCTTCAAAGCTGGAGCCTCTAACCTATTGGGCGATGATTATTTCACTGCCTTCGGAACAGGTTTCATCGGTTCGCAGTATTATCTTTCTTGGACCATTAATAATCTATAAGATATTTTTACAACAATTTAGAATTAACTATGATGAAAAACTCAAAATATATATTGCTTGCATTGATGTCTTTGGGCTTCATTGCATGCGAGTCTGATGATGATGCTGGGACGACAGCAGAAGTCGAACTAACGGCTGGGGAAGCTGATTTTTCCAACTATGTCTCGCTGGGTAACTCGCTTACCGCCGGGTTTACCGATGGCGCATTGTTCATCGCGGGTCAAGAGGCTTCCTTCCCAAATATCATGGCAGAGCAATTTGCTAAAGTAGGTGGTGGATCTTTTACGCAACCGCTAATGAGTGATAATAGCGGTATAATCTTAGCAGCTGGAACACTAGTAGGTGGGCCAAGACTAATTTTTAATGGTACCGCACCTGTGCCACTTCCTGGAGCCATGGGGAGCACAGATGTTGCATTCAACAACCCTACAGGTCCATTTAACAATATGGGAATCCCTGGAGCGAAAAGCTTTCACTTAATAGCTCCTGGCTATGGTAACATCGCAGGATTATCTGCGATGCCTCCAACGGCCAATCCTTACTACGTGAGAATGACTGGGAGTACGCCCGATGCAAGAGTGATTGATTTGGCCGTAGGACAGAGTCCTTCATTCTTTTCGCTGTGGATCGGTAACAACGATGTGTTGGGTTATGCATTAAGCGGTGGCGACGGTACTGATCCTATTACTGATCAAGCAACTTTTGAGTTGGCCTACAATGCCACTATAGGTGCCCTTGTTGGGACAGGCGCGAAAGGTGTTGTGGCAAATATTCCAGATGTAACCGCCATTCCTCATTTCACTACGGTACCCCATAATCCTGTGCCACTAGATGCTGCGACCGCGACACAGCTAAACGGTGCTTACGCCGTATATAATGGAGGTTTGCAACAGGCGTTTGCAGCCTTGGCAGGAACAGGATTGTTTACTCAAGAAGAGTTGGATAGACGTACAATAAGCTTTGAGGCGGGCTCGAGTAATGCAGTGGTGATCATCGATGAAGATTTAACAGACCTAGGTGCTATTAACCCTGCGTTTGCGGCATTACCTCAAATTCGACAAGCGACTGCAGACGACCTTCTTGTGCTGCCCGCAAGCAGATTCATCGGAACCGAAGCAGTACCAGGAAATCCGCTTACCGTCAATGGTGTTGCGCTTCCCTTGGAAGACAAATGGGTGCTAACCCCAGAAGAACAAGAGGCAATCGCTACAGCCACTGCCGGATTCAATTCGACCATTAGTAGTGCCGCTTCGACCAATGGGCTTGCATTTGTTGATGCAAATACCCTATTGAATGAAATTGCTACAAATGGTTTTTCATTCGGCAATTTCACCTTTACATCAGATCTTGTAACTGGAGGGGCCTTCTCTCTTGATGGGGTTCATCCTACATCTAGAGGGTACTCGTTGATCGCAGCAGAGGCCTTAAAGGCTATTGATGTTGCATACGGATCAAACTTTGAAGAAGCTGGAGCTATTCCTAATCCGGGAGACTATCCTGTATTCTATTCTCCTGCGTTGCAGTAGACCAAAATAAAATATGATATAAGAAACCACGTCTAGTCGACGTGGTTTTTTGATTTTCTAAAAGCCCGAATGAATTCCGCTAGACCATTCAAAAATTTGTGTTCCCAACTTTAAAGATCAATTATCTCTCTAAGCTCGTATTTGATTCAAAAGAAAGCTTTATATACATACAGCGCAGCGACCAAAAAAATAAACTGAATAGGCTTTGTAATTTTAGGCAAAAGCCTATCTTTGCACCGCGAAAAAAGAGGATTTTTTCGTGCATACATTTTGATAAACATTAATATCCTTAAGTAATGTCAAAAGTTACAGGTAAAGTTGCTCAGATCATCGGCCCCGTTGTGGACGTTGAATTTGCTAGCGGAAGCGAGCTTCCAAAAATCTATGATTCATTAGAAATTGCTAAAAAAGATGGTTCTTTATTGGTATTAGAAGTACAGTCTCATATAGGTGAGAGTACGGTGCGCACCATCTCAATGGACTCTACTGATGGATTGAGCAGAGGTGTTGAAGTACTGGCAACTGGTAACCCAATACAAATGCCTATCGGAGATGATGTCTATGGACGTCTCTTCAATGTAATAGGTGACGCTATCGATGGATTAGGAGATTTGCCAAAAGAAGGTGCAGATGGGCTTCCTATTCACAGAGAGGCTCCAAAATTTGAAGATCTTTCAACTTCTACAGAAGTTTTGTTTACCGGTATTAAAGTGATCGACCTTATCGAGCCTTATGCAAAAGGTGGTAAGATCGGATTGTTTGGTGGTGCTGGTGTAGGTAAAACAGTATTGATCCAGGAGTTGATCAACAATATTGCAAAAGGACACGGTGGCCTTTCGGTTTTTGCCGGAGTTGGTGAAAGAACACGTGAAGGAAACGACCTCTTGAGAGAGATGTTAGAGTCGGGTATCATCAAATATGGTGACGACTTCCTACATTCTATGGAAGAAGGCGGATGGGACCTGCAAAAGGTTGACAAAGCCGCAATGAAAGAGTCAAAAGCGACTTTCGTATTCGGACAGATGAACGAACCTCCAGGGGCTCGTGCTCGAGTGGCACTTTCTGGTTTGACCATTGCTGAATATTTCCGTGATGGAGCTGGAGATGGACAAGGAAAAGATGTACTTTTCTTCGTAGATAATATCTTCCGTTTCACACAAGCAGGTTCTGAGGTATCTGCACTTCTTGGACGTATGCCATCGGCGGTAGGTTATCAGCCAACGCTAGCAACAGAGATGGGTGCGATGCAAGAACGTATCACCTCAACCAAAAAAGGATCTATTACTTCCGTTCAGGCGGTATATGTACCTGCGGATGACCTTACCGACCCTGCTCCTGCAACTACTTTTGCTCACTTGGACGCTACTACGGTATTGTCTCGTAAGATCGCCGAACTTGGTATCTATCCAGCGGTAGACCCGCTAGATTCTACTTCGCGTATACTTACTGCAGACATTCTTGGAAAAGACCACTATGAGTGTGCGCAACGAGTAAAGGAGCTATTACAGCGTTATAAAGAGCTTCAAGATATTATCGCTATCCTTGGTATGGAAGAATTGAGCGAAGAGGATAAGCTAGCCGTAGGACGTGCTCGTAGAGTACAACGTTTCCTATCTCAGCCTTTCCACGTAGCGGAGCAGTTTACAGGTATCCCTGGGGTATTGGTAGACATCAAAGAGACCATAAAAGGTTTCAATATGATCATGGACGGTGAGTTGGATCACTTGCCAGAAGCGGCCTTTAACCTTAAAGGTTCTATCGAGGAAGCTATCGAAGCGGGTGAGAAAATGCTTGCTGAGGCTTAATAAAAATCTGATTTGTCATTTCTGCGAAGGCAGGAATCCAATGATAATCTAGTAAATTTATAAAGATTCCCGCTTATGCGGGAATAATACTAACATATTGTTATATGTATTTAGAAATTGTAACACCAGAAGCTACCTTATTTAGTGGCGACGTTGAGTCGGTAGCAGTTCCTGGCACCAACGGCGAGTTCCAGATGCTGAATAACCACGCGCCTGTCGTCTCAACCCTTGGGAAAGGAACTGTAAAGATCTATGGTGACATTAAATTACATAAGGACGTTGCTGCAAAATTCACCAAAGGTGATAAGGACGCAACGCTTCTAGAAATCAACAGTGGAACTGTTGAGATGAAAGACAATAAAGTGATCGTACTTGCGGATTGAACCCTGTTTTCGACTTCCATACAATAAAACCTGTACAAAACGTACAGGTTTTATTGTTTACAGCCACGATCTAACATTGGAATTTAATTCCCAAACTATTTTGGTTAGTTTTGTAAAATGAATGGAAAGAATTTCATAATTTCTCAGGGAAATAGACCTTGGTGGCAGCTTATCATAGCTGCATTTTTTTTCACTGGTTCGCTCATCATTCTATATTATATTCTTAGCCATGTTCCCTTGAACAAGACAAGTGAGCAGCGCCACCTATTGGATGGATTTAAAATCTTAGTGCTCTGTTTGACCCTTGGGATTGGCTTTTCGGTCGTGAAAGATGTTCATATTGACCTAGATAAAGGATATTACAGGAACCTATACTCAGTTGGCCCTTTCAAATATGGAACGTGGAAACCTATCAAAAGAATTGAATATATTTCGGTCTTTAATCAAATAAAAGAGGATGGGAATTATGATCTGGAAGTGAACCTCTGGTACGACACCAACAAACATCTCAACCTATTTGTAATGTATGATATATACGAAGCATTGACTTTAGGAAAGGAATTGGCAGCAAAACTCAATACAAAATTACTTGACGCCACGATACCCAATGATTACAAGTGGGTAGAAGATTGACCTTATTTCCAATCCCAAGCTATAACCAGCCAATCATCTGAGGTTGAAAGTATTTCAAAACCAATCGCCTTATGAGCATTTAAGGAGCGTGTATTCTTTTTGTTCACCTCGGTGATAAGCATCTCAAAGTCCTTGCTCAAGGCTGCCCTCATATACTTGTACAAGTCTCTAAATATTCCCTTTCCACGATATTGCCGATCAATACACACCTGTCCCATTACCAAGTAGTCGGTGCTGGGCAATGCCTTTTCAATTTTTTGAAACATCGGGATGAGCAGTGGGATATCATCCCTAAAATACCGGGTCATGGAGAGCGCATACCCTACTACTTTAAAACCATCTTTGGCTATGATATGGCCACAGGCATCGTTCATTTGTTTTAGCGTCTCAAAATCATGGCGCAATGTTATGAAACCTTCCTTTTTTTGAATTTCAATAGACAAATCATCACGATGATTCTCTTGTTGAAGTGCTAGAATCTGACGGAGTTCATCATCTGAAGAGGCCTGCTTGTATGTGATCTCATTCTTCAACATATTCGAGAATATCCCCAGGTTGACAGTCCAGTTCTTTACAGATAGCTTCGAGTGTAGAAAATCGCACGGCCTTTGCCTTCCCCGATTTCAATATGGAAAGGTTGGCCGTTGTGATCCCGATTCGCTCGGCCAACTCTTTGCTTCGCATCTTTCGTTTGGCCAGCATTACGTCTAAATTTACGACAATTGGCATAATTATATGGTTAGTTCGTTTTCTTGTTCTAGCTCTCTGGCCCGAGAAAATACGTGACCGAAAAATATGAACAGCAGGCCGATGATGATCAAGAAGGCATAACTAAAATGATGTCCAATAATTAGATTAACGGTAGGTCTTCCCAAAATCGCCATGCCAATCATATGCTGAACTATCATGAGTACACTTGCCACTAGGAAAAGTATTCCAGCATTTCTAAAATTCCTGGTGACCGTGACCGAAAAGAACTCCTTTCTTACAAATGCTGCTACGATATTTCGAGCAAATAGAATTCCTAAGGCAAAAGGGATATAGGGAATGGTTTCGAAGAGCAAATGGAGTTGTACCAAGCGTACTGAGCTTTCAGTTTGGCCATAAGCCTCCAGCATCCAAAAATTACTCATTTCTTCTGGTGATTGAATCATAAAGATCAATCCTTCCCAAATATTATATGCCAGAAGCAATAAGAAAAATCCAAAGAATATATTGATCAATATTTTCAAAAGTGCTATTGTTTTCATGTTTTTATATTGTTAGGTCATTTTCATTTTTTAGTGCCCTCGCGCGTTTAAAAATTTCGGCGAGTAGATAGAATGCCAGCCCGGCGGGTATCAAATAGGTGAGTTCCTCTTTAAGCTCAAATAGCATCTTAAAACTATACGATCCCACAACGGCTAGCAACGTCTTGAGAACAAATGTTCCAATGGTATAAGAAATGAAGATATCTCCTATTTTCTTAAAGTCGGAAATCACTCTTTTTCCAAAGTAATTTTGCTTTTCTATTTCGGAAATGATACTGATGAACTTGGTAAAGCCATAGATGAGATATCCTCGCCAAAAGAAGAGCGCCCCACTTATTACATAATAGCTCCACTCTATAAGATTACTTCGTGAAAACCACGAACTATTCCTATCTGCAGCACTTGCCCAACTACTAAATGACCTAAATCGCTCATAATTGAACTCTCTGATATCGTTTAATAGAACCGAGACCGCCAAAAATACAATGGCATAGGCAAAAAAATGGAGCAAGGTTATCTTATTTTTTATATCCATAATCTTAAATTATTGTTGTTTAACGATAACAAATATAAAATTAATTATTGATAAACAATAATTTTTTTATTTTTTTTGATAATTTCTATTGTAAAAATATGATCATTGCTCAAACAAAGATGCCGAGGATTGTAGTATTTTAGCTTTATGGGCCAACTTCCAGAAAAGCTTTTGCGAAAGTTAGAATTACGAAAAGAAAACAATGCTTTTCGTCAGCTTCCTAACAACAACAGTTTGGTAGATCTCTCGTCGAATGATTATCTGGGACTTGCCAAAAATGAAGCTCTCTATGACAGTGCCCATAAGCTATTGGTCGACCAATCGATGAAATTAAATGGTGCCACAGGTTCAAGATTGCTTTCAGGGAATCATCCTTTATATGATAGGGCCGAGTTGATGATAAGCAAATTCCACCAAGCTGAAGCTGCCCTCATCTTTAACAGTGGCTATGATGCTAACATTGGGCTTTTCTCCTCAGTGCCCCAACGTGGGGATATCATTCTATATGACGAATTGATCCATGCGAGTATCAGGGATGGTATTAAGATGAGCAATGCCAAGGCTTACAAGTTTAGGCATAACGATATTGCCGATATAGGTGAGATATTGAAAAAATTGCAACAAGCCGAAGCAATATATGTCGTCACCGAGTCTGTTTTTTCTATGGATGGAGATACTCCGGACCTAAAAAAGCTAGCAGCATTTTGTCATGCCAATAACTTGAAACTCATTGTCGATGAAGCACATGCTGTAGGAGTATTTGGCTTTGGTCTAACACAAGAAAATGGTATAGCACAACACATCTTCGCTACTGTGATCACTTTTGGGAAGGCACTTGGATGCCACGGAGCTGCTATTTTGGGTAGCACAGCGCTCAAAGACTATCTCGTCAACTTTTCAAGAAGTCTCATCTATACTACAGGACTTCCGCCACATTCACTTGCTACGATCCTGTCGGCTTATGAGATCCTAGAGCAGGATATACGTATTGTAGAAAGACTCAGGGAAAACATTGAGTTCTTCAATATGCAGATCGAAGAATTACAAATACGGCCTCTTTTCATTCCTAGTGAATCTTCCATTCATTGCGCCATTATACCAGGCAACAAAAAGGTGAAAGAGATTGCTAAAAAAATTCAGGAAAAGGGGTTTGACGTCCGCGCCATTTTATCACCAACCGTTCCAGAGGGTGCGGAGCGTCTTCGATTCTGCCTTCATAGTTATAATAGTAAAGAAGACATCTCTGGCGTTTTACAGCTACTTATCGATCTCATTTAAGGTTATCGCTTTATATTAGCTCTTGAAGAAACTTTATTTTTCATAACCTAGGTGAAGACTCTATCAAAAAATTTTAGCATATTTTCATGCTTCTTTGCAAAATCTATAATTCTGAAAACTAAGTGTTTAATTTTATCAACTATTCTCTAGCTTTGTAACATTATTGCTATACTTGATCTGATGCTTGTGGATTCCCTATGAAAAAGAAAATATTTGTTACCGGTATTTCAACTGACGTCGGAAAGACCATCGCCTCAGCAATTATCGTAGAGGCGTTGGAGGCGGATTATTGGAAGCCGATTCAGGCTGGCGAGTTGGAGAACTCTGATTCTCACAAGGTAAAAAACCTGATTTCCAATGGAAATTCGGTCATCCACCCAAACAGCTATGCGCTTCGAACACCTATGAGCCCTCATGCAGCGGCTCATATTGAGGGTGTTGAAATTTCTATAGATAAGATCACAGAACCTCGAACCAAAAATAATTTGGTCATTGAAGGGGCGGGTGGTTTGCTTGTTCCTTTGAACGACAAACACACCATTTTAGACCTCATGCAACCAACCGACAAAGTGATCGTGGTCTCTAGACACTATTTGGGAAGTATTAACCACACCCTATTAACGGTGGGATTACTGAAAGATATTGGTCGAGATGTACACATACTTTTTAGCGGGAAAGAAAATACGTACACCGAAAGCATCATCAAGAAGATGTCGGGTGTGCCCGTTATCGGGCGCATCGATGAAGAACAGACGTTCAATAAAGAAGTCATCGCTTCCTATGCCGAAAAGTTTAAGCACACCTTGATCAGTATTTAATCATCGATGGGTTTTCTTTTAAAAACATACCCCTGTCCAATAGTGTCGGTCAATTCATAATCGTTATCTAGGAAATATTTGAAATAGACGTCCTCAGGGTCTTCTTTATCCAAGAAAAAATGATATCGATACTTTGTGATCACAAACGTAGGTCGCAATTTCTTCATTATATGATCGATCTCCTCCATCGCATTCTTTCGAGGATTATTCATAAAAGGATATAGATCGTCCCTCACTATATTTGATGGATGCGTCACGGCCATGGTTATTGGTTCTGTATCAAGTAACCAATATCCGATATGATAATTGATAAAATAGACACTTTCGACATCGCCATATTTTTCTGTTAGATGAACAGGAATCTCTATCCCTTCTCCATTATACAAAGACTTGCCAGCTACCGCTCTTTTTCCGATCAACATATATTCTTTGACAGCTTCCGCTTGTACTCCCAATAAAAATATGATCAACAGTGGCCTATAATTAAATTTAGGCATTCGTGTACAGGCGATGCAAACGAATATCACCAGAATGGCATGTGCCTGGATCAAGTAGTGCCCATTTAGTTTGCCGATCTTCACAAAAGAAAACAGTATTCCCGCGAGTGCCAATAGCAACATGAACAGATACTTTCGCTGGGTAGCCATGACCTTCCAACGTTCACTTTTCAACACAAAGAAAGCAGAAAGCAGGAGCATCGGTACGACGATCATCAGGGTCTTGAGGAAATTCCCATCTTTGGCAGCGTTATATTGAAGGGATGCTGCTATCACCGAATTCCACCAGATCTCTGAAATGTTATTTAGGTGGTAGGGAAGATAGGTGCTCCCTATAGGAATGGCGATTCCAAGAGAAAAGTACAACGAACTAATGATCAGCCCTTTTCCTCTCTTGTCTTTATAGGCTAAGTAAAGGGCATACGTACCGACCAGCAAAACGGCATATGCAAGATTGATCTTCATCATCAAGGCGGCGCCGAACAACAAGCCCGACCACAAAAAACGAAGGGTGTTATCGTTACGGATCAACACCCAGATAGCGGGAACAAAGAAGATCATTGATAAATGTTCAGACATCACGCCCTGCAAACTTCCGAAGGCACTAGAAAAGATGACATAGAGAATTCCAGACCAAAGGCCGACACGGCAGCTATGAACTTTACTTCCGATCCTTTCGACAAAGAAGGACGTGATCGCGACGACTAGGACGCCTGCCAATCGTATCGCGAAAAAGCTCTTTCCAAAGAAGTAAATGATTGCTGCAAAGAAAGCAAAAACCAATGGGGGCTTTAGATCCCAAAGCATTGTGTAAGGCAAATTTCCATCGACCCAGGCCTGCCCCATCAAAATGAAGGTGCTCTCATCTTTGTCGATATAATCCCTGAAGAAAAAGGGAAAGCGCATTACAAGTGCCAACAACGCAAACACCGTAAAAAGAATTCTACCACTTATTTTTTTCTTGGGAAGAAGATGGGTGAAAAGGTTTTTCAGCATGCCAGTAACTAATTATTTCCGCATCTTTGTAAAAGTAACTAAAATGACGTTGATGGCAACAAAAAACCTTTCTGAAAGAGACCAAAAACACCTGTGGCATCCACTCACCCAACACAAGTTACATTCAAAGATGCTGGCCATCACCAAGGCAAAAGGAGCTGTGCTTTGGGACGAAAACGGCAAGGAATATGTCGACGGCATTGCTTCGTGGTATACCAGCATGTATGGTCATTGTAACCCGTATATCACTGGCAAGGTTACCGAGCAAATGCAAACGCTTGATCAAGTAGTGTTCAGTGGTTTTACCCATGAGCCAGCCGTGCAGCTTTCAGAGGCTTTGATAGAGATACTTCCAAAAAATCAGCAAAAACTTTTCTTTTCAGACAATGGGTCCACTGCCACGGAGATCGGTCTTAAGATGGCGTTGCAATATCATTTTAATAAAGGCGAAAAACGAAATACCCTAGTCGCCTTTGAAGAAGGGTTTCATGGCGACACCTTTGGTGCGATGTCGGTCTCTGGACTTTCGGTATATAACGGTCCCTTTGAAGAATTTTTCATTCAGGTAGCACGAATTCCAGTACCCGATGGCTCCAACGATCAAGAAGTGTATGAGCAATTAGAATCACTGATCGAAAAAGAAAATATCGCCGGTTTTATCTATGAGCCTTTGGTACAGGGAGCAGCAGCCATGAAGATGCATCATGCCAAAGGGCTCTGCCGACTTTTGAGGCTTTGTAGCGAACATGATGTGATCACCATCGCAGATGAGGTGATGACGGGATTTGGCAAAACAGGGAGTTACTTTGCTAGCGACCATATGTTAAACAAACCAGATGTGATCTGCATGAGCAAGGCCTTGACAGCCGGTTTGGTGCCTATGGCCATTACAAGTTGTACCCAAAAGGTGTATGATGCCTTTTATAGTGATGATATAGCGAAAGGGCTTTTTCATGGCCACACCTATACCGCAAATCCGTTGGCTTGCTCCGCGGCCTTGGCTGGGATAGAGCTCTTGAGGTCGAAAGAGATTCAAGATAATATTACGCGCATCATCAGATCGCACCAGGCCTTTGACGAACAGATCAAACACCACAAGAAAGTAGCCTCAACAAGGCAATGCGGCATCATTTACGCTCTGGACCTGAATGTGAAGATGGATCGCTACGGTAACCTTCGAGACCGGTTATTCGATCACTTTATGAAACATGGCGTCTTTTTGCGGCCTTTGGGAAATACCATTTATATCTTGGCACCTTATATAATTACAGACCAACAATTAAGGCATATCTATGACGCTATCGAGGCCGCTTTGGAGCTGGTTTAGGCATGGTAGTTGATATTATACCTTCCAAAACCATAAAATATGAGGATAATTACTCTTTTACTAATCATTGCCACTCTCTTTACCAGCTGTAAAAAAGACCCTTCAGAAAAACTACTCTTTGAAGTTCTTAAAGAAAATGAAGTTACTGCCCAAAATTTTACAGTCCCTTCGAACGGCACCCAGTTGGTTGTAGGAGATAGAGGAACTAGAATCTATGTAAATCCTGAAAATCTCATCTCGGAGAACGGAGAAATTGGTGACAGCATTACTGTTTCATTGACAGAGCTCACTACCAAAGAAGAGCTACTCAAAGCGAATGCTCAGACCGTTTCTAATGGAAGATGGTTAATATCTGGTGGTGCCTATCGCATAGCAATGTATTCAAACGGAGAGGCTCTAAAAATCAAAGAAGGGAAAAGTATTAAGGTGGAATTTCCTCGAATCGCTGAGGAGCCTATGCAACTATTTTATGGGGAGCGTGAAAACAACGAATATATGAATTGGAAGGAGTCTGACGTATCACTGCAAGACAAAAAATATCCTGTTATTCTTCATAGAGACTTTTCATATTTGGCATTCGACGAAGCCTACGCAATATACAGACTAATAGATTCCGTAAATATTGACACCTTAAAGCGGCAATCAATCAGTGAATTTAGAACGTCTTATAAAAATGCTGATTCATTGGTTGTGATCAACGACACTTTGCATGCGTATACAAGCGTCGCTTTGCGAACCATCCAAATAGATCGATCCATTCAACTTATAGATCAACTATATGAGGTGGTATATCTCAAAAAACTGGATTGGATCAACGTGGATAGGTTTTACCCTAAAAATTTAGAGCGTGTGACACTGGAGATTGAAGTCGAAAAGGATGCCTTTTTTTCGCAGCTTTATTTATTGGATAAAACCCAAAACACCGTTTTAAATTTATTTGAGAATACCGAAGGAAAGATCATCGTTGACATCCCTATCAATGTATCATTCGACCTGATAATTCTTGCTATAAAAGATGAGAAGATTTTCGGCTCGAGAGAAACAATCTCCATAAGCTCCTCTCAAAAGTACCGCCCTTCGCTCAAAAAAATGACAAAGGAAGAATTGAACAAACTCTTTGATTTGAATCAATAGTTATCAGGGGCGATTTCCCGCTCAACATTCTCCATCAAATCGATCACCTCAGCGGTCTTATCAAGCGATAGTTTCATCTCGGTATAAGTCCACTCTTCATCCTCACCGGTAGCATTCACATACAGCAGGCCACTCCCCTTGGGTCCCGCGACAGGCACTTTTATCTCTGCAGATTTTTGACCGTTGTTCCATCGGTAATTGCCTTGGATCACTCCATCCTTTTTTATGGGTGTCCCCAACTGTTCTGTGATATATCCATCTGCGTTCGCCTTCTCTAATGCCACTTGGTAGGGCTCTGATTTCTCTAAAGCATTGGTAACGCCAAAGAATACACTGCCGATAAAAACCACAAATAGAATGATCATTGTTAAACAGCCTCCAAGTGGCACAAACCATTTCCAATTGCGTTTCCACCAACTTTCCTCTTTGATCAATTCGTTATCCATAATTAGGTCATTTTGTTTAATATGTAGGTCACATTCGAACTTTGTTACAAAGTAAGAGAATTCGATTTTTATTAAATTACCATTCAAGCGTTTTATTTCCGATATTTGTAAGACATGAAAAGTATTTGGCAAGGACTTTTATCGCATTTGAACTACCTGATCAAACGCAATCCTGAGTGAGGTTCGTAGAAATTTGACATAATTGAAATGATGTCAGTTAAATTTTTTGACAAACCCACCATTTTCAAATTTTCTAATCTTGTAACTTTCAAATTAACACTATGCCATTCTATCATCAACTAGGAAACATTCCACCCAAAAGACATACCATCTTTCGCAAACCAAATGGCGACCTGTATTATGAACAATTGTTTGGCACGATCGGTTTTGACGGGATGTCGTCAAATATATATCACGAGCATCGACCTACACAGGTCAAAGAAATAAGGGCCCAATATAGCGTTGCTCCAAAGGTGGCAAAGGCCAACAATATGCAATCCTATCGTTTCCGAGGATTTCAAGTCCCGCCAGAAAACGATTATTTAAAGAGCCGCAAGGTGGTTTTGACCAATAGTGACTGCAACATCATCCTTGCTGCACCAAAGCATAGCACCAAAGATTACTTTTACAAGAACACCGACGCTGACGAACTCATCTTTATCCACAAGGGAACTGGAAAACTTCGCACTTTTTTAGGAAACTTGGATTTCAAATATGGCGACTATCTTCTGGTGCCAAGAGGTGTCATCTATAAGTTAGATTTTGATACCGAAGACAATCGTCTATTCATCGTGGAATCGTATCGACCCATCTACACGCCTAAGCGATACCGTAATTGGTTTGGGCAATTATTAGAACATTCACCATTCTGCGAACGCGATATTCGAAGACCTCAAGAGTTAGAGACCTACGATGAAAAAGGGGAATTCTTGATCAAAGTAAAAAAGCAAGATGATATCTTTGATATGGTCTATGCAACACATCCATTCGATGTGGTGGGCTATGATGGTTTCAATTATCCCTACGCCTTCAGCATACACGATTTTGAACCCATTACCGGACGAATTCACCAACCACCACCAGTGCATCAGACCTTTGAGACCGATGCCTTTGTAGTATGTAGTTTTGTACCGCGCCTCTATGATTACCATCCGCAAAGCATTCCAGCGCCATATAACCATAGCAACATCGATAGTGATGAAGTATTGTATTATGTAGATGGGGACTTTATGAGCAGAAATGATATCGAGGCTGGCCATATTTCCTTACATCCTGCAGGAATTCCGCATGGGCCACATCCAGGTGCTGTGGAGCGAAGCATTGGGCAAACCGAAACCGAGGAACTCGCCGTGATGGTCGACACCTTTAAACCGTTGAAGGTCACGGAGGAAGCACTGAAAATTGCGGACGATACATATTTTAGATCGTGGTTGGAATAATCGCTTGAAAAATAAAAGTTTGGATTCTTTTGAGATTGGCTATTTTTGATCTTTCAATCTAATCGTTTAAGATGAACAATCAAAAATTACCTGCAGATTCAACTTCCTTAGTTCTTTCTATAATCGCAGCCGTCATTGTTTTTGTTGGTTGTTGCTGCGGAATTGGCCCGGTGATCGCCCTTACGCTGGCCATAATCGCCTTGTCGATGGCCAACAAGAGCCTGAAACTCTTTAGAGAGGCCCCAGAAAACTTTAGTCCTCAGAGCAGAGGTAATGTAAATGCCTCTAGGATCATCAGCATCACCGCCATCATCATCTCAGGGGTCCAGTTGCTTTTTTGGATCGGCTATTTCATCTTCTACGGTACTATCGTGGGCACAGCCCTTTACGATGCTGCTCAGCGTGATGCCTTTGAGGATGATTACAACTATGAAGAGTACAATGATTCATTGGATAACGACAATGATTGGGAATACTACGAATCCGAAACCCTTGAAAAAGATACTTTGAAGATAGATACCATTGAAATCGAAGTAATCGAGGAAAACTAAAAAAGAGTTGGTATCTTTATAAGGAGATAAGAACTCGTTATTTTGAAACATCTTTTAGATGCTAAATTTTAGAGTAGACATAACGCCTCATCTTAGAGCCATGTGGTAATTTGAATGTGCCTTTTCAATCATTCAGATCATTTATTTTTTAATCTATCAAACAAAAGAACAATGGCAACAGATACAACATCACAACAACTTGAAAAGATAGTTCCGGAAGCGGAAGATTTTCTCCCACTTTTGGGCACCGATTATGTAGAACTTTATGTGGGCAATGCAAAACAGGCTGCACACTATTATCAATCTGCCTGGGGATTTCAACCAGTAGCGTATGCGGGGCTTGAAACAGGAGTTAAAGACCGGGTGAGTTATGTTTTACAACAAGATAAGATCCGTTTGGTATTGACTTCTCCTCTGCAATCTGGAGGAGAGATCAATCAACATATAGACGCGCATGGCGATGGCGTAAAGGTCGTGGCCCTTTGGGTCGATGATGCCACCAAAAGTTACCAAGAGACCACCAAAAGAGGTGCCAAATCCTATATGGAGCCAAAGACCGTAAGCGATGAAAACGGTTCTGTGACGCTTTCGGGCATACATACCTATGGGGAAACCTTACACATCTTTGTAGAAAGAAAAAACTATAAAGGCGTATTTATGCCAGGATTCAAGCCTTGGAATCCAGATTATAAGACCGAAGAAGTAGGTCTCAAGTATATCGACCATATGGTCGGCAATGTGGGCTGGAACGAGATGAACAAATGGTGCGAGTTCTATGCCAAGGTGATGGGGTTTGCACAATTGATCTCTTTCGACGACGACGATATCTCTACAGAATACACGGCCTTGATGAGCAAAGTAATGAGCAATGGCAATGGCCGAATCAAATTTCCTATCAACGAACCGGCCGAAGGTCGCAAAAAATCACAGATCGAAGAATACATCGATTTTTACAACGGTGCCGGAGTGCAACACATCGCCTTGGCTACAGATAATATCATTGAAACTGTAACTCAACTCAAGAATAGAGGGGTAGAATTCTTGTACGTCCCAGAAAACTATTATGACGACGTGCTGGACAGGGTGGGAAAGATCGATGAGGACCTGGCTCCATTAAAGGAGTTAGGAATTTTGATCGACCGCGACGAGGAAGGCTATTTGCTACAATTGTTTACTAAGCCCGTCCTGGACCGTCCAACGATGTTCTTCGAGATCATTCAAAGAAAAGGGGCGCAATCCTTCGGAAAGGGTAATTTCAAAGCTTTATTTGAAGCGATAGAGCGTGAACAAGAGATGCGAGGAACGTTATAAAAACTTCATTTTCTTGAAAACTTCTCAATAAATGCCTTCTCAGCATGCATTACTGATAAAAGTATGTTAAAGTTCATTTACTATGCGTACATAATAAAATTCGTGTCGTAAATTTGCAGCCGCAAAAGCGGGTGGTTCCCTTTTGCAAACTTTAAGTGAAGTTTTCATAATTTAAAGTTTTGGTTGGTTAATGAAAGGCCTGGTCGTAGCACCGGGCCTTTCTATTTTATCTCCCTTTCTACCCGTCGAACGCACTTCCCATATTTGAGCCTTCCCTCAATAATTTGAATTTTTGGAACAATCCTTGTTAATGCTTTAACACACATATAAGATTATGTGCTTGATTTTATTATTTTTACACCTACTTATTCTATTATGAAAAGGATTTTTGTCATATTATCAATCGTCTTAATTGCCTCAGCACATGGACAATCGCAAGTGACCAGCAACAAACTGGCGCCTTTGAGATTGAAGGAAAGTGCCTTTCAATCCGGAGAGTGGTTTCAGTTTAGAATTCACTATGGAATATTCAACGCAAGCTATGCGACTTTAGAGGTAAAAGAAAAGAACTTGGATGGAAAAGATGTTTTCCATGTAAAAGGTTATGGACGCACTACTGGTCTCGCCCGACTTTTCTTTAGGGTCGAGGATCATTACGAGAGCTATTTCGATAAGGCAACCGGCCGGCCGTATAAATTTGTCAGGAATATAGACGAGGGCGGATATACCAAAGATATTGAGATCAACTTTGATCAGTCCACCAATACAGCACACGTAAATGATAAGAAGCACAAGCAGAAGACTTCTCATGCCGTTGGCCGGGACGTGCAAGATCTGCTATCTGCATTCTATTACTTGAGGAACAACTACGATATAAGCGACATCAAAGTTGGTGAATCTATTGAGTTGGATATGTTCTTTGATAAGGAAACCTTTAAGTTCAAGCTAAAATATTTAGGAAAGGAGACCATCAGAACTAAATTTGGGAAGGTCGAGTCGCTAAAATTTAGACCGTATGTCCAAGCTGGAAGGGTCTTTAAAGAACAGGAGAGTTTGACACTTTGGGTCTCTAATGATAAGAATAAAATTCCATTACGAATCAAAGCCGATATCGCGGTAGGCTCTATAAAGGCAGACCTGAACGCCTTTAAAGGACTTAAGCATTCTTTTAAAATAAAGGTCAAAAAATAGACATAACATGGAGATTACACCAGAGATCGCCAAAAAGATTGAAAAGCTACAAGAAAAATTTGCGAATTCTGGTCAGGATATGGGCTCCTATTTAGATGGCCTATTACATCAACGCTATCTGACCTATTGGGATTATATTCATCTAGATACCTTATTAAGCCTACAGATTCCGCGTACCTATTTTCCTGATGAAGAGATCTTTATCATGTATCATCAGATCACAGAGCTTTACTTTAAACTTATCATTCACGAGCAAAAACAGATCATCGACGACAAGCTCCAACGCGCCGAGTTCTTCATCAACCGAATAGGTCGTATCAACAATTATTTCAAGGCCTTGATCTCTTCCTTCGAAATTATGATCACTGGCATGGAGCGAGAGCAATTTTTGCATTACCGCATGTCGCTCTTGCCCGCAAGCGGATTTCAATCGGCCCAATATAGAATGATCGAATTCTATTCCACCCCGATTATCAATTTGGTACATCACACGCAAAGAGCCAGCTCTTCTTCTAAAAGCAGTTTGGAAGAACTCTACGAGGACATCTATTGGAAAAAAGGAGCGACCGACTTGAAAACAGGGGAAAAGACGCTCACGCTGAAACAATTTGAATATCGCTACACGCCGCGTTTTATGCGAATAGCCAAAGCGGTCAAGGACACCACTATCTACGATAAATACCTGCAACTACCCGAAGAGATCAAACAAAACGAACATCTTATAAAAGCATTGAGGGAACTCGATCTGAATGCCAATGTGAATTGGCCATTGATGCATATGGGATCGGCCTACAGATATTTGCGGAAGGATAAAAAAACCATCGATGCCACTGGAGGAACGAACTGGAAAGACTTTTTACCTCCTAGTTTTCAGAAGATCATCTTTTTTCCAGATATTTGGACCGAAAATGAGAAGGAGGATTGGGGAAAACAATGGGTAGAACATGTTTTTAATCCTGATAAATAAATTTAAAGCATTGAAAAAGGTAGTATGGAGCTTGCTAATGATACTTTCATTGGCTGCATGTAAGAAGGAGACAAAAGTAACAGCCCCTGTTGCGGTTGAAGAAGCGCCCGTGGTTGAGCCCGTTAAAGTGATGGAGTTTGGTTTTGATCTGAACAACTACGTAGTAAAACGAGACACCATAAGGTCTGGCGATAGTTTTGGAGAGATCCTGGAACGAAATAATATTGGCTATCCCAAAATCTTTCAAATAGCAGAAAACGCTAAAGACACTTTCGACATCCGAAGACTTCAAGTAGGCAAACCCTATACGCTATTATGCTCTAAAGGCGATTCCCTTCAGCGTCCACAATGTTTTATCTATCAACCCAATCGCGTGGAATACGTGGTGATCGACTTCCAAGATTCTATCAAAACCTATATCGACAGAAAACCGATAAGGATCGAAGAGAAAACCGCCTCTGGTATCATATCGGGATCTTTGTATCAAACGATGGTAGATCAAGGATTAAGTCCGATCCTAGCCTATGACATGAGCGATATCTATGCATGGACGATCGATTTCTTTCGCATACAAGAAGGCGATAAATTCAAGGTGATCTATACCGAAAAGTTTATCAATGACTCGATCAGTGTAGGAATTGACGATATCAAAGCTTGTTATTTTGAACACGTAGGAGAACCGATATATGCATTTCGCTTTCAAACGGATAGCATCAAAGGGATCGTGGACTATTTTGACGAGAATGCGAAGAATTTGAGAAGAGCATTCTTAAAAGCACCTGTGCAATTCAGTCGAATTTCGTCAAGATATAATCTTAAGAGAAGGATCCGTTACTACGGAAACAGAATACGGCCGCATCGTGGAACAGATTTCGCTGCGCCTGTTGGTTCTCAGATCCTAGCGACCGCCAGCGGAACAGTCATCAAATCTGAAAGAAGAGGTGGAAACGGCAACTATGTAAAAATCAAACACAACAATACCTACAGCACCCAATACCTTCATATGAAGAAACGCAAAGTGAAGGTCGGAGACTTTGTAAAACAAGGGGATGTCATTGGCTGGGTAGGGATGACCGGTAATACAAGTGGGCCGCATGTCTGTTATCGCTTCTGGAAAAATGGCCGAGAGGTCGATCCTTTCAAGCAAAAGCTACCAGATGCAGACCCGATCAGTGATTCACTAAAAACACGGTACCTAGAGTTTATTGAAGGCATCAAAATACAATTAGACGGTATCTCCTATCCAGAAATAGAAGAATTAAAAGACAACGAAGAACTAATCATCGACACCATACAACAACAAAATGCCATTACAAAGCCATAACCCTACCGCACTCAACCACTGGAACGCTCTTAAAGACCACTTTGAAGATATAAAAGATATTGAAATGAAAAAGCTCTTTGCTAGTGATCCTGGTAGAGCAGAAGAATTCAGTATCAAATGGGAAGATTTTTATGTCGATTATTCAAAAAATAGAATCACCGGCAAAACCCTAGAACTACTGTTAAAACTTGCAGAGGAAGCGTCGCTGAAAGACGCCATCTCCAAGTATTTTGCGGGAGACAAGATCAACGAAACAGAAGGTAGGGCTGTACTGCATACCGCACTTAGAGCGAAGAAAGAGGCTTCCATATCAATAGATGGCACCAATGTGGTTCCTGAAATCTATGAAGTAAAGCAAAAGATCAAAGCCTTCTCAGACGCTGTTATTTCAGGAGCCAAAAAAGGACACACCGGAAAAGCTTTTACAGACATCGTAAATATCGGTATTGGCGGTTCTGACCTTGGTCCAGCGATGGTCACAGAGGCATTGAAGTTCTACAAGAACCACCTTCATGTTCATTTTGTGTCTAATGTCGATGGAGATCATGTCCAAGAGGTCATTAAGAATTTAAATCCAGAGACCACCTTGTTCGTGATCGTCTCAAAGACCTTTACCACTCAAGAAACATTAAGCAATGCTACCACCATTCGCAATTGGTTCCTACGATCTGCGGATGAGAAAGCCATTTCATCGCATTTTGCCGCAGTTTCCACCAACCTTCCAAAGATCGCCGAATTTGGTATTGACAAAGAAAATGTCTTCCCCATGTGGGATTGGGTAGGCGGTCGTTTCTCTCTTTGGAGCGCTGTCGGACTCTCCATTAGCTTAGCCGTCGGTTACGATAATTTTGATCGCCTGCTTCAAGGAGCCAATGCCATGGATGAGCATTTCAAAAATGAGGATTTCGATAAAAATATACCTGTTATCCTAGCCTTGTTGAGTATTTGGTATAACAATTTTTTTGATGCCGAAAGCGAAGCGATCATTCCTTATACACAATACCTCAATCGTTTTTCTGCCTACCTCCAGCAGGGAATTATGGAGAGCAATGGAAAAAGTGTGGACAGAAACGGACATCGCGTCAATTATGAGACCGGCACCCTAATTTGGGGAGAACCAGGCACCAATTCGCAACATGCTTTCTTTCAATTGATCCATCAAGGAACAAAATTGATTCCTGCGGATTTTATCGGCTTTATTAACTCATTGCACGGAGACAGAGATCACCACAACAAACTAATGGCGAATTTCTTTGCGCAGACCGAGGCACTGCTCAACGGAAAGACCAAAGCAGAGGTCTTGGAAGAGCTAAATGCCAAAGATATGGATGACGCCTCCATAGAAAAATTACTTCCTTACAAGGTCTTCGAAGGCAATAAGCCTACCAATACCATTCTTATCGACCGACTAACTCCGAATAACCTTGGAGCGTTGATCGCCCTTTACGAACACAAGATCTTCGTTCAAGGTGTCATTTGGAATATTTTTAGCTACGATCAATGGGGCGTCGAACTCGGAAAACAGCTCGCCAACAATATTTTAGTAGACATCGAAAGCGATGAGATTGCGAAACATGACTCCTCTACATTAAATCTTCTAAAATTCTTCAAGAAAAATCAAAAATAGCTGTTGATAATTTACCTGATAAATTGAAGTCAGCTACTAATCAGGCTGTTAGATTTACCCCTATTTTTGTGGATAAATGTTAAGATATTTAACATTTACTTAATATGCAAAATCGCAATTAGTAAGACTTTTGCGGTGGAAAATAAACTAAACACAAATGAGATTATTTAAACAGTTCTTTTCGTTTGCAGCGCTTGTTCTTATGGCGTCCGCAACGTTCGCACAAGGAGTGATTTCGGGTACGGTCGTAGATGGTGACCTTCGCGAACCGCTTCCAGGTGCGACAGTAATGGTAAAGGGTACCAACAATGGTACCACTACCGATTTTGATGGTAAGTTCCAGTTAGAGGTGAGTAGCGCTAGCGGAACTATCGTTGTTTCTTATGTAGGGTTTACGGCGAAAAACGTTGCCTTCTCGGCAGCTGGTAACTTGGGAACAATTACACTCCAACCAGGCAATGAACTCGAAGAGGTTGTTGTTATCGGATCTGGTATTATTGACTTGGCAGAGGATAGACAAACGCCGATCGCGGTATCTACCGTTACAGCAGATGTAATTCAAGAGAAGATCGGAACTCAAGACATCACCATGACCTTGGTAAACACACCTTCTGTTTACGTATCTGGTCAAACAGGTGGTTTCGGAGATTCTAGAATTAGCGTTCGAGGTTTTGGTCAGGACAACACGGCTTACCTTTTGAATGGACAACCGATCAACTCTATGGAAGATGGAAGAATGTTCTGGTCCAACTGGTCTGGAATGTCAGATATCGCTAACGCGATCCAAATTCAAAGAGGTCTTGGATCTTCCAAATTGGCTATTTCTTCTGTTGGTGGTACGGTCAACTTCGTTACTAAAACGACTTCTATGAGAGAAGGCGGTTTTGCACAAACCGGTATTGCCAACGACAACTATTTGAAGACCACAGCTGCTTATAACACTGGTATTTCTGAAAGTGGATGGGGCTTTAGCACCTTGCTTACTCACTGGCAAGGAGATGGATATAACGACGGTACTTTTGGAGAAGGACAAGTTTATTTCTTCTCTGTTGGATATCAGCCAAATGACAGACACAGTTTTAACTTCTTGATCACAGGTGCTCCACAAAAGCACGATCAAGCATTTAGAGAGCGTATCTCTACCTACTTAGAAAGAGGAAGAAGATACAATGGTAACTGGGGATTCTTAGACGGACAGTATAAAACTGAACGTGCAAACTATTACCACAAACCAGTAGCCAACCTTAACTGGGATTTCAATATCGATGAGACTACCAGCTTATCTTCTGTGTTGTACGCATCTTGGGGTAGAGGTGGTTCTGTTGGACCAAGAGGAAACTTCATCCCACGAGTTAATGGCCAGAAAGACTTTGATGCAGCAGTTGCTCAGAATGAGGCTATCTCAACTGGTGTTGGTGGCTTCGGCGTGGCATCCATCTTAAGAAACTCTGTTAACAACCACAACTGGTATGGTATCGTTTCTAACTTGAACAAAGAGCTTACCGAAAATATTGATTTGAACGTAGGTGTCGATCTAAGAACATATAAAGGAGATCACTACAGACAAGTACATGACTTTTTAGGTCTTAACACTTGGACTGAAGATAGAGAGATCCTTGAAGAGAACAGTGTGATCCCTACGGGACAGACCATTCCTGTATTCGCAACTAGAGCTGGTAAAGCCAACCCATATTGGGCTACTTTCAACACCGTTGACGAAGAACACAGAATCAACTATGATTATAGCGAAAGAATTTCTTATGGAGGTCTATTTACACAGATAGAATACGCCAATGACAGTTTTTCTGCTTTCTTCCAAGGTTCTGTATCCAACCAATGGCACCAGCGTTGGGATAGATATCAGTACCTAGATGGTCAAGAAGAATCTGAAAAGGTTTCAAACTTTGGATTTAACGTTAAGGCAGGTGGTAGTTACAAGTTAAATGAAAACAACAGTTTTTATGTGAATGCTGGTTACTACTCTAGACAGCCTTATCACGATAACATCTACTTGAACTTTACCAACTTTGTGAATCCATTGACAGAGAATGAAAAAATTCTAGGTCTCGAAGCTGGATATGCATACAGCAGCCAGTTCTTTAGTGCCAACTTGAACCTTTATAGAACAAGCTGGGAAGATCGTGTTACTACGGATAGTACCGTGGACAATGTAACCAATATGATCTCATTCTTCACCAATCAAGGCGTAAAGCAGTTGCACACTGGGGTAGAATTCGATTTCGTTGCACGCCCAACGAGTATGCTAGACCTTAGAGGTTTTGCTTCTTTTGGTAATTGGGAGTATGTAGACAACATCATCGTTTTCGAAAGAGATGAAGATCAAAATGTAGTAAGCGAAACGGTTACGGACGTTGACGGCGGTAAAGTTGGTGACGCAGCACAGGTATCGGCTGGTCTTGGTCTAGTATTCAAGCCTGTCCAAGGATTGAGCTTCGATGCAGATTATAGATATTACGATAAGCTTTATGCAAACAGAACATTGAAGGAAAATCTCGAATTGCCTTCATATGATATTCTTGATGTTGGAGCAGCGTACAGATGGTCTGTTGGAAAAGAAAAGGACAAGTCTGTCAGCCTACGATTGAATGTCAACAACGCTCTGCATGAGATCTATCTTGTGGAATTAAGTGATGCTAGACAAGCAAATCCTGGTGATGACACCTACAAAGGAATCAACACGAGCAACAGGGGACAGTTTGGATGGGGTAGAACTTGGAACTTCACAGTTAGATATAAATTCTAAATCATTAGAATAGTCCATAAAAGATGCCCGGCCAATTTGGCCGGGTTTTTTTATACGTCATAAATAGTATCTTTGTTTAACTAAAAAACTAAACCACTATGCACGAAGCTGTACTCTTTCTTCATTCTTATTGGGCCTATCTAGTATTATTGATACTTATCATTGCTACCATTAATGCCATCGCAAAGTTTTCAAACAAAAAGGAATTTAACGCCAAAGACCTGCGTATTTCGCTTTTTGCTTTGATCGTTTCACATATTCAACTGCTTATCGGAATTGTTCTGTATTTTGTGTCTCCCAGATTTAGTCTTTGGACTGATCCCAATGTCAACGTGATGAAAGACAGTCTTACCAGATTGTATCTTGTAGAACATCCTTTTACGAATATACTAGCAATCGTATTTATCACTATGGGATGGTCCAAGCATAAAAAGAAGGTCAATTCGACTCAGAAGTTCAAGGTCATCAGCATCTTCTATGGTCTAGGCCTTATTCTTTTGCTCTCTAGAATTCCTTGGGATAGCTGGATTTAAGCAACTTCGGAATCATCAAAATATTTGCCTATCGTACTTGCGCGCTAAGCAATCACCGTAAGAATATCATAGATCTTTCTAAGAAAGTAATGTAAATAACCGTTAGCACATTACTTAGACTATGTGCTCCCCTCTCCAATGGAGAGGGGTTTGGGGGTGAGGCTCGCTCTCTAGAATTCCTTGGGATAGCTGGATTTAAGCAACTTCGGAATCATCAAAATATTTGCCTATCGTACTTGCGCGCTAAGCAATCACCGTAAGAATATCATAGATCTTTCTAAGAAAGTAATGTAAATAACCGTTAGCACATTACTTAGGCTATGTGCTCCCCTCTCCAATGGAGAGGGGTTTGGGGGTGAGGCTAGCTCTCTAGAATTCCTTGGGATAGCTGGATTTAAATCATACCTCGGATAACAATACAGGCCTAGGGTTTAAACCCTAGGCCACAAAATATTGATATTCAATCCTCAGTAAAACGCGGATCCACTGGCATTACCTCACCACATTGGTCGCAGGTTCGTAATTCTTCGGACGAATAGAAATCCTTAAAATGCTGTAAAAAATCCTTTTCGATATCATGCAACGGGAAATAGACCGCATGTAATTGGTTATTGCAATGGTCGCAAAACCAAAGCAGTCCATCCTCACCTTCGAGATTGTCTCGTTTTCGTTCTATTACCAAGCCGATCGAGCCCGCTTTTCTCTCTGGAGAATGCGGTACTTTGGCAGGATGCAGATACATATCCCCTGGCCCTAGCTTCATGGTTCTCTTCTGCCCGTCTTCTTGTATATGTACTTCAATATTTCCCTCTAACTGATAAAAAAGCTCTTCGGTCTCATTGTAATGATAGTCTTTACGAGCATTAGGCCCTGCAACCACCATCACAATATAGTCTCCAGCATCCTTGTAAAGATTTTTGTTCCCCACGGGTGGTTTTAGGCTATCCCGATGCTCCTCGATCCATTCATTAAGGTTAAATGGTTTTCTTATGCGCATAACTACAATTTTTTGTAGCCTAAAAGTACAAGAATATTTGTATTTATTTCCGAAGAAAGAGTTGGGTGTAATAGTAGACCCCTTGATCATTCTTTATCGCACTGATGCCGATATGGGTATAATTACCTTCGATATTGGCCTTATGTCCACTACTGTTTAACCATGCCGTCATCACACTTTGAGCCGAAGGCTGCCCTGCCGCCACATTTTCCCCAACGCCATAGGCATTGGCCTCTCGCTGCAGTTGTTCGGCTCTCTGATCAAAATATTCATGGCTGATATCGTTTTGTGATATCATATATAAGGTGTGATCTCTGGCGAGCTCTTCCGCCAAGTTATTTTTGGTTAACACAGATTTTCCAATTGATTGTCTATGCTGATTGACCAACTGCAAAATTTCGGATTCTACCGTATTCGCAGATGGCAACTGTTGAAGTTGTATTTCCTCTTCGGTGCTTTCGGAGGAACACGACGCAAACATCAATATGAGCAAGATGTATTTAAATAGATGTGCAGGAGATCTCATAGCTTTAAAATGATTTGGGTGTTTTTCTTAAAACAGATTCTCATTCAATTTAGTACACATTTACGAAAAAAGTATACGCTTACAAAGTTATACGCACTGCATAGGACTTTTGGTCGTCGAATTTCTTAACTTTATTGCAAGCAGCAAATCCAAAAAAACCCAACCAGTAAATACTTACAAATGAAAAAAACACTCTTATTATGTTCTTTTCTTCTTCTGGCGATGTCCTGTAAACAAGAGAAAGCAACCACTAAAGATATTGCCGAATCCTCGGTAAAACCAAACATGGAAAATTTTGGGATCGTCATTCATGGGGGAGCCGGAACCATCTTGAGAAAAAACATGACCCCAGAAAAAGAGGCTGCCTATAAGGCAAAACTCGAAGAGGCCATCAAAGTTGGGTACGATATTCTGAAAAAAGGCGGCAGTAGCCTCGACGCTGTTGAAAAAACTATCAATGTATTGGAGGATTCTCCCTTATTCAATGCAGGTAAAGGTTCGGTATTTACCAATGAAGGAAAAAATGAGCTCGACGCGTCGATCATGGATGGTCAGACCCTAAATGCGGGTGCAGTTGCTGGCGTGACCACGGTAAAGAATCCGATCAATTTGGCCCGCGCTGTAATGGAAAGATCAGAACATGTGATGTTCGCTAGAAAAGGGGCAGAACAGTTTGCCAAAGAACAAGGCCTGGAACTGGTTGCTCCTGAATATTTCTATACTGAAGAACGTATGAAATCATTGAAACGCGCTCAAGAACGCGAAAAAGTAGCGCTCGATCATGATGATCAGACCGCCTTTTACGACCCTGCAATCAAAGATTCAAAATTCGGAACCGTAGGCTGTGCAGCCTTAGATAAAAATGGGAATCTCGCCGCTGGAACCTCAACCGGAGGGATGACCAATAAAAGATGGGGACGTGTAGGCGATGCTCCCATTATCGGTGCCGGAACATATGCGAATAATGCCTCCTGTGCCGTTTCCTCTACGGGATGGGGAGAATTTTACATTCGAGGTGTGGTTGCCTATGATATTTCCGCAATGATGGAATATAAGGGGATCTCGCTTCAGGAAGCTGCCAAAGAGGTCATCCAAAAAAAACAACCCGAATTGGGTGGTAGCGGTGGTATCATCGCCATTGACCATAATGGAAATGTGGCCATGGAATTTAACACCGCCGGGATGTACCGAGCATCCATGAACTCGGCAGGCGACCTCTATGTCGGCATCTATCAAGAATAACTCAACTCCCCTAATAATAACGAAGCAAATCCTAAAATTCTGAGAACAAACATGCGCATCACAAAATTCCTAATGCTGAGCATACTCTCGCTGAGCATATTTTCCTGCAAGAAAAAAACCGAAGAGGATCAAAATCGATCAAAGCTCTACGAATACAGTGAATATGTCTCGGATGTCTCCTCGGGGCTGGTTTCCACTGCCAAACCGATAAAGGTGGTATTGGTCAAACCCGTTGAAAGCTGGAGCCCAGATACAACGTTGGATAACTCCTTGTTAGCAATATCACCAAAGGCCGATGGAAAAGTGATGGCGTTGAACAATAGAACCATCGCCTTTGTCCCAGAAACTCCATTAAAACCAGACACAGAATATACGCTTAGCCTAAATCTTGGTAAGATCCAAGATGTGCCCAAAGATTTTAAGCGATTTGATTTCGTGGTAAAAACCATCAAACAACAATTCAACGTGGTCACCGAAACGCTTCAATCCTATAGCAAAGACTGGCAATATATCAATGGGGCTATCAAGACCAGTGATGTAATGGATGGTAATGACGCCAAGAAACTGCTTGAAGTCACACAGGATGGTAGAGAACTACCATTAAAGTTTGATGCCGGCGTTTCGACAGAGCGCGAATTTCAGTTTACCATTGATAGCATCCAACGATTTGTTGATGACTCAGAAATCGTGGTCCGCTGGTCTGGAAAATCGTTGAATATTGATAACGAAGGGGAGGCAGTCATTGAAATTCCTGGGAAAAGCAACTTCAAGATCCTAGACGTCGAGGTCTTTGACAACGGCCAGCAGTCGGTGGAGATCAACTTTTCCGACCCCGTAAAAAAGAGTCAGAATTTCAATGGTCTTGTGGCCATCCAAGGTGCTAAAAACCTCAAATACTCAGTAGATGGAAATGTGCTTAAAGTGTTTTCAAACAAGGATATCAAAGGAAGTGCTAAACTAGAGGTCTTCTCAAGTATTCAAAGTACCGATGGATATCGTTTGAAACAAGATTATTCCGAACTAATTTCTTTCGAACAATTAAAACCCGAACTAAGCCTCTTGCAGAGTGGTACCATTTTGCCAGGATCGGACAATCTTAAGGTCAACTTCTCGGCCACCAATCTCAAGGCTGTTGATGTGATGGTGTATCGCATCTTTCAGAACAACGTTCTACAATTTCTACAGCAAAACAACTTAACTGGTCGAAATAATCTGCGTATGGTTGCCAGACCTATCGCACAAAAAACGCTCAATCTGCAAGATGGCGGGCTTAATCTGGGTAAAAAGAATGCTTTTGCCGTAGATATTTCCAAATTGATTCAGCCAGAACCCGGAGCTATTTATAGAGTTGAATTCAATTACAAAAAAGCCTATTCCGCGTATAAATGTGATGAGGTCAGTGAAGAAGATGAGGAAGCGTTCGCCGCCATTGATTTTGATAATGAAGAGCCCGAAACCTCATTTTGGGATGACAACAATTATTACGAAAGCTATTATGGATACAATTGGAATGAGCGCGAGAACCCGTGTCATACCACCTATTACTACGATAAAAAAGTTGGTGTCAATGTGCTAGCCACCAATCTTGGGGCCGTCGTAAAGAAAGGTGTGAACAACGCTTACTTTATCGTGGTCACCAACCTGATCACAGCCCAACCCGAGACGAATGCCCAGGTTGAATTTTTCAATCTCCAGCAGCAATCGTTGGGGGTTCAAACTACAGATGAGGAAGGAAAGACCATCTTAGATGCCGAAACTCCAGCCTACTTCGCAGTTGTATCCAAAGGCAACGAAAGGACCTATGTAAAACTCAGTGATGGCAATGCATTGTCTTTAAGTAAATTCAACGTTTCTGGTGCGCGCCTTCAAAAAGGTCTTAAGGGATACCTCTATGGGGAACGCGGTGTTTGGCGACCAGGCGACACGCTTTTTTTATCTTTTATGCTCAATGATAACGCGAACAAACTTCCTGCAAATCATCCCGTAAAGTTTGAGCTCAAAAATCCCTACGGAAAAGTGACGCATCGAGAGGTACAAACAAATGGTGTTAATAATTTCTACAAATTTGTCATACAGACCGATCAAGAGGCGCCCACAGGGAATTGGCAAGCAACGGCCAGAGTGGGAGGAGCAACCTTTACCGAGAATATCAAGATCGAGACCATTAAGCCAAATCGCCTTAAGATCAAAGCTGGTTTTGAGAATGACGTCATCTATTCGGGAGAGGCTGTGGATGGAACGCTCGAAGTGACTTGGCTCCATGGAGCCGTTGCTAGGAATCTCAAGGCAGACATCAACGCACGTTTTTCACAAACCGCTACAAGTTTTGAAAATTTTCCTGGCTATACCTTCGATGATCCTGCTAGACGCTTTAATACAGAAGATTTTACCGTCTTTGACGGAAAGATAGGCAATGATGGGAAGGCAACTTTTAATTTAAAACCACAACTCCGCGCAAAGGCGCCTGGAATGCTACGTGCCTCCTTTATTACCAAGGTCTATGAGAATGGTGGGGATTTTAGCACCGATGTTTTTAGCAGTACCTATTCTCCATACAGCACCTATGTTGGAATCAATGCTCCCAAAGGAGATAAGGCCCGCGGGATGCTACTCACCGATCAAGATCACACTTTCGAGATAGCGACTGTGACCGAAAAAGGAACTGCTACGGCTGTAAAGGATCTTACGGTAAAGGTCTACAGAGTTAATTGGCGTTGGTGGTGGAATTATTCCGACGAAAATCTTTCAACCTATGCGCAAAGCAATTACCATACAGCTTATAAAACCCTAAAGGTTAGTACAAACGCCAACGGGAAAGCTTCTTTTGATCTTAAGATCTCAGAGCACGATTGGGGCAGATATCTTATCAGGGTCGAAGATCCAAAAGGAAAGCATGCCACAGGAAAAGTAGTTTATTTCGATTGGCCAGGATGGGCCGGTAAAGCACGAAAGAATGATCCTTCATCCGCCACTATGCTGGTATTTTCTGCGGACAAAGACACCTATAATGTTGGCGAAACGGCTACAGTTTCTTTTCCAAGCGGTGGCACTGGGAGAGCTTTGGTGACTGTAGAAAATGGTACCGAGGTGCTAGACGCTATGTGGGTGACACCAAAGAAAGGCGAAACCAAGTTTACCATTCCAATTGATGAGTCCTACACCCCTAATGTGTATATCAACATCACGCTGTTGCAACCACATTCTGAGACCGGTAACGACCTTCCCATAAGAATGTATGGTGTTATCCCTATTTCGGTAGAGGACCCTAACACACGCTTATCTCCAACATTGACCATGCCAGAGGTTCTAAGGCCTGAGGAAACCATCAAGTTAAAAGTGGCAGAGGAAAATGGAAAAGCTATGACATATTCTATCGCCATTGTTGATGAAGGATTGTTAGACCTCACACGTTTTAAGACCCCAAACCCTTGGGATCGATTCTATGCGCGGGAAGCTTTGGGAGTGAAAACTTGGGATATCTACGATGACGTTGTTGGTGCCTACGGTGGTCGCATTGATCAAATATTCAGTATTGGTGGTGATGGCGAGGCAGCAGGAAGTAAAAATAAAAAGGCCAATCGCTTTAAGCCGATGGTAGTATATAAAGGTCCTTTCACTTTAGACAAAGGCGAAACAAAAGAGCACCAAATAAAGATTCCAAAATATGTGGGCTCGGTACGGACGATGGTGGTTGCTGGAAATGCAACAAATGCCGCCTATGGAAATGTTGAAAAGACAACTCCTGTGAAAAAACCATTGATGGTCCTTGCTTCCCTTCCAAGGAAGATCACTCCGGGAGAAAAAGTGACACTACCTGTGACCGTTTTTGCAGGCGAGAAGAAAGTGAAGAATGTCACGGTGAAAGTAAGACCACACCCGTCCTTTAAGGTGCTTGGTGAAAATTCGCAAGCGATCTCATTCTCAGAACCCGATGAGAAGATGGCCTATTTCGATTTGGATATCGCTGAATATGGCGGCATAGGAAAAGTCATAGTCGAAGCTTCTGGTAATGGTGAAAAGGCCAGTTTTGAGGTGGAGATCGATGTTGTAAATCCCAATCCTGTAAGCACGGAATATGTGGATGTGCTATTGGAGCCGAATAGCTCGAAAGTAATCGATATAGAGACTTTTGGAACCCTTGGAAGCAACAAGGCCGCCATCGAACTATCTTCATTGCCGCCGATGAACTTCACGGGTCGTTTGAATTATTTGATACGATATCCCCACGGTTGTGTCGAGCAAACGACTTCGGGTGTATTCCCGCAATTATTTTTGACGGATATCTTTGAGCTTCCTTCAAATAAGAAAAGGGAACTGCAAAAAAATATTGAAGCCGGTATAAAACGTTTAGCGCGTTTCCAAACAGGAAATGGTGGTTTCGCCTACTGGCCAGGACAGAGTACCGATGATGATTGGAGTAGCTCCTATGCAGGTCACTTCTTGCTAGAGGCCGAGAAAAAAGGATACGTACTTCCGATAGCTTTCAAACAAAATTGGATCCGATATCAAAAACAGGCCGCAAAACGCTGGAGAAAAAAGACCGGCCTCTACTATCGCGATGACCTAGCCCAAGCATATCGACTGTATACGTTGGCATTGGCCGGGAGTCCGGACTTATCATCGATGAACAGAATGAGAGAGACCAACGGCATCAATAATGAGTCAAAGATCCGTTTGGCGGCAGCTTATGCGCTGGCCGGACAAAAATCTGCTGCAGAAAAGATCCTTGCTACTGCTAACTTCAGCTTTACACCTTCCAGATATTATTATGGCTATGGTTCCTTGGATCGCAACAGGGCAATGGCACTAGAGACCCTTACCGTGGTAGAAAACAAAAGCGAGGCTTTTGAACAAGCTAAAAAGATCGCAGAAAATCTATCTAGCAGCAGGTGGATGAGCACACAATCTTGTGCATATAGCCTATTGGCCATGTCTAAATTTGCTGAAACCTTTGGTGGAGGAAAAGGCATCGATGTCTCATATACCCTGAACAGTAATGCTTCTAACAGCATCAACACTTCAAAGACATTGTCTAGCAGAGATCTTGATGTTAAACAAGGCGCAAATACGGTAACACTCAAAAACAATAAGGACAATACCATTTTTGTGAGAGTGTTGACCAGTGGCATTCTTCCTGTGGGTCAAGAAAAGATCGCAAAGCGAAATCTAAGCACCAGTATACGCTTTAAAGCAAAAGATGGCAGTCTTTTGAATGTCGACCAGCTTTCTCAAGGAACCGATTTTGTGGCAGAGGTCACCATTAGTAACCAATCTGACGAACGAGTAGAAGAAGTAGCGTTATCGCAGATCTTACCCTCGGGCTGGGAGATCGTCAATACCCGTTTCACCGACTTCGGAAGCTTTGCTGAGAATAAAGCCGAGTACATAGACATAAGAGATGACCGTACTAATTTTTACTTTGATCTAAAAAGAGGTGAGTCCAGGACCTTTCGAATGTTATTGAACGCTTCTTATTTAGGCAAATACTATTTGCCAGGCGTTCAGGCAGAGGCCATGTACGACAATGAATATTTTGTGCGTACCGCCGGAAAGTGGATCGAGGTGACAAAATAATATTTTTGATGGGAATAGGGGCTATCGCTTTAGGCTGAAATGCCCCTTGAACTCATTGCCATCAATAGTGATACGATACCAATAGTCTCCCGATGGTAGCGGTTGATTTAGCACAGTTCCGTCCCAATTAAAATTAGTGCCTGGCCCGCTTTTTAGAAGTTTTCCAAAGCGGTCGAAGATATGAATGGTGCTGTTTCCGAAAAATGATAGGTCGCGAATAGAAAAACTATCGTTATAACCATCATTATTCGGAGTGAAGAATTCAGGGATCCGTAAATGAAAGAATTGTATGGTCGCAGGATCGCAACCTTCTTTATTCCGAGCATACGCCGTATAAATTCCTCCTTCGATATAGGGGAAGATATTAGAATCTTGATAGTTGATCCCATCCAATGAAAATTCAAAATCGCCAGTATTCGTTGTTTCTAAAACAACAGATGCCCCAACTGTGAAAGGAGGAGTTCCAAAAACAGGCGGGTCAATTCCAGAAACGCTAAAGGTTCTGCTAACATCGCAGCGTGTCATAGGGTCGATGATCGTTACGGTATATGTACCTGGAGCGGAAATTTCAATCACTTCACTTTCTTCTCCCGTACTCCATACATATTCCTGTCCGGTCGTGCCCGCACTTAAAAATTTGGTTTCTTGGCCCGTGCAAAGAGTAGCGTCAATAACATCTGGTAAAACCGTGGGAGTGGGGTTGATCGTCAAAGAAACCGCCGTTCTATCTTGGCTTACACAATTTATTCCGGGGATGAAGGCTTCCGCATAATATGTTCCTGCTGTAGATGATAAAAAGGTCGTGCCATTAGCGATAGGGGTTCCACCAGTAGGAAAACGAAACCAACGCACGGATTCCTCGGCAGCAGCATCAACCATTAGCGAGGGGATCGATTCGTCTATACATATAACCTTATCTCCTCTACTGACGGGTTTCGTAGGCACTGGAAAAATTTCTATCTGAAAGGGTTCCGACAACGATGAACAAAAAGGGCTTCCGAGATTTATTGGGTCTGAGGCAACATTTACCCTGAAATATCTCGATGCTGAAAGTGGCGGAGTCGTATAGCTAGAAGTCGTTTCTCCCACGATATCGGTATAGCTAATTCCGTCAATGCTTTCTTGCCACTGAAAAAAATGAACAGGGAAGACTGAAAAATCAGGAGTCGCTGTCAACGTCGCTGTTATCGGTGCCTCCGATGCACAAAAGATATTAGCTCCAGCGATGCTCGAATTGATCACCGTAGTATCCCCACAAGAGCTAAAGGAGATGTCATCGATAGCAAGGTCATTTCCACAACCGCCATCACCATTGTTCCTCATTTTTAAGATCACAGTACTTTGTCCAGCTGCCGTCTGAAAAACCAATCCGTATCGTTCCCAAGTTGGACTGCTTGTTGCGTGTATTTCGCCAGTATCTCCGGATGCCAAGAGCGCAGTATCGGTCTCGTCCCAGATCTCAAACCGAACGTTTATAGGAATGCCTCCATTTGAGCAGGCAGAGGCATCAAGATCATATACATTTAATAGCCATGCAGAAAATTCATAGAAGGTATTCTCGCATAGATCAGCGATTTCTCTGCTATAAAATTGGTCGGCGGTGAAACTAGCGTTTACTATGAACGCCTTTCCATTTACATCACCAGGAGTGCGGTCTCCGGTCACATGCCAAGAGCCTAGCTGCCCCATTTGGCTAGAAATGGTATACGATCCGTCTTGAGGGGCAGCATCGACATAGGAATAAGTGGTTACGCCATTTGGGAGTGGCGGCCCGTTCTGCGATCCGATACCAAAATTCTCTTCAAAGATTGGTGCTCCCTTATCTCCAGAGCAGAATCCTAACTGTGCTTTTGTCTGAGAAAGGCCTATGAGAAAAAAAAGGCCTATGAGTATCAGTGCTCCAAAGCTCCTATTTGTCCATTCTATTTTGTTGATCCCCAATATTGAATAGGTTAGATGATTCCGAACAGAAAATATATACCATCTGTACGTTTATCTTAAATCTTGATATAAAAGTGGAAAAGTTAATCATTATTTTAAACATTTTAAGTGTCCATACCAACGTGGTTCGATAATAGAGCATATCGACACTACAAGCTTCCCCCTTATTCAGAATTCCTTCAATTTTAGAGAATAGCAATTACCATAATAAAAATCGGTGATCGACAATAAATACCTCAACTTAAAATAGCACTTACTACCATCATCATCTAAGGACCTGATACTGTGAAATGTCCCTCTTACAACGGCAATGGTGCTTTTCAAAAAATAATCTTCATTTCTTTCAATGAAAAGTGTATCTTACGTGCCCCAAATCTTATTAGTATGCAACGTAGTTTTCAACTCGCTAAGCTGTGGATACCTTCAAATATCAAGCAGCTTGGCACCTTCAAGGTCATCCTAAAAAATCCGATTGGACATCATGTTTCGGCTCACAGCAATTTTGCAGGTGTTTTTTTCAATAAGCTCATCCATTTTCTATATGGTGGCCATTTCTGTCATTTGACCGTTTGTGAAATTCGCCTCTCAAGTGTATTAATCAGCTGAAAACTAAGCAATTAATTTTACCTATTGTCGTTCTAGCTATATTGGATAACATTGGCTCCCCACATGAATCTTAACTCTTACTTATGAAGAAAGTATCAAAAATACTTTTGCTGCTCGGTATTACTTTTTGGTCCACCACGATATCTGGACAGTTGATCACTACAAATACCTCCTTGACACCAGAGCAATTGGTGCAGGAGACACTGGGCAATGATTGTATAGAAATTTCCAACGTTACCTCCAACATCAATGGAAGTGTCGATGGGTTGAATAGTTTTGGAAGATTCAATAGGGCAGGTTCAAGCTTTCCATTTGCCGATGGCTTTCTAATCACCTCTGGAAATGCGACTTCGGCAGGAAATACGATGATTCCTACCAATCTCTCTGAAGGAACCGGCTCTTGGGGTGGAGACGCGGATCTTGAAGCAGCATTAGGTACCACTGGAACACTAAATGCAACTGTTATCGAATTTGACATCGTAAGTGTTACCGATCAGATCAGCTTCAATTATTTATTAGCTTCAGAAGAATACCAACAAAACAATCCGTGTAATGTTGCCGATGGTTTTGCCTTGTTGATTAGACCTAACGCCACCGCTACCCCTTATTCCAATATTGCGCTGATCCCAGGAACTACAATTCCAGTTGGCATTGATACGATTCATCCAGAGATCGTAGGAGAATGTGCTGCAGCCAACGAAACTTTTTTTGCTGGAAATAATCTTGGAGCAACAAATTATGAAGGAAGAACAACCGTTCTTACTGCCAGTGCCAGTGTGGTTCCCAATCAATCATACCATCTAAAAATGGTCATCGCAGATCAATTTGACGCCATCTTAGATACAGCCATCTTTATAGAAAGCGGCAGTTTGGTAGCTGAAGTAGACCTTGGACCGGACCAAACGCCCTGCGAAAGCACCACCTTGGATGGTGATGTAGGAAACTCATTGGCATCCTATGAATGGCTCAGAAATGGCGTTCCAATATCAGGAGAAAATAATTCGACCTTATTCGTCGATCAAGGCGGAACCTATACAGTAAGAGTTACCATTCCGTTATCGACCTCTACTTGTGTGATCTCTGATGATGTGGTCATCAATATCGATCCAGACCAATTATCTCCTAATATTCCCGATTTTGACGAATGTGACGATAATAATGATGGCGTATTCGATTTTGATCTCAATGCTATTGCTGCGGACATCGAAGCCAATCATTTGCCAGCATCTACTTATGATATTGATTTTTATATTTCATCAAATGATGCGATGCTGGAAACAAATGCATTAACGTCTCCTTTCACCAATTCGAACAATCCTGAGACTGTCTTTGTGCGTATCAATGACCTCGTAAGCAATTGCTTCGGAATCACTTCGTTCGACCTAATTGTAAATCCAGCACCGACCGCTGCCGATCTTACTATCGAGCTTTGCGATGATGCCACAGCAGACGGTTCTGTAGCGATTACACTTTCGGATTATAACAACCAGGTGACGCAAGGGGTCGCAGGACTTAACGTTTCCTATCACCCATCACCTGTCGATGCCCAAAACAACACAAATGCTTTGCTCGATAATTTTACCAATACCAGCAATCCTGAGACGCTTTATGTGCGGGTAGAAAACCCATCAACAAGCTGTTTTGCGAATAGCACCATTGAATTCAATGTAAACCCGCTACCTGTTTTAGCGAACACCACTGCTACGATCGATGCCTGCGATGCAGATGGAGATGGTTTTGCCACTTTCGATATCACCTCTGTTGAAAATGATTTCACTATGGGACTTAGCAATATTTCGGTTTCCTATCACGAAGTGCCCCAGGATGCTATCGATGATACGAATGCCATCCCTGATCCAACAGCCTTTACGAATACCATCCCTCGAGTTCAAACTGTCTACATCCGAGTAGAAGATACAAGTAGTAGCGCGGGTTGCGCCTCTATAGGAACCATTCAACTATTTACAAACTTATTGTTGGACGCCACTGATATTGGTGACGTAACACTCTGTGATGACCCAAGTAATGACGGTGTCGAAGATTTTGATTTCCCTAGCATAGAGACTATATTCATCAATGGTCTTCCCAATGTTAATATTACGTTCTATGAGACACCCGATGATCGACAAAATGGTATCAATCCGATAGATGAGACGGTTCAATATACCAATACCGCCAATCCTCAGACGATCTACATTACCATCACCAGTCCAACATGTACAGAAATAGCACAATTTGATCTTAATGTCGAGCCTTATTTTGAGTCTGAACCTATCCCAGATCAAATCTATTGTGATACCGATCAAGATGGCTTTACCACCATCATTTTGAACACCTTTGATAATGTCGTTCGTGGTAGTTTTGATGCGACGCATTCAGTATCCTATTTTACCTCGTCGGGGGATGCAGACACCGGTAGCAATCCGATCACTACCATAGACAATACTACCAATCCAATTACAGTTTTTGCACGACTCACCGCACCGACAGGATGTAGCGACAATCAACCATTGACCATCGAAGTTCTACCTGCCCCTTTGGCAAATACCCCTACTGGTTTTGTGATCTGTGATGACGATCAGGATGGTATGTTCATCATCGACCTGTCGAGCAAAGAGCCTGAGATCACTACAGATGCCAACAGAAGCTTCTCTTATCATCTTACCTCCACCGATGCAGATGAGGACATGAACGAAATTGTAGATTTCCAAAACTACAATGCACAGACAGGCACTGTTTTTGTTCGGGTGGAAAATACCTCGACTGGATGTCACACCGTAGTTTCACAGAGCATATTGATAAACACCCTTCCGTTATTCCCAACTATTACACCATATCAACTTTGTGAAACAGATGGTGATAACATCGAGGACTTTTTCTTCAATACAAAAGATAATGAGATCTTAAATGGGCAATCAGGTAAAGAAGTCCTTTATTTTGAAGATGAGAACGATGCAATTAACCGCATCAATATCATCGATAAGACGGCTGCATTTCAAAATACCAGCGATCCACAGACGATTTGGGCACGTGTAGAGAATATTTCGGATATTGACTGTTTTGGGGTAGCTCCATTTACCATACAAGTAGATGAGTCGCCTACGTATAATGACCCTTCGGATATTGATGTCTGTGACGACAACAATGACGGATTTTTTACATTCGATCTTAGAGATGCGGAAGACGAGATCACGGCCGGTATCACCAATAATCTGACCGTCACTTTTCATCTAAATCCTTCAAACGCCGACATGGGAATCAATCCTCAGCCATTGGATTTCACGAATACGAGAAATCCACAAACGATCTATGCGAGAATTGGTAACGACCTCAACTGCTTCGCGGTAGAGCCCATTATTCTCAATGTTATCGAAAGTCCGGAGACCACCCCTCCGAGCACTGCTTACACCCTTTGTGATAGTGACTTAGATGGTATGACCACCTTTGACCTATCGACCAGAGAAGCGGAGATCACCGGGCCAAGATTGTTCAATACGACACTTACTTGGCATACGGATCCAACCGAGGCAGAAGAAGGTGTCAATGCGATCGCCGACCCAAACAATTTTGTCAATACAAGCAATCCGCAACCGGTTTACTTGCGAGTGTTCAATACCATCACTCGTTGCCATAGTGTCCAAACACTTGATTTAGTGGTAAATCTACCCCCAACGATCAATACCATCACTGAATATCGTTTCTGCGAGAATTCAGCAGGTGAAGTTGATCTTTCTGAGATCGATGCATCTTTTACTACAGCGACCGCCGGTATTTCCATAGCATATTTCGCTTCACAGCCCGATGCAGATAGCAATACCAATGCATTGCCAAATCCATATTCTTATATTGGGCCATCCCAGAATATTGTTGCCAGAGTGACGAATACGACCACGAGTTGTTTTATCACCACCAATTTTGATTTGATCATAGAAAACAGCCCTGCTATCGCAACTCCTCAACCGTTAAGAGCCTGTGATGATGATTTTGATGGGCTGTTAGGTTTTGATCTCTCAGATCGCCAAGACGAAATATTGAACGGTCTAAGCGCTAGCGACCATCAGGTTACCTATTACACCACCCCTAATGATGCAAATGACGCCATTAATGCAATCAACCCAGTGGTTGAAGCCACTGATCAGCAACTTTTTTATGCTCGCGTAGTAAGCAACACTGGCTGTTTTAGTGTCACATCGATAGAAACTCGAGTGGATCCATTGCCTGTGATTCCAGTACGTCCGATCGAGCCTCTTTGTGGTGGTGTTCCAGCGACTATCAATGCGGATACTGGTGTTGCTGGGGAGACCTATCGATGGTCTACCGGAGCGATAAGCCCTTCCATAGTGGTAGCTACTCCAGGAGATTATTGGGTGGAGGTCACTTCTCCATCTCCTGCTTCCTGTACGGCACCAAGAGTGAATTTCTCTGTGATAAATTCGGAAACGGCGAATATCGACTTTACAACAAAGATCGACTTCTCGGATCCCAATAGCATCACGGTGAACGTCTCTGGAATTGGGGATTATCGTTTTCAACTAGATGATGGTCCGTGGGAAGAGGGCAATATGCCCGGTGGACACATATTTAATGATGTAACAAGAGGCTACCATCAAGTCACGGTCCTCGACCTTAACGGATGCGAGCCATCTCCGCCAGAAACTGTATTGGTGCTCGATTATCCAAAATTCTTTACTCCAAATAGCGATGGTTACAATGACCGTTGGCAAATTATTGGCCTTGAAAATTTTGGGGGTTCTAGCATCCATATATTTGATCGCTATGGAAAGTTACTAAAAACTTTAGGGCATCTAAGTTCGGGATGGGACGGAACCTTTAATGGAACACCGCTGCCAGCATCCGATTATTGGTTTGTGCTAAAGGTGGTAGATGTTCAGGGAGATATTGAGGTCAAAGGACACTTTACATTAAAACGATAGGGTAAAAATTGAGAGAAGGTTCAGTTTGTTAGGTATTATTTCTCAGCTTCGATAAATAATTACATGAGAAAACAGTAAATTACATGACTCATAGATCATTGAGAGATGAAAACTGATTTTAAACCTTATTACGCCGTCATTTTCACTAACAAAAGGACTCTGGCAGATGACGAGGGCTATGGTAAAATGGCTGTGAGGATGGAAGCTTTGGCTAAGGAACAACCCGGTTATTTGGGAATGGATCATGCCAGAACCGAGCTGGGAATCACCATTAGCTATTGGGAAAGCTTAGAGGCCATTAAACACTGGAAAAACAACCTAGATCATCAAAACGCACAGGAGAAAGGAAGGCAAATCTGGTACGAATGGTATCATACTAGAATCTGTAAGGTAGAGCGTGAATACGAGTTTAATGGTTAAGAACGTCGTCGATCTTATAAAAAAGCACAAGGTAAAGTCGATCGTTACGGTCATTTTCCTAACAGCCTACTATTTTTGCCTTCCAAAACAACTCTTCAACGACCCTACCTCTACAGTGATATATAGTGAAGAGGGAGAATTACTTGGCGCGAAGATCGCCGAAGATGAACAATGGCGATTTCCCAAGAACGACAGTATTCCTGAGAAATTCAAACAGTGCATCATTTATTTTGAAGATGAGTACTTTTATTCACATCCAGGGTTCAACCCCGTTTCCATGATGAAGGCCATAAAACAGAATTGGGAAGCTGGCAAGGTGGTAAGGGGAGGCAGTACCTTGACGCAGCAAGTGATCCGTCTTTCGCGTAAAGGGAAAAAGCGCAGTTATTTTGAAAAATTCATCGAGCTCATTCTGGCAACAAGGCTAGAAATTCGCTCGTCAAAAGAAGAGATCCTAAACCTATATGCTTCCAATGCCCCATTTGGCGGAAACGTAGTTGGTTTGGATGTTGCTGCCTGGCGTTATTTTGGTGTATTGCCACATCAGCTTTCTTGGGCTGAAAGTGCAACACTGGCCGTACTGCCCAACGCTCCAAGTCTCATCTATCCAGGAAAGAACCAAGAGCAATTACTAGAAAAGAGGAATCGTTTGCTGAAAAAGTTGTTAGTGGAAGGTATCCTTGATCAGCTTACCTACGAATTATCGATTGCGGAGTCGCTTCCTCAGAAACCTTTTCTACTGCCGCAGCATGCTCCGCACCTAATAGAACGTATGGCCAAGGTAAAAAAGGGGGAGCGCATAACCAGTAGTATCGATTTCAGCCTTCAACAAAATATAAACAATATTGTAGCGAGACATCATGCTATCTTGGAGCAGAACCAAATTCATAATACGGCGGTATTGGTCATTGACATAGCAACGAGGAAAGTACGTAGCTATGTAGGCAACACGCCTACCACAAAGAGCAACCAAAAAGATGTAGATATCATTACTGCCGCGCGCAGTACAGGAAGCGTCCTGAAGCCCTTTTTATATGCCGCCCTGTTAGATGGTGGCGAGTTGTTACCTGAGACACTTGTGGCGGACGTCCCCACCTATATTGGCGGGTATCATCCCAAGAATTATAGTGAACGTTACGATGGTGCAGTACCGGCAAAAAGGGCCTTGGCCCGCTCCCTGAATGTCCCTGCAGTGCGTTTGTTACAATCCTACAATCTTGAAAAATTTAGAGACCAGTTAAATTATTTTGATCTTAGGGACATTGACAAACCTGCTGATCATTATGGGCTATCGCTTATTCTTGGTGGCGCAGAAAGCAACCTGTGGGACCTTTGTAAGAGCTATGCAAACTTGGCCTCGACCTTAAATCATTTTAACGAGACTTCGAGTGAATACTACGCTAAGGAATTTCAAGAACCGATATTACTGAAAGAGGAAGTGGTAGATTTTGGAAATAAAACCTCGGAAAAATCTCTTTTCGATGCGGGAAGTATCTATCTCACCTTCGAAGCGATGAAAGAGGTGAATCGACCCGAAGGTAATGAGGCTTGGGAGTTTTACGATAGCAGCAAAGAAATCGCCTGGAAAACAGGAACCAGTTTTGGAAATCGCGATGCCTGGGCCATCGGGGTTACCAAACAATATGTTGTAGGTGTCTGGGTAGGGAATGCCGATGGTGAGGGCAGGCCTGGCCTAACAGGTCTTAGCGGGGCGGCTCCTGTATTGTTTGATGTATTTGATGTATTACCGCAATCCTCTTGGTTTGAAAGACCCTTTGACGAATTGACCGAAGCTGAAGTCTGCGATAATAGTGGCTTTCTGGCATCGCCTATTTGCCCAAAGAAGTCCCGTTGGATTCCAGTGAGCAGCACAAGAACTTCCCCATGTCCCTATCATCGTTGGGTGCATTTGGATACACAAAAACAGTATCGCGTACATGCTCAGTGTCAAGATCCATCAACGATTGAAAGTGAGGCTTGGTTCGTATTGCCCCCATTGATGGCGCATTATTACAAAAGTAATAATGCCGAGTATCGACCACTACCTCCGTATAGAAATGATTGTAAGAATACCATTGGAACACCTATGGAATTCATTTTTCCAAAAGCCAATGCCAAGGTGTTCTTGCCAAAGAATCTAGAAGGGGAGACCAACGAACTTGTTCTTAAGATTGCGCATTCAAAGCCTGAAACCACTATTTTTTGGTATGTAGACGATGTTTTTATTGGAAGTACCGAGACCTTCCATGAAATGGCGATACGCCCCGCTACCGGGAAACACTTGATCACTGTTGTGGATTCGTTGGGGAATGAGCTGGTACAGTGGGTGGAGATAGAGAAATGAACAAACTTTATCTACCGAAAATAATACTGCTTCTCTCTGTTCATTTTTTCCTTGATGAAAAAACGAACCAAAAAAATCAAGAAGATTTTAAGGAAATTTTTGAGAACTAAGTTCACAAAACCGCTGATGAATCTTAAGTTTCATGCTCTTTTTCTCTTCGAGAAACGCACTTCCACTTGATTCACCGCTATTTCTGAAAAATCTTCAGGTCGAAAAAGTCTACTTTTATGAATCAATATGCATATTTGTCGTGAAATTTTTCATGCTTCTCACCCATTAGCTTTGAAAGTATTTCTTGTTCTTTGGGAGAAAGTCCGTATGTCTTTTTCACAAAACCTTCAGGTAGTGGCGGAGGCGGAGGTTGGGGAATAGTGGTTTTTATTTCTAAACGAAGATATCTACTATTCAAATACTCATCGATAGATATTGGAAATATGAAACATCCCCCCTTTAAACCAATCTGTGAATCATCTGCAATGGCCTTTTTTATCAATACAAAGTTGTTACCGTATAGGTTTCTTCTTAATAACCCTTCATAAGCAATAGCTTTGACGGCACCAAAAGGATACTCTGTCAATCTCTTCAACTCTTCGTGATTTGCACAGTCTCGCAAGAATGATTGATTCTCGTAGGCAGTTTTATTCTGGCCCATAAAAATCATTTCTTTTGTTTCTATCTTTTTTACAGCAGCTTTGATTTCTGGCCGAATACTTCTCCAATCAAATGCCCAGGTCTCATCGTAGTCTGAAACAAAAGCTGTGGTGATGCAGATAAAAACGATTAACAATATTGGCAATACCAGCTTCAGGGAATAAGGGTTGAAGATACTATTTCTTCTTTTGAATTTCATCTGTTCTCAATTTACAAATATATTCTCACATTAGAGATCGCATAAAGGAAAGAGCCCCCGAACAGATCAGGGGCTCTTAACAAACTAAATAACCAACCAAACCTGCCTTGCCTAAGGCAGGTCATCAACTAAGATGTCTTTTTTGATTCAATCTTCATTTTCTTTGGCGCGCTTTTACGCTCTATGTTCATTTTTTTATTGATGATCTTTTTACGCTTTTTCTCAACCTGCCCTTTTCCTGCAGCACCTTTCAAATATTGAATATATCCTCTTCCAGTAAACTCATAGGTCGTACCAGAATTAGGGTGGTACAGTTCTATCGTGCTATCATCTATAACGATCAGTTCGAAATAATCATTGCCCAATTCGTCATAATCCAGTGTTAAAGTTTTGAGATAGGGGTCTCCATTTACATCAAACACGCTATAATATCCTATATAATCCCAGTACAATTGACTGATAGGCGTTCCTACTTGATCTTCAGAAGATTCGAAGGTGTCATCGCTGCCACCGGCTAAAAACCTTAAGAAGTTTTCGGCATCAAAATCGTTGAGTGCCCCTTCTTCGCTTACATAGGTCTTTTCCCATGCGACATACTCTTGCAAGAAATAATGGATGTTATCATAGAACACAAAATCATAATCGAAGTTACCTCGCTGATACCCTGTTAAAAAATAGGCCGTATTTGTCGGTCTGTGATAGAGTCTAATTCTATTGAAGCCTAATTGAGAGACTTCCAATGCCCAATAGCCATCGATATCGTGATCCACCTGCAACACCATTCCACGAGTATCATAATAGCCCACATCGATACCATATCCATTGCCTTGACTTCCAAGGCCGACCAAGTTATTATTTGCGAAAAGCGTCCCAAAATTGAAGGAAACCGTAAAGGCCTTCTGCAAGAAAGGTACCTCTCCATTTCCAGTGGTCTGGTTGATATTCACATACCACAACTCATGAGAGTCCAATAGCTCGGCCAAGGTGATCGGTTCATCGATAAATGGCTCTTCAATAATGACTTCGGCAACACAGGATACTAATAAGGTTGCCATTAACATACTTCCAAATAATAATTTTAACGTCTTCATGGTCATCGTTTTTATAGTTCTCTTAGAAATAACCAATCATTGTGCCAAAATTATAATTAACTGATAATCAGTTAATTATTTCTATTTTAATTTTTATTTTGAATCAGTGCATTGCAAGCCTATATCTAAAAAGCATATATGTCATCTTTAATTTTCGACGTTCTCGAAAAGGAGCTTCAGCGTAGAGTTTGACTAATATTTTAATTATTTTTGGGTATCCTTAAAAACATTTGATGAGTAATTCCTATACGTTTGCGGTAATTGGTGGTGGCAGCTGGGCAACTGCCATTGTAAAGATGCTTTGCGAAAATTTAGATGAAGTTGGTTGGTATATGCGCAGTGTATATGCCAAGGAACATATTTTAAGGAATCGCCACAACCCTAATTACCTGAGCTCGGTTGAATTTCACATAGAACAACTAAAATTGAGCAACGACATCAATGAGATCGTTGCCTATGCAGACTACCTCATCTTTGCAGTCCCTTCGGCCTTCTTGAGTAAGGAGCTTGAAAATTTGAACGTTTCGCTGAACGACAAGGTCATTTTTTCCGCCATTAAGGGTATCGTTCCCGAAAGCAGTAAGATCGTGGGAGAACACTTTCATGATACTTATGACATTCCTTTCGAGAATATAGGGGTGATCACTGGACCTTGCCATGCCGAGGAAGTTGCTTTGGAACGTCTTTCGTATTTGACCATTGCTTGTGCCGATGAAAAAAAGGCTGAAATATTGGCCGAAAATCTTTCTAGCAGATATATTAAAACAAAGATCTCCGATGATATCATCGGTACAGAATATGCAGCGATGCTGAAGAATATCTATGCGATAGCGGCTGGTATCGCTCATGGCCTTGGTTATGGCGATAATTTTCAGTCGGTATTAATGAGCAATGCCATTAGAGAGATGAAAAAATTCATCAAAAAGGTTCATAAGATGAAGCGGAACATCAATGATTCGGCTTATTTAGGCGATCTTTTGGTTACTGGCTATTCGGTTTTCAGTCGGAACCGTATGTTTGGAAATATGATCGGCAAAGGCTACACGGTAAAGTCTGCTCAGATGGAGATGAGTATGGTCGCCGAGGGATACTATGCTACAAAAAGTGCTCATGACCTTAATGAAAAGAATGGAGCAGACGTTCCGATCATCGATGCCGTGTACGCCATCCTATACGAGAACAAAGACCCGAAGAAGATCTTCAAAAAACTCACTGAGGAGTTGGATTAAGCCTCTCCTAGCCTCCCCAAAGGATAGAAATTTTAAGAGTCTTCTCTTTAAGGGAGATGTCCAAAGATCATAGAAACGTAATTTCTCTTTTAGAAATTAGATTCTTGGTCTCGTCACTCATCAGGAATGACAAGAAAAAAGGCTGTTTTCTTCACCCAAGATATCCATAACTCGTCATTGATCACTTCGCTGAATTTTCAATTTCCTGAATTACATTAGCAATATCAGGAATCTAAACCCTTTCCACATCGAATTTTGAATGCCGCTCTATTTGATAGCGAATGGCGTCTTGGTAATTAGAAATGGTGGCTTCATCTACCTTGAACAATCGTTGGAACTCTTTTAATACCGCTTCATGGTGCTTACGAACTGAATCAATATCAAAATACATGCGCCCTGTTCTATAGATAAAGAAATCCACTGGGGATTGCAATTGTTCGTATTTTGTAGAGAAACGAAGTTCGGCCAGTATCAACCGCTCGTGAATCGAATCTCCTGCTATCTTTTCGAATTCTTCTAAGATGACCTCAGATTGCTTGCCGTAGGTCGTCACTAAATACCGGCCGTCATATTCTGAAAACCCAAGTGGCATTACTTGTTGATTGATGGTCTTAATGTATTTTTTTACTTCCTTGAAATTCTTAAAAGGCCCTCCTGAAAGAACGATTTTGTCGGTGAACACCTCTTTGAATTCGATCTTGTGTTCCTCTTCGAATTTCTTTGCTATCCTGTTCACCACTCGTTCCGCCATTTTTCGGTAACCCGTTAGTTTTCCGCCAGCGATGCTTATGAGTCCAGTGTAAGAGACAAAAATTTCATCTTTCCGTGAAAGTTCAGAGGTTGACTTCCCTTCTTCGTGTATCAGTGGTCGTAAGCCCGCCCAGGAAGAGATGATATCTTCCATTTCTAGATCGATATTTGGAAACATATTGTTCACTGCCGAGAGGATATACATAGTATCCGCTAGGTTGACGCCGATATCATCTTTGTCATCATTATAGTTGGTATCGGTGGTCCCCACATAGGTGATCTTCCCACGCGGTACTGCAAAGATCATTCGGCCATCGGGCACATCAAAGTAGACGGATTGCTTTACTGGAAGTTTTTCATGTGGAAATACCAAATGTACCCCTTTGGTAAGATGCAGACGCTTTCCCTTCTTAGAATGATTTACCTTTCGCAGGTCATCGACCCATGGGCCTGCTGCGCTGATCACATATTTCGAGTGAATCTCATACTGCTCGTCCGATAGTTCATCCTTAACGATCACACCAGAGACGTGTTCCTCTTCGTCATATAAGAACTCTACCACCTTGGTATAATTGATGGGCACAGATCCGTACTGCAACCCTGTTTTGATATTTTCAATCGTGAGTCGGGCGTCATCTGTTCTATATTCGGCATAGTAGCCAGCGCCTTTAAGGATCTTTTTAGGTAATAATGGCTCGAGTTTCATGGCTTCTTTCTTCTCCAGCATTTTCCGCTTGTCTTCTCCTTCTACCTGAGCGAGAATGTCATATACTTTAAGCCCTATCGATGTAAGCCATTTTCCATATTGGCCATTCTCTATAAGCGGTAATAGCATTTTCTCTGGAAGTACCAAATGCGGCGCCAATTTGTGTACGATGGCTCGTTCGGACCCGACTTCCTTCACCAGCCAAAAATCAAATTGTTTTAGATAGCGCAGACCTCCGTGAATCAGTTTGGTCGACCGGCTCGAGGTACCAGAGGCATAATCCCCTTTTTCGACCAGGGCAACTTTCATGCCCCGAGAGGAAGCATCCAAGGCGATTCCAGCACCTGTGATACCGCCTCCGATAACTATCAGGTCAAATTCGGTTTCCTTTAAGGTTGCGATGGTCTCTGAGCGTTTCAAATTTGTAAATTCGATCTTTTTCATGGTATCTTTTCACTTATTTTTTCAATGCAATTACCGTTTTTTAAACACTGAAGCAATTGTTATGCGTTCTTTCCCTTTTCTGGTCTTGCCTGTCCCTAAAACGCCGTATATGTAGAGTTTACAATCAACGATCTTATAGCGATGTTTTTGGGTCATTCCGTTTACGATAAAGGTCAGCTCTTCACCTTCAGCTCGATACTTCATCTCATTTTCCTGTACTTTATCACAGTTTTGTTGAGTGACCGACGTGCGTTTTACTTTGGATTTTGATACAAAATTTAGGGTAACCCTATAACATCCTTCCTTGGTAAGTTCTTTATGAAATACTCCATCATTATTTTCATCAACCTCTTTACTGGACAAGAACTCCAAGGATTCCCAAGTACCTATTAAGCCACAGTTTTCGTTACTGCAAGAAGTGGTCGCAGCACTTAGACAGAGCATCATACAGGTTATTTTAATGAATTGATGTCGAACTATTGTGGTCAAACCCATTTCATCGCCCGTTTTATTGCCTTTTTCCATCCTTTATACAATCTTTTCCTTTTTTCTTTATCAAATGTTGGTGTAAAAACCCGTTCCATGTCGCGCGTCTCATCGATATCCTTTTGGGTCCATAGCCCAACTTGTATACCAGCTAAAAAGGCAGCTCCCATTGCCGTAGATTCTATGACCGCTGGGCGATGCACCTCTTTGTTAAGTATATCTGCCTGAAATTGCATTAAAAGATCGTTTGCGCAGGCGCCCCCGTCGACTTTTAGCGCTTCCATCTTTAAGCCCGCGTCCTGTTCCATGGCCAGCACCAGGTCTTTTGTCTGATATGCCAAGGAATCTAACGTAGCGCGCGTTATGTGGTCTTTTCCAGTATCTCTCGTCAAACCGAAGATGGCGCCTCGTGCATACATATCCCAATAGGGAGCCCCCAAGCCAGCAAATGCCGGTACCACATATACAGGATTTTCGCCTTCAACCCGGTTGGCAATACGCTCCGAGCCAGCGGCGGTTCGAAAGAATTTCATCTCATCACGAAGCCATTGAATGGCGGCTCCGGCAATGAATACACTGCCTTCCAGCGCATAGTATACTTGTCCGTCCAGACCCCAGGCAATGGTGGTAAGCAATCCATTCTCTGAAAACTGTGGTTTTTTTCCAGTATTCATCAACATGAAACAACCTGTGCCATAGGTGTTTTTTGCGGTTCCTTTTTTAAAGCATGCCTGTCCGAATAATGCTGCTTGCTGGTCACCTGCAATTCCAGCGATAGGAATCTTCGTTCCCTTCCATTCGTAGTCTCCAAAATGGGATGCAGAAGGTTGCACTTTGGGCAACATATTCTTTGGGATTTCGAGCTCTTTGAGCAGTTCTTTGTCCCATTTAAGTTTTACTATGTCGTACAGCATGGTTCGTGAGGCATTGGAATAATCTGTGACATGAGAAGCGCCATTGGTCATATTCCAGACGAGCCACGAATCTATTGTACCAAAAAGCAGTGCTCCTTTATCCGCCTTTTTTCTCGCACCTTTCACATTATCAAGAATCCATTTTACCTTAGTCCCCGAGAAATAGGAGTCGATCACCAAACCTGTTGTTTTCTTTACATACTCGATAAGGCCTTTGGCCTTTAGATCCTCACAAATGGATGCTGTACGTTTATCTTGCCATACAATGGCATTGTATATGGGTTCACCTGTGTTCTTATCCCAAACCACTGTTGTTTCGCGTTGATTGGTGATGCCGATCGCTTTGATTTCCGAGGGCTTCACCTTATACTGGCGTAGCACCTTATTGAATACTCTTAGCTGGGTTTCTAAAATCGCCTTGGGGTCGTGCTCTATCCATCCAGATTTTGGATATATCTGTTCGAACTCTTCTTGGGAAATTCCCAAGATCTTACCACTTTCATCAATTAAAAGGGCTCTAGAACTTGTGGTTCCCTGGTCTAAGGAAATGATATACTGGCTGGCCATACAAACAGTTTTTGCAATGACCTTAAAGTTACTGTTTTACCAGCGGAATCTAAAGGGAAGTTATTAAAAGCCCGAAAACGTTGTCGTTGCCGAGCGCCCAAAATTTCAAACAAAAGGGAATGACATTTTTGGGAATATCACTTTCCTAAAGCTCCCTTAAATTCGATAATTGGAAGCGGCCCTATCGTTTCGGGGGAGATAGTGTTCTTTTCGAAGACATACTTCTTATCGTACATCTTCTTATCTGCAAAGAATGACACCCTAAATTCATTGGTCAACTTTAGCACCTCTTCTTGCATCAACTCGATCTTGGCATAGGATTTGGCAGGCATCATTTTGATGCTATGACGCATGGTAGAGGTGATCTTATCGTCGTTAAAGCCGCTAGAAACGATCAATACCATTTCGATAGGATCCTTTCGGTCGTTGATGATGTATGCGTTCCAGTCGTTCCATTCGAACTCAGGATTGTATTCTTGAACAATGGCCACATAAACGTCTTTTACCTCAGGTATTTCAATGTCTTTGCGCAATTCTAATCCGTTTTTATAAACGTACAAATTACAGGAAGTGTGCTGTCATAGCCGTCGGTAGAGACCATCACCAATTGCATTTCGGTTTTGTCTAGCTTCAAAATTTCGTATCCCACGTCTAGGATTTCTTTCTCGGAACTTATGACGAGAAAAAAACGTTTGTTTTTTCTCTTTTTCTTCTTGACCTCACTTTTATCATTAGATGTATCTATGTAAAAAAGCTCGTCGAGCTCCGCCTCAATTTCTTGTGGCGTCGTTTTTTTGATGGTCCAAACAAGATCATCGGCTATCAAACTGCTTGCACAATCGACATCTCCGATTTTAAGAACACCAGTGTATTGGCCATCGAAAGAGAAATAGTGTTTTTTACAGGAATCAAATTCTTTCAAAGCATTTTTTGAGGCGACTCCGTCCTTGTTAAGATCCATGGCACGGCCATAATCGATGTCGGTCAATTCCCAGTCTCCTACTAGCTTAAGTTCTTTGCCAATAGTCGCAAGACTTTGTGAGAAAACCAATGCGGGTAAAATAAAAAGAAACGTTACAACTAGCTTTTTCATTTAAAAGAATTTTTGGTTCTATAAGGCGCTTTTAAACTGCTCTAGGAAACGCACATCATTTTCACTCAACATTCGAATGTCGGGTGTTTGATGTAAGAGCAACGCAATGCGGTCGATGCCCATTCCAAAGGCAAAGCCGGAGTATTCTTTGGAGTCGATGCCGCAATTTTCCAACACATTGGGATCTACCATTCCGCAGCCCATGATCTCTAACCAACCCGTACCTTTGGTAATTCTATAATCGACCTCATTGTTCAATCCCCAATAGACATCTACCTCGGCACTTGGCTCGGTAAAAGGAAAATAGGATGGACGCAGGCGGATCTTCGATTTTCCAAACATCTCGGTGGTAAAATATTGCAAGGTCTGCTTTAGGTCGGCAAAGGAAACGCCTTTGTCGATATAGAGTCCTTCTACTTGATGAAAGAAACAGTGCGAACGTGCCGAAATCGCCTCGTTGCGATACACTCTTCCTGGAGAGATCGTGCGAATGGGCGGTTTGTTGTTTTCCATGTAACGCACCTGAACCGAAGAGGTATGTGTACGCAACAAAATATCGGGATCTGTTTGAATAAAGAAGGTGTCTTGCATATCTCGTGCCGGATGATACTCGGGCAAGTTCAATGCGGTAAAATTATGCCAATCATCTTCGATCTCTGGTCCTTCGGAAACATTAAATCCGATACGGGAAAAAATATCGATGATCTGGTTCTTCACAATGGATATCGGATGACGCGCCCCAATTTTTATCGGTTCTCCTGGTCGCGTAAGATCTCCATAAACGCCTTGGTCCTCCTCTTTATTTTCCAATTCTTCCTTTAGGCTATTTACCTTCTCGGTCGCAGCTGTCTTAAGTTGATTGATCGTTTGCCCAAATTCTTTCTTTAGATCATTGGGAACATTCTTAAATTCAGCAAAAAAGTCATTTAACAACCCCTTCTTTCCTAAATATTTAATACGAAAAGCCTCGATCTTTTCTTTGCTGTCGGTGGTAAATTGCTCTACCTCAGCGATATGTTCCTTTATCTTATCAATCATCTTCTAAAAGAAATTAGCGCGGCAAATTTAGGGATTTTAGGTTAGTTGATGTACTCTTTCTCTAAGAAATACTGTACGATAGCCTCTTTCATCAAAATACTTTGCTCTCCTGCCTTAAGTGGTGGTAACTGTTCCTTTATCTTGTAATGCGGCCATCTTTCTTCGTCAAAATAGTCGAACTCGTAATATCCATAAGGCTCTAACAAGCGACAGATGGCAATATGCATCAAGTTTAATTTTTCATCCTTCTTAAATTTTCGATGCAGCTGTCCAAGTTCTTGCACACCGATCAAATAAATGATCGCATCCAAATCCAGCGTATCTCCATCGGCAAATTGCGATGATAGCCTTTCAACGACCATACTCCAGCGTTCCTTTAATTGTTCGTCTCTTGCCATATACTTTTTTGATTGGCACAAATTTACAAACTAGTTATGATTCAAAATTCTATATTTGTTAAAACTTCTTGCTGATGAATTTCATCGATATCGTATTGGGCGGACTTATCCTATTTGGTTTTGTTCGTGGAATTATGAAGGGTCTTTTTGTAGAGGTCGCCTCTTTGGTCGCTCTCATCGCGGGTATCTACGGCGCCATCCACTTTTCCTACTTTGTTGGCGATTACCTAGCAGAGCGTGTAAGTTGGGATGAAAAATACATCAATCTCTGCGCATTCGCAATCACCTTTGTGATCATCATCATCATCATCTCTTTGGCTGGTAAATTGTTGACCAAAATTGCTGATTTTGCCGCATTGGGTATTTTGAATAAGATCCTAGGCGGGGTATTTGGTGGACTGAAAATCGCTGTGATCGCTGGAGCTTTGTTGGTGTTCTTTCATAGAGCAAATGACTCAATGGGTTTTATAGAGGAAGAGACTTTAGAAGAATCCGCACTGTATAGTCCTGTAATGAGCATTGGTGAATTTGTCTTTCAATGGGTCTTGGAGAATAAGGAAGAGATCCATGATATGGAGGAGATAGACGCCAATTCGGTATGATCATAATATCCAAGTAACAAAGGCCTGTTTATATCCCTGACATTGAATCATACTTATCTTCCACATTTTTCTTTACATAGTTGACACATTCTTGAAAGTTTTCGAAGATACATTCTTCGGGAACAAGGTCTGGCACGATGTCTATTTGCTTTAACATCATCAGCGGTTGCTTTTGAGGTGCCACCATTAATGTGTGTACATCTCGTTGCTCCAGATCCAATAATACATCCTCTAAAGCGTACAGGCCGGACTGGTCCACATAAGGGACTTTATCCATTCTAAGTATTACATGAGAGGCCGTTTGAGGTATTTGCTTTGCCAAGGATTGAAACTCGCTCGTATATCCAAAAAATAATGGCCCACTAAGGTGTTTGATAAAAACCTCCTCGGTAAAGCGTTCTGGAAATTCTAACTCATCACTCCATAATCGTTCGTCCTTATTGGCCTGTGTTAAATTGGTGACCTTTGAATAGTTGGCGGTAAAATCTCCCATCTTTTTCATAAAGCTCAACGATGCCAACACCAGTCCAATACCCACTGCCGCAACCAGATCCCATACTACCGAAAGCACCAATACGATCAACATGATCACCACTTCCGAACTGATCTTAACATATTTGAACTTGATGTCCTTTTGCATATTCGGAATCGCTTTCAATCCTTTATAATCCATAACCCCGATACCAACGGTTATTAAAATTCCAGCTAATACCGCCGCTGGAATTTTAGACGCCACGGGGCCGAGAGCCAAAAGAATGACCAGCAGCAGTAGGCCTGCTATCATTCCTGAAAGTTTTGTTTTTCCTCCAGAGTTGATATTTACCACTGTACGAATCGTAGCCCCAGCGCCAGGAATCCCACCAAAAAGGGCGGCAATGGTATTCCCAATCCCTTGACCTATCAACTCTTTATTAGAGTTGTGCTTGGTCTTTGTCATATTGTCCGCAACCACAGAAGTTAAAAGCGAGTCGATGGCTCCTAAAAATGCCAGCGAGAGCGCCGTAAATATATAAGGGCTAATACCTGCTAGACTAAATCCTGACAATATTTTGATTCCCTGAAATTCTGGAAAACCTTCTGGAATCTGTCGTATAGGGCGGTACCCTAGATCGGCAAAGATGGCGACGGCCGAAACGACCAAAAGCGCTACCAAGGTGCTCGGAATTTTTTTGGTAATCCTTTTGAACCCATAAATAATGAAGATGGTGGCCAAGCACAAGGCCAGTTCTAGCCAATCGATCTGCCTAAAAGCTCTTGGAAAATACTTGATAGAACCAACTACAGATTTGCCCTGTTTGGCTGCCAATGTTTCTGCCTCTAAAATAATGGCCTCTTCGGTGACTTGCGAGGCTCTTCTTTCGGTCTCAGAAAAATCTTCAAGTACCAAAATTCCTTCTTCGGCCTCATCATCCAATATTTTTTTGAGGATCACATCCTCTGCAGCAGGTTTATATTTTTCAATTAGGGCCTTGTCCTCTGATGGATAATAACCAATTGCGGGAAGTATTTGCGTGAATAGGATCATCACCCCGATAGCTGTCATAAATCCCGAAACTACAGGGTAAGGTATGTATTTTATATACTTTCCCAAGCCGGCAAATCCAATACCGATCTGTATGACCCCAGCAAGTAAAAAAACAGTAAGGATGGCCGGCAACGCCTTCTGAACATCACCATCATTGGCGCCGACGATGCCGGCAACAATAATAATGCTTACAGCGGTCATAGGTGCTGTTGGCCCAGAGATCTGTGTTGGTGTTCCACCAAAGAGTGCTGCGAAGAATGCTATGAATATCGCGCCGTATAGTCCAGCATCGGGACCTAGTCCGGAACTCACACCAAAGGCTAGTGCTAAGGGCAATGCAACTATTCCTGCGGTGATACCACCAAAGGCATCCCCTTTGATGTGCTTAAAGAAGTCCTTCATAGGTTGGTTATTCGTTCATAAGCAAGATACTGCTTTTTTACAAAAAAAATCCCAATGCTTAGACAACATTGGGATGTATAAGTCTTATGATTTTTTTCTAATAGAATGTCACTTTACCATCATTGATATCATACATAGCGCCGACAATGGCGATTTCTCCATCTTCCTCCATTTCTGCCAACACTGGACTCTTTTGACGAATGTTCTCTATGGTCAAATGGACATTTTTGGTCGCAACCTCATTGACAAAATCAATATTCTTGGATATCCTTTCTGAGGCATTTGAAGGTTCTTTTACCGCTTCGACCGCTGGTCTTATTTTGCTAAGAAGCGTTGTAAGATTTCCCATCTTTGCATCGTCGCAGGCACCTTTGACCGCGCCACAACTAGTATGTCCAAGGACCACTATCACTTTGGTTCCTGCCAGTTTACAAGCGAACTCCATACTTCCCAAGATATCTTCGTTAACTATGTTTCCTGCAACTCTAGCGCTAAAAATATCCCCAACGCCTTGGTCAAAGATCAACTCTGCAGATACTCTAGAGTCGATGCAGCCAAGGACCGTCGCGAATGGATACTGACCACTGGCGGTATCTTTTACTTGATCCAAAAGGTCTCTTCCAGCCATTTTCGCTTTTATAAAACGGGCGTTCCCTTCCTTTAAAGCATCTATTGCGGAACTAGGTGTCATTGCCGCCTGTGTTTCTTTTGTTTGTGCCTTCATGTTTATTGGTTTTAAGCTGTTTTCGGTCTTAGTCTAAAAAATTCGATATAGCTATCAGGGTTTTCCACTTCCCCACGCTCCGATAGCAAAGTGATGTGTATTTGACGTTGTTTTGCCTTCTCCCTAAAATCATCTAGAATTTCTAAAATATCGTTATCGAGGTAACGTGTTTTCCGTACGTCTAGCGTTAGATGGGTATCCTTGGGCAACGAATCTAACTCTTTTAAGATAGCACCTTTATTAAAGAACGTCACTTCCTCTGCCAAGGTCATCTTTATTTTGTGTACTCCGTTACTTTTATCTTCAATATGCAAGAAGTGAGAATTTTGATAGCTCTTATAAAGTATAACTACGATACCTACACCCAATCCTAGTCCTATTCCTACCAAGAGGTCTGTCATTACAATTCCGACTATTGTCACTATAAAAGGTACGAATTGTTTCCAGCCGGCAGCATACATCGCCTTGAAAGTTGAAGGTTTTGCCAATTTATATCCTACTAAGAGTAAAATTGAGGCCAATACAGACAACGGAATCTTGTTAAGTAATCTAGGAATGAGGATTACCGAGATCAATAAGAAAAAACCATGGATGATAGCAGACATTTTTGTCTTGCCCCCTGATTGGATATTAGCGGAGCTTCGTACGATCACCTGAGTAATTGGTAGACCGCCTATCATACCTGAAATAATGTTTCCTGTTCCTTGTGCGAACAGCTCTCTGTTGGTGGGTGTTACACGCTTCTGAGGGTCTAACTTGTCTGTCGCTTCTACACAAAGCAATGTTTCCAAACTTGCTACAAGTGCGATCGTAAATGCTGTGAGAAGTACATCACCTCGAGTGATCACCTCAAAATTTGGAAAGCTAAATTGTGCCAAGAAGGATGATGCATCTTCAGGTATCGGCACGCTCACGAGATTCTCTGTCTTAATGGCAAAGGTATCTGTAGAACCGAACATGATATAAAAGATTATCCCAAAGACCACAGCCACAAGAGGCCCTTGGATCAATTGAAAAATCTTCGCTTTTTTAGAGAGCACCTTTTCCCAAAGAATAAGTATGGCCAAGCCGATAACGGCCACAAGGGTGCTTCCCAAGCTTATCTGCTTGAATGAATTAAGAATTTCTGAAAAGGTATTCTCCCCATCTACCTGAGTAAAGGCAAAATCACCTTCGGGATCTGCATCATAGCCAAAGAAATGAGGAATCTGTTTTAAGATGATAATGATTCCTATTCCTGTAAGCATTCCTTTAATGACCGAGGAAGGGAAATAATATCCAATGACTCCAGCTTTTAAAACACCAAATATCACTTGGATGACACCCCCGAGAACCACGGCTACGAGAAAATTCTCGTAACTTCCCAACGCGCCGATGGCTGTGAGTACGATGGCTGCTAGTCCCGCCGCTGGTCCACTGACTCCTATTTGAGAACCACTTAGTGCTCCTACTACAATTCCACCAACGATACCTGCGATAAGACCAGAAAATAAGGGCGCACCGCTGGCCAAGGCAATACCCAGACACAAAGGCAGTGCAACGAAGAACACCACTATACTTGCTGGTAAGTCATTTTTTAAATATTTAAACATAGCTATAAATTTTTGCCCTCACATTTAGAGAATCCCTATTGAAGGCTTGGTTGTGTTAATTAGTCAAATAAAAATAAACGAAAAACTATGCGAATAACTCTGGCGGGGGAAGCGGTATCTCTGGAGTAAAATTCAAATTCGAAATATTGTAATAGCTATTTAATTGATAAATAGACTCTTTCGATGAGAATTCACTGGTAAAAGTTCCCTGAAAATAGAGGTCTTTTTCAGCAGCTTCTTTCTTTCCTTCTTTCTTTCCTTCCTCTTCTCCAAGTTCATATACGGACTCGATGTTATAATCAAACATGGTCATGATGGTGGGTGCTAAGATAGACAAGCTTAGCAGAGAGACCAGCGATATGAGAAAAAAGGGCTTCACAATAATTTGAAAGAAACAAAAATATACGAATTATCAAACAATACTGTTAATTCTTTTTAAAAATCCTTCAGCATTCTAATATCATCTTGTGGTATCCATCCAATTTTTCCATCTGCCAATTTTATTCGTTGCCAATTATCGAAACCTTCTAAGACTTGCACTTTTGTGCCTTCATGAAGCACGAAAACTTCCTCATCACTGTATTTGGGCCCAGTCCGTACCGAAGTTTTTTCGGCAAATACTATGGCAGGGTTATCTTCTTTATCTATTTCAAACTGCTGAAAGGCAATGGTCACCGAAGCTATGGCCAACAGGAGGAGAATGGTGCTTGCAATGAATCCTATTCGCTTGGTAAGGGATGAATAGGAAAAATAATAGACCAAGAACAAGATAACGAATAGAAAAACAAAAATGACTGAAAGCATGGCCCAGTTATTATAGCTTAGCTTGCCGAGTATCCTCTCTGAGAACCTAGAGAGTCCTGTTTGTGGCATTTCATCTATCGCATCGATGGTCATATTTTGGGCAAATGCCAAATTGTTGGCAATGTCCTTATCGTTTGGGTCTAACAAACGCGCTTTCTCATAATAATAGACACTTGGAGCGATATTGTTGAGTTTATAGTGCGCATTGGCCAAATTGTAATACAATTCGGAAGAATGAACGCCAGTTCTAAGGATCTCCTCGTATTTAGCGATCGCCTCGGTGAACTTATTTTCATTGTATAATGCATTCGCCTCTTCGAACAGCGCGTCGTTTTGCATGCCAAAAGCGCTATTTGAAATTAGAAGAAGTATGTAAAAAAGTCTTTTCATCCCACGAATATTATCTATCGTATTTGCTTGTCAATTTCTGAGATCACGGTCACCGCTTTGTCGTAATCCTGTTTCATCGTCTCTACCGATGCAGGCGTATATCTTGCAAATTCACAACTTTCTATCAATGATATGAATCCTTTGACCGATCGGTCATCTGCGCCACGTGTCTTGAGTAGTTCAACGATCTTCTCTTTACTAAATTCGCTGGTTTCGATATGAATCTTGGCTTTTAAATAATTATGTAAAGCTCGCTCCATAGCTTCATAGAACGTTTCCTTTTTCCCAAGATTCTTCTTAGATTCAGAAAGGTATTTTTTGGCCAGTCGATTAGCTTTTCTCAATTTGTTGCCTGTAATGTCTGTTGCTCTCTGCTTTCTCCTTCGTCCGATGAACATTGCGATCGGAATGATCAAAAACGGTGTTAGCAGGAGTGCCCAGAACAATCTCGACTTAAAGAATGCTGTTTGCTTCATGGAGACAAGATTCGGCCTCAACTTAATGAATCGAAATTGGTCTCCAGCACTAACGACCACTTTCTTATTGTTAGTCGTAGGCAGATTATCCCTATTGGTCACTGCACCACTATTTGTTGGTCCTTCCAAGACATCCACAATCAATTCCGAAGAGGTGAGTGTTCTATATGCTTCAGCTTCAGGGTCGAAATAGGAAAAACTGATCGGGGGTATTGGATACTTCCCTTGATATTGGGGCACCAAGGTGTAGCTATCCGCAATTTTACCTTGCATTCCCCCCAAATTGGTTCGTACCTTTTCGTCATGCTCAGGCTCATACACTTCCAAGGAGCTCGGAACATTGAGTTTGGGCAATTTGAAGAGTTTAAGATTTCCTTTTCCACTGACGATGATCTTTGCTTGCAATGATTCGCCAGCATTGAGTTGATCTTTGCTGGTTGAGACCGTAAAATCAAAATCACCTACAGCTCCAGTGAAATTTGCAGGTTTTCCCTCTTCTGGTAATGCTTTTACCTGTATGGTTCTATTCCCTGCCTTTAGCGGTTTTTCTATCTGCGTATAAATACGTCCTCCAAAGAAGTCCCTTCTATTGGTGGGAACATCGAGGGTAATATTCAAGGTCAATGGGTCTAGGGTCAGCTTTCCAGATTTCTGAGGATAAAGGACCACTTTTTTCCATATAATGTACCGATAGGGTTCACCTTTGAAGGTGCCTTGCTCCATCTTGCGACGTATCTCGATGTTATGACTCCAAAAATCATTGTACTGCGGACTGTCCAATTCGTTGACGTTAGAGACATTGATATTATTGCTGAAGTATAGTTTGTAAACGACGGTGATCGCCTCATTTAAATAAGGATTGGCCTTAGAGACCTCAGCGATCAAGTGCATGTTCTGTTCTGCTACATATTCTGGGTCGTTGGGGTCCTTTGGTTTATCTACTGCTGCGGTAACCTCTATAGAAACGGGTAGTGTTTTATAGGTTTTTCCATCAATATCTACCGTCGCTTGAGATATCTTGAACTTCCCCCTTTTGGTAGGGGCCAAAATATAGGAATAGGTCTTTGAAAATGTTCGCTTTCCATTGATCCAAGAATTACTGATGGACTGGTTTGGTCCCATAACGACCTTAAAATTGGCAAAGCTAGGCGGGGTAAAGTTATCCCCGTCCTTATTCATTTGGAAGTCAACTCGAAGTCGTTCATTTACGCCCAAGACCTTTTTGCTCACCTTGGCTTCAAAAGATACCTGAGCGAGCAAAGTTCCTGTGCTTAGCAGGAATATAAGAAGTGCTATTCTCTTTATGATATTCATAGTAGCTACCAATCCTTTTCGGCCTTTACCTTAACGCCTTTGGCCTTTTTGGCATTGATCTTATCTTGTACTTTCTTCTCTTCGTTGTTCATCGCCTCAAGTAAATTTTTCAATTGCTGAGGGCTTAGTCTCTGTGGCTGTTGCTGTTGATCTTTCGGTTGTTCTCCCCCTTTATTTTCATCTTCTTTATCTTTCTTTTCCTCCTCATCACCTTGATCATTCTTATTTTTATCTTCCTTCTTGTCTCCTTCTTTATCGTCTTCTTTATCTCCCTCTTGATCATTTTCCTTTTGATCGTCCTTATTCTCGTCCTCTTCTTTATCTCCTTCCTTCTCTTTGTTGTCTTTATCTTTATCCTTATTGTCCTTGTTTTGGTCTTGTTTATTCTCTTGGTCTTTTTTCTGATCCTGGTTCTGATTCTGTTGTTGTTGCTTCTTTAAAAGCTCTTTTGCCAAGGCATAGTTATAGCGAGTCTCGTCATCATTTGGATCATTACGCAATGCATTTTTATAGGCCTCGACGGCTTTTTCATATTCTTTTGTCTTCATGAAAATATTTCCCATGTTGTGAAATGCACTGTGCTTCTCTTGCTTATTGGTGGCTGTCTTTGCAGCTTGTACATATCTTCGATGCGCCTCGGCGAGTTTTTCTTCCTTATAATAGGCGTTTGCCAGATTGTATTTTGCAGTGACATTGGCATCATCCTTGGCTATCGCCTTTCGGTAAGCCACCTCGGCCTCAACAAAGTCATCGCTTAAAAGCTCAGTATTACCTTCATAGACATAGTTGTTCGCCTCAATTGAGGCCGCTAAAGCCTCTTTCTCTTTATCTTCAGATGTTTCCTGAGCAAAGGTCAGGCAGAAATTCAATAGGAATGTAAAAATCATCACTACTCTCATACAGCTTCCTTTTCATTAAACAAGTTCAACTTTTTTATCCAGGCCGTCTTTCGCTCTAATAAGAATACATCTAAAAAAAGCAATAACAATCCTGCGCCTAAAAACCATTGAAATTGGTCTTTATAATCTACAAACTGTTTTGCCTCGAATTCGGTCTTATCCATTTCATTCAATCGTTCTCTCACAAAATCGACTACCTGTTGGGTGTTGGCACCGTTAATATAATCGCCATTGGCCTTCTGGGCTATTGCTTTTAAGGTATCCTCATTAAGTTTGGTGATCACGGCCTCTCCTTGATTGTCCTTCTTATACGATTCGATCACCCCATTTCGTTTAATTGGAATAAGCCCTCCTTTGGAAGTCCCTACCCCAATCGTAAAAATGGTGATACCTTCCTCCTCTGCTGCCAATTCGGCTGCCTTGGCGGCATCGCTTTCGTGATCTTCACCATCCGAAATGATGAAAAGAACTCTATTTGTCTGGTCCTCGTCGTTGTAATAACTTTGCGCCAATTTGATAGCTTCGGCGCTCGCCGTTCCTTGAGAAGATACCATATCGGTATTCATATTTTGTAAGAACATCTTTCCTGCGGCATAGTCGGTGGTAATTGGCAATAAAGGAAATGCCTGTCCCGCATATGCAACAATCCCAATTCTATCGCTCGCCAACTGATTCACGATCTCGGACACCAATCTTTTAGCTTTTTCGATCCTACTGGGAGCAATGTCTTCTGCCAGCATACTCTTGGAGACGTCCACGGCAAAAACGATGTCTACGCCTTCTCGTTTCACGGTCTCTAATTTCGTCCCAATTTTTGGATTGACAAGGGCGACTATCAAACAAGCAATTCCCAAACTCACAACGATCAACTTTAAAAGTCCCTTAAAACTAGAGCGATCTGGACTCAACCTCAGCAACAATTGCTTATCCGCAAACTTTCCTTGCATACGTCTTCTCCATAGCTGAAGCAATAAGAACCCTACAACCATTATTGGAATAATGGCCAACAGATAGAAATATGCCTTTTCTTCTAGTTGATACATGATCAAATTAATCGTTAAACAAAACTTCTAAAAACCGTCGCTCTCATCAATAATTCAAGAAGGAGCAGGATGCCTGCCAACCACACTAGTGGACGGAACTTCTCTTGATAATTATAATATTTGAACTCTTCTATTTCGGTCTTCTCCAATTTGTTGATCTCTTCATAGATCTCCTCAAGTTTCTTGTTGTTGGTTGCTCTAAAATATTTGCCTCCCGTCTCTTTGGCTATCTCTTTGAGTAACTTTTCGTCGATCTCCACTTGTTTATAACCATACCTAAAGGTACCATTGGGATTAAGTGCCACCGGGGCTAAGGCATTGCCATTGGTCCCTAGGCCTATCGTATAGGTCTTAATGCCAAATTCTACCGCGAGTTCAGACGCCGTATTGGGGTCGATAAATCCCGAGTTATTTACCCCATCGGTAAGGAGGATGATCACCTTGCTTTGCGCCTTGCTCTCTTTAAGTCTGTTAACAGCGGTGGCTAGTCCCATGCCAATGGCCGTGCCGTCTTCGATAAGTCCGTCAAAATTAATATCCCTCAATGCATTTTGAACAATTCGCTTGTCGCTCGTTATTGGGGTTTTGGTATAACTTTCTCCAGCATAGACCACCAATCCTATCCTATCGCTAGGCCGGCCATTGACAAATTCTGCGGCCACTTTTTTTAATGCTGAGAGCCTATTTGGTTTAAGGTCTCGGGCCAACATACTAGACGACATGTCGATAGCCATGATAATATCTATTCCCTTATTGGTCTTTGTCTTAGTCGATACATCCACTGTTTGAGGCCTCGCCATTGCAGTTATCAAAGCTGCCAATGCCAAAAGTCTAAAGCCAAACAATAGTGGCCTTAACTTTGGCAGTAATTGACCGCTTACATTAAAACCTTTGATACTGGATATTTTTAAAGAGGCGGTCTGCCGTTTTCGCGTAAAAATATACCAAACCACTGCTATTGGTAATGCTAACAGCAACCAAAAGAACTGTGGATTTGCAAATTCTATTCCTTCTACCATTTAAGCCCCTGTTTTAAAACTTATCGAATTGGTAATGCGTTCAACGATATCTTTTGCATAGGCATCATCGCGTTGATACACCAACATTACAAGTTGAATGCCTTCCTTTTCTTTAAAAAGATATATGCTGTACTCGGTTTTGAATCGCTTCTGGGTGTCCTTATTCACAAACTCACCACGCCCGTAGGTCTTTAATCCAGAGGCTCCGCTAGCAAGTGAGAATTCATCTTTTTTTACGATCAAGTTCTCCGCTCCCTGCTCCTCTAGCATTTTAACAGACAGTTCAGAAACTGTATTCAAATCTATTTCGACTTCTTTTGGTACTGGATAAGAAGATACTGCCATGTAAAAGTTATCCAACACACTTCCATAAAAAAAGGTTTCTATCTCTCCTTGCGGTCCTTGTGATTCGTTATCCGGGGAACTGGGAACTGGTACCGACTTGCGCTTCAATACCTTCGGTGTTTCTAAAATAATTGGTGGAGTCCCATATTCACTACGAACCCATTCACCTTCTAACAATTCCTTGGTGGGATGTCCAAAAATATTATCCTTTACATAATTCCACCCATAAAAAGCGATGCTGCCTCCCACGATCGCAAGAAGCAAAAATGTACCTACTACCGACGCTATTACTATTCTTTTCTTTCGTTTTTTAGCGAGTAATTCTGCCAAATACTCTTCGTTCTGCATTAAGTCCTCCTCGGTTGGTTCTGGAATCGCCCTATGTGTTTGAATCACAACCCCTTCTATTGCCCGGCGATCAGCTTCAGCGACCTTCATTTCTGGTTGCGCTTTTGCAAACTTTACCAAATCGGCATTCTTTAATACATTTTTTAGATCGGTAACGGTTTGCTTGTCCAGATCCAATTGACCGGCATCACTCAACAATTCCAGCTTCTCTATCAATTGGTCGGTAGTACTCTCTAGTGCTGTAACATTGGCTTCCTCTTCCAAATAAGATCGTACGATATCTGTTAGTTCAGAATAATATTTCTTGTGCTCCGATTGAAGGATATATCGCGATGTTTCGAGCTCTTTTAGCTTTAACAGGGCGCGGTCATACGGAGGAAGCAACGCAATCTTCTCTTCTTTGGTCAATGGTTTTTGCCTAAAGACGAACCAGTACAACAAACCTCCAATCACTAAAAGCACGAAAAGACCCCAAAGAAGATATTGTAACCAACCCTCATAGCTCTTTTCTACTGCCACCAATGGCTTTATATCGAAGAATTCCTTGCTGACCGTGTCTACTTTGATCGTAGTGACCTCAACAAACGCGGAGTCCGTCAAAAAGATCTTTCCTCCAACACCCACCTTTTGGCTGCGTAATTTGTAATAACCAGAATCCCATTGGGTAAGCCCATATTTTTTGATGAGATTGAACCTTGCATTCTCCCTGATCGTATCTATATTATGGTCCTCGATCACCTCGAACGGGGCAAAGGCTTGATTCTTAGGAAAAGTAACTATTTCCGTTGAATCCGTCTCAACATTGATGGTGTAATTGAATTGTTCTGCTATTTTGATTCTGGTAGAGTCAATTGAAGAAGACACTTTCGGCTGTGATTGAGCAAACCCGAAAATTGCGGTGAAGAGCATAAAACAAAGAACGATGAGTTTTCTCATTTCGAAATCTTTGATTCGAAACGACGAAAGGATATTCAAAATTCTTAATTCATAGTTCATAGCTCTTACTACCCTCGTCTTTTAAAGTACCCTAATAATTTTTTCACATAGCTCTCATCTACTCTACAACTCAAAACGCCAGAGCCACTTTTTGTAAAGGTGTCATTAAAGTAATTCACTTTGTCCTTATAAAATTTAGCATAATCGTTTCTAACTTTTCTTGCGTTCGTATTGACCAATACCAGCTCTCCAGATTCCTCATCTTCCATTTGTACAACACCCAAGTTGGGGATTGCCTCCTCTCGCCGATCATAAACTCGAATGCCGGTAACATCATGTTTCTTGCCAACGATCCTCATCGTGTGTTCGTAATTGTCAGCAATAAAGTCCGAGAGTATGAATACGATCGCCTTTTTCTTCATAACACTTGACATAAATTTCAAGGCTTGAGAAATATTGGTCTTCTTGCTTTTGGGATGAAATTCCAACAATTCACGTATGATCCTAAGCACGTGGAACTTTCCCTTCTTCGGTGGAATGTAGAGCTCGATGTCATCTGAAAAAAGGATGAGCCCCACTTTATCATTATTTTGAAGTGCCGAAAATGCTAGTGTTGCTGAAATCTCAGTGATTACCTCATTTTTGAACTGTCCGGTAGTCCCAAAAAGCTCCGACCCGCTTATATCTACCATAAGCATCATGGTCAATTCACGTTCCTCTTCGAAGATTTTCACATATGGCTCGTTGTAGCGAGCAGTTACATTCCAATCGATACTACGAACATCGTCCCCAAACTGATACTGACGTACCTCACTAAAGGTCATCCCGCGCCCTTTGAAGGTCGAGTGGTACTCTCCTCCAAAGATGTGGTCGCTAAGACGCCTTGTCTTTATCTCTATTTTTCGAACTTTTTTGAGTAACTCTTTAGTATCCATTTTTTATAGTAAAACAGTTGGCAGTTGCAGTTGGCAGTACATGACCCCAGTATTTCAGTAATACATATCTGCATACTGAGACTGACGACTGCTTACTTATCTATGGTACTTCGATCTCGTTAACGATCCTGCTTACGATGTCTTCGGTCGTGACATTCTCGGCTTCCGCCTCATAAGTAATGCCGATCCTATGGCGCAGCACGTCGTGTACCACCGCGCGAACATCTTCAGGAATCACATATCCCCTTCGCTTGATAAAAGCATAGCATTTTGCGGCACTGGCCAAATTGATACTTCCACGAGGAGAAGACCCAAAGCTGATCAATGGTTTTAAGTCGGAAAGTTTATATTTTTCTGGATAACGCGTAGCAAAGATGATATCCAGAATGTATTTTTCTATTTTCTCGTCCATGTACACTTCACGCACGGCCTGTTGCGCAGCCAAGATCTGTTCTAAAGAAACCACAGGATTTACCTTTTCGAAGCTCCCTTTCAAATTGGCACGAATGATCATCTGCTCTTCGTCCATCTTTGGATAGTCGATGACTGTTTTTAGCATGAAACGGTCTACTTGTGCTTCTGGCAACGGATAGGTTCCTTCTTGCTCCACAGGGTTCTGAGTCGCCATTACCAAAAATGGCTTGTCTAGGATAAAGGTCTCATCTCCGATGGTGACCTGCTTCTCTTGCATAGCCTCCAATAAGGCCGATTGTACTTTTGCAGGAGCCCGGTTGATTTCGTCCGCGAGTACGAAATTGGCAAAAATAGGACCTTTCTTTATAGAGAAATCATTCTCCTTGATATTGTAGATCATGGTTCCAACCACATCGGCAGGAAGAAGGTCTGGTGTAAATTGAATACGACTAAAGCTTCCTTTCACAGCCTGACTTAAAGTATTAATGGCCAATGTTTTTGCCAGTCCGGGCACCCCCTCTAACAAAATATGTCCTTGACCTAAGAGCCCGATCAACAATCGTTCTACCATATGCTTTTGTCCGACGATCACTTTGTTCATTTCCATAGTGAGCAAGTCTACAAAGGCACTTTCCTTTTCGATCTTTTCGCTAATTGCTTTAATGTCTACTGTAGTGTTTTCCATAGATACGCTCATTTTTTGAAAGCGTGAATTTAACAATCTCTATTTAGGTTCGCAAATTGTGCATTTATTTAGGTTTGTGCTGTTAACAATTGGTTAAAAGTTAAGTTGCTCTGGGGCTTTTAAGGAAGTTTTAAGTTTCCTAATTTTAAGGCTAATAGTAATAGTAAATGAAAAACAAGAAATATTCAAGAATAATCGCAGGCACAATGACCTGGGGAAGTTGGGGTAAAAACCTTGATCTAGAGCTAATGGTGGATCTGATACATCACTGTGTGAGCCAAGGTATTCATACCTTCGATCATGCCGATATTTATGGAGGATATACAACCGAAGAGGCTTTTGGAAGGGCCTTATCTAAAAGTGGGATTTCTCGCGATAGCATTCAATTGATCTCTAAGTGCGGAATTCAGTACATATGCGAGAAGCGGCCAAATGGTATAAAACACTACGACTACCGCAAGTCATACATCATCGGGTCTGTAGAGGAGAGTTTGAAAAATCTTCAGACCGAATATTTAGATCTTTTATTACTACATCGACCTAGCCCATTGATGCATCCAGATGAAATTGGAGAGGCGGTCGAACAGTTAAAGACCCAAGGGAAGATAGTTGATTTTGGAGTCTCCAATTTTACTCCTTCGCAAATGCAACTGATCGACAGCGGTACCTCTGTAGCGGTAAACCAGATCGAGTTTTCATTGACAGCTCATAATGCGATGCATGACGGGACATTGGACCATATGATATTACATGGAATTACTCCCATGGCTTGGAGTCCACTCGGAACGGTTTTTAGAGAAGAGAACGATCAAACGCATCGGATTCATCAGCAGCTGATGGAGTTGATGCCAAAATACAATGCAACGGCTGATCAACTCTTATTGGCTTGGATATTACAGCATCCCTCAAGTATTCACCCTGTGATCGGCACTACTGGAAAAGACCGAATTATCAATGCAGTTAACGCACTAAAAATTGAGTTGGAACTTGAGGATTGGTTCTCCTTACTCGTCGCTAGTCAAGGACATAAAGTGCCCTAGCTCCTGATATTGTAAAAGGGGATTGTGATTTTTATTAACGATTAAGAATATAGGATATCATGAGTAAAACTGCTTTCATCACTGGGGCCACTTCGGGAATAGGCGAGGCAACGGCAAAACTCCTAGCTAATAATGGTTTCAATATTATTATTTGTGGAAGACGTCAAGATCGGCTTGATGCACTACAGAAAGAATTGAGTAAAACGACCAACGTTCACACGTGTAGTTTTGATGTTAGGGATAAGGATGCGGTATTCCAGGCGGTGGATCATCTCCCTGAAAACTTCAAAAAAATTGATATTCTGATCAATAATGCTGGTAATGCTCATGGCCTCGACCCTATTCAAAAAGGGAGCCTATTGGATTGGGATGCCATGTTGGACATCAATGTAAAGGGCCTGCTGTATGTCTCCAAAGCAATCATTCCGCAAATGGTGGAACGCAATGAGGGTCATATCATCAACATTGGGTCTATCGCTGGTAAAGAGGTCTACCCAAATGGTAATGTGTATTGCGCAAGCAAGTATGCCGTAGATGCCATCAATCAAGGAATGCGTATCGATCTCAATGCACATGGCATCCGAGTAGGTGCGATAAATCCAGGATTGGTAGAGACCGAATTTTCCGAGGTTCGCTTCAAAGGGGATAAAAAACGTGCCGATACCGTCTATAAAGGGTATAAGGCCTTACAAGCCGAAGATATCGCCAAGATCATTCACTTCGTTGTAAGTATGCCAACCCATGTGAATATTGCAGATCTAACCGTTTATCCTACAGCACAAGCCACTGCGGGGATCCTCAATAAAGATCTTTGATTTGAGTTTCGATTTACAAGACCAATGGACAACTTTAGCGACACACTTTACCAATGACGGTACATTCGTAGTGACCCTTTGGGAAGAAATAGAGGCCGCCTATTCTCATAAAAGTCGCCACTACCATAACCTGGCTCATATTGAATCGATGCTCAAACAGGCAAATGAGCAGAAGCATCAACTCATAGATGTTCCTGAAGTGCTTCTAGCGATCTGGTATCATGATATTATCTATAAGGCCACCCGACAAGATAATGAGGAAAAAAGTGCCGTTTTCGCTAAAAATCGCTTAAAAATACTCGGTTTGCAACAGGAAAAAATCGAAAAGTGCTCAAAATTGATCATTTCTACAAAAAGGCACGAAACTCTTTTTCTACAAGATTCAGATAATCAATGGCTCCTTGATTTTGATCTTTCCATTCTAGGAAGTAATTGGGAGACATATCAAAGGTACGTTGGACAAATACGGAAAGAATACCATATATATCCAGATTTTATATACAAGAAGGGCCGAAAGAAAGTATTACAACAGTTCTTAGAACGAAAGCGACTGTATTTCACCGATATGTACTTTGAAAGATTGGAAGAAAAAGCTAGATTGAATATTGAAAGGGAGTTGGAACTATTATCATAAGGTTGCTGAATTTGTATCAGCAAACCTTAAAGGATACTTCAAGAAAGCGGATGATAAATGAAATAGATTCCTGCCTACGCAGGAATGACAAATAAAGAAATTTTGATAAACAAACGCCTATTAGTAAAGAACCTTTTGGCTCACAATGACGAGAATAGCTTTTATGACAAAAAGCGCAAGCTCAATATTGGCGAAAAGGAGGGAAAGGCGAAATTCCTGAAGCACATCTGTGCCCTTTCTAATAGCAATCCAAACAATAACGCCTTTATTGTGATCGGTGTGGAGGATGACGATGAGATCGTCGGGGTCGATTTCTTCGATGATAGCAAGATTCAAAATTTGATCAATGCTTACTTGGCGAATCCTCCAATGGTTCAGTATGAAAATATTCCTTTCCCCAACTTGCCAACAGGAAAGGTGGTGGGACTCGTTACCATACGTAGCAATGGAAAAATATGCTCCCTCAGAAAGAATATCTGGAAATATTATGGCGGTTCGGTCTTTTTTAGGGATGGGAGTATCAGCATGCCCAAAGTATTCGATATCGAAATAAAGGATACGAACAGCGAAATCGTTTCCAAGATAGAGACGCATGCACAAAACAATATCGAGCTTACGTTAGACGGTGTCATCGATTTTTTGAATCACCGCCATAACGAGATGGAATCGCATTATAAGGTCTTTAAGGAGACCTTTGTGGTCTGTTGGGCCGGAATTCCCAACAAGGTTGAAGAGAAGACCTATTACTCTCGTGTGGATATCGAGTTGATCAACGAACAGGTAAAATTGTTCTATTCTGCTTTGGATGAGGTAAAGATCAGATACTCTGAGGACGCCTTTATGATCACAGAATATGTTCAGTTAGGCCTTAATAACAACTATAAATACTACGCTTTGGAAGAGGTGGTCTTCAATTTTGAAGAAAACGGCACCTATACCGTAGATAGCACTTTGGTGTTCGAACCTCCTCAATACGATAAGAAAGAGCTACATCATATCTATAATAACAATAACGCGTTGCTAAACAAATTAAAGAAAGAACTTCCCCTGAGCCCAATAGATAAAGAAGATCTAAAAAACCTGCCCGCCACTTATATGCTCTGCTATCTCAACTTATTTCATGAAGCATTGGATAAGTTGATGGATGCAAAGTTATACCTGCAAAAACATGATGAAGAGGCCTATGCTTCCTTTAAAGAGGCGAGAAGAATACTAAGAAAGATTCGATATAGTCAAGGATAATGGAAAGACGCATACCGAAGTCTTATTTTTAAATATCTTTGCTGTAAGATTTTTCAACAAATCAAAATTATTCGAAAATAAATGCGAACACTGGTCATTGGAGATATACATGGTGGTTTAAAAGCTTTAGAGCAAGTATTAGAACGAGCTGAGATCGCTCCTTCAGACACCTTGATCTTTCTTGGCGACTATGTTGACGGTTGGAGCCAATCTCCCCAGGTGATTGACTATCTGATCGAATTGAACACCAAAAATCGCTGCGTATTCATCCGCGGAAATCATGATGATCTTTGCTATGAGTGGCTAACCAAGAAAAAGAACAATCCCATGTGGCTTCAACATGGAGGAAAAGCGACGGTGGAGGCTTACAACAAAGTTAAAGCTACCACCATTAAAAGGCATATCCGCTTTATTGAAGACTTGAAAAATTATCACATCGACAATGAAAACAGGTTGTACGTACATGCCGGATTCACCAATCTAAAGGGTCCGAAATTCGAATACTTCCCAGAAATGATGTATTGGGATCGTACCTTATGGGAAACTGCTCTAAGTATGAATAAAGACCTTGATCCCTCAAACATAAATTATCCCGAACGACTAAAGCTATTCAAGGAGATCTATATAGGCCACACGCCCACAACCCGCATTGGTTTGGACGTCCCGTACAATGCGGCCAACGTTTGGAACATCGACTCTGGCGCAGCCTATAAGAGTCCGTTGTCCTTGATCGATACCGAAACCAAACAAATTTGGCAAAGTGACCCAGTGCATACGCTGTATCCACATGAGAACGGGAGAAATTGATTTTATCCTAACTAAAGACCGATGAAACATCGGGGATTTTTCACCAAAAAACATATTTTTTGTAACAACTCCTTTTCAAATTGTACTCACAATGTGTAACTTGAAACTTCAATTCTAAAAACCGACTAAAATGGGATTATTCGACGAGATCAAAAAGAAACTAAGTCACGAATTTATTGACATCGTAGAATGGCTGGACGATTCTAATGACACGATCGTTCATCGCTTTGAGCGCTATCAAAATGAGATAAAGAACGGAGCTAAGCTCATCGTTCGTGAAGGGCAGACCGCGGTCTTTATCAATGAAGGACAGCTGGCAGATGTGTTCACCCCGGGAACCTATACCTTGAATACGAAGAACCTTCCCATCTTAGCAACGCTAAAGGGTTGGAAATACGGTTTCAATAGCCCTTTTAAGGCAGAAGTATATTTTGTGAACACGCGTCTGTTCACCGATGAGAAATGGGGAACTAAAAATCCGATCACCTTGAGTGATGAACGCTTTGGCCTTGTAGAGATCCGTGCCTTTGGAACCTATAGCTTTAGAATTTCGGATGCCGGGAAATTTATCGTCGATGTGGTGGGAACCGATAGTAACTTTACCAGTTATGAGGTGAACGAACACTTGAAAAGTTTGATCGCCACTCGTTTTACAGATACTGTTGGTGAGGCCAATATTCCGATCGAATTATATGCCGCCAATACTTCGGAACTTTCGGAGACTTGCCAAGAAGTGATGCAGCCAGAGTTCGGAAGAGTGGGTATCGAACTGGAGCGTTTTTATATCGAAAATGTCTCCATGCCCGAAGAATTGAAGAAAGAGATCTTCGAATACAGTCGTATAGATAAACTAGACCTGGATAAGTTGACCAAGTTCAAAACTGCCAAAGCCATCGAAGCTGCTGCCAAAAACGAAGGTGGGACCGCAGGTGCTGGAATGGGCATGGGAATGGGCTTTGTGCTAGCACAGCAAATGGGAGGCATGATGAATCCAAACATGGGTGGACAGGCGGCACCACAATCGCCACAGGCCGCTGTGCCTCCGCCAATACCTGCACAAGTGCAATATTTCTACGCCAGCAACGGTCAACAGTCTGGACCCGTTCCTTTTGATACGCTCAGATCATTATTTGCCGCTCGAACGATCAATCGAGACACTTTGGTTTGGAAGCAGGGAATGGAATCTTGGACCGCATTGAAAGACGTCGAGGAATTAAAGTCATTCTTGGGAGGTAATACGCCTCCGCCGTTGCCTTCCAATTAACAACTAGTTGTTGAGATAAGTACAAACCACACCGCCCTTCGGGCATCCCTCCTTTCCTTCGACTCCGCTGAGGATGACAGGAGGGGAGCTTTAAAGAAGTATGCAAGAAGAACAAAAAATCACACGATCCGAAGAAAAAAAGGCCTGCTCCAATTGTGGGGCAGAGATGAAATATAAGCCTGGGTCTCATCAATTGCTTTGTAATTACTGCGGTTATGAAGAGTTCATAGAGCAAGAGAAGACCAGTTTCGAGGAGTTGGAGTTGCATCATTATTTGAACCTTGTTGGTAACCATGCTTTTACCGACAAGATCGAAGTGATCGACTGTAAAAATTGTGGTGCCGTTCAGCATATCGAGGAAAACTTTAAGTCTTTGCATTGTGTTTACTGTGGTGAACCCTTGATCTTGGAAGATGCACAGGAGGAAGGTTGGATTTTGCCAGGGGCCGTACTTCCATTTTCTTTTGACCAAAAGAAGGCTCGGCAATTATTTAAGAATTGGGTCAATTCGTTATGGTTTGCTCCCAATAAGTTAAAACGGGCAGCCTTAGACCCTGAGGCGTTGCATGGACTATATTTACCACATTGGACATTTGATTGCAATCTCTCTGCGAAATATCAGGGGATGCGAGGGGATTATTATTATGTCACCAAAACCTACACAGATGCTAGTGGTAAAACAAGGACACGGCAAGAGCGCCGTACCCGTTGGACCCCAGCCTCTGGAAATGTCAGCGGATTTATCGATGATATTTTGATCAATGCTTCGGAAAAGAAACGTCGCGAAATTCCGGCTACGATCACAACTTGGAACTTAAAAGAATCTTTGGTTCCCTTCAATCAAAAATATCTGGCCGGCTTTGTCACAGAGAAGTACACCATTTCATTAAAGGACGGCCATCGCCAGTCTTACAAAGAGGCTAAAGATATCGCTTATACCTGGATTCGTAGGGATATTGGTGGAGACACCCAACAGATTCATCATGCAGATATCGACCTAAGCGACGAGACCTTTAAGCATGTACTGCTCCCTGTTTTTATCAGCAGCTATAAATTTAAAGGCAAGGAGTATCATTTTTATATAAATGGACAAACAGGTACGATAAGCGGAAAGCGTCCTTATTCTTTCTGGAAGATATTCTTCTTAGTGATGTTCATTCTTTTGGTAATAGCAGTGATCGTCTTTTTTGGGTCTAGATAAAATCTCCCAAAATGATCATTACGATCATCAACAGCGTAGGCAGGAAACCGAGCAGATAATAGTTGGGATTCCTTTGTTTGCGAAAAACATACAAGACCACAGGAATAATAGCGATAAAAACTGCCCAGATGACCACCGCTAGAACATCTGCGATCCTTCCTAAAAACCTGAAGCTATATAATCCTTCATCCACAAAACCTAGAACGATGGAAAGTAGTAAACTAATCCCCCCAATTACAAATAGGTGCCAGCGTTGCATAATTGTTTTTCTTTTAGTAACGGTATAGAAATGACGCTTATTGCCATGTTTTCGTTAAAACTAAGGCTGGGCGATAGTAAGTGGCGGACGTTGTTCAAAATTAAAAGACCGCTTCCTTTTTTGAAGCGGTCTTCGTATTATAATAATTTGTCGTTGGTATTTTAAAGATCGAATTTGATTCCTTGGGCCAATGGCAACTCTGTGGTATAGTTGATCGTGTTGGTCTGCCTGCGCATATAGATCTTCCAGGCATCCGAGCCCGACTCACGTCCACCTCCAGTTTCTTTCTCTCCGCCAAAGGCACCTCCGATCTCTGCCCCGGAAGTTCCGATGTTCACATTGGCGATGCCACAATCACTACCGGCATGACTCAAGAAACGTTCTGCTTCTCGAAGATTGTTGGTCATTATTGCCGAGGATAAACCTTGCGCCACCCCATTTTGAATATCGATGGCATTTTCCACATCTCCTGAGTACTTTAACAAATACAAGACAGGAGCAAAGGTTTCGTGCTGAACGATCTCAAAAGAATTGTCGGCCTCGGCTATCGCAGGTTTTACATAGCAACCACTCTCATAACCCTCGCCAGATAGCACGCCACCTTCAACGATGATATTACCTCCTTCTTCAACTACCTTTTCCAAGGCGGCCTCATACATTTTCACCGCATCCTTATCGATCAGCGGTCCGACGTGATTATTTTCGTCAAGTGGGTTTCCAATACGCAATTGTTTATAGGCATCTACCACGGCATTTTTCACCTTGTCGTAGATACTTTCATGGATGATCAATCTTCGCGTGGAGGTACAACGCTGACCGCAGGTCCCTACAGCACCAAATACAGCTCCGATCACGGTCATTTTAATATCGGCATCAGGGGTAACGATGATCGCGTTATTTCCACCTAATTCTAGCAGCGATTTGCCCAAACGCTCTCCCACGGTCTTCGCCACGATCTTGCCCATGCGAGTAGAACCCGTAGCGGAGATCAACGGAATTCGTTTGTCGGTGGTCATAAACTCTCCTACTTTATAATCCCCATTGATCAGGCAAGAGATTCCCTCGGGAAGGTCATTTTTCTTCAATACCTCTGCAATGATATTTTGACAGGCGACTCCACAAAGCGGTGCTTTTTCCGAAGGTTTCCAAACGCAAACATCACCACATATCCATGCTAAAGCGGTATTCCATGACCAAACGGCCACGGGAAAGTTAAAGGCGGAAATGATTCCTACCACTCCTAACGGATGATATTGTTCGTACATTCTATGGCCAGGGCGCTCAGAATGCATGGTCAATCCATGAAGCTGTCTCGAAAGTCCCACGGCAAAATCACAGATATCGATCATCTCTTGGACTTCTCCCAATCCTTCCTGATATGATTTTCCCATTTCGTAAGAGACCAACTTCCCTAGCGGTTCTTTTAATTCGCGAAGCTTGTCTCCAAATTGGCGAACTATTTCACCTCGTTGCGGCGCGGGCATCACTCTCCAACTTTTAAAGGCCGAAGTTGCGCTGGTCATTACCTTTTCATAATCCTCTCGTGTCGTTGTCTTTACTTTTCCGATCAACGCTCCATCGACCGGTGAATACGAGGCAATTTCTGCTCCCGAAGAAAACCAATTCGACCCTGTTGAAGTGCCTTCATTAATATCCTTTACGCCCAATTGTTGTAAGGCTTCTTTCATTCCAAAATCTGTGGCTACTGTTAACATTTATAACTATAGTTTTATGTTTTGTTATATTTTTGGTGTCGAAGGTACGAAATTTAGCCCCCAAAATTGCATTCCACTTCAAAGTTAATAGGCTGCCGCATACTTCTTTTTGAACTTGACGACGAGTGCTGCTCCACGAAACGCTATCCAAACGACCAAGGCCGTCCAAACCCCTTGGATTCCCCAGTTGAGATACTTCCCCATTAACAAAACGGGAAGAAACCCTAAAAAGGTGGAGGCCAGTAGCACATTGCGAAGATATCCCATCTCACCAAGCCCTTTAAAAAGGCCATCTAAAACGAACGCTATCGCACTGAAGGGTAAGGTGAATAGTACAATATAAAAGAAGCTTGCGAATATGGTCAGCACCTTTTCGTCACTAGAAAAAATGGTTCCAAGAAAGTTATATCCCAACAGACCCAATATGCCTAAAAAAAGAGAAACTACGAGGCCGTAGATCGTGATTCTCTTTGTCAAACGATTCAACGCTATAAAATCGCGAGCTCCCAGCAATTTGCCTCCGAGGATATTTCCTGCGGCTCCGTATCCATCGATAAAAAAGGCTGTGAATAGCCATATTTGTATTCCGATGGTATGTGCGGCAATGACATCTGTCCCTAGGGCTGTAGCTTCGCGCACCGCCAGTATCAATGCAAAGTTCAAGGCCACAGAGCGAACGAATAGATTTAGGGTCATGATGATGAGGCGATTCATTTCGGGATGCCAAGTAGTATGAATTTTTAAAGATACTTCCGTCTTTTTCAGCAATAATATAAAGGACATGACGGCCATCACCGCCTGAGCGATCAAACTGGCCCAGGCCGCTCCTTCGAGATTCATACCGGCAAACAACCCTTCAATGCCGTAAACAAGGGCAAAATCGAGAATAATGTTGACGACGACCCCGACCAAAGAGATCACCATTGGCCAGAAGGTATTCTGCAACCCTCTAAAAATACCAAAGATGGCAAACGTGAATAAGGTCAACGGAAAGCCCCAAACTCTAATGCTGTAATAGGAGATACAATAATCCAATACGATTCCTTCGGCTTTCAACAGCATGAAGATCTGAGGTATAAATGGAATGGTACTGACCAACACCAATAGACTCAATCCGATATTAAAGGCAATGGCCTGGGCGGGTAAGGTCTTTACCTCGGCTATCCTTCCTGCGCCTAAATGTTGAGAGATAATCGCAGAGATCGCACTTCGGGTCTGTGCCAAAATCCAAATGAGCATGGAAAGAAATGTTCCCACGATTCCAACCGCTGCCAACGATTCGGTGCCGTTTATCGGAATATTTCCCACAACGGCAGTATCGGTTGCGGAAAGAATTGGTTCTGCAATACCCGCTACAATCGCGGGGACAGCCAATTTATTGATATGCCGGAAGGAGATACTTGTTTTCAATTGATATTTCTAGGGATTGGCCTTAATGCATAGGATCTTCTCATAGCAGAAAAAGGGATGTTCGCTTTGTTTAGGAAAATAAACGTTTCCCAGCCGCTGATAACCACGCTGCTCATAGAATCGTTGATTTCTCTGGTTCTGGCTAAAAGTGTCCAGTCTGATCGAAGAAAACCCTTTCTCACTGGCAAAATCTTCAGCAAAATCCATCAACTCTTGTGCATAACCTTTTCCTTGATATTTTGGTTCTATTGCCAAACGGTGAATATAAACATTCTGATTGTCTTCGGTAAGCCATTGGATAGGTTCATATTCGACATCCATATATGTTGAGATAGTGATACACCCTAAAATTTCTTGATCATTCTCGATAACAAAAAGCTCACCGCGATCCAAATCGTTCTCAAATGCTTGTTTTGAAGGATAGTGTTCATTCCATTGATAGATGTTTTTTTCTATCATAGCTGATGCACAGGCCTTTGTAATGGTTAAAATGTAAGCTATATCTTGTAATTTTGCCGCTCGAATCATGTAATAAACAGCTTTTGTATCAAACTAAGTTGTAAATTTAGAACATTAACCAGCAACTGAGATGAAAAATATTTTGGTCCCGATAGGGAGCTCTGAAGCAAGAGCAAACACTTTGCAATATGCCATTGACTTTGCCAATGCGTTTGGCAGTACACTCCATGTGATGCAAGCCTATACGCTCATTCCTAGAGCAGGAGCCATCTCTAATGTGAATCAGGTGATGCAGCGCACCAGTAAGGAAGATCTTGAGGCTCTGATCTCCAAAGCGGACACTAAAGGTGTCAAAGTAAATATTGTGACATACAAAGGTGATGCGTTAGATGGAATCAAGGACTTCGAAAAGGAATATGGTCTAGATCTTATTATTATTGCTCCAAGAAGTACTGACATAAGAGAAGAAGTGTTTTTGGGCAATACCACAGGAAGTATAGTGAAACAGACGGACACTCCGGTTCTTGTCATTCCAGATGGAACCGTTTTTTCTCCTGTAAAAACGATTCTCACCGCTTTTAAGTCCGGAAGGATCAAGAAAAAGTCAAAACTGACCTTTCTTAAAAAACTAAAGGCACAATTTGATGCAGAGATCAAGTTGCTTCTGGTAAAGACTCCTGGTTATGATGAGGACGATCTAAAGATCGCTCCTGCAATGATGGACCTAAGTTCTCATGTGACCATCTCTGAAAACGCTACGACCTATCAAGGAGTATTGGAGCATTTTCAAACGATAAAACCCGATATGCTTTGCGTATTTAGAAGAAAACGCGGTTTCTTTAAAAAGCTTTGGGAGAAGAATGTCATTTTAAAAAAAGAGTTTCATACCACAATTCCGTTGTTGATTTTAAGCGGAGATTTATAGAAAGTTTTATATTTGCACCCCATGGGGATGTAGCTTCCCGCCTTCGCAGAGCTTCTGCGGGACAGGCGCTTCGCTAAATCCCGATTAAAATTTGGGGATGTAGCTCAGCTGGCTAGAGCGTTTGACTGGCAGTCAAGAGGTCGTGGGTTCGAGTCCCATCTTCTCCACAAAAGTAAAGCCCTCGTCTTTTGAGGGCTTTTTCTATCTAAGATAATGGCCACGTCACATTTCGTGCACATATTATACAGTGAGAAGCATCACCGTCATTATGTTGGAATGAGTCGAGACGTTAATTCAAGGCTCAAATCCCACAATGAAGGAAAGGTCACATCCACAAAACCATATATCCCTTGGAAAGTTGTCCATGTGGAAGCCCATACATCTATCTCGCAGGCGAGAAGCAGGGAAAAATACTTAAAGTCAGCTGCTGGAAGACGGTGGCGTAAAAACAATTTGAAGATGTAGTCACAATTGAGCTAATTCATTCAGCTCAGCTGGCTACCCGCCCGTACCGAACTACCGCCGGTACGTTCGGGCGGGGAGCGTTTGACTGGCAGTCAAGAGGTCGTGGGTTCGAGTCCCATCTTCTCCACATCAAGTACTAAATCCATTCACACAAGTGAGTGGATTTTTTATTTCTTAAAAAGATGAAGCTTGCTTCATTCTTTGATGGAAATAGAAAATCTTGCCAATTGGCAAGCGATTTAGTATTTGCAGCAGTGCGTGTCACCAGGACCAGCCAAGCTAGTCCCATCTTCTCCACATCAAGTACTAAATCCATTCACACAAGTGAGTGGATTTTTTATTTCTTAAGCATTTCATATTCATCAAAGACCGCCGTATCTTTATTCTCATAAAATCGATAACCATGAACTTACAAGATAAAGTAGCTTATATCACCGGAGGAACTAAAGGCATTGGCTTAGGCATTGCGCAATCCCTGTTGAATGCCGGAATGCGGGTCGCGATCAGCGGACGCAGAAGTTTTAACGCAGAAGAGGCCGCCAAAGAACTGACCATCGACCAAAATAGGGTGTTGGGCGTTGGTTCGGATGTTTCCAATCTACCTGATGAGAAGGCTGCAGTATCCAAAATTTTAGAAAAGTTCGGACAACTCGATGTGGTGATCGCCAATGCCGGTGTGGGACATTTTGCGCCGATCGACCAGCTCGACGAAGGAAAATGGCATCAGATGATAGATACCAATGTCACTGGCGTTTTCAACACGTTAAAAGCCTCTGTCGAAGCATTGAAGAAAAGCAAGGGCTATTATATGACCATTGCCAGTTTAGCTGGCACCAATTTCTTCCAGACAGGTGCTGGCTATAATGCTTCCAAATTTGCCGTGGTTGGCTTTACACAAGCCGCGATGTTAGACCTGCGGCCTTATGACATCAAAGTTTCGACCATCATGCCGGGATCGGTGACCAGTCATTTTAACGGTCATGTGCCTGATGAAAAAGATGCCTGGAAAATTCAACCCGAAGATATTGGCGAATTGGTGATCGATCTGCTAAAAATGCATCCAAGGACCCTGCCGAGTAAGATTGAAGTTAGGCCAACGCGACCCGACCTGAAACCGAAAGCATAGCGAAGAAGCTCAGGATTCTTGTTGGTATTCCAACTCGTATTCGCTTCTAAAGGCTCCAAACGCCTTTGAAAAAATGAATTCGACATTATTGGCGCTTTCGTCTGAGACGAAGAACTCTCCTTTTACTGATCGTCTCGATTTGATCTTTGAGCGCGTTTCGGCAACCCTCCATTTGCCCTCATCGATTGTTTTGATCTTAAAACGTAAAACGCCACCGCCATTATTTCTTATGCAGTACGAATGTCTCCCAGGCTCCAATGTTCTCTTAAACGTGTCTTTGTTATTAAGACCTCTTAAACTTCCTTCAATAGTCATAATTTTATGTTTTTATCAAAGACAAAAATCATCATTGACCCAGAAGCCTGAAATAGGGAAATCCCTAAAAATAGCAATCTTTTAAGCCCATTGGTATAGGGAAAAATCAGCTTGAAAATATATTTGGAGATACTTCTCCATTTCTAATGAAGCGAATGGTGGTCGTTACGATTTCATCCAAGTGCTTAGACATCTCTTGCTTATCCCATGGATGTTTGACTCCAAAGACATGATCTGCTCCCTGAACCCAGAATATCTCGCTTTTAGGATTCCACCAGTAGAGATCTTGTGCTTCATTTGGATCAACAGAAGTGTCCTCAGTACCATGAATGATCAACTGCGGAATTTTAAGATTCTTTGCCGCTCTCGCTATCGTTAATCGTTCTTCATTCTTTATAAAATCTTCAAAAAATTGATAATAATGTGGCATCTCTTGTTTGGTCCTTCCATTGATCACGTGCATTACCCCATCATCACGCCATTGCTTCAATGCTTCCTCTTTTACGAATCGCTTCTTGTAATCGCTTACTCCCGCCCAACTTACAACCTTTGACACTCTACTGTCTTCTTCCGCTTTGATCGTTACTATTCCACCTCCTCGAGAATGACCGATGAGTGTGATGTTATCCACGTCAACCTCATCGTGATATTGATGTTCGCTGGAAGTGATCCAATCGATCACAAAGGCTAGGTCGTCCAGTTCTTTTGAATAGTTATTTTGTCCAAAAGCCTCGAGGTCAGGAAAGTCTATAGGCTGTTCTATGGTCCCTCCATTATGTGAAAAATTGAACTTCACAAAGAAATAGCCGTCTTCGGAAAATCTCTTTGCCACAAGATCCCAGGCACCCCAATCTTTGAATCCCTTGTATCCGTGACAAAAGATGACTACTGGTTTTTTGTTATCCTTCCTCCGAAAAAAGACATCCACTAGTATTGGTCTGGAACCAGTGCGTTCTAAAATTATGTTTTTGTCTATGATCATTGTTTATATTTCTTTTTCTTGGAATGGTATGTCCGAATTGCAGATCTCCAAAATCAAGTTTTTTAACTCGAACAAGAACGCATCGAATGTCTCTGGCGTGATCAAGCTACTATTTTTGTTCTTATCGGTAAATTTCAGAAATCCGTTCTGTAGATTCTTAAAGGAGATCACACCTGCTTCCATCTGTCCAGTGATATTGAACTGTCTCTGTATCATATAGGCATAGCACAATACTTGTATACTTTTACTATATTTTTTATAATCGGTCATCAAGAACTCCCATTCCTCTACCGAAAGTTGCGACTTTTCAACCTTCCCAGTCTTATAATCGATGACCCTTATTACTCCGTTAAATTCGTCAAGGCGGTCGACTTTCCCTCGAATTGCGACGGGAAACGCTAGCTCTGGAATGTCGATCTGTGTATGCAAATCGCTCTCTAGCGCAAGGATCTTTATGCTGTTTCCAGATTTTAGCTCGTCGATCTCGTGGTAGATGAAATTTTCTATAAAGCGTTTGGCAACATGAAAAATAATGAGATTCTTACCAAAGTGGATGTTTCCTTCCCCATAGCTCTTTGAGAACAATTCTTTGATCAACGGATCTATTTTCGGAAATAATTCTTGGAGTTCATCGGCCTCCAGTTTTTTACCCACTAAAGGTGTGTACAGGATTTCTAATGCGTCATGAACAACGGTCCCAAGGGTATTTGCCGCGATGGTTTCCTCAACCTCTTCAGGCTTAGAGATGCCTAACAGCTTTTCATAGTAGAAGTCGATGGGGTTGCGAATATAATTGGTCAAGGTTGTGGGAGAGAAGCCTTTGGACGCAAGATTTTTGATCTGAAGCATCATCCCGTCGGTCTTGTCTATATGCTTCAGATTGCTTACGATGGTCTCTGTTTGTGGGCTTATCACATAAGCCCTTGTCTTGTGGGCTGGTTGTTGCTCGATGGCCAACTGCATTATAAAACGGCTTTTCTCACCGGCATTAAAACCATCATTATCTATATTGTACAAAACAAATATATTCTGGGCTCTTTGAAGCAATCGATAAAAGTGGTAGGTATAAATAGCATCTTTCTCTTTAAAGGTAGGAAGACCATAATGTTTTTTAACATCAAATGGAATAAAGGAATTATTGCTTTTACCAGAAGGAAGAATTCCTTCATTTACAGAAGTAATGATCACCGTTTCAAAGTCCAGTACCCGCGTCTCTAACATTCCCATCATTTGCAATCCTTCTAGCGGCTCTCCCTGAAAGTCCAAAGTCTCGTATCGAAGTAGTTCATGATAGACTCCTAGAAGGGTTTTAAGATCCTTGATGTGCCCATATTTTTCATTGAGCAGTCTAACTTGATTGAATAGTTCGTAAAATCTATAGAGATACTCCAAGAGAAGTAAATGTTTTGATTCATTCTTTTGATAGTTCCCTTTCAATTTCTTTATTAGCGTCAAACAATTGGAAATAAAGTCATCTATAGACTGAAGCGCAGTTTTAGGGAATATGAGCTCTAGGGTTTCGGCGGCCTCTGATGCTATGTTTTGCAGTCTTTCAGCACTTATATAGCTGATATTTTGCTCTTGTATCTTTCTAATGATCCCGATTGTGAAGTCTTTTCCTTCTATAGTGAACAATGCTTTGGACATCGGGTGGGATAGTATTGCGATCACATCCTTGAAATAGAAGGAATCTTTCTTTTTCTTATTATTTAGTTGGAATAAGCCTTCAAAGAAACTTGCAGTAGGTGTGTCCTTTAGAGGGTATCCCATGGTGATATTCAATCTTTCAACCTCTTCGGGTAAGGAGTTCAAAGTTGGCAACAAAAGGCTCTCATCGGCCAGCACAACAGCTGTGTTCGAATAGTCTGGTCGCTCGGCATGTATTTTTGTAAGTAGTTCGCCTGTATATTTTGCTTGGCTGAAGTTTTTAGGTACTCCAATAAGTTGAATATTCTTCTCGCCAGAAAAATGAGTAGACACCCAATTAAAGGGATTGTTTTCAAAGTGCTTCCATTCGTATCGATATCTCCGCAAGAACAAACTAGCATCGTGTTCTTTGTCGTTGAAGAAGAGCTCGTCAACGTCCCAGTATATTTCAGCCTTTCCTTGTTGTAGCATCTCTTTAATAATGTTCTGTTCGGCAGTATTGAGCGCATTGAAGCCAACAAATACGTGCTGTTGTTCATTCGACTGAAGATAATATTCCAAATTTTCCACAGCTTCTCGATAGATCAGTCCTTGGTAGCCTATACCTCTTGCGACCAAATCATCAGAAAAGCTTTCATAATAGTCAGATAGCTTCCTCCAAAATTTTAGGTAGTTAGCCACGAGTTTGCTCTTGTCATTTTGTAGCGACCAGTGATTGATGTCTTGTATGGCAGACAAATGAGAGAAGATCGTCTTGTGTGGAATGAGATAACGATCGATCTCGTTAAAATCCTGCAATATTATTTGGGCCCATTTACTAAAGGTGTCGAAAGACTCTTGGTCGGACGCGGGTGTTAGTCGCAAATACGAGCTATAGAATTCAAATAGAAGCTGTGTATTTGAACAGGGCCTAAGATTGGAAAGATTCCCCACAAAGTCTTCTATACTCATTATTTGGGGCGAAAAGGTCGTTCTATCCAGCTGTTTGGTAAGTTCGTCCTTTAGAAAGACACATGCCCGCTTGCTCGGTAAGATAAAAGTGACCTTGGATATGTCATCGTAGCTTTGAAGTGCTTTAGCAATCACTTCGGACAAGAAAGTCTTCATAGTATAAAAATAAAAAAACGCCTCGGATAAACCGAGGCGTTTCTTATATGTTAAGTTTAAGGTATTCTTAGTTCTTAACTGGCTTGAATTCTACACGTCTGTTTTGTGCTCTACCAGCTCTTGTCTTGTTAGAAGCGATTGGGCTACCTTCTCCAAGACCTTCTGCAGTAAGTCTGGTTGTAGCGATACCTTGGCTTACAAGATAGTCTCTAACTGCGATTGCTCTCTTCTCTGATAATCTCAAGTTTAGAGCGCTGCTACCAACACTGTCAGTATGTCCTTCGATCTTAAAGTTGTAGCTACTGAAGTCGTTCATAATTTTAACAACTTTTGCAAGCTCTGTCAATGAATCATCAGTAAGTGTTGCCTTACCAGTGTTGAAGTTGATAGTTTGACCTACTGCTGATAATTCAGCTTCAACTTCCTTAGTGATCTCTGGGCATCCGTTGTTTGCAACAGTACCAGCAACATCAGGACATTGGTCGTCTTTGTCTAATACAGTGTCACCGTCTTTGTCAGCATAAGGACATCCGCTATTTGCAGCAGGACCTGCTTCCTCTGGACAGTTATCATCTTTATCAGCGACGCCGTCTCCATCCTTATCAGGACATCCAGCTAATTCAGCTAAACCAGCTTCGGTAGGACATGCATCATCTTTATCAGCGATTCCATCTCCGTCAGAATCTGGGCATCCGTTAAACTCAGCTAGACCAGCTTCATTTGGACAATCGTCCTTGCTATCTTCTATTCCGTCACCGTCTGTGTCAGGACATCCGTTGAAGGCTTCTAGGCCAGCAACTTCTGGACAAGCATCGTCCTTATCGAAAATACCATCTCCGTCGGTATCTGTTCCACCAAACTTAATAGCAAGACCTGCTACATGTTGGAAATGTGGAAGAAGATAATCTTCGAAAGCGTGCTTATAAGAAGATTGGATATTTACACCAAGGTTCTCTGTGAACCAGTAGTTGAATCCTAAACCTCCATTTAGTGTTCCAGCTCCGATTTCATCAATCCAAGTGTAACCACCACCAACTTCTACGAATGGATCAAACTTTTTACCACCATCCCAAAGTTCAGCAAGATTGTACTTAATCGTACCATCGATCGCGTAATGAGAAAGGTCATCTGCCCTTACATCTCCTAAGTTTTCAATTTTGTTTAAAGATCCTCTTGCTCCAACAGAGAAACCATCTCCAACATATTTAGAAACAGCTATAGTCGAAACTGAAGGAAGGATGTTCCAGTGGTCAGAAACATCGAAATACTTGTCAAACCATCCACCAGAAACAGGTGCACCAGCAACTGTTCTACCTGAATTGGTTGGGTATACATCGATGGCATTTACACCAAAACTCACCTGCCAAGGATTGTTTTTGTCTTGTGCATTCACAGTGGCGAAGCTTACCAATAGCAATGAAGCAACTAGAAATCTGCTAAGATTTTTCATGTTCAATTATTTAATTTTTTAAGTGTTAATTAATCACAAATGTAAGTTGTTAAAAACTATTAACGAAACAAATATATTAATTTTTTTAAATTACGTCAGAAAAGACGGGTGATTAACTGCGGTTTTAAATTACACCCAAGGTTTTTCCAACTGCAACAAAAGCCGAAATAGCCTTGTCCAAATGTTCTTTCGTATGCGCTGCCGAGAGCTGGACTCTTATTCGAGCTTTTCCTTTAGGTACAACGGGATAGAAAAAGCCAATAACATAAATTCCTTTTTCCAGCAGCTTGTCTGCCATCGTTTGCGAAAGTTTTGCATCATATAGCATTACGGGCACTATGGCCGAGTCGCCATCAATGATGTCGAACCCAGCTGCTTTCATTTCCTTTTTAAAATAGGTTGTGTTACTATGAAGCTTGTCTCGCAGCGATGTATCTGATTTGAGCATTTCAAATACCTTTATTGATGCCCCAACAATAGCAGGAGCCAAAGAATTGGAGAATAGATACGGTCTAGATCGTTGCCTCAAAATTTCGATGATCTCCTTTTTCCCGGTAGTGTAGCCTCCCATCGCACCGCCCATTGCCTTTCCAAGCGTACCTGTTATGATATCAATTCTTCCCATAACGTCTTTTTCTTCCAAGGTGCCGCGCCCTGTGGCCCCAATGAAACCGGTGGCATGACATTCGTCGATCATGACCATGGCATCATATTTTTCTGCCAGATCACAAATCTTATCCAAGGGAGCTAACAATCCGTCCATGGAGAAAACGCCGTCTGTGACAATGATCTTAAAACGAGCTCCATCCTCATTGGCCTGCTTCAGTTGTTCTTCCAAATCCGTCATATCATTGTTTGCATAACGATAACGTTTCGCCTTGCAGAGACGCACTCCGTCAATTATGGATGCGTGGTTCAATGAATCTGAGATGATGGCATCTTCTTTCGTGAGCAAAGGTTCAAAAACCCCACCATTGGCGTCAAAAGCTGCAGCATATAATATGGTATCTTCTGTTCCGTAAAATTCGGCGATCTTCGTCTCTAATTTCTTGTGTATATCTTGCGTTCCACAGATGAATCGAACCGAGGACATCCCAAAACCATGCGTGTCCAAGGTATCTTTGGCTGCCTGTATCACCTCTGGATGTGACGATAAACCTAAGTAGTTATTCGCACAAAAGTTGATGACCTCTTGGCCAGTAGAGATCTTGATCACCGCATCTTGTGGTGAGGTTATAATACGCTCTTTTTTGAAGAGACCTGCTTGTTCTATTTCTTTTAACTCTTGTTGAAGGTGTTGCTGTATTTTTCCGTACATAATCGTTTGTCAATAAAGATAAGAACAAAGGTACTACATCGTTTGAAATTAACTACACCTTTACGACTTCGATTTCTTCATTGACATAGACCAAAACCTTTTGTGCTAGATCATAGTTCATTTCTTCTAAAACTACACTATATCTGTTAAGCTGATCATTGTATTTGACCTGATGTCCGCCAGTTTTATAATCTAGAATACTTGCAGTCCCATCTTTGGCGATCACCAATCTATCTGGTCTAATGATAACTCCTTCTTTGGTGATAATATCTCTTTCGTTATACACGAGATGATCTGTATCGAAGAAATCTCTTAGCATTGGATGTTTTACTACCTTATGAAGAGTGATCCGCAAATCGGCTTCTTGTTCCCGTTCTATGGCTCCTCTAGAAAGGAACTCCTCAAGAACCGTGTCGATATCATGAATGCTTTTCACCTCGGCCATAAGGTCATGGATAAGGTTACCACGCGAAATGCCAGCTTCTTGTGCCGTATCCCAGAGAGAAGCCTGTTTGGTAATTATCCTTATTCGATGTTGCTCCTTGGGCACAGAAATGAACTTTTCTTGTGCCACATGGTCTTCTTGGATGTTCAATGGGATTGATACTTTTTTCGGAGCTCCAAAAGTATATGTTAGAATATTATCCTTCCATAATTTCTCTTGTTTGAGAAAATTGATAAAAAGACCCGAATAGCGCTGCAATCTCTCGTTTCCCTTTTTATCCAATTCCTTTTTTGTGAAGATGTGCAGCTGTTCTACAGCTCTCGTAAGAGCTACATACAACAGATTTATATTATCTAGTTGTTTTTGTGCTTCTCTGTGTGCAACGATTTCTTCACCAACCTTATCAACCTCGGCCAGAGACTTGCTGTAATTGAGATATGCATAATTAAAGCCCTCAAACTTTTCTGGTGCTATAGGAAACCAGGTCTTCGGTTCTTTCTCATAGAAAATATCCACATCGGCATATGGGAAGAGAACTACCGAGAATTCTAATCCTTTAGACTTATGGATGGTCATGATCTGTATGGCGTCACTTCCCTGAAGCATGGTGATGCTCAACGAATCTTTTTTTTGTTCCCAGTGCGCGAGGAAATCGAAATGGTTGGACGATTTTCTTTGAGTAAAGTCCAATACAAAATCCAGGAAGTACTGCACATAGGCATCGGGCTTAGTTATTAGATTAAAACTGCGAATGATATACTCTACGCCTTCTAGCAATGAATCCTGCTGAAAATCGTCAAGATCGAAAGATATGCCGTACTGCTCGAGTCTTTTGAAAAAGACTTGCCCGTTCAATGCCATGAGTTCTTGGTAAAATTCATGCTTATCCTTTACCGATATCGATTGTGCTGTCAAATATTGAAGCACTTCTATTTTGGCCAACATGTTATGGGGATCCACAATCAACTCCAATAAATGGATGATCATTTGTACCTTTGCTGAACGCGAAACCAAAAGGATTTCGGACGAAATGATAGGGATTCCATGATCGGAAAGCAGACTTGCCAACCGAATTCCTTCTTCCTTCTTTCTGGTAAGAATGCAGATATCCTTTAGTTTAAATCCTTCCTTTTGTAGCAAGGCTATTCGCTCCAACACCTTTTCTGAATACTGTTGGTGTTCTTCCTCTTTTGACTGTGCTTCAATGAAACTCAAATTTACATACCCACCTACTCGATGATTTGCCTTTTGTTTATTGCCCGTAAGATATAATTGCTTATGACTTGATAATTCGAATTGACTGGCCACGTGGGAAAAGAAGGCATTATTGAATTCGATGATCCGATCATAACTTCTAAAATTTCGATCTAGATTTTCAACCTTTGCTTGCGTGAAGAATGGGGTTTTCCCCTCAAGCAATTCCAGAAACTGCTCTACACTTCCTCCTCGCCATCGATAAATGGACTGTTTTGGGTCTCCGACAAGAAGTAGGCTTCCCGAATTTTCTTCTATGTGTCCTTCCAATGCATGTTGTACCAATGGAATAAGATTGTTCCATTGCATAGTAGAAGTATCTTGAAATTCATCGATAAAAAAATGACGATAACGCTCACCAAGCCGCTCATATATAAACGGCGCCGGCTCATCACTTATGGTCTCACTGATGATCCTGTTGAATTCGGAAATGAGTAAAAGATTCTGCTCTTCTTGTATCTCTTTAAGGCAGGTCTGGATGGCATTCAATATAGAAAGTGGGGTAATATGCTTATAAAAATTCTTCAAAAACTTCAATGCTTCAATTGCTTCCTTGCTTTGCAAAAACGACTTTGCGAGCAATGACTGAATACTTTCTATACCATCAATAACATGCTGTGGTGTCTTAGCCTTATAAAGTGCTTCACCGTTCACCAGCTTTGATTGCCAGACAGTATCAAAACTCACTTTAAAGTTTCGCTGTTTTAGCTTCGAAAAATATTCTGGTGCTGAATATTTTCCGGAAAAATCCGAATGCTCTAGCCCAGTTTCTTTAATTAGGTCCAAAGATGATTTTCCGAGTTTGGACAAACCATCTTCATTTGTTTTAATTTGATTTCTTATTGCTGCCTTTAACTCAGAAAAATTGGATAATTTTTTTTCACCGATCTCTTTCAGCACATAATAATCATTTTCTCTCAACAAAAGCTTTCCGATCTTATTAAGGTCCCATGCAATATCCCAGCTCTTATCTTCGTCAGCCTTCTCCAGTGAAAAATCTATGAGCACCTTTGTCAATGTACTATCCTCACCCGCTTTCGATATAAGCCTATCCACCGCTTCGCCTATTAACCTGTCCGTGTCCAGTTCCACTTCAAAATTTAAAGGCAGATCAAGGTCGTAAGCAAACGTTCTTATTATACGATGCGTAAAATGATCGATCGTGGAGATATCAAAAAATGCATAATTGTGCAACAGTTGTTTTAGCAATCTTTCACTAGCAAGCTGAAGTTGAGTAGGGTGCATTCCCAATTCTGCACATAACTCAGAAAACATTGGCCCGCCATCCTCTAGTGAAGAAGCTCGGCCAAATAGCATTAGACTGTTTAGTACCCGATCTTTCATCTCGGCCACGGCTTTATTGGTGAAAGTGATCGCCAATAGATGTTTATAGGGTTCCGTTCTTTTAGAACCCAATAGTATCCGCAGATACTCTTTTACTAGGGTATATGTCTTACCGCTTCCTGCGGAGGCATTATATATGGAGAAGGAGGCTTTGGCCAAAGTAATATTTTATACCAAAATAATAAATCTCGATGAGTTGTCTTTAATATTCTTCAGCTTTATAGTAACTTTGAAAGAGACTATTTAATTAATCAAAAAAACAATAATCATCATGGCTTTCGAATTACCAAAATTACCATATGCATACGATGCTTTAGAACCACATGTAGATGCCAGAACTATGGAAATACATCATACCAAGCATCATAATGGCTACACTACAAAACTCAATGGAGCAATCGACGGCACCAGCCTATCCGGGAAATCGATAGAAGATATTCTAGAAAATCTCGATATGAGCAATATGGCAGTTAGAAACAACGGTGGCGGATTTTATAATCATTGTCTGTTTTGGGAGATCATGTCTCCTAATGGAGGTGGTGCTGCGACTGGAGCGGTGGCTTCCGCCATTGACGAAGCCTTTGGATCGTTTGAGGCGTTCAAGGATGCATTTAGCAAAGCCGCTGCCACAAGGTTTGGAAGCGGATGGGCTTGGCTCTGTGTTCACAAAGGGGGAAAAGTTGAAGTTTGTTCCACGCCAAATCAAGATAATCCTTTGATGCCAAAGACCGGATGCGGTGGCACACCTATTTTAGGAATCGATGTCTGGGAGCATGCATACTATTTGCACTACCAAAATAGAAGGCCGGACTATATCGAAGCGTTCTTTAATGTGATCAATTGGAATAAAGTAAATGAGCTTTACGAAGCGGGTAAGTAGGGCTACAAATAAGAACTTTATAGAAATTTGAAAACGGGCAGTCGCCCGTTTTTTTTACGATACCACCAAAAAAATAAAAAGGGCGGAAAGATTCCACCCTTTTTGCCCCAAATCTTACCATGAACTTAACCTACTTATGCTATGGTATACGCAAATATACAACTGAAAATCATTATTTTACATATAAAATTGCCAAAAATCTCTTAAATCGGTTAAACTTTTCTTAATTGTAATATTTTAATTTTGGACGTCGCTGAAAACAATACGCCTATTCCCTAATAAAAAAGTCTGATTTTTTCTTTAAATGAAGAATCTTATAAATAAAAAAGGTGGAAAGAATTCCACCTTTTTTGCCCCAAATCTTACCATGAACTTAACCTACTTATGCTATGGTGATGTAAACATAAGGTCTTAAATCT
>NZ_JBHTJH010000017.1:0-499740 GCF_042675645.1 Sungkyunkwania multivorans | reverse complement strand
ACTGTAATTTTGAGCAAAAAGCCACCCTCTTTTTCAGGCAAAGTTGTGAAAGAATTAAGAAATGTTGTGAAAGAATTGTTTTTGTTTGTGAAATGCAGATGGGAGTTTCAGAAAATAAAAAAGGTGGAAAGAATTCCACCTTTTTTGCCCCAAATCTTACCATGAACTTAACCTACTTATGCTATGGTGATATAAACATAAGGTCTTAAATCCTAAGTGACGTCAAATAATCGTCGAACGACCCTTAAAATCCGTTCAACTTTCTTTCAACTGTAATTTTGAGCAAAAAGCCACCCTCTTTTTCAGGCAAAGTTGTGAAAGAATTAAGAAATGTTGTGAAAGAATTGTTTTTGTTTGTGAAATGCAGATGGGAATTTCGGAAAATAAAAAAGGTGGAAAGAATTCCACCTTTTTTGCCCCAAATCTTACCATGAACTTAACCTACTTATGCTATGGCAAGTCTAAAATATGTTATGTTTCTCCTGGACAATCAAATATTTAGACAAACGGCCTTTTTTTCCGTTAAAGTGTTTGTTTTAATGTTTTTTTAAGAGCTTCTAGTACGCTCTCTCCTTCTTTCCTTCGTAGAAATTCATGAAAGCCTTATTCACCACACGGTTGCCTCCATCGGTGGGATAATTACCAGTAAAGTACCAATCTCCTAAATTCTTAGGGCATGCCTTATGAAGATTCTCCACCGTTTGATAGATGATCTTAACTTCTGCCTTAACATCGCTTGCGGTTAGCAGTTCGGCTATCTTATTCGAAATTTGCTCGTCGGTAAAAGGCTCATATATTTGTTTTACGACATTCTTCACCTCAGAATCTTTAAACGTTATCTGTTCTCTGCATTCGGAATAGACCTTATCTACTAATTCTTCCATTCCGCTTTCTTTCAATAATGATAAGGCAGCTCTAAAGGCAACAAGGTCTTCCATTCTGGCCATATCGATACCATAACAATCTGGATAGCGTATCTGGGGAGCAGAAGAGACCACGATAATTTTTTTAGGATTAAGACGATCCATCATTTTAATGATACTTTTCTTCAAGGTTGTTCCTCTCACGATACTATCATCTATGATCACCAAATTGTCATTAGGTTTAACAACGCCATACGTAACATCATAAACGTGGGCTACAAGATCATCCCTACTACTGTCTTCGGTGATGAATGTTCTTAGTTTTGCATCCTTTATGGCTACTTTCTCTATTCTGGGTCTAAGGTTGAGGATTTCATGCAAACGTTCTTTGCTAAGGCTTCCCTCTTCTGCCAATATCCATTCTTCTTTGCGCTTGTTAAGATGATTTTGAGCGGCTTGTACCATTCCTAAGAAGGACGTTTCGGCCGTATTGGGGATGTAGGAAAATACGGTGTTGCTTAGTTCCTCATCGATTTGCTGCAGGATATTCGGAAATAACAATCTTCCAAGTTCTTTTCGCTCTTCATAGATCTCCGCATCACTTCCTCTGGAGAAATAAATACGCTCAAAAGAACATGCTTTTCGTTCCAATGGATCTAAAATTCTTTTCAACGTCATCTCACCATCTTTCTTGATGATGATCGCCTTTCCTGGGTCTAACTCTTTTACCTCCGTTCCTGGCACATTGAATACGGTTTGAATAACAGGCCGTTCCGATGCAACGACCACCACCTCATCATCCTTATAATAAAAGGTAGGGCGAATTCCGGCTGGATCTCGCAGCACAAATGCATCTCCATGCCCTATTAGACCGGCCATTGCGTATCCTCCATCCCAGTTCTTCGCCGCTTTTCTTAGAATCTTTGCAACGTTTAGGCGATCGGCAATCAATGGTGAGGCTTCGAATTTATTATATCCCTCATTCTTGATCTGCTTATAAAGCTTTGCAACTGCATCGTCCAAGAAATGACCTATTTTCTCCATGATAGTAATGGTGTCTGCTTTCTCCTTTGGATGCTGGCCCAGCTGAACGAGGTTGCTAAAAAGCTCATTCACATTTGTCATGTTGAAGTTTCCTGCGACGATAAGGTTACGGTGCATCCAATTGTTTTGCCTCAGAAATGGATGGACGCTCTCTACGCTGTTCTTTCCAAAAGTACCATAGCGAACATGTCCTAACAGCAATTCACCGATATAGGGGATATATTTCTTTTGTAGGGCTACATCCTCGGCATACTCTGGATGTGATTTGATCTCGGTATTGATACGTTCATTGATCTGGGCAAAAATATCTTGAATAGGCTGCGATTGGTTGGAGCGCACCCTACTAATGTAACGCTCTCCAGGTTCCATGTCTAGTTTGATACTCGCAAAACCTGCGCCGTCTTGTCCCCGATTATGTTGTTTTTCCATGAGCAAGTACATCTTATTCACACCATAAAATGCACTTCCGTATTTTTCCTTGTAATATTCTAATGGCTTTAAAAGTCTGACGAGGGCAATGCCACACTCGTGTTTTAGTTCATCACTCATTAGCTGTTGTTGCGTTGTGTTGTATCGTTGTAAAAATAAAAAAGCCCCGAAAATTCAGGGCGTTTTATTTAAGTTAATTCAATTTCGAACTGTGTTAAATTTTTGAATTGTTGCAAACGTGTTTCCACCTCTCCTCTAGTTAATGATTCCATCCGCTGTGTGCCAAACTTCTCTACACAAAACGAGGCGAGGTTGGAACCATAGATGATCGCATTTTTCATGCTTTCAAAAGAGATGTCCTCATGCTTTGCCAGATATCCAGCAAAACCGCCAGCAAAGGTGTCCCCAGCACCAGTTGGGTCAAATACTTCTTCCAATGGTAAAGCGGGTGCGAAAAAGATATTGTCATCATTAAACAGAAGCGCGCCGTGCTCTCCTTTTTTGATCACGACATATTTTGGTCCCATGCTGTGGATTTTCTGAGCAGCTTTCACCAAGGAATATTCCCCAGATAATTGTCTGGCCTCTTCGTCATTGATGGTGATAACATCTACCTTGGCGATCACCTTCATCAAGTCTTCCATGCTATTGTCCATCCAAAAATTCATCGTGTCCAAAATAGTGAGTTTTGGCCTAGAGGTCATCTGTTCTAAAACACTAAGCTGTACCATGGGGTGAAGGTTCCCAAGCATGAGTATGGCCGAATCCTTGTAAGCATCAGGTACTTTTGGCTGAAAGTCCGCCAAAGTATTCAGTTCGGTGACTAGCGTGTCGCGAGAGTTCAGATCATTGTGGTAACGTCCTTTCCAGTAAAAGGTCTTTCCGCCATGGACGACCTCAATGCCAGAAATGTCGATTCCCCTATCCTCCAATAATTCCAAGTATTCCTCTGGAAGATCATCACCAACGACAGAGACAATGGCGGCATCCACCCTAAAATGTGAGGCAGAGAGCCCAATGAATGTTCCTGCACCTCCCAGGATCTTTCCTGTTTTCCCAAAGGGGGTTTCTATCTCATCAAAGGCGACCGTACCCACAATCAATAATTTGCTCATAGCGTATTAAAATTTTTGCAAATATACATTTTACTTTTCAGTGATTGTGCGTTCTGCAGGCTCCTTATTTTCTCCCGAAGTCTGCGGGGATCTCTCCCCATGCCTTGGTCTCCCATTTAACGATCGTGGTCTTATAATCATTTTCTTTAAGCCATTTGATGGCGCGGTCCACCAATTGAAACAATTTCGCATTCCTAGAAGTCCGCTTCAATTTGGTTTTACACTGTTTCTTCTTTACCCATCCTATGGCTATTTTAGAATCGGAGTAGATGATACGGTCGCTTTTGTTTTGTTTTAGATAGGCCAGTCCATGTACCAAGGCCAAAAATTCCCCCACATTGTTGGTTCCTTGATCAAAGGGTCCTTGATGAAAGAGTTGCTTGCCTGTTTGCGCATCCACTCCCCGATATTCCATCTTTCCTGGATTACCGCTCGAAGCCGCATCCACGGCAATAGAGTACAGGTTAGGTTCTCCTATTTTTGCGATCTGTTCGGGAGTTAAGGCAGTTTTCTTCTTTGATCTCCCTTTAAAATCCTCGTAATTACCATTGTAGGCCTTTTTGGCTTCATCAAAGCTTTCGAAGGATTTGTATTTGGCACCTGCATAGTTTTTGACTGCCGCCTTACAATCATCCCATTTCATATAAATACCTGGTCGATGCCCTTCCCAGACTACATAGAATTTTTCTTTCTTCGCCATAGATCACTTATTTTGGTCTGAGAGCAGCTGAGCGATGACCATCGGAAAATGTTCATATTCCAATGAATGGATCTTTGCCGCCAGGATTTCTGGAGTGTCTTTAGCCTCTATCTTAGTGGACGCCTGAAAAATTATTGCTCCCTCATCATACTGTTCATTTACGTAATGTATTGTAATTCCAGATGTTTCTTCTCTATTGGCTATGACCGCTTTGTGCACGTGCATACCATACATTCCCTTACCTCCATACTTAGGAAGCAGGGCTGGATGAAGGTTGATTATCCTATTGGGGAAAGCCTCGATAAGATCGGTAGGGAACTTCCACAGAAAGCCTGCCAATACGATCAGATCCGGATGGGTGGCCTTTAACAGATTCAACACGTCCTCACTTTGATAAAAGGCAGTTCTATTAAAGGAAAAAGCGCTTACCTCGTGGGTGTTTGCCCGTTCTAAAACTTTGGCATCCTTCTTGTTAGAAAGGACTTGGACAACCTTCGCATCTTCACGGCCTTGAAAAAACCTAATAATATTCTCGGCATTGGTACCAGAACCCGAGGCAAAGATCACAATTCGTTTCATGAGCAAGAGAGATGTGTTGGTTGGACAAAAAAAAGAATAATTATCAATAAAAGGAAGGCAAAAAGAAATTACTTCAGATCATTTTAGTAACTTGTATTCACATTATTTTTTGGGAAAGCTTGTTTTAATTCAAAGTTTTTTATTTTTGCCAACAATTAAATTTTAAAACTTAAGATTATGTCAGACATTGCATCAAGAGTAAAAGCGATAATCGTAGACAAATTGGGTGTAGATGAAAACGAAGTGGTTGCAGAAGCTAGCTTCACAAACGACCTAGGTGCGGATTCACTAGACACAGTTGAGCTTATCATGGAGTTCGAAAAAGAATTCGATATTCAAATTCCGGACGACCAAGCTGAAAATATCGCTACCGTTGGGCAAGCCATTCAATATATTGAAGAAGCTAAGTAAGAAGTAATTACTTATACCATATGAAATTAAGGCGAGTTGTTGTCACAGGATTAGGAGCCCTCACACCGATCGGAAACGATATTTCATCCTATTGGAACGGTCTGGTCAATGGAGTGAGTGGTGCAGCACCAGTCACTCATTTTGACGCCTCCAAATTTAAAACACAATTTGCCTGCGAGGTCAAGGACTTTGATGCCTTAGACCATTTTGATAGAAAAGAAGCTAGAAAGCTTGATAAATTTGCGCAGTATGCCATGGTGGCCTCGGACGAGGCCATCTTGGATGCTGGCTTAGACCTCGAGAAGATCGACAAAAAACGTGTCGGAGTTATCTGGGGTGCGGGCATTGGTGGTTTGGAAACCTTCCAGACGGAAGTGATGAACTTCGCAGCGGGAGATGGAACACCACGATTCAATCCCTTTTTCATTCCAAAGATGATTGCGGATATCGCGCCGGGCCTAATTTCGATAAAGCACGGTTTTATGGGGCCTAACTACACTACAGTATCGGCCTGTGCATCATCTGCCAACTCCATCATCGACGCCTTAAATTATATCCGTTTGGGACATGCAGAGATCATTGTTACCGGAGGTTCGGAAGCTGCCGTTACCGAAGCAGGTATGGGTGGTTTCAATGCGATGCACGCGATGAGTACCAGAAACGATGATCCCAAATCGGCTTCACGACCTTTTGATGCCAATCGAGACGGTTTTGTCCTCGGAGAAGGTGCAGGAGCACTTATATTAGAAGATTATGAACATGCGATGGCTCGAGGCGCCAAAATCTATGCCGAGGTAGTTGGTGGGGGTCTTTCTGCAGACGCCTATCACATGACGGCACCTCATCCAGATGGAATTGGAGTGGTAGCTGTTATGGAGAATTGTCTTCAAAATGCTGGTTTGCAACCTGAGGATATCGATGCCATCAATACACATGGTACTTCGACTCCTCTTGGAGACGTTGCCGAACTAAAGGCCATTGGTAAGGTATTTGGAGAGCATGCGAAAAATATCAATATCAACTCTACAAAGTCCATGACTGGGCATTTGCTAGGAGCTGCAGGAGCTATCGAGGCCATTGCCTCTCTATTGGCCATGCATCACAATATCGTGCCTCCTACCATCAATCACAGTACGATTGATGAAAACATAGACCCTTCGCTTAATCTTACCCTCAACAAAGCACAAAATCGTGACGTCAATGTTGCGATGAGTAATACCTTTGGTTTTGGCGGCCATAATGCCTGTATACTTTTCAAGAAATTAAACTAAGCCTCAAGGCTGAATGGGTATCATTCGAAACATATTAAATTCCCGGTCTAAGAAAGACGGGGATTTTTATATGAGGCTCGAAAAGGTCTTGGGCTTCAAACCTAAACATCGCAAGTATTATAAAAAAGCGTTCACGCATCGGTCGGTGAACAAAAGAGATTCCCAAGGAAATGCTATCAACTATGAGCGATTGGAATTCTTGGGCGATGCCATGTTGAGTGCTGTCATTTCTTCACATCTGTTCAATGAAGTGCCTTCTGGGGATGAGGGATACCTCACAAAGATGCGGTCTAAGGTAGTTAGCCGCGAACATCTTAACGAATTAGGCAAGGACCTTGGTCTTTTAAAAATGGTCTTCACCAAAATTCCAAAGAATAACTTTGGTGAAAATATATATGGTAATGTATTTGAAGCTTTGGTCGGGGCCATTTTTTTGGATAGAGGTTACAAATATTGTGAAAGATTCATCTACTATAGGGTCATAGAGCCTTATGTGGACATCGAAAGATTAGAGGGTAAAATTATCAGCTATAAGAGCTTGCTCATAGAATGGTGTCAGAAGAAAAAGAAGTCATTCAAATTCGAAGTCTACGAAGACACTGGCAATGACGCTTTGAAGCATTTCGCGGTTAAACTTCACATAGACAATAAGGTTATCGCTAAAGCCAGAGCAACTTCTAAGAAAAAGGCCGAGGAAAAAGCAGCGAAGAGAGGCTATTTCGTTCTTCAGCGGGAAATCACCAAAAGCGTTAAGTAGCACATCAAAGCATATATGTTTAATTTTCCTACCTTAGTGATGATATGACGGCTTCGAAAGAAATAAGGTCTTTACAATTTTTGCCGCTATTTGCTATTTTGCTGGTGTCTGGAATTGTTCTGGCTTTTTTCGTAGACAACCATATCAAGGAGATAAAATTAAAGGAAAGAGCGCTTCTATTGAAACAAGTAAATACGAGGGCTGCCGAAGAGCTTACGGAAGCGCTAGACAAATTTACGGTGTTTGTTTCAGGAATTCGCACATACACCAATCATACGGGTACCTTTCCTACCAAAGATCAATTGTTTTCTTTTGTCAAAGAACATTATAGGTCTTCGCCTGGGCAAAGCCCGATGGTCATATCGTATCTCGATACCACCCACGTTTTTAGATATTCTTTTACGCACAAAAAAGATAATCCCGATGGCCTGGTAGGAACGCATGTGAAAGATATTGTGGGGACCGAAGGTGTGGGAAGATTAGCGACTCTGATGCTAAATGAAGAATTCAAATGTTTTGGCCCAGTCAATTTGATAGAAGGACGCGTAGGGATCCCTATAGGTTTTGGTGTTATCGATGAAGAAGGAAAATCCCTAGGCTATATTACGGCGATAACCGATTTTAAGCCTATAATCAATAAGATATACACTACCAATGCTACCGATGATTTCGTGTTTCGTTTTAGGACCAACTCAGGTGTAGATTTTGATAGAGAAAGGGTCTATGATCATCCTCCGTCCTTCAATGATCAAAAAGACCCAGAATATTATAAGAATTTCACTGTTGCCGAAGATAGTTTCATTTATTCGAAAGCTGATTTCCATGGATTTGAAGTGGTTGTCGGCACAGCATATAAGAAACCCTATATAAGAGACGAGTACACGCTTTACCTTTTCTTGGCATGGCTGATCACGCTTGGTCTATTTCTTGTATTCGTTTTGAAAGAGATCTGGCGCATCAAGCGTATCAATAAACAGATCGGAGGGCAAAAGGACGAGCTGTCAAAGTTGATCGCAACCAAGGATAAGTTCTTTTCCATCATCGCGCATGACCTCAGAAGTCCACTTGCTACCATTATCAATTATATCGATCTGATCCAAGATCCAGAGATCCAAGAGGAGGATAGCGCTGAGATCTTGGGAGAACTTAAGAAATCAACTCAAAGTTCATTATCACTACTGGATAATCTTCTCAAATGGTCCAGGCTTCAGACGGGTGAGCTAAAGTTTTCTCCCAAATCGATATATCTTACGGAGCCTGCAATAGCTGCCATCGAAGTACTCAGCCCCCTTATTCAACAAAAAAGTATCGATCTTCATTTGAATATTGACAGTAAGCTTCAAGTGTTTGCAGATAAAAATATGGTAGAGACAATCATTAGAAACCTCGTAAGCAACGCTATTAAATTCTCCCACCAAAAAGGGGACATTACCATAAGGGCGATCGATAAGAAAAACCATATCAAAGTGACGGTTAGTGATACCGGCGTAGGAATTCCCGAGAGCAAAATTCCGTTGCTTTTTAATATAACCACCAACTATACTCAACTGGGGACAGATAGAGAGGTAGGGACTGGTCTTGGCTTGGTGATATGCAAAGAATTTGTCGAAAAACACGGAGGTGAGATCAGGGCGGAGAGCAATGAAGGCCAAGGAAGTTCTTTCATATTTACGCTACCAAAGAAGAAGTTTTAGTGAAAAATGAAATTATCCCTTTTTACTAAAACGTTTTCGTTTTAAATATTCTTTAAACATTCATAGATAATGTGGCACTACTGAATAGAAGTGCTATCTTTACATTTGGTTTAAAAATATGGGTGTACAGCATTTGGTCATAGATGATTTTGAGGAAGAGGATTTTTTGCTCATTGCCATTCATTGTTCGCTTCCAGCGTATCAGATCGCTTTTCTGTTGAATCGCCACTTGAATATGCGCTTTAAACGCACCGATATGGATCTTCGACTCTACAAACAAGATGCCCAATATCAATTGTACCTTTGGCATGATGATTTCGAAGATGTTGATTGGTCCTTGGTAGCAAACAGCTGCAGACAAAGACAAGAAACTCACGAGGCCGCCACCCTATTTGAAACCACAAATACAAATGAGACGATAAACTATCTCATTCCAGAGGAAAAAAAGATCGATTACTTTATCAAAGTGAATGGACAGACAAAAAACTTTGAGTCCGTATTGGCACAGATAAGACATATCCCACAAATAATTACAGCCTACACGATTGAAATGAACCAACTGAAGTCTAAAAATCACCTAATATTTTAAGAATGCCAAAAACTAAAAAGACCAAGATAGTTGCGACCCTTGGACCGGCAACTAGCAAGCCAGAGGTTTTATTAGAAATGATGCGAGCCGGCGTAAATGTTTTCCGAATCAACTTTTCGCACGCAGACTATAATGATGTAACGGAAAGAGTGGCGATGATCCGCTCTCTAAATGAAGAACATGGTTTTAATACCGCGATACTCGCAGATCTGCAAGGCCCCAAATTGCGCGTTGGGGTGATGGCCGAAGATGTCATCGTCAATCCAGGTGATCAGATCGTATTTTCTACAGCGGAAGAATTCAAAGGAAATAAGGAGCGCGTCTATATGAATTATGGAAATTTCCCAAAAGACGTGAATCCTGGTGAGCGCATTCTATTAGACGACGGAAAATTGATATTTGAAGTTAAAGAGACCGACAAGAGCACCGAAGTGACCGCTGAGGTCATACAAGGAGGTCCTTTAAAATCAAAAAAAGGCGTCAATCTCCCGAATACCGACATATCATTACCGGCTTTGACCGAAAAGGATGTGAAAGACGCGATTTTTGCAATCAGCTTACAAGTGGATTGGATCGCGCTTTCCTTTGTGCGTCATAGCCAAGACCTTATAGAACTTCAAGACTTGATAAAAGAGCATTCTGAAGTAAAGATCCCAATTGTTGCTAAGATCGAAAAACCAGAGGCTGTAGAAAATATAGATAAGATCGTGGCCTATTGTGATGGGCTTATGGTCGCTCGTGGCGACCTTGGGGTGGAAGTTCCGGCTCAGGAAGTTCCGTTGATCCAGAAGCAATTGGTAAATCGCGCAAAACGCGCTCGTATCCCTGTGATCATTGCCACCCAAATGATGGAAACCATGATCACTAGCCTAACACCTACACGTGCCGAGGTTAACGACGTCGCCAATTCCGTAATGGATGGAGCAGATGCCGTAATGCTATCGGGAGAAACATCGGTAGGAAGCTATCCTGTCCAGGTGATAGAAAAAATGTCGAGCATCATTAAAAGTGTCGAAGATTCACCATTGATTCAGGTACCGCAATCGCCTCCACATATTCGTACCAAGCGATATGTGACCAAATCGATCTGCTATCACGCCGCATCGATGGCAGGAGAGATCAAGGCCAAAGCGATCTGTACCTTGACAAATAGTGGCTATACCGCCTTTCAGATCTCTGCCTGGAGACCAGACGCACATATCTTGGTGTTTACTTCCAACAAACGAATCCTAACCCAGTTGAATCTGTTGTGGGGCGTGAAGGCGTTTTACTACGACAAATTTGTGAGTACCGATGATACGGTAGACGATATCAATGCCATCGCCAAGACAAAAGGGTTCGTAGAAAAAGGAGATTTCCTTATCAACCTTGCGGCCATGCCTATCACCGCGAAAGGGATGGTGAATACGCTTAGAGTTACAGAAATAGGGTAAGCTAGTTAGCACATACTACCTTAGGGAGAAAGTTTAACATGTTGTCATTGCGACCCCGAGGCCTCGGGGGTAAGCAATCTGTCCATTCGAAGTCACCTGTACAGATTACTTCTTCCAAGTCTCGGTATCATAATGTCATTTCATATTATTTTTGTAGTAGTTTCTCTCTTAAAGCGCGATAGACTTGCTCGCTTACTGTTGCCATAAGCTCATATTGCCTGCTTTCCTTCGGAACATATCCAACCATAGTCTCCAGCTCGGTCTTAAAACTGTTGCGCATATCCAACTGCATGGATGTGACGGTCTCTGGCGGGAACTTATTGATCAATGCGGTATGTTTTTCCACAAGGTCATTGGGCAGATCGATCTTCTTAGCACTGGCAAGCGCCATAGCCTCTTTCATCAAAGAGGTGACCGTTTTCATATCGGATTCGTCTTCTCTGAATTCGCCAAAGGTCTTGTCGGTAAGGCAGCTGATCGCTGAGGTGGATGAGATAAAAACGTATTTGGTCCAGATCTCTCTTAAGACGTCCTTAGCATAGACCAGATTGATTTCGGTCTTCTCCATAATCGCGTTCAACTTATCTAAAAAAATGTGCTCAGCCGTCGTCGCTTCATTCTTTCCAAAGACAAACTTCTGCACCTTGCTTTTTTGGGTAACCTCACCAGCACCAGTTTTATAGGCATTGACATATACGCAGCCTTGGAGCACGTTAGCATTAGGTAATTTCTCTTGAACCAGTTCATGGATATGTGCGCCATTCAACAAGGGTAAAATATAGGTGTTCGGACCGATGTTGTGCTTTATTGCTTCTAGGGCCGAATCCAGGCCATAACTTTTGGTACACAACCAAATGAGGTCGACTTCACCAAGGGTGCTTGCATCATCGGTTGCGATATCTGGAAATACAGTAAACGTTTTATCCGGTGTCTTTAAAGTAAGTCCTTTTTCTTTGATTACCTTTAAATGATTGCCCCTAACGATAAAGACGATTTCTACGCTAGGGTCGTTTTGATAGGTCTTTGCCAATTGTCCACCGAAGTAGCCGCCAACGCCACCAATACCAAAAATGAGAATTCTAAAGGGTTTCATGAGTTATAAAAGTAAGAAATAACGTTCAACTATCATTGGATATGGTGAATTTTAAAATCACTATTTGTGCTATTGTTTTGTATTGATATTTTGCGTTGCTTGATAGATAACCACCACCAAAACCAAATTTCAATGAAACCGTCATTTCTAAGACCTTTTCTTTTTCTTCTTGTGATGCTGCCTTTTCTTTCCTGTGAGACTGAAGGCGTCGTAGCAGAGCAAAGCATACAAAATAGTGTAGCCATCACCACATTGTCCGACCTTCCCCCTTCGGTACAGGCCAAGGTGAATGAAACTATGCAGACCATACAATCCAACAGGCTCCATACTTTTGGTAATGTGGAGCCCACCCAAGTGAACCAAGTTAACAAAATAGATGGGAGTGCCTCCTATACCATGCGATTGGAAAAGCTCAACGAGGGGCTGTACTATGACAATCTGGTGGTCAATGAGGCGGCCGACGGAAGCCTTACTACGAATATCATTCGTTATGAGCCCGATGCTGAATGGTACAAAGACAAAAAACTGGCAATGGCCGACTACACTTCCTATACCGGAAGGACGACCCTATTCTCAACAGAGAGTGACCGTACGTACGTCGCCAACCTAATAGATGGTGCACTTGTGAATAACCCAAGTGGCGGGACAGCACGAAGCACAGAATGCTATGTCTCGGATGTGCAGTATGTGGGCCTAGAACAAGACGGCGTCTTTTACGTATATGAGGTGAACTATACCTATACCTGCTACGAAACTGGCGGCGGTGGGGGCGGTGGAGACCCTTTTAACAATGATGACGAAACAGGAGGCAACGGCACTGGAGGAAATGGCGATGGCGATGGAGTAAACGATAATATTAATACTTTGCCCGTTGATGAGTACGGAGTTCCTCCGTGCCCTGGCGATCCAGTTAGTTACCCAGAAATAGCACCCTCATCTGCGAGCGGAGTAGAAGGGGGCAGGTATGGGTGCACGAGACAAGCAAATACATCGTGCAATGGCGAAAATGGGAAAAAATATCATGGAGGATTAGATGTTGCTTCTCCGATAAACTCTTATGCTGGAAGTATGTTTGATGGTGAAATTGTTAATATTGTAGACGATGTTGACCCCAATACCTACGGAAACCATGGACCATGTGGTAACCGAGTGGAAATAGAATCTACATTAGCAGACGGCACTACGATTAGAATTCGTTATTGCCATCTGAATGAAGTGGATTCTGATTTGAGTGTGGGACAAAGTGTTGGTCAGGGTCATTATATTGGAACTTTAGGTAAAACAGGTAATGCTAGTGGCACTGAAATAACCCCTCATGTACACGTCGTTGTCAGAGAGCAATTACCAAATGGTTCGTGGAACAGGAAAAATCCTGAACTTTATATGAATACTCTATTTAATACGGAGGGTGAACCAATAATTGAATCTGAGCCTTGCTTTAATGCATTAGGCAACTAATTTTAAAATAATAATTATGAACTACATAAAAAAAACTATTACAATCCTTCTTTTGGCTAATTTTTTTGCATGCAAAGCTCAAATAAATAGCAACATAAATGGTCAGACTTATAGTTTTGATACTATTCGATTAGAAAATGTGAGACTAGGTGGTGAGTTACTCAACAACATCACTGTTTCTGGCCTTCAATCCTTGATTGGTGAGCCCAATACTGTCTCAACCTATTACGAGGAAGACTTTGGGTTTGATGTGACGGTAGTAAAGTATTCAAATGCAGTTTTTGAATTCAACGAAAATGAACAGCTAATAGCGTTCAGGAATTCAAGTTCCGAGATTCCCATTACCATTAATGGAGTAGACTATTATGTAAATGGAGCATTTGAATCTCTTCAAGCTTCTTATCCTAGCTCTTATCAGAACAGAATGTTGGGTGGTATTGTAATGTTCATAGAGCATAATAATGCCGGCACTTACATTGTATCTGATGACACAATAGATTTTAAGGTTAACACACAAATGAATAAGATAACGAGCATTAATATGTATTTCAAATAATCTTTTACCATATTTAAAGCTCTATTTGAGTTATTCATATATGTCGTCATCGGAAGCAAATGGAGGCTCGACGTCTGAGTCGCTCCAATGCGTAGGACGAAGGATTAGAACAAGACGGTGTCTTTTACGTCTATGAGGTGAACTATACCTATACCTGTTACGATACCGGTGGCAGCGGTGGAGGTGGTGGCGACCCGTTAAATAATGATGACGAAACAGGAGGCAACGGCACAGGCGGAAATGGTGATGGTAACGGCGGAAACGGCAATATCAACACTTTGCCTGTTGATGGGGACTTACCGCCTTGTGACCATCCAAATGCCTATATCAATGAAAGTGGGGAATGCGTTGTAAGTTCGGTGGAAGAGCAAAGCCCAACACGAATATGCAGTGAATATGAATTTCAACAAATCGGAAATGCTAAATATGCAAATATTGGAAATCTTCATTTATCAATATACGTTCAACCAAACCCTTTAAATGGTGTAGAAGCACAAGTTATTGACATAGAATTCGATTTAGTTTGCGTTAGCATCCCTTATGCAATAAGTCACAACGCATCGTTAATCTTTAACGAGGGGTGGGAAAATGCAAAAGGTAAATTATTCGAGGAGCTAAGTTCAAATCCGTCTTTGTTAAATAATCAGGCAGCTGTCAAATCTGCCCTGTCGTCCCACCTGCTTAATGAGTTAAATAACATACGGCCTAGCTCATCAATGGCAACGCAACCGTGTGGTGGTGTTCCAGCGACAGATGCTGTTTATTGTTTATGATGGTGTAACTATTCTAATGAGTCTTGATTCTATTAAATATAAATTGCTTATACTTATTCTTGTCATCCAACACAATTCTATGGCGCAAGAACTAAAAGGAAAGTGGCTCTTAATGACCCACATCTCAACAATGTCGATTCCAGCCGTGCCAATCACTGAGTTCACGGACAACTTATTGATTATGCATGATTTCACCGAGAAAATAGGAGAAGTCTCTTATAGAGCTGAGGGAAGTCGTATTTTAGGTACAAACGTCGATATGGAGTTCAACTTTGTAAATAACCATCAAATTGAGTTTTTCATAAAAGGTAAAAGAAACAATACTCCTGAAATAATAAAAGAGCTGCGGTTGAAACTTTTACCTACTAAAGGTGATGTTGATCCAGCTTTCATAGAAGAACAGACATACGAAATAGATATTTTTGGAAAACTACAACTTCTTGAATTTAAGAAAGACCTCTCCAAAAGTCCAGTTCAACTGGACAGGCTTAACTTTTGCTCAAAATTTAAGTTGGAGAAGTTCGATCAGACTTGGTTTGTAGTGCTTTATTATGATAATGATCTTAGAAAATATGTATTTCCAATCAAGGAAATGAATGAAAACTGGTTGTTGATATATTATGATAACGGAACGGGGCTTGGTTGGCATAAAATGTATAGCGTGGTGTCAAAGCATTAATTAAATACAATTGTTCCTAAAGATCAAATAGATCATTTGCTACTAAGAGCAGAAAAATCATTGGAGGTTTGGATTATAAAATTAACTTGTTGAATTAAATCAATGTATTTGCAAGATCTAATGTATTTTCTGTGTTGTATTACCTTTTTAATTAATCAAGAGCCTATAAGGCTCGGAACAGATTTACTTGAAAAAAGAGTTGCTGGAAAGGACTTGTCCCGATTTAACAAATTACAAGATAATGAGGTGTTGAAATTTGGCATTATCAGGAAGTCACTCATTTCGGATTACTACCAACTCAAAGAGTCCAAAGCTTCGTTTTTAGGGGAAAATGCTAACAACCTCATTATTGCAGTTGAAAATGATACGATAACTTCGTTTCAATTTGAAATTACCACCGCCAATCTCGATTTTTTTGAAAGGGTCAAAAATATATACGGAGAGCCAACATGGACCATGAATCATGGTATCCTCCCTAAAAAAATTGATCTTCAGCAAAGTAGTATTAAAGAATTGAATTTATCAGAATACAACACCTTAAATTGGCACTTAGACAAGGTCAAACGATATGACCTTTTTATAGAAAATTATTCTCAAGAAAATAAACTGGTCGTGAAGTTTTTGGTTTATAAAAACCTCAAATAAAACAATGAATTCTAAATGGTTCTTCAAATAAGATAAATGATCCCTCAAGAAGAAATAGAACAGTTGCTACTAAGAGCAGAAAAAATCATTGAAAGAATAAAAGCACTTGAAACTCCATCAGAGCATTATCGACTAGGGAGTTGCGAGCTTAGGCTCATGTTTATGCGAAAAGAATTCTACCGTTGGGTTCATGCACAGCTAGAGTATGCAATTCTAGATTCTTATGCCTCTTAGAAAAGTCGTTGGATGAATTGGAACAAAAAGATTAGTTCTTTAATATGAGCACATATGATGGGACTTGGTTAATGATCAAGGATGAACATACTTATAGCTGCCCCGAGCTGATTGAATTCAAGGAAGGGCAGGTACTACATTTTGAGTTACACGAGAATTCGGAAAATAGTATCTTAAAAAAGATTGAGCCTCCTAGGTTTAAAGAGGAACTTGCCAAGACCCGATACAACTTTATCAGTGATCATAGAATTCGTTTTTATCGCAAAGGAACGTCCACGATTGTTAAAAATGACAACGAAACGATCACTGAGGAAAGCATATTTGAATTCGACCATCAAAGAATTGAACCTACCAAAACAACATTATCCTCAAAAGAGATTCAAGAACTCGAATTCGAGGTGGTATGGAACAAGGAAAAGATTCAAATACTCTTTAACAAGGAATTGGATAACCCTGCCGTTCTCAGAATCTTGAAAAAGCATAAGAAGGAAGGGCGTAAAATCATTTTAGAAGATTTTCAAAGTACGCTATTCTGTTCATTCTATAACAATGGTCGAAGAGATTTACTGGTTCCAATAAAAGAGGTCGATAATGACAAAATCATCTTGTATGGTTTTCCGCGAGCACCCTACGAAGTGATAGGAAAAAGAATAAATTTTTGATTTAAAGACCTCACGGGTTTTTGGGTTTAAATAAGCGCTTTCCAACTTTATCGGTTCCTGCTTTGCTCCTCCGCTAAAGCTTCAGCGGCACGCGGACGCAGGAATGACAAAGAAAATATACTAAAAATCAAACTTCAACTGTACAGAAACCGTCTTTTGTTCTGGTTTCTCCTTTTCTTCTTCCGTATTCAAATTCGCCAAGGAGATTCCCAACAAACGCACCGAGTCCTTTGGCTTTTCTTGATAGAGCAATTCTTTGGCCATTTCCAACAGCAAACTCTTGTCCGAAATGTAATAATCCAAGGTCTTGCTGCGGGTCTGGGTGGTGAAATCGCTGTATTTGATCTTTAGGGTTACCGTCTTCCCAGAAATGCTATATCGCGTCAAACGCTTATGGAGTTCTTCGGCAATATGCTCCAGTTTTTCGAGCATAAAGAGTTCACTGGTCAAATTCTCCCTAAAGGTACGCTCTGCACCTACCGATTTAGCGATGCGGTGTGGCTTTACCTCACTCAAATGAATCCCACGTACGACATTGAAATAGAATGGTCCCGATTTACCAAAATTTTCCTGTAAGAATTCCTTGGATTTCGATTTCAGATCTTTTCCAGTAAAAATGCCAAGGCGGTACATCTTGTCTGCCGTGACCTTGCCCACCCCATAGAATTTTCGGATCTCTAATTGCTCCAAAAAATCGAGCACCTCTTCTGGTGGAACCGTTTTTTGTCCGTTGGGCTTGTTATAATCGCTGGCCACTTTGGCGATGAACTTATTGATGGAAATTCCTGCCGAAGCAGTCAAACCGACTTCATCAAGGATCCGTTGCCGAATCTCAGTTGCGATCAAACTAGCTGAAGGATTTCCTTTCTTGTTTTCGGTCACGTCCAAATAGGCTTCGTCTAGAGACAAAGGTTCCACCAAGTCTGTATAATCATAAAAGATCTTTCGGATCTGCTGTGAAATTTCTTTGTAGCGGTCAAATCTCGGGCGAACGAAGATCAGGTCCGGGCAGTTTCTCTTGGCCTTAAAGCCTGGCATGGCACTACGTACTCCAAACTTTCGGGCCTCATAGCTCGCCGCAGATACCACCCCTCTTTTTTCACCACCACCAACAGCGATCGGCTTTCCCTTTAGCTCAGGATCATCCATTTGCTCTACAGAGGCATAGAACGCGTCCATATCCACGTGGATGATCTTTCGTAAAGGTACTCCTTCTAGCATATCACAAATTTAGCATATCTTTAATTGAAGAATTTGCCAAAACCAATGAATCAAAAGACCGCCATCATTCTAGGGGCTACCGGCCTCACGGGAAGTATTTTGCTCAACAAATTGCTTCAAGATGATCGCTATGCCAAGATCCTCCTATTTGGCCGAAATTCAGTGAACATTGAAAACGAAAAGATAACGGAGCATCTCATCGATCTCTTCGAGCTGAAAGACCATAAGGAGTCCTTCAAGGCCGATGAGGTTTTTTGTTGCATCGGAACCACTGCTGCCAAAACACCCGACAAGGAGATCTATAAAAAGATCGACTATGGCATCCCCGCTTCGGCAGCAAAACTTTGTAAGGAAAACAATATTCGAACCTTTATCGTTATCTCGGCGATGGGAGCTGACCCCAACAGTAATATCTTCTGCAACAAGGTCAAGGGTTTGATGGAGACGGCCGTACTCTCACAACAAATCCCGAATACCTATATCCTACGACCTTCGCTAATTGGTGGTAAACGTGAAGAACGACGGATAGGCGAATACGTTGGTAAAGTGCTGATGAGCGTACTGAATTTCTTGTTGATCGGCCCGTTAAAAAAGTATAGAAGCATTCATCCAGAACGTATTGCAACTGCCATGATCTGGTTAGCGAATAATAAATACGATTCGCAGATCTTATCTTCAGATGTCATTCAACACATAGCGAAAAATGGATCTTAATCAGGTGACCGTTCCCTCTACAGATGTTGAAAGGGCCATCCACTTTTACCAGACCCTTGGGTTAAAGCTGATCGTGAAGGCCCTACCACACTATGCCAGATTCGAATGTCCGAATGGCGATGCCACCTTTTCGGTCCATCAGGTTGAAAGCATCGCAGAAGGTGAAGGTGTCATGGTATATTTTGAAGAGGAGGATCTGGATGATTATGTATCAGAATTGATCCTAAAAGGTATTAACTTTGATGAATTGCCAGAGGACCGAAGCTGGTTGTGGCGCGAAGCGCGATTGAAAGACCCAGATGGCAATCGTTTGGTCATCTATTGGGCTGGCAAACATCGCAAAAGACCTCCATGGCGGATAAAATAAGGATGAATTTCTCCCAAAGCAGGGTAACATATGATCGAAATTGAACGAAAATTTCTTGTGACTTCTGACACATACAAGGAAGAAGCCTTAAAACAAACTCGGATCGTGCAGGGATTTCTCAATACCCATCCCGAACGTACCGTGCGTGTGCGTATCAAAGGATATCAGGGTTTTTTGACCGTAAAGGGAATTTCAAACGAGGCGGGCACCCAACGTTTTGAATGGGAAAAGGAAATCACCCTTAGAGAAGCAGAACAACTGATACCCTTATGTGAACCAACGGTCATAGAAAAGATCCGTTATGAGATTCCTTTGGGAAAGCATCTTTTTGAAGTGGATGAATTTTTGGGGGAAAACGAAGGCCTAGTCATTGCCGAGATAGAACTCGAAGATGAAGACGAGGAATTCTTGAAACCTTCGTGGTTGGGAGACGAAGTGACTGGAGATATCAACTATTATAACTCAAATTTGAGCAAACAGCCTTATAAAACCTGGAAAAAATGAAGCATCTGATCCTTCTATTAACTGTACTATTTCTTTCTTCCTGCGGAAAGGAAGCGAAAGAGGAACATGACGATACAGTGCAAAAACCTGAAGAAAAGTCCGCCGAGGTACTTTTGAATGAAAAGAATGCTGCCACGGACGAACTGGTCGCCGAACTGAAAGAAAGAGGCTTTCAAACCTTTGACTATATCGATGAAGAAAGTGGTGAAAAAGTCGTCATGCAACAATATTTTATCGCCTTCCTAAAAAGAGGTCCTAATCGTTCGCAAAGCGAAGAGGAAGCTGCCAAATTACAGGAACAGCATCTAGCCCATTTGGGCGAGATGTATAAAAAAGGATATGCCGATATTTCAGGACCCTTTGGAGATGACGGCGATATCCGTGGGATTACCATTTACAATGTTCCTACGCTGCAAATGGCCGATAGTTTGGCCAATATGGACCCTTCAGTAAAGGCGGGTCGATTGGTGATCGAGATTCATCCCTGGTGGGCAGCGAAAGGCTTTCCGTTGCGCTAAGGCATGGCAAGTAAAAAACCGTAAGTTTGCACAAATCATTCTCGTATGCCTACCGACAGACCCAATGGAAGTTTATACACTTCTATTCAAAATAAGATTGCGACCGTAGAATTTGGTCATCCCGCAAGCAATTCCTTCCCATCCGAACTATTGGCTCGATTGACCAAGGAATTAGATTCGTTATCGCAAAATAACGATGTTAATGTCATCGTGCTTAAAAGCGAAGGTGACCGTGCTTTTTGTGCTGGCGCCTCTTTTGATGAATTGGTGGCCATCACCAATTTGGAAGAGGGAAAGGCCTTCTTTAGTGGCTTTGCCAACGTGATCAATGCCATGCGCCGTTGCAGCAAGCTAATTATTGGGCGAATTCAAGGAAAGGCAGTAGGAGGTGGCGTAGGCCTGGCCTCGGCTTGCGACTATGTCTTGGCTACCGACGCTGCAGCCATTAAACTTTCGGAATTCACGATTGGTATTGGACCCTTTGTGATCGCCCCAGCCGTAGAACGAAAAATAGGCAAGGCCGCCTTGGCAGAACTTACGCTAGCTGCAAGCGAGTGGAAAAATGCCTATTGGGCCAAGGAAAAAGGGCTTTATGCCAAAGTCCTTGAAAGCCAAAAGGATTTGGACAGAGAGGTGGAAATGCTTTCAGAAAAATTGGCTTCGTACAATCCTGATGCGCTGGCAGAGATGAAAAGAGTCCTTTGGGAAGGCACCGACCACTGGGATAAACTGCTTATCGAGCGTGCAGAGACTTCAGGCAAGCTGGTACTTTCAGATTTTACTAAAAAGGCACTGGAGAAGTTTAAGAAATAAGCTCACCCCTAAATCCCTTCCCCAATAGGGAGGGACTTTATATATTTGCAAAAAACAACGCTATGAGCACCATTCGTATCACCAAACAATTTTCTTTTGAAACCGGCCATGCCCTGTATGGCTATGATGGTAAATGCAAGAATGTGCACGGGCATAGCTACAAATTATCCGTCACGGTGATCGGTACACCCATTACCGATACGAACAATGTTAAATATGGAATGGTCATCGATTTTGGCGACCTTAAGAAGATCGTGAAGGAAGAAATAGTGAACAAATTCGATCATGCGACCGTCTTTAATAAGCATACGCCACATGTTGAACTGGCCAAGGAATTGGCAGACCGCGGACATCAGGTGATCTTGGCAGACTACCAGCCTACCAGCGAAAATATGGTCATCGACTTTGCTGCAAAGATCAAAGCACGACTCCCAGAAAACATAAAGCTACATTCTTTGAAGCTACAAGAGACCGCAACCAGCTATGCGGAATGGTACGCTAGTGATAATTGACAGCCCCACCCCTAAATCCCCTTCCCAATAAGAAGGGGACTTTTACTTATATTTACAGCATGCAAATTCCAGCAGGAAAAAAAATATACTTTGCCAGTGACAATCACTTGGGCGCTCCCAACAGAGAACAAAGCTTTCCAAGAGAACAGAAATTTGTACAGTGGTTGGATGAGGTGAAAAAGGATGCAGCTGCCATTTTCTTATTGGGGGATCTATTCGATTTCTGGTTCGAATATAAAACGGTGGTACCAAAAGGGTTTACGCGCACGCTTGGTAAACTTGCCGAGATCACGGATTCGGACATTCCCATCTATTATTTTGTAGGCAACCACGACCTCTGGATGAATGGCTATTTTGAAGAAGAGCTGAACATCCCTGTATATCATGAGCCAAAGGAGTTCACCTTTAATGATACCAAATTCTTTATCGGTCATGGAGACGGATTGGGCCCTGGAGACAAAGGTTACAAACGTATGAAGAAGGTGTTTACCAACCCCGTTGCGAAATGGTTCTTCAGGTGGTTACATCCCGATTGGGGTGTAAAATTGGCACAATACCTCAGCGTTAAGAACAAGCTAATCTCGGGAGATGAAGACATCAAATTTCTAGGTGAGGAAAACGAATGGCTGGTACAATACTCCAAAAAGAAACTTGCTGAAGAACATCGTGACTATTTTGTGTTTGGCCATCGTCATTTACCGATGACAATAGATTTGGGGGGTGATTCCAAATATATCAATCTGGGTGACTGGATCGGCTATTATACCTATGGCGTGTTTGATGGTGCGAAGATGGAGTTGAAAAAATACCAATAGTCAATTTCGACATAGTTCATTCAAATATTTTTGAAGATCCAAATAAAACAAGGTTCCACGAATAAGGTCTTGTATCTTATCCAACTCGTTTTGGCTTACCGCAAGATCGATAAATGCTGAGGGAGTTCGCAGTAAAATGACACGACAATCCTTCTTCTCGTCACATTGATCACAATAAGGACCTTTTGCTGCAATGGTCGTTTCTTCGTAGAAACTTATAAGCTGACGTTTGTTCAAGTAAAAACCGGTATCCCGAAATACCAGCTGGACGCTGTCTTTCTTACGTTGATCTCCTTTCTTCCAAAAGAAGGCAATTCCGTAATCGTTGCGATAGAGCTGTTCTATATCATACATGGTCATCAAAGTTGATGACTCAAAGATATTAATTATTTATAATTAGTCTAAATAAATTTAATATTATTGTTGCGATTTCATGAAACTGATGGCTACACCACCTCCTGGGGCCAATTTTAAGTCGATGCTGCCATTTTGATCGACCTCTAATTCTTCAATTTTCAATGCTGTTGGATTATCATTCCAATGGGCATCTTCCGCATCAGCATATATCCTTGCCTTGTATTTGGTATTTGGTTCTAAGAAGTCCAAACTGATGGAAAAGGTTCGCGGATTCTCGTCTGTGATACTTCCCAAAAACCAATTTCCAGTATTTTTTTCTTCTCTGGTAATGGTAACAAAATCCCCGACTTCCCCGTTGATCACTTTAGTCTGTTTCCAGTCGACGCCAACATCTTTTATGAATTGTAAACCGGGTTGATTCTCGTAGTGTTCCACAAGATCGGCCGCCATTTGAATAGGGCTGTAGATCACTACATAGAGCGCGAGCTGTTGCGCAAGCGTAGTATTCACTTGGTTTTTGTCTTTATAGGGTTCTAGCTTTATGTTGAAGATACCAGGTGTGTAGTCGATAGGCCCCGCCAACATACGCGTAAAGGCAACTGTAGGCAAGTGGTCTGGTGGGTTACCTCCGTCTGGGGCCCAAGCGTTGAACTCTTGCCCGCGAAGCCCTTCTCTAGAGATCGCATTCGGATAGGTTCTCCTTATCCCGGTCGCCTTTATTGGTTCGTGTGCATTTACGGCTACCTGATAGTCAGCCGCTTTTACGATGGCACGATTATAATGATTTACCATATACTGTCCGTGATGGTATTCCCCTTTCGGAATGATCTTTCCGACATAGCCAGATTTTACAGTGTGCATCCCATACTTTTGCATCAATGTATAGGCCGCGTCCATTTGCTTGTCGTAAGTCCCAGTCGCCGCCGAAGTCTCGTGATGCATAATGATCTCTACTCCCTTTTCTTTTGCGTACCTGGCCAGTTCTTCTAGATCATAGTCGGGATAGGGCGTCACAAAATCGAAAATTCCCTCGCGATCTTCAAACCCAATCCATCGTTCCCAGCCGGTGTTCCAACCTTCTACCAAAACACCACCTATGTTGTTCGCTGCTGAGAAATCGATAAAGCGCTTTACATTTTCGGTGGTTGCTCCATGGCGACCATGCGCTTTTCCAGTATCTTCCCATTCGCCTTTGTCATTCAAGGTCATCCCGTAGTCCCAACTCGATTTTCCCAAGTGCATTTCCCACCAAACGCCAGTATATTTCATTGGTATAAACCAAGAAACGTCACCAATCTTATTAGGTTCGTTTAAATTGACGATCAATTTGGAGTCGATCAAGTCGGTCGCCTTTTCCGCAATTTGAATGGTGCGCCAAGGAGTACTAAAAGGCAGCGTTCGCTTTACCTTATAATCGTGATTTTTAGACCCCACTAACTCACTCTGGAACAATAACTTTTCTTTGTCCACTTTCAGGGTCATCCCCGAGTAATCCCAAAGCGCCGCCTCGTGAAAACTCAAATGAAGTCCATTCTCAGTTCTAAGCGTCACTGGTGTATTTACGGCATTCTCTGGAATCGAGGTTTGGGCCAAGGCAGGATGGTTCCTTTTTGAGAGGGCGTCGATCTCCGTGAACTTCGTCTGGCTGTAAAGATGTTCGTAAATATCCCAATCTCCAGGAATCCACCAAGTCTCGTGATCTCCTGTAAGGTTGAAATCTGTATACTCGTCCAAAACTATCACCTCCTTCATCTGGTCTTGCTCTGGAAAATGGTATCTAAATCCAAGCCCATCGTCAAACACCCTAAAATGAATATCGAGCCTACGGCGATTTGGTGTTTGCTCTTCAAGATGAACCACCAACTGATTGTAGTGATTTTTCACATCGACCTGTTCTCCCCAAGGCATCTGCCAGGTCTCATTGACCGTGGCCCTTTCGGTAGAAAGGATTTTAAGATCCAGAACTAGACTTTCAGTCCCTTTCAGATTGAACCCCAAAAATGAGGTGTCTATGACCGTCGTTGATTTATGTTGAACCATATACCCTGGCCTTCCATTTTCAGTGAGGAAAAAGGAAAGCGCGATGTTCTCATCAGGGGATAGTAGTTGCAAGCTTTCATCTTTATTTGAGCAAGAACTCGAGATGATGCTTGCCAAAGCGATAATGCACAGGCCAATTCGTTTCATACATATTCTATTTGATATCTTTAATTTTTAATTGCAAGCTTACATTCCCGTTCCATTCATTCTCATCAATGGTATATGCTAGATCGAATGGTTTTTTTTCCGCGATCAACTCATATTTATGACCCAAACCAAAGCCGATCGCAACAATGGGCTTAGCATCATCTTGCGTTACCGTGATCCTTAAATGATCTTCTTCTTGCCCAACACATTTGCCGTAACCGGTATCGCAAACACCACTGCTCAAAAAGACCGGACGCATATTGCCGGGGCCAAAAGGCGCAAACTGTTTTAGAATGCGATAGAATTTTGGCGAGATCTTGGAAAGCGGGATCTCGGCATCGATAGTGATCTCCGGCGTCAATAATTTTGGGTCGATCGTTTCTTTGACGATCTCCTCAAATTTCATTTTGAATTGTTCATACTGGGCTTCCAACAAGGTCAATCCCGCAGCATATTTATGACCCCCAAATTGCTCGATATGCTCTGCGCAGGCATTCAACGCATTGTACACATCAAATCCTTTAACACTTCGCGCAGAAGCTGCCAGTTTTTCACCGCTTTTGGTAAAGACCAAAGTGGGACGGTAGTAGGTCTCTGTCAATCGCGAAGCAACAATGCCGATCACACCCTTGTGCCATTTCTCGTCATAGACCACTGAAGAAAAGCATGCTTCCTCCTTATTTTTCTCGATCTGCAGTAAGGCCTCTTTGGTGATCTCCTCGTCCAAAGCACGTCGATCTTGATTGAATTCCTCGATCTGTTCTGCAAATTGGATAGCCGTGTTAAAGTCGGTCTCGGTCAACAATTCAACCGCATGTTGCCCATGCTTCATCCTGCCTGCCGCGTTGATTCGAGGTGCAATGATAAAGACCACATCGGTGATACTCATCGATTGTTTTTTTACCTGATCGGTAATGGCTTTGATCCCTGCTCTGGGATTTTCATTGATCACCTTCAAACCATAATAGGCCAACACACGATTCTCCCCCGTGATCGGAACAATATCCGCACCGATGGCGGTGGCTACCAGATCTAAATAGGGTTGTAGATCAGCAATCGTCTCTCCTCGTTTTGAGGCTAGGGCCTGTATCAATTTGAATCCTACTCCACATCCGCATAATTCGTCATAAGGGTAGTTGCAATCTTCTTGCTTAGGATCTAGAACGGCCACCGCATCAGGAATTTCATCGCCCGGGCGATGGTGGTCGCAGATGATAAAATCGATTCCCTTTTCTTTTGCATAGGCCACTTTATCAATGGCCTTGATACCACAGTCCAGTGCGATGATCAGTCCAAAATCATTGTCCTCGGCAAAATCAATGCCCTGAAACGAAACTCCATATCCTTCCTCATAACGATCTGGAATATAAGTAGCCACTTGTGGATAAAACGTTTGCAAATATGAGGAGACCAGAGAGACCGCTGTGGTACCGTCCACATCATAATCACCATAAACCAAAATGTTCTCTTTATTTTGAACGGCCTCTTCTATTCGATCGACCGCTTTTTGCATGTCTTTCATCAAAAATGGGTCGTGCAGATCGTCCAACGATGGTCGGAAGAATTTCTTGGCTCCTTCAAAAGTCTCTATCCCTCTTTGAAGCAAAAGCGTTGCTGTGATCTCATCAACCCCCAATACCTCCATTAAGTGGTCTATTTTCTCTTTTGGGGGTTTTGATCTTACTGTCCAGCGCATATCTATTTTGAGTACATTACATAGGGGCAAGCCCACAAGGTAATAATTGAAAAAACATCTTTGATTTCGAGGCCTTCGTCCACCAGAATGGCTACATGAAGGCGTACAAGCCTCGCAGCATTTAAATCTCGATTATCGAGTAAATTCGAACCTTCAATTTACAAATTCCATCGGTAAAAATAGAGTTGCTTTCATTAGTTTTTGAGATTTGATACTTGGATTTTGAAATTTCTAATTTGTACCTTGCTCCAAATTTCTAAGTACACAAATATGCCACTAGTTACTCCATTAACTGCAGACCATGATCCAGCGACCAGAGAGTTGGCCGAATTCTTTAACGAGACGCTTGGGTTTTGTCCTAATTCGGTCTTGACCATGCAACGCAGACCCGATATTTCGCGTGCATTCATTAACCTGAATAAAGCCGTAATGGCCAATCATGGTCGCGTGACCTCTGCCTTAAAACGAATGATCGCCTGGGTTTCCTCTAATTCCACAGGCTGCCGTTATTGCCAAGCGCACGCTATCAGAGCTGCAGAACGCTATGGCGCCGAACAGGAACAGCTAGACAATATTTGGGACTATCGTACACATCCGGCCTTTAGTGATGCGGAACGAGCCGCGCTCGATTTTTCATTGGCAGCGAGTCAGGTTCCGAATGCCGTAGACACAAAGATCAAAGAGGAGTTATATAAATATTGGAACGAGGGTGAGATCGTAGAAATGCTTGGTGTGATCTCTCTTTTTGGCTACCTTAATCGCTGGAATGACAGTATGGGAACGACATTGGAAGGAGATGCGATCGATAGTGGCATGCAATATCTTGGAAAGCATGGCTTCGAAGTTGGGAAGCATATATAGATTTTAGCGCTTAGTATTGAGTATTGAGATACCAGATATTTATGTTAGACCTCACAGGTTTTGGAAACCTGTGAGGTCTTTTTATATTACTACTCTTTAACAATCTTAAAGGTCTGTTCTACATCATTTACTTTAACCGTACATAGATAGATTCCTTTGATCCATTTTGAGATATTTATCTGCTGCCTCTGCTCTTTGGTTTTAGCAGCGTACAATTGTCTTCCTGTAAAATTCTTAATGCTAATTTCAGCTTCTCCAACCATATCTTCTTTTGAGAGATCAATGGTCAAAACATCTTTAGCCGGATTAGGAAAGACCTTTATGGCTAGCTCTTCATTTGCTATTACTGCTTCTCCTCTTTCGCGCGGAAGTGCAATCTCTACCGCTTCCTCCTCCAACTCGACGATCTGTCTTCTACAGCACGAAATTTGGAAGAACTTATGTGTTGAATCCCAAGGAGATCCCACGGCCAGTTTGAATTTATATATCCTGTTTGGCCTTAATTGATATCCAGCAGGTAAAAAGCTGGCGATGTCGATATTGTTAGGTGCGGTACAACCCGTGCACACCCAGCCCGAATACAATACCAAGGTATCTGTCCAAGTCATTAAATTAAACTCGGTGATCTCTACAAAATATCCGTCCTCGTTGCAGCTTGGTGTGCCATCTACCCATAGCCTGTCTACCAAACATAGCTCGGTAACATCTTGTGGTCCATAAAGAGAAGGCAATTGCGATACCTGATTGGGAAATCGGAACTCAAAATCGGCTGTCGCTGGACCTCCAGCTTCGCAGTCCGAACAATTGAATACTTGATAGTGCGCTTTTCTGTTGGTATGATAATTCGTTCCTTGGTTGCTCTTATCTCCGGCCAACACGAATTTACAATCGTGAAAAGCAGGTGCCCAAGAACCGTTGATATTTCCATCCTCTTGGTAGTAGTGAACGAAGCCATTGCTTGAGTTGTAAAGTCTCGCTTTTGCCCGCGCATTGTCCGTCCACGAAATCAATAGATTGTCATTGGCATCTACGTTTACTTTTGTCTTGGTATTACCATAAACATTATACGTCGTAGCCCCAGAAATTCTTTTAACGCCTGAAATACCATTCACGTAGAAGATGTCTCCGTTGGCACGCAGTGCTACCTGATGAGAATTGTTGCTCTCTAAATTCTTCCGAATAAATCCTCCTGCAAATGGGTAAGTATTTTGAAGTGAAGAAAGCGCTGGATTGCTTGTGTTGTAGCTATACTTCTTGATATAGGAAGTAAGGCTAGAATGGCTGCCTCTAGAATATCCAACGATAAACTTGCCAGCATTGAAATCGATAAACTGTGAACGCAGGTTATACGATGGTAAATGATAGTGGGTAATGCCACTAGCGATGTTGATCACCCCTTTGTAGACAAGGTTGCCATCATAGCTTCGTACTCTGATGTTGTCTCCTTCGAACAGAGAGACCAAGGCGTCACCATTGTCGGCAAGCGCGAGGTCGAACATAGCTCCACCAATACTGTGGTTAACGATCACCGTTCCTAACAAAGTTCCCGAAGTATTGAACTTTTTCAAGACGAGTTTGGTGGTCGGACTATAGCTATTGGTCCCTAATACATATATAAAATTAGTAGCCGAGATCTTCACTCTACTAACATTGAACCCCATATTAAAAACTGCAATATCCCCTGTTATTGGAGTATTACTGGCATTGAAAACCTTTAAAAAAGTTCCTGTTCCACCTGGGGACGTACTCGGGTTCTGATTTCCATAGGTAATGGCCATGTAGTTGTCATTGAGGTCTGCATCCACCTTCCAATTGGGTTGTGAATAGCTGGAAACCGCCGTAGAGGGTGTCACTACCCACTGCGCGGTCATTGTTGTTGCCGTTAAAAAGGCAATGATCATTGATAATGTTTTTAAATGCTTCATGATATAAAGTTTTTAGTTATATCATGATATCAACACTATAGGGAGATCGTTACCCTATTTTTTTACTTTTCTATAATTTTTTTAACTATTGTGCGAAGAGCTGGAAGAACCTCTTCTTCAAACCATGGATTCTTTGTCAACCAAAAACGATTTCTTGGAGAAGGATGTGGTAGCGGAAGATAGGTCGGTAAATAGTCTTCAAAAGCTTTGACGGTTTCGGTCAAATTCTTTCTCATTGCCTTAGCCAAATAGTATTTCTGGGAATACTGCCCAACCAAAATAGCAAGTTGAAGGTTGGACATCCTTTCCAAAAGGGCCTTGTGCCAAAGCGGGGCACATTCGGGTCTTGGGGGAAGATCTCCAGACACTCCTTTTCCAGGATAGCAAAAGCCCATTGGCATAAAGGCAAAACGGGTCTTTTCATAAAATTCTTCATCCGTGACTCCTAACCATTTTCTAAGTTGTTGTCCTCCAGGATCATCCCAAGGAATCCCTGTTCTATGAGCTTTGCCTCCTGGCGCCTGACTGATGATCACGACTTTCACCTTGGAGTGGGCGGCGACTATAGGATAGGGCCCTAGAGGGAGGTGGGCCTTACAAAGCTCGCAGGAACTTATTTTGGTGAGAAGAGTTTCCACATTCTAGGAACTATTATTCTTTATAAAGTTATAAAGCTTGTCAATTTCTTTAATCAAATAATCATTCTCAAAACTTAACATATCTGAATCATTAAATGACTTGATGTAATAATTGCAAAGTTTATGTTTGTATTCGTTTTTTAAAGTTCCAGAACTCGCACGGAATGATTTGATATTTCTGTCATCAATTCCTATATCCTGAAGTTTTTTAAGCAAGAAATCTCCTAAGCCAACATGCCTATATTCTTCACTCGAAATTTTTATTTTTTCAATCTTCGTTTCTGACTGTTTATCTCTAACTAATTTTTTCATGAAGCCAGAAATAATATTAGGAGGTAACAGATTCTCAATCTCTTTGTGAACTGTATCATGATAAAGAAAATTTGAGTTCTTCTTGGTTAAGCTTAAGAGGTTTTGTTTCCTCTCAGCCTTCTTACCAATAGCATTGTCATTATCGGATAACAGATATATTTTTTTAGACAATGAAAATGCGTTAATACATTCTCTAATCTCAGCATCCGAATGTTCTATTTCATCTTCGAATAAATAGTGGTATAGGAGACTTCCGCCATATTCAAAAAATGAGAAATCATAATCTTCTCTCAAGTTGTCACCTCTGTTTTCACTTATAAGTTTCAAAACCTTTGAGACGTATTTTCTATCTGTGGGGCCTTCTACCCAAATTGAAGTGTTTGCCAAGAAAACGGATGAAGATTTCACACCAAGTGCATCAAGTATTTCGGTATTTGGTCTAACATTAGTATTTACCTTAACTGATTCTTTATCTAATTTCTGAAATTTAAATATGGAAATATCATTGGAATAAAAAGATGAATCTAACAAATGGTTAGAATGGGTAGTAATAAAAAATTTCAGTTGTTTTTCCCGAAGGAATTCATCGTTTATTAAGGTTTCAACGAAAATTCGCTGAAAACCTGGATGAAGATTTGTTTCTGGCTCTTCTATGAAAAACCATTCTCTTTTAGGAGCCGTAAACATAGGGTATAAAAGCATAATTAGCTGAGACAAACCATCTCCTATCTCATTAATATTTCTATAATCATCGTCAATGTCAATTGCGACCAAATTCTTTTCGGTGTCAGCAGTGATATCTACAGTCTTATTATTAAAAAAATTTCGGGAAAGGAATCTTTCGAAGGCTACCACGTCTTTCTTTCTTCTTGAGGTTTTGTTCTTTAACAATACATTAAAAAATTCTAACCCTGTAAATGTTTTTGTTTTTTCATGAATGCCAAAATGTTTAATCAGTATTTCTTTATATGTTGTTTCTTCTAAATGAGCGCCTTTATAAAGACTTCTAAAAACAGGAATATAACAATTGCTCTCATTTTTATTATTTAAATGAAACTTAATCTCTTGGAGAAAGTCTTCCATTAAGTCATAATAATCCATGGCATCTTCCTTTAATAGGTTAATTTCAGATTCTCTGGAAATCGACCTCCTGCCATCTCTTATAATTTGCTTTATCTTCGACTCATTAAACGAACCAAAATTTATCAAGTAGTTTTTAATATTCTTAACTTCTAATAAGGATAATCCAATAGATGCTACATCGACTATATTCCTCTGATTTTTGTCCAGTTTAGCATTATCGTGAGAAAATAACCTATGATTAATTAGCGCATTATGTATATCTGATATAGGAGTTTTTCTAACGATTTCCATAAAACCTCTATCTAATTTTAGAAGACCTCTCAAGAACCTACTTTTACCACTATTATTTGCTCCAACGAAGAAATTGACTTTATTAAGACCTTCTAATTCCAATTTATAAGATCCTTCTGAAATATTTATTTCTTTGAAAGGTCCCTGTATCAACTTTTTCTTTAAACTGTTTATAAAAAAGGTTGGTTCGCTTAACTCTGTTGGAAAATCTAGACGGTCGGATACTGAATTTTTAATTTTCATTTCTTATTATTTCCGGTCACTACAATGACGATCTCTCCCTTGGGTGGTTTTGCTTCGTAATGTCTCAACACCTCTTTTGCAGTGCCACGAATGGTTTCTTCGTGTAGCTTTGAGATCTCCCTTGAAACCGATAATTGTCGTTCCTCTCCAAAATATTCTGTAAAATGTGCCAAGGTCTTCAACAACTTATGCGGAGACTCATAGAAGATCATCGTTCGTGTTTCCTCGGCTAATAATTTCAATCTCGTTTGCCTTCCTTTTTTTACAGGAAGAAAGCCTTCAAATACAAATTTGTCATTTGGCAATCCGCTATTGACCAATGCAGGAACGAAGGCCGTGGCACCAGGAAGACATTCCACATCTACGCCTTGTTCAATACAAGCGCGTGTTAGCAAAAATCCTGGGTCTGAGATTGCCGGAGTGCCCGCATCACTGATCAATGCGATGGTCTCTCCATGCATTAATCGTCGAACAAGTCCTTCAACGGTCTTGTGCTCATTGTGCATATGGTGACTTTGCATAGGTGTTCCGATATCAAAGTGCCTCATCAGCTTTCCGCTGGTGCGCGTATCTTCGGCAAGGATCAGATCAACCTCTTTTAGCACGTTGATCGCGCGAAAGGTCATATCCTCTAAGTTGCCAATCGGGGTTGGTACGATGTATAATTTAGACATATTGTAAAAATAGAAAGCCGAATGCTGTTGTACAACTTTCGGCCCGTCTAGTTCATTTTTGAATCCTTACGGTCGAACTTTCTTCCCCAAAAAATAAGAGGATAGCAAAAGCAGCAATGCGATCAAAGCACCCATTTGTTCTCCATCGCCTATTTGTAGATGGGCGAAAAATGCCAGCACAAAATTGAAGAAGAACCCCGCATAGGCCCACTCTTTAAGCCCTTTTACATTGACCAAAATAATGATGACCCCGAGAATCTTTGCCGCTGCTAAAGGATAGATGAGATACACAGGGTAGCCAAAACTCATAAATGCCTTTTCAATCTCGGTATTTTTGAATAGATACATATATACCGAAAAGCACATGAACAACGTTAAAAGGCACGTTGTTAGCCAGTATGCAATCTTCTGAATTTTCATCTTTTAACGCTGATTAGTTATTCTTTCTTAAAAAGATAAGACGCATCGTATGAACCTTCCTAGATCGCTAAAATCCTTTTTTAGGTGAATTTCTTTTCGATGATCTCTACCAGTCGATTTTCGTATTCTTCCTTTCCGTCCCAATTGTTATAATCAGGCTTCACCATCACTTCTAAAAAACCTTTGGCATCGGCTGCATTATTGATGGTGTTCAGTTGTGAAAGTACACGATTAAAATCTTCCTGGCTTCCATTGAACAAATGGTTCACAAAAGCCAACCTATCGTTCAGTCCAATATTGAATCCTCTCTGAATTTTGTCATTCAAGGAGCGTTTTTTCACTTCTACCTTGGTCACTATATCCTTGGCATCAGGCGTTACTATATCCGCATCTCTTTTTACGAAGGTAGGCTCTGGCAGGATATCGCCTAAAATATCATCTAAGGTCTCTTCTTTTGGCATTTCGGCAACAATATCCTTAATGGTATCAATCACTGGAGTGATGATCTGTTCCATGGGTTCATCACGATCATTATATTCTTTAAGGTTATGCTTAATGACCTCATCGTTGTTCTTGTTCTCGAAAACATCGTCTATGGTATCATACAGCGCCTTCTCTCCCATCACTGGTTCCGACCCACTATCAAGATGTTCCTCCACGAATTTCAAGACCGTTAATTGTTCGTAGAGTTTCTTCACCTCTTCATGAAGTTTTACAACATCCGACTTGCCTTTCAGCTTCAAAACCCGATGTGCAATACTGATCAATTCTGCTTCTAATTTCTTCTTCATCATCTATGCTTTTTGACAGCCTTCCGCGACTATTTTTCAATTCAATTTTTAAGAAAGTATCTTGTGATTAATTTACGTAAGTTTGTTTCGTTTATATAAAACGTAGACAAGCTGCGTTTTCGTCTAGAAAATTACAAAATGTTTCTCGAAAATACGGTAAATCATAAGGAACAATTTGGTTGGATCGAAGTAATCTGTGGATCGATGTTCTCTGGCAAGACAGAAGAATTGATCCGAAGACTCAAGCGCGCGCAATTTGCAAAGCAGCAAGTGGAGATCTTTAAACCGGCCGTAGATACCCGCTACGATGACGAGATGGTCGTCTCTCACGATGAAAATGAAATTCGTTCTACACCTGTACCGGCTGCAGCAAATATAAGATTGTTGGCCGATGGGTGTGATGTTGTTGGAATCGATGAGGCACAATTCTTTGATGACGAAATCGTAAGTGTTTGTAACGACCTTGCCAATAGAGGGGTACGCGTTATCGTAGCAGGGCTCGACATGGATTTTAAAGGGAACCCATTTGGCCCAATGCCCGCCTTAATGGCCACGGCAGAATATGTTACCAAAGTACATGCCGTTTGCACGCGTACGGGAAATCTGGCACAATATAGCTACAGGAAAGCTCAAGGAGATGACCTTGTCCTCTTGGGCGAGACCCAAGAATATGAACCCCTAAGTCGTGCGGCTTATTACAAGGCCATGTTAAAAGAAAAAGTGAAGGACATGGATGTCGAAGATGCTGAAGAGATCAAGGACACTTCAGACAACTAATATCTGCTAAGCTCAATGGGCATATATGAAACCACATTGGAGATCGACCTGCGCGCACTGACGCATAATTTTCAATTTTTGAAAAGCAAACTTCAACCCAAGACCAAATTCATGGCAGTGGTCAAGGCGTTTGGCTACGGCAGTGACGCCATAGAAATAGCCAAACACCTAGAATCGCTGGAGGTTGATTATTTTGCGGTGGCCTATACTTCAGAAGGAATGGCCTTGCGAGATGCGGGAATCGAGACCCCAATTATGGTCTTGCATCCATTACCGATTCACTTTGATGAAATTATCGAGCGGTGCTTGGAGCCTAGCCTATATAATGCCAAGACGCTTAAAGGTTTCATAGAAGTTGCCAAAAAACATGCTCAGAAGGATTATCCCATTCACATAAAATTTAATACTGGACTCAATCGCCTTGGCTTTTGGGAAAATGATGTGGAATATATTATTGAAAAGCTGAAAGCGACCTCATCGGTGAAAGTATTAAGTATCCTTTCGCATCTTGCGGCATCTGAGGATCTTACCGAGAGATCGTTCACGCAGCATCAGATAGGCACTTTTAAAAAAATTGCTTCGGAGTTTGAGCGCAAGGTTGGATATGAGGTGAAGATGCATCAATGTAATACTTCGGGCATTCTCAATTATCCCGAGGCACATTTCGATATGGTACGAAGCGGCATTGGATTGTACGGTTTTGGAAATGACCCCAAATTTGACGATCACCTGAGGCCTATAGCTTCATTAAAATCTGTGATCTCTCAGATTCATACAATCGAACCGGGAGAAACCGTCGGATATAATAGGGCATACAAAGCACCTTATTTCCAAAGGACCGCTACAATTCCAGTAGGCCATGCCGATGGAATTTCTAGGATTTATGGAAACGAAAAAGGATGGGTGATGATCAAGGGCAAAAAAGCGCCGATCATCGGCAATGTATGCATGGATATGATCATGGTAAACATCACAGATATTGATTGCAAAGAAGGTGATGAGGTGGTTATTTTTGGCAAAGGATCGTCGGCAAATGCGTTGGCCGAAAATGCAGGGACCATTTCTTATGAGTTAATCACTTCTGTATCTCAACGGGTAAAACGCACCGTTCTTCGATAAATATATGTTTCTTCGATTTACAAATCCCTTAACATTTAAGAAATTTCCTTAATTTAGATAGTAATTAACTAACTAATTAATTAGATAACTATGGGATTTCTAAAAGAATTCAAAGAATTTGCCATGAAAGGCAATCTTGTTGACATCGCCGTCGGTTTCGTTATGGGCGCGGCCTTCAACAAAGTAGTGTCGTCCTTTACTGGGGGAATCGTTTCGCCTTTGATCGGTCTCGTCTTTAAGGCAGATTTCAAAGACCTTAAATATGTCATTGAAGAGGGAACGCTCAATGATGCAGGAGAAAAAGTGGGTGAGGTCGCTGTAATGTATGGTGATTTTCTCACAAATTTGATTGATTTTATTATTGTAGCCTTCGTAATGTTCATGATCGTTAAAGGTGTTAATAAAATGAAGAAGAAAGAAGAGCCAGCACCTGAGGCGCCAAAGGGTCCATCGCAAGAGGAATTATTGGCCGAGATCAGGGACTTGCTGAAAAAATAGCAAGTTATTTACGATACGCAGTAGCCGCTGCGCTACATACTTTAATTTTAATCGCTAAACCACCTGCATGCACAGGTGGTTTTTCTTTAAATAGCTTTCTCCTTCATTAGGTTCATAAAACAAATCTAAAGGAATGTTAAAGAGTTCTCAGGATTGTATTTAGAACAGTTTGAGAGCGATAAAGCTTTGGCGTAACGAGCACTTCTCGATACAAAATTTGTACATTTCATTCCCAAATTTCACTCGGAGTGACAGCGGTGCTCGTCGATGTCACATAAAACCAAGCCTACAAGCTAACTGTTATATGAAGAGTGAACGAACAGATGGCGATTCAGACCAATTGTTACGTTATTATCAATATTTATAAATAAAAATAACAAATTGTTATAAATATACATTTTCGCTTTTTTTTACTTGTAGAGAATGGATAATTAGATACATTTGTAGTCCAAGAAGTTGTACATAACACTTTAAATTCAATTTAGTTATAAAAAAGTTATGAGAGTAGCAGTAGTTGGTGTAACCGGAATGGTGGGCGAGGTCATGCGAAAAGTCTTGACCGAAAGGAATTTTCCTATTTCAGAATTTATTCCCGTTGCTTCAGAGCGGTCTGTTGGCAAGGAAATAGCATTCAATGGCCATAAGTATACCATTGTTGGACTAGAGACAGCCGTTGCATTACGCCCAGATATTGCTATCTTCTCTGCGGGCGGTGGCACGGCTCTTGAGTGGGCCCCAAAATTTGCTGCTGTCGGAACTACGGTTATCGATAATTCTTCCGCATGGAGAATGGATCCATCTAAAAAGCTGGTGGTCCCAGAAATAAATGCTTCGTCCTTAACAACCGATGATAAGATCATCGCCAATCCTAACTGTTCCACCATTCAGATGGTGATGGCCTTGGCTCCACTTCATGAAAAATACAAGATCAAGCGAATCGTCGTTTCCACGTATCAGTCTGTTTCTGGCACAGGTGTAAAAGCTGTTCAGCAACTAGAGAACGAAACGAATGGAAAAAAGGGAGAAATGGCCTATCCTTATCCTATCAATAGGAATGCATTGCCTCATTGTGATGTCTTTCAAGAGAATGGATATACCAAAGAAGAGATGAAATTGGTGAAGGAAACCCAAAAGATCTTGGAGGACGATAGCATCAAGGTTACTGCCACTGCGGTTCGTATCCCCACGGCGGGCGGACATAGCGAGTCGGTCAATGTAGAGTTCGAAAATGACTTTGAGCTCTCGGAAGTACGTAAACTTCTTAGTGAAACCGATGGTGTTGTAGTACAAGACAACCCAGATGTGAATCTATATCCAATGCCGATCTATGCACATGATAAGGACGATGTTTTTGTGGGCAGATTACGAAGAGATGAATCACAACCAAACACCTTGAACATGTGGATCGTGTCTGATAATCTAAGAAAAGGGGCGGCGACCAACGCTGTTCAAATTGCAGAGTATCTGGTGGCCAATAAATTGGTGCAAGCGCAGCTGGTCTCATAATTCATCTTTTTTACCTTACATATTTCTAAACTTACGAGCGTTTTTTTGGTATCTTTAAGTTGTTGATAAACAGATACTAACCAAAACTCATCGTTTATGAATTCTAATTTTACCAAACTCATGCGCTTTCTTCTAGCGCTGATCCTTATCGTATTTGGGGTTAATAAATTCTTGAAATTCATTCCGCTGCCAGAACTCCCTGATCAGGCCTCAGGTTTCATGAGCTCCTTAGACGCCACAGGTTATATGCTACCCATCGTAGGAGTTTTAGAGATTTTTATAGGCGTATTGCTTATCCTTAAAAAATGGGTGGGCTTTGCTTTGATGCTCCTTGCACCTATTTCTGTGAACATTGTGCTTTTCCATGTGTTTCTAGATCTTCCAGGAATTGGTGGCGCCTTAGTTGTTGCCATTCTAAATGGTATTCTCATTTATAAATATTGGACGGTCTACAGACCTTTGTTCCATTAGTTCGTAAGATGAATTTCTCGCTCATTCTATAATCCATATTTTGGCTGCTTAGGCATAAAAAAACCGTCCCTCACAAAAGTAGAATTACCTTGGACACTACTTAAAATATTGTTAAAACCTCCATGCAAAACGCTAAGAGGTTTTTTTGTCATAAATTTGATATACAACCGAATAATTCAAATTATGAAAATAATCAAGTGGTTTGTTGTATGTTTTGCGATCTTTTGTATCTCATGTGAAGGTGATCCAGGACCTCCTGGCCGGGATGGTCTAGATGGTCTGCCAGGGCCATTGGCCCAAGTATTTGAAGTTCAAATTGATTTCACAGCTGCCAATAATTTTGAATTTTTAGTCTCTTTCCCCTCAAACATTGAAGTGTTTGATAGTGATGTGGTCGCTGCTTACATTTTAGATGAGGTAGACAATGGTGTCGATATCTGGGAGCCACTCCCGCAAACATTGTTCTTGGGGAATGATATTCTAATTTATGGTTATGACTTTTCTTCCAGCGACATCAACTTTTTCATAGATGGCACCATCGACCCATCAACTTTAGATCCGATCTATACCGATGACGTTATTTTTAGGGTAGCCATTATCCCTGCGGAATTTGCACGAAGTTTAGACCTATCTAATTTTCAAAGCATAATGAACGAGTTAAAAATTCAGGATTTCCAGCAATTAAGATAGTGTGCAACATCAAAAACCGCTGATCTCAATGACCTATTTTTTAATCAAAAACATCATATAGACCTTCAGATATCATGAAGAAATTTATTATTTATACCAGTATACTAAGCCTTTTGGCCGCTTGCGATTCTGCAGAAAAAAAAGACACAACATTGAATTATCCGGAAACTAAAAAAGAGGCCGTTGTAGATTCCTATTTTGGAACTGAAATAAAAGATCCATACCGATGGTTAGAAAATGACATGAGCGATGAAACCGCTTCATGGGTAAAAGCACAAAATGAAGTTACCTTCGGTTATTTAAATGAAATTCCGTTTAGAACACAATTGAAAGAGCGTCTTGAGAAAGTATGGAATTACGAAAAAATTTCTCGCCCATTCAAAGAAGGTGATTATACCTATTTTTATAAAAATGATGGACTGCAAAATCAATATGTCGTCTATCGTAAGAAAGGTGAGGGTGAAGAAGAGGTATTCTTGGATCCAAATACATTTTCTGAAGATGGCACTACCTCGCTCGCAGGGCTTAATTTTTCCAAAGATGGAAGTCTCGCAGCGTATTCTATCTCTGAAGGGGGTAGCGATTGGCGAAAGATCATCGTTATCAATGCAGAGACCAAAGAGATCATCGAAGATACTATTGTGGATGTTAAATTTAGCGGCATCTCTTGGAAAGGAAACGAAGGCTTTTACTATTCTAGCTACGACAAACCAGAAGGCAGTGAGCTGTCGGCCAAGACCGACCAGCATAAATTATATTACCATAAGCTTGGCACCAAGCAAAACGAAGATGAAGTGATATTTGGCGCCACAGATGCGGAAAAGCATCGCTATGTAGGAGGATATCTTACCGAGGATGATCGCTATTTGGTTATCACGGCCAGAGTCTCTACTTCGGGCAATAAACTTTTTATCAAAGACCTCTCAAAATCGAATAGTAAGCTCATTACTGTATTAAATGACACAGAAAGTGATACCTATGTTATCGACAATGTGGGGCCTAAACTATATTTGGTGACCAATCTTGGAGCTCCCAATCAGAAAATAGTTACTGTCGATGCCAAAGATCCGAGGCCTACATTTTGGGAAGACTTTATCCCTGAGACAGAGAACGTGTTGAGCCCTTCTTCGGGAGGAGGTTACTTCTTTGCCGAATATATGGTCGATGCTGTCTCCAAGGTCTTTCAATATGACATGAATGGCAAGTTAGTTAGAGAGATCGAGCTTCCAGGAGTTGGAAGTGTTGGAGGATTTGGCGGAAAAAAGGACGAAAAGGAGATGTACTTTACCTTCACAAACTACAATACCCCTGGGACACTTTATAAATATGATGCTGATACTGGTGACTACAAGGTCTACTGGAAACCTGAGATCGATTTTAATCCAGATGATTATGAGTCAAAACAGGTATTCTATACTTCAAAAGATGGCACTAAAATTCCGATGATCATCACCCATAAAAAAGGCCTTGAACTCAACGGTAAAAATCCAACGATTCTTTATGGTTACGGTGGTTTCAACGTTAGTTTGACGCCAACATTCAGCACGGCAAATTCTGTATGGATGGAGCAAGGTGGCGTTTACGCGGTACCCAATCTTCGCGGTGGAGGAGAATATGGGAAGAAGTGGCATATCGCGGGCACTAAAATGCAAAAACAAAATGTTTTTGATGATTTTATAGCAGCCGCAGAATATTTGATCGACAATCGATATACCTCACCAGATTATCTGGCAATTCGAGGAGGATCCAATGGCGGTCTTCTAGTAGGTGCCACCATGACGCAGCGCCCAGATCTAATGAAAGTGGCATTGCCAGCCGTAGGGGTCTTGGATATGTTGCGCTACCATACATTTACGGCTGGCGCCGGATGGGCGTACGATTATGGAACTTCTGAAGAAAGTAAGGAGATGTTCGAATATCTAAAGGATTACTCACCAGTACATAATGTGAAGGCCGGAACAGCCTATCCTGCAACCTTAGTAACGACGAGTGACCATGACGACCGTGTGGTACCAGCACATTCCTTTAAGTTTGCCGCAGCCCTTCAGGAAAAACATGTTGGTAGCAATCCCGTGTTGATACGAATAGAAACAAATGCGGGGCACGGTGCAGGAACTCCTGTGAGTAAAACGATAGAACAATATGCGGATATCTTTAGCTTTACACTTTACAACATGGGCTACGAGGTATTGCCCAGCAAAACAGATAAAATAAAAGGGTAAATACTATTTATTTATCCAGAAAATAGACCACACAGGTTTTGGAAACCTTTGTGGTCTTTGTATTTTCACTCTATGCTCAACGTACAAAACATCTCATTTGCATACGATAACGAAAATGTCATCAATGATATAAGTTTTTCCATGAGGAGAGGGGAATGTTTGGCCATTTTAGGTGAAAGCGGCTGTGGAAAGAGCACCCTGATCAAAACGATCTATGGTCTTTACAATTTAACGGATGGAAGCATATTTTGGGGTGAAAAACAGCTGCTTGGACCAAATTTCAATATCGTTCCTGGAGAGGATTTTATCAAATATGTAGCGCAAGATTTCGACTTGATGCCCTTTGCAACCGTTGAAGAAAATGTGGGCAAATTCCTTTCTAATTTCTATCGCAAAGAAAAAGCCAAACGAACAGCTCAACTGTTAGAAACCATAGGGCTTTCGGCGTATGCCAAAACAACCCCTAAATACCTCAGTGGAGGGCAGCAACAACGTATAGCAATCGCACGTGCACTAGCCAAAGATCCCGAATTGCTATTACTCGATGAACCCTTTGGACAGATTGACAATTTTAAGAAAAACGAATTAAGAAGAAATCTTTTCTCCTTTCTAAAAGAGAATAATATCAGTTGCATTTTGGCCAGCCACGATAGCACGGATGCCCTTTCTTATGCAGATAGGATCATTGTGATGAAGGATGGTAAGATCATAGCCGATGACACACCTCAACATCTTTACAACGATCCAAAAACCCTGTATATCGCTTCGCTTTTTGGTGAGGCAAATGTTTTACCATATCTAGTTGACGACAAAGAAGTGCTGATGCTTGTATATCCACATGAAATTAACATTGATGACTCTTCAAAATTTAAAATGACCGTGACCAAATGTTACTTTCGTGGCGACCATTTTCTAGTGGAAGGCATCATGAACGACCGCCCAGTTTTTATAAAGCATTCAGCTTTTCTTGAAGCTGGAAATGTCACAGGTTTTTCTCTTGCAAAACATGTTGGTGAAAAAAGAATTTTGAGCTAACCTTCATTTTAAATTTATCATATTCTACACTCCTTTCGCAAAAGCAACTCCAAGATATCGTAAGCGATTTTTCTTTGATGCTAAAGAAATGAAACAACGACAAGATTTAAGACCTGGTCATGACGGTAGTCTACCGATGCATCCTATCCAACATCTCCATCACTTCTTGCTTTTTACGGACAGAAACTGGAATGTTGTCATCATTCTTTAGCATCAGATAACCGCCATCGGTCTTGATATAGGCGCTGATGAATTGCACATTGACCAGATGACTCTGATGGACCCGCAAAAACTGGTAGTTCTTTAACATGTCGGCAAAATATTTGAGTGTCTTTGTCACAAAGACCTTTTGCCCATCTTTTAGATAAAATATGGTGTTATTGCTATCTGACTCGCAGCGAACGATATCGTCCAAGCTTACGATGATGATCTTGTCTAAAGTATGCAGCGAAATCTTGTTGGGTTTTTGTTCTGGAGCCGATAAGGTTTCCTTTAAGATATCCAAGCGCTCCTTGTTGGGTTGAATCTGCTCTTTGGCCTTGGTGATGGCCTGTGCCAATTCCTCATTAGAGTAGGGCTTTAATACGTAATCTATCGCCGCAAACTTAAAGGCGCGTATGGCAAATTCATCGCTCGCAGTGACAAAGATGATCTTTGACCTCAGGTCTGGGAAAATTTCCAGAACGTCAAAGCCTGTGCCGTCGCCCAGCATAATATCCAAAAAAAGGATGTCGGGTTGTTCTTTTCGCAATACTTTTGCTGCCTCGACCACACTGTTCGCTGTGTCTACAATGGTAACTTCGGGATGATTGGCCTCTATGTCACCTTTCAGCAACTGAAGGGCGTCTGGCATATCGTCTACGATAACGGCTGTAAGCATAATTATATCTTAGTAATCGGTTTCTAGTGGTATCTTAAAAGAAATCTCCGTTCCAGTGACTGTACCTTTCTCGGTTTGTAACTCCTTTATTTTGAGGGTGTCTTTTCCAGTAAGCGATTCGATCCTTTCTGTGGTCACTGTCAAAGCCATCGATTGATGGTCCGTATTTGTCTTGGTCTTTTGCGACTGAAAGATTCCCATTCCATTGTCTATAACACTGCAATGTAAGAAATCCCCTCCGTTTGTACTGAAGTAAATATTTAACTTTCCTTTTCTGGTACCTTTAAGTATGCCATGTCGTATCGCATTTTCAACGAATGGCTGTATTAACATCGGTGGTATCAAGATCTCTTCTTTGTCTAAATCAGAATCTACTTTGATGTCATACGTAAACGGTTTGGTTGCCATCAATTGTTCCACTTCGATATACTTTTTTAGCGTTTGAACTTCTTGATCTAATGTGATATGATCTTGTCGCGAATTATTGAGCGTTTCTCTGAGTAGGGTAGCGAAGGTGTTGATGGTAGTATTCATCTTGCCGGGATTGCTGGTGCCCATCGCCTTGATCCCGTTGAGTACATTGAAGATAAAATGAGGATTCATCTGCAGGCGCAATGCTTTCTGTTCTAACGAAAGAAGATGATTCTGCATCTGAAGACGTTCACGTTCTTCCCTATTCCTTTTCTTTACCCTTCTCAAATATCGCAATGCGAGTATGGCCATGGTTGCAAGTATGGCCAAGAATACCGAGGCCTGGAACCAGAACTTCTTATAAAAGGGTCTTTGAATGAAAAAGTTGAAAGCAATGGGATCGCTTTGCTCCCAACGTCTATTTCTGGATTGTACTGTAAAGTTATGCGCCCCGTATGCCAGACCCGCAAAATTCTGTCTACTCTCAAATGACCATGGACTCCACTCGCCCTTGTTCAATCGAAAGCGATATTGTACCTCAGAAGGATTATTGATGTCTATGGTCTTGAATGCAAAGGTGACTTGTTTTTGAGAGGGATTCAATTGAACGACCTTTTCACTATTGGTCCACTCATTTAAATTGATACTATCGATACTCTGATAAGCGACCTCAACGTCCTCAAAATGAAGGGTAGGCTTGATGCTGGTATCTTTTTTCGTGCCTGGTTGATATTGGGTGAGTCCATAGATGGCTCCAAACCAGAGATTACCTTCATCGTCCTTGTCCACGGCATTCAAACAGGTTTCAATTCCTAAAAAGCCGTCGTTTCTGCCAAAGTGAAAAACATCGACGATCTCATTGGAAGGGTTCAGAACGATCTTATCGACGCCACGTTCAGTGCCCGCCCAAAGGTTACCTTCATTATCAAAAATAAGCTGATAGATATTGTCTGAATAAAGCTTCTTCTTACCTTTTAGCCTGGCAATGTTTGTTGGATCTGAGACACTCGCCCACCAAACACCACTCCCAGACGTCCCTATGTAGAGTTTGTCTTCATGAAATAGCAGCGAATTGATGGTGATGTTTCGTCCAAAAATATTTCCAAGATGCTTGACGCGATTTCCCTTGATATATCCTAGGTGACCATCTTTTGTCGCATACCATATCTTTCCGTCATTGTCAATTCTCATATCCCTAATGAATAGGTCCTTAATTCCAGAACGTGGACCGAACTTTTTCATGTCGCTGACCTTGCCTGTCTCTGATGAGTACTTAAACCTATTGATCCCGCTAGAATAGGTCGCCACCCAAATGACATCGTCCCTGATCTCGATCTTGCGTATCCAATCTGAAGTTAGGCCCAGCTTGGTGTCGATCAGATGATCCTTTGTGACCTTCTTTACAATGGTGTCGGTGATGATGTTCTTTAGGTCGGAGCTATCTATAAGTATGCTATCTACTTCGATAGTTTCTCTAAATAATATTCCCTTTCCCTCGGTTCCCGCCAGGATATTTCCGCTAGAGTCGCTGGCAATCGTTTTGAACTTCACCTCAGAAAAGCGCTCATCTTCTGGGATTGGATGTATTCCAAGAGAATCAATACGCGTTAGTCCAGCTTCCGAATTGGAGACCCAGAGACCATCGGCTGCCTTGTGAACCGCATATATCCTATTTCCTTTTAAGCCCGAACGTCTATCGAAGTGCTTAAAGCTATTTTGAAAATACTTGTAGAGCCCCCCACCCGAAGTAGCGATCCAGATGTTGGATTGCCGATCCCTGATCATCGTTCTAATATGAGCAACTGAAAGGCCACTGGTTCTGCTCAATGTCTTTTGCTCTGAAAAATCGAGCAAGCTGACGACCTTAACACCGCTGTTATCCGTGGCAACCCAAAGTTGACCATCAATGATTTGCATTTTATTAATGCGGTAGGGCCTCTCAAATAATACATAGTCCGCTCTGCGCCCTCCTTTTGCATTCATCACTAAAACACCGGCATTGTAGGTGGCAGCGTATATTTTATTGTTTTTGACTGCCAAAGAGGTGAAGTTGTTGGTTGCCTTTTTCCGAATGTATGTCGGATTATCCTTCAACTCCTTTAGCCGCCAAAGTCCCCTGCTCGATGCTATCCAAAAATGTCCTCCATCGAAAACAATATCGTTTACGACACTTTTATTGATGAACTCGTGAACAGAAACTCTTTTGAGCGCTGCGCTATCTTTTAACTGAAAAAGGCCATTGTCTGTAGCGACAAAGGTCTTGTTTGCAACTTTGAGAATTTTATTTACCTGAGGACCTTCGATATTTGTAAATCCTCGCTTGGTCTTGATAGATAATCCTCGCTTGGTCCCGATGAATATGCTGTCGTTGGCATGTGTAATGGCGTGTATGTAATTTGAAAGTAATCCATCGCTTTCGTTCCATACCTTAAACTTCTCCCCATCAAATCTGGCAAGTCCGCCTCCTTGGGTCCCAAGCCATAGATATCCGATCTCGTCTTGAATAACGTCATACACCTGCGACTGAGGCAGGCCGTCTTCGAGCGTATAGGATTGTAGCTGATTATTCTGCGCAAAAGTCTGTGCACATATAAAGTACATCCATAGCAATATGGCAGTATAGGCTAGTCGTTGTAGGTACATTTAAGTTTCAATGGGTTATAACAAATATAAACAATTCATTGACTTATCATTACAAAAAGAAAAAGGGCCCCTTCCGCCCAAAGAAGAGGCCCAATTTTGAATTAACCCAATAAATTAATCAAAACTTAAGGCTTATTGAAGGTTTGCGCATAGGTTTCTTCGGCGAAAAAAGTGTTTTGTGTCCATGAATAGCTTTTCTCCAAAGAAACATAATCGATCTTAAACTCTTTGTTAAAAGATGATTGCGCTCTAAGTATCTTCCCCTGTTGTCCATATTCTTGATTAGGGAAGATATACTGTGTTATTGGTCCTGGTTTTTCACAATAAATATTTTCTAACATTGGTAGCGCAGTCAGAACATTCTCTTCAGAAACGGTAAAATAATATGCCTGAACTCCTGTGCAGCATGCGCCGTATGCCAATTCTACTTTTAATACTTCTTTTATCCCTTCTAATCCATTGTTCTTTAATGTGGAGATATAAACCCCATCAAAGATGTCTGGGTCTGTGATCGTCATAGATGCCACCATGTTCACCGGATCTTCCTTTCCAACCAACGATACTTTCGTAAGCACCTCTCCATTACTCTCCAAAATGGTCGTGTATGCCTTGGTCTCTACAAAGTCTTGTGCGGTTAGGCTTCCAAGACTTAGAAATATGGTTAAAAGTATGCTCAGTTTTTTCATAGCAAGTAGTTTTTGGTGGTTACTACGAGGTAAAAGTAGCATGGTTAAGTTTGGCTAGAAAGGTCCTTTTAGAATTCGTAGTAGGTAAATTAGAATTCGTTAAAAGCGGCATTTCAGCTATCCTTAGAAGCAGTGAAGTTATTTTAAAGAGCTATAGAAAATTATTGGCCAGGAGCATCCATGCGCCTTATAAGACCCGCATGATCGTTATTTTTTTGCCCTTGAAGACAATCGTTTCGCCCTTTTCCTTTCCTATAAGTAATATGCCAATTGGCGTGTTGGTAGCTATCGCATAGAAGCTGTCTTCTTTGTGTTTTAGGACACCCGCGGATATCGAAATAAAATAATTCGCCTGATCAGTAAAGACCAAACTGCCCAGTCTGATGCGACCTTGGTCCTGAAACGTAGTATGCTCTGGCAACACTTCTATTTTACATAATATAGCTACTAGCTTTTGTACCTCGGCTAACTGCTGCCCTACCTTTTCTCGCTCTAACTGTAGCATGGCCCTTCCTGTCTCGTGCTTGTCGCCTGCGGTGCTCTTCGTTTCTGAATTTAAAGACTGTTGTATTCCTTGGATGCGATCTTGGATGCGACCCAATCGTTCGTTGACGAACTGCTCACATTGCTTGAAAAGGATTGTTTTTATATCATTCGTTTCCATACAATTCTTCTTCTTCCGCGGCTTTGAGAAATTCCTCTTGCTCAACCTCGTATTTCTTGATATCGCCCAACAGTTTCTTTACCTTTTCAACCTGTGCTTCCATATTTTTTTTCAGTTCACATTCCCAAACCACCAGTACCTTCCAATCGTGTTTAGCCAATTCCGCCTGCTTGGCTTGATCTCTTCGAATATTTTTGGTGAACTTCTCTTCCCAGAATTGGGTGTTGCTCTTGGGTAATTTTAATTTACAATGCGGACATCGATGCCAAAAGCAGCCATTGACAAAAATGGCCACTTTCTTTGTAGTAAATGCGATATCGGGCCGGCCGGGAAGCTTCTTTTGATGCAGTCGATAGCCTCGAAATCCAGCCTTCCATAATGCCTTTCGGAACAATATCTCTGGCTTGGTGTTCTTGCTTTTGTTCGCACTCATCACACGAGAGACCGCTTCGCTTTTTGGCGTTGGCGATCGTTTATCCCTGCGATATGTATTTTCCTTTGTCACAAACTTTCTTAAAAACTCTAATTATCTACTAAACGAGAAAGTTCTTCTCCAATGATGCTTCCAATGGCAACGCCCATTCCTCCCAGTCGCACCCCGCAATACACGTTATTCGATACCTGCTTCACAATGGGTTTCTTTAGATTCCCAACTCCCATAATACCACTCCAACGGTGGTCGATCTCAAAATGTGTGTTTGGTAATATGGTGGTTTTCAATAATTCCTCTAGTCTATTTTGAATAAGCGGTGTCTGCGCCATCTTGGAAGTCTGTTCTCCTTTAAAATCGAGATTTCTTCCACCACCCAAAAGAATTCTGTTGTCTATATTTCTAAAATAATAATAGCCCTTGTCCAAATGAAACGTTCCTTTGATGGACAGTCCTTCAATTGGTTTTGTGATCAATACCTGAGCTCTAGCCGGTTGGGTCTCTTTGATATTCATCTGCGACGCGAAACCATTGGTCGCAATTAGCAATTTCTTGGTTTTGAATTGAAGAGTATCCGTTTTGACATCCACGTCTTCAAAATTCTCTGAATAGGCCTCGACGGTGCAGTTATTCAGGATCATGATTCCATTTACGATGGCTTTTTTAAGCAATGCGACCATCATCTTTCCGGTATCGATCTGTCCCTCAAACTTATTGAAAAATAAATCGGGCTGAATCCTCTTAAAGCCAAAAGCATTGGTCCTTATTTCGAAAACATCCTCTTCAAATATGGGTTTTAATAAGCCATTTATCTCATTCTTTTTGTTCAAGCAGTTTTCAAGGAGTTCTTTATCCCTATGGCCAAATAGCTCGTAGCCACCTAGCTGCTGATACTCGATGGTCGAATCACCTAATGTTTTTCGAAGTAATTGTAATCCCTCCCATCGTTTTTGTACCAAGGTGACCATCTCTTGTGCGGAATGTGAATTAAGGTCATCTATCAATTCTGAAATACTTCCAAAACAGGCAAAGCCAGCATTTTTGGTACTTGCACCTTGTGGTAACAATCCACATTCTAAAATAAGGATCTTGGCCTTTGGAAATCTTTTTTTAAGGTGAAGCGCCGTGCTCAACCCCACGATGCCACTCCCAACAATAGTATGGTCTACATTACTGAACCATGATTTTTGTTCCCAATAGGATAAATTCATATACAAAACTAGTTGTTATAAAGATACGCTTTAGGGCTTAATTTTTTCTTGTAGATGGTTTGGATCTAATTGCGAGGAAGGTCTTAATTAGAAGCGACAGAAAATAAGCGATGTAAGCAATTTAAGAAAGATAAAAAAAGCTCCCAATATAGGGAGCTAGATATCATTGTTCTTTAGGATCAGTCCTCTGTCTCGGCCATTTCAAAGTCCTCCATGAACTTGGTGGTATAGTTCCCAGCGACATAATCGGGATGATCCATCAATTGTCGATGGAAGGGAATGGTCGTTTTGATTCCTTCGATCACAAATTCGTCCAACGCACGCTTCATCTTATTGATCGCCTCTTCTCTGGTCTGAGCCGTTGTGATCAGTTTGGCGATCATCGAATCGTAGTTGGGGGGAATGGTGTAACCACTATATACATGGGTGTCCAAACGCACACCATGGCCTCCTGGCATGTGAAGTGTGGTGATCCTTCCGGGGGAAGGGCGAAAATCATTATGAGGATCCTCTGCATTGATGCGGCACTCGATAGAATGTAGCTTTGGTATATAGTTCTTGCCAGAAATCGGCACTCCCGCAGCTACTAGGATCTGTTCTCTTATGAGGTCAAAATCGATGACCTGTTCTGTAATGGGATGTTCCACTTGAATACGCGTATTCATCTCCATAAAATAGAAGTTACGATGTTTGTCGACAAGGAACTCTACTGTTCCTGCTCCTTCATACTTTATAAATTCGGCGGCTCTTACCGCAGCTTCTCCCATTTCTTTACGCAACTTATCGGTCATGAATGGTGAAGGCGTTTCTTCTGTCAACTTCTGATGTCTGCGTTGTACGGAGCAATCTCTTTCCGACAGGTGGCAAGCTTTTCCAAACTGGTCCCCGATGACCTGAATCTCTATATGACGTGGTTCTTCGATAAGCTTTTCCATGTACATCCCATCGTTACCAAATGCCGCTCCAGCTTCTTGTCTGGCCGAATCCCAAGCTTTGCGGAGATCTTCTTCTTTCCAAACAGCACGCATTCCTTTACCTCCACCACCAGCGGTAGCCTTCAACATTACAGGGTATCCCATCTCTCGTGCTAACTTTTCGGTTTGTTCAAAGGATTCTAACAATCCCTCAGATCCCGGTATGGTAGGAACACCAGCCGCTTTCATTGTAGCCTTTGCTGTAGCCTTATCACCCATTTTTTCGATCATCTCTGGAGAAGCTCCGATAAACTTAATTTCGTGCTCTTCACAGATCTTTGAGAACTTTGCATTTTCGGAGAGAAAGCCATATCCTGGATGAATGGCATCGGCGTTGGTGATCTCTGCCGCAGCGATGATGTTTGCCATCTTTAGGTATGACTGATTGCTTGGTGCTGGGCCGATGCAAACCGCTTCATCTGCAAAACGAACATGTAGGCTTTCGGCATCTGCGGTAGAATAGACAGCAACAGTCTTTATTCCCATCTCTTTGCAGGTACGTATTACTCGCAATGCGATCTCGCCTCTGTTTGCAATTAATATCTTTTTAAACATAATTTTTTCAAATTAAAAATCTCAAATTCCAAGCACCAAACACCTTATTTATGGGATTTGGCTTTTGATTATTGGAATTTTACAATTTGATTAAGATGGGTCTATTAAAAACAGTGGTTGGTCGAATTCTACCGGTGAAGAATCATCTACCAACACTTTCACTATAGTTCCTGAAACTTCAGATTCTATTTCGTTGAAAAGTTTCATAGCTTCAATGACGCATAATACGTCTCCTACTGCCACGCTTTGGCCTACCTCTACAAAAGAAGGTTTGTCTGGGGAAGGCTTTCGGTAGAACGTTCCGATGATAGGTGACTTGATCGTGATATACTTAGAATCGTCCGATGCTGAATCCGTCTTGGTCTCTTTGGCCGGCTCTGGTGCGGCAGCAACTGGTTGTGCTGCAGGCGGCATTCCTGTAGCAGCAGCGACGGGAATCTGCTGTACAAATGTTGTTTCACCTTTAGCGCCTTCACTTCCGGTTCTGATGGTGATCTTTACATCATCCATCTCTAACTTTACTTCGCTGGCGCCTGATTTTGCCACAAATTTGATCAAGTTTTGAATTTCCTTAAGATCCATGATATAGGTTTAGTTAGCTGTTAGTCTTAGTTTAAATATTATTCGTTAAGAGTTATAAGCCCACTTGAGGTATATTGCTCCCCAGGTGAATCCTCCTCCAAAAGCTGCGAAGATAAGATTGTCGCCTTTCTTCAATTGATTCTCATAATCGCTTAATAATAGGGGTAAGGTTGCCGAGGTGGTATTTCCATATTTATGGATATTCATCATCACCTTTGACGCATCTAATTTCATCCGATTGGCCGTTGCGTCTATAATTCTTTTATTGGCTTGATGTGGCACCAACCAGTTTACATCATCATGTTCCATCTGATTGCGCTGCATGATCTTTTCGCTTACATCTGCCATATTGGAAACTGCGAATTTAAACACGGTTTTACCATCTTGATGAACGAAATGTTGCTTATTCTTAACGGTCTCTTCAGATGGAGGAAGTATGGATCCGCCAGCTTCGATCTTTAGAAATTCACGCCCGACACCATCAGTTCTGAGATACTCGTCTTGAAGCCCAAGCCCCTCTTGGTTAGGCTCAAAAAGAACGGCACCTGCACCATCTCCAAAGATGATGCAGGTGGTCCTGTCTGTATAATCGATGATCGAAGACATTTTATCTGCTCCGATCAGCAGTACTTTTTTATATCTGCCAGATTCTATATAGCTCGCCGCTGTGGACATCCCATAAAGAAAACTAGAGCATGCCGCCTGAAGGTCGTAAGAAAATGCATTGACGGCTCCGATTTCGGAAGCGACGAAGCATGCGGTTGCGGCCACTGGCATATCTGGAGTAGCCGAAGCAACGATGATCAAATCGATTTCTTTTGGGTCAAGCCCCCGTTTATTCAAAAGATCTTGAGCGGCCTTTATTGCGAGAAAAGAGGTGCCTTTGCCCTCTTCTTTGAGAATTCTCCTTTCTTTGATTCCTGTACGAGTGGTGATCCACTCATCATTGGTATCTACCATGGTTTCCAACACCTTGTTGGATAACACGAATTCTGGCACATATGCACCTACAGCTGTAATGGCTGCCGTGATTTTGCTCATATCAGTTTTACCTAATTATTGGTCATTTTAGCAAAAAATCAAATAAAATTGATTCAAATTACTAAAAATACTGTAAATAGTGGTGCAAATTAAGTGGTTTTTGACACTTAGAAAAATTTTAAATAAAAAAACCCTCGCTATGGCGAGAGTTTTAACGTAAGTACTATTTTTCTTAAGCTACGTTCTCTTCTGTATTGTCAACTAGCACTTGGCCTCTGTAGTACAATTTTCCTTCGTGCCAATGTGCTCTATGAAACAAATGTGCCTCTCCTGTTGTTGGGTCTGTGGCCAATGTTGGAGCCACTGCCTTATAGTGAGTTCTTCTCTTGTCTCTTCTAGTTTTCGATATTTTTCTCTTAGGATGCGCCATCGCTAATTCTTATTTATCTGTTAATAGTTTCTTTAATGTATCCCAGCGAGGATCTGTTTCCTCAGTATCATCTTGTACTTCTTTTGGTTGCAATTCCTCCAACTTTTCAAGAAGTTCGCTTTTCAGGGTCCCGTCGGCAATGCCCGGGTGTACTCTTTTGGTAGGTGTGGACAAGACGATCATTTCATAGATATACTGTGCCACCTGAACTTTATGTTCTCCATGAGGGATGATCAGAATTTCATCATTCTCATCATTGAACTCTTCTCCAAATTTCACGATCAACTTAAGACTTCCTTCTATAGGAAGGTCAAAAGGCTCATTGGTCAGGTCGCAATTTACATTGACCGTCCCACTTACCTGAAAACCGAACTCAAGCAATGTGCTTTTCTTTTCCAGCATTGTTGTTACCTGGAGATCTGCACTGTTGAATTCAGCGTATTCAAAAGTTTCAAAGAATGCATCATCCACATGATGCTCAAACTGGTGCGTTCCTTGCTTTAAACCCACAAATGGGATTTCGAACGTTCTCAAATTCTTCATCTTAACCTCAGTTTGAACGCCCCTACCTCAAGATAAAGGCGGGTGCAAAGATAAACAAATTTTCGTTCTAGGAAATGGTTGTCAACATTTTTTTGTTCATATCTTGGCGGGGCGCTTTTTGAGCACATTACTGGTGAGTTCAACATGTTCGTTTCTTGCCTTATATATCGACAAAGCAGCGAACAATGCCTCTTTGAATGAGCTGTTGTCGGCTTCACCCTTTCCTGCGACTTCATACGCCGTACCATGGTCGGGAGAGGTCCTCACCTTTTCTAGGCCTGCGGTGTAATTAACTCCTTTTCCGAAAGAAAGTGTCTTAAAAGGAATGAGTCCTTGATCGTGATAGGCTGCCACTATTGCATCAAACTTTTTATATCCGTCCGAGCCGAAAAAACTATCTGCAGAATATGGCCCGTAAACAAGCTTGCCTCCTTCAAAGAGCTCTTTGATGGTTGGTCTAAGTATCTCATCATCTTCTTTCCCTATGACACCGTTATCTCCACTATGCGGATTGATTCCCAGCACAGCTATCTTTGGTTTTCTAACCCTAAAGTCCTTCACCAATGAATCATGGATGATCCCAATTTTCTTTTTTATCAATTCTGGGGTGATGTGATTGGCGATCTCACTAACGGGCACATGGTCTGTAAGAAGACCTACCTTAAGCTCTCCAGTAATCATAAACATAAGGCTTTCGCCATCGAGTTCTTTGGCGAGATAATCGGTATGGCCGGGGAAGTCAAATTCTTTAGATTGGATATTGTGCTTATTTATGGGTGCTGTGACCAGCACGTCCACCTTGCCTTCTTTCAGCGCTTTTGTAGCAGCTTCCAACGATTTTCTAGCATAGTCTCCGATCTTTTCATCGGATTGGCCAAAGTTGATCTCTACACCCTCGTTCCAAACGTTGATCACGTTTACCTTTCCGTGGACAATGCGATCCACATGGTCAACACTTTGAAAGTTGGTAGCTAGTTTCAGTTGCTTTTTTTGAAAAGAGAGCACTTTGGAGGACGCAAAAATAACAGGAGTACAAAAATCGAGCATCCGTGGGTCCTCAAAGGTCTTTAGGACTACTTCGGGACCTATTCCGTTCAAATCTCCTATCGAAATTCCTACGCGTATCTTTTCTACCTTGTTCATTAACGATTGCTCCTTTTATTTGTACCTTTGATTCGCAAATTTAACCATTTAATCCTTTCCATGTTTACAGGAATTATTGAGCAACTTGGAATTGTTGCCAAACGTGAAAAAGAACAAGAAAATCTTCACCTTACCATTAGAACTGATCTAGCCAGGGAATTAAAGATAGACCAAAGTGTTGCTCACAATGGTGTTTGTCTAACCGTGGTAAGTGTCACGGATGACACCTATGTAGTAACTGCCATAAAAGAAACGCTCCAAAAGACTACCATAAACCACCTGCAACCTGGTGATCGTGTTAATTTAGAACGCGGGATGAAGCTCGGTGACCGCCTAGACGGTCATCTTGTGCAGGGGCATGTAGATCAGACTGGTCGTTGTGTGGCCTTGGAAGAACAGAATGGTAGTTGGTTCTTTACCTTCGAATACGACCCTTCATTGAATAATCATACGATTGAAAAAGGTTCTATTACTGTAAACGGAGTAAGCTTGACTGTTGTTAATTCTGAGAAGAATCGCTTTAGTGTCGCTATCATCCCTTACACTTTCGAGCACACCAATTTTAGCTCCATGACAGTAGGTCAAAAAGTGAATTTAGAGTTCGACGTAATCGGAAAGTATGTGGCTAAGTTACATGCTGCCAAATAAGACTATTAGAGCATCTTATTTTCGAGTCAAGTTTCGTTTGGGGCCAAAATAAAAAAGCACTGTTCGGTTTCCGAAACAGTACTTTATCATAATACTTATCTCTTAAGTCTTTTTCTAACACCGTACACAACCCCTAGCATTGCCAATCCTAAAAGGCCCTCCGTTATCGGAAGTCCTGGTGGTGGCGGCGGTAGTGGTGGCGGCGGGGTCTGCGCATATCCTATCGTCGCAAAAAGACATAGGAATAGCATCATTGTAAGTTGTTTATTGTTCATAACCATAGCGCCGTAAATGTAAAAAATTAAATCATTCAACAAAAAAAATCGTGCTTGGGGCACTCATTTAATCTATAAATGGACAATATATTCGTTGAATGATAAATCTACTTTACCGATTCCAAAATACAACTAAATTTTGAATTGGCAAATTTAGTTGTTAATAAGTGGACCCAGAAGGGCTCGAACCTTCGACCCCCTGATTATGAGTCAGGTGCTCTAACCAGCTGAGCTATGGGTCCTAGAGCGGGTGCAATTATACTACATATTTTGAAACCCTGCAAGCTTTTTAATTGTTAATAACTGATTCTTGACAGAGCTCTATCAAGACCCCATTTGTGGTCTTTGGGTGGAGAAAAGCCACCAGTTTATTGTCTGCTCCTTTCTTGGGTTTTTCGTTCAACACAACAAAGCCTTCCTCCTTAAGTCTGGCTATCTCGGCTTCAATATCCTCCACATCAAAAGCTATGTGATGGATGCCCTCGCCGCGCTTCTCGATGAACTTAGCTATCGGACTCTCGGGGCGTGTGGCTTCCAACAATTCGATCTTGTTTGGGCCTGACTTAAAAAATGAAGTTCGCACGCCTTCGCTTTCTACCTCTTCGACCTTATAATGAGGCGTTCCCATCAGTTTGGCAAATACATCATTGGCGATGTTCAAATCCTTCACCGCAATACCTATGTGCTCGATTTTCTTCATTGTAATTAATTAACGATTATACCATAACAAAATTATGCCTCTTCTTATAAGATTGCAACTCTCCTATCAGTTATTGTCGTATTTTTGCTGCATGGAAAGTAATAGGCAAAAAAAAATAGCCGGTGTCATCCAAAAGGACTTGGTAGACATCTTACAGGGGGCTGCAAGAGATGGTGGCCTCTTGGGCACTTTGATCTCTGTAACCAAGGTGAAAGTAACGGTAGACCTGTCGGATGCTAAAGTCTTCTTAAGTATCTTTCCTAACGACCAAGCTAAGGGGTTGCTAGAGGGTATCACTGACAACGCTTCTCAGATAAAGCATCAATTGGCCATGAAGACAAAAGACCAATTGCGCAGAGTTCCAAACCTTCAGTTTTATTTAGACGACTCATTAGAATATATCGATGAGATCGATCGTTCTTTAAAAGGAACGGAAAATCCGATCGACAATCCAGATCTTCTAGACCCAAGAAAGAAATCATAGTTTCATTGCGTTTGAAAGTACCGCTCTACATAGCAAAGCGTTATCTTATCTCTAAAAGCAGTCAGAATGCCATTAATATCATCAACATTGTGGCATTTACCGTTGTGGTCATCGCAACGGCTTCCCTTTTTGTTGTATTGGCAGGCTTTTCAGGTCTAAAGACCTTTGGGCTTTCATTTTCTAATAGCTTCGATGCCGATCTAAAGGTGTTTCCTGTAACGGGCAAGTCTTTTTTCGTCTCGGCAGACCAAATCGAGCAACTCAAGGAAACAGCGGGCATCATTAATTTTTCTGAAGTCGTCGAAGAGCGTGTTTTCCTACATTTCAAACAGAAGAATGCCATCCCTATCCTAAAGGGTGTGGATGAAAACTATAAAAATGTGGTTGCCATCGATAGTGCATTAGGTTATGGCAATTGGGTTTCAAAAAATAGTCAGGATGTGATTCTGGGTGCCAACGTCGCGACCACCTTAGGAGCCGGAATTTTAGATTACGGCAATCTCATAGAGGTCATCGTTCCGAAGGCTGGAAAAGGTAATATCACTTCTGGCCAAAAACCTTACAACAACACTCTTGTGGCCGCAGTGGACTATTATATGGTGAGTGAAGACCTCGATGCGAAGTATGCTTTTTGCGATATCGACCTAGCAAGATCGCTGTTGAATTTTGCGCCAAATCAAATTTCGGCCATAGAGATAAGAATGTCTGAAGATATTGATGAGATCGCTCTAAGAAGGGAAATTTCTTCGATTTTTGAGGATGACGTGCTGATCAAGAATAGAGCAGAATTGAACGACGCGTTATATAAGATGTTAAATACTGAGAACATTGCCATCTATTTGATCTTTACCCTCGTTCTCATTATCGCACTCTTCAATGTCATCGGCTCCATTATTATGATGATCTTGGATAAAAGAAAAGATCTTAAAACCCTTTCCAATTTAGGCTTGACGACGGCAAAAATTCGAAATATCTTTTTTAGCCTAGGGATGCTTCTAACACTTATAGGCGGCACGATCGGTATTGCTATTGGTGCTCTTTTGATATGGCTTCAACAAAGCTTTTCGCTGGCCATGATCACCCCATCACTCGCTTATCCCGTAGAGCTTAGACTTTCAAACACCCTAATTGTAATTGTTACGATCATCGTACTGGGGATGATCGCTTCAAAAATTGCCTCGAGCCGCATCAATAAAAATTTGATCGCCTAGCACTTGATCCAAAAAATAATGGTCGCGAAAACGTTGCGATTCCTATTAAAAAGTGATAGACGCAAGGATGTTCTAAACGAATTGATAATCGCCAAATTTTGCCAAAACTTCATCGAAAGCAGCAAAAACATCTTCGCTTTGGTCACTCGTTACCATCTTGGTTCGGTACTCCTTAAAATGTGGTATTCCTTTGAAGTAGTTGGTATAGTGACGGCGTGTTTCGAAGACGCCTAATTTTTCGCCCTTCCAGTCGATGGCCATTTGCAGGTGTCGGCGAGCAGCTTCTACACGCTCTTCGATCGTCGGTGGTGCCAAATGAGATCCAGTGTTAAAAAAATGTTTCACTTCCTTAAAGAACCATGGATATCCAATACTTGCTCTTCCTATCATCGCTCCATCAAGCCCATACCTATCACGCATTTCCATGGCCTTTTCTGGGGTATCCACGTCACCATTTCCAAACACGGGAATATGCATGCGTGGATTATTCTTTACAGCGGCAATTGGCGCCCAATCTGCCTCTCCCTTATACATCTGAGCGCGTGTACGTCCATGAATGGCGATCGATTTAATTCCCACATCTTGCAACCGCTCTGCCACTTCAACAATTCTGATAGAGTCATGGTCCCAACCCAAACGTGTCTTTACCGTCACTGGAAGGTCGGTTCGCTCTACTATTGCTCTGGTCAGTGATACCATGAGATCTACTTCCTTTAGTATTCCTGCACCAGCGCCTTTACTCACCACCTTTTTAACAGGGCACCCAAAATTAATGTCTATAATATCGGGGTTTGAAGCTGCGACGATATCCGTAGCCTGCAGCATGGAATCGAGCTCAGCTCCAAAAATTTGAATTCCTACGGGGCGCTCCTTCTCATAGATGTCGAGCTTCATCACGCTCTTTGCAGCATCGCGAATAAGACCTTCGGAAGAAATGAATTCTGTGTAAACGACATCGGCCCCTTGTTCTTTGCATAATGCACGAAACGGTGGGTCACTTACATCTTCCATTGGAGCTAACAACAACGGAAAATCAGGAAGTTCTATATTTCCAATTTTAACCATATCAGATACTTGGGCTGCAAAGATACTTGATTTTGTAAAAAGTAAAAGCCTCTATTTTTCTTCCAGGCGTTTTTGCTCTTCTGTCTTCTTAGTGGAGCTGTTTTGTTCTAGTTTGCGATTTCCAAAGCGGTATCGGGCTCCCAAGCGAATAAAACGCGTTTCATAGATTTGCCTGTAGGTTGTGCTCTGGTCCAAATAGTTGATCCTGTTCCTAGGGTTTGAGGTGCCTAAAAGATCTTCAGAAATAAGACTAAAGGACCATTTTCTGTCTGCCGTCGTCTTGCGCAGACCTATACTTAAATTTGCCCAACCACCTTGTCTCGATGCCCCTAAAATTGCAGGGGACACGTAGGTAAGGTTGATGTCGGCTTGCAAGTCGTGCTTCTTGGAAAGCGTCAATTCATTACCGACATAGGTGAATAGGGACCATAAGCCATTGTCGATGAGTTGCCCATTATTTTCAATTGCCCTGAACCTTTCGGCGCTGTAGTAGATAGAGTTAAGCACATACAATGACCAATGATCTGTGATACTTTTATATGTCGTAAAATCAAAGCCCCACGAGACCTCGCGGTCGATATTAGAGTTTACATAGCGCAAGGTAAGGTCGGTATTGTTTTGAAAGATCAATTGACGCTCCGAGTTCTCTTCATAACGATAATAGAGTTCAAAGGTGTAATCACCATTTAAGGTATAAGAAAGGGTGAGTAGATTTTTGTATGCTGGTTGTAGATTTGGATCTCCCTCAAAGGTGGAATTAAAGTTTAGAAAGTATCTGAAAGGATTGATACTACCATAGCGAGGTCTGCTAATTCGCCTTCCATAGCTCAGGCTGTATTGATGTTTGTCACTTGGCGTGTATTGCATATTAACGTTTGGAAAAAACTGTACGTAGTTTTGGTCGGTCGTCTGCGACAACACTTCAGAAATCCCTTCTATATCCGAATATTCAGCTCTTAGCCCTCCCTTAAATCTCCATTTGTCCCAACGATCCTCATAGCTGGCATAAATCGCATAGTTCTTTTCATCATAAAAGAAAGTATCATCGATCGTGGCACTTGCTCGATTTTGATCGAGCTTGTTTTCAGATTCGATCGTCGCCATCTTTACACCCGTCTCTAATTTGGCATTGTCACCGATTTCCGATTCAAAATCTATCTGACCTGAATAAATGTGAACAATTTGATCAGAGAACGAATCAAATTCCTCATTTCTAAGATTTGCCCCCATAGCATCAAAGAATGTCGTATTGATCGACTGGTCCCGCGCAAAGTCTGAATATGAATATTGAAAGTCTGTAGAAATCCGAGCTCGATCCGAAAACGCATATCGATATCCAAGATTGCTTGAAATGCTGTTTCTTTGATCACCAATATCGTTGGTGGCAATATAGGTAGAATCTAATTGCGCACTGTTGAAGATTCGCGTATCCCCTCTGTTTGTATATGTTCGTTCTGGCGTAAATGATCCATTGAGGGAAAGGCTTAGCTCGCTCTTGCTGTTGAAGGTATAATCAAGATTCATCATCCCATTATGACGCTCGGACCTCGAGACTCTATTGATATCGGAGATCCAAGTCGAGGAGGGAACTCCACTTTCGAAGAAATTGATCGTCTCGTCAGTATTTCTGTTAGACTTGTTATCTCTATAGTTGTAATTGACGTATAGATCGAGTTTCTTTGATTTGAAAAATTGACTTATCCCAGCATTATACTTCGGAAACACGGCTTGCGTAAAATTTCCATAGAGGCTACCACGATATCCCGCGATGATATTTTTACTCATATTAATGTTAATGATCGCACCGCCTTCGGCACCATATCTTGCCGATGGGTTAGTGATCACCTCTATGGATCGAACATTGCTCGCTGGTGTTCCTGCTAAAAGAACGTAAAGGTCCGATATCGGCAGTGAGACCTTCCTATCATTGATAAATAATTGAAAGTCTGTATCTCCTTTAATAGTGATTTGGTCGTTAAGCACCAAAACTCCCGGTGTCCTTTTCAATGCATCGATGATGGGTTGTTCGCTTAGTGTAGAGTTTGCGATGTTGAACACAAGCCGATCTATTTTTCTCTCTACGGTGGGGCGTTTAGTTCCAACAACCACTTCGTCCAATTCATCCACTGTTTCTAACAGCGCGATATCTAATTGCACGATGCTTTCAGCAGTATGTATTTTAAATGGGATGATGGTTTCTTCGTAACCGATAAATGACCCTTTTAAGAGATAATCTCCAAGGTCCAGCTCGTTAATCTCATAATAGCCATTCTCTTCCGAGGTGGTGCCCGTAACTATGGTAGAATCATTTGCCTTCAATACCAAAACATTCGAGAAAGATATAGGTTGATCGTTTCTGTCCAATACCTTTCCAGAAATCATGCCTTGTTGTGAGAAACACAGATGAAGACAGAATAGACAACAGATATGTAGCAGGGAACCTTGTTTAGGCAAACTTTGATAATCAATTATTTAGCCAAGCTAAAATACATCAAATTTTACTTTTTATCGTATTTTTATGATGCTTCATCGATTTTTTTGTTAAAAAACGATTGTTGCCTCCACTCGTTTCCCTTTGCGATCTACCACTACTTTTGTGGTGTCGCCCTTCTGAAAAGTCGTGAGGGCTTTCATATAACTCATCATGTCTGTCGTCTCCATATCGCCTAGCTTAATGACGATATCCCCTTTCTGCAAACCTGCCTTTTCCGCCGGTTTTCCTTCACTCACCCCATCGATACGCATCCCAACGCCATCAAATAGATAGTCCGGTACAACTCCTAGTGCAACTTTGAATCTAGGGACTTCTTCGCTCTCATTCTTTGTTTTCTTAAAAACGAGTTTGTCGCTCGCATCCAAATCGCTTATAATGTTGAAAATGTAATCGGTAATCATTTTCATCCCATCATAATTTAATTTTTGATGGTCGTCTGAGGGCTTGTGATAATCCTCGTGCTGCCCCGTAAAAAAATGTAATGCTGGAATATTCTGCAAATAGAAAGAGGTATGATCCGACGGTCCAATTCCCGATTCATTCAGGACCAATTTAAATCCAGTATTGTTGCTGTTCAATATTTGTTTCCATAAGGGCGTCGTTCCAACACCACTTATTGAAAGCGCTTTATCTTCACGTAACCTGCCCACCATGTCCATATTCAGCATATAATTGGCTTTGGAGAGGTCGACAGTAGGGTTCTTAGCAAAATAGTTAGACCCCAATAGCCCCATTTCTTCGCCAGAAAATGCTATGAACAGATAATTATGTCCTGTATTTTGGTTTGTGAGGCGTTCAGCCAATTTCAACATCATGGCCACTCCACTGGCATTATCATCAGCACCATTGTGCACCTCAAGACTTCCTCGATGTAAACTTCCCTGACCACCATACCCCAAATGATCGTAGTGCGCTCCGATGATGACCGTTTTCGCCGCATTGTTATCGATATATCCTATCACGTTGGTGCCTGTAGTGGTGCCATCTCCTGCATCTATGAATTTGACCTTTTCGTGGGGATTGGTACTGGGTCTGAAGGTAAAGGTCTGAAAGTAGGTGCCAGCCTGTCCTTTTGCAATAAGACCAATCGCTTCCATCCGCTCTTTGATATACTTTGCCGCCATCAACTCTTCCTTGGTCCCTGTCTCTCTGCCAGCCAAATCATCGCTTGAGAGAAAAGCGACGTCTTCCTTAATACTTACTTGGACAACTTCTTTTTTACAAGAAACAAAACAGAGTACGGCAATAGACAGCAATAGTATCTTCATGATATTGGTTATTTTTGTGTAAAATTAAGCATCTCATGAGACATCTGACTGTTATAACATTGTTAATCATCTTTTGTTCTTGTAAAAGTGAGAGAAAAGGTAGAGCGATCATTGAAATACCAACAACATTAGTTGCTGGAAAAGATTCCCTGATCTATCCTGAAGAGATTCATTTTAGAGCGATCAGACAAATAACGTTTGGAGGCGACAATGCCGAAGCCTATTGGAGTTTTGATGACAGGCAACTTATCTTTCAATCTAACAACAAAGATTGGGGAGTCGGCTGCGATCAGATGTTTTTGATGAATGTTGGAGAGACCTTTAAAAATACACAGCCACCGATGATCAGCACAGGAATGGGGCGTACCACATGTGCCTATTTCTTGCCCGACAACAGGCATATTGTTTATGCCTCCACCCATCTTACGGACAAAGAATGTCCCGAAGTCCCATTGCGCGAAAACGGCAAATATGTATGGCCAGTGTATGATTCCTTTGATATTTTTGTCGCAGATCTCAACGGAAATATCACAGCTCGGCTCACTAATGAACCTGGCTATGATGCTGAGGCCACGGTGTCTCCAAAAGGTGATAAGATCGTTTTTACCTCAACCAGAAGTGGTGACCTTGAACTCTACACAATGAATATCGACGGCTCTGATGTGAAGCAGATCACCAACGAATTGGGCTACGATGGTGGTGCTTTCTTTTCGCCAGATGGAAGCAAGATCATCTTTCGTGCCTCACGTCCAAAAACTGATGAGGAAATAAAGGAATACAAAGATCTATTGGCTCAAGGTTTGGTACAGCCTACCGAAATGGAACTTTTTATCTGTAATGCCGATGGCAGCGATTTAAGGCAGTTGACCTTTTTAGGTAATGCCAACTGGAGTCCATTCTTTCATCCATCGGGCAAGAAGATCTTGTTTTCGAGTAACTATGAAGCCGAACGAGGGTTCCCTTTTAATTTGTACATGATCGGCATTGATGGGAAGAACCTCAAACGCATTACACATAGCGAAACCTTCGATGCCTTCCCGGTCTTCTCTAACGATGGAAAATACTTGGCTTTTTCAAGCAACCGGAACAATGGTGGTACGCGCGATACCAATCTGTTTATTGTTGAGTGGCAGGAATGATGCGTTTAGAGGTTAAAGAGTTGAGGGGTTGAGTTGTGCTTTTGAACTTAAAGTACTGTTCCGAGTTCCAAAAAGTTCTCGATACGTTTCGCGAAGCGAAACACTCGAACGGACATTCAGTGTAAATAAACAAAGCATTCACAAAGTATTTTGACACTTACAAAATCTTTCCGTTCTATTTTTAGATTAATTGCTATATTCGGCTTCCTTAAATCAGACCATTATGCTTAAGAAATTGTTCCTGCTTGTCGTTATTGCCACATTTGTAAGTTGTGAGACCGATACAAACGCTCCTCGAGAAGGCGTTTTTGAAGGTGATGTTGTTTTACGTAGTCAGCAGGAAGTCGATGATTTTGGCTCTGAAAACTATCATACAATTAATGGAAATCTCTGGGTCTATTCGCCTCTAGAGATAACAGATGTTGCAATATCCAGCATTTCGCCGTTGGCCACCTTGACCTCTGTTGGTGGTAATGTCCAATTAGAGGGTGATTATCAACTAAATTCGTTAGAAGGGCTGCATAATATTACTACTGTTGGCGGAAACCGCATTGAAGTGTTGCTCCCTAATTTAAACTCCTTAGAAGGGTTTCCGAAAATAGCAGACCTTTCAGGTGTTGATTTAACGATACGAAGCAACGAGATGAGCTCGTTGATCGGCATGGAAGATCTTACTCGGGTAAATGACCTCTTCATTAATAACTGTTCAATGCTCGAAACATTGGATGGCATGGAGAATCTTGCTGATGTCAATTCCATGCAAATACAAAACAACGATAGCCTTGACGATTTCTGCGCTTTTCAAAATTTATTTACCAATAGCATCATTCCGAACGCTCCCATTATCAGCGGAAATCTCTTTAATCCTACTGTTCAAAATATTGTGGATGGTATTTGTACTCAAAATTCCTTTGAAGGTGATGTCGTCTTATTGTCTCAACAAGAGGTCAATGATTTTGGTGCCAACAATTATACCAATATCAATGGTAACCTTACTATCGGAACTACTGGTGTGCCTACAGACATTACGACCCTTGCTCCATTGAATTCTTTGGTCGCCATTTCTCAAGCTTTCGAATTAAGAGAGAACCATAGCCTCACATCGCTCGAGGGCTTGGAGAATCTTCAGACAATAGGTGACCAACTTCTGGTAGGCTACAATATGAATCTTTTTTCACTAAAAGGGTTAAACAATCTGGAGCGTGTCGGTCTACTCGTAATTGATAATGGCGTCTTGACGTCGATCGAGGATCTGCACAATCTTAGCAATATAGAAGGAGCGTTTTTACTTTCTGAAGGTTCTCTCGTCAATTTTAAGGGGTTGGAAAATATCACAACTATCAAAGGAGATTTTACATTGGAAGCCCCAAAAAATCTCGCATCTTTTGAAGGGCTAGAGAATCTTGAACGTATCGAGGGGGATTTTTCATTCAATACCTTGAACAATTTAACAAATACACTTGCCTCGCTTTCAGGTCTAGAGAAACTAGAATCCATATCAGGCTCCTTAAGGATTGTTCCGAATGAAAATTTTGTGTCCCTTAACGGATTTGAGGCCCTAAATTCGGTAGAGGATGTAATTGTTGGAAGCATCGTTTCTGAAATAACAGATTTTTGTGGACTCTCCAATTTGCTCACCAATGGCACCTATAGAAGTATGACCATATTGTTCAATCCCTATAGCCCTTCGGCACAAGATATCATCGATGGGAATTGTCGTCAGTAATTAAGACAATGATCTATCAACAAGAAGTCAAAAGGCTTCCTTTTTTCATACATCAACTTTAAAGAGAAATAAACTTTTTTAAAATGTATCTTTGCAGCCACACGAAGAAGGATTTTATTTGATATATGAAGAACATCCGCAATTTCTGCATCATCGCCCATATCGACCATGGTAAGAGTACCTTGGCGGACCGCCTACTGGATTTTACAGGTACGGTCACCGAGCGCGAAAAGCAAGATCAATTATTGGACAGTATGGACCTGGAACGCGAACGGGGTATTACCATCAAGTCACACGCCATCCAAATGGAATATACCTATAAGGGGGAAGAGTATGTCCTTAACCTCATCGATACGCCTGGACACGTGGACTTCTCCTATGAAGTGTCGCGATCCATCGCGGCCTGCGAAGGCGCGTTATTGGTGGTAGATGCTGCCCAAAGTATTCAGGCACAGACCATTTCCAATTTGTATTTGGCCTTAGAAAATGATCTAGAGATCATTCCGGTGCTGAACAAAGTAGACCTTCCTTCAGCAAATCCAGAAGAAGTGACCGATGATATTGTGGATCTTTTGGGTTGCGATGCCGAGGAAGTGATCCCGGCCAGTGCAAAGACCGGTATTGGGATTGAAGAGATCCTTGAGGCAATCATTGAACGGGTGCCTCCTCCCAAAGGGAATCCCGATGAATCCCTACAAGCCTTGATATTCGATTCGGTATATAACCCATTCCGTGGGGTAGAGACCTATTTTAGGGTGATCAACGGGGAGATCACAAAAGGACAGCAAATCAAATTCATCGCGACAGGCAAAACCTATTTTGCGGATGAAGTCGGCACTTTAAAATTGAGTCAGGTACCTAAGAAAAGTATCAAAGCTGGTGATGTAGGCTACCTCATCACGGGAATCAAAGATGCCCGCGAAGTCAAAGTAGGTGATACCATCACCGATGCCAAAAAACCTACTACCAATGCCATTGAAGGATTTGAGGATGTAAAGCCGATGGTATTTGCCGGCATTTACCCTGTGGACACCGAAGATTACGAAGAACTTCGTAATTCAATGGAAAAGCTTCAGTTAAATGACGCCTCGTTGGTGTTTCAACCTGAGAGCTCCGCCGCACTAGGATTTGGTTTCCGTTGCGGATTCTTGGGCATGCTTCATTTAGAGATCATTCAAGAGCGATTGGAGCGCGAATTCGATATGACAGTGATCACCACGGTCCCTAACGTATCTTATCACGCCTATACAAAGAAAAATCCTGAAGAAACATTACTTGTAAACAATCCTTCCGACCTTCCAGATCCGAGTGGTCTAGATCGTGTAGAAGAACCATATATCAAAGCATCGATCATTACAAAATCTGATTTTGTTGGGCCAGTGATGTCGCTATGTATCGAAAAGCGCGGACAGATCACCAATCAGACCTATTTGACACAAGATCGTGTGGAATTGAGTTTTGACATGCCTTTGGCAGAGATCGTCTTTGACTTTTACGATCGATTGAAAACCGTCTCCAAAGGATACGCTTCCTTCGATTATTCACCTATAGGAATGCGCGCCTCAAAATTGGTAAAAGTTGATGTGCTGATCAACGGAAGTTCGGTTGATGCGCTTTCAGCATTGATCCATGCGGACAACGCGTACAACATTGGTAAAAGAATGTGCGAGAAATTGCGCGAATTGATTCCCAGACAGCAATTTGACATTCCTATTCAGGCGGCGATCGGTGCAAAGATCATCTCGAGAGAGACCATCAAGGCACTTCGAAAAGATGTGACGGCAAAATGTTATGGCGGTGATATCTCTCGTAAGCGTAAGCTTTTAGAGAAACAGAAAAAAGGTAAAAAGCGCATGCGCCAAGTCGGTAATGTCGAAATTCCGCAGCAAGCGTTTATGGCTGTTTTAAAATTGAATGATTAAATAAGTAGACCTTAGAGTAAAAGTGAAAGGACACCATTATGTTGGTGTCTTTTTATTTAAGAGAGTTTCACTAATAGCTGAAATCAATATATACATAGGTAGTATGAGCATCTATAAGGTAGTTCTAAAATCTTGGATTGCTTTCAAAAAAAATAGCCCGCACATTGCGAGCCATTATATGAAATGGAAGTAACTTCTGTCGGTATTCTTACATGACCGACTTATACACAGATAAGCATGGTAAGGGCAATCACTACTGCTGCAACTATCAACTTTTTCATCATCAGTTCGTATAAGATCTATTGGGTATTGTAAAAGTAGGGCAAACCTGTGATAACCAAAAAAAAACGTTGTGAATTGGGCTTTTATTGTTGTAAATCACTCCAATCAGGCCAATAATTCTATGGATTTTCCCATATACACAAGAAAATAACCTTGCTTAATATCCATTTCTTCACTTTTGCAAGATAAGATATGCAGTTCTCCATCTAGGTCTTTGATAAATACTGGTATAGACTCTCTTTCTTCATTTATAGCATTCAGGCTTTCGAGAAAATGTTCCTTTGACTCTATCTCTAATTCGTGCATTGTTGGGTAATCCCTAGCTACTTCACTCAGGTTGATGAAATCATCTGTAGGCGAGAAAAGACAATCGGGTCGATCTATCTTCTCATCGCTCATTTCCTCATTGGTAATAAGCCTAAAGGCACCATTTTCACCAAGACTCTTCCCAAAACGATCTAGCACATGTTCGTTGACCTGTCTGCTTGGGGTAAGTGCCATTAGATAACCAATGTCGCTAAATTCTGGATCGCTGCTTAGGTCTTCAGAAAAGATGTTTGCCTCTGTCGCCAGTAGATTCATCTCTTGAGCATTCTCTATATTTTCCTTATTACTATCTGCCAAGACCACATGTCGGCCATTGTCATCTAAGTACTTTCCAATTAATCTTGCAAAAGGACTTGCTCCTACGATCAATACCCCATCGGAAGATTTTAAGAAAACTCCTATAAGTTTTGCGAAAGGCCTCGCGGTCGTAGCATTGAGCAACACCGTTCCCAGAACGATCATAAAGACCAGTGGAGTAATATATTCCGCCCCAGGCTCGCCTTTCGCCGCGAGTTTTGCTCCAAAAAGTGATGCGATTCCTGCAGCGACAATACCTCGTGGCCCTACCCAGCTTATGAAAACTTTTTCGTTGAGCTTCAATCCAGAGTTGAAGGTGCTTAAGAATACTCCAACAGGTCTAATGAGAAAGACCACAATGGCAAAAAGAATGGCGCTCTTCCAATTAAAGACCAGTATAAGGTCTTTCATTTCAATATTGGCCGCGAGCAAAATAAACAGTATGGATATCAATAGCACGCTCAAAGATTCCTTGAAATACAGAAGCTCTTTCAGATTTGGCAATTTTGTATTTCCCATCACTAATCCCATAACCACCACAGCCAATAATCCTGATTCGTGGGCGAAAATATCGCTCTCCACAAATACCAACAAGACTACTGATAAAGACACTACATTGAGCAAATAATGAGGTATCCATTGCTTCTTGATTATATATACCAACGCATGTGCAAAGGTGAAGCCGAAGGCGGTACCAAACAGGACGATCTTCCCAAACTCTATCAAGGCCGTTTTGGTGTAGGCATTGCCTTCGCCCACTGTAATAAATTCAAATACCAAGACGGCCGCCAGCGCTCCGATGGGGTCGATGAGGATCCCTTCCCATTTTAAGACTGCAGAAACATCTTTCTTCAGAGGAATATTCCTTAGGATCGGTGAGATCACGGTGGGTCCGGTGACGATGATCAATGCAGAAAAAAGAAAGCATATCTTCCAGCTAAGATCAAATATATAATGTGTTACGATTCCCGCAGCAAAAAACGTGACCAGCGTTCCGATAGTGATCAACTTTGTGATAACGGGACCCACATTCTTTATTTCATTCTTTCTTAATGTAAGTCCGCCTTCGAATAGAATGATACTGATGGCCAGCGATACAAAGTAGAAAAGGTTCTCTCCAGGAAAGAATCCTTCTTCACCATTCCAGATAGGCTCGATCCACTTGGTGCCATCTTCCGACAACAGGGTAGATACTGGGCCTACGAAGAGCCCGATAAGGATGAGTGGTAATATCGCTGGTATTTTGAACTTCCATGCTACCCATTGTGCCAAAATTCCTAAAATGATAATACTTGCTAACTCTAACATCGAAGTTTTTTTTGTTAAAATACTACTTTTTCAGATTTACTGAATACGCTTAGCTAAGCTTTGTTCCTTTCCAAAAGAAAAATTAATTATATCTTGGGCGCTTATCACCTAAAAACCACCTCTTGCACAAAGATTTTAAAACGATAAGTATCGGTATTGCCTTTTCCCCAAACCTCCGCGCAAATGTTTTTGAGGCTGCCCGATTGGCCAAATTATTCTCAGCGAAGCTAATTCTAGTGCATGTAGGCGATAGGACACCTCAGAAAGAGGAAATCCTAACCTTGATCCTTGAAGAGTTTCCCGAGCAAATCACAAATATCGATGTCGTATGGAAAGAAGGTGCTCCTGTTGAGGTGATTTTAAAGACTTGTGAGGAATACTGCGTGGACTTGCTGATCTTAGGTGCTTTGAAGCGCGAAAATCTCTATCAGTATTACATCGGGTCGATTGCGAGAAAGCTTACCAGAAAAGCGCAATGTTCCGTGCTGTTATTAATTAAACCCTCTGTACATAGAATACCGTGCAATCATATTGTTGTGAATGGTCTTAAGGATCCGAAAACGAAAGAAACTGTGCTCAGCTCTTTCTTTGTCGGAACCTTATTGGGCGCCAATAAGATCACTATTGTTGAAGAAATAAGCCAGCAGGAAGTGCATGTTGCCGTTGAGGACGATCGATCATTACGAAAGGCTACCTTGGTCAAGGAGCGCATCAAGCTTCGCGAAAACTCGCGGGTAAATCAAATCTTAGAGGAGGTGCCAAAAGACCTCAAGCCTGGCATTAACGTACATGTTCAAAGTATTTTTGGGAGAAGAGGTTATTCCATCGGCCACTATGCCCAAGTTGTGCGAGCCGATCTCCTTATCATGAATGCGCCAACTAAGAGCGGTCTTCTGGATCGCATATTTCCACATGATATCGAGTACATTCTCTCAGAACTTCCAACCGACGTATTGATCATCCAATAACCACATGTCCACAAAAACAAGTATGAACACTCCCGCCAAGAACCTGCCTAAAAATATTTTTGCTGGTTTCGTCGTTTCCTTGATCGCGTTGCCTTTAGGACTTGGTTTGGCCCTTGCATCTGAAGCGCCTCCAATTTCTGGAATCATCGCTGCAATCGTGGGTGGTTTTCTCGTAGGATTCTTGGGAGGTTCCAATGTAACGATCACAGGTCCTGGTAATGGGTTGGTCATAGTACTCCTAGGTGCCATTACAACCTTAGGTGAAGGAAATAACTATCAAGGATATTTATTTACACTGGCAGCGATCGTCGTTGCTGGAATACTAATGATGCTGTTGGGTTTTCTGCGGCTGGGGATACTGAGTGACTTCTTCCCTTCTTCCGCCATACAAGGAATGTTGGCGGCCATCGGAGTTGGCATCTTTGCCAAACAGTTTCATGTAATGCTGGGACAGCTGGATACGAAAGGAAGTATCGTAGAACTTCTTTTTCAAATACCCTCGTCCTTTATCGAGGTATACACATCTAACGATAGAAGTCTTCTTGCCGCCGCCATCATAGGGCTCATGAGTCTTGGAATTATGATATTTTATTCCAAGATCAGAAACAAGTACTTTCAGTTAATTCCTGCTCCGATGTGGATTGTTATCTTGGTCGTTGGTTTCAGCTATTATTATCAGCTCTTTTCCAAAGAGGCCTATCCGATGTCCGAAGATCTTTTAGTCAACATTCCGGAAAATTTTGCAAGCAATCTGGTCTTTCCAAATTTTGATAAAGCTCTCAGTCTTGATTTTGTCGGTATCGTGCTAGCAATAACACTCATCGCCAGTATAGAATCACTGCTCAGCATCAAGGCGGTGGATAAATTAGACCCAGAAAAAAGGAGAAGCAACGTAAATAAAGACTTGAAGGCGCTTGGTTTTGCGACGGTAGTTAGTGGTTTTATCGGAGGCTTAAATGTGGTGACTGTGATTGCCAGAAGCTCGGTCAATGTGAATAACGGGAGTAACGATCGATCCTCCAACATGTTTCATGCGATGTTTTTACTCATCTTCCTCTTGGTATTTCAAGAGCAATTACAAATGATCCCATTACCCGCACTTGCTGCGATCTTGGTATATACGGGTTACAAATTGGCTGCGCCGGGCACGTTAAGAGAGGTTTCAAGAATCGGAAGAGAACAAGTGCTGATCTTCGTCATTACATTGCTGACAACGATTCTCACCAATCTAATATCCGGTATTCTGATAGGTATTCTTGTCACTTTTATTATCCACGTTGTCATCAATAAAAGTTTTACCCTCTTCCTTCGGAACTTTGCCAAACCTAATGTATTGATGTACAAGGAAGCGGTAAAGGGAAACTACTATGTGAGTGTAAAAACATTCTCAAGTTTTCTCAATTTCTATCGGCTCAAGGCAAAGTTAGATGGGATCCCACAGGATGAAGAGGTGATCGTCGACTTCTCTCTTTGTGATTTTGTCGACCATACCGTTATGGAAAATCTAAATAGCTATCAACAAAGTTTTGATAGAAAAGGTGGACATTTTGAGGTTATTGGCCTTGATGCTCACGACACCGATTCTAAGCATCCATTCGCCATAAGGAAGGTGTTGCCGCTTCAAAATATTATCGGGATCGGTAAATTTCTTACCAAGAGACAAACAGCGCTCAAAGAGGTGTCTAAAGATCTAAGTTGGGCATATGTTCCTAAAAAAACTGAAAACACTCAGTTTTTAGACGACTTTTTATACTTCAAAACCAAAAGACCCAATGTGATCTTCAATGAGCTCTCAGACGAAAAGAATCTATTTCGACTGTTCGATATCGAATATTCAGAAGGAGCGTTCATCGCGAAGGAAGTTGTGCGCACTACGATGCTTTATATCGATCTGAAGCGCACAATTCCAATATTTACGCTAGATAGGGAAGGATTCTTAGAGATGCTCTATCATCTAGCTGGTTTTAGGGATATTGATATCGACGGGCACAGCGACTTTTCTAAGCGATTTTATCTTAGAGGAGAAGATCAGGAGGCGATACGAGAATTATTTACAGATGAGTTGGTCTTGTTTTTTGAAAGTAACCCTTACTATCATATCGAATCAAATGGCTCTTCATTGATCATAAAGAATAAGGAGCGTTTGGCCAGCGTGAGAGAGGTCAAGGCACTCGTGGATTTCGGAACCCGCCTTCAAGGATTGCTTCAACATTAGACCGTTTTCTGTTAAAAATATCTCAACAATTGAGGGCTATTTTGTTAAATGTAAGATGCTTTTCTTATTTTGCATCATATTTATCTTTCTCATGAATTTATACCCCATAGAGACAGGAAATTTCAAGCTAGATGGAGGGGCTATGTTTGGTGTTGTCCCCAAAAGTCTATGGCAAAGAACCAATCCTGCAGATGCCAATAATATGATTGAAATGTCTGCCAGATCCTTGCTCATCGAAGATGGTGATCGGTTGATCTTGATCGATACTGGCATGGGAAACAAGCAGAGCGATAAATTCTTCGGCTACTATGATCTCTGGGGAGATCATTCTATCGATCTCTCATTAAAAAAATATGGCTTCCATAGAGACGAGATCACAGATGTATTTATGACACATCTGCACTTCGATCATTGTGGCGGCAGTATCCAATGGAATCACGACAAAACCGGATACGAGCCCGCTTTCAAAAATGCTCGTTTTTGGAGTAATGAAGCACATTGGCAATGGGCAACCACTCCAAACCCAAGGGAAAAGGCCTCTTTTTTATCAGAAAATATACTGCCGCTTGAAGCTAGTGGGCAACTCAATCATGTTGGAATTCCCTCTTCGAATATCTTGAAAGATTCCGAGTTAGGTTTCGACATTTTTTTTGCTGACGGGCATACCGAAAAACAGATGATCCCACTGATCAATTACAAAGGCAACACCTTGGCCTTCATGGCAGACCTACTACCAACGGTGGGGCACATACCCTTACCCTATATTATGGGCTACGACACAAGGCCTTTATTGACACTAGAAGAAAAGAACGTTTTTTTAAATATCGCCGCGGAAAATAATTTCTATTTGTTTTTGGAGCACGATCCCTATCATGAGATAATTTCGGTAAAGCGAACTGAAAAGGGTGTAAGGCTCGATGAAATATTTTCGGCGGAAGAACTATTAGGATAAAATTTAATTGAGAATATGAAAAAAGTAAGTAAACGTATTGCACTATTAGCGCTCACAACATTGGTTTTGGCAAGTTGTGGTGCTCCAACCTTGATTTCTACACCAATTGAGAATATTGACGCCATTCCGCTCAAAACTATTCCTTTGAGTGAGGAAGAAAGAAAAAGCTGGGGTCACGCCGACCTTGTCTCCGACACCATTCCAGGCATGAGCGTAGATAAAGCCTATGAGGAGTTCATCAAAGGCAAGAAAGGAACAACGGTCATTGTTGGAGTCATCGATTCGGGAGTGGATATAGAACACGAAGACTTAAAAAATGTGGTCTGGGTGAATAAAGATGAGCGACCAGGCAATGGAAAGGATGACGACAACAACGGGTATGTCGACGATATTCACGGATGGAATTTTCTGGGTGATTCTAACGATGAGCAATTAGAAATGACCCGCATCGTTGCCAAAGGAGACGACGGGTCTGAGATATACAAGAAGGCCAAGGCTAAACTGGAAAAAGAGCTTGCCGATTTACAAGGTCCTAAAAATCAATTGGATTTTATATTGAATGTAGATAAAACACTTCAAAACCATTTGAAGAAGGAGACCTATACCAAAGAAGAGGTCGAAGCAATCGATACTGAGGATAAAGAAGTTGTCCAAGCAAAGCAGATAATGCTTCAAATCTTGAATGGGCAAGAAATGAGCAAGGCGGATTTTGACAAAGAGATCAAGAACTTTCAGGATTATGTATACGACCAACTCAACTATAACCTCAATGTAAATTTTGACGGTAGAAAGGTCGTTGGTGATGACCCTTATAATTTTAACGACAAGAATTACGGGAATCCAAATGTGATTGGTCCTAATAAGGAAGATGCAGGCCACGGTACCCACGTTGCTGGTATTATTGCTGCACAACGGAACAACAACAAGGGAATTGACGGTGTTGCAAACAATGTAGAGATCATGGCGATCAGAGCCGTTCCCAACGGTGATGAATACGACAAGGACATCGCATTGGCCATCAGATATGCAGTAGATAATGGGGCCAAGATCATCAATACCAGTTTTGGAAAGGCCTTTTCACCTAATGCAGAATGGGTACGAGATGCTATTAAATATGCTGGTGAGAAGGATGTGCTCATCGTCAACGCAGCGGGTAATGATGGTATTGATCTAGATGACACGGAAAATGATGTGTTCCCAAATGATGCCATCGATAACGGTCCTGAAGTGTCTGACACCTTTATCTCAGTGGGTGCATTGGCGAACAAATACGGAGCAGAGCTAGTCGCTGGATTCTCCAATTATGGAAAACAGAATGTAGATGTCTTTGCTCCTGGTTCTGGAATTTACTCCACCACGCCGAAAGACAATTATGAATTTAAGGGAGGTACTTCTATGGCCGCTCCGGCAGTTGCAGGAGTTGCGGCATTGATCCGTTCCTTATATCCAAAACTTACCGCTTCTCAAGTAAAACAGATCCTTATAGACTCGGGCTTGGCCGTTAAAACAAAAGTGATCGTCGGAGGCAAAGTGGACGATGTACGCTCGTTTTCAGAATTATCAAAGTCTGGAAAAATGGTCAATGCATATAACGCCCTGATCATGGCTCAGAAAATGTCCAAATAATTACAGTCGTCCAGACTTCCTTAAAAGAAAAATTACAGGTATGAACAGACCCATTCTTAGTATCATCAGCTTGGCAATGCTTCTAAGCGCATGTTCCTCCTCTGGGACAACGATAAAGCAAGAGCCCCAACAGCAACCTTTGGTCACAACCAATTCAGCATGCGGTTATTGGCAACAGCACGTAGACTATAAGATGACCATAGATTTTGATGTCACCAATTATCGCTATAGTGGTGTTCAAAAGTTGGTATATACCAACAATTCGCCAGATGTCTTGAATAAAGTGTTCTATCATTTGTACTTTAATGCGTTTCAGCCAGGAAGTGAAATGGATGTCCGCTCAAGGACCATTGCCGATCCCGATAGCCGTGTTGGAAACCGGATCAGTAAATTAGGCCCCGATGAGATCGGATACCTCAAAGTGAGCTCATTAAAACAAAATGGGAAACCGTTAATGCACGAGACTGCTGGGACCGTTCTAGAAGTGATTTTGGCAAAGCCCATTCAGCCAGGTGAAAGTGTTACTTTCGACATGGAATTCACCGGACAGGTTCCTCTTCAAATAAGGCGATCTGGAAGAAATAATAGTGAGGGGGTCGCACTTTCTATGACGCAATGGTATCCCAAAATGGCCGAATATGATTTTGAAGGGTGGCACGCACATCCTTACATCGGTAGAGAGTTTCATCAGGTTTGGGGAGATTTTGACGTAAAGCTATCCATTGACAAGGACTATGTAGTTGGCGGTACCGGATATCTTCAAAACCCCCAAGAGATCGGCCATGGATATGAGGCGAAAGGTATGCGTGTGAGTAAAAAAGTAAAGAATGGAAAGCTCACCTGGCATTTCGTGGCGCCACAGGTGATGGACTTTGCATGGGCCGCAGACCCAGCGTATATTCACGATAAGCTACAGGTCGAAAACGGTCCTATGTTGCATTTTCTCTACAAGAACAACCCAAACATAACCGACAGTTGGAAAAAGTTACAACCGAAGGCGGTCGAGGCACTGAATTTCTTTAATAGAAATATCGGGCCATATCCCTACGATCAGTACTCTGTGATACAAGGAGGCGATGGGGGTATGGAATATGCCATGTGCACGTTGGTTACAGGTCAACGCTCCTTCCCTAGTTTGGTAGGGGTTACGGTCCACGAAATGGCCCATAGCTGGTTTCAGCATTTGCTTGGCACGAATGAGTCCAAACATGAATGGATGGATGAGGGGTTCACCAGCTTTATTTCTGCTCTTTGCGAAAATGCGATCATGGATCAAAAAAAGGAAAATCCTTTCATGTCCGACTATAGCGGCTACTTTCACTTGGCCAGCTCTGGGGTAGAACAGCCACAGTCGACACAGGCCGACCGTTATGAGAGGAATATGGCTTATGGCCTTTCTGCCTATAGCAAAGGCGCTGTTTTTCTGTCGCAACTGGGTTATGTCATCGGGCAGGATAAGTTGATGGAAACCATTAGAAAGTACTTTAACGATTTCAAATTCAAGCATCCAACTCCAAACGATATCAAACGTACTGCTGAAAAGGTCTCGAATTTAGAGTTGGATTGGTACCTTACCGATTGGACACAGACCACAAATACGATCGACTATGGTGTCAAAGATGTAAAAGATAATAATAATGTTACCAAGGTAACTTTGGAGCGCATTGGGTTAATGCCAATGCCGCAAGACATTTTAGTTGTCTACAAGGATGGGTCCCAAGAAACGTTTTATACGGCATTGCGCATGATGCGAGGAGAAAAGGATAATCCATATCCTTCTATGAATAGAACTGTACTACCAGATTGGCCTTGGGCATTTCCAACATACGAATTTACCATCGACAGGCCCAAAAGTAGCATTCGAGCTATTGTATTGGACCCTTCCGGACTCATGGCCGATGTCAACAGGTCCAACAATGTAGTGGAGTTTAATTAAGATAACGGATCAATAATTATAAGAAAGGCCATCTAAAAAGTATCAGATAAAGGTCATTGCGATTCGCAATGGGCGGAGAAGCAATCTTTCTGTCATTTCGGTAAAGTTTAACAGATTCCTTCCCACGAAGTTTTGTGGTCGGAATGACGACTTTTTAGATGGTTTTTTTATTCTTCAACCTCAAGTTTCTTTTCTAACATCACCAGCTTGCTTTCTAGATTATGCAATCGATCGTAAACATCTACGGGTTCTGGCATTTGTCTTGAAGCATACATGGTAACATACCAAGCTTCGATGACATCTTCTGCGTCAATGGTGTAGGTAGGGTAATTGCCATCTTTATTATCCGACTTCAATATGAGTTTGCCTCGTTCTTTTGTTCGATTGATCACTCGTTTTAGAACGATACCATCATTTTTGCTAACGATAACATAAACTCGGCCATCCTTAAGGTCGTCCAATGTTTCTACAAATCGGCCGAAGACCAAATCGCCATCAAAGAAAGTTCCCACCATAGAATTGCCTTGTACCTCGAAGCAACGATACGTTCCGTTGGTAAGATGAGGCATATTAAAGGATGGTAGTGTTTCGATATATTCCATGTCCCCATACCCATCCAGATATCCCGCTCTTGCTTTGACCGGGACATAGACAATGTTTTCCGCTCCTTCCTGATCTACTGTCACCACTTGTGGGACACTCGTATAGTTCATTCGATCAGGTATCTTGCTTTGTAGCATTTCATTGCTTCTAGCAAACAGATAATCGGGATTGATATTGAATTCTTCGATGATTCTTTCTAAAAGGTCATATCCCGGCTTTGTTCTCTTTCTGGATCCATCTGGTTGTAATCTTCCGGTGGTAATGCTATCGATCGTTGTGCTGGTGACCCCAATCCTTTTGGCAAACGAATTGTTGTTCAGCCCAAAGTGTGCAATGATCTCTTTTATTTTTTGATTGATGAATTCCATACAGTACAAATTTCAAGAAATTGCAACAAAAAACAGAAAAATCTGTATTTTGTTTGTATTATATTGTAATATGTTTTAATTTTGATTACTAAATTACAAAATATGTTTGATTTATGAGGTGTTTTGCAACATTTTCTTGTATTTAGAAAATAACACAGAATATCTACCACCATCCATCAGATGGTAGTTTTAACTATTGATATAAAGAACCTACAGAAAATGCAGCGAAGTAAAATATTATTAGAAAAAAGAAAACGATTTGTAGAGAATTATGTTAGAAACAATTCTGAAAAGCAAATGAAAGAAATAGTTGTTGAACTTACCGAGCGCCTATTTATATCTGAGCGGACGGTCTATAATATATTGAAACAGTAAGGGCGCAGTGCTCTGGGTGCCATTTTATAGCTCATCAGCTAAACCACTTCTCCTCCATATAAAGGTCCTTTCTAGCGGTTCTTTCCCTATTGAAGATCTTTATATGGTCGGTATCTTGAATACGTTGGCGATATCCCAAAAGGTGAAAGATGGGTCGGGCCAAAAAACGAGCAACTTTCAAGTTTACCTGCAGCGCCTCTCTTTTTGGTGAGTCCCAACGAACCCCTGGCAGCCATGTGAGCAGTCTATCCAGTTCTCGATTGCGCAAAAAGGTGGAGAGCTTCAGAAAGAAATCGGGTATTCTTCGAATTAAAAAGAAGCCTTCTTCCCCCTGCGCTTGATAAAGTGGCATAAACAGCGTCGCTCTTTTGTTTGCAAAAATTGGGATGCTATTGCTATGCGCCAATAGGGTCCCCTTGGCAATTTTTTGAAAACTGCCAAACCCTTCCTCCATGACAAACGTTTCCGTATTCTTGATCAGATATCGATCGATCACTTCAAAGAATTTGATGTTTTCTTTCGAAGCGTTTCTTAGATGCTCATAATGTTTATCTAGCGATGGTATTTCTTCCTTCTTCAATATTCCTGAAAAGCAGAAGGAAAGATACATAAATGCTTTTGCGTTCTCAATTGCCTCTAGTTCCTCGTGCTGTCCGGATTCGAACCCCAGAGAAACATATCCTAACTGGTTGATGTAGCTAAGAAGTGGTCCCTCTAAATATTCTTCTATCCCCAGAATAACGGGGGCTGGAAACTGCCTGGAAAACTTCCGGTTGATCAATGCGTCATTGATCGTAATGAAGGGTAACGTTCTGCTTGAGGTGGTGTGGAAGTCAATGAAATAGATCGGTCCTTTTCTAGTCGCTACAATGATTTCGATATGTCCCAGAAGATCAAATAGGTCGCTGGCCTCAGCAATTGGCGGATGCTGCTCTTGGAGTTCTTCGATCAGTTTTGAGGTCCAAATTCTGTTCAGGTCCTTATCTATAAATCGAACATCTTTTTCTAGGGCCCTCATATTTCCTGAAAAGACATAGAGAGAACCGTTAAAACTCAGTTGTTCTAATTCATCCTTGATTTGTGTAAATGCTTTTAATCCTGCTTTCTCATTTCCATGGATTCCAACAAAAAACACCAATGTCGGCGATTTGGGCTCGCCTTCTATCTTCATTAAAACTCGCTCCATATATTAAAAATCGCTTCGCGTAATAATTCCCACTAAGCTACCATAATTAATGATCGGCAAGCATCCTATTTGGGCATTTTCCATAATATCTTTGGCTTGTGCGATTTCGGTTTCGGGGTTTACTACAACGATGTCTGTTTTCATGAACTCACTAACAGCTGCCGTCTTCCCTGCAGATTTCATCCCTTCGATATCCGTCGTAGTGACCAGGCCCTTCAGTTTTCCAGCATCATCTATGATCGGCATGTGGTGAATATTTTTCCACTCCATAATGGCAGCCACGAATTCGGCACTATCATTCTCGTTGGCCGTAATCACGCTCCTATTCATCAACTGATTTACTTTTTTGTAGCGCTCCGCTGTTATCTCAATATCTTCATCTATCACTTCCCATGAAGAAATAGGTCGCTCTTCTTTTTGATTCTTATAGATCGCCGCAACCAACGCTCGCGAAGCATCGATCTTCTTGTATTTGACATTTAATTTTCTGTAACTAAGTCTGCACCAACGCGATCCGTTCTGCCCTTTGACTCGATCTCTGATGATATTCAAATAGTATTCGATATCCTTTGGATCTATGTCTACCTTTTTCAAACCTTTGGCCGCCATGGGTATCAATTCTCCCAAGATCAACTGATCTACCGGAATAAGTTTACCTTCCCAATACATCTGTGAGGCCATACCATAGCGAGCCGCGTTGAAGAAGTTGGATTTTACATCCTTGAAGTCCATCTTCTTATCGACCTCATCAAACTTCGCCGGTCTTCCACTCATAAGACCGATCCAAAAGACCATATTGGCAATTTCATCCACGATGGAAGGTCCGGCAGGAATATATCTACATTCGATTCTAAGATGGGGTTTTCCATCGGTAATGCCATAGCAAGGTCGATTCCAGCGATATACTGTTCCATTGTGAAGGTTTAAGGCTCTTAGTTTTGGAATGGTCCCATTAGAAAGCTCTTGCAGGCTATCTTTCTCGAAATCTGTAGTGATCACACTTCTAAACCGAACGATATTCTCTTTAAAAATATCCACCGCCGTTCCTGTGGCCCAAGATTGACCAAAGCTAACGCGTGCCTCCCGCTCGTTCAACTGATAGGAGCTCGCCCGGGTATCGATGCTTTGTGCAAACAGGGCGATTCGCGTCTCATCCCACAACTCTTTCCCCTGAAGAATTGGAGAATTTGCGCATATGCTAAGCACTGGACCAGCGATCGCTTGCGACCAGTTAAAGCTTTTCACAAAATCGTATGGATCAATTTGTAGATGTGCTTGAAAGCTCGTATTGCAGCCTTCAAATAAAACAGAGTCGTGCATCAAACTCACCTCATCTATGCCTTTGATATGAAGATCAAAATTTCGTCCCCTCAAAGACCTCATGGTCTCGTTGAGTGCGAAATATCGCTCAGCAGGCGTCATAAAATTTTCTTTCAGATGCTTTGGCATGATCGTTGGCAAGATGCCCGTAAGCAATGGCTTTGTTTTGAAAACTTTAGCGGCGTCGTTCACTTTACTGATCATGCTAATTACTTCTTTATGAAGTTTAGAAAAGCACCTTCCTTCTAAAATCAAAGGCTCTAAGTTGACCTCTAAGTTATACAGGGCTATTTCTGTAGTAAAATGATCATCTTTCAGACGTTCCAAGATCTCCAAGGCCTTTGGTGCTGGATACCAATCTTTATCGACAAGGCAAAATTCTTGCTCTGCCCCTATTCGCAAAGGTTGTCTTTCAAAAAGTCCTTGGTCTAGCATTTGACCTAAGGCGGCAACGTCATTTAACAGTTGTCGGCTATAAATTGCTCGATCCTCGGCCTTGCTCAATTTTTTTACCAGATGCTCTCCCATAATTTGAAGCCAGTTTTGATTAGAAAGAACAAATTAAGCGCTTTAGCGCTGAGCAAAAATGATAAATATCAGTCAAATAACTTGTGACACAACCGTCGAAGTATAATTTTTGGGCATAAAAAAAGGCTCCGAACCACCAGAGCCAAATTTTATTGTGATGTATTTGAAGATTTGGGACTAAACATCATCACATATAACCAATAACCGAGAACTAAATAAGGCCATGTCTATTTAGCATCAAATTTTTTGTTGTAAAACTATTACTTTGTGTTGTAAAGAATCATTAAGCGTATGCTTTGTCCACAAAAAGGAATAAAAACTCTTTGAAAGGAATCCCGTTGATTCAATGATTATCGAGGAAAATAAAAGGCATAAAAAAAGGCTCCGAACCACCAGAGCCAAATTTTATTGTGATGTATTTCAAAGATTTGGGACTAAACACTATCACATATAACCAATAACCGAGAACTAAATAAGGCCATGTCTATTTAGCATCAAATTTTTTGTTGCAAAATGGTTGCATGGTGTTGTGAAGTAATCATCATTGTATATATAAATTGTGTAGAACTGATCGTACCATCTGTTTTCTATGTCATTTGATTATTTTTACAGCGCATGAATGTAGGTCAGACGTTTTCAAAAGAAGAGAAGCTAAAGAGCAAAAAGATCATCGGCAAGATTTTTGCCGAGGGCTCCTCTGTTTCTAAATATCCGTTGAGATTGATATACCTTGAAACCGATCTGCCAAAAGATGTGAAAATACAGGCCGCGGTATCTGTCGCCAAGCGTCATGTGAAATTGGCCAGTAAACGCAATCGTATAAAGCGATTGATGCGGGAAGCATATCGAAAAAATAAACACCTTATTTTTAACAACATAGAAACATCTTATGCGTTTATGTTTTTGTATCTTGGAAAAGATGAACTTTCATTTGCCCAACTTAATACTAACATGCAGCTTCTTCTAAAGAAGTTCCTAAAAAATATCAATGATGAAAATGACTCTCAGTAAACGGGTGATCGTCCCAGTTTTGGCCGCTACTTTTTTATTGGTAGGATCAGGTTTTAAGAGCGATTTTTTTGAGATCGCCAAACAGATTGAGATCTTCACGACACTTTTCAAAGAGTTGAACATGAACTATGTGGACGATACCAATCCTGCAGAGTTGATGGACACTGCGATCAAGGAAATGTTGGATGATCTGGATCCCTACACACGCTACATGAACGAACAAGATGTCGAAGAATACAAGATTCGAAATGCGGGAGAATATTCTGGGATCGGGGCGTCTGTACGTCGTTACAAGGACCGTCTTGTAATTGTAGAGCCATATAAGGACTATCCTGCAGACAAGGCAGGCTTAAAAGCGGGGGATGAGATCATAAAGATCGGTGATATTGTCGTAGAGGACTTTAAAGATGATACGAGTGAATTGCTGAAGGGTGCTGTTGGTAGTACCGTAAAAATAACCTACAAAAGGCAAGGTAAGACAAGAGAAACTTCGCTAGTTAGAGATGAAATTGAGGTTGATGCGGTTCCTTTTTATGGAAAGATCGATGATAAGACGGGCTATATTGCACTGGTCAAATTTAACAGCAAAGCCTCTAAGCAAACGAAAGAGGCGCTGGAAGACCTTAAATCACAAGGCGTGGAACGTTTGGTTTTGGACCTCCGAAGCAATCCTGGAGGGCTTTTAAATGAGTCCATCAACATTGTGAATCTCTTTGTCCCCAAAGGTGAGGTCATCGTTACCACCAAATCCAAAGTGAAAAAATTCAACAGGGTATATAAGACCAAAAAAGACCCCATAGACACCAAGATTCCACTAGTTGTCTTGGTCAATGGAAGCAGCGCTTCCGCTTCAGAAATTGTTTCTGGCGCACTGCAAGATTTGGACAGAGCAGTTATCATGGGAGCGCGTAGTTTTGGTAAAGGGCTGGTGCAACGCCCTAAGAAGCTTACCTATGGGACACAACTAAAGGTGACCATATCACGCTACTATACACCCAGCGGAAGATGTATTCAAGCGTTGGATTATTGGAATAGGGATCAAAAAGGGAAGGCCATTAGAACCTCGGAAAAAGATTATAACGAATTCAAGACCCGTCGTGGTCGAAGAGTATATGATGGCGGAGGTATAATGCCAGATGTGGAGGTGGCCAACTTGAAGCATGGCAGCCTTACAAAAGCATTGATCGCCAATAATGTGATCTTCGACTTTGCCACTGATTTCTATTACGACAAACCTTTTGATGATGTTGATTCCTTCAAGTTCACCGATAAAGATTTTGAACGATTTAAAGAGTTTGTCAAGAATCATGAGTTCGATTACGAGACCAAGACGGAAAAGATGATCAAAGAGGCCATGGAAAATGAAGAAGTGGAGGAGCTGGGCCCAAAGATAAAGGCCGAATTCAATGAACTACTAGCTAATGTTGACCAGGCAAAACTAGCTTCGTTGGATAGTTATAAGGACGAGATCATGGTCGAGTTAAAAAATCAACTTCTGAGACATTATTTCTACCGAGAGGGCCTATTTAAATATAATTTGACAAACGATGAGGCCGTTACCAATGCAACCAAAATATTAGCAAATCCCAAGCAATATAACGGTATTTTAAAATAATAGGCTAGGAAAATCTTAATAACTACAAGTGGTGCTTCTCTGATCTCATGATTTTTCAGAGAGGCACTATTCTTTTATCATGGCAATGTGTGGAATTCCATCTTCCAGGTACTCTTCCCCAACTTTTTGGAACCTGTGACTTTCGTAGAATTTCCTGAGATAGGTCTGAGCCGATATCTTAATTTCAGTCGTGCCGTAGTTTGATCTTATTGCCTTGATGCATTCTTCTATCAATTCGTGGCCATAGCCGTAATTCCTGTCTTCGTATGGGACCACTACCCTTCCAAGACTTGCTTGATCAAAGTAGGTCCCTTTGTTGAATAGACGCGCGTAAGCGCGAATTTTTCCGCCACCAACACCAAAAATATGTAGTGCCTTGCCATCTTTATCATCAAGGTCTAGATAGACGCAATCCTGTTCGACAACGAAGACCTCACTGCGCAATTTCATTATTTGATAGAGTTCATCTAAGGATAGCTCTTCAAACTTCTTTACATGCCACTGCAATTGATACTTCATATAAGGCGATTTAGGTATCCAACACCACAATATATCTCATAATCCATAGGTCCACAAAAAAAGTTATTCCTCAATCTTGAACAATGAGGTCCTTACTATCACACTTGCCATATTCTGGCTGAATATTTACGTGATTGATCCCAAAATCGTGATAGAGCAATTCTTCGATCGCATCGAGCTTTTCATCAAATTCAGATAAATTGATATTGTTCTCAAAATCCAAATGCGCTTCGAGGTGCACCTCATCTTCATTTAACTGCCAGATATGAACATGGTGCATATTCTTTATTCCTTCGATCTCACAAACTTTGGCTACAATGTCATTTACTTGAATTTCTGTAGGGGTAAATAGCATTAATACGCGGGTCGACGTTTTCAGCAGGTCATATCCTACGTAGATGAGGTATAAAGCAATGATTACCGTTAGTAGGGCATCGATCCAATAGACCTCAAAATATTTCATCATTAGTCCCCCGATGAGCACTGCCACACTTGCTAACATATCCGTTAATAGATGAAGATAGGCCGAACGCATGTTCATGTTGGAATCCGAATCTTTCCTTAATAACAATACACTTATTCCGTTGGCAATAATTCCCAGCAGTGACAACCAAATCACTAATTCCGATGCTATCTCCTGTGGTTCGGTAAAGCGATCTATCGCTTCGATTATCAATAATATGGCGACGATCACCAAGGTTGATGCATTGATAAAGGCAGCGATGATCTCTGCTCTTTTATAACCAAATGTCTTATTGGTAGAAGCTGCCTTCTTGCTAAGAATGTTTGCGATATAACTGATCACCAAGCTAAGAACATCACTAAAATTATGAAGCGCATCGGACAGCAACGCGAGACTGCCAGATATGATACCACCAATGACCTGAGCTACCGTGATAAGTATATTTAGGAGAATGGAAATGAGCAAGTTCTTTCCCTTGATATCCCCGTGACGATGCGAATGATTATGCGCGTGCGAATGTCCCATCTTTATCTATGTAAGTTAGTACAAATTAATCGCATTTAACTATGCAATACTATTGTATTGTCTGTGTATTCCCTTGATCAAAATTGGAAGATCGGTGTTTTCAAACCGCTCGTATCTTCAAAAAGGTGACAATGAAGCGTGGATTAAATTCCAACTGTTCGTCTTTTTTGCGCTTGTCATTGCTTACAATGCTGGTCACGAACAAGCTATCTTCTCCACTCTTCGTTGGTGCCTTCCTCCTTCGAATTCGGTATCTAAAAACGTCTTTACCATATCAATCGCCTGTGGGAGGGAGGTAAATCTTGCAGGAATACTTAAAATATTTGCATCATTATGTTGGCGCGCTAGCGCGGAAATTTCTGAGGTCCAGCATAAGGCAGCTCGAACCTTCTGATGTTTATTGGCTGTCATTGATGCACCATTCCCACTACCGCATATGATAATTCCATAATCGACTTTCCCGTCAGCCACATCAGATGCCACTGGATGTACAAAATCGGGATAATCTACACTATCATTAGCGTCGGTACCGTAGTTCTCTACTTGTATATCTCTGGTTTGTAAAAATTCGATGATCGCAAATTTATAATCAGTACCTGCATGATCGTTGCCAATGGAAATCTTCATTTTTTTAACATTATTTTGGTTAGTTACAAAGGTACTAATTACCCACTATTATTGTATCAATATTCTCTTTCCTGATCAAAAAAGGCAAACTCCAAATCATTGTTCTTAAGCTGTGAAATACATGTTAACTATTTTTAATTGTTGGCAATAACTTTTTTTTGAAAGCTCAGATTATTTTTTCATACTCAGATCCAAACTTAATTTCCAACTTTTATGTCATCAATTTCTAGTTGAGTTTTCAATGATCATTTTTTGGTTATCAACATTAGCATGCAATAATAATATCAAAATTCGTCTGTTAATTTCTGTTGTTGACAATTGTTTAGAATTCTATGATAATTACAGAAAATCAGTGATTTAGACTGTAAATAAGGTGTTCATTTTATTTGATGGTATGCTAACAACAATTTATCAAAGTGAAATGGAGAAAAGTTTTTCCATCTATTCACATTACATCATCATCATCATTTTTAATTTTAATTAAATAGAAAAAAAATGAGATTAAAATATATTGTTGACAACTGGGATATTTTTGATCTCAGAGATTTGAAATATGGAAGAGATAATGGAATGAAAAAGCTTATACGATTTGAAGCGGAAAGAAGTCTGTATTGAGGCGATCGATGATCGCCATTGCTGCCGCCACGTCATTGGGATGAACTTTTAAATGAATTCCTCCCAAGGCATTTGAGTAAAATGGCGATACCTGTACCATTGTTTCATTTTCAAATATGAATCGTATGTCTTCTGATGCTAGCAGCGTTTTAAGAACCGCGTACTCAAAAGGATAGGTGTAGGTTGCTATGACGACAAAGTTTTTCATTAGCTGTCTTTAGTATCTTAAATGTACAAAAAAAGCTAATTGAAATAATAAGAACTATTTGAATCTTTTCCAGATTTCTTAATGGTGTCCGCGGCTTTATTAGCTTCGGTCTTGTCGTAGGAATAATTGATATACGAGATGAAAGAGAATAATCCGAGAAGGAATATCACTACAAAGAGAATGATTATTTTATAGGCTCGTTTCAAGGTAAATCAGTGGTTGTGTTTTATATAGACGAAAGAAATACAGAGTTGTTACACTTTTTTTAATAAAATTTTAAGAAAATTGTTTAACCTATAGCTCGTGATTAAATTTCGTACATTCACCGAGAATTATATTTTTTGAAAAGATTGAATGAATAGAAAGAAAAAGAGATCCCAAAAAGGGAAACAAAAGGAGATCACCCAAGGAATCTTCGGCGTCTTAGAAAAAGAGCCTAAAAAGTCCTTTAATTATAAGCAAATAGCCTCAAAGCTTGGCATCACCGATACTGCTGGAAGAAACCTGATCATTAAGCGATTAAGTCAGTTAGCGGCGAAAGAACGTATCGAGGAGGTAGAACGTGGCCGATTCAGGGTCATCCCTTCACAAAATTATTTTCATGGAGTTGTCGATGTAACCAGTAGAGGAAATGCGTATGTAGTATGTGATGAGCTCGACCAGGATGTATTTGTTCCGTTCAACAAATTGAACAAGGCGATGCATGGAGATGAGGTGGAAGTGTATGTTTACCCGCGGAGAAAAAGCAAAAAGATGGAAGGTGAGATCAATCAGATCTTCAAAAGGGCCAAGATGACCTTTGTGGGTGTCCTTCAGCTTCAAAAGAATTTTGGTTTCGTAAGACCTTCAGATATAAGAATGTATACGGATATCTTTGTTCCTAAGAGTAAATTGAATGGTGCAGAGGACGGTGATAAGGTCTTGGTAGAGATCAAAGACTGGCCAGAAAAGGCAGATTCTCCATTCGGAAAGATCGTCGAGACCTTTGGACGACCTGGAGAACATGATACAGAGATACATGCCATCCTTGCAGAGTACGGTCTTCCGTATCGTTTTCCTGAAGAAGTAGAACACGATGCCGATAAATTGGATACCTCCATTACCGAAGAAGAGATCAAGAAGCGTAGAGACATGCGCGATGTACTTACGTTTACGATCGATCCAAAAGATGCAAAGGATTTTGACGATGCTTTGTCCTTTAGAATCTTGGAAAATGGAAACTACGAGGTTGGTATTCATATTGCAGATGTATCACACTACCTAAAGCCCGGTACACTTTTGGACGACGAAGCCTATAGCCGAGCTACCTCTGTGTATTTGGTGGACAGGGTTGTCCCTATGTTACCAGAGATACTATCCAATGGTGCGTGTTCATTACGTCCGCATGAAGAAAAATATACATTTTCAGCAGTTTTTGAAATTAATGATAAAGCCCATGTTGTTGACGAATGGTTTGGAAGGACCGTCACCTATTCGGATCAACGATTTGCGTATGAGGAAGCTCAACATATCATTGAAACGCAAGAAGATGCGATTCCTGCAGCTATTTCATTGACGGGAAATGATTATAAAGTATCCAAACCAATCGTAGAGGCGACTCTAAAGTTAGATGAGCTTGCAAAGACCATGCGGAAAAAACGTATGCAAAATGGAGCCATCTCTTTTGATAAGGTTGAGGTGAAATTCAATTTAGATGAGGACCACGTGCCGGTAGGAGTGTATTTTAAGACCTCTAAGGATGCCAACAAGTTGATCGAGGAGTTTATGTTGTTGGCCAACAGAAAGGTCTCTGAATTTATCGGAAAGCAGCGACCAAAGAAGACCTTCGTATATCGGGTACACGATGAACCCAATGAGGATAAATTGTTTGCATTGAATGGGGTGATCTCACGATTTGGATATAAACTTGATCTACGCGATAGAAAAACGATCACCAGTTCATTGAACAATCTTTTGGACGAGGTAAAAGGAAAGGGAGAACAAAATTTGGTAGATACGCTTGCAATACGAAGTATGAGCAAGGCAAAATATACCACAGAGAATATCGGCCATTACGGATTGGCCTTTGATTATTATTCGCATTTTACATCGCCTATTCGTCGTTATCCCGATGTTATGGCGCATCGATTGCTACAGCATTATTTAGATGGTGGAAAATCGGTAAAAGAATCCGAATATGAGGAAAAATGTGAGCACTCGTCCAATATGGAGGCACTGGCTGCAAATGCCGAACGAGACTCTATCAAATATATGCAGGTGAAATTTATGGAAGATCACAAGGACCAGGAGTTCTTGGGGGTGATCTCTGGAGTTACAGAATGGGGAATCTATGTAGAGATCATTCAAAATAAATGTGAGGGAATGGTGCGCATCAGGGATATCAAGGATGACTATTACACCTTTGATGAAAAACAATATGCATTGGTAGGTGAAGTTACCAAAAACATGTATCAATTGGGTGATGAAGTTGTGGTAAAGGTGAAGAATACCGATCTGGTAAAACGACATTTGGATTTTGAATTACTAGGAAAACGAGAGGACTTTTAAGCGGTCTTTCGAGCATCCAGAATGAATTTTTAGACGTATCTTTATGTATATGAAAGAATGCTATGAGGGTTATCGAAACTTCTTTCATAGGAACATGCCATCACTATACAAATGATATTTCCCAACATGCCATCAATGTGTTATTTTTGGAAATTTGGAATGGTTATTGTAACGATCTGTTTGAAAATTCATCTCTCTTAAAAAACATTATCACAATGAAAAAAATCTTAGTATTTATAGCCTTAGCCTGTAGTGCAATGGTAACTGCGCAAGACTCTTCAAAAACGGTTCAACTTGAAGATTTCAACGAAATAAAAGTCTTCGATGGTATTTCGGTAACATTGATCAAGGCGGACGAGAATAAAGCGGTCATTTCTGGTGAAGATATCAGTGATGTCGCATTGGTTATTAGGAATGGTCGACTAAAGGTCCGCATGGAAATAGACAAAGTATTCACTGGGCATCGGAGCTTTGTTGAAATCTATTATAAAGATCGTCTCGATGTGATCGATGTCAATGAGAATGCCTTTCTTTCGTCTGAGGATGTCATAGAACAAACATCCATTGAGTTGAAGGCACAAGAAGGTGCCGAAATGAATGTGAGACTAGATACTCAGAAGGTCGATGTGTTATCAACCAGTGGTGGCAAGATCGAAGCTACCGGAGATTCCATCACCCAGGATGTTATCATCACTAGTGGTGGACAATATGAGGGAGATCGTTTAAAAACAGAACAAAGCTATATAAGAGTCAATGCTGGCGGTACCGGATATGTAAATGCCTCCGAGTTGGTAGAAGCAAGGGTTAGAGCAGGTGGAACAGTACGTATCCATGGTAAACCTAAGGTGATCGACAAAAAGACCTTTCTGGGAGGAAAGATCATTGAAATGGACTAAGGGAGAAGATATAAAATATGAAAAGGCCTAAGAGGATTACTTTTAGGTCTTTTTTTATGAGGTGTTTTCCTAACTTTGTTTAAACGTTATAAAATGATACGATGATTGAAAATTTACAGGTCGCCATTCCCATAGGTATCTTTTTGGCATTTACCATAGGACCTGTATTTTTTGTGCTTCTAGAGACCAGTGCGATCAAAGGTTTTAGAGCGGCGATCACTTTTGACCTCGGGGTGATCTTTGCAGATATCATTTTTATTGCCATCGCCTTTTATAGTACAAGTAAGATTGTTGAAAAGGTCAAAGACGATCCAAATCTATTGGTCTTTGGTGGCGTGTTACTTACAACTTACGGTATCATATCCTTTATACAAAATAGAAAGGTGCAATCTTTTAGAAGAATAGTAAAAGAGCACTATACGCTAGACTTCAAGCGTAACTATGGTCAGCTTTTCCTTAAAGGTTTCTTATTGAACTTCATCAATATCGGGGTTCTTGCAGGTTGGATAGGCATCATTTTCGTAGCAAATTCTATAGAAAAGACAGAAAGTGGGGTATGGTTATTCATTTTTACCGTTTTGGCCACCTATCTGATTGTAGATGTATTTAAGATCATGCTAGCGAAAAAGTTGAAAAGTAAACTTACACCTAGGGTCATATTCAAGACAAAAAAGCTGATAAGTTTGATCATCCTGGGGTTTGGAGTACTATTGATGGTACAAGGATTCTTTCCAAAAGAAAAAGAAAGATTGCGAGAGCGAATAGAAAAGATCAATCCGCTGAAAGATTAAATTGTATAATAAAAAAGCTCCTTCTTTATAGGAGCTTTTTTGTTGAGGCACCGAGCGGATTCGAACCGCTGTACAAGCTTTTGCAGAGCTCTGCCTAGCCACTCGGCCACGGTGCCATGGTTCTGATGGATGGCAAAAGTAACAAAAATATTAATCTTTTGTAGCATCCATTTTCTTTTTTGCAACCCTTGGTCAACTTACCTTATGTGAGTTCTTATATGACCTCGAGTCCAAAGCGTTGCTTTTTCATGCTTTGCATGCATGTCAGTGCTACCTTGTAGCCCCGCCAGGACTCGAACCTGGATCTAGAGTTTAGGAAACTCCTATTCTATCCCTTGAACTACGGGGCCAAATTATCTGGTTTGAGACATCGCTATCGTTACCATCTCTACGTTTCCACCAATAGGAGGATTGATCTTTGACACTTCCACTGTCGCTTCCTTTGCGATCTCGATTTCATCAAATATCCGGTCTAAAATGCGTTTAGCAACATGTTCCAGTAACTTAGAACGAATGCTCATCTCTTCCTTTACAATTCGATTTACATGAACGTAGTCTACCGTTTCCCTCAGATTGTCGCTTTTTGCCGATGGCTGTAGGTTGGCTTTCACCATGACATCTACGCGATAATCACTTCCTATTTTTCCTTCCTCTACCAAACAACCGTGATAGGCATACACCTGGATATTGGTAACTCTTATTATTCCCATCTCAATATTTAACTGTAGGCAAAATTAGACAATAATTGCAAAGCCTTTTAGTCTTGTCAAAGATAGTTAGCACACTAAACTGAAATTAAATACAATTTAAGGTTCCACCTTTGAGGGTTAAGGGGCTTTTGATACCTTTGCAACACATTAAATGTCACTCCCGCTAAAGCGGGAATCTTTTTACTTACAATTGAATACCATAAAAGGATCGACCTTATATTTTTGAAGTATGTCAGAAGAACGTTCGCTCAATTTTATCGAGCATATCATAGAAGATGATCTAAAGGAAGGATACACAAAAGACAGTCTTCGCTTTAGATTTCCACCCGAGCCAAACGGCTACCTGCATATAGGCCATGCCAGTGCTATTTGCTTGAATTTTGGTTTAGGATTGAAATACAACGCCCCTGTAAATCTGCGTTTTGATGACACCAATCCGACCAAAGAAGAGCAAGAATACGTGGACGCCATTAAAAGGGATGTAGAATGGCTTGGTTTTAAATGGGCGGAAGAACGATATGCGTCGGATTACTTTCAACAATTATATGATTGGGCCGTTGCCCTGATCAAGGAAGGGAAAGCCTATGTAGATAGCCAAACCTCTGAGGAAATGGCTGCTCAAAAAGGAACACCGACTGAACCTGGTAATGCGAGTCCGTACAGAGATCGTTCAATAGAGGAAAATCTGGAGCTCTTTGAGCGTATGAAGAACGGGGATTTTCAGGAAGGGGCACATGTGTTGAGAGCGAAGATCGATATGGCCTCTCCAAATATGTTGATGAGAGATCCGGTCTTATACAGGATATTGCATAAACATCATCACCGTACTGGAAATGATTGGTGCATTTATCCCATGTACGATTGGACGCACGGGGAAAGTGACTATATCGAGCAGATCACGCATTCGCTATGTACGCTAGAATTTAGACCGCATCGAGATCTTTATGATTGGTTCCTAGATCAAGTTACGCGCTATTCACCAAAGGACATAAGGTCAAAACAGCGCGAGTTTGCACGTAGAAATTTGAGCCACACAGTGGTAAGCAAGCGAAAGCTGCTTCGTCTTGTAGAAGATGGTATTGTAAGTGGCTGGGATGATCCTAGAATGCCAACCATCTCGGGGTTACGAAGAAGAGGATACACGCCAGTTTCGATACGAAACTTTGCGGATACCATTGGAATTGCTAAACGCGAAAATCTGATTGATGTGTCACTTCTGGAATTCTGTGCCCGTGAAGACTTGAATAAGATCGCACCCCGTGTGATGGCAGTTTTAGATCCTTTGAAGGTAGTGATCACCAATTATCCAGAAGGAGAGGAAGAGTGGTTGGAAGCGGAGAATAATCCTGAAGATGAAGCGGCTGGAACGCGAAAAGTTCCTTTCTCAAGAGAGATCTACATCGAAAAGGACGACTTTAGAGAGGAGGCCAATCGCAAATTCTTTAGATTGAAACTAGGAGGGGAGGTCCGATTAAAAAACGGTTATATTATCAAGGCAGAGAGTTGTACTAAAGATGAAGCCGGGAATATCATCGAAGTTCAATGTACATATGATGAAAAGAGCAGAAGTGGAAGCGGAACGGAAGAATCTAAACGAAAGGTCAAAGGAACCCTGCATTGGGTATCCGTACCGCACGCCATAGAAGTTGAGGTGCGTCAGTACGATCGTTTGTTCACAGAGGCTTCACCAGATACTCATAAGGATAAGGACTTTATGGAATTTGTAAATCCAAAGTCGCTAGAAGTAATAACCGGATATGCAGAGCCCAGTCTAAAAACACTCAAAGAAGGAGATCGCGTTCAGTTTCAACGTTTGGGTTATTTCTGCGTAGATCGAGATACCACGATGAAGACGATTGTGTTCAACAAAACTGTAGGATTAAGAGATACTTGGGCGAAAATAGAACAGAAATAGCTCTTCAATACGCCTAAATAGTACAGCCCGAAACTGTAAAGTTTTGGGTTTGTTGTTTTATAGTATTATGTTTGAAGCAGATACCCAGATGAATCAAAGATGAACAAAATGAAAAATTTACACCTACTCCTAACATGCCTGATGCTCACCAGTGTCGGTTTTGCACAGAAAATTAAGCTGAAGAAGAAGGATCAACTTTATGTAGACAAGGTATACTATGGCACCTTGAAAGTTGATGAGACAGAAGAAGGCAATGTGGTATCGCTTCAAGATATAGATACGGTGAAAGTAGTGGAGGTCCGCAAAAAGAAGATGCCCTCTCCAATTTATTATAGCGATAGAGGCTTTGAGTATATCGAAGTGTCTTTTCCAACAGATAGCACCAAAATAGGTCTGAAGAAAGAGGACCTTACTTGGACCAGAGATGATATCATCAAGTTTTTAGCGAAGTACAATGTGATGAGTGAAGGTGCCTTGTCATTAGAGGGAGTTGAAGAGATGCGACTGGATTTTCCTTACGAGATCCCTTTAGAGATCAAAGAAATGGCCATCGAGGAACAACGCGTATTTGAGTCGGATATCAGTATTGTAGAACGCGACTATACCAAGGACATTTTTGTCATTTTCAATAAGACCATCAAGAAGGATATGGAGACGTTTGAGACGCACTATAACATCATTCAAGATAAGAAGACGATCGCCAAGGTCATTGCAGAAATTGCTGCCGAGCAGATCATCGGTGGCAGTTCGGACAATTTCAAGCCGTCGACTGAGTCGGATCCAAAGCTGTATTTTTACACCCTGCAAGGAATACCACTAGGATCATTGCAAGTAGGAAAAGATGGAATTTTCAAGTCGTACCTTCCATTTAAAGAATATTCTATAGAAGAATTGAACTTCAATAATCCAACCGATGGACTGTACGAGCGAATATCAAAAGCAATTCGCTGGTTGATCAACAACGGAAACTTATAGACTAAAAAATTTTAAGATAAAAACCTCGAAACGACTGTTCGGGGTTTTCTATTTTATCATCACTCACCATAGCTTTCGACTATCATAGATAATCGCAATATCCTAAGTTATTTGATAAAATTTACTTATTGAAAGTGGCATGAAATAAGGCGTTTTAAGCGACTTTTATTTTTATAGAAGACACAAGGACGGAATCACCAAAGATCTTTTAACAGTAGCGCTTATATAGCTTTTTATCCGAATCAAAATAAAAAACCCGAAACCTTGGAAGATTTCGGGCGCCAACTGGCAAATTGAGACTTACTACTCCTCTTTTTTCTTATCCTTAGCAGCCTTCATAGCCTCGCCGATTTGATTGCTCGCCGTAAAGGAAGCTACCATATTGTTTAGCATATCGCTACCGGCTTGTGGTGAGTTGGGCAGCAAGATCAAATTGCTATTGGTCTCCTCACCTATGGATTGCAAGGTATCGTAATGCTGGGTAACAACGATCAAGGCAGAAGCTTCCTGGCTATTGATACCAACTTTGTTCAAGACCTCTACAGATTCTTCCAATCCACGCGCAATTTCTCGTCGTTGATCGGCGATACCTTGTCCTTGTAGACGCTTGCTCTCTGCCTCGGCCTTTGCTTTTTCAACGATCAAGATACGTGCTGCATCTCCTTCAAACTGCGCTGCGATCTTTTCACGCTCAGCCGCGTTTATTCGATTCATAGCGGCCTTCACCTGAGAATCGGGATCAATATCGGTGACCAAGGTTTTTATGATGTCGTAACCATAATCCAACATCGCATCATTCAATTCTGTTTTTACCGCAATAGCAATATCATCTTTCTTAACAAAGACATCATCAAGTTTCATTTTTGGTACTTCGGCACGAACTACATCAAATACATAACTTGTGATCTGATCATGTGGGTAATCCAATTTATAGAAGGCATCATATACCTTTGTCTTTATGACCATGTATTGTACAGAAACTTTCAGTTTAACGAAAACGTCATCCAAGGTCTTGGTCTCTACGATAACATCCAATTGCTGAATCTTTAAACTTAACCGTCCAGCGATCCTGTCGACCAATGGAATTTTTAGCTGTAATCCAGACTGCCGTATACTTTGAAAGCGACCAAAGCGTTCTATAATGGCGGCAGTTTGCTGTTTTACGATGAAAAAAGAAGAAATAAAGATGATGAAGCCAAAAAAGATCAAGACATAAATAAAATAGCCCATAGTTGGTGTAATTTTTTAAGTGTTAGTGAATTAAATTGGAAGTTACAATAAAAAAGCTATTTTTGCCCATCTATTAGAACCCCAAGTAACATGAATTTTAAGCAATCTCTCCTATTAGTAGCACTCTCATGGTGTTTTGTTACAAATGTTTTTGCACAACGTCCCAGTTATCGTATCGAAAGCGGATATGGTATCACTGTTGGTGCGGCTAGTTACAACATTAATACCGATGCCTTCGAAACCACAACGGGTATTGGTGTCACAGGTGGCCTGCATGTAAAGGGGGGCATTGAACACCGATGGTATGATGTTAGTTTCGGTATTCAGTTTTATGATAACAATTTTAAGGTTACCGGAACAGATATTAGCGATAATAGCGAAACTGATATCGAGTACAAACTACAAGCTGTTCAATTCTTTTTCTTAGGGCATTATAAAATTGCAAGAGATCATCTTTATATAGATTTTGGGCCATCCATCCAGATCAACGATAAGTTAAAGCTTAAGAATAAAAGTCAGGAAGAAATTTTGGTCAATGGCCTTACCGATGTCACGGCCAATGAAATAAGGGAAGTTTCTGGATTCAATGTGAATTTATTACTTGGCTTCACTGCGGGCTCTAGGTCACTAAAATTTAGAGGCCAGTATCAATTCGGGGTGAACAACATTCTCGACAAGCTCAACGGAAAAGGGTTGGACCCAGATGAAGATAAATTCAAAGGAAGGCAAGGCATCCTTTCGGGATCGGTGATCTTCTACTTTTAGAACAACAAAACATTATTAAAAAAACCGAATCAGTAAGGATTCGGTTTTTCTATTTTATAGGGTGTCAATAGCCTTTTCAATTCGAAAGATCGTCTCCTGTTTACCCAACATCGAAGCGATCTCAAAGACATCGGGTCCAGATAGCGATCCGACCAAACTCAATCGAAGCGGCATCATCACTTTCCCAAATCCGATTTCCTTTGCACCGATCCAACTTTTCACAATTTCTTGTAGATTGGCAGTCGTAAAATCATCGATAGACTCTAAAAGACCTAAAAGTTCTTGCATCAAATGAGGGGTATCCTCTTTCCAGGCCTTTTTAGCAGCTTTGGCGTCATATTCCCGGGGAGCCACAAAGAAAAATTGGCCAAAGTCCCAAAGGTCGCTTACAAAGGTGGCTCTTTCCTTTATCATCGAAACAACCGATGTAACATCAAGTATCGTTGAGATATTCTTGGTGGTTAAGAGTTGAGAGAATAAGATGGCAATCTCTTTATCACTTTTCTGCTGAAGATATTGTTGGTTGTACCACTTGGTCTTGTCCGGATCAAATCTTGCACCTGCTTTATGTACTCTCGACAGATCAAAGGCGCTTACCAATTCGTTCAAACTGAATAGTTCTTGGTCGGTACCGGGATGCCATCCTAGGAATGCCAAGAAGTTAACAACAGCCTCTGGGAAATAGCCATCTTCCCGATAACCACGTGAAACATCACTAGTATGAGGATCTTTCCACGCCAGTGGAAATACCGGGAACCCTAGCTTGTCACCATCGCGTTTGCTCAACTTTCCTTTGCCAGTTGGCTTTAGAATCAATGGCAAATGTGCAAATTCTGGAGCGTTCCATCCAAAGGCACGATACAGCAATACATGCAATGCCAAAGAGGGCAGCCATTCCTCACCTCTGATCACATGTGTGATCTCCATCAAATGGTCGTCGACGATATTGGCCAAATGGTAAGTAGGCATGCCATCACTTTTAAAGAGAACCTTGTCGTCTAGGATATTGGTATCGATGGTAATTTCACCACGAATGATATCTTGTAATTTTAAAGTTTCGTTCTCTGGAGATTTGAAGCGAATGACATGATCGTCGCCGGCATCTAATTTTGCCTGAACCTCTTCGTTGGAAAGTGATAAAGAATTTTTCAACTTCAAGCGATTGTGCCAGTTATAGATAAAGGTCTTTCCTTTTTGTTCGTGTTCGCTACGATGATCGTTCAATTCTTCGGCAGTATCAAAGGCATAGTAGGCATGGCCATTTGAAATGAGTTGGTCGGCGTATTTTTTATACAAATTTTTTCGCTCACTTTGGCGATAGGGACCAAAATCACCATCTTTACCAGGTCCTTCGTCAAACGGAATTCCACACCAGTTCAAGGCATCGATAATATATTTCTCTGCACCATCGACAAATCTGTTTTGGTCGGTATCCTCTATTCTTAGAACAAATGTCCCTTGATGCTTTTTAGCAAATAGATAATTGAAGAGCGCAGTGCGCACACCTCCAATATGAAGGGGCCCTGTGGGGCTTGGCGCAAATCTTACACGGACGGTCTTTGACATTTTTCTCCTTTTATATGAGAGTGCAAAGATAGGAGTTATGTAAAGAAAAAAGAGGCTAAGCAGCCTCTTTCATTTCTTGCGGAACACGTTTGTTCATTACCCCAAACCATAAGGGAGGTATCAGCGACATCACCATGGATGTCGGATAACCGAAAGGCATTTGTGGGCTAATATCGTGATAATCCAAGATTTGATACTTTTTAGCGGCGCGATAATGATGATCGCTATGCCGGGTCAATTCGTATAGGACAACTCGGCCAATGACGTGATTGCTGTTCCAGGAGTGAATTTCTCTTACCCGCTCGTAACGGCCAGAGTTCATTTTTTTTCTAACCAAGCCATAATGTTCGATATAGTTGATGGTTTCTAACAATAGAAAACCGACGATACCAATGGCCAATGCAAAAAGGAGTCCTTTAAGATCAAAGAATTGATAAATGACAAAAAGATAGCTTAGTTGGAAAATGCTGTACCAAAGCATATCGTTCTTTATCGAAAAGAAAGATCGTTGATCGCGTTTAAGAAGTTGCTTTTGAATTTTCCAAGCGCTAAGATATTGTCTAAAGACCGAAGTGATCCAAAATGAATAGACCGTTTGATTATATTTTGCAGTAGCAGGGTCTTCTTTTGTGGCGGCCATTTGGTGATGACCAAAGTTATGTTCGATATAAAAATGCATATAGTGAGATGGAAGCAATAAAAGCTTACCTAGAAAACGCTCGAAGGCTTTTTTTCTATGCCCCAGTTCGTGGGCCACATTAATGGCATATCCGAGCACGATGCCAACGGAGAACACCATACCAACAATCTCATAAATGACCAAAGGAGAGGTAGTAAGGATGAACAAAGAGTAGATGATAATGCCAAACACCAATGGAACGTTCAAGTACAAGAGCCAGTCGAACAAAGGGTTGGAGAGTTTCTCTGTGCGTTCTTCTTCTGATAGGTTATCGGTATCCAAAGGGAGCAGTAATTCTAAAATTGGGATGATGCCAAACGCATAGATCGGTGTGGCAAAGCTCCAATATCCTTGGAGTGTTATTCCTAATAATCCAACAACAGGAATGGTATAGGCGCTGAGATATTTTAAGTCGTTCATAGATGTTTTGTTTTAACACAAGCTTATCAAAGTTAATGAAAGCGCGCTAAAAATAAAATTGTAAGTTTATAAGTTAATAGAAGGATAGTGTTGTGAATAGTTTTGAACATGTAGAGAATAAACTTGAAAGGTTTATAAAGAAGTACTATGCCAACCAACTGATAAGGGGAGCAATTTTATTTTTTGCGATAGGGTTGCTGTATTTCATAATCACGTTGTTCATAGAGTATTTTCTATGGCTAGAACCACTAGCACGTACGGTACTTTTCTGGTGTTTTGTATTGATAGAGCTGACGTTATTCGTTAGGTTCGTCGCTATTCCACTGGCGCATTTGTTCAAGCTCAAAAAGGGAATTGATAAAAAAATGGCCTCATCGATGATTGGTGCACACTTCCCCGAGGTCAATGACAAATTGCTCAATGTATTACAACTGTCCGACAGTAGGAAGCAGTCCGAGCTTTTGGTTGCAAGTATCGATCAGAAGTCTGCTGAGCTCACGCCCATACCGTTCAACATAGCTATTAACTTTAAGAAAAATCTTACCTATCTTAAATACGCTTTCTTGCCGTTGTTGATTATACTATTGGTCTATTTTTCTGGAAATATTAACTGGTTTACGGATAGCTATGAGCGGATTGTAAATCATACGACTGCGTACGAACCACCGGCTCCGTTTCGTTTCTTTGTGGTGAGCGATGAGTTGAGGGCCATTGAGAATACACCATTCTATGTTGAAGTGAAGGTCGTAGGCGAAGCACTACCTCAAAATGCTCAAATCATTGTAGATGGACAGCGACATTTTCTGAAGAATAGCGGATCAGGGAGTTTCTCCTACGTTTTCGAAAGGCCTAAAGAGGATATGGTATTTTCGCTATTTGCGAACGGTGTAAATTCTAAGGACTATACCATCGAGGTCGTAAAGATTCCATCCCTTGTATCGTTTGAGATGTTACTTGACTATCCGAGTTATACTGGAAAAAAGGATGAGGTGTATAATAGTACCGGCAATGCCCTTATACCGGAAGGAACAAGGGTCACCTGGAACTTGATAGGTCAAGAAACCACGGGCATAGATATGTTTATGGGGGATTCGATCTATTCGTTTAAAGCTGAGGAAAATGGGTTTAGTTATAGCCAAAGGATTTTCAATAGCAGTGAGTATGAATTAGCAACAAGTAATAATGAGTTGAAACATTACGAACGCTTAGGATTTAGTTTGGACGTGGTAAAGGATCAATATCCTCAAATCGAGGTAAAGGAGGCAAAGGATTCTATGCTGGTGGAAGAAAAGATGTTCTACGGTCAAGTTAGTGACGACTATGCCGTGGACAAACTAGTACTTGTCTATTATCCGACGATGAATGAGGAAAAGAAGGTGAGCATAGCCCTTGATATTGAAAAGCAGGCGATCGATCAATTTGTTTATGCTTTTCCTAATGGTTTGGAAATTGATGAGGGAATGAGTTATAGCTTATATTTTGAAGTAATTGATAACGATGTTTTCAGAAAGGGAAAAAAAACGAAGTCTCAAACATTCACGTATAGGAAACTCACGACAGAAGAAAAGGAGAATGAGTTGTTAGAGCAACAAAAGGAAACCATTGATTCTTTTGATGATACACTGAAGAAGCTTAAGGACCAGAAAACACAATTAAAGGAGATTTCCAAAACGCAGAAAGAACGCAACAATCTAAACTTTAATGATAGGAAGCAATTGGAGAATTTTTTGAAAAGGCAAGGAGAACAGGAAAGCATGATGAAGAAGTTCACCGAAGAATTGAAGGAAAATTTAGAGCAATTTCAGAAGGAAGAGACAAAGGAAGATGAATACAAAAAGCTGCTTAAAGAAAGATTAGAACGTCAGCAAAAGGAGCTGGAAAAGAATGAGGAGCTGATGAAAGAGCTTGAGAAATTGGCAGATAAGATGAACAAGGACGAGCTCTCTCAGAAATTAGAAGAACTGGCGAAGCAGCAACAGAATAATGAGCGAAGCCTAGAGCAGGTGTTGGAGCTTACAAAGAGATATTATGTAGCGCAAAAGGCGGAGAAGATGCAGCAGGAATTGGCCAAGCTAGCAGAAAAGCAAGATGAGCTTTCCAAAAAGGAGGGAAAGGAAAACACCAAGGAAAAACAAGATGCGCTCAACCAAGAGTTCAAAGACTTGCAAAAGCAGATGGAAGAGTTGAAGAAGGATAATGAAGACTTGAAGCGGCCAATGAAAATAGACATAGATAAAAAGAGCGAGCAAGAAGTAGAGAAAAATCAGCGTGAGGCCAGTGAGGAACTCGAAAAGATAGAGAAGGAAGAAAAGAATGAAAATACAAGCGAACAAGAAAAGCAGGAGTCTTTAGAGCAGCAGCAGAATGCTCAGAAACAGGCAAGGACCAATCAGAAGAGAGCTGCGCAAAAATTGAAAAAGATGAGCCAACAGATGAAACAGGGTTTGCCAAGTGGAGGTGGAGGTGATTCTCCTCAAGAAGATGCAGAGGCACTACGTCAGATATTGGACAATTTGGTGCTTTTTTCCTTTGATCAAGAGGCTTTGTTAGAGCAATTTCGACAAATGGATAATAGCAGCTCGGGTTTTGCGAGTAAGTTGAAAAAGCAATTTGAGCTAAGGGACTTATTCGAACATGTAGATGATAGTTTATTTTCATTATCATTACGTCAACCAAAGATCTCTGAGCAGGTGAATGAGAATATTACCAATGTCTATTTTAACATCGATAAATCGTTGGAACGATTGGCGGAGAATCAGATCTTTCAGGGTGTGGGTAATCAGCAATATGCCTTGACCTCGGCAAATGAGTTGGCTAGTTTTTTGAGTGATGTGTTGGATAATATGGAAGCGAGTATGGGTAGTGGTCAGGGTAGCGGAAGCAAGTCTAGGGGTTTTCAATTGCCAGACATCATACAGAGTCAAGATCAGCTTAACGAGCAAATGAAAAAAGGTATGAAACAAGGTAAAGATGGGAAGCCTCAGTCCTCTGGTCAAGGAAAGGAAGGTAAGAAAGACGGAGGTGAAAAGGAAGGCAAAAACGGTCAAAAGGGCGAAGGTGATAGTAAGGGCGGTCAAGAAGGAAAGAACCGAAATGATGGCCAGGGCAATGCGGAATCTGACTCTGAGATGTTATTCGAAATTTATAAGCAGCAGCAACAATTAAGACAGGCCTTGGAAAAGCAATTAGAAGACAGGGATGGGGAGAAAGTTTTGGGTAAGGATGGCCAGCGTTTAGTAAAGGAAATGGAGCAAATTGAGAATAAACTCTTAGAACAAGGGTTGACGAATCAGGTATTGCAGCAAATGATACAACTGAAACATCAGCTACTTAAGTTGGAAAATGCTGCTTTTGAGCAAGGACAGAAAGAGGAGCGCGAAAGCGAAACCAACACTAAAAGTTTCACACTACCACAAGTTCCACAGTCTCCATCGGAACTACAATATTTCAATCAAATAGAGATATTAAATAGACAAGTATTACCTTTGCGCCAAATTTATAAGCGTAAGGTACAGAGCTATTTTAAGGACAATGATTGAATTCCATTCAGAGGTAGATTTCAATATAGAGGACGAAGAGCGATACAGGGATTGGATGATGCGGGTAGCATCGACCGAAGGATATGAGATAGGAGATATCAATTATATCTTTTGTGATGATGAGTATCTTCACGAGTTAAACCTTAAGTATCTAGAACACGACACTTTTACTGACATTATTAGTTTTGATTATACGGTGGGAGATCTTTTACAAGGGGATATTTTTATTTCAGTTGAGCGGGTAAGGGATAACGCTAGTCGTTATGATGTAGAATTTGATGAGGAACTCAAACGCGTGATGGTCCATGGTATTTTACACTATTGCGGGTATAAAGACAAGTCGGAGAAAGAGGCTGGTATAATGAGGGCGAAAGAGGAGGAAAAACTTTTATTGTTCCACGTGGAACAATAATCATAATAGAATAAATTGTTTCACGTGGAACAATACTAAAAGTTATGTTTGATAAGGAATACGATGTAATAGTTGTTGGTGCTGGACACGCTGGGTCGGAAGCCGCAGCTGCCGCAGCCAATATGGGATGTAGCACACTATTGATCACCATGAATCTTCAGAACATTGCTCAAATGTCGTGCAACCCAGCAATGGGCGGCATTGCCAAAGGGCAGATCGTTAGAGAGATCGATGCACTTGGTGGATATAGCGGTATTGTCACCGACAAGAGTGCGATACAGTTTAAGATGCTCAATAAATCCAAAGGTCCTGCAATGTGGTCACCAAGGGCGCAAAGCGATAGGATGCGATTTGCAGAGCAGTGGCGGATAATGCTGGAGCAGACACCAAATTTGGACTTCTACCAAGAGATGGTTTCTGGACTGCTTGTCGAGAATGGAGAGATTAGAGGCGTACACACATCTTTAGGAATAACCGTCTACGCCAAGAGTGTTGTATTAACGAATGGAACATTTTTAAACGGGCTCATCCATATCGGTGAGAAACAATTCGGTGGTGGTAGAGCTGGAGAAAGAGCAGCAACCGGAATTACAGAAGAGCTCGTTGCGCTGGGTTTTGAATCTGGTCGAATGAAGACAGGGACGCCTCCAAGAGTTGATGGAAGATCGCTCGATTATTCTAAAATGAATGAAGAACCTGGTGATGAACAACCAGAGAAGTTCTCCTATGCCGATGTCACCAATCCTTTGACAGAACAACGTAGCTGTCACATGACCTATACAAGTGAGCGCGTTCACGATTTACTTCGAGAGGGATTTGATCGTTCGCCTATGTTCAATGGTCGAATAAAAAGTATAGGGCCCAGATATTGTCCTTCAATTGAGGACAAGATCAATCGATTCGCCGACAAGGATCGACATCAGATCTTTGTAGAACCTGAAGGATGGGATACCGTAGAGGTTTATGTAAATGGATTCTCCACTTCGTTACCCGAAGATGTGCAATTTAAAGCGCTACGTTCAGTCGCCGGATTTGAAAATGTAAAATTCTTTAGACCTGGGTATGCGATTGAGTATGACTATTTTCCTCCGACGCAATTAATGCATACGCTTGAGACGAAGTTGGTAAAAGGCCTATACTTTGCAGGACAGATCAATGGAACGACTGGCTACGAAGAGGCGGCTTCTCAAGGACTGATGGCGGGAGTGAATGCAGCATTGAAGGTAAAAGGGGAATCCCCTTTTGTGCTTAAACGAAATGAAGCATATATAGGGGTGTTGATCGATGATCTGATCACCAAAGGTACGGAAGAGCCATATAGGATGTTTACATCTCGAGCTGAATACCGAACCCTATTGCGACAAGATAATGCTGATTTTAGACTTACACCTATCGCTCATGAAATTGGTCTGGCGTCAGAAGAGCGTCTAAGAAAGATGGAAAAGAAGAAAAAGGATGCGGATGCTTTTATCAATTTTTTTAGAGAGACCAGCATCAAACCAGAAATAGCCAACCCGATGTTATCGTCCAAGAATTCTTCACTCATGAAGCAATCCGATAAGATGTTTAAGATCTTTTCGAGGCCAGGAATCACCATGCAAGATATGATGAGTTTTGAACCAGTGGCAGATTTTGTATTGAACAAGGAACTGGAGCAAGAAGTGCTACAGCAAACGGAAATTCAAATTAAATATGCGGGCTATATAGAAAAGGAAAAGAATAATGCCGATAAGCTTAATAAGTTAGAAGATATTAGAATTCCTGAAAAATTTGATTATTCAAAGTTGAAGTCGTTGTCATTTGAGGCGAAAGAGAAACTGGAGGAAATTAGACCCACTTCTTTGGCACAAGCATCTAGAATAAGTGGTGTTTCTCCAAGTGACATAAGTGTGATGTTGGTCTACATGGGTAGATAATTGTTCCACGTGAAACAATTATAGCGAAAAGCTAACTATTTTTTGGCCTAGTTTTTGATTAAAAGGAATATCAAACTAAATGACCAAAAGATGATAAGGAAAACCACATTCTACGCACTATTGATTTGTCTGAGCAGCTGCGTAACACTTCGAGTGAACAAACCACCAGAAGTTGAAAATTTCTACATTGCAAACAAAAAAGAGCTCAAAGGACTAAAGCTTGATAAGGATCGCAAAGCTTTCGTCTTTGAAAATCCTGGCACGGAAATAGACTTCAAACAATTTATAGCAAAAAAGCACGGGCTGGAAAATTTTAAGTTTTCTAAAACGTACACGATCACCGAGAATGGGGCAAATCTTAATATCAGCGTGGAAACACCAACCGTTAACGAACAAAGTCACACCTTAGATTTACTCACTCCAATCATTTCGAAGGCCGTCTCAAACGAAAATAGACGTGCTGAGTATAGCGAAGATGAAAAATCGTATAGCTTTATCGCCATTTCCGTTGCAGATGATTATGGAAACGATTGCCTATCCACAGATTCTCTTTTTAGAAACATCGCAGTAGATTATCTTCGTAGTCTAAAAGATGAATATCTCAATACATGGTAGACCATAGCAATGAAGAAATCTTTTTAAGCTGTAAAGACCACACGGTTTCTGGTGAAATTTTTCAATTGTTGAAAAACAAAGAGCTAGACATGCTCGTTACTTCTCCAAAACCAACAGCCGAAAAATTACCATCCTATTACCAGAGTGAAGATTATATTTCACACACAGATGCTAAAAGAAGCATATTTGAAAAAGTATATCACTTGGTTAAAAAATATGCCCTGGCCAAAAAGGTAAGGACCATCACTCGCTATCAAAAACAAAAAGGTCAACTTCTAGACATTGGTGCCGGCACCGGAGATTTTCTGCGCGAGGCTAAGAAAAGAGGATGGGACATCGCGGGAATTGAGCCCGATGAGCAAGCAAGGGCATTGGCAGGTAAAAAAGGAATTGAATTACAAAAGAACACGCAGCATTTAGATGATGAGTGTTTTGACGCAATTACCATGTGGCATGTCTTAGAACATGTGCCGGATCTAGAGAAACAAATTTTGGAGTTGAAAAGGCTCCTGAAAAAAGATGGGACCATTTTCATTGCAGTACCTAATTTTAATTCCTACGATGCAAATCATTATAAGGAGTTCTGGGCAGCATATGATGTTCCTAGACATTTATGGCATTTTTCGAAAAAATCGATCGCTATCTTATTTGAGAAGTATCAAATGCAGATCATACAAATATTACCGATGAAATTTGATGCTTACTACGTAAGCTTATTGTCTGAAAAGTATAAAACAGGTAAAATGAATACAATTAAGGCTTTTCTTACAGGCGTTAAGTCAAATCTTACAGCAACAAGTTCAGGAGAGTACTCCTCGCTGATCTATATCATAGAAAAGAAAGAATTGGGCAATTAGAGCCGATTTAAGCGTGTTTCGTCATCTTGGGCATATCTATTGCCGCTACGAATCAAAAAAGCAGTGTATAAACTTCAATACAAGCGATATGGTATTGATAAAACTTATAATTGATCTATAAACAATCATTTTTTATGATGATTCATATAAATTGAAATTTTTAGTCCACCAGAGCCAATTCGCAGATACTTTGTTACATTTGCGTTCCATTATATAAATTTAAGAGAGAATGAAGAAATTAATTTTTGGCGCAATAGCACTCATGGCATTTGTTTCTTGTGAAAAGCAAAAGATTGCTTTCGTCGATAATTCCGAATTGGTGAATGAATACCAAGAAAAGAAGGACATAGAAGAAAAGTTCAAGGTCCAAATAGAAGCTTTTCAGAAGAAGACAGATAGTCTTTCTAGAGCGTTTCAGGCCGAGGCACAAGAATTTCAGGACAAAGCGGCAAAAATGGCGCGCAAAAAGGCAGAGGAGCGCTATCAAGAATTAGGTCAGAAACAACAGATGCTCTCACAGCAACTTCAATATGAGGAACAACAAATACAAATGGCCAGCCAAAAAGAAATAGATTCTTTGGTAAAGAAAGTAAAGAATTTCGTCAAAGACTACGGAAAGACCAATGGATATACCTATATCTTAGGCGCCAATGAGGCTGGAAGTGTTTTGTACGGTACCGAGGCCAATGATATTACCTCATTGCTATTGGAAGAGCTCAATAAAAAGTACGAGACAGAAAAGCAATAAAAAGCGTTTTATATTATAAGCAAAAGGGGCTCCTCAACGGAGCCCCTTTTTATTGTGTTTATCGCGCTAGCAGGAAAACCGTAAAGATCGCCGGCGCAAAATAGATAGCGATGGTTCTGGCTCCATCATAATCCTTTGCAACCCTTTGGCCAAAGAGCAACATCAACAGCGCTATGCAACTCAGAATAGCTCCGTAAAGCGCTACGCTCTTTTCACCTTCCATAATTAGTTTGAAAATACCGATCAAACAAACTACGCCAGCAACAAGCTCAACGACAAGCACTTTAAAGAGCGCCAAAGGCACATAATTTTGAAAAAAAGTCTTGGAAAAATGACCTTTTAGCCAATCTACATTGCCTTTCCAATCGAAGATCTTATCCAATGCACTTTGCAGAAATGTTATGATCAAAAACAACAAAAGCAAAATTTCGGTAATATTCGATAAAGCTTTTTCCATGGAGTTAATATTAGTTAGTGATATGAAAGAAACGAAATTCCATCGTTAATTCGAAATTTTCTCGATTAGCACATGCTAAATCTGGATTAAAAAGAAGTGAAACACCCACATGTAAAGAGACATAAGAATTTTCAGCAATGAGTTGTTGTAAATTCAACTCGCCTTACTATGAAGCAGTCGAGTAAGTTTAATGGAAAGATCGGTCAAAATGATCTTCGAATTAGCGTTGCGTTCTATATGATAGATGGCATCCTGCAACTCTTCAGTAATTTCCACCACATTATTTTCATGCACAAAGGGCGCAAATTTTTTCAGCTCAAAATTCTCAACCGAAGGCTGCATAAACACCAATGATTCCGCCTTATAATGAAGCAACATGGCTTGTCTGAAAAGCTCTAAACAGAATTTCAAGAACTTTATTTGTGTTTCTCTCCCTGTTTTTGCGATTTCCTCGCCCCAAGCTATAAGGTCGTGAATGGCACCTTTATTTCCCTTCGCCTTGAAGGCACTTCGAACCCAACTCACAAACCATTGCTCAAACACCAGGTCCTCGCTATCTCTGTTGACCAGGTCGACCGCCTTGTTAAAATTACCATTTGATTGATGCGCAAGGCGCTGCGCCTCAATAGGGTTCACGTTGCGAGCGATCAAAGCCTCTTTGATGACAGCTTCTGGCAAACGAGCAAAATGTAAAACCTGACAACGAGACCTTATCGTGCTTATAAGCTGCTCCTCATCGATAGCAATAAGGATAAAGACGGTATCTTTTGGAGGTTCTTCAAGAAGCTTTAGCAGCTTGTTGGATGCAGCGCTATTGAGGCGCTCGGCCATCCAAATGATCATCACTTTGTGACCCCCTTCAAAAGATTTTAATGAGAGCTTTTTTACGATATCAGTAGCTTCATCTACTCCGATGTTGCCTTGCTTTTTTTCTATTCCCAAAAGCCTTAGCCAATCGAACAAGTTTCCATAAGGCTGCTCCTTTAAGAATTGCCGCCATTCACCCATGAAATGGTTGGAAACAGGATGTTTTTTTATACGATCGTTCGTATTTACCGGAAATGCGAAATGAAGATCGGGATGCGCGAGCTGATCAAACTTTAAGTGACAGTCCGTGCTACTACTATTCTTGTTACAAATCAGATACCGTGCATAGGCTATGGCCGCTACCAATGTGCCAGAACCCTCGGGACCAACAAAGAGCTGTGCATGCGGTATTCTGCCTTTATCAGCACTTTGAATGAGATGCTTTTTTAAATGTTCTTGTCCTAAAACCTCTTCGAATCGCATGTCACAAAGATAACAAAGTATCCACGCAGAAGTCACTTTTTAAGAAAGCCTTGGTCAGCACCTGCGATCATGGGAAAAAGCTATGAACATATATCGTTTTCGGAAGCATTGGACGTCTTATTTTTCCGATGATTTCAATTCTAAAGAGCCGCAGAAAATGTAAATTTGTGCTCCAATGACTAATCGAAACATAAAACTAAATGAAGACGATCAACGATTTTAACTTCGACGGAAAAAGAGCATTAGTACGTGTAGATTTTAATGTTCCACTCAACGAGGAATTTCAGGTGACCGATGCTACCAGGATCCATGCGGCTAAACCGACCATCATAAAAATATTAGAGGACGGTGGAAGCTGTATCCTAATGAGCCACATGGGAAGGCCTAAAGGACAGGTAAATGATAGCATGTCGCTTAGGCATATCATAGATGAGGTAGAAGATATCCTTGGTGTAGAAGTGAAGTTCGTTTCCGATTGTATCGGAGCTGAAGCTGAGAAAGAAGCAGCCGATCTAAGTCCTGGAGAAGTCCTGCTATTGGAAAACTTGCGTTTTCATTCGGAGGAAACAAGCGGGGACGTCTCCTTTGCTGAAAAGCTCTCTAAACTTGGAGATATCTATGTGAATGATGCTTTTGGTACGGCACATCGCGCGCATGCGTCTACGACTATCGTCGCACAATTTTTTGCTGATAGAAAATGTTTCGGCAGTTTATTGGCCAAAGAGATCGAAAGCATCAAAAAAGTAATGGAATCTGGTGAAAAACCTGTTCTAGCCATCTTGGGAGGGGCCAAAGTTTCCTCGAAGATCACCATTATTGAAAATATTTTGGATAAGGTAGACCATTTGATCATTGGTGGTGGAATGACCTATACGTTTGTAAAAGCTAAAGGAGGAAATATAGGTGATTCTATATGTGAGGACGACAAACAAGAATTGGCATTAGAAATTCTAAAGAAAGCAGCGGCAAAAAGCGTACAGGTACATCTTCCTGTGGATGTAAAGGTGGCAAATGCCTTTGCTAATGATGCCAAGACCAAAGTTGTAGCCGTAGACCAGATTCCAGAAGGCTGGCAAGGACTGGATGCAGGTCCACAATCCTTAGAAAATTTCAAAAAGGTGGTACTGGATTCGAAAACGATCTTATGGAATGGCCCATTGGGTGTCTTTGAGTTTGAGAATTTTGCTAAAGGAACTATAGCTCTCGGAAATCACATCGCCGAGGCCACAGAGAATGGTGCATTCTCCCTCGTTGGTGGCGGCGATAGCGTGGCGGCGGTAAAGCAATTCGGATTCGAAGATAAGGTGAGCTATGTTTCTACTGGTGGCGGAGCGATGCTAGAGAGCCTTGAGGGTAAGACCCTACCAGGTATTGCGGCAATCTTAGCTTAGTACCTTTCGAAAGGTCAGACCTGTTAAGTTTCTAAAAACCCGACAGCAGATATCATAGCGCACGTGGAAAAGAAGGTATCAACTCTCTAGAATCACCTTTTTTAACGCTTCATTAATTTGGATTTTAGCTAAAAAACACGATTTTAGCTTCAAACCCGTTTAAGTGTTATGTTGTTCCCAATAAAAAAGGGCCTTCTGGCCACTATTGCTTTATGTTGTTGTACCCTGTCTTATAGTCAAATAAAAGACTCGATCTTCGATCGAACCGATGAGAATGCTATTCTAGATGATACTTTTGTGAAAGACAGCAAGGTCTATGACACAATATTCGCAAAGGAGACAGGCAAGCGTTTTTTCCAATTCCCACAAAGAAACACGGAAGGAAATTTTAAGGACAACAAAGAGTTAGCCCATATAGATAGCTTATGGATCAAAGAACTCTACAACGCCTCACTCTTCGATTCGATTTATAGTGAAGTTTCAAATCTGGATTATGATACCATCATATATCCCGAACTTGATACCGAGACACTTAAAAAGCGACTCAAGTCATTGAATGCTCGCACACCCTTCAATGTCGAGTACAATCCTTCCTTAGAGAGCGTCATCAAAAGATTCTTAAAGAATCGGAGAAAATCGTTGACCCGACTAATGGAAGTGAGCCAGTTTTATTTTCCGATGTTCGAAGAGGCGCTGGACAAATATGATATCCCTTTAGAAATGAAGTATTTGGCCATTGTCGAATCTGCATTGAATCCGCGCGCACGAAGTAGAGTTGGTGCCACAGGGCTTTGGCAATTCATGTATGGGACAGGGAGACAATATAACCTAGAGGTCAGCAGTTACGTAGACGAGCGCAGCGACCCCTTAAAGGCCACCGAAGCTGCATGTCAATACCTTTCAAGGCTATACAAGATCTTTGGCGATTGGGACCTTGCCTTGGCCGCCTACAATTCTGGTCCAGGAAATGTCACCAAAGCGATAAGAAGGTCAGGCGGTTACGAGAATTATTGGAATTTGCGACCATTTCTTCCACGTGAAACAGCTGGTTATGTACCTTCATTTTTAGCCACCATGTATATTTTTGAATTTGCCACGGAGCATAACTTTGAGCCTAAACAATTTGACAGACCATTCTTTGTTTCGGACACGATAAGGGTAAAACAATTAATCACCTTCGACCAGATAGCAGAAAAGACGAACATGGAGGTGGAAGAACTTCAGTTTTATAACCCATCTTATAAGCTGGATATTATCCCCTATGTAGAAGGAAGGGATTATGCCCTGAGATTGCCCGTGGACAAGCTAGGGGTATTCGTCGCCAATGAAGACTCGATCTATTCTTTGGCAAAAGAAGAACTGGCCAAAAAAGAAAAGCCATTACCACAATTCTTCAAAATGGATAGCAAAATTCGCTATCGCGTGCGAAGCGGTGATTATCTAGGAAAGATTGCCAACAAATATGGCGTTCGAGTTTCACAGATCAAAAAATGGAATGGATTACGAAGTAACAATCTTAGTGTAGGGCAGCGGTTGACGATCTATCCAAAACGAATTCCTGCGATTGCATCCAAAACGAAAACCTCGATAAGCGCTACCAAGAAGAAAAAGACAGTCGTTGCAGGAAAGACCTATACAGTAAAAGCAGGTGATTCGCTGTGGAGTATTTCTCAAAAATTTCCTGGGATTTCAGTCGAAAATCTTAAAGATTGGAACGATATTAGTAGCAATAACCTAAAACCAGGTATGAAACTTGTTGTAGGCAAGTAGATACCTTCAAAAAAAAATGAAAATATGAGATCGATCTTCGTTATTCTTTTTACAGGCCTATTGGCCATTTCGTGTAATGATGGCAAAAAAGAAGCGGGAGCTTATTTGCCAAAGTCGTATGGAATGATCAATCATGTACTGGTGGTCACGGACAATGACAAATGGAATGGACAAGTTGGGGATGCTATCCGCGAGATCTTCGCGGCTGAATTTATAGGGGTATTGAATCCAGAGCCTATATACACCCTTCGACATTTGGAGCCAAAGGCATTTAGCGGGACGGTGACAAAACATCGAAATATCCTCATAGTCGAAAATGGGGAGAGCAACTTTGATATTAAGGATAATGTGTATGCCAAACATCAAAAACTCATCAAGGTTTCAGGTGGCACGGACGAAGAGATCATAGAGAATCTAAAGGAAAACGCCGAAAAGGGCATTACCAACTTGAAGGCAAATGAGATGAAAGAGAAGCAACAGATGATCTTGCTTTCTCCCAATCAACAAAAGGACCTGGAAGAGAAGTTTGGAATCACCCTTCAAATGCCATCGGTCTATAAAACAGTGAGAAACGAGGATAAATTTCTATGGATAGAGCGGCCAACATCCAACGGAACGATGAATCTTCTGGTCTATGAGCTACCAGCAGGATTTATAGCTAAAGACTCAACGATGGTAACAGAATTTGTAAAATTGCGAGATTCTATTGGAAAGAACTTCGTTCCAGGTCGTTTAAAGGATAGTTATATGATCACCGAAGCGGCTTTTGCTCCCTTTATCAACGACGACATCATCGACAATAAGCCAGCTACGGAAATTCGAGGCAGATGGGAGCTAGAAGGCAACTTCATGGCAGGACCCTTTGTCAACTATATCATCGAAGATAAAGAAAATGAGCGTCAAATTGTAGTTGAAGGGTTTGTCTTCGCTCCGCAAAAGGACAAGCGCGATCAGCTCTTTGAGCTAGAAGCGATCATCAGGTCATTAAACGTGAAATAGTTTTAGAAGAGATCATCAATATCCATAAAAGAGATGCCTAGGCTTGAAACCCTAGGCAATTTTATGAAGATAAAGCCCGACATCTCCAAAAATTCTTCTAGTTCGCATGTATATAATTAGATGAATTTGTTTACAGATTGATCGCAACTCTTCCCTAAATTTATATCCTTCAAATTACCAGAATATGCAAACGCTTAGCTATATCAAAGACCGACTTCCAATTGCAGAGCGAAGTATAAAAAATACACTTAAGCTTTTAGAGGAAGATGCCACGATTCCATTTATTTCCAGATATAGAAAGGAAATGACCGGAGGCTTGGATGAAGTACAAATAGGCGAAATTATAAAGCTCAAAACCTTTTTCGAAGACCTTCAGAAAAGGAAGCAAACCATTTTGAAGGCTATTGAAGAGCAGGGAGCACTCACTTCAGAGCTACAGCAGAAAATCGAAAAAGCGGATACGCTAACAATGCTCGAGGACCTTTATCTTCCATACAAAAAAAAGCGTAAGACCAAAGCCAGTGTCGCCAGGGAAAATGGACTCGAACCACTGTCCAAGATCATCATGAAACAGCAACATAGCGATGTGGGTCTCGCCGCCTCCAATTTTCTCAATGAGCGCATTCCAAATGAAGATCAGGCCTTAGAAGGTGCGCGCCATATCATTGCCGAATGGATCAACGAGGATACATTGGTACGTAAAAACCTTCGGCGTTTGTTTCAGCGAAAGGCAACCATCTCGTCAAAGGCGATAAAGGACAAAGAAAACACTGAGGAAGCGCAGAAATACAGACAGTATTTAGACTGGAGTGAATCCCTGAATCGATGCCCATCGCATAGGTTGTTGGCCATGTTGCGAGCGGAGAATGAAGGAATTGTTCGAATAAAGGTCGAGGTAGCCAAGGAAGAGGCCCTAGATATTATCGACGACATCATTATAAAGACAGATAACGAGTCGTGCACCGACCAAATATTTATAGCCATAGAAGACGCGTACAAACGTCTCTTGGCTCCCGCACTTTCCAACGAAGTATTATCAGAAGCCAAGCAGAAGGCTGACGACCGGGCAATTTCGGTATTTGCAGACAATTTGGAGCAATTGTTGCTCGCCCCACCTTTGGGACAAAAGAGGATCTTAGCGATCGATCCAGGGTTTAAATCGGGTTGCAAGGTGGTTTGTCTAGACCAGCAAGGGGCCCTACTGCACAACGAGAATATCTATCCTCATCCACCGCAAAGAGAAACGACACAGGCCATTAAAAAGATCCGTTCTTTGGCAAATGCATATAAGATCGAGGCCATCGCCATTGGTAATGGTACCGCTTCCCGTGAAACGGAAGCATTCATTAAGAAGATTGCCTTTGATCACCCTATTCAGGTTTTTGTTGTCAACGAAGCAGGAGCCTCGGTATATTCGGCTTCGAAGATAGCGCGAGCAGAATTTCCCAATTATGATGTAACAGTAAGAGGAGCCGTATCGATTGGACGCCGATTGGCAGATCCACTGGCCGAATTGGTGAAGATCGATGCTAAATCGATCGGTGTTGGGCAATACCAGCACGATGTCGATCAAACAAAGTTGAAAACTGAATTGGACACGGTAGTGATGAGCTGCGTTAACCGAATCGGAGTAAATGTAAATACGGCAAGTGCTCCTTTATTGAGTTATGTCTCCGGAATAGGAGAAAAGCTCGCCGAGAATATCGTTGCTTTTAGGAATGAAAACGGCGCATTGAAAAGTAGAAATGACCTCAAAAACGTTCCTAGATTAGGCGGAAAGGCCTTCGAACAGGCCGCAGCCTTCCTGAGAATTATTAACCCTACACATCCATTGGACAATTCTGCCGTGCACCCAGAGAGTTATAAGGTGGTAGAAAAAATGGCAAAAGACGCCAAGGTTGGACTTGGCGACCTTATTGGAAACAAGGAATTGATAGCGAAGATTCAACTTCAGAGCTATGTGAGTGAAAGAATAGGCCTTCCAACTTTGAAGGACATCATAAAAGAACTGGAGAAACCTGGCGTTGACCCGAGAAAGTCGGCCAAGATCTTCGAATTTGATCCCCACGTGAAAAAGATCGAGGACCTCAAAACAGGAATGAGGCTTCCGGGAATCGTTAACAATATTACCAACTTTGGCTGTTTCGTGGATATAGGGATCAAAGAAAGTGGATTGGTCCATATCTCAAAACTGGCCGATGAATTTATCAGTGATGTCAACAGTGTGGTAAAATTACATCAACACGTAATGGTCACAGTTATGGAGGTGGATCTGGCCCGAAAACGAATACAGCTTTCAATGATCGATTAAAACAAAAAACCCAGCTCAGAGGCTGGGTTTTCAATAGGATAAAAAAGTATCTATCATCTATTCTTTATCTTCAACTTTTGTAGGAGTGTCATCTTCTTTAGTCGCATCTTTGAACTCTTTGATGCCACTTCCAAGGCCTCGCATTAGTTCTGGAATCTTTCTACCTCCAAAAAGCAACAAAATGACAACTACGACCAAAACTATTTGCCACGGGCCTACGAGCCCTAAAAATATACCTAATGAAATCATGATTTTTTCTAATTAGTGCTACAAAGGTAACAAGTTTTGAGCAAACCAAACGTTATTAAGGTTAATTTTAGTATGTTGCCAACAAAGGCTTGCAGGTAATTTAAAGCTCGCAGATCGCAAAGACGAAACCATTCATACACTTCCTGAAATGGTTTCTGTCTCAATGGAGTAAAAACGATTTTTGGAAATGTGGGCTTAAATACCGGATATGATTTTAATAGGGACAAGGCTTTATTGGCTTATAGCCTGTTATACTAGCGTTAAGGTTGTTGGTATTAACATATTTCTTTAACTATATTTGCGCACAACCTGTACCATGGTAAAAGAAGAAACAAAACGCAAGAAGTTAAGAAGGAAACTCCTTCATAAGTATCGCTTGGTGATCCTTAATGAGGATACCTTTGAAGAAAGGGTTTCCTTTAAACTCACGCGTCTTAACGTATTTGTTTTTGGAAGCCTCTTCGCACTATTTCTAATTGCGGGCACTACTGTTTTGATTGCCTTTACTCCGCTACGAGAATATATTCCGGGTTATTCGTCAACAGCCTTAAAGCGGAAAGCGGCCGAACTGAAATATAAGACCGACTCACTCGAAGTGCAAATAGCACAAAACACCATACGATACGATGGTTTGGTAAAAGTGTTGATGGGTGACGTAAGTAGTGCAGACATTGCCGAAGATTCTATACAACAGGGCATCACCATAGACCCTTCAAGCTATGATTTTACACCAAATCGACAAGATTCGCTACTTAGAGAAGCCGTAGCACAAGAGGATAAGTATAATCTGTTCGAATCTGCCATTTCCAAAGCGAATTTTGTATTATTTCCGCCAGTCACAGGAACTATTACCCAAGGGTATAACCCAAATGAAAAGCACTATGCCGTAGATGTCGCCACCGCGGCAAATGCTCCGGTAAAGGCCGTAGCTGACGGCACCGTCATATTCTCCGAATGGACTACCGAAACGGGCTATGTGATCATCATCGAGCATAGCTACAGGATGATTTCGGTATATAAACATAATTCATCACTGATAAAACAACAGGGAGAATTGGTTAAAAGTGGTGAAGTGATCGCGGTGGTAGGTAATACAGGTGAATTTTCTACGGGCCCGCACCTTCACTTCGAGCTTTGGAGCGATGGTTATCATGTAGACCCGACCAATTTTATCGATTTTGAATAATATCGTATGTCAATAAAGTCTTTTGCGGCAAGGATCTTTGCAAAACGTATCCAAAAGAAAGTGGCTAAATGGGCCAACCACCCCATTGAAACACAAGAAAAGATCTTTAAGGAACTTATCGCTGGAGCAAAAGATACCATCTTTGGAGTTGATCACGATTTTAAAAATATACAGACGTATGAGGATTTCGCCCAAAGAATTCCTGTAAGAGACTATGAGGCCCTAAGGCCTTATGTTGATAAAGTGGTTGCTGGAGAGCCTGATGTTCTATGGAAAGGAAAGCCGCTATATTTTGCAAAGACCTCTGGCACTACATCGGGAGCAAAGTATATCCCCATCACCAAAGAATCCATGCCCAGCCATATTGAAGCAGCCAGAAATGCGATTCTGCTCTATATTGCAGAAACTGGAAACTCAAGCTTTGTCAACGGTAAGATGATCTTTCTTCAAGGAAGCCCAGAAATGCACGAGAAGAACGGCATTAAGCTAGGCCGCCTCTCCGGAATTGTCGCTCACTATGTGCCGAGCTATCTTCAAAGGAATCGATTGCCAAGTTGGGAGACCAATTGCATCGAAGATTGGGAACAAAAAGTCGATGCGATCGTCGAAGAGACGATCGATGAGGATATGACGGTCATCAGTGGCATCCCATCATGGGTGCAAATGTACTTTGAGAAACTTCAAGCAAGGACAGGAAAAAAAGTAGGGGACATCTTTAAAAATTTCAATCTCTTCATATATGGAGGAGTGAACTACGAGCCATATCGTGCCAAATTTGAAAACTTGATCGGCCGAAGCGTAGATAGTATAGAACTATATCCAGCTTCCGAAGGTTTTTTTGCCTTTCAGGATTCACAAAAGGAACAAGGAATGCTGCTTCAATTGGATGCAGGCATATTCTACGAGTTTATCGAAGCTGATACATTCTTTGACGAGCACCCCAAACGAATGACCATCAAGGATGTAAAGATAGGGGTGAATTACGTAATGATAGTAAGTACAAATGCTGGACTATGGGCATACAATGTTGGCGATACGGTACAATTTGTAGCTACTAGACCATATAGGGTCGTTGTCTCTGGCAGGATCAAGCATTTTATCTCTGCCTTCGGCGAACATGTCATCGGAAAAGAGGTAGAACAAGCGATGAAGGAGGCGACCGAAGGAACAGCGATTCGCATCAATGAGTTTACAGTTGCACCACAGATCAACCCCGAAGAGGGACTTCCATATCACGAATGGTTCATCGAGTTCGAAAATGAACCCTCTGACATGGAAGATTTTATCAATAGAATGGATGCATCAATGCAAGAGCAGAACAGTTACTATTTTGATCTAATTCAAGGAAAGATACTTCGAAAATTGGTGGTCACCAAGGTCAAGAAAGACGGGTTCAACAATTACATGAAAAACAAAGGGAAGTTAGGAGGGCAGAATAAGATCCCAAGGCTTTCTAACGATAGAAATATAGCCGATGAGCTTCAACCGTTTATATAAGATTGGGTTAACAAAATCATTGTATCTTTGTCAACTTATAAAAATCTATGAGTAGCATAAAGTCACAGAGCAGAACGAGAGCACAAGAATCCTCTAACGCCATTGAGCGAATGTACATAACTATGAGACATTTGTTCAATAGAGGTTTTTACAAGCCGATGGGGGTTTCGGGAGAAACGCTCCGTAATGCACTGTTACAATTGCGCCCCGAGATATATGGTTCCATCGCCGAGGAAAAGGCAGAATTGAATGGATTGATGTATGTGCTGGACCGACTGCCCATGGGCATAGAACAATGTCGCTTTATCAATCTCACTTCAGATGAAGGATATTCTAAGTCACATTTTGAAACGATCATCCCGCCCAAAAGACGACGAAACTGTTATCGAATTGACGATGAACAGATGAATATTGAGATCACCAGGGGGCGTTCTGATATTTATGATATTCTCACACACCTAACATTCTTGTTTGTCGAATCTCACAAGCTTGCTAATCGCGTGTTGATCAATGAAGATGGTGAAACTACCAGAGATTGGGTGAAGCTAAAGGTCGCAGCAACGAAAGGCCAAAAATTAACATTGGCAGAACGAGAGGTTGCCATTACACATACGGCCAACATTATGGGTCGCACCTTCGAAGAGATTCTTGGGGTTTACAACACCTTCTCTACCAAAAAGAACCCTGAACGATTCTTGAAGGTCATTTATTGGTTAAGCAAATTGGCCTTAGATGAAATAGTAAAAGGACAAAAGAGAACGATCACGTTTAGCCCAGTCCTTCGAGAACGAATTGGTCACCATCTTCATGGAGAGATATGGGCGAATAATATCAAACGTGTTCTGAAGGAAAAACAGTTGTTGGGACGACCGATACACATTATAAGTGCCAACATGCATAGTGTCATGAATTCATTATTTGCTGCCAAGGAATTGGGAAAAGAGCTGAAAGAGTCTAAGGGAATGGAAGTTTTCGAGACCCTTAGCAAAGAAGAAAATGGCAAGTTACGAGATAAGGTTGAAAAAGTTGCCTTAGCCCAAGGGATGACCTACATAAAGGATAGTTCTGGCACGAATATCAATGTCCAAATATTTGATACGGCCAAGATCAAAGAAGCGGCAACCACCTACGATTTGAAAAATGTCAAAAAAGGAGAGGAGCCAGTACTATTTGTGATGGATTACGCGTTCGGGGAGCAAGCTTATGAAACGATAGATGAGTTTTTGAAACCCTATAAACAAGATCTGGAATCTCCACTTTTCTTAGAGGTGGCTTCCATCTCCATAATGGGAAAAGCGGGAATTTTAGAGGGAGGAAAAGGAGATATTATGATTCCATCGGCTCATATTTTTGAGGGCACAGCAGATAATTATCCCTTTGAGAACGAATTGTGCAAAGCAGATTTTAAAGGACATGGCCCTAAGGTATATGAAGGTTCAATGATAACGGTATTGGGAACATCCCTTCAAAATAGGGATATTTTGAAATTCTTCTACGAATCAACATGGAATGTAGTAGGTTTGGAGATGGAAGGAGCTCATTATCAAAAGGCCATACAATCGGCATCGAAGATCAGACGAAGTATCAGTAAAGATGTAAAGGTGCGATATGCCTATTACGCATCGGATAATCCCTTAGAAACCGGGAGCACCCTAGCATCTGGAGGTTTAGGGACAACGGGGGTCGTCCCAACTTATTTGATCACGGAAAAAATTTTAGAGCAAATATTTAATTCATAATTGTAATGAGTGAACAACAAAAGAACCTACCACAAAAGCAAAGTGAGGAGATAGACCTCGTTCAGCTTTTCGCAATGATTGGAAACGGTTTTGAAAAGCTTTTCAAGGCTATTGGAAAAGTGCTTGAATGGATACTTGATGTGTTTTTGAGGTTTTTATTGGTTATTAGAAGGCATTTCCTAAAATTTGTGATTGTCGGAATCATATTTGCCGCGATTGGATATTATTTAGATACAAGAGAAAGAATATTTACCTCCTCGGCATTCGTCGCTCCTAATTATAGCAGTACCGTTCAGCTTTTTTCTAATGTCGAAACGCTCGACCGTATGGTACAACAAGGTGATGTAGAAGGGCTCAAAAATCTATTGAAATTGGACTCCACCCAAGCAGCAAACCTCAAAAGCTTCGAAATAGAGAAAGGACCCGCAACGGAGAATGATAATTTAATGGCCTATGATCGTTTCATAAAGGAAGCGGATTCTATAACGATCGGCCTGGTTTCATTTGAGCAGTATATCGATCAAATGAATAAGTACAGCGCTAGTCAATTTGAAATCAGGGTTCGCTCTAAAGACCCAAATCTCTTTTCGCAAATACAAGGACCTTTACTGGACATCATTGGCAAAAATCCATTCATCCTTAAAAAACAACAGGTCGAATTGGACAACATCGATGAGAAGATAAAGGATGTTGAGGTAGCACTTGATAAATTGGATAGCCTAAGAGCTGTTTATTTGGATGTCCTCAGTGCGGAAGCGAAGCGGGCTGCGAATGCTGCTCCAGGCGCTGGGACCAATATTTCCTTTGCAGAAAAGTCTGTAAAGACCAACGAACTTCAACTGTTCAATTTGGAGAAAGAGTATAGAGATCAATTGAAAGAGCTGAATACTGAAAGAATTGAAAAAGAAAATATCGTTGAGCTGGTATCTGGATTCCAAACAATAGGAGAATCTAGAATCCCGCTCCATAAAAGAAACATGATCCTGTTGCCTCTCATTGCCGAAGGATTACTTATCATGATCTTGTTGAGTTTTTCACTCAACAGATTTTTGGTGCGATACGAAGAAAATATTAAAAGAACCGAGCCTACGATCTAAAATACCAATGCGGCATGAAAAGACCCCAAAATCATAAAATAGCAGTCATCGGCCTAGGTTATGTAGGCTTACCATTGGCTGTAGAGTTTGCGGCCAACGGTTTTGAGGTCATCGGTTTTGACATCAATGAAACCAGAGTTTCGGAACTACGCAAAAGAGAAGATAATACCGGAGAGATCAGTGTGGAAGAATTTGATAAAGCAAGTTCACTTACGTTCACAGCAGCACTTAATGAGATATCGGAAGCAAACATCTATATCGTTACGGTTCCCACTCCTATAGACAATGCCAACAATCCTGATCTGACACCGTTAAGAAAGGCCTGCTCGGCTGTTGCAAAAGTTCTAACCAAAGATAATATTGTCATCTTCGAATCAACCGTTTATCCCGGATGCACCGAAGAGGTATGTGTCCCAATCTTGGAACGTGAAAGTACGCTAGAATACAACAAAGATTTCTTTTGCGGTTACTCCCCAGAAAGAATCAATCCTGGCGACAAGGTTCACAGGGTGTCCGACATTGTCAAGGTGACCTCAGGGAGCACACCAGAGATCGCCACCATAGTGAACGATCTGTACGCATCGATCATCAAAGCTGGGACACACAAGGCATCTTCGATTAAAGTGGCGGAAGCGGCAAAAGTGATCGAAAATGCACAGCGAGACGTAAACATTGCTTTCGTAAACGAATTGGCGGTCATCTTCGAGAAGCTTGGCATCGACACCCACGAAGTGTTGGCAGCTGCTGGGACCAAATGGAACTTTTTAAAATTTACGCCAGGCCTGGTTGGTGGACATTGCATTGGCGTAGACCCTTACTATTTGACGCACAAAGCAGAAAGTGTTGGATATCATCCCGAGGTCATTCTCGCCGGAAGACGCATCAACGACAATATGGGTGCGCACATTGCGCAGCGGGTCATAAAAATGATGGTGAAAAACGATATTCCAATCAAAGGGACCACGGTCTCCGTTCTTGGCATCACCTTTAAGGAAAATTGCCCAGATATTCGAAATTCAAAAGTGATAGATGTCATCGATGAACTGAGAACATTTGGTGTTGAGGTCGAGGTTATCGATCCTAACGCTAGTGATGAAGAGGTGCTTGAGGTATATAAATTAGAATTAAAGAAATCCATATCCGACAAGAGCAAGGCCATTGTTTTGGCTGTCGCACACAAGCAATTTAAGACCATCGATTGGAAAGAACATTCCTCGAATGGAAGGGCGATATTTGATGTTAAGAACTTTCTGAATAAAGAGTTAGTCACAGAGCGATTATGATCGATAACGAACGAATCATCACCAATGCTAAAGTACTCGTTACTGGAGGTGCTGGATTTATTGGTTCTAATCTGATTGAAAGGCTACTTCAACAGCAAAACACCGTTGTTTGTCTAGACAATTTCTCCACAGGAAAAAGAATCAATATTCAACGATTTGTTCATAATGAAAAGTTTCATCTGATCGAAGGAGATATTGCCGACATGGATACTTGTAGGAAGGCAGTGGCAGGTGTCGACTATGTGTTGCATCAGGCAGCTTTAGGGTCAGTTCCGAGATCTATAAACGATCCGGTCACTTCCAATGAAGCAAATGTCACAGGCTTTTTAAATATGTTGGTCGCCGCCAAAGATGAGCCGGTGAAACGATTTGTATATGCCGCCAGTTCTTCAACGTACGGAGACCATCCAGGATTGCCCAAGCTTGAGGATACCATAGGTGCCCCTCTTTCACCTTATGCGGTGACAAAGTATGTAAACGAATTGTATGCGAAAGTGTTTTCTAAAGTCTACGGAATAGAAACCATAGGACTTCGCTACTTCAATGTTTTTGGGCGACGACAAGATCCAGACGGAGCCTATGCGGCCGTTATCCCAAGATTTATCGGCAAATTGCTGAAGCACGAATCGCCCATCATCAATGGCGATGGCTCACATTCTAGAGATTTTACCCATGTCGATAACGTGATACAGATCAATCAACTTGCGGTGATGACCAAAAATCCAGAAGCCATCAATACCGTTTACAATGTAGCTTGTGGAGAGAATACGAGTTTGAATGAGTTGGCTGCTCTTACAAAAGAATACCTCTCTACATATGACCAAAAAATAGAAAGTATTCTATTTGAAAACGGGCCAGAACGGGAAGGGGATGTTAGGCATTCATTGGCTGATATCTCTAAGGCAAAAGAATTGCTAGGTTATCGTCCGGAAGTTTTTTTTGAAGAGGGGCTAAAGCGAACCGTCGCTTGGTTCGTAGAAAACAGGGAGGTAAAAAATGAAGAATAAAAAACTATTAATAACAGGAGGTGCTGGGTTTATTGGTTCGAATTATATCATACATCAATTAAAGAACGATTCTAGTACAACGATCGTCAATTTGGACCTTCTTACCTATGCAGGAGACCTTTCCAACCTTAAATCGATTCAAAATGAACCCAACTATCATTTTGTTCAAGGGGATATTTGTGATAAGGCATTGCTTAACTCACTGTTCGAAAAATATAATTTTGATGGAGTCATTCATTTTGCCGCAGAATCGCATGTAGACAATTCGATCGAAACCCCTGGCATCTTTGTCCAGACCAATGTTGTAGGAACCTTCAACCTCCTTCATGCCGCATACATGCATTGGATGGATGGGCCAAATATGGTCAAAGCGCCTTATGAAAATGCGCGCTTCCTTCATATTTCTACAGACGAGGTCTATGGGACACTCGGAAAAACGGGGCTTTTTACCGAAGAGACACCGTATGCTCCCAATAGCCCCTACAGCGCCTCTAAAGCATCTTCAGATATGTTGGTAAGAAGCTATTTTCATACCTACGGAATGAATGTGGTTACCACCAATTGTAGCAATAACTACGGCCCTCGCCAACATAAGGAAAAGTTAATACCCACCATCATTAGAAAAGCATTGTCCAATGAGCCCATTCCAATATATGGAGACGGTCAAAACGTGCGAGATTGGCTATACGTCGAAGATCATTGTAAAGGAATTCAGCTAGCATTTGAGAAGGGAACAAGTGGTGAAACTTATAATATTGGTGGTAGAAATGAACGTAATAATTTGTATATCGCCAATACAATTTGTGATATCTTGGACCGATTACGACCTCCTCACCTTTTGGGAAGCTACAAAGAGCTGATCACGTTTGTAAAGGATAGGCCAGGACATGATTTTAGATATGCGATCGACGCATCTAAGATCGAGAACGAATTGGGATGGGAAGCGGCGGAGAACTTTGAATCTGGAATCGAAAAAACCGTATCTTGGTATCTGAGTAAATAAGAACTGGCCCTTCAAATATTTTCAAAATGAAAGGAATCATTTTAGCAGGAGGCTCTGGCACACGCTTGCACCCACTTACCTTGGCGGTGAGCAAGCAGTTGATGCCGATCTACGACAAACCAATGATATATTATCCGCTGGCGACCTTAATGATGGCTGGCATCAAAGAGATCTTGATCATTACCACGCCTCATGATGCATCACTGTTTCAAAAGCTACTAGGTGATGGAAAGCAATTGGGATGCGATTTTCAATACGCTGTGCAAGAACATCCTAACGGACTCGCCGAAGCATTCATCATTGGAGAAACCTTTATCAAGGATGACAAGGTAGCATTGATCCTTGGAGATAATATTTTCTATGGGTCGGGCTTGGACAAGCTTCTACAGAGCAATAATGATCCCGATGGGGGTATCATTTATGCATATCACGTACAGGACCCTGAACGTTATGGGGTGGTAGAATTTGATAAGGAGATGAAAGCTATTTCAATCGAAGAAAAACCGCAAGATCCAAAATCAAATTACGCAGTTCCTGGCATCTATTTTTATGACAATAGTGTGGTGGAGATCGCAAAGAATATCAAGCCGAGCCCACGAGGAGAATTAGAAATAACAGACATTAACAAAACGTATTTAGAACGAGGGGCGCTCAGCGTTAGTGTTCTAGATAAAGGGACAGCATGGTTGGATACAGGAACTTTCAATTCGCTGATGCAGGCCTCACAGTTTGTACAGGTCATCGAGGAGCGGCAGGGACTTAAGATCGGATCTATTGAAGAAGCTGCCTATCAAATGGGATATATCAATGCTGAGCAGCTTGAGAGAATAGCTCAACCATTGATAAAAAGCGGCTATGGAAACTATTTACTGCAATTGATCTCATAATGTTAGACATCGTGCATACACAACTTGAAGGATGTTTCGTATTAACGACGAAAGTATTCAAAGATAATCGTGGATGGTTCTCAGAATCGTATCATCAGAATCGCTTTGAGAAGGCGACAGGATATAAGGTCGATTTTGTTCAGGACAATGAATCCTATTCTACCGAAGGAGTGCTGCGCGGACTTCATTTTCAAAAAGGCGAGTATGCACAGGCAAAGTTGGTAAGGGCGGTCTATGGAAAGGTTTTGGACGTTGTCGTTGATTGTAGAAAGAACTCCCCAACTTTTGGGCAGTACTTTTCAGAAATATTGACCTCAGAAAACCGTAAACAGTTATTTGTACCCAAAGGATTTGCTCATGGATTTTATACGCTTTCAAAGGAAGCGATCGTTCAATACAAATGTGACAATTACTATCATAAAGAAGCTGAATCGGGCATCATCTACAATGACCCAGAGCTGGCCATCGACTGGCAATTAAACGGCCGGCCAGTACTTTCCGAAAAGGACCTACAACTTCCCCGTTTCAAAGACATTGAAATATGAAGTCGGTATTGATCACTGGGGCCAAAGGACAATTAGGGCAAAGCATCAAAAAAATAAGGTCCGAGTTTACCGATGTTGCGCTTCATTTTTTCGATAGCAACTCATTGGACATTACGCAGCAGGAAGATGTCACAAATATTTTTGATGAAATAAGACCAGATTATTGCATCAACTGTGCGGCGTTTACTGCAGTGGATCTTGCCGAGACCAAAAAAGAACAGGCACGTGCCATAAATGAGACCGGCGTAAAAAACCTTGCCGAAGCTTGTAAGGATAATGGCTCGACTTTAATTCATATTTCCACCGATTATGTATTCGATGGAAGCAAAGACACGCCATATATAGAAGAAGATAAGGTTTCTGCGGTCAACTTTTATGGGAAGACCAAGCTCGAAGGAGAGCGTATCGTAAAAGAGACCTTGGAGAAATATTTTATCATTCGAACCTCTTGGCTCTACAGTGAGTTTGGACACAACTTTGTGAAGACGATGCTGAGGCTTGGAAAGGAACGCGAATCGCTAAAGGTCGTGAACGACCAACATGGCTCACCGACCTACGCACCAGACTTGGCCAAGGCGATAGCCAAGATGATCAATTCAGGTTCTGATTCTTATGGCATCTTTCATTTTTGTAACAAGGGAGTAACCACGTGGTATCATTTTGCAGTGGAGATCTTTCGACTAAAAAAGATGGATGTGAAGGTTTCTCCGATTTCTTCAGAGTTGTTTCCAACCGCGGCTAAGCGCTCTAATTATTCGGCATTGGACAGTTCCAAATTTGAAAGCACCTTTGAGTTTAAAATACCCAAATGGACTGAAAGCCTTGCCAAAATGTTGCCCTTATTGTCCTAAATAACATTTCTATCGCAGGTATCTACAGCGAAGAATAGATGCTAAAGCCATGGGTTAGAGTAGAGAAATAACCACTACCGTATCATTTCCTTAAAGGAATCCCAGGTGTTTTTATAATCCCATAAAAATTTTAAAAAAAATCACCGCGAGAACCAATAATCTATAAAATCTACTAACTTTGTAGAATATTAAAAATTACCGCATGACGGTTAAATGTTAGGAAGTGATGAGCAAGAACAACTTCAATTATTTGGATGAGCTAGAATCGGAAGCGATCTATGTATTGCGCGAAGTCCATGCGCAGTTTCAGAATCCGGTGATATTGTTTTCAGGAGGAAAAGATTCCATTGTTGTGACACACTTGGCCAGAAAGGCATTCTTTCCTGCTAAAATACCTTTTGCCTTAATGCATGTGGATACTGGGCATAATTTTCCAGAGACCATCTTGTTTAGAGATCGATTGATTCATGAGCTAGGGGCTCGTTTGATCGTAGGCTCGGTGCAAGAGTCCATTGATCAAGGACGAGTAGCCGAAGAAAGAGGGAAGAACGCAACAAGGAACACGCTTCAAATTACGACCCTGTTAGATGCCATTGAACAGAACAAGATCGATTGTGCTATTGGTGGTGGACGAAGAGATGAGGAAAAGGCACGAGCCAAGGAGCGTTTCTTTAGTCATCGCGACGACTTTGGGCAATGGGACCCTAAAAACCAGCGTCCGGAGCTATGGAACCTTTTTAATGGGAGACATTTTGAAGGAGAGCACTTTCGTGCCTTCCCAATAAGTAACTGGACCGAGATGGACGTTTGGAATTATATCGCCAGAGAGGACATTGCGATCCCTTCACTCTATTTTGCTCACGAACGCGAGGTGATCTGGCGAAATAACAGCTGGATACCCAATTCTGAGTTCTTGATCAAAGACGAGCGCGATAAGGTGGTGAAAAAGAAAGTACGGTTTAGAACATTGGGAGATATAACCATTACCGGCGGTATAGAATCGGAGGCAGATACGTTGGACAAGATCGTCATCGAAGTCGCTGCCATGCGCAATACAGAAAGGGGAAATAGAGCAGATGACAAACGCTCAGAAACGGCCATGGAAGACCGCAAACGTCAAGGATATTTCTAAAGGTTCAACCATTATCGTCATTCCTGTGTCCGTATGTTGGAGAAGCTTTAGCGGAGGCAAGGCAGGAATCCAAATATTTCAAAAACAATACGCAAAAACCAGAATTTGATTCTGAAATTATTTTCTCCTTAAATTGAAAAAGTATGTCACTAGATAATAGCCAAATATTAAGATTTACAACAGCCGGAAGTGTGGATGATGGAAAGAGCACACTTATTGGCCGCCTGCTTTACGATAGCAAATCCATTTTCGAGGATCAGTTAGACGCCATAGAGAAGACCAGTGCCAAAAAAGGACACGATGGGGTGGATCTGGCCCTATTTACAGATGGTCTTAGAGACGAGCGCGAACAAGGAATTACCATCGATGTTGCATATCGTTACTTTACCACCCCCAAACGCAAGTTTATCATTGCCGATACGCCGGGCCACATTCAATATACCCGGAATATGGTCACCGGAGCATCAACAGCCAATGCTGCGTTGATACTTATCGATGCCCGAAACGGCGTGATCGAACAGACCAAACGACATGCCTATATCGCCTCTTTGTTGCAAATCCCTCATCTCATCGTTTGTGTGAACAAAATGGACCTGATCGAGTTTGACAAAGCGGTCTTCAATAGCATCAAAGCAGATTTTTTATCCTTTGTGAAGACACTAAACACTAAGGATGTGAACTTCATTCCAATAAGTGCGCTTCTAGGAGACAATGTCGTCAATGTTTCAGAAAATATGCCGTGGTATGAAGGAGAGACACTGCTATCTACCTTAGAAACCTTAAAAATTGACGACGACTTGAACAATGAAAATTTTAGATTTCCAGTTCAGACCGTAATACGACCGCAGACGGCATCATTTAGAGACTATCGAGGCTACGCAGGAAGGATTGCAAGCGGAAGTATCAAAGTAGGAGACCAGGTCACACTTTTGCCGTCTGGTTTATCTAGCAAAGTGAAAAGTATCGATACGCTGGATCGAAGTTTCAATCAAGCATTCGCACCACAGTCGGTATGCCTAACTTTAGAGGACGATATCGACCTAAGTCGTGGTGATATGATCGTTAAAAGTGATGATACTCCCAGCGCGAAGCAAGAGATCGATCTTATGTTGTGTTGGTTGCATGATCAACCAGCAAGACCAAGAGCCAAGTATACCATTTGCCATACGTCCAACGAGCAAACAGCGATGATAAAGGAAATAATCTACAAGGTAAATATCAATACACTAGAAGAAGATGGCATTGACAAGCAGCTTGCTATGAATGATATTGCAAGAGCTACGATCAAGACCACCAAACCTTTGATGTGTGATGCGTATGGTGAAAATCGAAATACTGGAAGTGTGATTTTGATCGATGATACCACCAACGAAACGGTAGCGGCGGGAATGCTGTTATAGAACATCACTCGATATAATTTGAACAAGCGATCCTTTCTAAAACAAAGGGTCGTTTTTTTATGTCCCAGATCAAACACGTTTCCCAGAGGTGGTATTCGGTTACTTTTGTCTTGATATTTAAAAAAAATTGCGAGCTAAACAGTATCTTGTAATCTCTGATACAAGTTTAAAAAAGGATGTCCATTTTGTTTTTGGTTGGACGTAAAGAGTTGATATCTTTGGCAAAAATTAATGAATGGGACTTTTCAAGAGGTGAAAAGTTCAAATAAAAGGAATCGATGGGAGTGTTAGATTTAAACGGAAAATCAATTTTGATCACAGGAGGAACAGGTTCGTTTGGAAAGATGTTCACCAAATTGATCTTTGAGCGATTTCCCCAAGTGAAAAGATTGGTCATTTACTCTAGAGACGAACAGAAGCATTTTCAGATGTCTCAAGAGTATCCTGCATCCGAATTCCCGGCGATTCGATTCTTTGTGGGCGATGTTAGGGATAGAAAACGACTTTTTAGGGCTTTTGAGGGAATAGATATCGTTATCCATGCTGCTGCTATGAAGCATGTTCACATTGCCGAATACAATCCGATGGAATGTGTGAAGACCAATATTCTGGGCGCAGAGAATGTCATCGATGCGGCCTTGGCATCAAACGTGAAATCGGTAGTGGCGCTCTCAACAGATAAAGCAGCCGCTCCTATCAACTTATATGGCGCCACCAAGTTGGCTTCAGACAAGCTATTTGTGGCGGCCAACAACATCAAAGGAAAAAGAGAAATACGTTTCTCCGTAGTGAGATATGGTAATGTCATGGGATCGAATGGTTCGGTGATGCCATTCTTTTTGAAAAAGAAAGAAGAAGGAGTGCTCCCGATAACAGATACTCGTATGACCCGCTTTAACATAAGCCTTGAAGACGGGGTAGAAATGGTATTCAACGCCATTGCAAATGCATGGGGAGGCGAGATCTTTGTACCAAAGATCCCCTCGTACAAGATCACCGATGTTGCCATGGCAATTGCTCCAGAAGCCAAACAGGAGATCGTAGGAATCAGGCCAGGCGAGAAACTTCACGAAGAGATGATCACTGTCTCGGATTCCTTCAATACCTGGGATTTGGGAAAATACTATGCGATCTTACCAACACAGCCGGTTTTCGATGTGGAGAAATATGTCGCAGCATTCAACGCTACGAAAGCGCCGGAAGGATTTAGCTATAATTCAGGCGATAATACCGATTGGGAAACGGTAGAGAGCTTGCGTAGCTTGATCAAAGAACATGTAGATGCTAATTTTGAAGTATGATGGACGCGATACCCTATGGGAGACAACATATTACGCAGGAAGATATAGACACGGTAGTAGAAGCCTTGCAAGCAGACTTCCTTACCCAAGGACCTAGGATCAAAGAATTCGAGGAGAATTTTGCAGACTATGTAGGATCTAAATATGCAGTGGCCGTATCTAACGGGACTGCGGCTTTGCATCTATCGGTCATGGCGCTGGGATTGCAACCTGGCGATCGTGTAATTACGACTCCGATCACCTTTGCTGCTTCTTCAAATTGCGTTCGATATTGCCAAGGAGAACTCTACTACGCGGATATCGACCCAGAAACCTATACAATCTCGCTGGAGAGTGTTAAAGCATTGCTGGATGCACATCCTAAAGGATATTTTAAAGGAATCGTTCCTGTAGATTTTGCCGGATATCCTGTAGATCTTGAAGCATTGAGGATAATGGCCGATCAACACGACCTTTGGATATTGGAAGACTCCTGTCATGCCCCTGGAGGTTATTTTGTGGATTCCAACAATATCAAACAATATTGCGGAGGAAATGATTATATGGACGCGGCGATATTTTCTTTCCATCCTGTAAAACACATCGCTGCCGGTGAAGGAGGGATGATCACTACCAATAGCGAAGAGATCTATCAGAAGCTTTTGATTCTTAGAACTCATGGCATCACAAAAGAGGAGCTGCACTATGACATCCCATTTCCCGAGGAACAAGGTTCGTGGTACTACGAAATGAAAGAACTCGGTTATAATTATAGGATCACCGACTTTCAGGCCGCACTCGGAAACAGCCAGTTAAAAAGAGCAGATCAAGGAATCACAAGGAGACAAGAAATAGCGAACCGCTACTATGAGGCGTTCGCTGGTGATAAAGGCATAAGGTGTCAGAAAAGGAAGGACCAAGCCTTTAACGCGCACCACCTATTTGTCATTGAGGTCGAAGACAGAAAAGGACTGTATGATTTTTTAAGAGCCCATCACATCTTTTCTCAGGTGCATTACATCCCTGTTTATTTGCTACCCTATTATAAAAGGATCGGATATGAACCTGGGCTTTGCCCAAATGCTGAAAAGTATTATCGTCACTGTCTAAGCCTGCCGATGTATCCTACACTTACCCAACAGGAGCAAGAGCATGTCATTTCTTGCGTTAAAGAATTTATCAATGGCTAGGCTAGCAATGATACCAGCTAGAGGTGGAAGCAAACGAATTCTACGCAAGAACATCAAGGATTTCTTAGGAAAACCCATTATTGCCTATTCTATAGAAGCTGCTTTAGCATCGAATCTTTTCGATGAGGTTATGGTCTCTACCGATGATCCTGAAATTGTGGAGATCTCTAAATCGTATGGTGCGGTAGTTCCCTTCTTTAGAAGCGAGACCAATGCAGACGACCATGCGACCTTGTCAGATGTCATAGAAGAAGTTCTCGATGCATATAAGAAAAAGGGAAAGGAATTTGACAGCTGCTGTTGTATTCTGCCTACTGCACCCTTCGTTTCTAAAGAAAAATTATTGGTCTCCTATGATAAATTGGCAACTCAAAAATTAGACGCTGTGTTCCCTGTGATCGAATTCTCATATCCCATTCAGCGAAGTTTGAAAATCGAAGGAAGTAATGTTTCGATGGTATGGGAAGAGTATCTGAATACGAGATCGCAAGACCTTCCCTCTAGATATCACGACGCTGGACAGTTTTATTGGATCAATAATGAACGCTTTATGAAAGAAAAGAAGCTCTTCATGAAGAATTCGGGCGCTATTGTCATCTCTGCTTTGGAGGCACAGGATATTGACACAAAAGAGGATTGGAAGCTAGCCGAGTTGAAATATAAAATGATGCATTCTGATCGATGAACAAGAAGATCATATTTAGAGCCGATGGAAATGCCAATACTGGCCTAGGGCATATGTATCGACTTTTTGCCATCATCGAGATGATCAAGGACACCTATGACTACATCTTCCTCACGAGAGAAATGTCCAATATCGAAATAATTCCAGAAGCTTATCATCGATCGATCATACCCAAAGAGATTAACATAAAGGAGGAGCCAGCATGGTTGGCATCCAAATTTTCACCTTCCGAGCATGTTTTGTTTGCAGATGGCTATCAGTTCGATACGTCGTATCAAAAAGAGATCAAGAATGCCGGATACAAAATGATCTATGTCGATGACCTGACTTCAGAATATATGTACGCCGACGCAGTCATCAATCATTCTCCGCTTTTAACGACCTCCAATTTTAAAGGAGAACGATATACCAACTACTATCTCGGTACGGACTACGCTATATTACGGCCTTCTTTTTTAGAGGCAACCAAAAGAAAGCGAAATATCACTTCCTTTGACAAGGCGTTTATTTGTTTTGGAGGAGCGGACACCTATGATTTTAGCACTAAAGCGGCTGAGGCCTTAATTACGTTTGCTGTGATCAAAGAGATCCATATCGTTCAAGGTGCGGCAAATAGGCACGACTCTTTAGAAGGACTTGCAAACAACCATCAAGATCATGTATTCTTGCACAAGAACCTGAACGAAACACAATTCGTCGACCTTATTTCTAATTGTAATATTGCGATAGCACCAGCAAGCACGGTCTTATATGAGCTCTGCTGTATTCAGGTCCCGGTATTGAGCGGGTTTTTTATTGACAACCAAGAACTGATATACAACGGTTTTAAAAACAATAAAGCCATCTATCCCATGGGGGATCTCAAAGGTTTTACGAGTGCTACTTTCAAGTCTTACTTGAGAGCATTTTTTGAGCAAGATGATTTTGAAGAGATGTTAACAGCCCAACATCAATTGTTCGATATTAACATAAAGAAACGACATTTGAAAATAATCGAATCATTATGCCAACCGTAGGAGTCTTATGCAGCGGAAAATTGGGTCTTACCACCCTTCGGTCCATATATGGGAAGCACCTAGTAAAATTTGTGCTTACCGATGGCCGGTCCGAAGAGATCATTACATTTTGTAAGGAAAATGGCATTCCAATCTTTGTTGGAAATCCCAGAAACGGAGAAGGATATAGCTTTATCAAGCAACTAGAAGTCGATGTCATCGCCTCGGTCAACTATCTCTTTTTGATCGAAAAAGACATTATCGAGCATCCAAAAAAACTCTGTTTTAACGTTCATGGTTCTTTATTGCCGCGATACCGGGGAAGGACACCTCACGTGTGGGCGATCATCAACAACGAAAAGGAGACAGGCATTACCGCTCATGTGATTGAAGAAGGTTGTGATACAGGAGATATTTTAAAGCAAATAAGAATACCGATTGAAGCAGCAGACACTGGCGCGACCATCTTGGACAAATTTGCCACTCACTATCCCGAATTGGTCAATGATATCATTGTAGCGTCCATACATGACCTATCCAAAACCCCACAAGATAAATCCAAAGCGACCTATTTTGGCAAACGAGTGCCCGAGGATGGACTGATCGATTGGAATTGGTCCAGAGAAAGAATATACAATTGGGTAAGGGCGATGGCTTTTCCTTATCCTGGAGCCTACACCTACTATGAAGGCAAAAAGATCATCATCGATAGCGTCTCTTTTTCTGAAGACGGGTTCCATTTCAAAGACCCCAATGGAAAATTGCTTTCAACACATCCCCAACCGGTTGTAAAAACACCCAATGGAGCTTTATCGCTCGATCTTGTGCGCACGGAAAATTGTATTTTTGAAAAAGAGAAAATCTTTCAAAATGAAAATAGGCCATAAAGAGGTAGGAGGAGATCATCCGTGTTTTATCATTGCAGAACTTTCTGCCAACCACAATGGAAACTTGGAGATCGCCATTGAAACGATAAGAGCTGCGAAAAGGGCGGGTGCGGACGCCATAAAATTGCAGACATATACTCCAGACACCTTGACGATCGATTGCGACAATCAACATTTCAAGATAGAAGAAGGCACGCTTTGGGATGGTAAGACACTTTATGAGTTGTATGCCGAAGCCTATACGCCTTGGGAGTGGCATCAGACACTTTTTGATACGGCCAAAGAAGAAGGACTCATCTGTTTTTCTTCTCCCTTCGATGATACTGCGGTCGATTTCTTGGAAGACCTGGATGTTCCTGCATATAAGATCGCCTCTTTCGAAATTCAGGACATCCCGTTGATATCATATGCCGCTTCCAAAGGAAAACCTATCATCATGTCCACAGGAATCGCTTCTGAAGAGGACATTGCATTGGCCATATCTACCTGTAAAAAAGCGGGGAATGAAGAAATAATAATTCTAAAATGTACTTCGGCCTATCCCGCTCCTTTGGAGTTGGCCAATCTTCGAACGATTGAAGACATGAAGTCCAGATTTAATGTTGAGATAGGTTTTTCTGACCATACCTATGGATATCTTGCTCCTGCCATCGCCACCACGCTTGGCGCCAAGGTGATAGAGAAGCATTTCATTTTGGATAGATCGGTCGGAGGGCCAGACGCGGATTTTTCGCTGGATGAGAAAGACTTTACTGCGATGGTCCATGCGATTCGAGATACAGAGAAACTACTCGGAAGGGCTTCTTATGAGTTATCGGAAAGAGTAGAAAAGAATCGAAAATTCGCAAGATCCCTTTTTATCGTTGAAGATGTTAAAAAAGGAGAAACGTTGACGAATAAAAATGTGAGATCGATCCGCCCAGGTTATGGTATGCATCCGAAGCATTATGATGAAATAATGGGAAAGCGATTCGATCAAGATTTTGACAGGGGAACGCCCCTTGAAGAATCGATGTTTTCTTGAAAAAAGGATCATTAATTCGGTATAAATTTCAAGAGCAGTTGAAATGATGCTGAAATGCCTAATTTTATGGCTGCAGCAAAATGATGATACCCTAATATGATTGAACCAACATGCCAGAATCAGATTTTTTCGCACACGAAACAGCAGTAATAGATAAGGGAAGCACTATAGGAAGTGGCACTAAGATCTGGCATTTCTCTCATATCATGCCCGATTGTGTCATCGGCAAGAAATGCAATATTGGACAAAATGTGGTCATTGCTCCTGAAGTGGTTTTGGGAAACAATGTGAAGATTCAGAACAATGTCTCCGTGTACACCGGAGTTACTTGCGAGGACGATGTGTTTCTTGGACCATCCATGGTCTTTACCAATGTGATCAACCCCAGAAGTGCTATCAACAGAAGGGGGCAATATACCAAGACCAAAGTAAAGAAGGGCGCCTCCATTGGCGCTAATGCTACCATTGTCTGTGGCAATGATATTGGTGAGTACGCCTTTGTAGGTGCTGGAGCGGTCGTCACTAAAGAAGTACCTGCCTACGCCTTGATCGTTGGCAACCCCGCCATACAGATAGGATGGGTTGGCGAGTACGGGCATCGATTGAATTTTAATAAAGAAGGAATGGCAAAATGTCCTGAAAGCGGACAAGAATATAAGCTAGAAAACAACAGTGTTACAAGAATAAGCTAGCAAGTACTATTAAATTTTAAGAATGAAGAATTTCGCACTAATTGGTGTAGCAGGATACATAGCGCCTCGTCACTTGATGGCAATCAAGGAGACTGGTAACAACCTGATAGCCGCGCTCGATAAATTTGATAGTGTTGGCATCATGGATAGCTATTTTCCCAATGCCGATTTTTTTGTAGAGTACGAGCGCTTCGATCGCCACTTGGAAAAACTCAGGTATGAGAAAAATGTAAATTTGGATTATTTGAGTATATGCACGCCCAACTATTTACATGATTCACACATACGTCTGGGATTGCGAAGAGGAGCGCACGCTATCTGTGAAAAACCCTTAGTGCTTAATCCATGGAATATTGATGCCTTGGAAGCCTTGGAGAAAGAATCAGGGAAAAGAATTTTCAACATTTTACAATTAAGGGTGCATCCAACGATCATCGCGCTAAAGAAGAAGATCGACGAGGGTCCAGAAGATAAAATATATGATATCGACCTTACCTATTTAACATCAAGGGGACACTGGTATTATACCTCTTGGAAGGGAGATATTGCGAAATCAGGTGGCATCGCGACCAATATCGGAGTGCATTTCTATGATATGCTTGCATGGATCTTTGGCACTGTGAAGGAAAATGTTGTTCATCTCCACACCCATGACAGGGCAGCTGGCTATTTGGTGTTTGAAAAGGCACGCGTTCGTTGGTTTCTTTCCATCAATTATGAGTTGCTGCCAGACCACATTAAAGAAAAAGGACAACGCACCTATCGCTCTATTCTTATAGAAGGAGAGGAATTGGAGTTTAGTGGAGGATTTACGGAGCTCCATAACGAATCGTATAGAAGAATTTTAGCTGGTGAAGGTTATGGAATTAAAGATGCCAGGACCGCTATCGAGGTGGTACATGACATCCGGCATGCGCAACCAAGAGGACTGAAGGGAGATTACCATCCCTTTGCAAGAAAGAAACTGTCCAAGCATCCTTTCCGTAAAAAATCCTAAAGCATATTTTTCTAAAAGTGCGAAACAGAATGAGAAACGCGGTGAGGTAACGACGCAAACTTCTTATTCTGGCTGCGATATAAGAACCTCAATGTACAACGCAGCTTTGTTTGGTTTAAGTATATTTGTGCTCATAATGAAAATGGCATCTGAAACTCAATGTTGCTCCGGAAGCTTGGAGATAAAGATGCTAGAAGAAAGCTGTACATGGATACAAACTTGGACATAGCCATTAAGGCATCTATTGCTGCGGGAGAAGCCATCATGGAAATTTATCAAAAAGCATTCAATGTTGAGTTGAAAGCCGATAATTCACCACTTACTGAAGCGGATAAGAAAGCAAATGATATCATCAATGATCTTCTGCTAAAGACAGATATTCCGATCATTAGCGAGGAGAACAGGGAAGTGGCATTCTCAACTAGAAAAAAATGGACTTTATGTTGGATGGTTGACCCTCTGGATGGCACCAAGGAATTCATCAAGAGAAATGGAGAATTCACCGTGAACATCGCCTTGATCGAAGGGGGAACACCTATTTTAGGAGTGATCTATGTTCCAGAAAAGAGAATATTGTACTATGCGAAAGTTGAGGAGGGCCAAGCTTTTAAAGTAAAGATTGAAGAGACAAGGGTTTCTTGCGAAGAACTATATGAGGCATCGGAGCAAATTACGCCGGAAAAGGGGAACGAGGAAAAGATCAAAGTGGTTGGAAGCAGGTCTCACATGAACGAGGAGACGAAAAGATATATCGCATCCTTAAAATCAGAGAACAAAGAAATTGAAATCGTTTCAAGAGGAAGCTCGCTGAAATTCTGTTTGGTGGCCGAAGGCTTGGCTACGGTATATCCCAGATATGCGCCCACAATGGAATGGGATACAGCAGCAGGACAAGCCATTTGCAACGCAGTTGGTGTAGATGTGATATCTTTGGAGACACAAGAGCCATTGATATATAATAAAGAGAATTTACTGAACTCTTGGTTTATTTGTAAATGATGAAGGACATATCAAGAAAAAGGCATATAGCCAAGACGATCACATGGAGAATTATCGCTTCTCTCACGACATTTTTGTTGGCACTGATCTTTTTTAAGGAAGATCCCAATGCCATGCAAAAGGCTTCGGGAGTGGCCATTGCCGAATCAGTCATAAAAATGATTTTATATTATTACCACGAAAGACTGTGGTATAAATCCGATTTTGGATTGCTTTTTAGAAGAAATAAGAAGAAGCAGAACGAATGAGCATTAACACCTACAAACATACCTTTAAAGTAGATAGAAAGGAAAGAAACGCCCTAAATAAGCACAATTCGATGCTTCTTTGGTTTACTGGGCTATCGGGCTCTGGGAAATCAACCATAGCCAATAAGGTAGAACAAGAGCTTCACGCCCTGGGGATAAGAACATATACGCTAGATGGGGATAATGTTAGAAAAGGCATGAATAAGGACCTGAGTTTCTCACCAGAAGATCGCTCAGAGAATATTCGAAGAATAGGCGAGATGTCAAAACTGTTTATCGATGCAGGCATCGTTGTTCTGGCCTCCTTTGTGTCCCCCTACAAAAAAGACCGGGAGATGGTCAAGGCCACGGTCAAAGATGCTAACTTTATAGAGGTCTATGTCAACACCAGCGTCGAAGAATGTGAACGAAGAGACATTAAAGGACTCTATAAAAAGGCGCGCGAAGGGAAAATAAAGAACCTTACCGGTATCTCAGCGCCCTATGAAGCACCTGAAAACCCAGATATCGAAATTGTTACCGAGAGAGAAACCATAGATCAGGCGACAAGAAAAGTGATCGCATTTATAGAACCCAGATTAGGACTTCAAAAATGAGCAAGTATTACCTAAATTACCTAGATGAGCTAGAGTCAGAAGCCATATACATCCTTAGAGAGGTAAAGGCACAATTTGAAAACCCGGTGATCTTATTTTCTGGGGGAAAAGACTCTATCGTGGTAACACATTTAGCACAAAAGGCTTTTTATCCGGCAAAAATTCCTTTTGCATTGATGCATGTGGATACTGGGCACAATTTTCCTGAGACCATCAAATTTAGAGATGACCTTATTGAAAATCTAGGGGTCAAACTCATTGTAGGATCAGTACAAGAATCGATAGATCAAGGCAGAGTAGCCGAAGAAAAGGGGAAGAGCGCCACGAGAAACGCATTACAGATCACCACCTTGTTAGATGCCATCGAGCAGCACAAAATAGACTGTGCGATCGGTGGCGGAAGAAGAGACGAGGAAAAGGCGCGTGCAAAAGAGCGTTTCTTCTCCCACAGGGATGATTTTGGGCAATGGGACCCAAAGAATCAACGTCCAGAACTATGGAATCTCTTCAATGGAAGGCACTTCGAGGGAGAACACTTCAGGGCATTCCCAATAAGCAATTGGACAGAGATGGATGTGTGGAACTACATCCAACGAGAGAATATTTCTATACCATCACTCTATTTTGCTCATGAAAGAAAAGTGGTCTGGAGAAACAATTCATGGATACCGATGTCCGAATTTCTCATCCTTGATGACAATGAAGAGGTGATCACTAAGAAGGTTCGATTTCGAACGCTAGGAGATATCACCATAACAGGAGGGATAGAATCCGAGGCGGATACTTTAGAGAAAATAGTGGATGAGGTCTCTACCATGCGACATACCGAACGAGGAAATCGAAGCGACGACAAAAGATCGGAGACCGCGATGGAAGATAGGAAACGACAAGGATATTTTTAAAAAGAGAAGATGCAGATAGAGAAGAATCAATTATTGCGATTTACAACAGCGGGGAGCGTCGATGATGGTAAGAGCACACTTATCGGAAGATTGCTATATGACTCAAAATCCATATTTGAAGATCAGCTTGAAGCCATAGAACATACCAGCAAAAAGAAGGGTCACGATGGCGTTGATCTGGCCTTGTTCACAGACGGTTTACGAGATGAACGAGAACAAGGGATCACGATAGATGTTGCTTATAGATACTTTACGACACCCAAAAGAAAGTTCATCATCGCAGATACTCCAGGTCATATTCAATACACACGCAATATGGTCACTGGAGCTTCCACAGCCAATGCTGCGATCGTTCTTGTAGATGCCAGGCATGGAGTTACCGAGCAGACACGAAGACATTCCTTTATCGCTTCTTTGTTGCAAATTCCGCACGTCATTGTTTGTATCAATAAAATGGATTTGGTTGATTTCTCGGAAAAGGTCTATGATGAGATTGTTTCCCAGTTTGAAGAATTCTCCTCTAAATTATTGGTCAAGGATATACATTTCATTCCAATAAGCGCCTTGCAAGGAGATAATGTGGTCAATAGGTCCTCCAATATGGCATGGTATCAAGGAGCGCCATTGTTGCATACCTTAGAAACCACACATATAAGCAGTGACATCAATAAGGTAGATGCCCGTTTCCCTGTGCAAACGGTACTAAGACCTCAAAGTGAGGAACATCGCGATTATAGAGGTTATGCGGGTAGGGTCTCCAGCGGAATATTCAGAGTGGGTGATGAGGTAACCGTACTTCCATCCGGATTTACCTCTAAGATCAAGAGCATGAATATGGGAGAAGTACAGGTCGAGGAAGCCTACGGGCCCATGTCCATCTCAATGACGCTGGAAGATGACATAGACGTCAGTAGAGGAGATATGATCGTACGATCGAAGAATAAGCCAAGGGTCGAGCAAGATATCGATATCATGTTGTGTTGGTTGAATGATCAGCCGGCCCGACCAAGAGCCAAATATTTTATCAGGCATACGTCGAATGAGCAAAAGGCCATGATCAAAGAGGTAGTATATAAGATCAATATCAATACTTTTGAAAGAGACCTTGTAAATAAAGAGCTCACCATGAACGACATCGCGAGGATCAATATTAGAACGACCAAACCCCTCTTGATCGATTCCTACAGACAAAATAGAAATACAGGCAGCATCATTCTGGTAGATGAAACCACGAATGAGACAGTGGCCGCAGGAATGATCATATGATGTCGTCTTAGATCGTCGGTAAGAGGAGGCTTCTCCATTATTGCTTTTCTCTATTTTCGCCCATGACCCTTCATGCTCATAAAAGCCATTTGAAGCAGCTGTTTTCCGAGTCGAAATGCAGCTGATTTATTTGATTGGAAAACGTATGGATATGAAGTATGTAGAAGCCCGAAAACACCGAGTATTTCCTAATAACAACATAACATTTGTCGCATATCAATATTCTCAATAAATACATTACCTTTGCCCACGATTTGAACAAGTAAGACCTAGTCGTCGCATAAAAGTTTTAGGTGGTAATGAAGAAAAAGAATCTTATTGTTTTTGGCACGAGACCCGAGGCCATAAAAATGGCTCCGCTGGTCAAAGCATTTCAAAAACAACACGAACACTTCGAAACCAAGGTTTGTATCACAGCACAGCATCGTGAAATGTTAGACCAGGTACTTTCTTTTTTTGAGATCACACCAGACTACGATCTTGACCTCATGAAGCCAAATCAAAATTTGTATGGCCTTACTGCCGATATCATTACAGGTCTCAAACCTGTTCTAGAAGACTTCCATCCAGATTATGTGTATGTTCATGGCGATACCACCACAACGATGGCGACCAGCTTGGCGGCGTTTTATGCGGGCGCTAAAGTTTGTCATGTAGAAGCGGGTCTGCGCACCCACAACATGAAATCACCTTTTCCCGAGGAAATGAATCGGTGTGTGACCGGGGTCGTTTCAGAGATTCATTTTGCGCCTACAACCACATCCAGAGATAATCTTGTTGCAGAAAATAAGTCACAAGAGAGTATTTTGGTCACTGGCAATACCGTTATTGACGCATTAGAGTTCAGTGTGAATAAGGTGAAATCTGAGAGCTACAAGGACCACGAGGTAGAAAAACTGAAGGAGCTATTGGATACCAGTCGAAGATTGGTTCTGGTAACAGGGCATCGCAGAGAGAATCACGGACAAGGATTTATCAATATTTGTAAGGCCCTTAGGCAATTGGCAGAAGATAATGCCGATATCGAAATCGTGTACCCCGTTCATTTGAACCCAAATGTTCAAAAACCGGTCTATGATCTATTGGGTGATATACCAAATATTAAACTCATTGCTCCGCTTTCCTATCCTGCTTTCGTTTGGCTTATGGATCAATCATATCTCATAATAACCGATAGTGGGGGTGTACAGGAAGAAGCGCCAAGTTTGGGCAAACCAGTTTTGGTGATGCGCGATACCACCGAACGACCCGAAGCCGTCGATGCTGGGACCGTAAAATTGGTAGGAACGGATGCGACCCTCATCGTTTCTGAAGCAAATAAATTACTTGCCGATGAACGCGCATACAAAGAAATGAGCAAGCTTCACAATCCTTATGGCGACGGAAAAGCTTGCATTAGAATAGTAGATCATATATCAAAAAATTAAGCATGGATAGCAAACCTAGTGTAGTAATGGTTGGTTTGGGGTACATTGGCTTGCCCACTGCCGCGTTGATAGCTAGCAAGGGACTTCAAGTTACTGGAGTAGACATACACCAGAATGTTGTAGATACGATCAATAGAGGAGAAATACATATTGTTGAACCGGACCTGGACGGTCTGGTGCATCATGTAGTGAAAGAGAAATATCTCAAAGCCACCACCTCGCCTGTAGCCGCAGATGTATATTTGATTGCGGTTCCAACACCTTTTAAAGGCGATCACGAACCAGACATCACGTATGTAGAATCGGCTACGAGAGCAATTTTACCAACACTTAATGAGGGATGCTTGGTGATCATCGAGTCGACTAGCCCGGTTGGGACGACCGAGAAGATGCAAAAGGTCATCTTTGACGAACGACCTGAATTAATGGGAAAGATAAGTATGGCCTATTGTCCAGAAAGAGTACTCCCAGGAAACGTCATACACGAATTAGAGCATAACGATCGAGCCATCGGCGGCATCGACGAGGCATCTACCGAAAAAGCTATTTGGTTCTACAGGCACTTTGTGAAAGGCGCGCTGCATAAGACCAATGCAAAAACAGCAGAGATGTGTAAATTGGTGGAGAACTCCTCGAGGGATGTGCAGATCGCCTTCGCCAATGAGCTTTCGATGATATGTGACAAAGCCGGAATCAATGTTTGGGAGCTGATCGATTTGGCAAACAAACACCCACGAGTCAATATTCTTCAACCTGGAACTGGTGTTGGCGGTCACTGTATCGCCGTAGATCCGTGGTTTATCGTATCTGAGTTCCCAGAAGAGTCAAAGATCATCCGTGCTGCCAGAGAAATTAATAACTTTAAAACCGAATGGGTCATCGAAAAAGTGAAGAATGCCGCATTGCAATTTAAGCTCGACAACGGGCGCGAAGCGAAAATTTCATGCATGGGATTGGCATTCAAACCCAATATTGATGATCTTAGAGAATCTCCAGCACTATATGTAGCTGAAAGCCTTGTTCACCATGGCCATGAGGTCATAGCTGTAGAGCCTAATATTGAAGGGCACAATTCGTTCGATATGAGAAGTATTGAAAACGGAAAAGAAGAAGGAGATATCATAGTCTTTTTGGTGGCACATAGCGAATTTAAAAATACCGAAATACCAACCGATAAAATAGTCATGGACTTTTGTAATGTAATAAACTAAAACAAAGATGAAAAGGATAGTTTTTACCGCAGTAGCTTTAACAATTTCCCTCGCATCCTGTAAAACAGAAAAGAGTGATAAAGAGAATCAGGTCGTAGAACCTGTGGTTGTCGAAAAGAAGATCGAAGATTCAAAGTTTCCAAAGATCGAGAACAGCTTCGCCAATATGAAGACGATCTTCTCTGATAGCTTCGAATTCATTGAGGGCATCGGCCTTACCGAGATCGGGGTGGTAGCGAATGAAGGAGGAAAATACCAGCTGATCTATTTCCTGGAGGACAAGTCGGATTTTGACAGGATCCAAGAACTGAACGTCGCCTTTAGAGTATATCCGAAAAGCCAAGATGGCAAAGATGCCAATGCCTCTACGATTGCTTCAAAGTGTGAGGTTCAGCAGTTAGAAAATACATTTGTTACGATTTCTAACGAATTTACCGTTGATCAAAAAGAGTTTGAGAAGGTAAAGGTCTATTTTTATCACCCAAAAGATGGTGTACAGGGTAGGATGATGACCATATTGGATGTGAAGTTCTAATTAAAGAAATGAAATGATATTTTCAACTTCGCTATTCTTAGTATTTTTTACCGTTGTCTTTATCATTTATTGGTTTGTGCTTGGTGCCATCAAGGATGAAGACAAGAAGCTAAAAGCAAGGATCATCTTTTTGCTTTTAGCTTCTTATTATTTCTATATGTCATGGAATCCAGTGTTCATTCTTCTTATTCTGTTTTCCACCGTGGTAGACTATTTTGCTGGAAAGAAGATACACACCAGCAACTCTCAAAGTAAAAAACGATTTTATTTGATCCTTAGTTTGGTAACGAACTTGGGATTTTTGGCTTATTTCAAATATGCCAATTTCTTCTTGGATACGGTGAACCAGATCTCTGGGCTCGTTTCGGAAAATGGCGGATCTAACTTTTTTGTCAACGTGGTACTACCTGTTGGGATCTCCTTCTACACCTTCCAGTCGATGTGTTATACGATAGACATCTATTACGGTAAGATGAAGCCATCGAAGGACTTTATGGAGTTTTCACTCTACGTTACCTTCTTCCCACAATTGGTAGCAGGCCCCATCGTAAGAGCCAAGGATTTTATCCCGCAATTAAAGGAGAACAGATTCTTCAGAAATATCAATTTTCAACTTGCTGCAAACTATTTTATTCTTGGATTGGTGAAAAAGGTCTTGATCGCAGACAATATTGCTCAAATATCCGACCCGCTGTTTGCCAATCCCGATCAATACGGAACCCTAGCCACTTGGGTAGGCGTTATGTCGTATAGCATTCAAATATATTGCGATTTCTCTGGGTATTCCGATATGGCGATTGGGGTAGCGGCATTGCTTGGATTCAAACTCATGGAGAACTTTAATATGCCATACAACGCGACAAACATTACCGAATTTTGGCGCAAGTGGCATATTAGCCTGTCTACGTGGCTTCGAGACTATCTCTTTATCCCATTAGGAGGAAGTAGAGGTTCGAAGCCGATGTATTACAGAAACTTAATGATCACCATGCTTCTTGGAGGATTGTGGCATGGCGCTAGCTGGAATTTTGTCGTGTGGGGCGGGTTACACGGTCTGGCACTGATCATTCACAAACGCTACAAGACCAATGTTTCGGACAAGTTCAATTTTTCGGTACTCACAAACACGCTTTATAAAGTACTATCTTGGGCAGTGACCATGGTATTTGTTATGGTCACCTGGGTCTTTTTTAGAGCTCAGACCTTTGCCGATTCTGGGGAGATCCTAAAGAATATGTTCCTATCCAAAGCATCGGTCAACTATCAGATACCCATGGCCTTTATACTGCTATTATTGATTACTACTGTTGGTCACTTCTTTGGTACGAGGTACTTTGCCACGATAGAAGAAGAGCAACAACACATCTTGAAGAAACCCTATTTACAAGGAGCACTCTTTGGGTTGGCAATATTTTTAGTGCTTCTCTTTGGAAGTGATGAGAACCAAGCATTTATCTATTTTCAATTTTGACGATTATGAGAAAGAATCATCGTTTATTTTTTCTACAAATTGGAATTGCGATCCTCGTTTTCCTGGTCTTGTCATATTTGATCCGATTTTTTTTCTACAAAGACCCCAAAGTGGAATCCTATTTGACTTTTAACAAGGGTATCAAAACGATGGCCACTTCTACGAGTGCAATGCTCGACTCCTTGATCATCAAAGATGAGGTGACATTCGATCCAACGAGTGGAAAGGAAATAGATAAGGTTTTTCAGAATCTGAAGGAGACCGAGAAGCCTAAATTTCTGATGATTGGTTCTTCGCAATTGAGAGTGGTTCAGGGCAAGAATATCACAGAAACATATGATCAATTGGTGTCACAAAGACTTCAAGATCATTCCGATGCTGCCTTTCAGATCTACAATCTTTCTTTGGGAGGAATGACGATCAAGGAAAAATTGATCGTTGCGCAAAAGGCCTCCGAACTGTTAGACCCAGACAAGGTTTTGATAGCTGTGACGCCGTGGGACTGTATTTCTGATAATATACGACCCACAGTGAAAGAACTTGCGGACAAAAATTACACAAAAAAAGAGAATAAAGAGCGCAAGGGCGTGCTGACCGAGGATCATGGGTTTAGTTTTCCCTCGACCATCAACGACAAAGTAAGCGACTATACAGAAGAGGTCGTTGAAGATAATGTAGAAATATATGCCAAGCGTACCGCCATAAAGAAATGGCTAAAAGATGAGACCATCACGGTTTTAAAGGAAGGCGAGCATGAATTAACCGAGAGCTCACCAAAGGCAATAGGGCTCAACATTCCGAGATATTGGCTTACGGTAAATCAGTCTTTGGACAATAAAACCGGATGGGATACTACCGTATTCAGGAGTGGAACACGATCGGTAAAGATCTCCAATGATGAAGTCAAAAATTCGAAATGGTTTGGAGATGAGATCACGCTAGAAAAGCCGACTGCTACGTTCGAATTTCGAGGATGGAGCAAAACCGAAGATGTCGCACGCACCACAAAGTTATTATGCCTGGATTTTCAGGTGTTCTTTGAAGATGGCAGCTATGAATGGTATTTCAAGAACTTGAAATTTTCTAAGGGCACACACGATTGGGAAGAAGTTGCCACCAAGGTCACATTCGATAAAAAAGTGGTCGCTGTAAAGCCACATATGCTTTTTTATGGCGGCACCGGTCATGTCTGGTTCGATGATATAAGCATACACCCCATATACGAAGGTACGGCTGCAGAAAATATAGCGCCTAACCCTAGTTTTGAGGAAGAAGCAACAGAACGTATACATGTATCTTATTCTTATAAGGACGACGAATGGCAGCAAATCTATTTAAATATGGCTTCTGTTGTTGATTTTCTTTCCGAAACGAGAAATAAAGGAGCCAGTATGCCTATTTTGCTGATGACGCCGTTTTGGCATCATAAAGACAAGACGGCCTACCCTCAAAAGGATAAATATGAAGAAACGGCAAAGAGAATCAAAGAGTATTGTGAAGAGAAAGAAGTACTCTTTGTAGATGCTTCATACATTTTATCCAAAGACAATTTTGGTGTATATACACAAGGAAGTGTAAGGGACAAGATAGATGTATTGCACTTTGACGCAAAAGGACATCTCACATTAGCAACATTCATTATTAAAGAATTAGATCTGTAATGTTACAAGCAATCATAAAGAAAGGAAAAGTCGTGGCCGAAGAGGTGCCATCGCCGATATTATCGGTAGGAGAAGTGTTGATCAGTGTTTCGTACAGTTGTATTTCGGCCGGAACCGAGTTGAAAAGTGTTGGTAACAGTGGAGAGAACCTCCTGGTGAGAGCACTTAAGCAACCCGAAAATCTAAAAAAGGTTATCGACCTTGCAAAGTCTCAAGGAATATCAAGGGCCTTCTCCAAAGTACAGCAAAAAGTAAAATACGGAACGCCCACAGGGTACTCCAATGCCGGAATTGTCATTGCAGTGGGCGAAGGAGTCACCAATATTCAGGTTGGGGATAAAGTGGCAGCTGCTGGAGCAGGGATAGCCAATCACGCTGAATATGTAGTGGTGCCACAAAACCTAGTGATGAAAGTCCCCGAAGGACTGGACCTGAAGTTGGCGTCGACCGTTACTCTTGGAGGAATTGCAATGCAGGGAGTGCGCCGGGCAGACCTTCGATTGGGTGAGTATTGTGTGGTGATAGGTGCAGGAATCTTAGGATTGCTCACCGTGCAGTTTCTCAGAAATTCGGGGGTGAGGACCATCGTAAGTGATATCAATCCAGACCGACTTCAAATTGCCAAAGAATTGGGTGCCGATATTGTCATCGACCCCACAAAGGACGACCTCGTAAAGACCGTTACCGACCACACAGGAGGTCACGGGACAGATGCTGTGATCTTTACGGCGGCTACCGCAAGTAGTGAACCCTTATCCCAAGCATTTAAAGCTTGTAAGAAAAAAGGGCGAGTGATCTTGGTAGGGGTATCTGGTATGGAGATCAAACGAGAGGATATCTACAAAAAGGAACTCGATTTTAAGATATCTACCTCCTACGGACCTGGCCGATACGATAGGGAATATGAAGATAAGGGGAATGATTATCCCTACGCCTATGTGCGATGGACCGAGAATCGCAATATGACGGAGTACCTGCATATGCTCAATGAAGGAAAAGTGTCCTTAGATCTATTGATCAATAAGGTGTACCCCATCGATCAGGTCGAAGAAGCCTATGCCTCCTTGCAGGGACCAGAAAAGCCGATCATCGTGTTGCTCGCATATGACAATAAGATCGACGCCAAGCCAAGCTCCAAAGTTGTGGTGAATGAGAACTACTCAAGAAAAGGCGCGCTCAATGTGGCACTTGTAGGTGCGGGAAGCTTTGCTACTGCCATGCATCTTCCAAATATGGAAAAGATGAAGGACAAGTACGCGCTCTATGCAGTTGTTAACAGAACTGGACATAAGGGAAAATCGGTCGCCACTCATTTCGATGCAAAGTATACTACTTCAGAGATAGCCGATGTGTTAACGGATCCAGAAGTAGACCTGGTTTTTATTACCACTCAGCATAAGGACCATGCATCACTCGTGCTCAAATCACTGATGGCAGGAAAACATACCTTCGTAGAAAAACCTTTGGCGACCAACCAGGAAGACTTGGACAAGATCATCGCCTTTTACAATGACGAGACCATAAAGAATAAACCCTTATTGCTAACGGGTTTCAATAGAAGATTCAGCAAGTATGCCAGAGAGATCAAACAGCATACGGACAAACGAGTCAATCCTTTATATGTAAGCTACCGCATTAACGCCGGACATCGACCTTCCGATGACGCCATCCACGAGCATGGCGGACGTGTCGTTGGCGAGGTGTGCCACTTTATCGACCTGATCTCATATTTCACAGACGCTTCAATAGTGTCTGTTAGTGTAGAAAAGCTCAGTCCAAAGAACGATCAGATTCGAGGTGATGATAACGTATCTATCGTCCTAAAGTATACGGATGGTTCCGTTGGAAGCTTGCAATACTTTGCAGTGGGGAACAAAGGCTATCAGAAAGAGAACTTGGAAGTGCATTTCGATAGCAAGACCATTATCATGGACGATTTTACCAAACTTACTGGCTATGGCGTAAAAGTGAAGGAACTTAGCTCAAAAACTTCCGAAAAAGGACAGTATGAAGAGTTGCTATATATGCACGATTCCATCACAAAAAATGAGTGGGCCATCGATTTTGAGAGTATGGTGGAAACGACCAAAGCGACTTTTTTGATTCAGAATGATTAAAAAGGCAATAGGCGCTAATGAACATCAAAACTGTATTATCGAAACCCATTCCCGTAGTTTGGTATCGCTTTAAGCAACTCGTAAAGCTTAAATATTACCATCGGACGAAGTTTTGGGATACAGTTGAAAATCTGATCTCTGACAAGATTGAAAAAGAGGGAACACACAAATCAAAAAGTGGACTTTTTCACGCTGATTTTAGTGGTTATGACCAGCGCTCTTCAGAACTCAACCAAACGATACTTGCAGACGCCTCTCGTATATTGGCAGGTTCGATTGCTATTTTTGATACCGAATACACGTTTGAATTTCCGATACGATGGAATTCGGATTGGAGATCAGGTCATACTTGGAAAAATAAGTATTACAAAGGATATTCCTTTTACAAGCCAAATAAAGAAAAGGAATATGATGTAAAGTTTCCTTGGGAATTGTCGAGGCTTAGCTTTTTGATCGCAGTCGCTAGGTCATATCTGCTAACGAAAGACGAGAAATATCTAACATTCGTTCGTTCCACTTTAGAGCACTGGAAGACCAAAAATCCCATCGCGCATTCTGTGAACTGGTATCCCATGGAGGTTGCGATTCGAACCATCAATCTTGTACAACTACGGGAATTGCTGCTACGAGACGACAAAGCAGATAAGACCATCGACTTGTTAAATGAAATTCTGCTGCTTCATGGAATTTTTTTATGGAGAAATGTCGAATACACCGACCTGAGAGGGAATCATTACGCTGCCAATTTAACAGCGTTGTTGTTGCTGGGAAAAATATTCAAGGACTTCTTTAAAGAAGCTCGAAATTGGTATCGATATGCCATTCAAAAAACGGAGAATGAATTTCACCTGCAATTTTTAAAAGATGGTGTGAACTTCGAAAAATCGATCCCATATCATCGCTTGGTGGTGGAGCTTTTCTTTGTATCATTTTTAGCAATGAAAAGAAGCGGCATTCAACTCAGGTCTGAAACGCTGACACTCTTAAGAAATGCCAATCGCTTTATGAAGGCGGTTACCAAGCCAAATTCGGAGACACCTATCATTGGAGATAATGATAGCGCGTCGATCTTTCAGAATGATGCGGTTTCTTTAAATGACCATTCCAATATCTTACAGCTGATAAGCCTATTTTTAGAAGATGATGGTTTGAATATTGCGAAGGAAGCATACCTTTCTTCGAGGGAACTTTTTGGCATAGAAGAGACGAAGGCTGCTCGTAGAAAAGAGGGATTCCAGCTCGATTATTTTGAAGAAGGCGGTTTTGTCATCGCTAAAACGTCCAAAGACTATTTTATCGCTGATTATGGTGAAGTGGGCATGCATGGCAGAGGAGGTCATGGCCATAACGATCTTTTCAGTTTTGAATTGATGTTAGATGGTAAAGATATCATCGTAGACCCCGGATGCTACACTTATACGGGCGATCTGGCCTTGAAAAGTAAAATGAAGTCCTCGGCCTATCACAATGGTCTAATGGTTGATGGGCAGGAAATTGCACCGCAGATCGGACAATGGGGCATCAGTGATATAGCAAATCCTCTCAACGTGAGGGTCTTGGACAATGCTAATAGCATCGAGATTTCTGGCGAACATAAGGGATATGATAGATTGAGCCACCCCGTTGGACATCGAAGGGTATTTAAGCTGACAAAGAATAATTTTAAACTAACTTGCAACGACCATGTGAATTGCGAATCGAAACACGAAATAACACGGCATTTGCACTTTTCGAAAGAGGTTGATGTGTCCATTGAAAATACGAGTATCACCGTGATGACGGGAGAGTCAAAGTTCAAAATACAGTTCGATGAACAGTCGACCGCTTCTGTAGGAGAGTACTATTTTAGCTCGCACTACGGATCTAAGTCGAGAACTTCTAAAGTGACACTTAAAACCTTCATAGCTCAATCTACGAATCTGTTTTTCACTATTGAAAAAGTAAGTAACCAATGAACAAATTAAGTAGAGACCTTTTTTTTAGCACAGGATTCTCTGTTTTGAATGTATTGTTCAACTTTTGGTTGATCCAACAAGCCGAGTACCTATTATCGGCTGTTGCACTTGGGGTCTTTATGCTAATGAGGCGGGTGGTGCCCACCTTTACCAATCTTAGTCAGCTAGGAACCTCACAGGCCATTATCAGATATGCCAGCATCTATAAAAATGAAAAGCAAAAGATAAAGACCTATTTCTTTCTTTCCTTTTCAGGATGGATAGTCAGTACGATCGTGCTGGGATTGATATATCTGGCTCTCGGCCAACAATTGGGGGACCTTACCTATGATGGCACCGCAAACAGCAAGCAATATTTTCTATATACGGTTTGGTATATTTCTATCATCCATTTGAGTTATTTGGTACAGCCTTATTTTTTAACACTTCGGAAAGTACTGGCATATAATTTTATCAACCTGCTCAATGCTAGTTTGATATTGATCGTCGTTTTCAAATATTTGTCGTCTTCGGTCACCTTAGAGCTGCTTTTGAGTTACTCGCTTACGGCGATGTCGGTATTGCAATTGGTGTTACTTCTCTATATAGTTTTAAGGCTAGAGATCTACCGATTTCCTTCGGTTGAAATGATAAAGACCTATGGCAAAGAGTTCTATGCTTATGGAATACCACGGTCGATCATCACCTTTTCGGATATGTTTTTATTGACCATTGGGTCATTGCTGGTCGGGAGCGAACAAAAACAGATCGCTTCTTTTCTTATCGCCTTGGCATTGACCAGAATTGTTTTGATCATTTTGCAGCCGGTATCTAAACTCTCATCAGTGATCGTTGGTAATAACAATTCTCCAGAGCGACAAAAGGCAGCGGTAAATCTAATGTCTGGTACGATACTTTATGCAACAACACTCTTGGTCATCATCTTATACAATTGGTTGGACGTATTGCTCGAGTATTGGCTTTCCAAACCCGAAACTATAAAAGATGTACTTTATGCATTTAAGATCATGGCCATTGGGTTGGTCCCATATTCGATATTTCACGGATTGAAAGGAATCATCGAAATAAAATTCTTTAAGCCGTACAATTTATATACCTTGATTGCAGCCATTGTTTCCCACGTGGCACTATTCTATATTTTGGAGCAATTCTATGATACGCTGTACGCACTTTCTTTTTCACTGATGATCGCTTTTGTGATCCTGGGTATTGCAACTGCTTTTTGGTGCCGGAAGGACTTTTTAGGCAATCGCTATTATAGATTTGACATGCTATTGATTGTCGGCGGTGGCCTCTTTGCACTCAACTATTACGTGAATGGGACCTTTCAGAACATATATGCCTGCCTAATTTGCGTTTTGGTAAGCACTACGATCTATTTGTTCATATTGTATATTACCAAGGCAGGTTTTGTCTTTGACACCTTAGAAACGCTTTTGAAAAAGAAAAATTAAAGGCCATATAGCATCCCAATGAATATTCTATTTTTTATATCACACCAACCGAATCCAAGATTCGTAAAACAGATCAACTTTTTGTCCGCGAACAATAAGGTTTCTTTGCTCTGTTTTCATCGAAGCACCTTAGCGGACATTGACGATTCTATCGATGCCTCGGTAACACGGTATAACTTGGGGTCTTTACCCAATGCATCGCAGCCTTTCAAAAGAATATGGACCTATTTTAAGACGATCAAAAAGATAAGGAAGCTGATCAAGGAATCCTCCTACGATACGGTCTTGATCAATAATATCGATGTGCTTCTGCTATACGTATTCGCAAGGATCGGTAAAAAAAAGGGATCAAAAGCCCCCAAAGTTGCAATCGAAATATCCGATCTGCGGGAGTTCGTTTTCAGCAACAGTATCCTTGGTAAAGGAATGCGCAGACTAGAGAGAAAACTCTACAAGAAATATATAGATAAGTTGATCGTGACTTCCAAGAAATATTATACTTATCATTTCAAAAAATTCTTCGAAAAGGATGTATTCGTGCTTGAAAACAAACTATTGGCCGCCGAGATCGAAGGAACCACTTCTTCAGAAAGGACAAGGAACGATAAAACGATCATAGGCATCGTAGGCTTGTTGCTTCGTAGAGATGAATATATAGCCCTATTCGAGATTTATAAGGACGATCCCAATGTAGAGATCCATGTGCATGGAAAGGGGCACTTTCAGCATGTGATAGAAGAATATGCAGACAAGTATGAAAATATTAAATATTTTGGTCCCTACAATGCCTTTAGAGATGCTAGGCGAATCTACGAATCGATAGATATCATCTATCTGGTGTACGATATCGATCAGGTTTCGTTGAACAATCGATTGGCCCTGCCCAACAAGCTGTATGAGTGCATGTACTATCGCACACCGTTGATCTGCAGTAAAGGCACTTATTTGGAAGAGGTGGTCACAGAATATGACATCGGACTGTCTATTAACTATAAAGAAGAAGGTGCCATAGAACAGGCAGTAGCTCACCTGGTGAAAAATCAAAACCAAATAGATGACATCTTTAGAGCGCTACCTTCGAACGCCTACTTTGGAGATGAAGATTATAAAGAACTCGAAAATTTTTTGACTAAATAGATGACATTGATAAACACGCTCAGAGAAAAATTTCAAAAGAAGAACCTCGATCTTATCTTTATATTGCTCCTTGGGGTGGTGGTCACTTTTCCATTAGAAAAAATAAATCCAAAATTCATTTTCGCTCTGTTTGGCGTTCAGCTGATCCTTACTTTCATTCGAAGGAAACATATAGAGTTCAAGGCAACACCTTTCCTTTGGCTACTCATATTTTGGTACGGGTTAAATATTTTTGGCCTGCTTTACACCGACAATCTGCCAAGAGCGGGCAATATGATCTCAAGGCAAATAAGTCTTTTGCTCTTTCCTTTGTTTTATGCGGTCTACAGGGTGAAGAATATCACCTTTCTCTTCAAAGCTTATATCATTGCCATAGCTAGTTTTATTTTGATCTTTGAACTGCACACCGTGTATCGCTTTTTTTATCTCAGTGATACATTTCCCCTCAACTTAAAACTATTTCTATCATATAGATATACTGGGGCCGAATTGACCAAATTGATCGCGATGCACAATACCTACTTTGCAATTTATGTCATGTTCGCCAATGTGTTGATCATTTCGTTTTTGAGTCGAGTGAAGAAAAAGATCTACATCATTTTGTTGCTCTTACTGGTGGCTTTTCAATCTATTTTCATCCTTCAGATGGTCGCAAAAACTGCCATTATCCTCAATACGGTAATTGTGATCGCCTCACTTAGTTATTTTCTATCCAAGGGAAGAAGATTAAAGACGTTGGTATTCCTAATCGCACTGGTCTTAGGAACTGCATGGTTTACGACCACGTATTTCAACTTGCCCATGCAGCGAATCGTTGACCGATTCGTGGAACTCCAAGAAGGCGATAGGGTGACCAAAGAGACACGTTATAAGATCTGGAAGGCATCAATCCCAATTATAAGGGAGCATATCCTTCTTGGTGTAGGCACTGGCGATGTCGAGCAAGAATTGCATAAAGAATATGCGAAAAGAGGCATCGCTTCAAAAAGCAACATTCACAATCAGTATTTAGATTCGCTGATGCGTTTTGGGATACTAGGATTGCTCACCTTTTTGGTTGTATTCGGTTTTGGGTTTGTGCGGGCGGTCAAAACAGATAATTATGTATACTTTTGCTTTTTGGTGATCATCATGGGCTGTTGCATGACCGAAAATATTCTTAGCAGGCAATGGGGAATCACGTTTTATGCATGTTTTAATTACCTTCTTTACCTAAATCACCCGAAAAAAGAGCAATGACCATTAGTTATATCTTAATAGTTGTTCTATTACTCCATATCATCATTTTCAAGAAGATGATCTTTAAATGGAATCTTTTTGGGGTCTTTTTTATTGCTACGATCTTGTTTTCCACCTTTGGAATATTGGCATTCCCCTTTATCAAGAGTTATGTGGCAAAGGAATTCTGGACCTTTAATTTAAAGGTCATCACACAACAAGATATAGTTAAAACGCAGCTTATAGCTGTTTCGGGATTACTAATGGTATTGTATGCCTATGTGGCGGGCATCATGTTAAGACATCGAAGATTGGCATGCATAAGCCATTTCAATATCCAAGGAGAGATCAAGGATAATCTCAACAGGACCAACTTTTATTTCATTGTCATCTTAATAGGCGTTTTCTTGTTCTTCTATTTATTGATGAAACGAGAAGTATTGGTGACGGGCTTTTTCGATGGGCTATTAAGTCGACAACCAGATGCTTTATTCGTTTCTAGAAGGGGCATTACCTCCAATTATTTATACGTGGTGACGACCTATAATCTATTGCCATTTCTCACCATCGTCTCGCTATATCTTGCCATGAAACAGCGGGACCTTTTCAGCAAACTATTGTTTATTGGTCTTTTGTTGCTATCATTTATCTTAACCATCCTATTGTTCCAGAAAAGACCTTTGGTGATATTTTTATTGGCAACCATGCTTGCGGCATTTGTCTTTCGTAAGAACATCCCTACGGTCAGGTTGAAAAAAGTGAGGAGTAAGAAAGCTACACGAAGACGTAATATCATTTATCTAAGCTTGATCTTTGCACTCCTCCTCCTCCTTTACTATTCGGCAACGACCTATAAATTCGATACTATCTTCGAGGCCGTTGGAAGGCTTACAGAAGTGGTACTGACCAGAGTCTTTGGAAGATTGTCAATTCCCGCATTCTTTTATGTCCATTATTATCCAGCCGTTGACGGCCACTACGGTTTTACCAACATCGGACTTTTCAGCAAGATCTTTAGATTTGAGCATTATGCAGATTCGAGGGTCTTATTTGACCATTTCTCACTGAATAAGAAGGGAGGTTCTTTGGCCATCAATAGCATCATGGATTTCTATGGCGCTTTCGGGTATATTGGATTGATCATAGGAAATATTTTCTTAGGATTCTTATTAGCTTTGGTAGACAGTTTTCTAAACAAGCTAGAAAAGAATAATATCAACCTGGTCTTCATCATTTTCTGCTTTGTGTTCTCCTATTATTTGTCACAGGCCAGCTTACCCAGATCCTTACTCGGATATGGTTTTTTCTTCTTTGCGCTGCTTTGGGCTTATTTACAGAAAGGATTTAAAATTAAGTTAAGGTAATGGGATGGGTGGAGAAAAATATCCAGTGGCTGTTGCCCGTCTTTGTTTTTGGTTTTCTGATAAGTGACTTTTTCACAAGCATCTCTTTCAAGTTATTTAGTGGGTCTTTCTATCGATACGCGGGCGTTGTAAAACTCCTATTTGAGCTTCTAATGATAGCCGTTATTTTAAGGAACGCCCGTCAACATAAAAAAGTGATATTCTTCATAGGAATCATGGCAGTGTTCTTTTTTTTAAGTCAGTTGTTTGTAAAAATGCCCCACTATAATTTGTATGAAGAACTTCTCAATGGCAACATCTATTTCTTTAACAGCTATGTGTACATCCTTATTTTTATCACATTTGTGAATTCGACCAGAGTGCCACAGCAGACCTTCAAGAAGATATACCGCTTTTTTGAGTATTTCCTTTACATAAATACCTTCTTGATGTTCCTTGGATTGATCTTCCACATAGAGTTATTTAGATCCTATGAGTATTACGATAGGTTTGGAGTTTCGGGAATGTTCTCTAAGCCAGGAGAAGCCAGCTTTATGTACATTATCGCCATAGTGGTCAATTATTACTTCTGGATAACCTATCGAACGAAATCCTTCGGCTATAAGTTGATGTTCTTTATTGTAGCATCGCTGTTCATTGGACAAAAGACAGTCCTATTCTTTCTGCTATTATTGCTTGTAGTACATACATTCTTCTACAGCAAATATCATCGCATATTCAAGATAGCGCTCCCTTGTCTTTTGCTCCTAGCCATTTTTTTTGTGGAAACGCTTATGAGAATCATGATAAGAATATTTCCATTCTGGGACAAAGTATATTCGGAAGTTGGTGTGGTCGGGGTGCTGATGTCAAAAAGAAATATACTGCTTGAGAGGACATTGGCCTATATAAACGACCATTGGACCTTTTGGAACTATATTCTTGGAGGGATAGACTTCAAAAACTATAAGGTAGAACTAGAGTTGATCGACCTCTATTTTTTTATGGGAATCGCTGGAGTTGCCTTCTACCTATATTTGATAGCAATTCATTTTCTGAAGCAGGCCGATTTCTTAAAAAGAAGTATGATATTTGCAGTGTTTTTCACCAGCTTTTTCTCTGGCGGGTTACTGCTTAATATTACCGCAATTATATTTATGTATATCGCCGTAAGTAAGGTTTTGCCCAATACCGAAAAACATGCGACCATAGAAACAAAGAAATAGTAATTGGAAACCACAAACAAGTAAGCAAGGTCTTCCATAATGATACATTTTATAAATGAAGCAGATTTTACAATCTTTTAGGACAGGTGTCACAGAACTAGCAGATCTTCCTTCACCGCAGGTTAAAAGTGGACAGGTTTTGATAAAGACCACAAGAAGCCTAGTATCGCTAGGTACGGAGAAAATGCTTGTAGAATTTGGTAAAGCTTCCCTTATCCAGAAAGCAAGACAACAGCCAGATAAGGTAAAAATGGTTCTCGACAAGATCAAGGCAGAAGGCTTGATGCCCACCTTAGAAACCGTTTTTAATAAACTAGAACAACCCCTACCATTGGGATATTGTAATGTTGGGGAAGTAATCGCCGTTGGGAAAGGAGTTACCAGCTTTAAAAAAGGGGATCGAGTAGCCTCCAATGGGCAACACGCCGAATTTGTTTCGGTGCCACAAAATCTTGTAGCTCATGTTCCAGATTCGATCACAGATGAAGAAGCGGCCTTTACTGTAGTTGGTGCTATAGGTCTACAGGGCATTAGATTGGCCAACCCAACCATGGGAGAGACCGTTGTGGTAATAGGATTGGGATTGATAGGACTGCTTACGGCCGAAATGCTCGTGGCAAACGGCTGTAAGGTCATCGGCTATGATCTCGATGATTCTAAAGTGGAAATTGCCAAAGCCAAAGGAATCATTGCATTCAATCCTTTAAAAGGGAATGATCCAGTAAAATATGTCATTCAAGAGACTGATGGTGTTGGAGCGGATGCGGTATTGATCACCGCTTCGGCCAAGAGCAATGATATCATTTCGCAGGCTGCTCAAATGAGCAGGAAACGAGGGAGAATTATTTTGGTCGGAATCATCGGTCTTAACCTTTCTAGGGCTGAGTTTTACGAGAAAGAACTAAGCTTCCAGGTCTCTTGTTCCTATGGCCCAGGGAGATACGATGACAACTACGAATTCAAAGGCAACGATTATCCATTGCCCTTTGTTAGGTGGACGGAAAAGAGAAATTTCGAGACCGTCTTGCAACTCATAGCTTCTGGAAAATTGAATGTTAAAGACCTAGTGTCTGAGGTGGTCCCTATCGAAGAATATGATAAGGTATATGGAGACATCGGCAATTCAACTTCCATCGCATCGATTTTCAAGTATGACGAGAATGCGATACCTGAAAATAGCATTCAAGTCAATAAAATGGCTTCCACACCAGCCAAAGGTGTAATAGGTCTTGTAGGTGCCGGAAATTTTACCAAAATGACACTACTTCCCGCCCTAAAGGGAATCGACACTACCATCAAACATATCGTTTCTTCTGGGGGTGTCACGGGTACCGCATTGGCCAAAAAACACAATATCGCACAAAGCACGACCGATTTTAAGATCGTATTAGAGGATGAGGAGGTAGATCTTGTGATGATCACTACACGTCCTAACTTGCACGCGAGCATGACCGTTGATGCCATGAGCAAAAACAAACATGTCTTCGTGGAGAAACCAATGGCCATCACTGGCGAAGGCCTGCAATCGATCATCGATGCCTATGAGAATCCAAGTTTTGATAAAACAGTTACGGTTGGATTCAATCGGAGATTCTCTCCCCACATTTCTAAGATCAAAGAATTGGTAGGAAACAATGTCTTAAACGTGGTCGCGACCATGAATGCTGGCCATATTCCCTACGATACTTGGTTTCACGATATGGAAGTGAATGGCGGAAGGATCATCGCAGAAGGGGTGCACTTTATCGACCTTATCTCTCATATCACGGGAAGCAGGGTAAAATCTGTAATGATGAATGCGATGGGTAAAAGCCCAGAAGAAAATACCGACAATGCCTCCATTTTGTTGAAATATGAGAATGGGTCTACGGGGGTGGTCAACTATTTTTCCAATGGTGCAAAGAGCTATTCCAAAGAACGCCTCGAAGTTTATTTTAATGATAGCACTATCATCATGGACAACTTTAGGGAGACCAAAGGATATAACGTTAAAGGGTTTAAAAGGCTCAAGACAAAAATGGACAAAGGGCACAAGATTCAATTCTCTAAATTGCTCACGAACCTTAAAGAAGGAAAGGGTCCGATCATTTCTTTTGATGAATTGGTGAATGCAACTGCTGCGAGCCATGCTGCGATCGAAAGCCTAAAGACCAATGCTTGGGTTGACCTTAAATAGGTTTTTTAGATGAAAGCTACCCGTTTACATAGAATATCAAATGCCGAGATCGTGCATTATTATTCCAAAGAGGATATCATTACAAGCAAGCATAATGTGATCAATGCAAAAATCGATGGAGCGGTTCACAAGATCGTACTGTCAATTAGTCCATTGCAAAGGATTCTAGGCTTGTTTAGAATAGCAAGAAGGGCGTTAAGATTGGATAAATGTAATGTATTCAAGGCAGCCAATAATTTGGTGATCATCAAACAGTCAAAGGTCTATTGCTATAACTTAGCGTCCAGAGAGCTAAAGCATACTTTAACATTAAAGAACTGCCGTAATGTGCTTCATCAGTCAATGGGCATTGCTAGTAACGGAATGCTCTTTTTTGGTGAATACGGTAACAATGGCGAACGCAAAGCCGTGAATGTCTATAGAAGTAAAGATGACGGCGCTTCATGGGAAGTGATATATCAGTTTCCGGCGGGTGAGATCAAGCACATTCACGGATGCTACTATGATGTGTACGAGAATAAAGTATGGACCCTCACCGGAGATTTCAAAAAGGAGAATATCATCATGAAATCTGACCTGGATTTCAGCACTAATGAAAAAATAGGAGATGGCAGCCAGAAATATAGAGCGGTAAACGTTTTCTTCACAGAAAATAAAGTGCATTGGATCATGGACTCGCCATTGGAGAAGAGCTACCATTATGTTCTGGACAGAGCAACCAAGGCGATCGAGCGAAAATCATTATTTCCAGGACCCGTATGGTATCTCAAAAAATTGACCGACGATCATTATCTGGCAGCTTCTTCCGTAGAAATAGGGGAAGGGGTATTAGAGAAGAAAGCGAGTCTATTTGTGTCCAAAGACCTTGAAAATTGGGAATGTGTAGCAAAGTTTGATAAGGATATGCTTCCCATGCGTTATTTTAAATGGGGGGTTATTGCATTTGCTGATGGAGAACAAGATAGCAATGCGGTCCCATTGCATTTTGAAGCCCTGAAAAGAGTAGATGGAAAATCATATATGTACGCTATAAATGAAGGATAGTCTATTTGATCATATAGAAAAGTGTGAGCATATCATTGCGTATGGTAAAGACGAGCTAGTTGTTTTTGATGATCAAGCCCTCGATTTTGTGAGTGTTGCAAAAAAAGACATGCACCCATATGATATGACCACTGACAGCGCCCTCAAGGACTACACCAATTTTAAGGACCTGAGTCTTGAAGAGATTTTCAAAATAAGGCGGGCACTGCTTCAGAATGACGAAAAGGCAATTTACAACGCCAACAGAATGATGAGATTTCTAGAATTTAGAATGAACTCCATTCAAAACAGACTTCGAAAAAATTATACCAGCAGAAAGGAACGTATTCGTTTCATACAAAATGTGATTTCCCTGCTCCTAGAATATCACCGTCGATACGACGATCCAAGATTCTTAAGTATAGCATTAAAGCTATTGCGCAATAGGGCCTTATCTAAAAGGCACCTATTGGATATGTCATACTCCAAACAGCATGCCTATAATTTGCTGCTCTCCAAACATCTCATAGAAAAATTGAAAACAAATGACAAAGAAAGGTAGGGTCGCTTTATTTTCTCCAAACCCGGGCAGTTTATATTCGACTTCGGTCTGCGAGTTGCTGATTAGGGAAGGCATTGTTATCGAAGATGTGTTTGTGAAGAAATTTACCATTGCCAGATTCAAGGATGAGTTTTCCAGAGATGGAGCACGACTCCTCAAAAAGATCTGGAACAAATTGGTGTTGAGAGATAAGGCCTATAGCAGTCTTAAAGAAATAGATAACATCATCTCTTTCAGAGAACGGAACAAGATTCAACTAAAGAATCTAAAGGAACTCTCAGAAAAAGGCATCAAGGTGCATTTTGTCAATGACCTAAACGATGCGTTGGTCGAAAAGACCCTGAAAGCTAAAAAAGTTGATGCTGTCGTTTTCACAGGAGGAGGATTGATACGAAAGAACATACTCGATGCCTCTGGCGCAGGCGTGCTTAATTGCCATATGGGAAAACTTCCAGAATATCGTGGCATGGATGTCGTTGAATGGCCATTGTTGTTAAGAGACTTCAATAATCTTGGCTTTACGGTCCATTTCATGGATAGGGGTGTGGATACTGGGGATATCTTGAAGGTCTTTGACGTAAAACTTATTAAGAATGAGACGATAAGATCGCTTAGAGCGCGTTTTGAACCCATAATGACAAAGGCTTTTGCCGAAACCATTGTTGCTTACCTGAATGGGGAAATTACCCGATCATCCCAAAGAATTGAAGACGGAAAACAGTACTATATCATCGATAAGCATCTGCATCAAGTGGCAGAGTCCAACCTAATTACATTTACATCCAATTGATCGCGATGGGGCAATTCCTAAATATTCTCGACTTCATCAAAAATATGGGCCCCAGATATCTGTTGTTTAGGTCATATCACACCATAATGACCAAATTACACTGGCAAACGAGAACCTTTCCTACAAATCCTCCTTTCAAAGAGTTCATCTCTTTAGAAGACTGGAAGAAAGAACTGCCTCCTTTCTTTTTCTATGGAAAGGACATACATGGGCTACCAAAACGGAGGTCGGAAGAATTAAAATCGATAAACGAGAACTTACAAAAGGGAATATTGGTGTTCTTTAATAAACTAGAAATCGATCTAGGAAAAAATTACGATTGGATAACAAACCCGGCAACGGGATATAAATACGATATCGCTAAGCATTGGTCGCAGATCGAAGACCTCTCTAAAGAGGCAGGAGATATCAAATACGTATGGGAGAAAGCCCGATTCTCATTCTTGTTCGATATCATACGTTACGATTATCATTTTGAAGAAGACCAGTCCAAATTAGTATTCGGCGAGATTGAAGACTTTATAGATAAGAACCCCATCAATTTGGGACCGAATTACAAATGCAGCCAAGAAACGAGTTTGCGAATTCTCAATTGGACCTTTGCTCTTTATTACTACAAAGACTCCGAAAACCTCACCGAGGGACTCTTCAAAAAAATAATGAATTCGATATACTGGCAATTAGATCATGTATATCGAAATATTCATTTTTCGAGAATCGCTGTAAGAAACAATCACGCGTTGACGGAAACCTTGATGCTTTACCTTTCCAACAAGCTATTTCCCTTTATTCCAGATACGAGGACGTGGAACAAAAAAGGGAAAAAATGGTTCGAGCAGGAGATCGCCTATCAGATCTATGAAGATGGCACCTTTCTTCAATATTCGATGAACTATCACAGAGTTGCCGTTCAGTTGCTGACGTATGGGATACGCCTAGCCGAATTGAACGACGACAAATGGAACCCTGTGGTTTACGAGAGAGCCAAAAAGTCCCTTCAGTTCCTTGATGCCTGTACCGACCCTGTCACAAAACAGCTTCCAAATTACGGCGCCAATGATGGTGCGCTTTTCTTTAAGTTGACGGACGACGACTACCGCAATTATAGTTCGCAACTAGACGACCTTAGATCGGTGCTTTATAAGGAGGCATACGAGATTCACGAAAGCGCTTATTGGTTAGGAATAGTACCTTCTCAAATTCCTTATGAGTATCCCAATGAGATGAATACCTTTGAAAAGGGAGGTTATTATATCATACAAGAGGAAAGTACAAAGACCTTTATTCGATGCGGAAAATACCAGGATCGCCCTTCTCAATCAGACAACTTACATTTGGATATATGGCACCAAGGCATCAATTATCTTAGAGATGCCGGCTCCTATAAATACAATACAAAACAAGAAGACATTGCATATTTTAATGGTTGCGAAGGACATAACACTATAAGTGTAGACGGTGAGGATCAAATGCTGAAGGGAAGCAGATTCATCTGGTTCAAATGGGTGAAAAAAGCGGTCGCTGTCCTCAACAAAGAAGAAGGAAGGTTTCATTTTAAAGGAAAGATAACGGCTTTTAGACATTTGGGCAAAGACATCGAACATGTTCGAACGGTCAAAAAACAGCAGGGGAAAGCACATTGGACGGTTGTCGATGAGGTTAAAAATACTGGCGACAGGCCCATCTTTCAATATTGGCATCTAGACCCAGAACATGAAGACGATGTGGAGATCGTTGCCAAGGATCTAAATGGGAACGAGCTCCAGCCGCTTAATGACGAAAAATGGTATTCAGGATACTACGGAGTCAAAGAAAGATCACCTAGACGTACCTTTACTTCCAGTTCGGGTACTATTGTTACAACAATCAAAATCGATAAAGCTTAATGAGAATTCTACTCATTCATCAATACTTTTTAGAGAAGGGAGAAGGAGGAGGGTCGAGGTTCAATGAAATGGCCAAGATCTGGGCAGACCAAGGGAATGAGGTCACGGTCATCGCTGGGATGGTCCATTATGCTACTGGTAAAAAACCTCCAAAATACAAAGGAAAGTTCGTTTTTAAGGACGAGCAGTATCACAAAGATGTCAAAATACTTCGCTGTCATGTCTCCGAGAGTTATAACGTGAGCTTCTTAGGGCGACTATGGGCCTACTTCTCCTTTGTTTTCTCAAGTATCTATGCCGGGGCCTTTAAGACCAGCGGAACGTACGACGTGATCTTGGTAACCTCTCCACCTTTGTTTGTTGGGATAACGGCCTATGTGTTGTCGCGATTAAAGAGAACCCCCTTTGTTTTTGAGATCAGGGACCTTTGGCCAGAGTCTGCGATCGATACAGGAGTACTGAAGAACAAATGGATCATCAAGTTTGCGTATTGGTTTGAAAAATTCATCTATAAAAAAGCCAAGTTGATCAATGTGCTAACACCCGCTTTCAAAGAAAAACTGATCCATGATAAAGAGGTTCCAAAAGAAAAGGTGATCTTTATTCCCAATGCTGCCGATTTTAGCCTATCCGATGGGGTTCAACGATCTTTTGACAAATTGAAATTCAAGAAGGATCTGGGACTTGAGGGTAGTTTTGTCATCACCTATGTTGGCGCTCATGGTGTTGCAAATCACCTCATCCAGTTGGTCGATGCCGCTGAAAAGCTAACAGACACCAACGTTATATTTCAACTTATCGGTGCGGGAATGCAAAAGGAGATGCTTCAAGAACAGGTGCGTGCTAGAGGTTTGGACAACGTCATCTTTAGAGACCCCGTTTCAAAGGAAGAGGTTTTCAAATATATATTAGCTTCTGACGTTGGTGCTTCGGTACTAAAGAAGGTCGACACCTTCAAAACGATCTATTCCAACAAAACCTTCGACTATATGTCCTGTAAAAAGCCAGTACTACTGGCTATCGATGGCGTTTCAAGGCAATTGATCGAAGCCGCAAAATGCGGTGTATTCGTACCGCCCGAAGACACCGATAAAATAGCTGAAGGAGTGCAGCTGCTGCTCGGTAAAAGCCCAGAAGAGATCGAGGAGATGGGCGACAATGGTTATCACTATGCGAAGAAACATTTTGACAGGCTTGCGTTAGCACAAAAATATTTAGAACATTTAGAATCGGTCAATGGCCGAAATAGATGAGAAGCGTCACATACCATTTTTTGAGCAGGGGTTTTGGCGAACAATAGTTTTTTTGATGTAAAAAATGGGGTAATGTCATTTTACTATATCTTTGGAGCCGAAAAAGAGCGAGTCGCCTAGCATGATATACCGAAGTTTTATAAAAAGAATACTCGACTTCATTGTTGCACTGTTGGCATTTGCCATACTTTCCCCTATTTTTTTGATCGCCACCATCGGACTTTTTTTTGCCAATAACGGCAAACCCTTCTTTTTTCAGAGAAGACCGGGGCTTCATGAGAAGATCTTTAGCATCATCAAGTTTAAGACCATGAACGACAAGAAAGATGCCGATGGAAACCTTTTGTCCGATGAAGAAAGACTCACCAAACTAGGAATGCTCGTCCGAAAGACCTCTATCGATGAAATTCCACAACTGATCAACGTGTTAAAGGGCGAAATGAGCTTAATAGGACCAAGACCCTTGCTCGTAGAATATTTACCACTTTACAATGCACAGCAGAAAGAAAGACATCTTTTGAGGCCAGGCATCACTGGTTGGGCACAGGTAAATGGGAGAAATGCCATTTCGTGGGAAAAAAAATTTGAATATGATGTGTGGTATGTTAGGAACCTTAGCTTTAAACTGGACGTGAAGATCCTCTACCTCACCATCCTCAAAGTATTTAAGAGCGAAGGCATCAACACAGAGAATATGGCCACGACAGAACGTTTTAAAGGAAGCTAATGGAAAAAATATATCTTTTTGGAGCCAGCGGACAAGGCAAGGTGGTAAAACAAGCCATTGAATCACGGCTATCCGAGGTGTCATTGGTCTTTATAGATGAAGACAAAAAAAAGGAAGGGACGCTTTTTGAAGGGGTTCCAGTAATTGGTCCAAAAGCATGGGATGCGCAATACCCCATGATCGTTACCGTAGGGAATAATCTTATAAGAAAGGCTATAACAAAAAGACATCAGGCAACATTTGTCAAGGCCATACATTCGTCTGCGATCATTGCGCCTCAATCTGACATTGGTGAAGGGAGTGTGGTGATGGCTGGCGTTGTGATCAACCCTGGAAGTATGATCGGAAAACACTGTATCATAAATACCGCTTCGGTAGTAGAGCATGACTGTATCATAGAGGATTATGTTCATATTTCACCCAATAGCACCTTGGCAGGAAACGTGAAAGTAGGCGAAGGCACACATCTCGGTATCGGGGCAAGTGTACTCCCCAATATTACCATAGGGAAATGGGCAATCATCGGAGCGGGAAGCGTTGTTCTTCAAGATGTGCCCGATCATGCGGTCGTCGTTGGCGTGCCAGGAAGAATTGTAAAGTATAAAAAGAATATCGATGGATAAAATATGGCTTTCATCACCCCATATGGGAGGAGAGGAACAACGGTTTATTAAAGAAGCCTTTGATGCGAATTGGATAGCCCCACTTGGTCCTAATGTGACGGGATTTGAACAAGACTTGGAGAGGTATCTCGGAAACGATGTGCATGTGGCGGCCTTGAGCTCGGGGACAGCGGCCTTGCATTTGGCGCTTATTTTAATTGGCGTGAAGCAAGGAGATGAGGTAATTTGTCAGAGTATGACCTTTTCGGCCTCGGCCAATCCTATCGTATATCAGGGAGCCACGCCCATATTTGTGGATAGCGAGCCAGATACTTGGAATATGTCTCCTCAATTTTTGGAAGAGGCCATTAAGGATAGGATAAAAAAAGGGAAAAGACCAAAGGCGATCATCGCTGTGCATTTGTATGGAATGCCATATAAGGTAAATGAGATTCGCGCAATAGCCGACACCTATGATATCCCTATAATCGAAGACAGTGCCGAAGCATTGGGAAGTAGCTGTAACGGTCAAAAGTGCGGCACTTTTGGAGATTATGCCATCCTCTCCTTCAATGGAAACAAGATCATCACCACCTCTGGCGGTGGCGCTTTAGTTACCAAAACAGAAGAGGCAAAGCAAAAAGCTATTTTTTTGGCCACGCAGGCCAGAGATGCAGCTCCTCACTACCAACATAGTCACATAGGGTATAATTATCGACTCAGCAACATTGCGGCGGGCATAGGAAGAGGGCAGATGTTAGTGCTGGACGAACACGTTGCGTTAAGAAGAAAGATGAATGCTTTCTACCAGGAGGTATTTGAAGATATAGACGAAGTTTCTGTTCTCACAGAGCTCGATGATGCGTCGTATTCTAATCATTGGCTCACAGCGATTGTTTTCGGAAGAGTGATAGCCCGCAAAGTAGACAGGGAATACCTACGATTGGGTCTTGAAAAGGAGCACATCGAGTCTCGGCCACTCTGGAAACCGATGCATTTGCAGCCTGTTTTTTCTGAATGTCCCTACTATGGTGAAAAAGTATCGGAGACACTCTTCGATCAAGGACTTTGCCTTCCGTCTGGATCGAACACTACCAAAGAACAGCTTGAGCGTATCAAAAATGCATTAATCGGCATTATTTCAGCAGTTTAAACGGCTTCGATCTCTCATTATACATGCCTTTAACATTATTTTAGTACTTTTACACCAGTGTAGGATCGAACTTGTATGATGAAAAAACTAAAGAGTAAGACTGAAGAGCAGTTCCTAACCAAAGTAATTGATTCCTTTAAGGATGTAATGACGTCAGCAAATAAAAGAATCAATTTTAACAACTTGGGTTATCTTCCACGTTGGGCCGTATTATTTGGCGACCTTCTCATATGCCTACTGTCAGCTTTGTTGACCTATTTCATATTGCAGAGCCTAGACTTTAAAACCTTCTTGTCGAATATCACAAGACTTGGGATCTTGCTTTTTACCAATTTGGTCTTTTTCTACATTTTTAGAACCTATTCAGGATTGATACGCCATTCTACATTTACGGATGCTATCAAAATTTTTCTGTCGTCATTCTTTACCTTTATAAGTCTATGGGTCGCTAGTGGGGTCATTACGGTTTTTGCGAGCAAGAAATTGTTCGTTACCCCAGAGCTGATCATCTATTTTTCCATTTCGTTCTCTATATTATTTCTATATCGAATACTGGTAAAGCAAGTATTCGAATCCTTCCTCAACATCAATAGCACTGGTAAGCCAACACGAGTATTGGTCTTTAGTTCTAGTCCTTATGCTATCTCGATCGCTGCGGCCTTAAAATCACAAAAGTTTCAACGATTTGAAATTTTGGGATTTATCGAAGAGCAATCAAAAAATTCAAAACAAAAAATATTGGATGTGCCCATTCTCTATTCGACTAGAAGAGCATCGGTACTCCTTAGAAAACACAACGCAGACGCATTATTGTTGGTCGATGATGAACTCAGCAAGAGCAAGAAGTTCGAGATCGTCGACGATTGTCTAGAAAACGGATTCAAGGTCTTTAGAGCACCATTGGTTTCCGAGATGAAACAGGATTCGTTCGATTTCTCTAGACAGATAAAGAATATTCAGATAGAAGATCTTTTGGCCCGAGAGCCGATAGTATTGGACAATGTATCCATCATAAAACAACTGCGACAGAAAAGCATCCTCGTCACAGGAGGAGCAGGGTCTATCGGCAGCGAGATCGTAAGGCAGATATCAAAGTACGATCCAAAGAAACTGATCATCGTCGACCAAGCTGAGACTCCTTTGCATCAACTACATCTAGAGCTGAAGGCAAAGTTTCCAAAACTCAATTTTGAAGTGATCATCGCCGATGTAGGCAACGTTGCCCGAATGGACATGATATTCAGTCAATACAAACCCGAAGTGGTATACCATGCCGCCGCATATAAGCATGTGCCACTGATGGAGAACAACCCTTGCGAGGCTATTTCTGTGAATATTGAAGGCTCCAAGAACTTGGCGGATCTCTCAGTTCGTCACGGTGTCAGAACTTTTGTGATGATCTCTACAGATAAGGCTGTAAACCCCAGCAATGTTATGGGAGCATCAAAGCGAGCAGCAGAGATGTATGTGCAATCACTACATTACCACAACAAAGAGCAAAACCGCGAAAGAACTACAAACTTTATCACCACCAGGTTTGGAAACGTGCTGGGCTCGAATGGTTCTGTAGTCCCGTTGTTTAAGAAGCAAATTGAAGAGGGAGGTCCAGTAACGATCACCCATCCCGATATCATTAGGTATTTTATGACCATCCCAGAGGCTTGTAATTTGGTGCTGGAAGCCGGCGCCATGGGTAAAGGAGGCGAGATCTTTATTTTTGACATGGGCGAGGCGGTCAAAATCATCGATCTTGCCAAAAAGATGATACGCTTGGCTGGCTTTACCCCAGATGAGGAAATAAAGATCGAGATCACAGGATTACGACCAGGAGAGAAACTTTACGAAGAGTTGCTAAGCGACAAGGCGACCACACTCCCAACCTATAACGATAAGATAATGATCGCCAGAGAGGTGACAAAACATTATAAGCAAGTTGATGAGGCCATCAAGGAAGTGATCAACTATTCCAAAGAAGGGAAAAAAGAACACGCCATTTCAAAAATGAAACAATTGATACCAGAGTACAAGAGCATGAATTCGATGTATGTAGAACTGGATGTTGTAAAAAAGCTTCATAAGAGTGTATCATAGCGAACACACTTCACCTAAATAATGATCGCTCTAGAATCTTCTGACGGTAAGACAACAGTACATAAATTCTTCTATCTAGAGCATTAGAGTTACTCGGCTTAATCGGTACAGGTAAAAATTTATAGCTATTTTTGACATAGTTAACATCTCATAGGCTTAAATGAAAATAACCGTCATAGGAACAGGATACGTAGGCCTGGTAACAGGAACATGTCTCGCAGAAACAGGAAATGATGTTTTATGTGTGGACATCAATGAGGAAAAGGTCAACTTGATGAAAAAAGGGAAGGTTCCTATCTACGAGCCTCAATTAGAGGTCCTCTTTGCAAAAAACATAAAGAGTGGACGTCTCAACTTCACCACTTCGATAAAGGAAGGTTTAGATCATGGGACCATCATATTCTTGGCCTTGCCGACGCCCGAAGATGAGGACGGTGCTGCAGACCTATCCTATGTATTAGGCGTTGCCGAAGATATCGGCAAGATGATCACTGATTATAAGGTGATCGTTGGGAAGAGTACCGTGCCAGTGGGCACAGCTGACCTGGTGAGAAAAACGATCTCAAAACACACGGATCAAGAATTTGACGTGGTTTCCAACCCAGAATTTCTTCGAGAAGGATATGCCGTAGGCGACTTTCTTAAGCCAGAGCGGATCATCATTGGTACCGATTCCGAAAGAGCCATCCAATTGCTCAAGAAAATATACAAGCCCTACACGCAAATGGGGAGTAGACTGCTCATCATGGATGAGAAGTCATCCGAACTTACCAAATATGCCTCCAACTCTTTTTTGGCTACCAAGATCACCTTTATCAATGAAGTCGCTAATTTTTGTGAGCGCGTCGGAGCAGATGTTGACATGGTTAGAATAGGAATGGGGGCAGATTCACGTATTGGAAACAGATTCCTTTTCCCAGGAATAGGATACGGAGGTTCATGCTTTCCAAAAGATGTGAAAGCCTTGCACAAATCTGGAAAGGAAGAACACTACAATTTTAAGCTTTTAGAAGCGGTTATCGACGTTAATAGATCTCAGAAAGTGGCGCTCGTCCCAAAGATCATGGATTATTTTGGCGGAGCCCTGAAAGGAAAGAAAATCGCTATCTGGGGACTGGCCTTTAAACCTGAAACCGATGATATAAGAGAGGCCTCTTCTTTAGATATGATACGCGATCTTCTTAAACTTGGAGCAGATATAGTTTCCTACGATCCTGAAGCCATGCCAAACGTGAAACGTAAGTTGGGAAACAAGATTTCCTTTGCTAAGGATATGTATACCGCGTTAGAGGATGCTGAAGCGCTGGTTATTTGTACAGAGTGGAGTATCTTTAAGCTCCCCGATTTTAAGCGAATGAAAAAGCAATTAAAGACACCGGTCATCTTCGATGGTAGAAATTTGTATGACCTTCAAGAAATGAAAAGTGAAGGTTTTTACTATAGCTCAATTGGCCGACCCGTGATACATTAACAAACGCAGCATCAAAAAGCACACAAAAACGAATCTGATACATGCAGCATAGAAGAGGAAGATATTCATGGCTTATCCGGCCCATTCTTATACTCTTGGATCTTGCTGTCATTAATCTGTCTGCTTACCTTCTCTTCGATTTTCAAGACAAGACCTTGACGTTTCATGTGTACAGTTCCCTTTGTTGGTTTGTAGTAAGTTATTTCATAGGATTCTACGAGGTATACCGGTTTACCACCTACTTAAAGATTCTCAGCCTATTGATCAAGCAGGCTCTTTTTTTCGCGATCATTTTCTATGCGTTTCTCGGATTCTTTAGAATTACCATTAGCTTTAACACTCAGGCAAAGTTCTTGTTTTCCTTCTTTGTGGCGGTCAGTGCTATAAAACTGCTTTCCTACTACGCCCTAAAGAAATATCGCGAATATTTGGGTGGAAATAAACGAAACGTGATCATCATTGGTGGCACCAAATCAGCCCTTAGCTTAGCATCCTTCTTTACCTCTAGAAGTGATCTGGGATATCGACTTCTTGGAATTTTCAGCAACAAAGAAAAGAATGGTATCAAAGGCAATGTTGATGAGAGCTTTGTCTTCTTGGGGAAAAATTATGTAGACGAGATCTATTGCTCATTGGAAGAGCTTTCGGACACCCAGATCAATAAGTTCGTCCGTTTGGCGGATCAGAATTTCTATACGCTAAAATTCGTGCCCAACGAACAAAAACTGTTCTCTCAACGTCTTGCTACGCAGTATTATGGGTATCTTCCAGTACTTTCCGTGAGAGATGCCGTTTTAGACAATAGTATCAATAAAATCGTCAAACGTATTTTCGACGTCTGCTTCTCACTTCTTATCATCATTTTTATACTCTCCTGGATGATCCCACTTATGTTTGTCATCATCAAGCTCGAATCCAAAGGACCGCTGTTCTATAAACATGTGCGAAACGGGATCAATTACTCCGAGTTCACATGCTATAAATTTCGTTCGATGAAGTATGAAAACTACAATGATCTAGAACAGGTACAGAAAGAGGACAGTAGAGTTACAAAGGTAGGTCGTTTTATTCGCAGGACCAGTATCGACGAGCTTCCCCAATTTATCAATGTCTTCTTAGGCGACATGTCGGTCGTAGGACCAAGGCCACACATGGTCTCATATACCAAAGAATATGCGAAACAAATCGATAAGTACACCTTTTTGCTTAGACATACTGTAAAGCCTGGCGTTACAGGCCTTGCCCAGATAAAAGGGTTTAGGGGTGAGGTCACTTCTAAGGAAGATATCATCAACCGAATAAAATATGATAATTTCTATATCGAAAACTGGTCATTATTCCTAGACCTTAAGATCATCCTGCAAACGACGGCCAATATTTTTAAAGGTCAAGAAAAAGCCTATTAGGAAAGATATATGCCACTAGTCTCTGTCATAACGCCTTCTTATAATTCAGCCGACTTTATCGCTAAGACCATAGATTCAGTGAGGGAGCAGACACATGAACATTGGGAGATGATCATTGTTGACGATTGCTCTTCGGACGAAACGGTAACCATTATCAAGCATTATAAAAATGAGGATGATCGGATTAAACTTATTCAGCTCACCAAGAATTCAGGGGCGGCCGTAGCTAGAAATAAGGGCATAGAAATGGCCAAAGGAGATTATATCGCCTTTTTGGATGCCGATGACCTATGGAAGCCACATAAATTATCTAAACAAGTGCAGTTTATGCAGCAAAACGATATTGCGGTAGCTTATAGCGCTTACGAACAGATCGACGAAGCTGGAAAACCATTGAACAAGACGGTTCATGTATTGCCTAAACTGTCCTTTGAGAAACTGCTTTCTTGTAATTACATCGGTAATTTGACCGGAATATACGATGCCAAGAAATTGGGTAAGATATATTCTCCATTAATTCGAAAGCGACAAGACTGGGGTTTATGGCTTTCCTGTGTGGAAAAAGCAGGGGGCGCCTCTGGCATTTCGGAGTCGTTGGCCTATTACCGCATTCGCGAAGGGTCGATCTCTTCAAACAAAATAAAATTGTTAAAACACAACTACAATTTTTATCGAAAGGCTTGTAACTTTGGGACCTTTAGATCGAGCTTTTATCTGATGAGGTTTCTCTTTGAACATTTCTTTGTAAAGGCAAGACTTATAAAGAAAAACGAATCTTAAATAAGCACTTTATACACCTTCTCTGTCAGGCAGATGAAGGCGCTCAGTGCTTCAACACAACACAAATAATGAAGAATATTTTAGTACTCGGTGCAGGAGGAAGAGAACATACCTTTACTTGGAAATTAGCACAAAGTCCAAAGACGAATAAGCTCTTTGTGGCGCCTGGAAATGCAGGCACCGCAAAGATCGCTACAAATGTGGCACTTGGAGTAACGGACTTTGAAGCAATCAAGGAATTTGTTCTGGAGCATGACATTCAAATGTTGGTTGTAGGCCCAGAAGATCCTTTGGTAAAAGGAATACATGATTTTTTTGCTGATGACGATCAACTGAAAGATGTGGTGGTGATCGGTCCAAAGAAAAGAGGGGCATTGCTCGAAGGCAGCAAAGAATTTGCCAAAGAATTTATGTCCAGGCATAGCATTCCTACCGCCGCTTATCAAAGTTTCACAAAAGAATCGGTAGAAGCGGGCAAGATGTTCTTGGAAACCTTGAAGCCACCTTACGTTTTAAAGGCGGACGGATTGGCAGCTGGGAAAGGCGTGCTGATCATCAAAGACCTGGAGGAAGCCAAGCGAGAATTAGAGAATATGCTAGTGGAGGCCAAATTTGGCCAAGCTAGTGCTAAAGTGGTCATCGAAGAATTCTTGGATGGTATCGAATTGAGCTGTTTTGTTCTAACAGATGGCAAAAACTATCTAACACTTCCGACAGCAAAGGATTATAAACGCATCGGAGAAGGCGATACGGGCCTCAATACGGGCGGAATGGGGGCTATCTCGCCCGTTCCCTTTGCCGATAAGGTGTTGATGCAAAAGATAGAAGAACGCATCATTATGCCAACCATACGCGGTTTCGAAAAAGACGGTATCGACTTTCAAGGATTTGTCTTTATCGGATTGATCAAAGTGAAGGATGAGCCTTATGTGATCGAATACAATGTTCGTATGGGTGACCCAGAAACGGAAGTGGTCATCCCAAGAATAAAGAACGACCTTGTAACTCTTTTTGAAGCAGTCGGGAATACGTCACTAGACAAAATACAACTTGAGGTTGAGGAGCAGGCGGCCGCAACAGTGATGGTCGTTTCTGGAGGATATCCAGAGGGATATGACAAGGGGAAGGTGATATCAGGAGCGGACGATATCGATGATTCTCTGGTGTTTCACGCAGGTACAAAGCTCCAAGATGATCGAGTTGTAACAAGTGGTGGCCGTGTCATCGCTATCACCTCCTATGACCACAACTTTAAAGAGGCCATAAAAAAATCCTATCAAAATATAGCAAAACTACAGTTTGATAAGATGTATTATCGCAAGGATATTGGGTTTGACCTATAAGAAAGAGTGAGCAGTGACGTCCTTGTCCTCTTCGTTATTGTCATTGTATTTCTTTAGCTGAAGCACCCAGTAGGTACCGGCAACCAGACCAATGATAACAAATATCCAGTTAAGAGAGTTGGATGCCCACCAATTCTCTAATTCTAATGATCTTAATGCGTCTAACGGTGCGAACAATACATTGACAAAAAGGTCAGCTATAGCTTCAAAAAAATCTTTCATGTGTCCTAAGGTTAAAACTTGGATGATCAATAAATGAACAAGAACAAAGAAACAATGATCAGGTTCATGGATGATCGTTATATTTACATTGCAAATATAGATCAAAATTTACTTCAAAATCAAACTGCAAAGTGGTATTATCTCGCATTTTTGGAAAATCAAAACCAGTGAACCTCATTATCTTTGGAATTGCCATTTTGCTGTTATTCATCGCGGGATTTATAATAGAGTTCCCAAGGGATACGCAATGGGTCATATATCTGAAGGCTTTCATTTCCTTTGTGGCCTTATTGTTTTCGGTCTTCGTCATGGATTTTACGATCACCAGAAACGCATTGACAAAGAAGAACAGCTACGCCCTGCTGATCTTTGTCTTATTCTTGGGGTTGTTCCCTTCAATTTTTGTCGATTTCAAGATGATCACGGCACATTTGTTCGTCATTCTTGGATTGCGCCGTTTTATAAGTTTGGCCACAGGGACAAGGATAGAGCAGAAAATGTTTGACGGTAGCTTTTGGATGGCTATAGCCTCATTGATAAGCGAATGGGCCATTTGTTTCTTCATCATTGCATTTGCGGCACTTTTTGTCTTCAAATTGATCAATTTTCGTTTTTTCTTTATGCCAATAATCGCTTATGCAGTGGTGAGTTTTTTGTTTTTTACCTATTGCTATACGGCTGATGATCTTTCTTTGTTCATGGCCTCTTTTGAATATGAATTGAATTTGGAGCCAGAAAAATATCGACAATGGCAATACCTGGTACCATTGATGTTTTGCAGCATTTTGGGAGGGATAGCCTTTGTTGTTTATATTATAAAAAGCACCAAGCGCACGGGTCTTAGAAGAAATATAAATGCTATGGTCATGGTCATTTTCTTTACGAGCATCTTGGCTGCATTGCTTGCCGAAGGTAAAAATGGAAGCGAACTACTTTGGATACTCTTTCCGTTAGCCGTGATCATTGCCAATTGGATAGAGCGTATTCAAAAGGAATGGTTAAAGGAATCCCTACTTCTCGCTAGTGTAATTCTGCCTGTACTGCTGTTAGTGCTGTACTTTATTCCCAAAGGATAGGTCGCCTGCATCCCCAAGACCTGGTACGATGTAGCCATAATCATTCAATGTAGGGTCGATGGCTGCAATCCAGAGATGTGTATCTTCAGAAAAATTTGATGCCGCATACTCGACTCCTGTCAAGGCTCCGACTACCGAAACCAAGTGTATCTCTTTAGGTGTTCCCATGCCTTGCAACGCTTCATTGACCATCACCATCGACTTTCCACTGGCCAACATGGGGTCGGCGATGATCAAGGTCTTTCCTTCAAGCGACGGCGAGGCCAAATATTCTACGATGACCTCAAACTTTTTAGGGTCCGATTTATGGTGATGGCGATAAGCAGAGATAAAGGTATTGTCTGCCTGATCAAAATAATTCAAAAGTCCTCGATGCAATGGGAGCCCAGCTCTTAGAATCGAGCAGATAACGACCTCATCCTCGACCAATGGTGTTTTGGCCATACCAAGCGGGGTCTTAGTTTTATTTTCTGCAAAAGACAAGGATTTACTTAGCTCGTAAGCCAATATTTCGCCAATGCGCTCAATATTTCTTCGAAATCGCATGCGATCTTTTTGTATACGTACATCACGAATTTCAGAAATGAACTGATTCAGGATCGAAGGAGATTCAGAAAGATTGTGAATATGCATCATTGTAAGTTTTGCTCAATTCAAAAATACGTCAAAAATCAAAGTAGCTCGCCCTTAGCATAGGATAGATTTGGGGTGGGATACACGAACTTTGATCGATATCTCCACAATAATGAAGTATATTTGCAGCATAATTGAACACTATGAATTTTACAGCGCTTGCCAACAAGATCTTTCGAGAAAGTATAGAAAAGTACCACATTATCGATGATGTGTACCAATCATTTGAGAATCCCTACCCCAAAGATCAAATAGAACATCTTTTATATCGCAAGAACTGGATCGATACGGTACAGTGGCATTACGAAGACATTATTCGCGATCCCAATATCGATCCAATTGCAGCATTGGACCTAAAGCGCAAGATCGATGCTTCCAATCAGGACCGCACCGATATGGTCGAGTATATCGACAGCTACTTTCTAGACAAATACAAGAAAGTACAACCAAAACCGGATGCGACCATCAACTCCGAGAGCCCGGCCTGGGCCATCGATCGCCTATCGATCTTGGCATTGAAGATCTATCATATGCATGAGGAAGTGGATAGGGAAGATGCTTCCGAAGCGCATAGAGAGAAATGCCAGGCAAAATTGAATGTACTTTTAGAGCAACGGATCGATCTTTCTACGGCCATCGACCAACTCTTGGCTGATATCGAGGCCGGTAACAAGTACATGAAGGTCTATAAACAGATGAAAATGTACAATGATGACGAATTAAATCCCGTGCTTCGTGGCCAAAAATAATGCTGTATCGAAGCATATCTTAGTGATTCGCCTCTCTGCTATGGGCGATGTTGCCATGACCGTTCCTGTCATCCAATGTTTAGTTGAGCAGCATCCAGACGTAAAGATCACCATCCTCTCGCGATCATTCTTTAAACCGATGTTCTATGGCATTCCCAACGTTGTTTTTTACGAGGCTGATGTAAAAGGAAAACACAAAGGCGTTTTTGGGCTATTTAAACTCTATAAAGAACTCAAGAAGTTAGAGGTCGATGCCGTGGCTGACCTCCACAATGTACTTCGCAGTAATATCTTAAAGTTCTTTTTTAGACTGGGCGGTTTTAAGGTTGAGCAAATTGATAAAGGACGAGAAGAGAAAAAGGCACTAACTGCTTCAAAGAATAAAGTATTCAAGCAACTTACAAGCACACATCAACGATATCAAAAAGTTTTTGAAAAGCTAAATTTAAAATTGGACATTTCTAAAAAAGATTTTTATTCAAATAAAAAATTAAAATCAACGACAGCCCTTTTGTTGAGAGATCTCGAAAGACCTTGGATAGGAATTGCCCCTTTTGCAGCCTTTAAAGGAAAGGAATATCCCCTGAATTTAATGGAAGAGGTCATTGAAGCTCTAAATAGTAAGGGAAAAAGCGTCCTCCTATTTGGGGGTGGCAAAGCCGAACAAGAAAAGTTGGATGTTTTAGCGGCAAAATATAAAAGCGTGATGAACATCACCGGCAAGCTTACTTTTGAAGAGGAATTGCAGGTCATTGCCAACCTAAAGGTAATGGTGGCCATGGATAGCGGCAATGCCCACTTGGCTGCGATGAAAGATGTGAAGACCATCACCCTTTGGGGTGTAACCCACCCTTATGCTGGCTTTTATCCCTACGGACAAGACCCGAACAATGCGTTATTGGCAGATAGGGAACAATTCCCGTTGATCCCAACCTCGATATATGGGAACAAGGCCCCAGAAGGCTATGAAAAGGCCATAGCGACGATCCAACCAGTTGAAGTGATTGAAAAGATCGAGTCCCTTATTAAAAAATAGTAGATAGGACAGACGGTTTTTTTATATTTGACCTTTCCCCTTATTATTTGTGTACAGTGAAGATTAATATTTTGAATATTCTCATTTATGTGGAGATTTTCAAGGTATTCTTTTGCCCATATAACCGAAAGTCCAAAAAGTTCATATTTTAGGCTAGTACTTGTATTGTATCAGTAGAATCATTTTCAGAAATAAGTTGTGCTTATTTTGAACCCTAAAAATTTAGGACCCGTTAACGTTCTTGAAATTCTATACAAACTATGGAAAACCTAAACAACTAAAAACATGATGAAGACCATTTACCGATTTGCACTACTCTATATCCTAGCGTTAACGATCTCTTGTGAGACGGAAGAATTAAAGAACGACGCACTCCTCGCAGAGGAATCTCATGATACTGTGACCATGAGAGATTTGGACGAACTACCTGCGTCCATCACACAACTCTTTAAAGGCAAAAGCCAAGTTTTCAGCAATAAGGCACTGCGAAGCGAAACGACCAGCTTTGGGGAGGTGGAGGCCGATGGTGTCTTCGTACAACAAAATGCAGCCACCCAAGCGACGAGCTACACGGCAAGGCTTACCAGGCTGAGCAATGAACTGTATTTTGATAATATGGTGATCAAGGAGACAGCCGAGGGAGACATGGTCGTAAATGTATTGAGGTATCTACCAGACCTGGCATAATACCTTCAACGGGAGGACCAATACGATTTCAACGATTATACAGGTACTGTGGAGATCTATGATGGCGATGGGCAACGGATCGCCGTCGCTAATATGTCCGAAGGGGAACTGGTGAATGAAGGGTCGGCCTCAGGCCAAACGGGCAGAAATGCCGGTTGTACTGTGATCGACGTGCAGTATGCGGGCCTAGAGCAGAATGGCATCTTCTATATCTATGAGGTGACCTATATCTACGACTGTGAGGATGTGAACAATAACGGAGGCCCATCTGGGGGAGACAATAACTCTGAAGGCCCTGGAGGTCCTGGGGGAGGAAGTGGTTTTGGAGGTTCTGGGGCGCAGCCTATAGATACTGTGCCACAGGGGACCAATTTAGAAGAGATAATAATAGATGCGGATTTTGCGCTAGTTTACCCTTGCCAAAGTAATCTAGTAGGTGAGGCTAATCAAATTGAATCACCAATAAATCAAGGCATCAAAGATAATTTTGGTTTAAGTGGTAGTATAAATTTAATATATGATATTGAATTTACTGATGCGAGCGACAATTTCGCAGCATACACAGAAATTGTTCTTAACCCAGATAATTCTTATTACATAAAGGTAAATCTAGGGTCATAATATTTAAATAATGCGACGGATCTTTCCATTGTCGCAACAATCATTCATGAAAACATTCATGCTAATCTTTTTTATGGTCTCATGGAGAATGATGAATACATGGAAATGATGATAGGGCAAAATGCAGATTATGAAAGAATGTTTGAGGCATTTGTTATGTGGCAATTGAACTTAGCGTATGGAGCAAGTGAGGTGTCTAACTGGTCGGTGAACCAAATTCAAGATGCTCAACATGAAATTATTTCTGGCATGGTTGATGATATCGCTAATGTTATTAAGTCTTACGGCGAGTCAAAAGGCTATGAGTTGGATGATTTTACTTATGAAGCACTAGCATGGGGAGGTCTCGGTGAAACTTATGGTTTTTCTTTCCTTGATGATGAAATACAATCGGCAATTGACTACATAAATCAATTTGAGAATAATGTAAACAATCAATATGAAGGTTCTTACGAAGGTTCTCCTTGTAACTAATTTTCTCTGTCATAGCTTGAATAATATAAGTTATGCTCAGACTAATAATAGTTATAAGAAGGTTTACTACAATATATTGGAGGACGAACATAAAAAATATGTTGAAACCGGAAAACGTTTAATCGCTGGGCGCTTAGATACAGGACAATACACTCCAGAGGAATACAAAAAAGCTAGTGAAAGATTGGACAATTATCCAATTTATTTATATGCGGAGTCAGATGATGAGGCCTTGGAAAAAGGTTTATATGATTCTATTATACCTAATAAGATAGGAAAAGGGTTAAATTCGAAAGAACTTAAAGAATTGAAAGATGCATTTTCAAAGCCTACTTACTTTAGATTTCAAGGCTTCGATTCACTTGGAATTGATATAGTTAGGTATGAACATGAGATATCAATGGGTAAGCGCATATACTATTTTTCATTGCCGATAAAAACAAAAGATGATAGAAACATGTTTTTTACAATGAGGTATAAATCAGCACATGGTTACTCTACCAAGCTTTACCATTACAGAAGACGATCATCGAAATACGATTGGTATCTATTTAAAGCAATCAATCTGTAATTTTTGGAAAAGCAATATTATGAAAAGGTAAAGCTACGGCTCCGATCTGTAAGCCTTAGCTTTACCTTTTCGAGCGATTGATTTAATCGGTCGGGGAGATACGTCCAGAAATAAGGTTTAGAAATACCAAATACCGTTGGAAATTGGCCGGGAGGTCAAGGGTCAAATCCAGGTGCTTTGGGGCAAGATCTTAGAGATATGGGAAATGTACCGGGAATTATATTAGACGCAGATGGAGGAACTTCACCTGCGAATACAAATGGATGTAACTAAAGAAAATCTTCTAAAAAAAATGAGAAATATTTGTTACTTATTACTTTTAGTAATGCTTATTTCATGCAATCCTTCCAAAAAATTAGAATCGAATGCTGATGATCTCGCCTTCGTGGAAAACTTTGCTCAAGAATTCTATCTGGAAGATGGTTTTGACCATGACAAGTTAAATAAATATTACATTGAACATATTGAAGCGTTCGACAAATTAGACGAGAAAAGAAAAAAATTCCATCGCGAATATATAGAGGAGATAATTGCGAAGGTTAATGAAGAACTAAAAGCATGTTCTTTTGAATATGAGATATTGGCTCATAATGAGGTCACAGAAGAAGAAGCTTCAGAATATGGTCTCATATATGGTAACTATAGCGATGTCTATTACCTAAAGTGTAAAGGCGAAAAGATATTCACTTTCTTTATTCTAGATAATGCCGAACACGGACGATTTATGAAGAGCTTTTGCTTGGATATTTATAATTCGAAAAAAGGAAAGGTCAAACCTTACCTGATAGAAGAGTTTTATAAAATAGGCGAATCGCCTTAAAATTTACACATCATCATAATCAACCACTATCTTCGGTGTGGTGGGATGCGACTGGCAGGTAAGGATAAAGCCTTCTTCCAATTCGCCATCTGTCAAGATCTGATTCTTGTCCATCACCACCTTACCTTCTTTAAGCTTGGCAATACAACTACTGCAAATACCGCCTTGGCAAGAATAAGGTGCGTCGATATTCTCTTTCAAAGCAGCCTCGAGGACCGTTTGCTTTTGGTCCATAACAAATTCAAATTCCTCGTCGTCAACCAATACCTTTACCTTGGTCTTTCCTTCAAGATCGGCGTCAATCGTTGCTTCTGTATCTTCAGAGGTAAATAGCTCGAAAAGAATTTTTGTCTTATCAATACCGTTTTCTACCAAGGTGTCAGAAACGGTCTCGATCATGGCCTGTGGCCCACACAAATAAAAGGCGTCAAAAGCGGTATCCTTATGCTTGTTCTTTGTGATCAAATTGACGATCGACCGGTCGATCCTTCCAAACAAAGCATCGTCTTCATCCGATTGGCTGTACACAAAATAGAGGTTGAACCTTTCGGTATATTTCTCTTTTAACTCGAGCAGCTCATCTCTGAAAATAGTGTCTTCCAAACTTCTATTGCCATAGACCAGGGTGAAGGTATTTTCAACATCGTTTTGAAGTACTGTTTTGGCAATTCCCAAAATCGGCGTAATCCCACTACCAGCAGCAAAGGCAGCAATGTTCTTAACTGTACCATTTGGTATAAAAGTAAATCTTCCTTCAGGGGGCATCACTTCTAGAACAGTTCCTTCTTGTAAACTTTGATTGGCGAACTTAGAAAATGTACCGTTTGGCATTTCCTTAATGGCTACTTTCAAATTTTCATTTTGCGGCGCTTCGCAGATCGAATAGGCTCTGCGCAACTCTTCCCCGTCGATTTCTTTCTTTATGGTAATATATTGTCCTGCCTCAAACTGAAAAGTATCCTTCAATTCAGCAGGTACATCAAAAGACACCGAAACCGCACTCGGCGTTTCTCGTTTTATCTCTTTTATCTTTAACGAATGAAAATCACTCATGGCATTCAAATTTTTGCCAAAAATAAGCAACTTGAAATTTTTGCTTGTAACAATTATGAAGTTCTTAATACTTATTCATCAACAAACTGTAAACCAAAATGATGTTCAAACACTTTATCAACTTAGAGTGGAAGGCTTTCTTTCGTTCTGCTAGCCTTGGAAAAAGTCTGGGAATAAAGATCTTCATGGCCTTTTTAGCGATCTATCTGGCCTTCTCAATGATAGGGACCGGTGCCGCGGCATATTTTATTCTCAAAGAGGCATTTCCGACGATTGACCCACTAGTGATCGTAAGTAAATTTTTGATATTTTGGATCTTTTTAGAGGTCATCATTCGCTATTTCATGCAGAAACTTCCTGTAATGAATGTAAAGCCGTTGCTAAACAAGCAGATCTCTAAGAACACGATCACACACTACGTGCTGGCAAAATCGGGATTATCCTTTTATAATTTTGTTTCCCTGTTTGCCTTTGTACCATTTGGCGTAGTGCTTATCACTCAAGGATATCACCCAGGCTTGGTCATCGTTTGGCTGCTAAGCATCTTTGCCATCGTATTGGCCACCAATTATCTGAATTTTCTCGTCAATAAGAGCAACGCCGTCCTAGTCGCATTGCTCATGCTCATAGCAGCTACTTACACTTTGGAACGCTTTGATATTTTTCCAGTGCTACAATATTCGGGTGATATTTTTTATGCGCTTTATCAAAATCCTATATTCGTCTTTATTCCTATTGGCCTGGTGATCACCTTTTATGTTGTCAACTTTAAAATGTTAAAGAGCAAGCTCTATCTAGACGCCTCTCTTAGCAAGAGAACAAAGGCTGTGGAAACATCAGACATGGCTTGGACAAGGCGATTTGGAGATATGGCACCCTTTCTGCAACAAGACCTTCGCTTAATTTGGAGAAACAAACGCACCAAATCGCAAGTATTTGTATCGCTCGCCATGATCTTTTACGGCCTGATCTTCTATACGATTCCCACCTATGAAAATATGACCGTCATGAAGGTATTTGTCGGGGTATTTATGACGGGGATTTTTGTGACCAACTTCGGGCAATTTATACCGGCTTGGGATAGTGCTCACTATAGCATGATGATGTCTCAGAACATTCCGTTGCGCAAGTATTTGGAATCAAAATACCTCTTATTGTCCATCACAGTGGTGATCATGTTCTTACTGTCAACACCCTACGCCTATTTTGGCTTGGACGCGCTGGCCATTAATTTTGCATGTGCCTTATATAATCTTGGTGTGTGTCTGCCGTTGGTATTGTTCTTTGGGTCGTTCAATAAGAAACGTATCGACCTCGATAAAAGCGCCTTCGGAAATATGCAAGGGGCAAGCGCTACGCAATTTTTGATCATTATTCCCACATTGGGAATTCCGATGATCATCTATGGCATCCTTAGTTTTCTAGTATCCTTCGAGATCGCTATCATCACGATTGGGGCTATTGGTGTCATTGCCTTTGCCTTTAGAAAAGTTTTCATAGACAAGATCACAGAATTATACCGAAACAAGAAATACGGAATGATCGCTGGCTTTAAACAGCGCAACAGCTAAAGCTTATATCAAAACTAAACACATCAACATATAAACTCATCAACGCAGTACACCATGATATCAATTCAGAACCTCTCAAAAAAATACGGAAATAAAAAAGTTTTGGACATCTTATCTCTGGATATTCCAAAAGGACAGGCGTTTGGGCTTGTCGGTAACAATGGCGCAGGGAAGACCACGCTCTTTAGTTTGCTGCTGGATCTTATTCCCCCTACAACAGGGAAGATCACCAGCAAGGAGATCGTCGTTAACAAAAGCGAGGCTTGGAAACCGTTCACTTCCTCCTTTATAGATGAAAGCTTTCTGATCGATTACCTGACGCCAGAAGAATACTTCTACTTTATCGGAGACCTACGCGGAGCCAATAAGGCAGATGTTGATGCCTTGTTATCTCAATTCGAAGATTTCTTCAACGGGGAGATCCTCAACCAGAAAAAATATTTGAGAGATCTCTCCAAAGGAAATCAAAAGAAGGCAGGGATCGTTGCTACTTTTATTGGAAATCCAGAAGTGGTGATCTTAGACGAGCCCTTCGCTAATTTAGACCCGACCACGCAGATCCGTCTAAAGCAGATCATTAAGCAACTTGCCGAAGATAATGAGGTGACTGTCTTGGTCTCTAGTCATGATCTGATGCATGTCACCGAGGTCTGCGAGCGGATCGTTGTGTTGAATAAGGGTGAAGTCGTTCGTGATATTCAGACCACTCCAGAGACCTTAAAAGAACTGGAAAGTTTCTTTGCGGGGAATATTCGCGAGGCGGTTTGAGCGCATTGAACTTCAAAAATATACAGTATTTAAAAAACAACAACCCCATCTGATCAGATGGGGTTGTTTATTAAAACAAACTACTAACTAATACACCCAGCCCACGACACCTTCGAATCGATAACCAGCGTTTAACCCTTCATAATAGTTTTTGGTAAATAGATGGTCCGTATTGGCTGCGTTATAGAAACGATACAATCTTTTTCTTCCATTTCCAGAACGGATATGGATGATGGGATTTCTTCCGCGGACATTCGTCGAGATCCAACCTCTATTTTTCAAATTAATGGCTTCTAATATGTCCGCAGCCATAATGAAATCTTTTCTTTGAGGGTGTATAAAAAATTCCATAAATCGAAGTTGAGAACTATCAAAAGACGTTCCGCTCCCGGATTGCACGGGAGTCCTAAATCCGATTCCTTCACTGTTTCCAATAAGGATACCGCTGCCACTTTCGGCCTTGTAAGTATGTACCGAAAGACTGCCACCGGCATAGTGCCTCCGGATGTTTTCAATGCGCATGGGAACGCGTGAAGTTTCGGCTGCTCCAGCGACAAAACCTAGTTCTTTTGCACGTTCTTCTGTGGCGGCAATCGCCTCAGGAGTTTCAGAATATAAAAGAATTTTGTTAGCCTCTTCAATGGAGAGTAATTTGTCACTTTTCGAGACCTCTTGAGGGTTGTCCTGCTCGGGTGCTTCGCACGAACTTGAAAAAATACACGTTACAAGAATACTTGAATATAGTATCCCTAAAGATCGAATGTTATTCATAATGTTTTGTTATTGGTAATGGTCCTACTCTTTTAAAAGGTTTTCGGATTACCCTTTTTGGTTTTGATAAGGCCTTAAACCGGTTCGAAAGTATCTCCTTTTTCAACTATAAAAAATAAGATCCACCCTAAACTGGACAAAATAGGGCACAAGAATATCAATCAAAGTAACATCATTAAATCTTTAGAATAGCGAAGGTTTAATCGTGTTATTGGCAATGAGCATACAATAATTTTTTAGGCTAAAATCGTTATATTCTTTAAGCTCGATGGTGCTAATACTGGAATATGCATAAAGAATAGTATATTTAACCGATTTTTTTATTTCATGTATACTAAAAATGGGACTTTTTAGTTACACTAATACATAATTCTCATTGCGCCTTGAAGAAATCTCTATATAGCTTAATAGCCGTAGCATTTGTGGCAATCGTTCTGGTAGGCTGCTCTACCAAAAAAGACAAGTTTATCAATCGAAACTTTCATGCGGTCACCACCAAGTTCAACGTGCTACACAATGGCAAGGAAGCGCTTGCCGATGGCCGCGAGCAACTGGTCGCCTCTTATAAAGACAACTACTGGGAAGTATTACCAGTAGAACGGTTAGAATTGCAAGAATCGATCATTCTTCCAGGCCAGGCCAAAAATCCCAACTTTGAACGTGCAGAGGAAAAGTCGGTAAAGGCCATCCAAAAGCATTCCATGGACATCAAAAATCGTCAGCGAAATCCGCAGATAGACGAGGCGTATTTTCTTCTTGGGAAAGCGCGCTACTACGACCAACGATTTCTTCCCGCTTTAGAGGCTTTTAACTACATCATCCGAAAATATCCCGATAGCGACATCATTGCCCAGGCCCGAGTTTGGCGAGAGAAGACCAATATCAGACTTGAAAATGAAGAGGTGGCTATCGAAAATCTTCAGAATCTCCTTAGGTATGAAGAGGATATCAAGGATCAAGACTATGCCGATGCTAGAGCCATTATGGCGCAAGCCTATCTCAATCTGAAGAATAAGGATACGGCCATCAATCATCTAAAGGTGGCAGCGAAAATGACCAAAAGTAATGAGGAACGAGGGCGCTATTACTTCATCATCGGACAATTGTATAACGAATTAGGGCACAAGGACACGGCCAATATGGCCTTTGACAAGGTGATCGACCTCAATAGAAAGACCTCACGAAATTATTTGATCAATGCCCATGTGGAAAAAGCGAAGAATTTTGAGGCATCTGGAATATCGCCTGAAGAGCAGCTAGAGACCCTTCTCGATCTTGAGAAGGATCGTGAGAACCGTCCGTATTTGGATAAGATATATCGAGAATTTGCGAGATTCTATCAGAAACAAGATTCCGTGGAGGCTGCGGTGCATTTTTGGAATAGGTCATTGAATATAAAAGGCAGTACCGATCGATTTTTGAAAGCGCTGAATTATGAGGATCTAGCCCAGGTACAATTTGATTCACTTAATTATGCAACGGCCGGATTGTACATCGACAGCACTTTGTCCAATTTGGACCAACGAACAAAAAAATATCGCCTCTTGAAGAAAAAACGAGATAATCTTCAAGATGTCATCGATTACGAAAGAATCGTTTTCAAGAACGATAGTATTTTAAGGGTGGCGAACATGCCAGAGGCCGAAAGGATGCTTTACTTCGAAGGGCTCATCGCTGATCTAAAGGCTGCAGAGGAGGCCAAAAAATTAGCAGAGGAGGCCGCAAAGAAAAAAGACGAGTTTCAGGATGATGAGTTTTTCAACAAGAAGAAAAGTGGTGGGCGAAAGGCAAGCCAAGAATTTTACTTCTATAATACGGTAACAGCCGCCTATGGAAAGAATGAGTTCGTTAAAATATGGGGAGATCGCCCGCTAGAGGACAATTGGAGGGTCTCTAAAAATACCACTTCATTGGAGGCAGATCTTGCGGAGGAAGAGACCAAGGAAGAGAAGGCCATCGATAAAGAAGAATTCTATAAAGTAGAATATTATGCGGAAAGAACACCCACCGATGCAGTTGTTTTAGACAGCTTGGTCAAAGATCGAAATTTCGCCCTTTATCAGCTAGGGATCATCTATAAAGAAAAGTTCAAAGAATACGATCTGGCGATCGCTAGGCTTCAAACGTTGTTAGATAGCGACCCAGAGCAACGGTTGATCCTTCCATCTAAATATACCTTGTATAAGATCTACCAAGTTAAAGGAAGTGAAGCGGCGCTGGCGGTAAAAGACGATATCATTAAGAATCATCCCGATTCGAGATACGCAGAGATCCTAAAAAATCCAGAGCTGATAAATGACGATTCGGATTCGGATAGTCCAGAAACGAGATATGCACAATTATATAGAGCCTTTGAAAAACAGGAGTATGAAAAGGTCATCGTACTTGCCGATGAATACATCACCAAGTATAATGGCTTGGAGATCGTACCCAAGTTCGAGTTGTTAAAAGCTACCGCAATAGGTAGGCTTGATGGTTTTGAGGCCTATAAGAACGCATTGAATCAGGTGGCATTGACCTATCCAAACAATCCCGAAGGCAAGGAAGCCCAGACAAGAGTTGCCTCTGCTTTGGCAGGGTTGGCCAATAAGACCTTGAAAAAAGATTCACTCGGATTGGCAAAATTGGTGTATCCATTTAAGAAAGGAGAACGGTTGGAAGAACGCGCCAAATTAAAGGAAACCATAGAGCGTGCGCTAAAGGAATTGGTATATCGTAACAACTCGGTATCTGTGGATGTGTATGATAGAGACAAGATATTTGTCGTCGTCCATGGCTTCAAAACGCCCGAATTTGCAGCGGGATTTGCCGAACTTTTAAACACGAATAAAGATTATTTGGTTGATAATGAATATTTTGTAGCTTTGTCTTCCAATTATAAAGTGATTCAAGTCCATAAAAACATGGACGAATTGATAAAATAATTGTAATTTCCCCTAAAACCACAACGAATGTTTTCAGAAAATAAGAAAGGAAAAACATCGACTGACACTGAAGGCCAACCCAACAGAATTGGAAGCAAAACCAAGATCATTGGAGATATGATCTCTAGTGCCGATCTTCGAATTGATGGAGAATTAGAAGGAAGCGTCAAGACCCAAGGAAAAGTGGTCATTGGCAAAGAGGGCCTTATCAAAGGAAAAGTGGAATGTAAAAGCGCCGATATCGAGGGAAAGATGTCAGGCGAACTCTTCGTGAGCAATGTCCTCACATTAAAGTCATCCGCCTACATAGAGGGTAGCGTTACGGTGGCAAAACTTGCTGTAGAACCCGGCGCTACGTTCAATGCATCTTGTACGATGAGTGGTAACGCAGGAGAAATAAAGCCCATAAAAACACAGGAAACGAAAAAAGCAGAAAAGACTGCATAAAGATAATAATTAAAAAATCGGATACCTACCCGAATTAAATTAACCCAAATCCCAAACTTAGTCATGTTTTCAGAAAGAAAAAACAAAGGTACAGAAGCCGGCTCCAGCTACGGACTCTGCAATCGTATTGCAAAAGGAACTTCAATCACAGGAGATATCATCTCGGAAGCCGACTTTAGAGTCGATGGAGAATTTAACGGAAACATCAAAACTTCTGGCAAGGTCGTTATTGGAAGCACAGGAACCATTCAAGGTAAAATAGAGTGTACCAATGCGGATATCGAAGGCAGATTCTCTGGCGAGCTATTTGTCTCGCAAATGCTGTCATTGAAGAGCACAGCCAATATCAAAGGCGAGGTGGTCATCAATAAGCTTTCTGTCGAGGTTGGAGCTGCTTTTAATGCCAATTGTACCATGAAGGCTGATGGAGTAATGCCACTAAATGCCGTAAATGAACAAAAAGCCGAAAAGACAGCTTAACAAATTTATTGCACTTACCGGGATCGCCCTACAAATGGGCATCACCATATATCTGTTTGTAAGACTGGGTAAATGGCTAGATGTCACATATAACAATGGCGAAAATCTATATCTTATCATCACTACCTTGGTGGGGATGGGCGTGGCGATATATGCCGTGTTGTTACAACTCAAAAGATTAGAAAAGTAATGACATGAAAGCATTGTTTGTCAAAATCGTTTTGTCATTGATTCTCCTGCTTGGACTGACCTTTGGGATTCACCTAACGGCCTTACATCATCTTGAAAGACCATTACTTGACAATAATATTGTACTTTCTTATTTATTAAATGGTTTGCTAGCGGCAGGTATCCTGGGCATCTTGTTCGTTTTCAAGGAACGATTCAAAATGCAATTGGGATTCTTATTCATAGCGGGAAGCTTTTTCAAGTTTTTGATCTTCTTCACCGTATTTTACCCACTTTATAAAGCGGATGGAAATATGGAGAAGATCGAATTCTTCACCTTTTTCGTTCCATACCTCATTAGTCTTTTGATAGAAACGGTTGGAGCAGCCCAACTACTCAAAAAAATTGGTTGATAAATACCAATTCCCTCCCCAATTTTATCAACATGAAATAAACGATCAAAATTGTTTTTGTTTTTCATTTAAAAACATACCTTTGCACCGTTTTTAAAGCCACTGTTATTCTAGTAATATGCAAAGAAAAGTTACCGCAAAAACACTGACAATTTTACTGATGTTGGTTTCTTTCATCTCTTTCGGAAAAGATGATGTTCAAGGAAAAGGTGAAACCAAAGAAGGAAGAAAGAAGGTAGTTTCTGAATATGTAAAGCATCACAACTTAGACTCTCACGACTTTAGCTTGTTCTCATATACTGGCGACGACGGTGAGCATCACTATGTGGGATTTCCACTCCCAGTGATCCTCTGGTCCGATGGATTACATGTGTTTCCTTCGAGTAAATTCCATCACGGTGAGGAAGTGGTAGAATCAGACGGAAAGTACTTCGCATTACACCACAGCAAGATCTATGAGACCGATGCAAATGGTACGCTCAAGTATGATGAGGAACACGGCGATCACCCAACGAATGCAATGCCCTTGGATCTCTCAATCACCAAGAACGTCTTTATGATCATCATTACAGGCTTGTTGATGTTCTTCCTGTTTAGAAGCCTCGGTAAGAGCTATGATAAAAACGGAGGTATCGCAACTGGAGCTGGAAGATTTTTCGAACCGATCGTGCTATATATAAGAGACGAGATCGCTATTCCTAATATCGGCGAGAAAAAATACGTGAAATACATGCCTTTCTTACTTACGGTGTTTTTCTTCGTATGGTTTCTCAACCTTTTTGGACTTACGCCGCTGGGGATCAACGTTACTGGAAACATTGCGATCACCTTGTCCTTGGCGTTGTTCACATTTTTCTTGACGAACTTTACAGGAACCAAGGATTACTGGAAACACATTTTCGATCCATTGGGCGATAGTATGCCGTGGATCGCCAAAATACCGCTATATATCATCCTAATTCCAATCGAGATATTAGGAATATTCATCAAGCCATTTGCACTGCTTATTCGTTTATACGCAAACATGCAGGCGGGACATATTGTATTGGGTAGCTTGATCGGATTGATCTATATATTCCAAAACTGGATCGGTGGTCCACTATCATTCGGACTATCCTTTGCGATTTCACTGATAGAATTATTGGTAGCATTGTTGCAGGCCTACATCTTTACGATGTTATCGGCGCTGTACTTTGGCTTTGCTTCTGAAGAACACAGCCACGAAGAAGCACATTAGGAAATTTCGTTTTTGTCATTCCTGCGAAGGCAGGAATCTAAATTTGAATGTTTAATTATTAATTATATATACTATTATGACAATTCCAACTATTATTGGTGCAGGTTTAGCAGTTATCGGTGTTGGTATCGGTATCGGTCAAATTGGTGGGAAAGCTATGGAAGCTATCGCTCGCCAGCCTGAGTCTTACGGAAAGATTCAAACAGCAATGCTTATTGCAGCGGCGCTTATTGAAGGTATTGGTTTTGCTGCGATCTTCGCAGGATAATCAAACCAAATCGAAGCTTAGCTGCAACGGTTGGTTGCAGCTAAGCTTCAAACAAAAATTGAACATTGTTTTTTATATAGCTACGTAAATGGAAAAATTAATCAACGAATTCTCACTCGGACTCTTTTTCTGGCAGACATTGCTTTTCATACTCTTACTCTTCTTACTTAGAAAGTATGCATGGAAACCGATCTTGAATGCGGTCAACGAAAGAGAGGAAGGCATCAAGAATGCATTGCAATCTGCAGAGAATGCCAAGAAGGAAATGCAGAATCTTCAAGCGGACAATGACAAACTTCTGAAAGAGGCAAGAGCTGAACGCGAGGCGATGTTAAAGGAAGCCAGAGAGATCAAAGAACAAATGATCTCTGACGCAAAGGAACAGGCTGGTGTAGAGGCCAATAAAATGATCAAGCAGGCACAAGCCGCTATCGAAAGTGAGAAGCAAGCTGCAGTTGCAGAATTGAAGAATCAGGTAGCGACACTTTCTGTGGAGATCGCAGAGAAAGTGTTGACTGAGGAGTTGGCGGATAAGAGCAAGCAAGAAAAGCTTGTAGAGAAGATGTTGGGTGACGTTACCTTAAATTAAGCACTGAAACATGACAGGAACAAGAGCCGCAATACGATACGCCAAGGCAATTCTATCATTGGCAAAGGAGCAGAAAGTCGCCGACGCTGTCAATGAAGACATGCTTAGCATTAAGAATACCATAGCGGAAAATGAGGAGTTGAAGGATGCTTTACAAAACCCAACCATTAAGAACGAGCTTAAAAAATCGATCTTGAAGGAGGTTTTTGCAAAGGTGAACGCAACCACCGACGGACTAATCGATGTTTTGATAGAAAACAAACGAATCGGTATTCTAGCAATTGTAGCTGAAAAATACCACGCACTCTATGAGACCGAAAAAGGTAAAGAAACTGCCGTAGTTACTACAGCGGTGCCACTTTCTGGCAGCCTAGAGAAAAAAGTGCTGGCAAAAGTGATGGAATTGACCGGTAGCGAGGTGACTGTCGAAAACAAGATAGACGAAAGCATCATTGGAGGTTTTATCCTTCGTGTGGGAGACTTACAATACAACGCTAGCATCGCTGGCAAACTGAATAATTTGAAGAGAGAATTCATAAATAACTAAAGTTTAAAAAATGGCTGAAGTTAAACCGGCTGAAGTATCAGCAATATTAAAAAAACAACTTTCAGGATTTGAGGCAGGAGCTTCACTCAACGAAGTTGGAACCGTACTACAAGTAGGAGATGGTATCGCACGTGCCTACGGACTTTCTAACGCTCAGTATGGAGAGCTTGTGGAGTTCGATAACGGGATGGAAGGTATCGTTTTGAACCTAGAAGAAGACAACGTTGGTATTGTATTACTAGGTCCTTCTAAAGAGATCAAAGAAGGAGATACTGTAAAACGTACACAACGAATCGCTTCTATCAAGGTAGGAGAGGAAATGGTAGGACGTGTAGTTGATACACTTGGAAACCCGATCGATGGTAAAGGACCTATCGGTGGCGAACTTTATGAGATGCCACTAGAGCGTAAAGCGCCAGGGGTGATCTTCCGTCAGCCAGTGAACGAGCCGCTTCAAACAGGGATCAAATCGGTAGATGCGATGATTCCGATCGGAAGAGGACAGCGTGAGCTTGTAATTGGCGACCGTCAGACTGGTAAGACAACAGTTTGTATCGATACCATTCTAAATCAGAAAGAATTTTACGATGCTGGTGAACCAGTATATTGTATCTATGTAGCGATCGGGCAAAAGGCTTCGACCGTTGCAGGTATTGCCAAGACGCTTGAAGATAAAGGAGCCTTGGCATACACGACTATCGTTGCCGCAAATGCATCCGACCCTGCACCTATGCAAGTATATGCACCGTTTGCAGGGGCTGCGATCGGAGAGTATTTCCGTGATACAGGTCGTCCGGCATTGATCATCTATGATGACCTCTCCAAGCAAGCAGTTGCCTACCGTGAGGTATCTTTGTTACTTCGTCGTCCTCCAGGACGTGAAGCATATCCGGGAGACGTGTTCTACTTGCACTCAAGATTGCTAGAGCGTGCTGCAAAAGTGATCAACGATGATGACATCGCAAAAGGAATGAACGATCTTCCAGATAGCTTGAAACCTATCGTAAAAGGAGGAGGATCGCTAACAGCACTTCCAATTATCGAAACGCAGGCGGGTGACGTTTCTGCATATATTCCTACCAACGTAATTTCCATTACGGATGGACAGATCTTCTTGGAGTCTGACCTTTTTAACTCTGGGGTGCGTCCAGCGATCAACGTGGGTATCTCGGTATCTCGTGTTGGAGGTTCTGCGCAGATCAAGTCGATGAAGAAAGTTGCAGGTACGCTTAAGTTAGACCAGGCACAGTTCCGCGAATTGGAAGCCTTTGCTAAATTCGGTTCTGACCTTGATGCTGCCACCTTGAATGTTATCGAAAAAGGAAAACGTAACGTAGAGATCCTAAAACAAGCACAGAACGATCCGTTTACAGTTGAAGACCAGGTGGCGATCATCTATGCAGGTTCTAAAAACTTGTTGAGAGACGTTCCTGTAGAAAAGGTGAAGGAATTCGAAAGAGACTATCTCGAGTTCTTGAACGCGAAACACAGAGATGTGCTTGATACGCTTAAAGCGGGTAAATTGACAGACGAAGTCACAGAAACCTTGACTTCCGTTTGTAAAGACCTTGCTGCAAAGTATAAATAGAACGGACTTGTCATTCCCGCGAGCCTGCCTGTCGGCAGACAAAAGCGGGAATCTGATCATATTACTCGTAATGTTTAAGAGATTCCTGCCTCTGCAGGAATGACAAAAAAGATAAGCCAAATGGCAAACTTAAAGGAAATACGCAATAGGATAGCTTCGGTAAAGTCAACGATGCAGATCACCAGTGCCATGAAAATGGTATCGGCTGCTAAGTTGAAAAAAGCACAGGATGCTATCACCGCCATGCGCCCTTATGCAAATAAGTTGACAGAATTATTGCAGAATTTGAGTGAAACACTCGAAGGCGATAGCGGAAGCAAGTTTGCAGAGCAACGCGAGGTAAACAAGGTATTGATCGTCGCGATCACATCCAATCGTGGACTTTGTGGTGCTTTCAATTCCAACATCATCAAAGAGACCAATCGCTTGGCTTCTGAGAAGTATGCTGGAAAGCAGGTCGATATTGTTACCATCGGAAAGAAAGGAAATGATATCCTATCAAAAACCTTTACTGTTGTAGAGAATAACAATCAGGTATTTGATGACCTCACCTTTGACAACGTTGCGCTCATCGCACAAAACCTGATGGACCTATTTGTCGATGGGGCCTATGACAGAATTGATCTGGTGTACAATCAATTTAAGAACGCTGCCACGCAACTGGTCCAGGCAGAACAGTTCTTGCCGATCGTAGCAAAAGAAAGCGATAGCAATGTATCTGCCGATTATATTTTTGAACCTTCGAAAGAGGAGATCGTAGAGACCTTAATTCCAAAATCGCTTAAGACACAGTTATACAAAGGTGTGAGAGATTCGTTTGCTTCCGAGCATGGCGCTAGAATGACCGCGATGCACAAGGCAACGGATAATGCTGGGGTACTTAGAGACGAGTTGACTCTAACGTACAACAAAGCACGTCAAGCTGCGATTACCAATGAGATCTTAGAAATTGTTGGTGGTGCGGAGGCACTCAACAATTAGACGAAGCGACAGCGCAGTCAGATTCATCGGGTGCGGAGGCACTCAACAATTCATAATTAGATTGTCATTCCTGCGCAGGCAGGAATCCATACAATATAAACCCCGTTTCAATCGAAGCGGGGTTTTCTTTTTGGCACAACTCTTGTTTTTGTACTTTTATAAAAAGCAGAAAAGATGAAAACATTGAAAAGTATATTCACGATCATCACCATTCCCTTATTTATGGCTAGTTTTTCACAATGCGGAAGTGCCCAAGACTTGAAACTCGAAAAGAAGGCTCCCCTTGCCATCAAGGAAGGCCAAGCCTATTGTCAACAATGGGTAGCTGGTATCAAAGGCGGTGGGGCAGGGTATCAATTATTCATTCCAGTAGCCGAAGAGAGTAAATTTACGCTTGAGGCTGCCTTTTTTAGAGGATTGAAAACGACCAACCTGTACTTCAAAAAGGCAGGTGAGGGTTATCTTTTGACGGCGCATTTTGATGATGGCAGCAATTCTGAAAGAGATCTGATCCTTCACGAAGACCCCAAAAAGGAAGTTGGCAACCAACCGCCAAAGATAAAGGAGGAGATGCCCTTCAAAATGGCCGTGGACGAATGCGTGATCAGCTATAAAGAGGACGGGGCCACCAAATATTTCAAAGTAGAGGGAATCGTTCAAAGGGAGATGCAGAGTTATCCGATGGCACCAAAAGGATCGGATGAACAAAAGCTAAAACAATAGAACATCAAGTTTTGTAAGCGCGGGGTTTAATCCCCGCGCTATTTTTTCTACATTTACTCGATAATCGAGATTTGAACGCTCCGAGGCGTGCCTCGAAGTAGTTTGCTTAAAATACTTCTCAGTAATTGAGTGCACTAAAACGCTTTCTAAAAGATACCGTCATTTATGGATTGGCAACTGTATTGCCAAGACTGATGAACTTTATTCTGGTACCTCTCCATACCGAAAAATTGGGTACTGTAAGCTATTCGGAGAATACCACCTTTTATGTATATGCCGCATTCTTCAACGTATTGCTTACCTATGGAATGGAAACGGCATTCTTTAGATTCTTTAGCAAGCACCAGGATCAAAAGAGAGTATACAGCACGGTACTTATAAGTCTAACGGTAACAACCTTGATCTTTTTGGCCACAGTGTGGTCATTCAACGGGCAGATAGCTGATATGGTGGGTCTGCGTTTAGACTACTTTAATTATTTGCTAGGAGTTCTTGTATTGGATACCCTTGTGGTAGCGCCATTTGCCTATTTGAGAGCGACCAATCGTCCCATAAAGTTCGCAAGCATTAAGATTGCGAACATAGTGATCTATGTACTCTTGAATTTCTTTTTTTTATGGGCGATCCCAAAATTCTCTTGGGAATTTTCATTCTACGAGCCCGAACATTTAGTGCAGTATATTTTTATCGCCAATTTGGCGGCAAGTGCCTTTACCTTCCTATTGGTGACTCCCTATATCATTAGAACAGAACTTGTTTTTCAGACAGCTATTTTCAGAGAACTTATCAAGTATGGATTGCCAATCATGGTAGCGGGCCTCGCCTTTGTGATCAATGAGAATCTCGATAAGCTCCTGATCAAAGACATGATCGATGAAGATACCATGGGAGCCTATGCGGGCTGTTACAAGTTGGCGGTCTTTATGACCATCTTTATTCAGGCATTTAGATTAGGCGCGGAACCCTTTTTCTTCAACCATGCAAAAGAGAAGAATGCAAAAGAAACCTATGCGATCATTCTCAAATATTTTGTGATCACAGGAAGTATAATGTTATTGGGAATCGTTGCATATCTAGATTGGCTAAAACCGCTTATCGTAAGAGACGAATCCTTCTGGAAAGCCATAGCCATTGTGCCGATCGTACTCTTGGCAAATCTATGCTTAGGGATTTACCACAATTTGTCCATCTGGTATAAGCTCACGGATAAGACGCGTTACGGAATGTACATCTCGATCATGGGAGCCATAGTGACGGTTGTATTCAATGTGGTGATGATCCCGGTTTTGGGGTTCATGGCTTCGGCCTGGGCCACCCTGGCTGCCTACGGTGGTATGATGATCATTTCATACCTCTTGGGAAGAAAACATTATCCAGTTCCCTATGACCTAAAGCGCATAGCTTTGTACCTATTGATCGCCGTGCTGATGAGCGCTGTTTCGTTCCACTATTTAAGAGGGCAATACCTGATGAATACGTTGTTTGTTTTCGTATTTTTGAGCGTTATTTTCTTTGCTGAAAGAAGGGAATTAATCAGAATTATAAAAAGATGACCATCAAGATAATCAATAGATCACAACATCAGTTACCTCATTATGAGACCGAAGCTTCGGCTGGGATGGACCTACGTGCAAATCTAGAAAAATCGATTTCTTTAGCCCCCATGGAAAGAGCGATCGTGCCGACAGGGCTATTTCTGGAATTGCCTATCGGATTTGAGGCTCAGGTACGCCCAAGAAGTGGACTTGCAGCAAAAAAAGGAATTACCGTTTTAAATGCACCAGGCACCATCGATGCCGATTATCGTGGAGAAGTAGGGGTGATCCTCGTGAATCTGTCCAAGGAAACATTCACTATCGAAAATGGTGAGCGTATCGCACAAATGGTCATTGCCAAACACGAACGTGCGAGTTGGGTAGCGGTCGAAGAACTTTCTGCCACCGAGAGGGGAGCAGGAGGATTTGGAAGTACCGGGACCCGCTAGAGCGTCCTGTCATTCCTGCGAAAGCAGGAATCCAAATGAATTTAGAATAACAAAGTGAAATAGATTCCTGCTTTCGCAGGAATGACAAAAGGAAGTATAATGAAAATAATCGTTCCAATGGCAGGCCGCGGATCGCGGTTGCGCCCACATACATTGACAACGCCAAAACCTCTGATCCCGATCGCTGGCAAACCTATCGTGCATCGATTGGTAGAGGATATTGCAAAAGTCATCGGCCAAAAGATCGAGGAGGTAGCTTTTGTTATCGGAGAAGATTTTGGCGAGAAAGTAGAAGAAGATCTAAAAGCCATTGCAAATGCATTAGGTGCCATAGGAACTATCTACTATCAAGATAAACCGCTAGGAACAGGTCATGCGATCATGTGTGCAAAAGATTCCTTAGAAGGTCCGGCCGTGATCGCTTATGCCGATACCCTATTCAGAGCAGATTTTACATTGGACCCTGATGCCGATGCCGTAATGTGGGTGAAGCAGGTCGAAGACCCTAGTGCCTTTGGGGTGGTAGAACTCAACGATCAAAACGAGATCGTCGGTCTGGTAGAAAAACCACAGGAATTCGTATCTGATCTAGCGGTGATCGGAATCTACTATTTTAAGGATGTTTCTAAGTTGAAGGATGAATTACAATATGTATTGGATCACAATATCATTCATGGTGGAGAGTATCAGATCAACGACGGCATCAAGGGGATGCAAGACAAAGGTGCGCGTTTTGTTCCAGGTAAGGTAGATGAATGGATGGATTGCGGAAACAAGGCAGTAACGGTCGAAACCAATACCAGAATGCTTCATTTCCTCCACGAAGATGGAGAGGCACTTGTCTCAAAATCGGTGCGCTTGGACAATGCCAAGATCATACCCCCATGCTATATCGGTGACAATGTAGAACTTAAAAATACGACTATCGGACCCAACGTATCCTTGGGAAATAATTCAAAGGTCTTGGATTCAACTGTTAAAAACAGCCTAATCCAAACCGAAGTGATCATAAAAAATGCTACCTTAGACAACGCTATGATAGGGAATCATGCCAGTTTCGATGGCAATTTTACCTCTATAAGCATCGGAGATTATTCCGTTTTGGAATAATTATTGATTTTTGTCCCATAGAATTCGTTTTTTGAGCGAATGAAACGCACGCATGCTGATCAAAGTTAAGACATACGCCACGATAATCATTTTCGCCTTTTTTGCGACGCAGCCTAATTTATGGTCACAAGACCTGGAAAGTGCTGAGCTTACACTTGAAGATTATTCAGATGAATTTCAAGAACATTTCTTTGAAGCTCTCAAACAAAAAGGTATTGAGAACTATGATAAGGCAATTGCATCACTCTACAAATGTAAAAAGTTGGATCCTAACAATCCTATATTGGACTATGAGCTGGGAAAAAACTATTTGAACAGCAAGAAATATGAAGAGGCAGAAGAATTTCTGCATGCCGCTGTCTTAAAGGAACCAGAGAACGAGTGGTTTCTTAGAGGATATTACAAACTACAGGTCGCGACGGGCAATCTGGCCAAAGCCGCCGAATTAGGAAAGCAGGTCGTTGCGATGAACCCGAGGTTCAAAGAGAGTTTGGCTCGATTATACTTGAGAACTAAGGATTACGATACAGCTCTGAAATTGCTACAAGAACTAGATGACACCTATGGTAAAAGCCAATCCAGAGATGCACTTCGCTTTCAAGTGAACAAACTTCGAGGCTTTACCGAGGTAAGTAAAAATGGCCCTTCTATTTCGACTCGATCATCAGAGAACCGAAGTGAATTGGATACCTTTATGAATCGATTGAGCGAGTTGAGAGAAAATGAGAATTATCGAGAAGCACTTCAAAAAAGTAATACTGGGCTTTCACTTTACCCTTCACAACCAAGATTGTATTATTACAATGGGTGGGCATTGAATAGAAAAGGAGAATTTCGCAAAGCAATATTTTCGTTAGAATCGGGTTTAGATTATATCATTGACGATCCAAAAATGGAAGTGCAATTCTATGAAGAACTGAGCTTCGCTTATCAAGGAATCAATGACCAGAAGAATGCAAGGCAATATTTGAGAAAAGCCGAAAAAACCAAGAAAAGGATTCAATGAAAAAACACATAGATCTGTTCAGCTCAAGGATACTTATCTTTTGCGGGCAGCTGACTATCCTTGCCATGACCATTGTGCTCATTGCTGGCTGCGGAGCAAACAAGGCCATTACTGCCAAAGGAACCTTACAACCTTTGACGACAAAGAAAATCGTTAAAAATCATTACAAGAATCAGATCGACTTCACAACAATCACTGCTAAGGTCAAGGCTAGGTATGAAGATCAACGGCAATCGCAAAGCATCAGTGTCAACCTTAGAATGGAAAAGGATGAGGTGATATGGCTGAGCGCTTCAGTATTAATTCCAGTCGCAAAAGTAATGATCACCAAGGACCGTGTGAGCTTTTACGAAAAGGTGAACAAAACGTTCTTCGATGGTGATTTTTCTTTTTTAAGCGAAGTGGTCGGAACCGATCTGGATTTCGAAAAGGTTCAGAATCTATTGCTGGGACAGGCGATATTTGACCTGCGGAAAGAACGTTTCGACAGCGACTCGGACACTAAAAACTATGTTTTGATGCCCGAGAAGGAAATGGCGCTCTTCAATAGGATGTTTAAGCTAGAACCATTGCACTTCAAAATGAGTGAACAACGCTTAGAACAGCCCGAGGAAAACAGAAGGGTCAGAGTGAGTTATCCGAGCTATCAAGATATTCAAGGGCGAATTCTTCCAAAAGAGATCTTGGTCGAATCGCTAGATGGCAGCAATATGACACGTATAGAGATCGATTATCGCAGTGTAAAGTTTAACGAGAAGTTGTCTTTTCCATTCAAGATTCCAAAAGGTTATGATGAAATAGCCGTCAAATGACCAAATTATCACTGAGACATATAAGGTATGTAGGTAGGTCTCTGCTTTTGTTAGCGATGATACTCGTTTCCAATGACATGATCGCCCAAAGTGCAAAGCAGCGAAAACTCGAATCCAGACGTAGAGAGCTTCAAAAGGAGATCGAGCAAATAAACAAGCTGTTATTTACTAATCAGTCCGAAAAGAAATCTGCACTGTCAGAGGTTGAGGATCTTGACCAAAAGATCCGTGTGCGCCAAGAACTGATCAAGGTGACCAACCAGCAAGCCAATTATCTAATTAGGCAGATAGGAAGCAACCAAAAGAATATTTCAAGATTGCGTGAAGAGCTAAAACTACTGAAGGAAGACTACGCCAAAATGATTCAACGATCATATCGAAGTAAGTCTAACAAGAGTAGGGTGATGTTCTTGCTCTCTTCTGAAAACTTTCTTCAAGCATATAAGCGAATGGAGTATATGAAGCAGTATGCTGCTTATCGAAAAAGCCAAGGAGAGGCGATACAGACCAAGACTGCCGACCTACAAAAGTTGAATCAACAATTATTGGTACAGAAGAAAGAGAAAGAGGCACTGGTTGCAGAGAATCGAAAAGAGCAGAAGAAGCTTCAGAAGGAACGTTCGCAATTGCAAGGACTCATCGCAGCACTAAAAAGCAAAGAAGGCGTGTATGCCGCTCAGATCAGAGAAAAAGAGGCTGAAGAGGCAAGGATCGATAGAGAAATTGACCGCTTGATCAAGGAGGCCATTGCAGAGGCCAATAAGAAAGCAGGAAAATCTGGAAACAGTAAAAGCTTTGCCCTCACTCCGGCGGCGAAAGCGTTGGCAGATAATTTTACAGCAAACAAAGGGAAACTTCCGTGGCCAGTAAAAGAGGGCGTGGTCACTTTTAAATTTGGTAAACATCCGCACCCTATCGTTAAGACGGCCACCAAGAATAGCAATGGAGTTGAAATCACAACCTCAAAAGGAGCTAAGGCCAAAGCGGTTTTCGAAGGAGAGGTCTCTAAAGTTGCTAGTGTAAAAGGTGCAAACCCTTGGGTGATGATCCGTCACGGAAATTATATTACCATCTATCGGAATCTTTCGAAGATATACGTTAAAAAAGGTGATAAGGTGGCTACCAATGAAGAGATCGGAGAGGTCTTCACCAATAATTCCAGCGGAAAGACAGTATTAAAGTTTAGTATCTTTAAGAACACTTCTCCACAAGACCCCGCAGGATGGATCTATAAGATGTGATCATTTATTCTAAATTTGAGGTCAGGTTGGTAGCGTAGAGTTAGGCCGCTCAACAGTCACTTAGACAATTATATTCCAAATGAAGAAACAACTTGGAAAATTTCTAAATCAACTCCTCGGTAGATTAGGATATACCCTTGTCAAAGCTGATGGTGCTCTACTAAAGAATAGGTTGCAAAACATGGCGCGTCTGGGTTTCGAGGCTCCGGTAATTCTAGATGGTGGAGCACATAAAGGAAATTGGACCAAAATGGTGAGCAAGATCTTCCCCGATTCCAAGTATATCCTTGTGGAGCCTAACCCCACTGTTTTTTCCAAGATTCGAGAGAATCTCAAAGGGCAAGATCTAGAATATACTGTGGTCGAGAAAGCCTTGGGAGCAACCAGCGGACATTTGGAGCTTAATATTTGGGAAGATGCCGACAAGGAACTTACGGGCTCTTCTCTATGCACTCATGTCCGTGGAACGGCGACTAAAACGCTGCGTTGCGAAGTAGCTCCTTTGGATACCCTCATCGATGTCTATAACGAAACACCCAATCTCGTAAAGTTAGATTTACAAGGTTATGAGATAAATGCTTTGAAAGGAGCAGAAAAAATACTCCGATCAGCAGAATTGCTCATAATAGAATTTGGATGTTTGGAAGCCTATATCGATAGAACCTCGGTAGACGAATTGATGGATTTCTTATACGAACGAGATTATCGTCTCTACGATATCGTTGATCTTCACTATAGGCCCTATGATAAAGCACTCACCGGAGGTGATTTCTTTTTTATTAAGAAGAACAGTAAGTTAAGAGCATATAGCGGATGGGAATGAGGATTCGAACGCGCCTATTTAAGTCATGTTTCGGTTCGATGCCATTGTTTCAAGTTGAGGCTATCGATTTTTACAGCCGCCTACGGTTTTCTTTAGAATTGTCGTAGAAATCTAATGGAATTTCTAACCGAGTAAAAATAAGTCATACCTTAGTCAAAACAAATAAACCAACTAACCGTCATGAAACAGTTAAAGACGTTGTTCGCATTACTATTTTTATTGACCGCACCAAGCATCGTTTCTGCTCAGCAGTTCAAAGTGGGTCACATCAATGTTCAACAATTGCTAAGCGAGATGCCTGAAATGAAAGCCGCTCAGGCCGAACTTAAAAAGTTAGAGACCACTTTTACGGCAGACCTCCAAAGTTCTTTTCAAGAGTTTCAGCAAAAGGCCAAACTTTATGAGTCGGAGGCATCTGGTAAGACACAGGAAGAAAATGAAAAGCGAGCAATTGAGCTTCAGAACATAGAGAGAAATTTGGGAGAAGCGAGACAGACGGCCTCACAAGAATTACAAAAGAAGCAGGCCGAATTGTATCAGCCAATCCTAAAAAAGGCCAATGATGTCGTTATCAAAGTGGCCAGGGCACAAGGATTGCTATATGTGCTAGATGTTTCTCCAGGCGGCGGTGTTATATTAGCCGATGGGAAAGACCTCTACAACGATGTAAAGAGAGAACTCGGGTTCTAGCCGGAAAAGGAATTAAGCATCGATAAACAACGCCTTCAGCTCCGTAGCGTCCTTCGGCTGCATCTTGCCAGCTAGGACGAGGCTCAATTGTTTCCTTCTCAAAGCTGCATCGAAACGCTCCTTTTCAAGATCGGTCTCTGGAACTAATGCAGGAACCTTGACGGGTGCTCCCGTATCGTCTACTGCAACGAAAGTATAGATAGCCTCATTTGCTTTTGTGCGTCGACCAGATTCGCGGTCTTCGATCCAAACGTCGATAAAGATCTCCATAGAACTTTTGAAGGCTCTTGAGACGTTGGCCTCCACGGTAACAACACTGCCCAAAGGAATGGCCCTGTTGAAGGCCACATGATTCACCGAAGCGGTAACGACGATTCTTCTGCTATGGCGACGTGCTGAAATACTCGCTGCACGATCCATTCGAGCTAAAAGCTCACCACCAAAAAGATTGTTCAAGGGGTTGGTCTCACTCGGCAAGACCAGATCTGTCATTATAGAGCGTGATTCGCTAGGCGTCTTTGATTGCATATAAACAAATTTCCTGCAAAAGTACGCTGTTCATCTCAAAATAAACAATAAAATCGCTTCCGAAGATAGCTGCTATGAAAAGAAGCGTTAGAGTATAGGTTGCTCCTTTATTTGGTCACTAGAAGCCATGCATCTCGTGTTTCCGTCCGCTTGATCTTTCGAAGCGCTTTCAAGGCTTCGAGGCGATCGGAGAAACTGGCGTAGGATACCTGGTGTAAATTGTAACGATTTTTACCAATACGTTCGGCATTATATCCCTTTCTGATCAGTTGTCTCACTTTCTTGTCGGCATTGGCCTCAATTCTAAAAGCACCTGCGACAATATGATAATGCGGTTCCTCTTTTACAACATTCAATTCCAATGATGGTAAAGCGCCTATATCAAAGGTCGCTTCTTGTACCTTTTGTTCTACAAGGGTCTTTGCCTTCTCTTCTTGTATCAATTGCTGCTCTTGCTGATAGGAATTTAACTCGCTGTATCCAAAAGTTCCTAGCATCAAGGCGATTGCGGCCACCGCTGCGTATTGCAAATAGGGACGTCTGCTTCGTTTTTCGGGAGTAAAAGCAATCGGGGTGGTTTCTTCCAATACCTCCACCTCTTCTTTAAGCAGTTCTCTTTCGACAGTAGTAGCAGGCACTTGCACTTTTACCTCACGAGAAATAGGAAGCGAAACAAAAGATGCCAGACCAAAAGATTCAGTGAGGAAATTGACCTGCTGTGAAGGCTCAAATTGCATCTTCTCCTCTTCATTTAGTCGCAAAGATCCAATATTCTTCAATTCGAGCTCATCATTTTCCAAGGCTTGTCTCCAACGTTCCACACACTTGGCAATTTTTTTGAGCGCCTTCTCATAAGAGATGTTCTCGGCTTTAGAGACGTACTTGCCTAAAAGACCATCGTTCGCCTTTAATTGTTCATTGAAGGAGATTGCCTTGGAGGGTGGGTAGAATGCATTGGTGATCGTATGTATCTGCGCTGGCTTTCTATGGGTCAAAAATGAACCAAATTCAGGAACGGTGACGCATTGGTAACGATATAAGAGGTCACTGATATACTTTTCAAGTCTCATAGAAACAAAGGTAGTATTTTTTAAAATCGAAGTGATTTTGTGATAGATATTTTATTAACATCTGCATTTTCTGTTATTTTTATATTGAAAATCAATACTTTACATGACAGATAACGAATTGCTTGCTATTTTGGCGCTACAGAAAGTTCCAAAAATTGGAGACGCTACCGCTAAACGATTGATCGCACATTGTGGCAGTGCCAGTTCAGTATTTACTCATAAGAAAGTACAACTTGCCAAGCTCAATGGAGTTGGGCAGACCATGCTGAAAGACCTGCACTTGAAGAGCCATTTTGAAGCGGCCGAAGAGGAATTGCGTTTTATTCGGGACTACAAAATAGCCTACTCTTACTTCACAGATAACGATTACCCACAAGGATTAAAGCATTGTATCGATGGCCCTATCCTCTTGTTTCAGTCTGGAAACATCGACCTGAAGAACAAACGAATCATCAGCATCGTTGGTACGCGCCAGGCAACCAACTATGGAATGCATTTCTGTCAAGACCTGATAGAGGAATTGGCACCGCTTAATCCAGTAATTGTGTCGGGTTTTGCCTATGGGGTGGATATCATTGCTCATAGGGCGGCGTTAGAGCACAAACTTCAGACGATAGGATGCTTGGCGCATGGGTTAAATCAGATATATCCTAAAGTACATAAAAAGTATGTTGCCGATATTGAGAGCAATGGAGGATTTGTTACAGATTTTTGGAGCAGTGATGGCTTTGATAGGAATAATTTTTTGAAACGAAATCGAATCATTGCAGGACTTTCTGAAGCGACCATTGTTATAGAATCAGCAGAAAAGGGAGGTAGTTTGGTGACGGCGGATATCGCTAATTCATACGATAGAGAAGTCTTTGCCGTTCCAGGTAGGACCACAGACAAGTTCAGCAAAGGCTGCAATAACTTGATCAAGCATCAACGTGCCCATATCCTTACCTCGGCGGCGGACCTGATATATATGCTGGGATGGGAGTTGAAATCGAATAAGCCACTGCCAATCCAAAAAAAGCTATTTGTAGAGTTAAATAATGAGGAAAAAGCCATCTTTAGGATCGTAAAGGATAAGGGGAAAGTATTACTCGATCATATCGCACTCGAGACAGAACTTCCTCCAAACGTTGTCGCATCCAATTTGCTTTCTATGGAACTCAAGGGCATAGTAAGGCCACTTCCTGGGAAACAATTTGAGTTGGTTTGACCACGCTCTTAACAGCAATCACAACTTATATTTCTTGTTTAAATCGAATATGTTTAGCTTGCTCCTTTAGTAGGACCCCCAAAAAATGTAGGCGATGAGAATCTTCTATAGATATGCTCTAACTGCGTGTATTGTCATAGCAGCTTTAGCGAACCTTTATTTTGGTTTCCAAATAGATTATATCAACTCTGTTTATAGTGAAAGCGCAGTACTGTTATTGATGCTGCTTTGTTATATGACCTTAAATGCTGAAAGGAACATCTGCTTGATAAGCATTTTATCTCTTTTCATCCTGTCCAATGTAATCGAGTATGTTGATTATCTTTCTGGAAATCAACTTAATTTTTTCGCATATTTTATGGGTAATCTCGCGTTTCTTGGTGGGATATTGCTAATTTTTTTCAATATCATCAAAGAAACCAGTTTTGAATTAATTTATGGAAATTATATGTGGTTGATATTGACCATCATCGGTATTGACGCATTTATAATGTACCAGCTTATTTATTTGAGCATTCAGTATGGACTAGATAGCAGTCATTTGTTCTTTGGGTCAATTTTCGTATTTCTTAAGATGATGCTATTTAGCGTAGGAATCATTTACTACCTAGCAAACAAAAACAAGTCACGCAAAGCATCGTTTTTGGTGATCACCTTTGGCTTTTACTTTTTGCAAGACCTCACCGAGGTAATTCAATATCTGTTCTTTATGACCAATCGGCTATCTGGTCTTGGGCTACTGCAAAGTGGATTCGCTTTAATTGCCCTTTTCTTTCTCTACCTTTTTTTCGCAATGCCAAAGGGCAGTATCGATCAATGGAAATGATTGAAAGACAATCATTTTTTTAAAGAAATCGCAAGCTATTTGACAGATTCATCGAAAAATTATGCATTTTACAGGGATTCTTTCTTTTTTTTGAAGATGTGATCTACATTGAGAATCAAGCAACCCAATCTTTAACCACTATGAATGCTATTTTCAAGTACTGCATCCTGGGATTGATGTCACTAGCCGGCATTTCAAGCTTATATTTTAGTTTACTTCAAGAATTTGATAAATCGACAAAAGCAAATTGTTTATTGTTGATCGCTATGATCGCATATCATTTGCTTTTTGGCAAGAGAAAGAACATCTTACTGATCAAGGTCCTATCCTTATTTTTAGCCTCGAGTGTCGTCAGCGTTGCATCAGAATATTTTCCTGATGCCAGTTTATGGTTTCAACATGCAGGTAATTTACTGGTGATCGCGGCCATTGTATTAATTCTTTTTAAGATCGTAAAAGAAACAGAGGCGTTGCTGGTCGTTGATAAATACTTATGGCTTATTTTTCTCATCATTGCTGTGGATGCCTATATCATCTATGAGATCACAGGATTGATAGTAAAATTCGACTTGAGTTTTAACCATCTATTCACTGGATTTTCTTATCCGATAGTCAAGCTCATCGTCTTAAGTGTGGCCTTTGTCTATTATTTGGCCAATGCCAATAAGTACAGACGCGCTAATTTTCTGGTGATCGCCGTATTTGGTTATTTTCTACAAGACGTAGTGGAAGGCGCACAGTATCTATTGTTCGTTAATGATGCACTTCCTGGTCTGAACCTATTGAGCACAGGATTCTTTATGCTAGGTCTTTGGTTCTTTTATCTCTATTGCACCAAACCCAAAATCGCTTTTGAAGGGTAGTACCGTCTAATTGAAAAGAATAGAAGCGTTATCTAATACCCTACCTTGGACCGGACTCTGGAGAGTACCTCATCGGCGATCTTTTTAGCTTTTTCCGCGCCATAGGCCAATGCCTTGTCAATCTCATCCGTGTTATTCATGTAGTGATCGAATCGAGCGCGTTGTTCTGAGAATTTGTCAACGAGGAGTTCGTAAAGTGCCTGCTTTGCATGCCCATAGCCATAACCACCATTTTCATAGTTAGATTTCATGGTAGCGATGTCGTTGCTGCCGGCGACCAACTTATAAAGTCCAAAAACATTACAGCTACTCCAATCCTTGGGTGCTTCCAACGGGGTGCTGTCCGTTTCGATATTCATGATTTGTTTTCTCAGCTTTTTATCTGGCAAAAACAGATTGATAATATTGCCTTTGCTTTTGCTCATTTTTGAGCCATCAGTGCCTGGAACGTACATGGTCTCTTCTTGTACTTTAGCTTCAGGAATCACAAATGTTTCGCCCAGCTGCCTGTGAAATCTTCCCGCCACATCTCTTGTCATTTCAAGATGCTGTAATTGGTCCTTCCCGACGGGAACGATCTCTGCATCGTACAACAAGATATCTGCAGCCATAAGCATAGGATACGAAAAAAGCCCAGCATTCACATCCTCAAGGCGGTCGGCCTTGTCCTTAAAAGAATGCGCCAAGGTAAGGCGTTGATAGGGAAAGAAACAACTTAGATACCAAGATAGCTCGGTAACTTGAGGAATATCACTTTGTCTATAAAAAAAGGTCTTTTCGATATCTAACCCAAAAGCCAACCATGCCGCTGCTGTGGCATAGGTGTTTTGCCTAAGGGTCGCTCCGTCCTTGATCTGTGTTAACGAATGTAGGTCTGCGATAAACAAAAAGGAGTCATTGTTAGGATTTTTTGCCATTTCTATAGCCGGGATGATGGCCCCTAAAAGATTTCCGAGATGTGGAGTGCCAGTGCTTTGCACACCTGTGAGTATTCTAGCCATAAAGGACGGATGATTTCAAATTTCAGCAAAGGTAAATGTTTTGAGAAAAGAATCACACAATTGCGTATTTTTGGCGACATGATTCGCTTTTTTCAAAGTATTTTATATGTTCTCTGGCGTATATGGTTCTATGTCCTTGTGGCGCTCCCAATAGTCGTGATGTTTCCCTTTCTCTTGGTCTTGTCCTCTCGAGAGAAGTGGTATCCACAATTTTTTTGGCTGGCAAGAAATGTCTGGGCCAATGTAATTTTATACGGAATGGGGTTTTACCCTATGATCAGTCGTTTGGAAACACTAGAAAGAGGCAAAAGTTATATGTTGGTCTCTAATCATACGAGCATGACAGATATCATGTTGATGCTCAAAGCTTCAAAAAATCCTTTTGTGTTTGTTGGAAAGAAGGAATTGGTGAAAATTCCGATCTTTGGGTTTTTCTATAAGCGTGTTTGTATCATGGTGGATCGCAGCAGTGCCCGAAGCCGATCTGGGGTATACAAGAGAGCCAAGGCGCGTTTGGATAATGGCCTTAGCATCTGTATCTATCCTGAAGGTGGCGTCCCTAATGAGGATATGCTGATGGATGAATTCAAAGATGGTGCATTTAGACTGGCCATCGAATATCAAATACCTATTGTACCTATGGCTTTCGTGGATAACAAAGCACGGTTCCCTTTTGCCTTTTTTAAGGGCAGTCTAGGAAAGATGAGGGCCGTTGTTTTACCTTTTATTTCCACAGAAGGATTGAGCGTGGCCTCAAGAGAGGATACCACTAGACTAAAAAACAAGACGCGCGAGGTGATCTTCGAAAAACTGAGCGAATTTCAGCATCAAAAATAAGAGAGGCGACTCTATCGAGTCGCCTCTTAAGGCATCATAACACTGCTTTTTGAGCAATAATCAACCTAACCAACTAAAAAAACCTAAAACTTAAAACTAAAACCTGTATACACTCCTAGGATATAGGGTTTAAAACCACCCTGATTATCAGAGAAAGAATTGAGTTGATATTTGAACATCGGTTCCAGGCTAAGCTGGAACTGATTGGATATACTGTAGTCGACACCCACACCGAAGTTGGTCGAAAAACTGACCTCGTTGAGATTATTGGCCTCTCCCATTTCTGTTGAAAAATTATCGGCCTCTAAAGTAATTTCATTATCAGTTAAAAATAATGTGCTCGCGCCCGCGATGAGGTTAATTCCCAGTTTGTTACCAACAACACGATATTTTATCTCTAAAGGCACTTCTAAATAGCCCATTTGCTGATTCATCGCCCCATCAAAGGCGGTGGCATCAATAGCACCCAATTCTGCAAAGGATTCTGTACTGGATATAACAGCTGCGCCGCGATCCGCAATGGCCATTGTGGCAAGTGAGCCATCATAGGTAATGGTAGAAATGGTGGTAGGAGCCACTGTAGGCGCAAATGAAATGTCATTGGTAGTATATCCCACGGTCACCTTGTTAATTCCCGAGCGTACGCTAAGACGGTCTGTGACGTTGTAGGCCACGTTAACACCATAACTTAAATTGACATCGCCATTTTTTCCGTTGTCACTAAATTGGGAATGTATCGGAGAACCTTCACCGATAGTATTGTAATATACTGGGGCCACAACAGGATTGACACTCCATTTTTTGTCATTATTGTTAGCCGCAATGGCTTCTTTTTCAGAATTCATAGTCTCTAACTCCTTTTCACTGATCACATCGAATAAAGATTTCTTTTTAGAAATTTCCGTGATGTCCTCTTCAGCTTCTCTTTCGGGAGTTATATCTTTCAATTTTTCGGATTCTACGATATCTGTTTTGACTATGGTCTTTTGCGTATTAGGCAATTCGGTGCTCAAAAATTCACGCTTTTCTTGGTTTTGATATAAAAGCGGAATATTGTTCTTGGCCAAGGCATCTTTAGTGACGGGAGCTATGGCCTTGTCTGTGGTAAGATTTTTCTTTTCGTTTTGAAAGTTTGTAGGAGTATTTTGCTTTTCATGCCGTTTCTGGGTATCGTTGTCGATACCGACAATAGCATCTTTTTCCTGTTGCTTTTGAAGTGGAGCCCTACCCCGTTGCTCTATTTTTTGATCGATCTCAGCTTCCAGTGATGGCTCATTCTTGTCTTGAGAGACAACAGGCTTGTTATTAGGTTCTAAAATAGGTGTTGCCAGCTCTGTTTTTGAAGAAGGAACTTCTTCGTCAATTTTTTCTTTTTCTTCAGTACTGGCAACACCATTCGTTGTAGCTTCTTCGTCTATGGTTATACCGTTGTTTGGCGATGCTTCTGTTCCTGTACCACTATCACGGGCACTGGGATCAGATGCGGCGTCACTCGTATTTTTAACATCTGTAATCGGTGTATTACTATCAAAATCTGTTTTGGTATCAAAGTCGTAGCCAATCATAAAAAGAAGGGCCAATACGGCGGCGACACCACCTAGTTTCAACCAAAGAGGGATGATCCGTCTCTTTCGTTTTTTTTCTTGAAGCGTGGCTTCGATATTTTCCCACACGCGATCTTCAGGAACAACCTCAAAATCTTTGAAGCGTTCTTGAAACAGTCTATCTATATTTTTCTGATCACCCATTTATAACGAGTTTACATTTTTTTTTTCGAGCGCTTGATGCGCTATGATCTTTTCTTTCAAAATTGCTCTACCTCTTGCCAAATTGGATTTTGAGGTTCCCTCACTGATGTTGAGCATGTCGGCTATTTCTTTGTGAGAATAGCCATCCAACACGTAGAGGTTAAAAACCAGACGATATCTATCTGGTAATTCCTGGATTATCTTCAATAAAAAATCCAAGGAAAGATGGTTCTCATCGACTTCAAGGGAGGTTTCTTCTTCAATTTGATTTTCATTCACCAGATTGAAAACGCCCTGGCCACGATATTTTTGAAGCACAGTATTGATCGTAATTCGTCGCAACCAACCCTCAAACGAGCCTTTGCTTTGATATTGTTTTATCTTACTAAAAATAGTGATGAAACTATCTTGTAAATTATCCTCTGCTTCACTCTTATTCCTTGAATATTTGAGGCAAGTAGAAAAAAGCTTGTTCGCAAATAAGCGATATAGTTCCTCTTGCGCCTTACGGTCACCTTTCTTACACTGTTGTATGAGTCTTTCTAAACTCAAGATGGTTTGTTGGTGGTTGAATGTTAAGATTACTCTATAACGGGCACTTCGATTATTAAAAATAGGTCTTCACCGTTGTCATCTTTCCCTTGCCAAAATCGAAAGGTATACGTACCGGTGTAAACGACCGAAAAATCGAAAGTGAAATCCCTAAGTTCGTCTGTCAGTTCGGTGCAATCAGCACTGTTCGCCACAGTATTTATAACGGCCACCGTACGTTGCAACTGAGAATCTCGAGAAAAAGAAACATCGAAAAATCCGTGACAGGTGGAAGGACGAAAATAGTTTAGAGTAATCTGATGTGTTTCGTTGAGCATAAAAGTATCTGGCATCTCTACCGATACTATAGGAACAAACTCAAATGTAAAATCATTTGAATCATCGTCCAAACTACAGGAAGACACAAAAATGGTCAAAGCTAAAAGGGCAATTATTTTTTTCATGATATAACTATTACTTTTTATAGATGCATCACCATACAAAAGGTTGCTTATATAATCAAAAAAATCCCGTAATGGGATTTTTAAGTAAGGCTTTCTTATTCAGCTAAGATTTTTATGGCTTCTTTAATTTTGCCTTCTAGCTCTTCCAAGAGCTCTGGATTGTCTTGGAGCAGCGTTTTCACCGCATCGCGTCCCTGCCCGATCTTGGTGTCTCCATAGCTAAACCAAGAACCACTTTTCTTAATGATCTCATAATCCACACCCAGATCGATGATCTCGCCAATTTTAGAGATGCCTTCTCCGTACATGATATCAAACTCGACCTGTCTAAATGGAGGTGCCACCTTGTTCTTTACAACTTTTACACGAGTTTTGTTCCCCGCGACCTCGCCATTGGTATTCTTTATTTGTGTGGACCGTCTAATGTCCAATCGCACGGAGGCATAAAACTTCAGTGCATTACCACCTGTAGTGGTTTCAGGATTTCCAAACATGACCCCTATCTTTTCTCTCAACTGGTTAATGAAGATCACCGTGCAATTGGTCTTACTTATGGTAGAGGTAAGTTTTCTTAGGGCTTGAGACATTAGTCGTGCGTGCAAGCCCATTTTAGAATCACCCATTTCTCCCTCGATCTCACTTTTTGGCGTCAGTGCTGCAACCGAGTCGATAATTACAATATCGATAGCGCCAGAGCGAATTAGGTTGTCAGCGATCTCTAGGGCCTGTTCTCCGTGATCTGGCTGCGATATAATTAAATTGTCAATATCTACTCCAAGCTTTTCTGCATAAAAACGGTCAAATGCATGCTCAGCATCAATAAAGGCCGCAATTCCGCCTGCCTTTTGTGCTTCCGCAATGGCATGCAAGGTCAATGTGGTCTTTCCAGATGATTCTGGACCAAAAATTTCTATGACCCTTCCTCTGGGATAACCTCCTACGCCTAGTGCGAGGTCCAAACCAAGTGAACCAGTAGGAATGACCTCGACCTCCTCGACCACAGAATCACCTAATTTCATCACTGCACCCTTACCGTAGGCCTTATCTAGTTTATCTAATGTGAGTTTTAATGCTTTTAATTTTGCATCTTTTTCAGAGCTCATATACTTTTAAATATTTCAGAATTGAATAATAAAGCTAAAATACTACTTCTTTCACAGCGCCCCAAAATTATGACGCAACCTTTTCGTAGTTGCAGTATCTAATTAGGGAAAGCAATGATTACCCTCTTTATGAGGACAAACAAGAAAATAATAGTTTTTAAAACATTTGTGATCCAAACGCTCAATGGATTACTTGATGGTGGCTAGCTTCGTTATTGATTGTACATAGAAATGTAATAAAATTAATAACGAATTAGCTAGTAAAAGAGCCGCAAACCTGTGGCTCTTTTATTTTTTGATAGGACCCAATGCCCATTTTGCAACCGAAGGTCAACTAACTCCGAATATAGTTCAAGGGTCTAATTTCGTGAATAGCATTTAACCCACTTTCAACTTCCGTGCAAATCCAGAGAAAATCCTATATTTGCCGCACCTTAATTGATTCTTTTTAACTTAAACTATTGGTATAGCATGCAACTGTACAATACATTAAGTGCAAAAGAAAGAGCGGCGTTAATTGAAGAGGCCGGCAAAGAGCGCCTCACACTCTCTTTCTATCAATATGCACATATCGGAAATCCCGAAATTCTAAGAAATCATCTGTTTATCACTTGGGACAAGCTAGACGTTCTCGGTAGGATCTATGTGGCCAAGGAAGGGATCAATGCCCAACTTTCCGTGCCCGCCGAAAATTTTGAAGCTTTCAAGGAGCATTTGGATAGCATCTCTTTTTTGAATGGAGTTCGATTGAATATCGCCGTGGAGCAAGACAATAAATCATTCTTAAAACTTAAAGTGAAAGTACGACACAAGATCGTCGCAGATGGATTGGATGACCATACTTTCGATGTTACCGACAAGGGAGTCCACGTAGATGCAGAAGGATTCAACAAATTGCTGGACGATCCAAATACCGTCTTGGTAGACATGCGCAATCACTATGAAAGTGAGATAGGTCATTTTAAAGGAGCCATCACTCCAGATGTAGATACCTTTAGAGAATCATTGCCCATCATCGAAGATGATTTAAAAGCGCATAAGGAAGATAAGAACCTGGTCATGTATTGTACTGGTGGTATTCGATGTGAGAAGGCCAGCGCCTATTTCAAGCATAAAGGATTTAAGAAGGTATTTCAACTGGAGGGTGGTATCATCGAATACACCCGACAGGTTGAAAATAAAGACCTTGAGAACAAATTCATAGGAAAGAACTTCGTATTTGATGAGCGACGTGCCGAACGAATTTCTGAAGACATCATCGCCAATTGTCATCAATGCGGAAAACCATGCGACACTCATATAAATTGTGCCAATGAAGGCTGCCACCTCTTATTTATTCAATGCGAGGAATGTGCAGAAAAGATGAATCATTGTTGTTCGGAAGACTGCAAGGACATCGTAGCACTTCCTTATGAAGAGCAAAAATCACTGAGAAAGGGAAAGAAGGCCAGTAATAAGATCTTTAAAAAAGGACGATCCTCCGTCCTGAAGTTTAAGAGCTGATCATAGTTTCAACCACCTGCAAAGGTGGTTTTTTTTATGCCTATTGTCCAAAACAATATTTTAATTTACCCCTATTAAATAGTATATTTACCAAATTGTATTAATGGTTATTAACGGATACAACCATCGACAAGATCAACTATTCAGATAGGTCGATGTTCCACTATATATAATAAGAATGGGATGTACCAGTTGTTCTACAGGTAAAGACGGACAACCTAGAGGTTGCAAGAATAACGGCACTTGTGGCTCCGATGGATGTAATAAACTCACAGTTTTCGATTGGTTATCAAACATGGCATTGCCAAATGGTCAAAAACCTTTTGATTGCGTCGAAGTAAGATTCAAAAATAGCAGAAAGGCGTTTTTTAGAAATACGGAGAACTTATCCTTAAGTATTGGTGATGTTGTTGCTACCGAGGCATCCCCAGGACACGACGTTGGTATCGTAACACTGACGGGCGAGTTGGTAAAGGTGCAAATGAAGCACAAAAAAGTATCGCTCGACTCTGACGAGATCAAGAAAATATACCGAAAAGCCTCGCAAAGAGATGTAGAAATATGGTCGGCATCTAGAAATAAGGAAGCGGAAGTTCAAAAACGTGCAAGGGAACTGGCCATACGGCTTGGATTGGAGATGAAGATCTCTGATGTCGAGTTTCAAGGCGACGGGTCTAAGGCGACCTTCTACTATACTGCCGAGGGGCGTGTCGATTTTCGTCAACTCATAAAAGACATGGCCAAGGCTTTCAATATTCGTATCGAAATGCGGCAAATAGGATACCGACAGGAAGCTGCCAGATTGGGAGGTGTGGGTTCATGCGGAAGAGAACTGTGTTGCTCTACATGGCTTACAGATTTCAGATCGGTGAGTACGGCTGCAGCTCGATATCAGCAACTTTCATTAAATCCTCAAAAGCTTGCAGGTCAATGCGGAAAGCTAAAATGCTGTCTCAATTTTGAGTTGGATGCTTACTTGGATGCGCTGAAATCTTTTCCAAAAGCAGATACCAAGGTGATGACTGCAAAAGGAAAAGCAGTATGCCAAAAGATCGACATCTTTAAAGGATGGATGTGGTTCGCCTACGAAGGTGAATGGATGAACTGGTACAAGTTAAAGACCTCTCATGTTCACGAGATCTTAGAGCTTAATGCCAAAAATGAACCTGTGCCAAGCCTGGAAGAATATGCCTCAGAGTTAGAGGAAGATACCAAAATCGACTTTGAGAACGTTGTAGGACAAGATAGTCTTACGCGATTTGATCGTCCGAAACGAAAAAAGAGCCGGAGAAAGAATCAAGGAAGAGGAGGACAACAGGCAACAAAAGGTCAGCGAGGAAAATCTAAAGGGAATCGACCTCAAAAAGAAAGCAGCGGAGCAACAAAGGATCAACAACAAAAGCAGCAGAAAGGCGGAGGCAATCAAAAGAAACGAAGACCTAACAAAAACCAAAGAAGAAATAAAGCCAGACAACAGGGAGATAAAAATGAATAGGACATTTCTATGGATGGCCATAGCCATTTTATTTATTTCCTGCGATGGGAAGCAGGTCTACGATGAGTATCATAGCTTCTCCGATGGATGGGATGCCAAAGAACAGGTGTCATTCAAGTTCGAGCAACCCGTGGAATCCGACAGATATGATCTGTTCGTAAACCTCAGAAATGACAACAGTTTTCCATTCAGCAACATTTTTCTCATCATTGAGATGAATTTTCCCGAAGGGAAAGTGATCACCGACACTTTGGAATATGAAATGGCCAGACCTGATGGCGAATGGCTTGGTAAAGGGTTCACCGATGTAAAGGAAAACAAGCTCTGGTATAAAGAAAATATCACCTTTCCCGAAGAAGGGGACTATAGCGTGACCATAAAACATGCCATGCGAAAGAATGGCGACGTGTCCGGCATCGAAAAGTTGCCGGGAATATTGGACATTGGCTTCAGAATTGAAAAAAAATAAACGTACTTCGGGGCATGCCCTCGAAAACCCGTATAAGAGCGGTCAGGTTGAAATAAAGATTATCGAATAAACCTACATTTATGGCGATAAAAAAGACAAAAAAGAAAGGAATGTCTGCAAAAGAAACGCAGAATAATTGGAAGTATATAAAGTGGTTTTGGATCTTGTTTGCGAGCGGATTTGCAATGGTGACCCTTGTTTTCCTGATGGCCTCATGGGGTTGGCTAGGCGAAATGCCCACATTTGAAGAATTGGAGAATCCAGAGACCAATTTGGCAACCGAGATCATCTCTTCCGACAATAAGACACTGGGAAAGTTCTTTAATGAGAATAGAACGCCGATCAGTTACAATGATCTGCCAGAAAATCTGATCAAAGCCTTAGTGGCAACCGAAGATGAACGCTATTACGATCATTCAGGAATCGATGCGCGAGGAACACTTCGAGCGATGGTCAAGATGGGAAAAGGAGGCGGAGCAAGTACCATTACCCAACAGTTGGCCAAATTACTATTCACAAAAAAAGCCTCACAAAACTCAGCAGAACGCGTTCTTCAAAAGGTAAAGGAATGGGTGATCGCCATACGCTTGGAACGACAATATACCAAAGAGGAGATCATTACAATGTATTTGAACAAGTTTGGTTTTCTCTTTCAGGCCCATGGTATTCGGTCTGCCTCTAGAATATATTTTGGCAAAGAGCCAAAAGATCTAAAATTGGAAGAATCAGCGGTACTGGTAGCTATGCTAAAAAATCCCAGACAATACAATCCGCACAGAAAAATATCTTTTGAAAAATCCAAACAACGAAGAAATCAAGTTTTTGTACAGATGTATAAAAATGGTCTCTTAGGGGAGGCGGAAAAAGATTCCTTGCAGCAATTGCCTTTAAAGTTGAATTTTTCGCCAGAGGAACATAGCGACGGATTAGCGACCTATTTTAGAGCGTATCTCAAGGACTTTGTGAAGGATTGGATCGAAAAAAACCCAAAACCAGATGGAACGAATTATAACATCTACAGAGACGGCCTTAAGATTTATGCTACTATAGACAGTCGAATGCAAGAATATGCGGAGGAAGCAATGAAGGAGCATATGAAAAAGCTACAAGCGGAGTTCTTCGTTCAAAACACAAAGAAAAGAAATCGTACGGCGCCTTTCGTGGACCTCGAGAGAGCACAAATAGAAAAGACCATGAAAGATGCGATGCGCAGATCGGATCGATGGAGAAATATGAAGAATGAGGGCTACTCCGAAAAAGAGATCTATGCCTCTTTTGAGAAAAAGGCCGAAATGAAAGTCTTCTCGTGGAAAGGAGATATCGATACCATTATGACGCCGCGAGATTCGATCAGATACCACAAGCATTTCTTGCGTTCTGGGCTCATGTCGATGGATCCTCAAACAGGCCATGTAAAAGCATGGGTCGGAGGTTATAACTATAAACACTTTCAGTACGATCATGTGCATCAAGGACGAAGACAGGTCGGGTCTACATTCAAACCGTTCGTTTATGCTACTGCGATCGATCAGCTAAAACTTTCGCCTTGTGATTCTTTACCGGATGTACTTACATGTATCCCTGCTGGAAAGTATGGAAATATGGAAGATTGGTGTCCTAAGAATTCTGGAGAGAAATATGGCGGATATCGAACCCTTAAAAATGCATTGGCCAATTCTGTGAATACCATTACTGCACAACTGATGAACCAAGTAGGACCCGAACCAGTGGTCACTTTGGCTCAAAATATGGGCATCACTAGCGAGGAATTGATACCAGTACCCTCCATCGCTTTGGGAACGCCTGGCATTAGCCTTTTCGAAATGGTCGGCGCCTACGGGACCTTTGCAAATCAGGGAATCTATCAAAAACCCGTAATGGTCACACGAATCGAAGATAAGAATGGTACTATATTGTACGAGTTTACGCCAGAGACCAAAGATGTCCTTAGCAAGGAAGCTGCATATGTTACCGTAAATCTAATGCAGGGGGTCACCCAGCACGGATCTGGTATGCGATTGAGACATGCGAGTCAGAAGAACGATATCGTCTATAAAGAAGTGGTCACAGGCTATCCGTACCAGTTCGACAATCCGATCGCTGGAAAGACCGGAACCACACAGAATCAAAGTGATGGTTGGTTCATGGGAATGGTACCTAATCTTGTTACCGGTGTCTGGGTTGGAGGTGAAGACCGGGCAGTACATTTCAAAAGTATCGCCTATGGGCAAGGTGCGTCGATGGCGCTGCCGATTTGGGCACTTTACATGAAAAAATGCTATGAGAATAAGGATTTAGAGATTTCCAAGGAAGATTTCGAAAAACCGGACAATCTGAAGATCAATGTCGATTGCAGTAGGGCCGTGGCCTCAGATGGACTCGAAGATCTTTTTAAGAATCAGGATGAAGATCTCGAAGATCTGGGATTCTAAAAAGAATGATAACATTATAGAAAAAGCACCGCGAGGCGCTTTTTTTATTACTGACATGTGGCCATAGGAATCATGAAGAAAATGAAGCTTATATCTTTCATAAAATGAACTCTTAATCTTTAAGAATTTCGTAATTTTCGGATAAATTTTATACCGATGATCAACAAAAAAGTAGCAGGTGTTCGCGAGGCACTCAACGGGGTAGAAAGTGGTATGACCTTTATGCTTGGAGGCTTTGGGCTTAGCGGCATTCCTGAAAATGCCATTGCCGAGCTAGTAAGACTTGGAGTCAAAGACGTCACCTGCATATCCAATAACGCAGGAGTGGATGATTTTGGCCTTGGGTTGTTACTTCAAAAACATCAGATAAAGAAGATGATCTCTTCCTATGTCGGAGAGAATGACGAATTTGAAAGACAAATGCTCAGCGGCGAATTGGAGGTGGAGTTGATTCCGCAAGGAACGTTGGCAGAACGTTGCAGAGCGGCCCAAGCTGGCTTTCCAGCTTTTTATACGCCTGCAGGTTACGGTACAGAGGTGGCCGAAGGAAAAGAGACTCGCGAGTTCAATGGCAAGATGTATGTGCTTGAAAATGCCTTTGATGCCGACTTTGCATTTGTGAAAGCTTGGAAAGGAGATGCAGCAGGAAATTTGATCTTCAGAGGAACCGCAAGAAACTTCAATCCATGTATGTGTGGAGCTGCCAAGATCACCGTTGCCGAAGTTGAAGAACTTGTGCCACTGGGTACTTTGGATCCCAATCAAATTCATATCCCTGGGATATTCGTGCAGCGGATCTTTCAAGGCGAGAAGTATGAGAAGCGAATAGAACAACGAACGGTTAGAAGTAAAGTTTGATTTGAAAATTTAAACAATGTGAAAATTTGAAGATTGAGAAATGACAAAGAAAATATCATCGTACAAAAGACATTTGATTTTTCCTTAAAAGGTCATTGAGTTTACTGAACTCCTGAGAAAAAAAGAGAAGTATGAATTGGCTTCTCAGTTTTTTAAAAGCGGAACATCAATTGGCGCTAATTCTTGGGAGGCGCAGAACGCCGAAAGTAAGGCAGATTTTATTCACAAGTTTAAAATCGCAGCAAAGGAGGCCGATGAAACAAATTACTGGCTAAAACTTTGCAAAGAATCAACTCGACTTCCAAACCCAAATCAAGAGCTATTGAAAGAACTAGAAGACATTGTCAACATAATCTCTAAGATCATAGGAAGCACGAAACGATTGAAGAAGAAATAAGAGCAATAACAAATTACCGTATTTTCAAATTATCCAATGTTCAAAATTTCAAATTACCTGATCAACCGATTTTCAAATTACCAAATTTTCAAATCAATATGAGTCTAGATAAGAACCAAATAGCCCAACGCATCGCCAAGGAAGTAAAGGATGGTTACTATGTAAACCTTGGCATTGGAATCCCAACCTTAGTTGCCAACTACGTTAGAGAGGACATTCAAGTAGAGTTCCAAAGCGAAAATGGAGTGCTGGGAATGGGGCCTTTTCCTTATGAAGGCGAAGAGGATGCCGATATCATCAATGCGGGCAAACAAACCATCACCACGCTTCCAGGCGCGTCATTCTTCGACTCTGCCATGAGCTTCTCTATGATACGAGGGCAACATGTAGACCTTACCATCCTAGGAGCGATGGAGGTGGCCGAAAATGGCGATATCGCAAATTGGAAGATCCCTGGCAAAATGGTGAAAGGTATGGGCGGCGCGATGGACCTTGTAGCTTCCGCAGAGAATATCATCGTAGCCATGATGCATACCAACAAAAGGGGTGATTCCAAACTACTAAAACGATGCTCGCTTCCGCTTACGGGTGTAGGTTGTGTGAAGAAAATTGTCACCAATCTTGCCGTTCTAGAAGTCACAGGAGATGGATTCAAACTCTTAGAACGTGCACCAGGCGTTTCAGTCGAAGATATAAAGAATGCCACGGAGGGCAATCTGATCATTCAAGGAGAGATTCCCGAGATGAGCATCTAAAAAGTTGTCCGATATACGACATGAAGCCGTTTATTTTAAACGGCTTTTTTCATTATTTTTTATGTCATTTCATCATCATTTATAGCGACCCGTAGCCAGCGATATACTACGGCTTTCCCGTAACACATTATAAATCAAATTCTTTGTATTGCGGTCGCATGATTCGAGCTCACCACAAGTATGATCATGCTGATAACATAAAGAGGTCGTTTCACAACAATTAGCATTCTTATTAGCAATAGAATTCATAGTTTGAATAAGTAATTACCCCAAGTTACTTTAAATACCCCCGCCCAAAAGATTACGATTGATAGCTTCATGGGAACAGATGATCCATCTTTTCCGATAAAGTTTATTTGCTCAATTTAACCTATGAAGATCATGAAAAATTTGTCTAGAATTGCAGGTCGTAGTTTGTACCTACTATTATTTTTGTTGTGTACCAACTATGGCTTTTCTCAAGGAAATGGGAACGGAAACGGAAACGGAAACGGAAATGGAAATAACAACGGACAGGGACAGGGCCAAGGTGCCGCCAAAAGGATCCTTGTCCATGATCCGTCAGAAGCAGACCTACGAAATCTGCGAGCTATAGGTATCGACTTAAGTTGCGGTACCATTTATGAGGAGGACGATCTAAGGCTCGAGCTTCCAGCTAATGAGCTAAAGGAGCTCAAAAAATTAGGTATTCCATTTACTGTGGAAATACAAAATCTTACCGCCTTCTATAAAAAAAGGGCTGAGGAAGACATGCCAAATGCGCGGGCAGCTATCAATCAAGAAAGATCAAGTTATAGTACGACTGTTCAGCGATCGGTTTCAAACCTTCTGTTGAACAACTACTTGCAATATGACGGTTGCGATGAGGTAAATTGGGCCATCCCCGCAAATTTTAACCTTGGAAGTATGGGCGGTTGTCTAACGGTCAGCGAGGTCGAAGCCGAACTCGACCAGATGCGGTCGTTATTCCCCAATTTGATATCAGCAAAACAAAACGCTTCTCCAACAGGCCAGCTCACTTACGGAAACAACCTGAGTAGTGGAGCCAACAATTGGGCCGGACAAACCGTATACTACGTTCGGATCACAGGCGATCAGGCATCACCAGAAGGTTCCAAGCCACAGATATTATATACTTCGATGATCCACTCTAGAGAGGTAAGCGCGCTGATGAGCAATATGTATTTTATGTGGTATTTATTGGAAAATTATGCGACAGATCCCATTGTAAAAAATATCGTAGATAATAACGAACTCTATTTCATCCCAGTGGTAAATCCAGACGGGCTACGCTGGAATGAGACCATAGCTCCAGGTGGAGGAGGGATGCAACGAAAGAATCTTCGAGTGAACTCTGGAGATTCTGGAAGCACCAGCTCTAGCAATTCGTTTAGAGGGGTCGACCTTAATAGGAATTTCGACTATTTATGGGGTTCCGCGGGTACTGGTTCTTCTGGCACGCCAAGCAGCGATACCTATAGAGGGCCATCGGCCTTCTCAGAACCAGAATCACAAATTCTTAGAGACTTTGTTCTTGCGAGAAACTTCGAAACCTGTACCATGAGTCATTCGTTCGCGAATGGAATTCCACATCCTTACGGTGGAAACCCAACACAAGCCTCCGGTAGAGAAGACGAGATGCATAAGTGGCATGAGGATATGACAAGATATAATAGATTCGTCTATGGAGCTACCATTTTCTCTGCTGCCAATGGTATTGCAGACGATTGGATGGTTGGCGGTGCTACAGACGGCAACGGTTCTGTTGGATCCGGAAGAAATATTCTAGCGACCACTCCAGAACTAGGAAATTCTGGATTTTGGCCTGCGCCTTCCGAGATCGTACCTATCGCCAAAAGCGCTATGCGTATCTTCTTTATGAATGCCTATTACGGCGGAAAATATGCACGCCTTCACGACCTTACTCAAAGCGATATCAATACACTCTCATCCAACCTTACATTTGGGATAGAGCGTCTAGGACAAACCGCGAGCGACTTTACCCTGACGGTCACTCCGATCTCTTCCAACATTACTTCGATCACCTCACCTGCTACACAATCGGGGATGTCGATCTTGGAACAAAGAAATGTAACGGCTTCCTTGATCCTTGATGCTGGAATCTCAGCGGGCGAGAAGATTGAATACAATGTAAAACTTTCCAACGGTGACAATGTGGTGTTCTACGATGCCAACATAGAAAAGTATTACCAGCCAGCGCTACTTTTAGCAGATGATACAGACACCAGCGGACTAGCAAACTGGACTGCCTCAGGAGGCTGGGTGACCACCACATCTGATACCTACACTGGGAGTACGGCCATAAAAGATGGCAATGCGATTCCTTATGCAAATAGCGCTTCCAGCACCTTAACTACCTCGAACACATATGATCTGTCTACGGCTAGCGAGACCATCATTCAATTCTATACCAAATGGGATCTGGAACGAAACTTTGACTTTGTAGAGATTCTAGGGTCAGCGGATGGAACTACCTGGCTTCCTCTTTGCGGTATCTATAACAAGCCAAGTGCTACCAACAATACAAACGATGCACATAGCGGAAAAAGTGGCTCGAGTCACATCTTCCAATCAGGTAGTAGCTCTGGAAGGGTATATGATGGTGATCAGATGGATAAGTGGGTGATGGAAGAAATAGTGATCGACGCGACCAATAATTCTTTCTTGCAAAATGCGACCAACGCACGATTTCGTTTCCGGTTCGCTTCCGATGCGAACAACAGACCGGAGAGCTATTCGACTACCTATGAAGGCTTTTTTATAGACGATTTCAAAATTATCAACATTCAAGAACCTTGTGTGGCGACAACTCCGACTGGACTTGTAGCTTCGGACGTCGGCATCAATTCTGCAACCTTGAGTTGGAATGCTGTTACTGGTGCGACCTATGATGTTAGATATCGCGAAGTAAGTGCGCCGACCTCATCTTGGACAAACATACAGCTGTCTACGACATCGACCATTATCTCTGGATTGAATGCCTCAACGCAATATGAGGCACAGGTAAGAAGTGTCTGTCCAAACGGCTCAAATTCGGCATACAGTACTTCTGTTAATTTCACGACACTCGATGTTTCGGCCTGTTCAGGGATCAACACCTTTCCTTATAGCGAGAGCTTTGAAAGCGGGATACCCTTATGGATCAATGTAACAGGAGATGATATTCAATGGACACGCGATTCAGGCGGAACACCTTCTAATGGAACTGGCCCTTCGACTGGCCAAGATGGTTCGTTCTACCTCTTTACCGAAGCTTCCTCGAATGTAACACCAGTAGGAAACCCTACTAAGGTTGCGCTACTCGAAAGCCCTTGTATCGACCTAACAGCCAACTTCGATTACTTCCTAGACTTCGGTTACCATATGCTTGGAACTTCGATGGGAACCTTAGAAGTATTGGTAAGTACCGATGATGGCGCTAATTACAACCCTATCTGGTCACAAAGTGGCAGCCTAGGTAATGTATGGAATCAGGCTTCCTTAAACCTTAACGCATATCGCGGTTCGGTGATCAAATTACAATTCAAAGGAACTACAGGAACTAGTTGGAGCAGTGATATGGCCATTGACAACATCAATATTCTTGCACTTACGCCAGATACAACAGCGCCCTCGGCCATTACGGACCTTGCCGCTTCCAATACAACGGCCTTTAGTACCGATCTGTCCTGGACGGCTGCTTCAGATAATGTGGGTGTAACGGAATATGATGTGTACCAAAACGGAACGCTTTTGACCACCGTGACCACCAATTCCTTGGTAGTTACCGGGCTAACTGCGGATACAGCATATACCTTTATGGTAAGAGCAAAAGACGCTGCCGGAAATATTTCTGCAGATAGTAATGTGTTAAACATAACTACACAGAGTCCACCGCCTTGTTCTGGAATTTCTAGTTATCCTTATACCGAAAGCTTTGAGAATAATTTTGGTGTATGGACCAATGATACGGGAGATGATATTCAATGGACACGCGACTCAGGAGGAACACCGTCTAATGGAACAGGTCCTACCACAGGGCTAAACAGCGCTTTCTACATATATACAGAAGCTTCTGGAAATGGAACTGGGTTTCCCAACAAAGTGGCATTGTTAAATAGTCCTTGTGTGGACCTTACCACTTATTCAGGGGCTACCCTAGAATTCGGCTATCATATGCAAGGTACTTCCATGGGAACACTTCAGGTTCTTGTAAGTACCGATGATGGAGCCAATTATAGCGCTCTATGGTCTAGAACAGGAAGTCAAGGAAGCGCCTGGAATCAGGCAAGTATCGATCTTGCTTCCTATGTTGGTTCTGTGATCAAACTTCAAATGAGAGGAACCACAGGTTCAAGCTGGAGTAGCGATATCGCTATCGATAATATAAATATTACAGTATCGGCAGTTGATACCGAAGCACCTTCGGCACCGGCGAACCTTGTAGCGTCCAATATTGGTGAAACGAGCGCTGATCTATCTTGGGATGCATCAACTGATAATATCGGAGTCACGGGCTACGATGTATATCAAGATGGAATATTTTTAGCTACCGTGACAGGTACAACTTATAGTGTTACTGGATTGAGTACAGGAACGAGCTATGCTTTTACCGTACAAGCAAAGGATGCTGCTGGAAATCTATCAGCTTTCAGTAATACAGCGAACGTAACCACCCTTATACCTGATACGGAAGCGCCGACAGCGCCAACAGCTTTGACTGCCTCCAATGTCACACAGACAACGGTAGACCTTTCTTGGACGGCTTCCACAGATAATATCGGAGTTACGGGATATGACATCTATCAAGATGCGACCTTGCTTACCACGGTAACAACGACCACTTATACGGCGACCGGATTGTCGGCTGCTACTTCGTACACATTCTCGGTCAGAGCTAAGGATGCGGCAGGGAATGTTTCGGCAGATAGCAACTTGGTGAATGTGACCACGCCCGATACAGAGGCCCCATCGGCACCGACAAATCTGACAGCGACCAATGTTACGCAAACGACCTTGGATCTCTCATGGGATGCTTCCACAGACAATGTTGGCGTGGTAGACTATGATGTGTATCAAGGAACGACCTTATTGGCGACAGTAACCGGAACGACCTATAGCGTAACAGGTCTTACCGCAAGTACGAACTACGATTTTACCGTAAGAGCAAAAGATGCAGCAGGAAATGTATCGGCGGACAGCAATGTGGTCAATGTGACGACACCGTCGGAACCAGATACGCAAGCGCCGACAGCGCCAACGGCTTTGACCGCCTCCAATGTCACGCAGACAACAGTAGACCTTTCTTGGACGGCTTCCACAGACAATGTTGGTGTCACAGGCTATGACATCTATCAAGATGCGACCTTGCTTACCACGGTGACAACGACCACTTATACGGCGACCGGATTGTCGGCTGCTACTTCTTACACATTCTCAGTCAGAGCCAAGGATGCCGCAGGGAACGTTTCTGCAGATAGCAACGTCGTGAATGTGACGACACCAGATACAGAGGCTCCAACGGCACCGACAAATCTGACAGCGACCAACGTTATGCAAACGACCTTGGATCTCTCATGGGATGCTTCTACAGACAATGTTGGCGTGGTAGACTATGATGTGTATCAAGGAACGACCTTATTGGCGACCGTTACAGGAACAACCTATAGCGTAACAGGCCTTACCGCAAGCACGAACTATGACTTTACCGTAAGAGCAAAAGATGCCGCAGGAAATGTTTCTATAGATAGCAATGTGGCCAATGTAACTACGCTATCACCACCAGATACTGAAGCGCCGACAGCGCCGACCAGTTTGACAGCTTCCAACGTGACTCAAACCACAGTAGATCTTGCGTGGAATGCTTCGACTGATAATGTTGGTGTCACAGGCTATGATGTTTATCAAGGAGCCACTTTGTTGACCACTATTCCAGGAACTAGCTATACCGTGACTGGCTTAACCGCGGATACGAATTATAACTTCTCAGTTCAAGCGAGAGATGCAGCAGGTAATATTTCACCATCGAGCAATACCGTCAACGTGACCACTTTGGAGAATGTTCTAGTGTATTGTAATTCTAGCGGAAGCGATGTTAGCTTCGAGTACATCGACTATGTGGGAATCGGAGGAATAGATAATCCAACCGGTCCTAATGGCGGCTATGCAGACTTTACATCGCAAGTGGGTAATCTATCATATGGCACGAATGCCATTATACTTAGTGTTGGCTTTACAGGAAATTCGTATAACGAATTTTGGAGAGTCTGGATCGACTTTAACAAGAACGGTATTTTTGATACTGCTGAACAAGTGGTTGCGGGATCGACCTCGAGCGCAGGCAATCTCTCGTATAATTTTACAGTACCTACTTCTGCCGTAGCAGGAAATACCAGAATGCGAGTTTCGATGCAATGGAACGCTGCCGCAACAGCCTGTCAGAATTTCCAATATGGTGAGGTGGAAGACTATACTGTGAATATTGGAGGCTCAACTTCAAGAGGAATTGCTAGTACCGTACGTATCGATGGAGAACTCGGAGACGAGAGTGCCATATTCGACTTTACCGTGTATCCAAATCCAGTGAAGGAAGGCTTCATAAACATCAAGATGGCCGATGAACGAAATGCAAACTTCAGCATCATGAATTATTTAGGACAACGTGTGCTTGAAGGTGAAGTGACTAACAACCGCATTAGTATTGATGCACTACCTGCTGGCGTATATATCGTAACGGTGGATGACACCCAACGATCGATCAGTAGAAAGTTCATTAAGAACTAAGCATACCCCCAAATTTACGCCTACTTTAAGTGCCTCCCTCTTTTTTGAGGGAGGCATTTTTTTATAATGTTATCAAATGCTATGCACGCATAATCAATTGAAAAAGAGCAGAATATACAAAGTACATTATTTAACATATTCATAGAAAAAACCCTAATTATATGAGGGTTTTCCCGTAAATCATAAAAAAACTTGAATATTATGCAAATAATTGTATATTTGGCGGAATAATAATCAAATAACACAAAATGAGAAGAAACTACACTTTCGGTTGCTTCCTTATTCTATTCTTTATGTTGGGAATTTCAGTTGCGCAAGAACGCAATTGTTCCACCATGGAAAATTTAGAATACAGAATGCAACAAGACCCAGGTTTGGTCCAAAGAATGGCCCAACTCGAGACCTACACTCAGACCAAAGCTCAAGAACTCTTACAGAGCAAGATCGTTGGAGATATTATCACGATTCCGGTAGTTGTACACATTGTGTATCGTACATCACAAGAAAACATTAGCGATGCACAGATACAATCGCAGATCGATGTGTTGAATGAAGATTTTAGAAGACTTAATAGCGATGCCGACAATACATGGTCGCAAGCTGCGGACATGCAGATCGAATTCTGCCTGGCCACCGTAGATCCTAACGGAAATGCCACCACCGGTATCACCAGAAAATCATCGACAAGAACTTCTTGGGGTACGAACGACGCTGTAAAAAGCGTATCCCAAGGTGGTGTTGCTGCTTGGAATACTTCAGAATATTTGAACATGTGGGTCGCCAATATAGGAGGAGGAATCCTTGGATATGCGCAATTCCCAGGAGGTGCCGCTTCAACCGATGGGGTAGTGATGAGCCCACAATATTTTGGAAGTAGCGATAAGGGAACAGGATTTTACCTTTCCGCTCCTTTCGACAAAGGAAGAACGACCACTCACGAAGTAGGTCACTTCCTCAACCTTCGCCACATTTGGGGTGATGGTGGTTGTGGTGTTGACGATTTTGTATCAGATACACCAACATCAGATGCTTCAAATGGCGGATGTAACATTGGTCATGTATCTTGTGGAACCGTAGATATGGTTCAGAACTATATGGATTACTCAGATGATGCTTGTATGAACTTGTTCACCAACGGACAGAAAGCACGTATGCGTGCAACACTTCTTCCGGGCGGCATTAGAGCTAGTCTTGGAGCTTCTGACAAATGTGGTGGAAGTACACCAACGCCAACATGTAACGACGGTATCCAGAACGGAGATGAGACCGGAGTTGACTGTGGAGGTTCTTGTGCGCCATGTACCAGCGGACCGCAGTACTGTGCGTCTAACGGAAACAGCGTAGCTGACGAATATATCAGCCGTGTGCAACTTGGAAGTATCAACAATGCTTCGGGAGCTGCAGGTAGCGGATATGCCGATTTCACATCTCAGTCAACGGATCTGACCAAAGGCGCTTCAGCAACGATCACTATCACACCGACTTGGACAGGTACGCTCTACAATGAAGGGTATGCAGTATTTATCGACTATAACCAAGATGGTGATTTCACCGACAGTGGAGAAACGGTGTATACCAGAGCAGCCTCACAAGCTTCCCCAGTAAGCGGAAGTTTCACAGTGCCATCCTCGGCACTTTCTGGAGCAACTCGTATGCGAGTTTCCATGAAGTACAACGGAATTCCTACTTCTTGTGAGTCTTTCCAATATGGAGAGGTAGAAGATTACACCGTAAATATCACCACGGGTGGTGGAAACCCAGGTGGCGGTAACGGCTGTACAGGTGGTGTTAGCAGTTTCCCTTACACTCAAAGTTTTGAAGGTTCTAGCTTCCCAGGATGGTCCAATGCTTCAGGAAATGATATCAACTGGGCAACGGACTCGGGAGGAACACCTTCAAGCGGAACAGGTCCTAGTACAGGAGCTGATGGAGCGGTATATGTTTATGTGGAAACCTCTGGCAATGGAACCGGATTTCCTACCAAGACAGCTGTTCTTAATGCGCCTTGTTTCGACCTAAGTTCGGCTTCTTCGGCAACCTTTAGCTTCCAGTACCATATGTTAGGAAATGCCGTTGGCTCGCTTACCGTACAGGCAAGTGACGACAATGGTGCAACCTGGACCAGTATCTTCTCAAGATCTGGAAGTCAAGGCAGCTCATGGAGAACCGCTAATCTGAATATCGCATCCTATACAGGAGGTAGCGTTCAGTTTAGATTTAACGTAGTAACCGGCACTAGCTGGCAAGGTGATATTGCAATCGACAATGTACGTGTCACTACAGGCAATACCCGACTTGAAGATGATGCAGCGATCAGAGAAGGTGGTTTGGACTTTAAACTATATCCAAATCCTGCGACGACGCAATTGAATGTGAGTGGAGCGGCAAACAATGCGAGCTATACCATCACGAATATGGTTGGACAGCAGGTTGCCAAAGGCAGGTTGACCAACAACCCGATAGACGTTTCTAGCCTTTCTAAGGGCGTATACTTCTTAACGGTTGATACAGTTGACGACAGTGCTGTAAAACGCTTTATCAAGGAGTAATGAAGTAAGTATATAATTTGAGCAGAAACCCCGCTGAAAGGCGGGGTTTTTTGTTTTTATACATTATCATTCTTGGTTCCTTTATTCCAAAGAAATCAGTTCTCTATAAGATGGTAACAGGATAAATCATTTTGGTGCTTCCAAGGCTTTTAAAGGAGTGTTCATCCAAATTTCGAATTTACCGATTGGTTTTGCCAGATCCTGCTTGCCAAATATCGGTTGCTTATCGTTCATAAAAGGTCCTTCAGCCGGAAAGGCTACTGTTGCATTGACCTTGTGAGCAAAGAACTCCCTGAACTGATAGTATCTTTTGATTTGCCTTTCATCTAAGACGTCCCCATCAATGCTCCTGATGTTTTTGATCTCCACTTGTATCGCCTTGGTATCATTGGTGTTTTCAACCTGATCATTTTTCAAGGAATTCACCGTTGCAAGCATCATAGCCTTGTCGATCTCTGGGTAGATACGAACGAATCTACCTTCAACTTTGATGCTACGGATCTTTAAGCGTTTCTTTTTCAACCTTAGATCGTAGGCATTCGGTTTCAAAGCACTGACAAGATCTGGTTTTTTGTTCAATGTGACTGTGATGCGCTTTTGTTTGAGGTTCAGCGAAACCTCTTCCACTCGAAAAACGGGTGGCATCTTTAAATCGAATGCATTTTGAAAGGAGGCATAGTTGAGGTACATCTTTTCGCCAATTTTTCGATACTCGGTGATCGTTTCGAAGACAAGGTTATTTTTGATCTTCACCTCCTGATGTTTGAAGGGCTCTTTTTCAATACGCTTATCGTATACGGCATATTCAACTTTATGGATGGCAAAATCATATTTTGAAATGTACAGCGTTCCCTTAACACTATGGTCGGGATGATCATTTTTTAAACTGATAACATGGATCGGCTCATCGTTTAGAAGGATGTCTCCAAGCTTCTTGAACCTGTGATTCTTTACGAAATCCCTTCTCAACTCGTTGACAAAGTCAAATGAGTTGATGGTATAGTTGCGAATGGGGTCATGAACCCTTAAAATAACGAATTCATTGCCTCCATAGGCTTGTAGAAAGGCCTTGTTGATGATCTTTTCGCCGGTTCGATAATCATAGGGTCGACGGGCCAATGTGTCGATCCTAAAATCACTGTTCAGTTTTCGGTCATAGATACTGACTTTGGTGGTTAGTTTGTCGTTATGATCAAAACCCTTGTCAAAGACCTCCAGGATCGCCTCACTCAAATTAACATAGGCACCATCGTCATATTGGTATTCGCGATAATATCCGATCAATGAGAAGGGGTCGGTCGCATAGTTCTTAGGGATGGACTCAATGGCTTTTTTTACAATTTTCCGAGCAGATAGTTTCTTTGCCTTTTCATATTGGAGGGTTACATTGTCCAGGACCATCACTTCGACCGTGAGCGGTATTATATTGATCTGTAATGGGTCCAATGTTGAAGTTTCCATCTCCACCGTTTTATAACCTAAGCATGAAACGACAAGCACATCTCCAGTGCCAGAATAGAGATCGGGGATCTTAAAGCTACCATCTACATTGGAGATCACCCCGATGGATTGACCTTTTAGTTGTATGGAGGCAAAGGCGACGGGCTCATTGTTGGATGCATCGACCAACTTGCCGGTGAGGAATTGGCTTTCTTGTGAAAACATCGACCACGAAGAGAAAAGAAAAAAAAGAAATGCTAAAGAGGAACCTTTAAAGCTCGGCATAGATAGTATCATTTTCTGGTGCAACTAGGAGCATCACATCCAACTGTGAGACACGATCAACTCCATGTTAATGATCAATTTAAAGCTACATAAAAGATAAGAAATATCCTTGACCAGTTGTCTTAAAAGTATATTAAGAGTTTGGTTTAGAGTTGCTGTTTTTTTGAGAGGTAATTCTAAAAAAATAGGTCAAAAAGAAAACCCAGCTGAAGGATGGGGTTTTTGTTCTGTGGTAGAAGATCGGAGGAGAATAGTGCTTGATTATACCGATTTTCCAAAGTTAGGATTTTCAATCATTCGTTTCATAGTGTCAAAAAAGGCCTGGTAAAAGGAATCGTCTTTTGCATAGAGTTTATACAAATCCAACTCTTTTTTCCTTTGCTGGCTCATTACATCATCTAGTATTTTCTTAAATGCCAAATCTCGGTTCTGTACATCTTTGTTGTCAGCTACTTTGGATTGATAGTCTGGGTGAGCTTGGATATGCTTACTCAAAGTCACAAACTTCACACGTTGGTCTTCTGGTGTTGCATCCCAACCATGAAACCATCTTTCATTAAATGTTCTGATGATTTCATCCAGTGGATCTTTTTCTTCTTCTCCGCCATGCGCTCCTCTTGGATTTGGGTTTTGTGGATCTACTTCGGTTTCAGAATCATCCAACCCAATAGTGTGATTCAATTTTGTGCGTTCTAAGCCGTAGGTGGATAAATCAACTGATTCCAATAGCTCATCAATCAATTCATCTTCTTTGGTTTTCACAATCAATTTGGGAACTAAGAACTTTAAGAACCAAAACAACTTTTCCCAATCTAGTACCTCATAGGGCATAATGGAAGCCATTTGACCGTAGATCTTAACAAACTGCTTTGCCTTGATTTTAATGTCTGCTTTTTCATCATCTTCCAATTCTAATTCCTGATTGAAACGATTGGCAGCAACATCAATAATTGGACTGAGTTGTTGTGCATCTACACCTTCAAAATACTTGTTTACAAAGGTTTCTACTTCTGACCATTCGTACACTGCTGCATCATCTAAAGTACCTTTCAATTCGTGCAGTACATTGATGTCTGTTGCGCCACTCAATGAAGTAGAAGTGTAAAATGGATCAAAGGATGCTTTGATATCATCTACTTGATTGAAGAAATCCAAAATGAACAAGTCTTCGGTTTTCTTACCTAGTTTATCAGCAGAACGATTCAATCTACTCAAAGCCTGAACAGCCATTACACCTTGTAGTTTCTTATCTACGTACATGGTACAAAGCTTGGGTTGGTCAAAGCCTGTGAGGTATTTGTTAGCTACTACCAACAATCGATATTCGTCCGAGTCAAACATGTCTCGGGTATCTTTTTCCCCAAATCCGTTTAAATCCGCTTCGGTATATTCAACGCCATCTACCTTTTTCTTGCCCGAAAACGCTACGGCAATTTTGAACGGATTTCCTTTCTCTGCTAAAATGCGTTTGATGGCTAAGTAATAACGAATGGCTGATTCAATATTTTGAGTCACCACCATACCCTTGGCTTTTCCTTTTAGCTTTTTGGTGTTGTACACCTTGCTGATAAAGTGCTCCAACATAATTTCAGCTTTAGTAGCAATGGTGCGTTTGTCTCGCTCTACATAGGCACGCAATTTCTTTTGTGCTTTCTTCGTATCAAAAAGTGGATTGTCTTCAATCGACTTTTCTATTTCGTAGTAGCTTTTGTAGATAGTGTAATTCGCTAAAACATCCAGAATAAAGCCTTCCTCAATGGCTTGCTTCATGGAGTACAAGTGGAAAGGTTTGAAAGAACCATTTTCCTGTTTGCTCCCAAAGCGCTCTAAGGTGGCATTTTTTGGAGTTGCCGTAAAAGCCAAATAAGATGCATTGCCTTTCATTTTTCGGGCTTGCATGGCTTTTAAGATTTTATCCTGTGCGTCTTCTTCCTCTTCTTCATTTTCACCCATGCCCATGGCTTGGTTCATCTTTCCTGCGGCTGTTCCGCTTTGTGAACTATGTGCTTCATCTATGATTACTGCAAAGCGTTTATCGCTTAAATCAGCAATGCCGTCTACTATAAATGGAAATTTCTGAATGGTGGTAATGATGATCTTTTTGCCTTGCTCTAGATTGTCTTTTAAATCTTTGGATGAAAAAGCAGGGGCGACAATATTTTTAACCTCAGAAAATTCCTTGATGTTCTCTCGAAGCTGTTTATCTAACAATCTTCTATCTGTTACCACAATGACCGAATCGAACAAGGGATTTTGAATGCCTTTTGAACCGGGTAATCCTTCCTGTTCGGGGTACGTTTCTATCAACTGATAACCCGCCCAAGTAATGGAATTAGATTTTCCAGAACCTGCGGAATGCTGAATTAAATAGGTGTGACCCACGCCATTTTTAGAAGCATGGTCGAGAATTTTACGTACCACATCCATTTGATGGTAACGCGGAAAAAATAAGGTGCGCTTGCTTAACGCATCTGTGGCTTTACCATCAAAGCGGACAAAATGCTGAATGATGTTTGCTAAACTTTCTCTAGTAAAAACTTCTTCCCATAAATAGGCCGATTTATGCCCGAAAGGATTGGGTGGATTGCCTTTTCCGTTATTGTGTCCTTTGTTAAATGGTAGAAAGAATGATTTGCTTCCATCAAGCTTGGTGCACATATACACTTCATCCGTATCTACTGCAAAATGAACAATGGCACGACCAAAATTCAGCAAAGGCTGGCGAATGTCTCTGTCATATTTGTATTGTTTAATGCCATGTACTTTGGCATTTTGACCAGTCCATTGGTTTTTAAGCTCCAAGGTGGCAATAGCCAAACCATTGACAAATACCACCATGTCAATTTCTTCTCTTGTATTATCTAGGTTATAGCGAACTTGACGGGTAACGCTAAACTCATTTTTGGCAAAATTATCTTTCACCGATTGGCTGCTGCTTGCCATAGGCAATTGATACAGCAAAGTGAAATGGGCATCTTCTACTTCTAAGCCTTTACGTAATAAACGCAGGATGCCGTATTTCTTCACCATACGGTCGTAGCGTTCCAGAATTTTAAGTTTCCAGTCGGCTGAACGTTGCAGTTTTTCGAGTTCTTCTTTTTGAGTTGCTTCTAAAAAGTGCCAGAATCGGGTTTCGTCTAAGGCGTATTTAGCATTAAAATCATTAGTATCACCAATGTAATAGCCATTGCCTGAACGGTACAAGGCTTGCGCTTCTTGTACGGTATTCCCAGCTGCTTTTAAATCTTCTAAGCAAGCACCCGTTAAGGCTTTTTCAACGGCAGCTTCCAGTGCCTGTTCATTTGTTTGTGATACCATGTTAACACACTTTTATTTTACCCGTTACCGCACTGTCAATTAGTGTGGCTTTGTATTCTTTGAGTTTATTGATTTGCCTTACATTCAGGTTAATAGATTGATCGTACATAATGCATTTATTATCTAAAAATGCTACTATTTCTTCTTGCTCTTTTATTGTTGGCAACCATACAACTGGTTCACTAAGAATTGATTGAGTTATGCTGTATACTTTAACTCCCTTAACTTTATTTCTTATTTGATTACGAAATGATAAAGAATCAAATGAATACGCTAAAAATCTTGAATTGACAATACGTTTTGGTCTTGCTATTACAGTATGGTAACCGGCAAATGTTTTTTGCTTACTGTTTAAATAGGTGAAATTTCCTGAGCCTTCAATATCTTCAGATGTATCTGCGAAAACGAAATCGCCTTGTTTAAGTAGGGCGTTTGGCGAACTTTTCAGATACTCAATGTCTACACATTTCAGTTCATGAATCTCAGGGTTGACTTCAAAACCATACTTCGAATGGATTTCACCATAGTTTACACACGCAATTCCTTCGTCCTGTAAATTCTCCTTTGTAATGGTTAAACCTTTACCTAGGTTGAATACATAACGGAACTTCTTCACCTCCCAATGTTCCGGTATCTCCCCAATCCATTCCACACCACTGTGTTTCATTTTGGCGTTTGGGTCAAGGCCTTTAGTTACCGCATTTTGAATGATGATTTGCTTGCGTTCTTTGAGCAATTCAATCATCCTTTCTTTTTGGGTAATGGCTCGGTCTATTTTGGCGGTTTTGTCGTCTAGGAAATTGGCAATGGCGGTTTGTTCTGAGAGTGTTGGAATAGTTATCAGAGCATCATTAATAAATTCTTGCTTTAAATTTATTCTAGTAAAACCTCTTCCTACAAGAGCAAAATAATTTCTATAAATTTTACTTGAGAATAGATAGTTTATATACTTTGGATTTATGTCGGGATTTGAAATTCTAAAACCTTTGCAAAATGAATTCAAATATAGCTCTTCATTCATTCCCAAATAAATTGAGCATTTGGCAATATCATCCAATGTTTCACTACTCATAAGAAAAAGAATATCATTTGCTTTCACTCTATTCTGGTTCTCCTTTTCATCAATCTTAACAAATTGATATTGAATCTCATCTATTTTTGAATTATTACAAATATTTGTAAAAGGAATAAATGGCTTTAAACCTTTTTTATATTCTTTACTGAAATCATCTCCTTTTTTTCCATTGATTCCTGCGTAAATATTTCCAACAAATTTTAATTTCTTTACTTCCCATTCCTTAGGAATCTTACCCAACCATTCAACACCCGATTCTTTGTAAGCGGGATATTTTTGGAATGTTGTTTTTTGTGCTACCATGTCCATATGTCAATTGCTTTAGTAGCCAATAAATTAGCCCGTTCTTCAATGGTGTCTTCGTTCCACTGTTCCTTATCCAAAAATGCAGTGGTCATTTTTAAAGAAGAGTACTCTTTGAGCGTTTTCTTTTTGTCTTCCCAGGCTTGGTTCCTTAGCTTGCTGTTTAGGTTTTTAGTGATGAGCGTAAGATTACCAAGAGTCAACAGCTTCTGCTTTCTTTTATATTTTGCCAATTCGTCAAAATCAGGTTCGCCCCAATTTTCTTCCCACTTTTTGGGCATCATATGTTCCACCGAAAAGGATTTGGATGAAAGCGTTTTAGAATCGGAATATTCAGAATCCAAGTCTTTCAAAGCAATAATAAACAGCAGTTCACCCGCTTGTTTATTGGATAACACACTGCCTTTAAATGCTTCTTTGATTTCAAGTTCTGTCGGGAAACGGTTTCCAAACTCAGTAAACGATGCTAAGATTTCTCGTAAATGAGTACTGCTAATGTCAACCGAAGTTGGGCCTTCTTTGTCTATAGGTTTTTCTAAAGCCCTAATGATTTGAATAAAGAGGTTGTTGTAGTTCTTAGTAGTGAATTTGCAAATCTGCCTTAAGGCCAAATATGATTCCAACAACGCAAATGCTTTGAGTAAATCTTGTTGATCGGTGATATTCTTGTACAAGTACAATACCAATGGAAAGATAGTCGTGATTTCAAGATTTTCTAGCAAGTGAAAGAAGCGCTTTTCCGAATCGCTGAACTTGATTTCCACCAGTTCTTTTTCTTGCGGCATCTTCGAATAAATATTGGCCAGATTACTCAGGCGCAACAAAAAGTCCTTTTTTTCTTCTACTGTTTTATCTTTTAAATACAGTTTGTATTCCTTAAACAAGCGGTCGAGGCGTATCTCTTTTTTGGTTTCGATAATTAAAAAGCAGTAGAGCAACAATTCCATGTTGTCACGCTTTACCCGCCCCGATGAACGCTCAGTACTCCAATAATCAACTTGTTCTTCGTCATTTTCAAAAATCGCCAACCATTTACTATCATAAAGTTCAATCAATGATGACTCTTTGAACATATAGTTCTTGAGCAGTTCTCCAATAGTGAGCCTAACACCCAAAGAGTTGATGGTGTCAAATATTTCCTGCTCGTCATCATTTTTATCCAGCAGCATGCTAATTACAGGGATTTTGTGCAATAGCACCTGTTTGAGCTTTTCTCTTTTTTGGTCATTGATGTCCTTAAGTCTTTTAAGAAAATAGCTGTACGCTTGAAGAATAGAACTTGAATCTTCATCAGTAATGGTTTCTGGTGTTTCCATCGCCTTTAAAAAATTGGGAGCGTCGATGCGGCTATGTCGCATTCTGTAATGGCGTTTGCCATAGCTATCTTCAAACCACAACAAATTCTCTAGGCTATTTTTAAGATTGGGTAGTTCGCCGCTTACTGTATCGGCAAGTGCTTTTAAGAAAATGGAAATGGTTGTCAATCGCTGTTGGCCATCAATAAGTTCTACCACGTTCTCACTCAGGTTTCTGCTTTCCTTTTGTTTGGTGATGATGGTGCCAATAAAATGTTCGCTATTATCGCCCTTTTCGTATGCTTCCAGTTCGCTAAGTAAATGTTCCCAGAATATAGTCCAATTTTCTTCTGACCAAACGTAAGCCCTTTGGAAAAATGGGATTTCATATTGTAAATTTCCTTGATAGAAGGACTGTAGTTTTTCTTTATTCGCGTTTATCATTACAATGCCAAAATTTCTTTGATTAGCCCTTCGTTTAATTCTTCTAGTTCCAGTATTTCTGCACTTACTGCCTCAATAGGTCTTAGTGGCTTGTGCTGGTAGAAATACTTGTTAAAGCTGATTTCATAGCCAATTTTGGTTTTGTCCAAATCAATCCATGCTTCTTCTACATGCGGTTTTACTTCACGTAAAAAGTAGTCGTGTATGTTTTCTGCCAAAGGCACGCTTTCGTTATCGCGCAAGTCGGTTTGGTTTTCGTAAATAATGAATTCATTGGCTTTTCCGCTAGGGTAATAGCCGAAATCCGCTAATTGTTCTTTGGTACAATCCAAATGATGCAGGAGTTGGTCTAATTTATCACCACTCAACTTTTGTGTTTTCTTAATCACCTTTTCGGCTGTTTCATCATACCAACTTACGGCAGCCAAAATTTGGTTCTTTTCACTAGCAGAAAGCTTCGTTTTTTTAGCTTTTAATTCTTGGTTCACCTCATCCAAAAAGAGGTTGTAATCGCTGTATTCTTCCGTGCCAATGGCAGCCATCAATGCTTCCGCAGTTTCCAGAATTTCCTTTTGCTTTTTCCAGGTTGCAGCAGCCGTTAAAGTTTTTCGCTTTTTGGCGTTTAAATCAAGGTCGTTTTTCTCACACCAATCCAGTATCTCTTTTTGTATGGACTTTAAATCGGAATACACTTGTTCGCCATAGGTCCCATAGGCCCATTGCATGGCTTCTTTGAGGGTTTTGTCGTAGCGTAAATCGGCAATGCGTTCGGTTGAGAATTGGGCTTTCAGTCGGGCAGGGCGGTCAATAGTTACTTTGTAATAGCCAAAATCTGTATTGTTAAATACCTTAGCTGCTAAACCATCTTCGCCTTGCCGTTCAATCGGTTCAAAATTGGCATAAGCCTGTTGAATTTCTTTGATGTGATTAGGGGTCAATTCACAGTTTTTGTTCCCCAAATTCTTACGCAGTTTGGCAAAACGCTGTGAAGCATCTATAAGTAGTACTTTACCTCTTCGATTGGCTGCTTTATTGTTATTCAATAGCCAGATGTAAGTAGTTATGCCTGTATTGTAAAACAAGTTATTGGGCAATTGAATGATACAATCGAGCCAATCGTTTTCAATGATGTGCCTGCGTATGTTGCTTTCTCCACCACCAGCATCACCGGTAAACAGACTAGAACCGTTATGAACCGAAGCGATACGAGAACCTAACGGACTTTGGCTGGAGGATTTCATTTTGTTGACCATCTCCATTAAAAACAGCAACTGTCCGTCTGATGAGCGTGGCGTAGCATCAGCTTCTTCGGCATTGCCCCAATAGTCTTTTAGGGTAACTACAAAACGTGGGTCAATGATGTCTTTTCCGTCTTTGATGTATTTTACCTCACTACTCCATGATTTGCCATAAGGAGGATTGGAAAGCATAAAATCAAAGGTGTTTCCAGAAAATTCATCAGTAGAAAGCGTAGAACCTACACGAATATTTTCAGGATTGTTGCCTTTAATCATCATATCGGACTTACAGATGGCATAAGTCTCGTCATTGATTTCTTTACCATACAAGTACACATCACCTTTGGCCCTGATTTCGCCTTCTTCGTCCTTGATAAAGTTTTGAGATTCGGTCAACATTCCGCCAGAACCACAAGCAGGGTCGTAAATGGTCATCACAGGCGGCAATTGGTCTTTGATAGGGTTAAATACAATATGTGTCATCAGGTCAATCACTTCACGAGGTGTAAAGTGTTCTCCTGCTTCTTCGTTGTTTTCTTCATTGAACTTTCGAATAAGTTCTTCAAAGACATAACCCATTCCTAAATTAGAAAGCGGTGGAAGTTTTCTGCCGTCTGGATCTTCCTTTTCAAAAGGAGTTAGGTTGATATGTGGCGAAGTGAATTTCTCCAAGACATCCAACAACACATCTTTGGAAGCCATGTGTCGGATTTGGCTTTTCAGCTTAAATTTCTCGATGATTTCTTTCACGTTAGGACTGAAACCATTCAGATAATCTTCAAAGTTAGCTTGAAGAATTTGTTGGCTGTTTGTTGCCGTATCGTACAATCGTTGCAAAGTCCATTCGCTGGTGTTGTAAAAAACATAGCCACTCGCATCTTTCAAACCTGTTTCATCCCATTCGGTAAATCCTGCTTCGTCTCTTTGAAATGCCAATTCTTCCATCACCGCTTCTTTTGTCGGTTCGAGCAAGGCATCAAGCCTACGCAAAACCACCATTGGGAGAATGACATCACGGTATTTACCTCTTACATAAACGTCTCGTAGGCAATCATCAGCGATTGACCAGATGAAACTTATTAATCTATTATGTACTGCTTGGTTCATTTATTTTCTTTTGTGCTCATTATTAATTCTTTAATGTCTACATCCAAGATTTGAGCTATTTCCATCAAGGTTTCTAAGTGTGGTTGTTGTCGGTTTTGAACACAACCGCTAACCATGTTGTAGCTTTTTCCCAGTCTTTGAGCCAACCAAGATAGTTAATCACTTTAAATTATTCTTCTATACATTATAAAAGCACTTGTTCAATTGTTAGATAAGCCGGTGGCAGTCGGATTCTTTTTCTATTTCCAACAATGTCTCAACCATCAGAGCAGAATTTATATTGTGCAATTTTTCAATCAGTTCTGGTTGGTAGTTGTAGTTCAATTCCAAAAGTTCATCTGTACTTGGATTCAATTCTTGTAACATCTTAATAATAAATAAAACACGATTGCAGTGTCAATCGTGTTTTATTGTTTTACTTCTTGGAACTTCCTTTCGAACCAGAGGAAGAACCTTTCGAACTTCCACCTGATTTGCTTGGTGCATTACTTCTTCCAGTTCCAGATGGCTTTCCTGTTTTAGATGGCCAACCACCCGCATTTCCTTGTCCCTTACCTTTGCTCATTGTTTTAGATTTTAAAGATTAATATTTGATTTTTGTTTTTCGTTTAAATTGCACAGAGTTCATACATAAAACAATACCATTCAACCCCCAAAATACAACATCCCCACCTTTTACAATTATGGGAAACCCTTATAAAATAAAAGGGAAAAGCGTATACCGATAAGTATATGGAAGGAAAGGGAATGTTTATTAAATACCTTTCGGTATGGCGGCGATCAGCTTTTTGGTATAGTCTTTTTCGGGATTGGCATAGATGCTATCCGCTTCGCCCAGCTCTTCGATCTTCCCTTGATTCATCACCATCAGTTGATCGGCCATATATTTTACCACCGCTAGGTCGTGGGAGATAAAAATATAGGTAAAGCCAAAGTTTTCTTTCAGTTCATTCAGCAGATTTAACACCTGCGCCTGTACGGAGATGTCCAAGGCAGAGACCGACTCGTCACAGACGATCAGTTTGGGTTGTAAGGCAATGGTGCGTGCAATTCCGATCCGTTGGCGCTGCCCACCGCTAAACTCATGCGGATAGCGGTTAAAATGTGTGGCGGAGAGTCCTACCCGCTCTAGAATTTCCAGCACCTTTTCTTTGCGTTCGCTTTCGGAATTATACAGTCCATGTACCTTCATCGGTTCCATGATCGCTTTCCCCACAGGAATTCGAGGATTCAACGAGGCATAAGGATCCTGGAAGATGATCTGGATCTCCTTTCGCAAAGAACGTACGTCCGCAGTGGAAAGTTTGGTGATATCCTCGCCTCGATACAGGATGCTGCCGGCAGTGGCCTTGTCCAGCTGCAGGATCGCATTGCCCAAAGTCGATTTTCCACAACCGCTTTCGCCCACCAACCCTAAGGTCTCGCCCTCATAGACCTTAAAGCTCACGCCATCGACCGCCTTAAAGGAAGTCGCCTTCTTAAAGATCCCGGAGGTTGAAAAATATTCCTTTTCCACATCGACTACCTCCAATAAAGGCGGCTGGTCATATATTTTTTGGTGCTGTTTTGCTCGTAGATCGCGGGTGATCTCCTCATTCGGCACTGTATCATTTAGAAAATCATCGATGGTTGGGAGTCGTCTCAGGCGTTTTGTGCCAGAAGGCCGCGCGTTGATCAAGGCTTTGGTATAAGGATTCTTTGGCTGGTGAAAGAGTTCTTCGACCGGACCTTGCTCTACGATCACCCCGCGATACATCACCACGACCCGATCGGCGATTTCCGAGACCAAGGCCAGGTCGTGCGAAATAAAGATGATGCTCATGCCTGTTTCGGCCTGTAGTTCTTTAAGTAATTGAATGATCTCTTTTTGCACGGTCACGTCCAAAGCGGTGGTCGGCTCATCGGCGATCAACACTTTTGGTTTACAGGCGATCGCCATGGCGATCATTACGCGCTGCTTTTGTCCACCGCTGATCTCGTGCGGATAGGCATCAAAGACACGATCTGGGGAAGGCAGTTTCACTTTTTCAAACAGGGCGAGTGTCTCGGCTTTGGCCTCATTTTTAGAGATTGTCAGGTGCTGAAGTAAGATCTCCATCACTTGCTTTCCACATTTCATAGAAGGATTCAACGAACTCATTGGCTCTTGAAATATCATCGAGATCTCCTTTCCGCGGATATTCTTAATTTCTTTATTAGACAAGGCTAATAAATTTTTTTCTTCAAACGAAATACTGCCAGAAGTGACTTTTGCGATCTTTTTGGGAAGCAAATTGAGAATCGCGAGCGAGGAAACCGATTTTCCACTTCCCGATTCCCCCACAATTCCTAATATTTCATTTTCATTCAAATTGAAAGAAATGCTATGAATCACCTCCTTGTATTGACGATCTGATAAAAAAGAGACACTTAGGTTATTAAGTTCTAAAATTGAAGCCATATATATTCAAAAATAAGCAAAATATTGTTCAAACGTTCAATTGGAATTATTCAACAAATTTGTGAAAAAGATGCATTTCATCGAATAATTTATATAAAATGATACAAATTAATAAAAAATTAACATTTTTGCGGCGATTAATAACCTAATCATAGTAACTAACTAACCAAACTATTCAAATGAGACTAAGACTACCTTTTAGCAACTTGGCTATGGCCTTTTTGCTAGCGTCGACCTTTGTGGGTTTTGCGCAAACGCAGCGTCAAAAAGAACAGATCACAAGTCGATACGACAAGACCACCATTTCCCAACTACACAACAAATTTAGTGAGCAATCGGCAAAACAAAAGGAACAAGCCTTAAAGATTGCGAAACAAAAAGGATGGCCGATCAAACTTACCTTAGAAGATGGCAGTTTTACCGAATTGCAACGCGTGGCTTTCGACGGTTCACCGATCTATTACAGTACGCGCAATGTAGCAGCTGCCAGATCTACGAGAGCGGATCATCTAAATATTGGAGGATCGCTTGGACTCGACTTGGACGGTCAGAACATGACGGCTCATGTTTGGGATGGAGGACACGCCCGCGTTACGCATCAAGAATACGATGGCCCCGGAGGAAATGACCGAGTCACCATCATCGATGCTGCTTCTGAAGGTGGCACACAACTAAATTTCCATGCAGCCCACGTTACTGGGACCATTATGGCATCGGGTGTGCAGGCCAATGCAAAAGGAATGGCGCCACAAGCCAAAGTACGCGGATCCATGTGGAACGATGACGTCGCAGAGGCTACTGCCGAAACGTCCAACGGGATGCTGCTTTCTAATCATTCCTATGGTTTTAGAAGTGATCTGGTGCCCGACCAATATTTTGGTGCCTACATTGACGAATCTCGCAACTGGGATGAGGTGATGTACAACGCGCCGTATTATTTGATGGTGGTTGCCGCAGGAAACGATGGCAACAGTAATTATAATGGACAACCATTGGATGGGCAATCGGCATACGACAAGCTGACCGGACATTCAGTTTCTAAAAATAATATGGTCGTTGCCAACGCCCAAGATGCCAATATCGATTCGAACGGTAATTTGGTAAGTGTTACGATCAATAGTTCTAGTAGCGAAGGACCTACGGATGATTACCGTATCAAACCAGATATCACAGGAAACGGTACTTCGGTCTATTCTACCTATCACAATAGCAATACCGCTTACAACAGCATTACCGGAACTTCAATGGCTTCGCCGAATGTTACCGGATCCTTGCTTTTGTTACAGCAACATGCCAACAATACCTTCGGAAACTTTATGCGTGCTTCAACCTTGAAGGGCTTGGCACTTCATACGGCGGACGATGTCGGTGCTACGGGTCCAGATCCAGTGTATGGTTGGGGATTGATGAATACGAAAAGAGCCGCAGAGGCAATTTCTGCGCAGCCTAGTGGCGATGCGATCATCGACGAATTGACGCTTACCAGCGGACAGTCGTACACCATCAACGTGGATGCCGATGGCGTGAATGACCTCGTCGCCTCCATTTCTTGGACAGATGTTCCAGGAACAGCGACCACAGCAACAAATTCTACTACAGCGCGCTTGGTAAATGATCTGGATATCAGAGTTGCTAAAGGAGGAACAACATACTTCCCTTGGAGATTGACAGGCGTGACCACCAATGGTTTGGGAGATAACACCAAAGATCCCTACGAAAGAATTACGGTAGGCGCAGCTTCAGGAAGCTATACCATTACCATTACCCACAAAGGATCACTTTCTGGCGGAAGCCAAAACTATTCCCTGATCGTCACTGGTATCACTGGAACTCCAGTGCAGTGTACCGCAACGACTCCTACGGGTGTAAGCACCTCCAATGTAGGATCGGGTGGCGCAACAGTAAGCTGGAATTCAGTGCAAGGGGCCTCTTATGATGTGCGTTACCGTGCAACAGGAACTACAACCTGGACGACGATCGACGCTGGTGCTACCAGTGCTACCTTGTCTGGTTTGAATCAATTGACACAGTATGAGGCACAGGTGAGAAGCAAATGTAGCGACGGAAGCACTTCGGGTTACAGCGGCTCTGTAACCTTTACGACGACCGAAGTTCAGCTCAATTACTGCGCATCAAATGGAAACAGCGTTGCCGATGAATATATCAGCAACGTGAAGATAGGTAGCATCGATAATACCAGTGGCGCAGCAAGCAGCGGATATGCAGACTTTACCGCGCAAGCTACCGACCTTGAAAAGGGTGCTTCGGCAACGATCACCGTGACACCGACTTGGACCGGGACCTTATATAATGAAGGGTATTCGGTTTGGATCGACTATAATCAGGATGGCGACTTTGCCGATAGCGGAGAGCAAGTTTGGACAAGCGCACCATCGCAGACAACGCCAGTGAGTGGATCTTTCACCGTTCCTTCCACAGCAATAGATGGAACTACCAGAATGCGTGTCTCAATGAAGTACAATGCCATTCCTACTGCCTGTGAATCCTTCCAATATGGTGAGGTGGAAGACTATACCGTAAACATCACCGAAGCAACAGCCGATACCGAAGCGCCAACGGCTCCTGCGAGTCTTGCAGCATCCAATGTGGCGGATACTACGCTTACCCTAACTTGGAATGCCTCGAACGACAATGTTGGTGTAACGGGTTATGACGTATACGAAGGCGGAAGTCTTATCGGCAGCGTGGCGGTAACCACAGCCAATGTTACGGGTCTAACGGCAAATACGGCATATAGCTTTAGCGTAAAGGCGAAGGATGCTGCCGGGAATGAATCGGCATTCAGTAATACTGTGAATGTAACTACCACAGGTGGATCCGGAGGTGGATGTACGGGAGGCATTGCTTCCTATCCTTATAGCGAAAGTTTTGAAAATACCCTTGGCGCTTGGAGTCAAGATACGGGTGATAGCCATAATTGGACAGTACGTTCTGGTGGCACACCTTCGAATGGTACTGGACCTTCAGGTGCTTCCGATGGAAGTTATTATATCTATGTAGAAGCTTCAGATCCTAACTTCAACAAGACGGCTATTTTGAATTCACCTTGCTTTAATTTGGCAGGATTGTCTCAAGGATTCCTTTCGTTTAAATATCAAATGAATGGAAATGCTGTTGGAACCTTAAAAGTAGAAGCAAGTTTGGATGACGGAACCACTTGGAACTCGGTGTTTACAAAGAGCGGGTCTCAAGGAAGTGCATGGCTCACCGCCAGCGTGGACCTTGCTGGCTATGTTGGAAGTGCTACGAAACTGCGTTTGGTGGTCAACACTACAGGCTCATGGCAAGGAGATATTGCTATCGATGCGCTGAGCATCAGCGATACGCCGCCGGCAACAGATATTTGTGAAGGGGTAGCGCCATGGTCGAGCTCGCAAAGCTACCAGGTTGGTGATAGAGTCACCTATCAAGGATTCTTGTACGAGCGAACGGCTTCAGGTTGGGATAATCTGGGTGCCTGCGGAACCACGGCTTCTACGCAATACACGACTTACAACGATATTTCCGATGGCCCAATTGCCATTGTACTATCGCCAAATCCAGTGGCTGGGAGCGAGTTGTTCATCGGCACGAATGCGACGATGAAGTTCCGTATTGTAAATACCCTTGGCCAAAAGGTGAGAGAAGGAGTTTCCAACGATGGAACGATCGATGTATCCTCACTTCAGGTGGGAGTCTATATCGTAGAATTGAACAATGACCTTATCAGTGTAAACAAACGTTTCGTCAAAGAATAGCATAACTAAGTAACCAATTTTTTTGACACAGTTAAGGCCCGGGCAATTTGCTCGGGCTTTGATTTTTAGGGTTTTATAGGAAAAACCTTTATAGTATCTATCAGATTAATCGTTCATAAAAGGCAGTTCATCGAAGTTTTCTGAAATGTTAAGAAAGACAAAATAAAAAATCACATATTAGCGCCATCAAAACCAAACAACCTTTTCAAACATGAAAAAACAGTTTCCCCTAAACCGTTGTTTTCTAATCCTTCTATTATTTACTGTTTCGTACTCTTTTGCTCAAACTAAAAAGCAGCAAGGGCAGATCGTGAACAGTTACGATGTAAAACAACTCAAGCAATTAGAAACCGAATTTGCCCTAAGAGCGGCAAAACAAAAAGAAGAAGCGCTAAAAGCGGCCAAAGCCAAGGGATGGCAAGAGACCATCAAATATCCCGATGGCAGTACCGCTTATTTGATGGGCGTGGACGACAAAGGTGAGCCTATCTATTACGCTACCAGAAACAACGGTGCGGCAACCACCTCGCGTGCAGACAGACTGTACACCGGAGGTTCTTTGGGCCTTGACCTTCATGGCGAGAACATGATCGTCGGTGTCTGGGATGGCGGCATTAGACATTCGCACGAATCTTTTAGCGGACGAAGCGTTCAAAAAGATGGCTCAACCTCGATCTCTGATCACTCCACCCATGTTACGGGTACGATGATCGGTACCGATGCGACCAACAATGGCAGTCGCGGAATGGCCTTCAAAGCAAACAGTTGGAATTATACCATTGGTAATGACCTCGCCGAAGCGGTTTCGGCGGCTTCACAAGGACTTTTGGTATCCAACCACTCGTATGGCCCAATTATCGTGAATCAATCTGGGCAAGTGGTGGCCGAGCAATATATGATCGGAAAGTATAGCCAGCAGTCCAAGGACTGGGACGAAATACAGTACAATGCGCCGTATTACCTTCATGTGAATGCCTGCGGAAATGATCGAAATTTTGCAAATGTGATCAATGGCAAAGGTGGATATGACCTGTTGATCGGAATATCCACAGCAAAGAACTCTATGATGGTCGGCGCCGTCGGTCAAATGGATAATTACACAGGACCAAATGATGTGGTAATGTCGTCCTTTAGTAGCTGGGGTCCAACCGATGACGGTCGTATCAAGCCAGATATCGTTGGAAAGGGAGTGAGCGTATTTTCAGCCACTTCTGGAAGCGATACTTCGTACGGTTCCAAATCGGGGACCTCCATGGCATCTCCGAATGTTGCTGGAACGCTCATTCTTTTACAGCAACATTATAGCAACATCAATGGTAATTTTATGAAGGCGGCCACACTCAAAGGACTCGCCTTGCATACGGCGGATGAAGCAGGAAATAACCCAGGACCAGACTACGAATTTGGCTGGGGTTTGATCAATGCTGAAAGAGCTGCAAATACCATTACCAACAACGGAACTTCGACACTTATTGTTGAAGAAGTGTTGGTACAAGGACAAACCAATACCATTACCGTAAACGCTGATGGCTCGGAACCCTTGATGGTTTCTATCTCTTGGACCGATCCTGAAGGAGTGATACTCGAGAATATCGTAGACCTGTCAACACCAGCGCTGGTGAATGACCTGGACGTACGAGTGACGAAAACAGGAGAGACGCATTTCCCTTGGAAATTAGATGTGGCCAACCCAAGTGCGGGCGCTACCACTGGAGATAATATCGTAGATAATATTGAAAAAGTAGAAGTCCAAGGCGCTGTTGGTGAATATACTATCACAGTCACCCATAAAGGAACGCTTACGGACGGACTTCAACATTATGCCTTGATAGTAACAGGCGGTTCCGCCGAACCTTTGGTATGCCAAGCAACAACACCTGAAAACCTATCGGTATCTGATGTGGCCGTAACCACCACCAGATGTACTTGGGAGCCAGTGGCAGGAGCTACGTATGAGCTGCGCTACAAAGAGGTGGCAGCAACCACTTGGACCACCATCAATAGCGATATTCAGACATTGGTATTAAGTGGCTTGTCGTCTGAAACAGCGTATGAAGTTCAGGTAGCTAGCAAATGTGACGATGGAACGGTATCAGCTTTTAGTGCTTCCACAAACTTTACGACCAACCCGATACCTCGATGTTCTGGTATCAGTAGCTTTCCTTATAGCGAAAGCTTCGAGAATGGCTTTGGACTTTGGAACAACGCTTCGGGCGACGATATACAATGGACGCGCGATTCTGGAGGAACACCTTCAAACGGTACAGGACCATCAACGGGACAAGCTGGATCATACTATCTATATACCGAGGCCTCAACAAATGTATCTCCTCCAGGTAGCCCGAATAAGGTGGCATTGCTAGACAGTCCATGTATCGACCTTGCAGGCGATTACAATTTCAAATTGGAATTTGGCTATCATATGATTGGTAACAATATGGGCTCTTTAGAATTGTTAGCGAGTACCGACGACGGACTCACCTATTTGTCCATCTGGTCTCGAACGGGAAGCCAAGGAAGTGAATGGAATACCGCTGAGGTTAGTTTAACACCTTATGCTGGATCGATCATCAAGCTTCAATTCAACGGAACAACAGGCAGCGGTTGGAGTAGTGACATCGCCATCGATAATCTAAAGATCACCCGCACCATTCCTGATATAGAACCTCCGTCGGCACCTACGGATCTACTAGCATCCAATGTTACATGGAATTCGATTGAGATTTCTTGGACGGCAGCTTCGGACAATGTAGGAGTTACAGCATATGATGTTTATAAAGATGGCGTCTTGTTGGATTCCGTGACGGGAACTACCTATACACTCGGGGGATTATCTCCCGAAACAAGTCATGTTTTCTCAGTAAAAGCGAAGGATGCGGATGGTAACGAATCTTCATTTAGCAATAGTTTGAATGTGACCACCTTACCTGCACCACCATGCGATGGCATCAACAGTTTTCCTTATACCGAAAGCTTTGAAACAGGCTTTGGAGTTTGGACCAATGCCAGCGGTGATGACATAGAGTGGACGCGTGACGCTAGTGGAACCCCGTCGAGAGATACGGGTCCTTCTACAGGTCAGGATGGCTCTTACTATCTATATACTGAAGCTTCGACCAATGTGACTCCTCCTGGAAGTCCTAACAAAGTTGCGATCTTAAATAGTCCTTGTGTTGCGATACCAGCTGGTGCTGCAATGTCATTAACATTTGGATATCATATGTATGGAAGTGCCATGGGAACCATGGAAGTTTTGATAAGTACTGACGATGGTGCAAGCTACACTTCCGTATGGTCGCAGAGCGGAAATAAAGGAAACTCTTGGAATTCAGCTAGCATTGACCTTTCCACCTATGCAGGTCAGGTTGTGAAACTTCGATTTAAAGGAACTACGGGATCAAGCTGGAGAAGTGATATGGCCATCGATAATCTTAAAATTGATCTGACTCCAACAGCCAGAGATGAGAACGATTCGTTAGCTGAAGATAAATTTGATGCATCGCGATTAAAGATCTATCCAAATCCGGTGAAAGGTAGCGAATTGTATATCGAAGGGATGTCTAAAATGAACTATAGCATTTTGAATACGCTCGGACAGAAAGTTGGTGGAGGAGTGGTCACCAATGGTATTGTTAATGTTTCTGCGCTTAAGGCTGGCGTATATATTATTGAATTGAATACGGATACTTTTAGCACGAGCAGGCATTTCGTTAAAAAGTAAAAGACCATGATCATCTATGGAGAAGCCCGAACAATTGTTCGGGCTTTTTCATTGTTATTTTGTTAAAATACTATTGAAATGTTGTGAATGTCTAAGGAAATGTTGTGAAAAAAAGAATGAAGCAATAAGAGTTCTTTATCTTGCAATTCGTTAAATAATTGTTAACCCCGATCACATCATGAATAAAAATTATCTTCTCAAGGCAAGCCTTTTCTGCTTGCTTTTTTCAATGACTTCTGTCGTATTTTCGCAAAGCGACGAGCAGCGACAGAAGATCACAAAAGACTACGATAAAGCAGAATTGAATAGGCTTCAAGCAGAATTAAGTCAAAACTTCAATATCGAAAAGAAACGGGCGATAGCCATGGCCAAGAAAAATGGCTGGCCTATCTTCATTGAAAAGGAGAACGGAAGCTATGAAGAGCTTATGAAGATCTCTCCAGACGGAAAGCCGATCTATTACGCTTTGGACAATGTAGACGCTGCGATATCTACGAGAGCAGATCACCTAAAAACGGGAGGGTCTCTAGGGTTGGACCTTGAAGGAGAAAATATGATTGTCCGAGTTTGGGATGGTGGGCCGACACGGCCGACGCATCAAGAGTATCAGAATCCAGATAATTTGGGTGAGACAAGAGTTACCATTTCAGATGGAAACACCACTTTGGACGGCAATAGTTTTCATGCCTGTCATGTTACAGGAACGATCATCGCACGTGGAGCCCAAGCGGCTGCCGAAGGGATGGCCATAAGAGCAACTGCCAGGACATTTGATTGGAATAACGACGAAGCGGAGGCTGCGGCCGAAGCGGCAGATGGAATGCTCTTATCCAATCATTCTTATGGTGTTCCAGTAGCCAATGCTCCAGGACCTTGGTTCATTGGCTCCTATACCTCAAGTTCTTACAATTGGGATCTCATCGCCTATAACGCGCCTTACTATTTACCAGTTTTATCTGCTGGAAATGATGGGAACAGTACCAATGCCAATCCGACAGGAGCTGGTTATGACAAGCTGATCGGAAACAAGGTGTCCAAGAACGTATTGGTGGTGGCCAATGCTCAAGATGCCAATGTGAATGGCAACGGGGATCTCATTTCGGTGGCGATCAATTCGGGAAGTAGTGAAGGACCTGCGGATGATGGTAGAATTAAACCAGACATCACCGGAAACGGAACGGGACTATACTCTTCATACGATAGCAGTGATACTGCATACAATTCTATAAGCGGTACCTCGATGGCCGCACCCAATGTTACAGGGACGCTTTTACTGCTTCAACAACATTATAATGATATAAATGGTGGTTTCATGAAATCGGCCACGCTTAAAGCCTTGGCGACGCATACCGCAGATGACGCAGGAAATCCTGGTCCGGACGCCGTATTTGGCTGGGGATTGTTGAATGGAAAGGCAGCGGCTGAAGCGATCTCGGATAACGGATTTGGTAGTTGGATCTCGGAAGAAAGTTTAAGTCAAGGAGAAACGTTTACCATGCAAGTTGAGTCAGATGGCTCTGGGCCTTTGATGGCAACCATCGTTTGGACAGACCTTCCAGGAACGCAAACCAATGATACGGCCCAAGAGGTGAATCCAACATGGGCGGCCCTTGTCAATGATCTTGATATCAGAATAACGGATACAAGCAACAATACCTATTACCCCTGGAAATTATCATTGTCTGATGTATCGGCAAACGCCACGAGGAATAGCGACAATGTTGTGGACAACGTAGAACGAATCGAGATCGATGCACCAGCCGCTGGAACCTATACGATCACCGTTACTCATAAAGGGACTTTGGCAGGTGGGCCACAGAATTTCTCGTTGGTAGCCACCGGATTGACCTCAAGTTTCAGAATAACTTCGACAGAACTTACAAAGACTGCTTGCTCTGGTAATGGAGACGCCAATTTTGCGTTTGATTATACGCAAGTTGGAGGAGGCACGACCAATTTCTCTGTCACAAATTTGCCAACGAACGCGACTGCAAACTTCGATGTAAATTCTTTGAGTGCTTCTGGTTCGTTCAATCTTTCGATAGGGAACTTAACAAATGTTGCGAATGGCGAATATGTGATCGACGTCATAGCAGACAATGGTACAGAGACCGAAATAAGAAAGTTGAACCTTAAAGTATTGCACTCAAGTTTTGGCCCTTTGGCGTTGACAGCTCCTGTGAACGGCGATACAAACGGAAACACGAGCATGACCTTGACCTGGAATACGGATGTGAATGCAGAGAGTTATGATGTTGAGGTTTCAACGACACCTACATTTAGCAGCTTGGTGGCTTCAGGAAATGAAAGAGACACAAACTTCAATGTTTCAGGTTTGATGACCGAAACCATCTACTACTGGAGGGTGAAGCCAAAAAACACTTGTGCAGAAGGGACCTTTTCAGAAATATTTAGTTTTCAACTTGGAACGCAGGATTGTTCTAACACCTATACATCTACGACCTCGGTGGCTATTAACAATACAGAAGACAATAGTGGTGCGGCGGCCTACGGAAATGGTTGGAGTCGATCAGTGATCAATGTTCCGGATAACTTGAATATTACCGACATTACTGTTCAAGTGGATGTCACGCACACTTGGGTTGAGGATCTTACCCTCTATCTTGAATCTCCAGCGACATTCAACACTTTGGTGCCTCAGGGTTCTTGTGGGCAGAACGACGACATCAATGCGACATTCACAGATGCTGGTACCGCTCTTAACTGCGTCACGGGGCCTCCTACCATTACTGGAAACGTAGCGCCGAATACTCCATTTTCTGTTTATGGAGGAACGGCCTCGGCTGGAGAATGGAGTTTCACGACAAGGGACCAATTTAATGGCGATAATGGAACCATCAATGGTTGGACGTTGACCATTTGTGGCATCACTGCAATTACCAACGTCCCAAGCTTGGTCAATAATGGGTTAACAGTGCCTGGAAATTCTTCCTACGCCATTTCGGCTTCTGATCTCATGGCGAGCACGACTTCTGAAACTGCTGCGCAACAAGAGTATAAGATCATTCAGTTGCCAGCTTTGGGAACCATTCGATTAAACACCACCACGCTTGGGGTGGGAGATACCTTTACGCAAGATGATATTGACAATGGTTTTGTCACCTTCGACAACACAGAGACTTCGAATACATCAGATTCGTTCAAAGTCGAGGTAAAAAATGCCGCGAACGGTTGGTTAGGAAACCAGTCCGTTTCTGTAACGATACAAAGTGCTGTTGCCGTAAGTCCGATCGTTTTCTTGGAAGGATCAGCGATCAACCCTGTCGGAGGCGAAGAGCAGCTAATGAGGGAGGATCTTCGTGTGGCAGGAGTGATCCCAACAACTACGCCATATACTGACAGCGCTACCTGTAATACTTCGGTATTTAGCGTCACTGGTAGTGATGCCATTGTAGATTGGATATGGCTCGAATTGAGGTCTGCCGCAGATCATAGCGTAATGATCGCTGGTCGATCTGCTTTACTGAAGCGAGATGGTACCATCGTGGACACGGATGGGGTGTCTCCTGTAAGTATCAATGCCGCAACTGGAAATTATTATATTGCAATCAACCATCGAAATCACTTGGGAATCATTTCTTCTTCGACCTACGCTTTGTCATCGGTCGCGACCATCGTAGATTTCACTACAAGCAGTGCAATGACCATCGGTGGCACAAATGCTGTAAACTTGCTGGCGAATAGTAAGTACGCGATGATCTCTGGAGATAACGATGGGAATGGGCAGGTGCAAAATACCGATGTTTCAGGTTTAAGGCCTAAATTGGGAACGGCAGGCTACGATGCTGCAGATCAAGATATGAATGGTCAAATTCAGCTAACCGATGTTAACAACGCATTACGCCCTAATATTGGAAAAGGCGAGCAGAACTAATTAATGGTAAAAGTTAAAAAGAGAGGCCGAGAACTGATTTTTAGTTCTCGGTTTTTTTATACCGAAAGAATTTCGGAATCATCTAAAAGCGCTTCGTTTCTCAAACGCAACAATATCTGAGCAACGGCCACAGTATCGCGTTCGCAATATTTGATGATGCGATCTATGTCCTTTTCTACATAAAAGACATCCCTAACCTGGCTTCCATCAATATCTTCCTTAGGCGATGGGATACCCAAGATGTTGGTCATTAGCTTCAATGATGTATAGTGTTTATAATCACCAAACTTCCAAAGTTCCATGGTGTCTAAATGTGGAACTTCCCATGGTTTCTTTCCAAAGAGATTGAGTTTTGAGGGAAGTTTTATGCCATGGATGATCATCCGTCGGGCGATATATGGAAAGTCAAATTCTTTACCATTATGAGCACAAAGCAGATGATACGAGCTATTGAAGTGTGTTTCTAACAAGGCGTTAAAATCCAACAACAATTGTCTTTCGTCCCCATGAAAAGAAGTGACCCTAAAGCTTCTTGTACCACCTTTGAAATGAAAATAGCCGACAGAAATACAAATGATCTTACCGAATTCGGCCCAAATACCTGCGCGCTCATAAAAGTCCTCCGCAGTGAACTCATCCTTGCGTTGATATTGAGTTTTGGACTCCCAAAGCTCTTTCTTAGTTTCATCTAGATCCGAATAGTGTTCGTATTGCGGCACGGTTTCGATATCGAGAAAAACAACATGCTCTATACTCAGTTTATGTAGCATTTTCAATCATTTTATAGGCCTCATCGATATAAATATAGAAATCACTCCAATGTACTTTTCCTGGAACAGGTTGTCCTCTGTGATGCCCTAGACGGGTAATGATCAAGTCGTCTTCGGGAATCACAATTACATATTGGCCCAAGATACCTCGCATGTAAAAAATGTCTTTACCTTTATAGGTGTCCAACCAAAATCCGTATCCGTATACACCATTATCACCGAAGCGAGATTTGGTCGATCTGTCAACAAACTCGGCGTCTAGCAATTGCTCTCCCTTCCATTTTCCTTGGTTCTTGTATAGTTTTCCAAAGCGAGAGAAGTCTCTTGCATTTGAAGCGATACAACAGAAAGCCTTTTCCAATTGATGTTCATCATCATCCAATTGCCATAAAGCATCGTGCTCTACCCCTAGAGGTTGCCAAAAACTCTCAGAGAGGTATTGCGAAAGTGATCTACCTGTGGCTTTCCTGATCACCATGCCAAGAAGTTGTGTATTGCCGCTCATATAGGAAAAGGAGGTGCCAGGTTCTGTAGTTACCTCAAGGCCAAGGATAGTTTCTGCAAGGTCATCATCATAGTATCCTCTGGCGGTGATCGAAAATGGATTTTTGTAGTGTTCATCCCAATTGAGACCACTGGCCATCGAAGAGAGGTCACCGACGGTAAGCTTGGCGGCCAAACCTTCTGAAAACTTTGGGAAAAAATCGGATACCGGTTGGTCCAAGCTTTTGATATATCCATCCATGATCGCTTTACCTAATAAGGCCGAGGTGATACTTTTGGCCATAGAAAAAGAATTGCTCTTGGAGGTGGTTCCGTAGTCTTCATAGTATTTCTCGAACCAAATGCTATCATTTTTAATGATGAGAAAGGCCACAGTACCGAATCGCTCGTTGGCATTTTCTAGCCTGGGCGTAGCTTCCACCGAATTATAATCCTTGTGCAGATCCCATGGCTGCCCTTGGTCGCTAGTACTTATGGTATTATTTTCAAAATAGGTGTAGTCGCTGATGAAAGCACTGTTGTGCCCAGTGAAATAGGAAACGCGAACTCCTTTCAGAATATAATCATAATCAAAAATATAAAGTAAGGCGACGGCGAATAGCACCAATAATAGAAGGCCTTGAAAAAAGCGTTTCAGAAACTTCATCAGTAAAAATTATAAGGACTAAATATACGCAATCTTCAATTAAAAAAGAGACTGCTGAGCTGGCGGAGTTTCGTGTTCCAACAACCATTTCTTTCTCCATAGGCCTCCAGCATAGCCGGTTAAGGAACCATCGCTGGCAATGACCCTATGACATGGAACCACGATCCATAAAGGATTTTTGCCGTTTGCAGCAGCTACGGCCCGGATGGCTTTCTCATCTCCAAGTTCTTGTGACAACTTTAGATAGGAAGTGGTCTTTCCATAAGGAATTTTAAGCAATGCCTGCCATACACGTTTTTGAAAATCGGTTCCCTGTGGGTTTAGTTTCAGGCTAAAGGTCTTTCTTTTACCTTCGAAATACTCCGCTAGTTGATAAGCACAATCCTCCAAGGCTTCAGGGATAATTTCTGAAACATCGGCTACATCATCTAAAATTCCGATACGCTGAACACCATTGGCATCACCAATAATTTTTGCAGTACCTACAGGCGTCTTAATAATTGCTTCTTGCATGGCAAAGAAAATATAGCCTCTAAATTATGGATTAGTTCTTTGAAATAATAATTTGATTTATGGTTCGTTATGCTTGCATAGTTTAATGGTTTTTTTATATTTGAAGAACTACTTTTTTAAGAATCTATCAAAATAGCTCCCTGTTTAATGAAAAATCTACTTTTAGCGCTTCCTTTTATTTTTTTGTATCTTAATAGTGACAATACAACTTCTTTTAAAATAAAAGATGATCAACTTGTTTGGCAAAAAGTCTATCAGGAAGGAATTGATCTGCATAGAATGGCTTCCGTCTTATTAACTCAGCCAGATACAAAAGAGGCCTATGTGAAAAATGGGGTATTATTCTTTAAAAAGGAGTTTGACAATACCAAGGATCTGTCCCCTTTGGGCTATTCTAAGATAGAATATCCTAGCTACTTAGGATTTGGTGGAATCTATTGGGGCAATATTCAGAAAAGGGAAGGTGTTTATAAAGTTACTATAGATGAAGTTCATTTGATAGAGGACGAGAAGGGAGTTCTTACGGAGAACCTCGAAAGTCTCATCGCTAAGAAGGGAGCTTTAAAGCAAAATAAAAGAACGATGAAGGTTTTATCCTTATTGGATGAATATTTTCTAACGAAATTTGTGTTGACCAAGCACAAACCTTAACTGATGGGTAAGAAATTACCGGATTAGTTTGTATTTCATGTGTGATTTTAGCCCGAAGACCTATTCTTCGGGTTTTTTTGTCTCCTCATCGATGATACCTAGTCGTTGCGCACGTTGTTCCCAGTTTCGGCGAGCTAGCTGCTGTAGATCGGCAACATTATCCATTTCATCCATGATCTCCAGTCCTAAAAGTGTTTCGATCACATCTTCCATGGTCACCAGTCCACTTACCGAGCCATATTCGTCTACAACCAAGGCGATATGCTCGCGTTTCCCTATCAACGTCTCAAATAATTGCGGAATAGGCATATTGCGTTGGGTAACGGAGATATCCCTACGAATGGTAGATAATGGTTTTTCCCCTTGGTTTGCGATCATTTCTTCGAGAACGGCATCTTTTAACACAAAGCCAGTAATATGATCGGGGGTACTCTGATACACAGGAATTCTAGAAAAACGCAACTTGGGATTGGCCTCAAAAAAAGCTTTGATGGTCGTATTTTCGGAGGCCGACTTCATTACGGTGCGAGGAGTCATAATGTCCTTTGCCTGTACTTCATCAAACTTTAGAAGGTTCTTTATCACTTTACTTTCAGATTCCTGAAAGACCCCTTCTTCATGTGCGATTTCGGTCATTGCATGGAAATCCTCACGACTCAATACACTTCCGTGGTGACCTTTTCCTCCAATAACCTTCGTAGTTAGTTGTAGTAACCAAAGGAGACCTGTCCACTTTAAGGGAAATATGAGTGCCTTTAGTGCAACGGTCGTAAAGGGAGCAAGTCCTTTCCAATACGTTGCTCCAATGGTCTTAGGGATGATTTCGGAGACCACTAAGATCAAGAAGGTCATGATAGCTGAAACGACCCCTACTATATTTACGCCTAAGACCTCAAAGTCATAGGGCAGTGATTCTGCCTGTACACCAACGAGAATGGCCCCTACCGTATGGGCTATAGTGTTGAGGGTAAGAATGGCGATCAAAGGTTTATCGACATCCTTCTTCAAGGCCTCGAGCCCCTTCGCATAATTCTTTCCTTCCTGCTTCTTTACATTGATAAAGGTTGGTGTAACACTGAGCAAGACCGCCTCGAGTATAGAACATAGAAACGAGAAGAATATGGAAATGACGGCATAAAATATGAGTAAGCCCATGGGTAGTAATTAGTTTCGGCTAAAATAACAAGACCTCACAGGTTTTCAAAGCCTATAATGTCTATTCTTCAATATAAACCAAAATATCATCTATTTCAGCATCAGAAAGCAGCGGAAATGCATTCATAGTAGTTGGACTGTATTGACTTATTTTTATTGCCAATGCATCACCAGAAGTAACAAGCGCTGTATTATTCTTTATCCAAGAGTACAACCAGTCCTTTTCATATTTTTCGGAGACCCCATTGAGTGCGGGCCCAAGCAATTCCTTGGTTGGATGATGGCAGGCCGCACAGTTCATATTGAAGAGCTTTTTCCCAGAAAGATACTCGGCGCTCTTTGGAGTTGCCAAAGCGATATCTATGGTTTGATTGGTTGTTAGAATATCTTCCGCAGGAAGGTTGAGAAAATAGAGTAGAGAACAGATAGAGAGAACAAAGAAAAACGAAAAAAAAGAGAAGAATAACCTCATGAATTCATGGTATTTGAATCTACCTATAAATTTACGAAAAGGCTACTTTTAGGCGAAGTAAAATCAGCAGAAACTCCTTTCAAAAATTATGAAATCAATCTTCCCTGAGATCCTCTTTGAAGCGCTCGATCAAGTCGGTCGAAAATCGATGTATCACCCGTTGTTCTGTCCCATTGATACCATCACTAGCGGCGGCAACACGTTCCAATGCGGAGATCACAAAATCATAATCCTCACTAGGGCCATGATCTTTAAAGATTTCAACGACTTTACGGTAAAGTAGGTCGATGTCGCTTTCTTTTTCGGCCTCATAGTTAAAAGACCACTGAATCACTTCAGCATAGGGATGGTCGTTTAAAATATTCTGTAGTGCCTCGCTTTCTTCTGGCTGAATGGCATCATCGGCCATGGCAACTACATACAAGAGCTCGCCGACGGTACGGTAGAAGTGTTCTTTATTCATTAAAAGACCATTTTGTGATCAACTCCGTTGAATCCATTTACGGCAAGTTAAGATAATAATTTCACAACATCTTTGGCAAAATAACTCGCAATGATATCTGCACCGGCTCGTTTGATCGCCGTTACCTGTTCCATCATAACCGCGTCATGGTCCAACCAGCCCTTTTCGGCAGCAGCCTTGAGCATGGCATATTCTCCTGAAACTTGATATACTGCGATCGGGACAGCAATTTCATTCTTTAGGTCCCGAACGATGTCCAAATAGCACAAACCGGGTTTTACCATGACGATATCGGCCCCTTCATCGATGTCCATCTGTGTCTCTCTTATAGCTTCGATACGATTGGCCGGGTCCATCTGATAGGTTTTCTTGTCTTTGGGAATATCTTGTTGGTCGACCGGTGCGGAATCTAAGGCGTCCCTAAAAGGGCCATAAAAAGCAGAAGCATATTTGGCACTGTAGCTCATAATGCCTGTGTTGATAAAGCCTTCCTCATCTAAACCTTCACGAATAGCTAGCACGCGTCCATCCATCATATCGCTTGGCGCCACAAGATCTGCGCCAGCCTGTGCATGCGAGATACTCATTTCTGCCAACACCGATGCGGTCTCATCATTTAGGATGCGGCCGTTCTCAATAATGCCGTCATGCCCATAGATAGAGTAGGGATCCAGGGCTACATCGGTCATCACTAACATGTCTGGGCAGACATTCTTTACCGTCTTAATGGCGCGCTGCATCAGACCATCGGGATTGTAAGCTTCGGCTCCTTTGTTATCCTTTAAGTTGTCGGGCACTTTAACAAATAGCAGTACCGACTTTAGACCCATTGCCCAAAGTTGCTTTATCTCAACTTCTAAGAGATCCATACTATATCTAAAATAGTTTGGCATGGAAGCGATCTCTTCTTTGATGCCTTTTCCTTCCATGATGAAAAGGGGCACTAAAAAATCATTGGGGGTAATTATGGATTCTCTCACTAACGACCGTATGGCCTCATTGGCGCGGAGTCTTCGGTTTCTTCTTAACGGGAACATAAATATTTTCCTATTTTAGTATGCACAAATTTAGGTAGATCTAAGCAAACAATTCTTCTTACGTTGAGTTACTTACCAGAAAATTTTAAGTTCAAATACTCTTGGAGGAATTACCAACAGAAGTTCTTAGATAATTTTCAGGGACATATTCACGATGACCATCTGCATGTGGTAGCGCCTCCTGGCTCGGGAAAGACCATTCTTGGAATAGAGATGATCGGGCGCATCAATAAAAGAACACTGGTGCTTTCTCCTACTTTGACCATTCGCAATCAATGGAAGGATCGATTGTTTCAATACTTTTTGAAGGACTCAAAGTTTAAGCAATATTCTTTTGATATTGAAGAACCATCGATGGTGACTTTTACCACCTACCAGTCCTTGCATGCTCTAGAAAAGCGTATGATCTCTGAACAGGAAGGTTCGCTCGCAGCATTTTTTAAAGAAGAGGGAATTCAGGTCATCGTACTGGATGAAGCTCATCACCTTAAAAATGAATGGTGGAGAAGTCTGTTTGCGCTAAAAGAGATCAATGATGTCGTCATTATTGCATTAACGGCCACACCACCGTATGATAGCACCCAAGCGGAGCTTAAGAAGTATTTTGATCTTTGTGGTCCCATAGACGATGAAATTGCGGTTCCAGATCTTATTAAAGAGGGAGATCTATGTCCACATCAGGATTTTGTATATCTCTCAACCCCGACCAAAGCCGAAATAGATCACATTATTAAGTATCGAAAAGAAGTTTTGGCTTATACGATGAATTTAGAAAAAGATGCGGACTTCATCAACCTTCTCCTTTCTCATCGATTCTATACTTCAACCGAGCAACATCTAGAGGAGATATATGAGAAGCCTCAATACTTTTCTTCCTTGCTTATTTTTTTGAATGCTTCAGGGTATCAACTCGATAAAAAGAAAGTTAAGATCTTGGGTTTGGACGTGAAAAAAACCGAGATACCCAATGCTACTAACGAGTGGATACAGTTATTGCTACAGAATTTACTAGTAGACGATCGCAAAGCACTGATTGTTCACGAGGATCAACTGAAAAGTATAGAAAAAGGACTTAGAAAAATAGGAGCATATCGCTCTAGCAGCGTCGATCTGATAGGCAGTGCCAATTTCTTTAGAAAATTGGCCGAAAGTCCTGGTAAACTTGATGCTATCCAAGAGATCGTTCAGCAGGAATATGCGCATCTTGGAAATGAGCTTGGCTGTGTGATCCTGGCAGACTACATCAGAAAGGAATATCTCGATTTTAAAGTAGATGCAGACCAATCCCTAGACAAGTTGGGGATCGTGCCAATTTTTCAAAGATTAAGAATTGAATTTCAGGCAAAAGAGACGATCGCGGTATTAACGGGCTCTCTCGTTATTGTGCACGAGCGCTGCCAGCCCAGCTTACAAGAAAAAATGGCATTCTCTGACCTGTCATTTGAGCCATTGAAGATCGCACCTGAATATTCGACAGTTAAATTGGGAAGCAAGGCCAGAGGAGGTATTGTAAAAGCTATGACCGCTTTGTTTTCTGAAGGGAAGATCAAGGTGCTTATCGGAACCAAATCGCTTTTGGGAGAAGGTTGGGATGCGCCATCGATCAACACTTTGGTGCTCGCGTCCTATGTCGGGTCCTTTGTGCTCTCCAATCAGATGAGGGGTCGCGCCATCAGGACCGAGAAGGACAACCCGAACAAAACGGGAAATATTTGGCATTTGGCCAGTATTGATACCACTATCGAAACAGGTGGGTACGATATTGGAAAGCTCACGAGGCGCTTCGATGCATTTACGGGAGTTTCTTTAAAGGGAATACCATACATACGTAATGGAATATCTCGATTGGATTTGCCCCTTTCCTATAATTCTGAGATCGATTTTGAGCATTTGAATAAAGAAACATTTAAAGTTGCCAGACAACGAAGCGAACTCATTAGACGATGGACTTCTGCAATTGAAAAAGGAGATGTATTGATCAACGAGCTTACTTATGCTTACCAAGGAGAAGAACCGTTCAAGCGACAAAGGCGCCTTTATTATTTGGATGCTGTAAAATACGTGTTCTTTCAGCTTGGACTTTCGTTGACCTATTTCCTTTTCGAGTTCATATTAAAGAACATGCATGTTGTTCTTGGTAAAGGATTACTTAATTTTCTGTACACCTTGCTGTTGGCGCTGGTGCTAGGTTTTTTGCCAAGGACCTATAAGGCAGTCCGATTATATGTGATGTTCGGCAGAATGGATAAGATCATCCATAAGATGGCATATACTGTTTTTTACGCTATGTGCGACTTAGCAATGATCAAAACACCAGAGAACGAACTCACGCTTGAGATTGAAAGATCTATAGAAGGGAGTGTGATGTGCAGATTGAGAGGAGCGACCACCCATGAAAACAACCAATTCTTAAATGGCCTTCAAGAAATATTAGAACCAGTTGAAAATCCACGGTACCTAATAGTAAAGGCAGGATGGCTACGACGAAAGTTAGGATTAGGTAATTACTATGCCGTACCTACTATTTTTGGAAAGAAAAAAGAGATGGCCCAGCTGTTTTTTAATCACTGGAAGAAGCATGTCGGAAGATCAGAAATGATATTCACCAGAAACAAGCTTGGCAGAAAAATCCTGCTGAAAGCACGTTTGACCCATATACGACATGAACTAGAAGAGCAGACGAAAAAGTCGATCTCTTGGAAATAGTCTACACCCAGTCAATTGGTTTTTGCAAAACCTGAATCAATTTCGCTTCTTCGCTTCCGTCCTCTGGATGATGATCATAACGCCATTGCACGTGTGGGGGAAGGCTCATCAAGATACTTTCAATGCGGCCATTGGTCCTTAATCCAAATAGGGTGCCTTTGTCATGGACTAGATTGAATTCGACATAACGACCGCGACGTATTTCTTGCCAATCGCGTTGTGCAGAAGTATAGGTAAGTTCCTTTCTCCTTTCTACAATAGGAACATAGGCCTCTAAAAAACTATCGCCAACTTCGGTCACAAAGTCATACCAAGCTTGCATATTCATGTCATCGGTCTTCTTGCAATAGTCAAAGAAGAGTCCACCAACGCCACGTGCCTCATGGCGATGTGCGTTCCAGAAGTATTCATCGCATCTTTTTTTATAGGTAGGGTAAAATTCTGGGCGATGCGCGTCACAGGCTCTTTTACAGATCTCATGAAAATGCTTTGCATCTTCGTCAAAAAGGTAGTAGGGTGTAAGGTCTTGGCCTCCCCCAAACCACTGATCGACAATATGACCTTCCTGGTCATACATCTCAAAATAGCGCCAGTTGGCATGGACAGTTGGTACCATCGGATTTTTGGGATGCAGCACCAAACTTAGGCCACAGGCAAAAAAGTTAGCATCCTTTACACCAAAATACTGCTGCATCGTTGCTGGCAATTCGCCATGCACCGCAGAAATATTGACTCCGCCTTTTTCGAAGACATTCCCATTTTCGATCACACGAGTACGTCCACCGCCACCTTCGGGACGTTCCCAGAGGTCTTGTTTGAATGTAGCTTTGCCATCAAGGATTTCCAACTTAGAAGTGATGCTGTCTTGTAGTTGTTGGATGTATGTGTAGAATTGGTCTTTCATTATTTAAGATCTGATTTTAATAACCCAAACTGGAGAAGGTCCTCCAATTGACCATTGTATTTTTTGTACTCTTTTCTTAAAATGCCTTCTTGTAAGAACCCGTTTTTTAGGGCAACCTTCTGGCTTGCATAATTTGATTCAGCCGTACAAATAATGATTTTATTCATACGCAACTCATCAAAGGCAAATAATATCATTTGGGTCATTAATTTGGACACAACGCCTCGCCCTTCAAAATTCTGGTCAATGAAATAGGCAAATTCACATCTTCCAATTTCAGTATTGATGTTTTTCAAACTAAAATATCCTATGAAGCCATCTTGTTGAGAATGTTGTAACAAGAAATAACGTCCTTTTTGCTCCTCTTCAAGTTGCAACCGTTCTCTATATGTTACTTGAGCTGCATCGAATGTTTGGCATTTTCTTACCGTCGTTGGAAAACCATCACAAATATGCGCTCTATTGGAGTTGATAAGTGTGAAGAATGCCTCAACAGTCGCATCTATAAGACGTATAAGTGTGTAGCATTCGTTTTTTATTTCAACTTTCGCGGTCAGACCTGCAAGGTGTTGCTCCGACGATTCGGAGCTTCCTTGTAGGTCTGTTGGGCTTTCATCCCCGACCATGTCAGTAAACTGCGGATACAAGTCATCACTTTTCCCTGCTGCTTTTGTTTTGTGAACGAAAAGATAATTCTCCTTATCCTCGAACAGAGAAATGAGTTCTTCTTTCTGGATAAATGAAACTTTTTCCTCTAATAGGTGGGAAAACGAGGAGAAGACATAAGTTCTATAGTCGGATACGTTATGATGCGTGGGATTTGTATGAACATAGACAATGAGATCACGAAGATATTGCTCATCATGCAGGCGGATTCTTTTAAAATGCTTTTCGAACAAACTTCCCGTTCTGTCATACATTTTGTTGAATGCTTTTGCATAAGCATTAAAAAGGTTTGAAAATGCTCTTGTCGCCTCTAATGGTTCACAATCGACCCTGATAACAAGGTGATAATGATTTTTCAATAGGCAATATGAAAGAATAGCAACTTTATTTACAAGATATTTTTCAACCAATTTTAGAAAATATCTCATATTTTCTTCACTAAGAAATAAAGGAGCACTATTTATACCTCTATTAAAAATATGATAGTAGCAACCTTTTTCTAAAGTTTCTAGTTTCATTTGTCGTTAGTTGGTGTTCTATGGAATAGACCTACAAGGTTTTCAAAACCTTGCAGGACAAGTCAAACAATATGCACCATTTGATTTTTATAGTTTGCAATATTATCAACTGTGTCGACCTTTGTCGAATCTTTGGTCATTTTCTTCAAAATTAAGATAACATCATCTATGCCTTTATCCTTGTGTTGAAGGAATATAATTCTTCCTATTTCATTATTGTGGACATCCATCATTTGGGCCAACTCGCTATTGGGTGAAAAATCCTCGTGCCAATCGGTCACTTTTTTTGCCCATCTCACTGCTTTTTCGTCTTTTTTTGTCCATCTCGCACAGCGTCTGGCGATGAGGTAATTCCAAACTGCATGTCGAAAGCCATTTGCTGGGCCATTTGTATGGTGAAGCTTTCCATAATGTTCATTAGAAAGTTTCACACACTTTCTGGTAGCAATGATTGTTGGAATCACAAATAATGGATGCGTCACACAAAGTTTGGACAAGCTCCATACATGTTTTGGCTTTACCAGTTTGATAAGACCCCAAACGTTCATTAGCCTTTATATTCTTTTACAGCTTCGATAAAGGCTCCGGCATTTTCGAGCGGGATATGTGGCAAAATGCCGTGACCGAGATTTACAATATATCGGTCCTTACCAAATTCGTCGATCATCTGTTTTACCATCTCTTTGATCTTTGCGGGAGGTGAAAGCAGGCGCGAAGGATCAAAATTACCCTGTAACGTTATGTTTCCACCTGTCAGATAGCGTGCGTTTCTCGCCGAGCAGGTCCAATCGACCCCTAAAGCAGAGGCGCGACTCCTTGCCATGTCATTCAAAGCAAACCAACAGCCCTTACCAAAGACAATGACCTTGGTTTCATCGGCCAATGCCTCCACGATCTGATTGATATACTTCCAGCTGAACTCTTGATAATCGGTAGGTGATAGCATGCCACCCCAGCTATCAAAGATCTGCACCGCATTAACTCCGGCCTTTACCTTTTCCTTTAAATATAGAATTGTAGTGTCGGTGATCTTTTGGAGCAAAGCATGCGCTGCTTCGGGTTGTGAAAAGCAAAAGCCTTTGGCCAAGTCAAAATTCTTAGATCCTTGGCCTTGCACCGCATAGCATAAAATGGTCCATGGAGAACCGGCGAAGCCGATAAGCGGTACTTCGTCATTCAGTTTTTCCTTGGTCATTTTTATGGCATCCATCACATACCCTAAGGTCTCATCGATATTAGGAACAATCACCTGTTCTACATCTTGTTTAGAACGAATGGGTTCTGGCAACCAGGGACCCACACCTTCTTTCATTTCGACATGGATGTTCATCGCCTGCGGAATAACCAAGATATCACTGAATAAAATGGCAGCATCCATACCGTATCTTCGGATCGGCTGTACGGTGATCTCTGAAGCGAGTTCAGGGGTTTGACAACGCGTAAAGAAGTCGTATTTTTTCTTCAGCTCCATGAACTCTGGTAAATATCTTCCCGCCTGGCGCATCATCCAAACTGGTGGGCGATCCACGGTCTCGCCATTTAAGGCTTTTAAGAATAGGTCGTTTTTGAGATTCGTCATTTGTTGTCGTTCCTGCGCAGACAGGAAGCTATTTTTAATTAATAATTTTCACTGATCGATCAACTGATGATGCTGAATTACTCTTTTGGAGGGCCAGCATCTTCATTATTCCATTCAACGGAGGAATGGTCATATTTCGCCACTTGCACCAACACATTTTCGATAGTTGGTTTGTTTGCAACAATATACCTTTTGGTATGTTTTTTTATTTCATCGGCGGTCGTGTTTCCAATGCAGAATGCAATACTTTCACCCAACTGATTTTTCTCGTGAAAGCTCTCAACTCCACTCGGACTGAAAAATAGGATGCCATCAAATCTTCCTTCGATAATTCTTGAATCGATTACGGTATGATACACGATCTTTTCCTTAAAATTTATCCCATTCCTTTTCAAGGCATTGGGCAGCTCCGCTCTCCTAAGATTTCCACAAAAGAAACAAAATGACTCATTTTTATAGTTTTTAACGATAATATTCGCCAAATCAGCGGCATTTTGCGCCTTTCCTTCAATCTTTAGGTCATTTTCTAGCAAAAGTGCCTCCGTTTTATCGCCCACACAAAAAACCTTCTCGCCCAGGCTCGAAATAAGACTTTTATTTGTTAAAACTGCTTTTACTGCATTCTGACTAGTAAAGATCGGATGTCGGCCTTCACAAGCTTCGGTATCTTCAATTATGACATCCTTAATCTTTATCGCATCATATTCCACAAAGGCGATTCCTGCATTGAGCAGTAGCTCTTTCTGAGCCAGTGTCAGCTTTTTTGTAGAGAGGATGCGTTTGCTCCCTCTCCCTTGGGAGAGGGTTGGGATGAGAGGCTTTTGTGCATCTTCTTTTTCAACGCTATGCTTGTTTCTTTTTCGACTTTCCAACGATCTCAATCGCTGTTCTCTATATTCCTTTTGTTCGTCAACCGCATTTCTGATCTCATTATAAATAAGATCGATATTATCAAAGACATTATTATTTCTGAAACGAAGGATTTTATACCCTAGATTCCTTAATAAAGAATCTCGTGCGTGATCTTTTTGTTCCTGCTCTTTGGTTTCATGATATTTTCCATCAAGCTCTATAACGATACCATATTCTTCGCAGAAGAAATCAACGACATACTCTTTGATCGGATGCTGTCTTCTAAATTTCAAACCTTCAAACTTCCGATCGCGAAGTAGTCCCCAAAGGCCTTTTTCCGCCTTGGTTTGCTGTTGTCTAAGCAATCTTGCTATTTGAGTTTTGAATTTCATAGCGCTCTCCCTGACCCTCTCCCACGGGAGAGGGAACTTTCATGTGTTTATTTCGGCTTTTATCCTCTTCATCAATTCACTACCGCCATCATTCAAGACCTCTTCGGCACAGACGCCTCCAAAGCGTTCAGCTTTTGACAATGAAATTGTTTTTTCTATCGCTATGCGTTCTTTCCCGTCCAAGGAAAATAGCACCCCTCTAAAATGAACTTGGCCATTTTCGATCTGGGCCAAGGCACCGATCGGAGCAGTACAACCACCTTCGAGCTTCCTTAAAAAATCACGCTCTATTTTGGTACAAAGCTCGGTTTCGCTATGGTTCAACTTTGAAAGGGCCTCTCTGCAGAAATGATCATTCTCCATGGCGACGACCAGCATGGCTCCTTGGGCGGGTGCTGGTATCATCCAGTCGAGAACGCTATGATCTTTAGGCTTAAGACCAATACGTTCCAAGCCAGCATTTGCAAAGATCGCACCATTCCATTCGCTATCCTCGAGTTTTTTCAACCTCGTATTTACGTTGCCACGTAAATCGACCACCTTGTGTTCGGGATAGCGGTGAAGCCATTGTGCTTTTCGTCGCAGGCTTCCTGTGGCGATGGTCCCTTTGCTAGTCAAGAATTTCAAATCCCCTTTGTGAACCAGGATATCTTGTACATCGGCTCGTTCTAAAATTGCCGCCTGCACCATTCCTTTTGGCAGGGCCGTTGGCACATCTTTCATACTGTGAACGGCAATGTCAATGTCACCATTGATCATGGCGATATCTAATGTCTTTGTAAAAATTCCTGTGATACCCAATTCGTAAAGCGGCTTGTCCAATACCAGATCGCCCGTAGATTTCACTGGCATCAACTCGGTTTTGAAGCCAAGCGATCTTAGCTTATGACTCACAGTATTTGCCTGCCAGAGTGCCAATTCACTATCGCGCGTGCCAATACGAATTACCTTACTCATTTAGTCGTTGATTTCTAGGTGGAAAACCTTTTTGATAAGTGCCAAACTATCGTCCGAAGCTGTCTTGTCCGTCTTGAGATGGTTGGCGAATTGTGTAGTGATCTTTTGGATGATACGATTGCTAATGATCTCAGCATGTTCGTCATTAAAATCTTCTAGCTTTTTACGTTGGAAGCTAAGCTCGGCATCTTTGATAGAGCGAAGTTTTTGCTTGAGTGCTTTGATAGTAGGAGCAAATTTTCTCGTCTCAAGCCAGTCGGTGAAATCCTTCTGCACTTCTTGGATGATCACTTCGGCGCTAGGGACAAAGGTCTTTCTCCTTTCCAATGTCTCATCGGTAATTTGAGAAAGATGGTCCAAATGCAACAATTGAACATTTTCTAAGTCGGTGACATTGTCATCCACATTCTTTGGAATCGACAGGTCAAGAATGAGCAGCGGTTTATTGTTGTGTATAAGCGCCTTGGTCACGGTAGGATGTAAGGCGCCCGTAGCAACGATCAGCACATCCGTCTTGCGGATCTCTGCTTGTAATTCGGCATAGTCCTTTACAACAAGATTGAATTTGCCTGCAACTTTTTCAGCCTTGTCCTTAGTACGATTGATAAGCGTAATATGTTCATTTTGGGTATGCTTGACCAGATTTTCACAGGTATTTCTGCCAATTTTACCAGTTCCAAAGAGCAAGATGTTCTTGTTTGATATGTCAGCTACATTTTTCAGGATATATTGAACGGAGGCAAAGGAAACTGAAGTAGCCCCAGACGACAATTCTGTTTCATTCTTTATGCGCTTGCTCGCTTGAATCACTGCATTGACCAATCGCTCTAAAAAAGGGTTGAGCAGTCCAATCTTTTTGGACTTGGCAAAGTCTTTTTTAAGCTGAGCGATGATCTCAAAATCACCCAAGATCTGACTATCCAGTCCCGTCCCAACTCTGAACATATGTCCTATGGCATCATAGTTCTTGTACACATAGCCCACTTTCTGAAACTCTTCGACCGTTCCTTGAGAGTTGCCGCAAAGCAATTGAATCAATTGAAAAGGATGTTGTGCAAAACCATAGATCTCTGTTCTGTTGCAAGTCGAGGTCACTGCGATACCATCGATACCCGAAGATTTGGCCTGCTCTAATAAATTCGCCTTGCCAGCTTCGTCCAAACTAAAACGACCTCGAATTTCAGCATCAGCCTTTAAATAGCTGATTCCTATGGTATAAAATGAATTATGTCTAGAAATGTGGTATTGCTCCATGTTTAGGATCATCCTAATTTGTGAACAAAAATAACTTGGGGTGTACGAAAAAAATAACGCTGGAAGAACTATAAATGTCGTCATAGGTAATATTGGACTTTTTTCGACACTTTTCCACATAAAACCTTTAAATTTGCATTAAACAGGGTATTCTTCACTTTTCTGTTTAGAATTATTCTAAATAAAAAATTGATATTTATCATGAATTTTACTGAAAAAAATATCGATAGCGGTTCAATCGATGAGATTCAAATTGAGGATGGCTTCTTTTTATTGAAGCTTAAAAATGATGGTCATGACCTGCAGCAATTTGAGCGTGAGATAGATAGTTCATTCATACAGTTTCACTTTTGTCTAAAAGGAGATTCTATTTTTATCTTCAACAACGGGAATTATACCCTTCCAGTGAAGGAGGAGACTTCATTATTGTTGTACAACCCTCAACAAAACCTACCCTTGAATCTGAAACTTTCACCCAAGACCTGGTTGCTTTCCGTGATCATCTCCATCAAAAAGTTTCATTCGCTTTTCTCAGACGATGCTAACCATATTCATTTTATCAGCGAGGAAAACAAAGATAAAAAGTACTATACCGATGGCCACATAACTCCGGCCATAGCGGTGGTTTTGAGTCAAATTCTAAGTAATAATCTTCACCCTTCCATAAAAAAGCTCTATCTAAAGGGGAAGTTGTATGAGTTGATAGGTCTCTACTTTAATATCAATGAAGATGCCGATATAGCGCAGTGCCCCTTCCTGGTCGATGAAGAAAACGTTCGTAAGATCCGAAAGGCAAAGGAAATCGTCTTAGAGCGAATGTCCGAACCTCCAAGCTTACAAGCACTTTCTGAAGAGATCGGCTTGAGTTTGAAAAAGTTAAAGGAAGGTTTTAAGCAGGTGTATGGAGATACTGTTTTTGGCTTTCTTTTAGATCATAAGATGGAAGTAGCGAGAAAGATGTTAGAGAGCGGGCAACACAATGTAAATGAAGTTGGGTTAAAAGTCGGCTATAGTACATCGAGTCACTTTATAGCGGCATTTAAAAAGAAATATGGGACAACCCCAAAGAAATATTTAATGTCGTTATCTTCGTAAAAAATTGCAAATAGGATCGTTAAGGTCTCAATCACCTTTGAAAAAGTAGCATACAAGATGAAAGGAGTTTTATTGGTTAATCTGGGTTCGCCAGATAGTACAGACTCGAAAGATGTAAAGCGGTATCTAGGCGAATTCTTGATGGACGAACGTGTGATCGACGCGCCATATTGGTTGCGAACATTTATTGTCAAGGGAATCATCTTAAATACACGTCCGAAGAAATCTGCAGCCGCCTACAAGAAAATATGGTGGGAAGAAGGGTCGCCATTGATCGTGCTGTCCGAAAGACTTCAAGCGAAAGTTCAGAAGCAAGTGGAAGTTCCCATTGCGCTGGCCATGCGATATGGAAAACCATCCATAAGATCGGGCATGCAGGAATTATACGACAAAGGAGTCAAAGATGTGTTGATCATCCCTCTGTATCCTCAATATGCGATGGCTACGACCGAGACGATTTTAGTACTGGCCGAAGAACTTCGTAAATCGTTCTTTCCAGATATGACCCTCACCAACGTACCGGCATTCTATAACCATAAAGATTATATACGAGTGCTCGCCAACTCGATCAAGCAATCGCTAGAAGGAAAGGACTATGAACATCTGTTGTTCTCCTACCATGGCGTTCCTGAACGTCATATTCGAAAATCTGATATCACCAAGTCACATTGCAAAATTGATGGAAGCTGTTGTAAAACGCCTTCTCCAGCTCACGAGTTTTGCTATCGTCATCAATGTTATGAGACGACCAGGCAAGTGGCCGAAGTCCTAAATTTCGAAGAAGGCACCTATTCTACGTCTTTTCAGTCGAGACTGGGTGTAGATCCTTGGTTACAACCTTATACCGACCGTACCATTGATAAGTTTGGTTTAGAAGGGATGAAAAAATTGGCCATCGTTACTCCTGCCTTCGTAAGTGATTGCTTAGAAACGCTAGAAGAGATCGCCATGGAAGGAGAAGAGATCTTTCATGAAGCTGGAGGAGAGGAATTTCATGTAGTTCCATGTATCAATGATCGTGATGACTGGGCCGAAGTTCTTGGCCGTTGGATCAATGAATGGGTGGCCAAAGAAAGCGTTATGGCGTAATGGCAAAGGTCTCTTCAGAAGCCTTGGGCAATGAAAGCATCGGAAGCTTATTGATAAAGCAGGCTGTGCCAGCATCGATTGGCATTTTGGTCATGTCCTTGAACATTCTCATCGATTCAATTTTTGTCGGAAATTGGATCGGACCTATTGCAATTGCTGCCATCAACGTAGTACTACCTGTTTCATTCTTCATCGCTGCTCTGGGAATGTCCATAGGTATTGGAGGTTCTTCGATCATTTCTAGAGCATTGGGCTCGAACAACAAGGAAAGAGCGCTCCGCACCTTTGGAAATCAGATCACATTGACCTTGCTATTCACCGTATCCCTCGTCGTTATAGGACTTTGGTTTGTAGATGATATTATACCTATGTTCGGTGGAAAGGGCGATATCTTCGAGCCTGCAAAAATTTATTATACGATCGTACTTTACGGAGTTCCGATTTTAGCTTATGCTATGATGGGAAATACAGTGATCAGGGCCGAAGGAAAGCCTATGTTCGCCATGATCGCTATGATCATTCCTACGGTAGGCAATCTTTTAATGGATTTCGTCTTTATTTACATCTTTGATTGGGGGATGTATGGCGCGGCTTGGGCCACCACAGGATCTTACTTTCTGTGTACGGCCTTTATCTTTTGGTTCTTTAGCTCAAAGAATTCTGAGCTCAAATTGAATCTCCGTCACTTATGGTTGAAGATGGATATCATTTCTGAGATCGGATCGCTTGGAGGTGTCACATTAGCAAGGCAAGCCGTGGTAAGCATCACCTATTTATTGATGAACAATATCCTCTTTGATCTTGGGGGTGAAGCGTTGGTCGCGGTTTATGCTATTATCGGAAGAATGCTCATGTTCGCCTTGTTCCCCGTTTTTGGTGTCACACAGGGCTTTTTGCCCATTGCAGGATATAATTACGGGGCAAAGAAATATCCCAGAGTGAGGGAAAGCATCAATACGGCGATCAAGTATGCTTCCTTGATCGCGACAATGGTCTTCATAGGGCTGATGATATTTCCGGCCGAAATTGCAGACCTATTCTTAAGCAATCGGGCGGATCTTCCAGATAAGGAGATCATGCTTAATGCTTTTGTATTGAATAAAACGCCCACTGCCATGCGCTGGGTCTTTTTGGCAACCCCTATCATTGCCATACAGCTGATAGGCGCGGCCTATTTTCAAGCGATAGGGAAAGCTGTCCCAGCATTGTTACTCACCTTGTCACGCCAGGGATTCTTCTTTATTCCGTTGATATTGATACTACCAAAGTTTTATGGGGAATTAGGGGTTTGGATCTCTTTTCCCATTGCAGATATTTTGGCGACGATCGTTACAGCTTTCTATCTAAATAGAGAAGTGGTGGCGACCCTTGTAAAACCCTTAGAAAAACAAACCTCCCCTTAAGTTCGATACGAACCATGGAGAGGTCTAAAATATAGATTAACCAAAAATCTATTAAAGTGTTACTGGACCGTGATATCAAAGGTAGCCGTGATATCGGTCTCCCCTCCAGCACCAGCAAGGGTACCGTCATTGGGCTTGTTAGGTTCGTGACGCAATACGATCTGTAACGTACCGCTACTTGCCGCTCCAGTGGTCAATGTAAAAGCAACGCCCACAGGATTGTTTCCTGTGTTTGGCGGATAGTCAGACTCCATATCTGCGTAGTCGATCGTTGCATTGAGAGCACCACTCGGCACAAAGATAAATTGGTGCTCTGCCGCTTCGGTCTTTACTTCTTCTGTGATATCGTCTACAGGATTTTCGGTCTCATTCAAAACCACCATTTCCCCATCATAGGTAGTGTTGGCGGCTAGATCACCGCTTACCGTCACAACAGGAGGATTGGGCCCGTCGCCATCGAGGTCCTGAGTTTGCAGGGTGATTCCGGTTAAACTTCCTTGAGGTGTAAGTGTGGCTCTCATTGTGGTGATTACCTCTTCCTCATTGACCTGGCCTGGGGTGTCATCATCAGAACAAGAGATAAACCCTAAAGAAGCGGCTAAGAATGCAGTTAAATAAAATCTTTTCAATTTCATGGTTAAAAATGTTTGTTGTTAATAATTGTATTTGATTCTTAATTGAAAGTTTCTACCCAATTCATCAGCAAAATAACGTTGACGATTCAGGTAATCACGGTAGTTAGTATTTAAGAGATTATTGATAGCGAACCCTACCGAAAGGTCCGCCTTATTGTGGATGCTGAAATCCATACCAGTGTCTAGATTCAGCACATGATAGGCACCTGGAGGGGTATTTATTTCAAGAAGAACATCGGTTTGTTGCTCGGGTGAAAAAACGATGATATCGTCTGGATGTTCGTTCTGCTCCGTCACAAAGATACTTTCGAGTGAAGCATTGAAATTGTGCCACTCTTTCTTAACGAAGGAAAGCTTATTTCTAAAGCGTGGTGCTGGCATGTTGATCAGTGCAATATCTTGAGAAATGTCCGTCCCTTTGACTAAAGAGAAATGGTGGTCCGTCCTCCAATTTTTACTCCAGTTGAAGTATGCCGAGGCATCGACACCCAATAATCGTGCATCCGTCTGTCTATATTCCCACACAGGAAAAGCGCCGCGGATAGTAAATTCCACACCAGTAGGTTCCAACAAAATAAAATCTGTGATGCTGTTGAGATATGGGGAGATGGCCCATCCTAAGTTCTCGGAGGATTGTTCTAGTGATAAGGATACTTTATGCGAAGTTTCCTGACCGATCCGAAGATCACCCAATTCGATCCGTGCGGCAGAATGGTGGAGACCATCGCTGAATAGTTCTGCCGGATTCGGAGCACGTTGCGCCAAGCTATAATTGAAACGAAGCTCTTTGCCATCGTTAAAGTTATATTGAAACCCTGTAGTTCCTGAAAGATTGTGATAATCAAAAACAGGATTCGTCAAGAGTTGTGAACCTCGATCATCGATGACCAGGTCGGCAAAATCGACATCATATCCGCGCTCTTCCCAACGCGAGGTACGGTAGAACTTTTGAGCATCGACCTTATTAAAATCGTAACGCACCCCTGCATCGAAGATCCAATTATCCTTGAAGTATTTTCCAGTAAGAAATAGCCCTGCATCGTTCTTTACATAATCCGGGATCAAACGGCGAACTCCCGTTTCGGGGTTGGCAAAATTATCTTGAAAGCGATACATCGCTCCAACTTCTATCTTATAGTTTTCTTGAGTGTCAAAGGCAAAATCGGCAGCGACCGTATGCGTCTGTAGCAACAGGTCGATCGCTGGCTTGTCTCTATCATCTCCTACTCGAACATCAAATTCGAATCGTTGGTTGCTTTGATAGTCATATTGAAAATTCAATTTTCCCCAATTCTCAAAACGCTTATAGTAATTACCGCGTACCAAATGGTGGGTCACTTCTTGTCGTGGGACGCCGATGTCATAGGTAAAGTCTCTAATGATCAGGGGTCGATCGCTATTGATGGCTCTGATCAAATCATCAACGTTTCCAATGTGCGAGGCAGCAAGCACACCGATGCTTGAGTCGAAATATGAGTAATCGATATCCCAACCCGAAAAGAAGCCTTTTTTCCCAATACTGAGTGAAGCCCCCAATTGTTCAAGGCCTGTATTAGAAAGGACATAATCGGGTGCTTGGTTATCGCCAAAACGTTTGTAGGATGCTTGTCCGGCAATAAACCATCCATTCTTGTAGGATTTCGTAAGAGAAGTTGACAAGCTTCCGCCACGGCCATTGGTCATCCCAACCAAGCTGGTGCTTCCAAAAAGGGAGTCTTTTCTGAGTATTTTCGCTGGTTCTATGATAATGGTACCTCCTATGGCGTCTCCGCCATACTTTAAAGCAGCAGCACCTTTAACAACGGTTACTTCTCCAGCGGAATTGATATCGATATTTGGTGCATGTTCGTCGCCCCACTCCATGTCTTGCATTCGTACTCCATGATTAAGGATCAATACCCGACTTCCTGTCAATCCTTGAATAGTTGGTTTTACAATATTGGCTCCAGTATTCAAGGACGTCACCCCCGGAATTTCCTTTAGTGCGTCTCCAAGGGTGGCAGCGCCATATTTTTCAATAACGGCACCACTCAAACTGGCCTCCTGCGCGGAAGAGGTCTTTTTTTCCGCCCGCCCTATCAAAGTGACCTCATGGAGTTCTTCCACATGATGCTCCAAGGTGATTCGCTTAAACGTGTTTCCCTCTACCTTCACACGAAGGGTTTTTGGATCACATTCAATATGGGACACTATAAACATGTAGTTGCCATCACATAGATTGGATGCTACGAACCGTCCTTGCTTGTCAGTAACATATTCACCTACATTTTCTATATAGACAATCGCACTTTCGAGAGGTGTCTTATCGTGAAAATCGATGACCTCTCCGCTTACGGTACTGGTACATTCTTGCGCAAATACGCTGTAATTGGTTGCTACCAAGAGCAACACTACAATAATTTTTTTCATTTTTAAATTAATAGGGGTGCTTGTAAAAGCATTAGAACCGAGGCCCAAAAAAGGCCACGATAGGACTAAACAGTATTATCCCTTAGATGGCGGGGGTCTGTTGTGAAGTGAATAGTGGATTTCCTTTTTGAGGAAGACCTTCTCAGCAATGAGAATGGGTTGCTGAAAGTAAATTTTCTGTACAATCTCGGAGGGGGCATTAGCGACTTCAACATCCGAGAACTCCGTTTGCATGTTGGTGATCGCATCTTCACACAATGAACACTCGATATGAGAATCTTCAGATAGCTCATGTGTATATACATGAAAAGCGGATACCTTCACACTAATTAGCGCAAAGAATAACAAAAATAACGAGATATGTCTCCAGTTTTGTTGCACGATCTACAAACGTAAATAAAAGATAATTCATAATTTGTTAAAACTGTCTTAATTTGATGATCTTCAATCTAGATTGTTGCTTTATCCGTATTTTTAAGACGGCTAATTCAAAACCATACATTACCATGTTTCATTCTACTTTTCGGACAAGCATAATAGTTGTTCTTTTTTTATGTCAATTTCAAGCTGAAGCACAGCGAAAAAATTCAACTTCAGACGCTGTTTTTCCAACGGAACTCTATTCTTCACTAGAGTATCGTTTAATCGGTCCTTTTCGTGGAGGAAGATCGGCAGCAGTCACAGGAGTTGCGGGGAAACCCAATCTGTTCTATTTTGGAGCCACAGGTGGAGGTGTTTGGAAAACGACCGATGGCGGACGTAGTTGGGAAAATATTTCAGATGGTTTTTTCGGGGGCAGTATCGGTTCGGTAAAGGTGGCTCCCAGTGATGAGAACGTGATCTATGCAGGTGGAGGAGAAAAGACCGTTAGGGGAAATGTGTCATCGGGTTATGGTGTTTGGAAAAGTGAAGATGCAGGAAAAACATGGAAAACGATGGGCCTCAATAATTCTCGACACATCCCTAGAATAGCAGTTCACCCAACAAACCACAATATTGTCTATGCCGCAGTGCTTGGTAATATTTATAAGCCTACGGCAGATCGCGGAATATACAAGAGCATCGATGGGGGGAAAACATGGAAGAAAACGCTCTTTGCGAATGACCAGGCGGGTGCTGTTGATCTGATCATTGACCCTACCAACCCAAGAATCCTCTATGCAGCCACTTGGCGAGTACAACGAACACCCTATAGTTTAAGCAGTGGTGGAGAAGGTTCTGCCCTTTGGAAAAGTACTGATAGTGGCGAAACCTGGACCGAGATCTCAACCAATGCAGGTTTTCCAGAAGGCACCTTGGGAATCATTGGTGTCACCGTTTCTCCAGTGAATGGTGACCGCGTTTGGGCCATCGTTGAGAACGAAAAGAATGGAGGGGTTTATCGCTCGGAAGATGGAGGAAAAACATGGAAACAAACCAATAGCGAACGTAGTCTTCGTCAACGAGCATGGTATTACACACGTATTTATGCGGACCCCAAAGATGAAGATGTTGTTTACGTGGTAAATGTTAACTATCATAAATCGAAGGATGGAGGAAAGACCTTTTCATCATTCAGAGCGCCTCATGGAGATCATCATGATCTATGGATCGCCCCAGAGAATCCCAAACGAATGATCATTGGTGATGACGGTGGGGCACAGATCACCTATGATGGAGGAGCAACTTGGAGTACCTATCACAATCAACCTACCTCACAGTTTTATCGGGTAACGACAGATAATCATTTTCCCTATAGGATCTATGCAGCACAGCAAGATAATTCAACAATCAGGATTTCACATAGAAGTGACGGTTCTAGAATTGGTGAGGATGATTGGGAGTCTACTGCTGGAGGAGAATCCGCGCACATTGCAGTGGATCCTAAGAATAATGATATCGTATATGGTGGTAGCTATGGCGGATTTCTCACTCGGGTCAATCATAAGACAGGAACCGTTCGCGCCATCAATGTGTGGCCAGACAATCCCATGGGGCATGGCGCCGAAGGCATGAAATATCGTTTTCAATGGAATTTTCCCATTATTTTTAGTAAGCATGATCCTAACAAACTGTACACCTTCTCACAACACGTACATGTGACAGATAATGAAGGCCAAAGCTGGAAGATCATCAGCCCAGACCTTACCAGAAACGATCCTGAACGTCAGCGTTCTTCCGGAGGCCCCATCACCCAAGACAATACCGGAGTCGAATACTATTGTACCATTTTTGCCGCTGCCGAGAGTCCTTTGCAAGAAGGTTTACTTTGGGTGGGCAGCGATGATGGGCTCGTACACCTTACCAAAGACGGTGGAAATAATTGGGAGAATGTAACTCCAAAGGGAGCACCAAAATGGTTGATGATCAACAGCATTGAACCCTCGCCTTTTGATGCAGGAACCTGCTACGTCGCTGGAACACTGTATAAAACGGGTGATTTTTCACCATATCTTTACAAAACGACGGACTATGGCAAGAGCTGGAAAAAAATAACGAACGGTATAGATAATGAGCATTTTACACGAGTACTGCGGGCCGACCCAAAACAGAAGGGCCTGCTGTATGCTGGGACGGAAACAGGTATGTATATTTCATTCAATGACGGAGTGACGTGGGAAAAATTCCAATTGAACCTTCCCACCGTCCCAATCACCGATCTTGCGCTGAAAGATGACAACCTCATCGTCGCCACTCAAGGGAGAAGCCTATGGATCATCGATGACCTTACCGTGTTACGCCAACTTTCGAGTGATATGAAAAATAAAGCTGCGGTACTTTTTAAACCGAAAGATAGTTATCGCACCAAAGGAAGCGGTGGAAGCGAATCTAAAACTGCTGGTACCAATCATCCCAACGGAGTGATCACTCATTTCTATCTCAAAGATCTTGATGAGAAAAAAGATACGATCTCTTTGAGCTATATGAAAGGTAATGATACGATCAAGACCTTTAGCAACCACTCTAAGGACCATAAGCTTACGAAGCTACAGAAAGGAGGAAATACCTTTGTTTGGGATATGCGTTACAAAGGCGCTGAACGCCTCAAAGGAATGATCCTATGGTGGGCAAGTCTCAGCGGAGCAAAAGCCGTTCCCGGAGACTATGCGGTGATCCTCAATGTAAATGGGGAGAGCCAGAGACAAAATTTCAAGATCTTAAAAGATGAACGTTCGGAATCTGATCTGGCAGGGATGCAACGGCAATTCGAATTCGTAAAAGGTGTCAATGAGACCATTGATAAGGCGCATAAAAGCATCAAGAAGATACGGAAGGTCAATGAGCAATTGGATGCCTTTAGCAAGCAATATAAAGATGACGATCGAGTGAAGCAGTTGGTAGAAAAGGCAAAAGAGATGAAAGTACAATTGACCGAGGTCGAGGAAGCACTTTACCAAACCAAGAATCGCAGTCGTCAAGACCCATTGAATTTTCCGATTCGTCTGACCAATAAACTTGGGCATTTGAACAGTCTGGTCACGCTCGATGATTTTCCACCTACAGCACAAGATATTGCAGTAAAGAACCAATTGACCAAAGAAATAGAGGCTGCGCTCACAAAATTTGACAAGGTCTTAACAGATGAGGTGGCAAAATTCAACCAAGAATTTAACAAGTTGCAATTGCAGTACTTGTTTGTAGAAAAATAATTAATTTTTGAAGACTGAACTACATTGGGAGAATATTATAACTATATAAAATCGTTACACCTCATCTTTGTGATCACCTGGTTTGCCGGCTTGTTCTATATCCCACGACTTTTTATGTATCATATTGAGGCCTCGCAAAAGCCATCTCCAGAAAAGGAGATCTTAACGAAGCAGCTTAAGTTGATGACCAAACGGCTATGGTTTATCATCACTTGGCCTTCGGCCATATTATCGACCCTCTTTGCCATATGGCTGCTTCTTATGATACCGGCGTGGCTTCAACAGGGATGGATGCATATCAAATTGGGCTTCGTTGTAGTGCTTTTTCTTTACCACTGGAGGACACATCAGATATTCAAGCAGCTTCAGAATGATGACGTTCGCTATTCGTCGAACTACATGCGAATCTATAACGAGGTCTCTACCATTATCCTTTTTGCTGTCGTGTTTTTAGTGATTCTTAAGAATTCGATCAATTGGATATTTGGTGTGGTCGGAATTGTCGTATTGGCCATATTATTAATGTTAGGTATCAAGCTCTATAAACGAATTCGAGATAAAAATCCTGAGGTTTAATTGAGGTTGAAACCATTACCAAAGCGATATGATAAGATGATACCATGTGTATTATTTATAGGAGCATTGCGTGTCGCGGAATTATAATGATAGACAAAGCGAAAGTTTTCCCAAAAATAAAAACCACCGAAAAAGTTAAAGGATGCATTGGTGCGATAACCACAGCCGAGATCGATCTTGTTCAAGTAGCTAATGCCCATATTTAGATCAGCTTGAAAAATACCGTTTTCGAACTTTGTCAAAAAGTTGGGTTTGAAGATCATCTCTTTGAAGCGATTCAAGTAAAACTTATAACCCATGTACCCATAGACTGGGGTAGTGATATTAAGCACCTTATCTGAGGCCAATGCATCGCCTAAAATATTTGGCACAGATAGGCCTACTGCAAATGGCCCGTGGTTAAATAAGAATCCGACCCCCAAAGATGGAATCATGATATTTATGTTTTCGGCAAAGTTTTGGTCGCCTTCGATATTTAAAGACAGAAGGTCCTCTTGATACGAAATAACACCAGCAGTGATTCCGAATGAAATTACATTGCGATCGTATATCTGCCAATTAGGGCGTCTGTTTTCCTCAAAGAAGATCTTATACGAATACGCAGCAAAAACATTGGCCACGGTGGTCACGCCAATTTTATCATGGATAATCCCTCCTCCCAGAGCCATTTTTTCGTTGTAAAGTGGAGCATTCAGCGTAAAGGAGCTGGTCTGCGGCGCTCCATCAAATGAGCCTAAAAGACCAATGCTGCTAAGATTGGCTTCTGCTTCGCTTTGTAAGCCCGCATAAGCGGAATTTATAATGAAGGGATTGTAATTATACTCGGCAAAAACAGGATTCTGTTGTGCGATCAATCGCAAGAATGCTCCGAAAATCAATGTTGTATAGAGGCAAATTTTCCGTACCATGCAAATTATCTTTTTAAAACAAGAAAACCTTGTGTTTTTTTATAGGGATGCGCACCTTCAAAGCTCAAATTGAAGAAATAGGTGCCCTCGGGTAATTGTTTTCCATCCGCAATGGCTCGATTGGCCTCCCCTCTAAAAGCTCTTGAGCTATTATTGTATCCTCTAACCTCAAAAACGAGGTCACCCCATCGGTTAAAAATAGAAACGATATTATCGGGATAGTTTTCAATCCCTACGATCTCCCAATATTCGTTGATCCCGTCACCATCGGGTGAGAAACCATACTTGGTCTCGTCCACAAAACTGGTATCAAAAAAAGTAGTGAAGCTTTCTTCGACACAGCCTATTGCATCTCCAATAAAATTATACGGTACGATATTCACGTAAATGATGCTGTTCTCAGGTAGATCTGCAGTCAAGTCATAGAATGTGGTATTGCCAACATCAAGATCATCTAGGATATTGTTTCCTCCTGAGAAAGTGCCCACTGTAAGTCGGTAACCCTCGGCATTTGCAATCTCATTCCAAATGAGGTCTACATCTAAGGCAACATCGACCGCTCCATTCGTAGGATTGATCAATGAGGTGCACTGAGGAATTACCGGAATGATTTCTGTGGTAAAGCTTTCTTCTATACAACTAACCGCGTCTCCAGCAGCGTTAAAAGGAATAATAGTTATAAAGATCCTCATGTTCTCTGGGAGGTCGGTTGGTGGGTCGTAGGTAGTTATATTTCCTACATTCTCATTGTCTAGGAGATCATTCCCTCCAGAAGAGGTTCCTATCGTTAAACGATAACCATCAGCATTCGCCGTTGCATTCCAGGATATATTGCTATCAATGGAAACATTTATAGCGCCATCAAGAGGATCAGTAAGCGAGGTGCATTCGGGTACGGTCTCTCCTGTCGTAAACTGATCATCACCACAAACGGTGCCATCTCCAAGAGCATTGATTGCCGTGATGGTAACGAATATTCGGGTGTTCGCCGGCAGGTCGTTCGGTGGGTCAAAAGTTGTTACGTTGCCTACGTCTGTTAGTGGTAAAAGGTCTTGTGCTCCGGTTGAGGTTCCAATACTAATAGTGTAGCTAACAGCATAGTTTGCCGCATTCCATGTGAGATTGGTGTTCACTGGAACATTCATAGCATCAAAAGCAGGAACGATAAGGTTGGAGCAACTCGCAGCTGGGGTTTCGGTGGTAAAAGATTCTTCCAAACAACCCGTGGCATCACCAATTGCATTGTACGGAATAATGGTCACAAAGATGGTTGAGCTAGCTGGAAGGTCTGTTGGTAAATCATAAGTTGTGACGTTACCCACATCAAAGCTATCAAGTATATCATTCCCGCCCGAAGTGGTACCTACGGTGACAAGATATCCTGTAGCATTGGCAACGGAATTCCAGCTCAAGTTAGCACCTAGTGCAACATCGGTCGCATTATTTGTTGGTGCAGCTAAGCTTGTACATTCGGGCGCTCTTGGTAATATTTCTGTGGTAAAAAGTGCCTCTGAACAACCCGTGGCATCGCCATCTGCATTATAAGGCACGATGGTCACATAGATGGTCGCATCTTCAGGCAGGTCGGTGGGTAGATCATAGGTAGAAACATTGCCCACGTCAAAATTATCAAGTATATCATTCCCACCAGAAGCAGTTCCGATAGTTATTCGATATCCGGTAGCTTCGGCAATGGGGGTCCAGCTCAGATTGGTAGCAACATCAACATCAGTTGCGCCATTTAAAGGTAAAGTTAGCGACGTACAAACAGGAGGGATCACTTCGGTGGTAAAGATTTCTTCAGCGCATCCCGTAGCATCGCCATTTATGTTGTATGGAATGATTGTAACATAGATCGTTGAGTTAGAAGGCAGGTCTGCGGGTAAGTTATAAAGAGTTACATTACCCACGTCCAAATTGTTAAGGATGTCATTTCCACCCGAGGTCGTACCTACGGTAAGTCTATACCCATCTGCATTGCTGATAGCATTCCAATTAAGATCTGCAGTAATTGCAATATCTGATGCGCCGTTAGCAGGAGCTGACAATGAGGTACACACTGGTGGGTCATCAGCGGTTGAATTACCCGTTCTGAAGCTTTCTTCATTACAGCCAATGGCATCGCCAACTTCATTATATGGAATTATGGTAACATAGTATGTTCTATTCTCTAAAAGGGCTGTCGAAAAGTCATAGAAGGTAACATTGCCTACATCTACATTGTTAATAATTTCAATACCTCCCGAGGTTGTACCCACGATAAGGAGGTAACCTGTAGCCCCATCAACGGCGCTCCAACTCAGATTGGTATCGATGTTTACATTCGTAGCTCCATCTAAAGGACTTGTCAATCCGGTACAAACTGGTGGCGTAGGAATGATTTCTGTAGTGAAAAGCTCTTCCGCGCAGCCAGTGGCGTTACCTTCACTATTATATGGAATGATGGTCACAAAGATCTGCGAGTCCTCTGGTAGGTCCACCGCTAAGTCGTATGTCGTTACGTTACCAACATCGAAGCTGTCCAAGATATCATTTGCGCCAGAAGCGGTTCCTAAGGTAATGCGATATCCGTCTGCATTAGCAATAGGGTTCCAACTTAAATCTGTAGAGATGGCTACATCTATAGCATCATTGATAGGGGAACTAAGACTTGTACAATCTGGCACTGTCGGGGTGCTGTTAGAGGTAATGGTAAAACTCTCTTGGGCACAGGCGGAGGCATCCCCTTCATTATTAAATGGAATAAGGGTTACATATACTGTCTCACCACCTAGAAAGTCTGTGGCGAATTGGTAAGAAGTGTCAAACACTTCTTCATTATCAACCAATAAAATATTCCCAGGGTCGACCCGAACCGTTAATCGGTAGCCTCTTGCATACAAGGTCTCTTCCCAAGTGAGATTGGTATTTACTGGGACATCGGTTGCTCCGTTTGTAGGGGATACTAATTGCGTGCACACAGGAATGGGACAATCCAAGATGTCACCAACAAAGCTCCATCCAAAATTATCTATCATTGATTGCCGTTCTTCCAAGGCATCGCAATAAGGTAGGGTAAGTGCGCCCATTGTGATTCCTGGAGTTAGTGTAAGGTCTGACCAGGCGATCAAAGTATTGTCATAATTTTCTCTGGAAAGCGAGGTGTTATCCAACATATTGGTCATGTTCGTCACCCTGCTTACATCCCAATCACCAAGATATTGGTCGAGTGTTGTCGCGTTGCTGAACATCGATCGCATGCTTACCAATCCGATATCCCAACGGTCCATAGCTTGATCGTAAGCAGTGGCATTCGAGAACATGCGGTTCATATTCTCCACTCCGGCTACTCGCCAGCTGTTGACGCTTTGATTGAAGGAAGCTGCCTCTCTGAACATGTCTTCCATAGTAATTACCCTGCGCACATTCCAACTATCAATGGTACCATTAAAGGCTCTAGCATTATAGAACATTTGCCTCATGGTCGTCACCGAAGCCACATTCCAAGAATCCATAGACTGGTTGTAGGAGAAAGCATCTTTGAACATTGCTTCCATAGTGGTAACAAAAGAGACGTCCCAGCTATCGAGGTTTTGGTTGAAGGTATTGGCCCCGTTGAACATTTCGGCCATGTTCAGGGCTTCACCAGTATCCCAAGTATTTAAAGGTTGATTAAAGGCTGCCGCCTCTTTGAACATCGCTTCGAACAGCGTTACGGAAGCCACGTCCCACGTTCCAATCGCTTGGTCAAAAGCACTTGCCCCTTCGAACATGGACCCCATCAAGGTCACAGAACTTACATCCCAATCGCTGAGCGGTTGGTTGAATACGGAAGCATTCTCAAACATGGAGATCATAGTTGCAACGGCACTTACATTCCAAGTATTTAAAGGCTGATCAAAGGCTCCTGCACCGCGAAACATATAAGACATATCTACCACAGAGTTCACATCCCAATTATTGAGGGGTTGGTTGAAGACGTCAGCAAAACTAAACATACCGCGCATGTTGGTCACGTTAGTTACGTTCCAACTATTAATATTCTGATCAAAACTGTCTGCATTGCTAAACATTTCAGACATGTTGGTCACATTGGAAACATTCCATTGATCCAATGGTTGATTGAATGACCTCGCACCCTCGAACATTTCCTGTGTCGTGTTGACGGCTCCAACATTCCAAGTATTTAAAGGCTGATCAAAGTTCACGCAGCGCCTGAACATTTCAGACATATCGGTCACACTAGACACATCCCAACTGTCTAGCGCTTGGTTGAACACCATATCTGTCACAAAACCACTGAACATTTCGGCCATGTTGGTCACGTTGCTCACATTCCAGTTGTTCAGAGGTTGATCAAAAGCTACAGCACGTTCGAACATATCTGCCATGTTCGTCACATTACTTACGTTCCAATTATTCAAAGGTTGGTTAAAGACCGTCGCCTGTTCGAACATTCGCGACATATTGGTCACATTGCTCACATTCCAATTACCAATGGGCTGGTCGAATTTCCTCGCGGCGAGAAACATCCCGCTCATATTGGTCACATTACTCACATTCCAATTATCCAATGGTTGGTTGAATTCAACGGCGCCAATAAACATTCGCGACATATTCGTAACGTTGCTCACGTCCCAAGAACTAATATCCGAGTTGAAAAGGACGGCGGAGCCAAACATATCGGACATATCCGTTACTTGCGATAAATCGGGGATATCAGTAGCATTGTAGACCATATTCTCGCAATAATAGAAGGTTCGCCTCATGCTGTCCCATTGTTGCGTTCCCCATTGGTCCATAGAGATCAATTTGTTATTGTCTCTATTTGAGGAACCATAGTAGTGTCCTGGATAGTCTCCGATGATTGCTATGGTATAGATTCCAGGATTAAGATAAGTATGTGTAATGTTATCTGTAACATTGTTATTATACTGATTATCACCCCAATCCACTGAAAAATCATACGAATAATTATTTGGAAACCCATTGTTGAGTTCAAGTCTCAATTGATTAGCTGGCGTAGAATTGCTATCTAAGATTCTCGTATCGATAGTAATAATAAAGGCATCCGGGCTATTTTGCCATGAAGCTACCACCGTAAAACTGATCTCTTCACAATCTGTAGCTGGACCTTCACCGTTGTAGGGTACCACTGTGGCATATACGACGTCACCGGGCAGGAGATCACTTGTAAAATCAATACCTACCACATTACCTTGATCTTCATTGTCTAAAATCGTAATGATGCTTCCACCTCTATCCACACGCACTGTAGCGCGATACCCTGTTGCATTGGGAGCCGGATTCCAGCGAAGATCAAAATTGGCCGGCACATTGGTCTCTCCGTCCATTGGTGAAATAAAGGAAGTACAGGTCACAAATGAACAATTGATAGAATCTCCGGTGATATTCCAGCCACTATTGTCTATGAGGTCTTGCCGTGCATTTCGACCGTCACAATAGGTCAAGTTATTTGCTCCTAGATTGATGTTGGGCTGAACGGTCTGGGCAGCCCAACCAATTAGGGTACTATCGTAGTTTTCTTGCGATAGTCCGGCACTATTCAGCATCTCAGTCATGTTGGTGACGTTGCCGATAGACCAGCCGCCTAGATCTTGATCAAAAGAGGTGGCGTTTGCAAACATCCCATTCATGTTGGTGACGAGACTCACATCCCAATTGTTAAGCGCTTGGTTGAACAGCGAGGCGTTTCTGAACATGTCCCTCATATTGGTAACCCCTGCAATATTCCATGTGTTAAGCTGTTGGTTGAATTGAGCACCTCTAAACATGGCCTCCATTGCGGTCACACCGCTCACATCCCAAGAATCCAAAGGTTGATCAAAAGAAGAGAATTGGAACATTCGAGACATATTGGTGACGTTGCTTATATTCCAACTTGTCAACGGCTGGTCAAAGGAAGTTCTGTTGAAGTTCGAAGAGCCTGAAAACATGCCGTTTATATCGATAACCGAAGATACATTCCAGTTGTTCAAAGGCTGGTTGAAAGGAACACAATCACGAAACATATTACTCATGTTGGTGACATTGCTTACATCCCAGCTATTTAATGGTTGATTGAAGATCATGGCGACAAAGAAACCATCGAACATTCCTCGCATATCGGTGACATTACTTACGTCCCACTGATCTAAGGGCTGGTTGAATCGTGTGGCTCTGAGAAACATTTGCGACATGTCGGTCACCGAAGAGACATTCCAATTGTTAATGTTTTGGTTGAAGTCGCTATATTGGGAGAACATACCAGACATATCGGTCACGTTGCTTACATCCCAATTATCGAGCGGAAGATCAAAGTCTGTGCCTTGGAACATATTTGACATATCCGTTACGTTACTCACATTCCAGTTGTTGAGCGGCTGGTTGAACCGGCTAGCACTACTGAACATACCTTCCATAGTGGTCACCTGACTCACATCCCAATTGTTTATATTTTGATTGAACGAATTTGCCGAGCTGAACATATAGCTCATATCGGTTACAGAAGCTGTATTCCAATTGTCAAGAGGTTCATTGAATCTGTTGGCACTCCTAAAGGTTTCGGCCATGGTCGTCACCGAAATGGTATTCCACCGGTCCAGAGGTCTATTGAACATGTCGGTATTAAAGAACATTCCTGAGATGTCGGTAATGCCACTAACATCCCAATCATTTACAATACCGTTAAAGGTGACACATTCCTTGAACATGTTGCGCAGACTGCTCACTTGGGAAAGGTCAGGACTTCCAATAGCATCAAAGTTGAGGTTCTCGCAACCATGAAAAGCATCTTCCATCGTTTCCCATTGGATATTTCCCCAGGATAAGATCTCTAAGATTTTCAGACGATCCCCGGTATCGTTGAAATAAATCGCGGGAAAATTTCCACTGATCGAAACAGTATAGGTGCCAGCTGTGGCATAGGTATGCGTGATGTCACCTGTAACACTAGTATCCGAATTACCATCTCCCCAATCTATCGAATAGCTGTATGTATATGAAGGATTTGTGGGAATTGTAATTTGATTGTTACCCGAGATTCCATCTTGGGTGGTATCCCATATGCTAGAAAACGAATCTTGCGCAAAACAAAACAACGAGAGACTTGAGAAAAGAAAAAAGAGCAATATTTTTTTTGACATGGGGACGAAACCTTTGTTTAGTGAAACACAATGATAACATCATTTTAACTAAAAAAGGTTTCAAACTATAACTTGAAACCTTTTTTAAGAAATCGTGTCTTAAAAACTCAAGGTATCTCGATATTCTGCTGGGGTCTTTTTCTCTAGTAACTTAAAAGCCCTGTAAAGTGAAGTTTTGCTCTTGAAACCTGCTTCATATCCGATGGCAACGATCTTGGTATTGCTATTCTTGGAATCTTTTATCAATCTTTTTACCTCCTCAACGCGGTAACGATTCACAAATGCATTGAAGTTCTCTTTAAAGTTTTGATTGAGCACTTCGGATAATTGATGCAAGGTCAGATCGAGCTCTTTTGCCAAATCAGACTGTTTAAGTTCAGGGTTAAGAAATGGCTTCTTCAGACGCATGAAGCTTTCAATCTGTTCGCTGATCACCGTTCTTTCTTGTTCAGCGATGCGTGGACCATTAGATGGTTTATGCTCTGATTTTAAATCAGGTTCATCCGCTGCTATGGACGGGTCCTGGTCAGCTTCTTCAATCTTTTTTCTCATGTTAATAACCTCACTGACTCCTTTTTTTCGATATTTTCTAACGAGAATGAAGACAAGGAGGGCGGCGGTCAAACCGCTCAGCAATAGAATGTAGGTGGTCTTTTTTTGATTTCTTTTGGCAAGTTTTACGAGCGAAATATTCTGATGAGACAAGAGCGCCTCCTTTTGCGCCAATTCTTGATCAAATTGAACTTTCTGGGCCCTGTTCATTTGTGAAGTTAATTCCTCCTTTAATTGGAGATAGTTTTTTTGATACCCTAAGGCTTCTTCATAGTTCTCAAGTCTCCTAAAAATCTCTGCCTTATATTGATTTATTAAAATCTCGGTCCTGAAGAGTTGATTTCCACGAGCGATCGATTGGGCACTATCCAAATTAGCCAGAGCTAGGTCATATGTTTCTAGTCCCATCAAAGCATAACTTTTTCTCAGATACCCCGACACATATTGCTGTGATGGCACCTGTTCCTTGGGTTTTTGGAGTGCCTCATCGGCATATTCGAGGGCTTTGTGATATTTTTCCTGCTCTGCATAAACTTCCGAAAGATTACAAAGGGCCACGTGTTCCTCGTACATCATGGCATTCTCACGAGATAGACTACGGACATATTCAAATTTCAAAATTGCATTCTCATATTCGTCATTGGCAAGATAGGCCATACCGTAACCGTTGACGATCGATAGTTTCATATTAATAGGGCCATTCGCGCTATCGACTATTGTCATGGCCTTTTCAAAACTAGCCAGTGACTTTTTATTTTCTTCAAGATTTAAATAAAGGTTGGCTAGATTGATATGAATGATCGCCTGATTCTTATAATCGTTGTTCAACGATTCACTTAGCGTATTCGCAGTAAGATAGTTTTTTAAGGACTTTTCATATTCACCCTTCTGCCGGTAGTAAATGCCCAAATTGGTGAGACCTTTAATTTTTGGAACGATCCAATTGTGCTTCTCTGCAATAGTTAAAATTTCTTCAGTATGAAATTTAAATGCCTCTAAGTCTCCTGCTTTAAACTCATTTGTGCTAAGGAGTATCAGGGAGTCCATTTTTCTCTGTGAACGAAGTGAGTCATTCAAGGTCTCATTGGAAAGTTGCGAATATGAGGCACCGATCAGACCATTAAAGAGTAATAAGCTGAGACCTGTATTTTTGATATTTTTTAATATCAATGCCATATTCATCAGCGCTTAAAGGTATTGCAAACTTCTTATAACTTGAAACTTTTGGTGTGATATTTGCTATATTTAGTGCACAAATTTTACCCAATGATATACAATCGGCTATCGCTGCGTTCTCGGATTTTCTTCTATATGATTCTATTGGTGGTGGTGGCCTCTATTCTAATTGCGGCGGTGACCATCTATCAGTACAGAGAGCAAAGCAAAGATTATCACAAGCAGCGGTTAGAGCGGAAAGAAAGTCAAGTGGTCGCGAGTGTGGAGAATGTGCTCGATCGAACTACCTATGAAGTAAAGACCGCTAACTTACCCCTCATTTTTAAGGATGAGATATATGCGATCTCAGCGATCCAAAAGGTAGATTTCAATATCTATGACCTTCAAGGAAATTTGATGAAAAGTTCGGAAACCAGCCTACAACCAGACGCTGTGGACTTGGCCTTGGATAGCGCCATTTTGAAGGCACTTTCCGACAGTACGGAAAAGCGCTATGTAATGCGAGAGAACATGGAGGAAGGACGCTACCGCTCCAGTTTTATCTATTTGACAGATCCAAAGAGCAAGCCTTTGGGAATTCTCAATATAAGATATCAAGAAGACGACTCTTTTAGTGAGATGGAACTTAGAGAATTTCTTGGACGACTCGGAATTGCCTACTTGATCATGTTTATGGTAGCCATCGCCTTTGCTTATTTCGTCTCTAAGTATATTACACGCTCGCTACAGCAGATCGGTGATAAGTTAGACCAAACTCGATTGAACCAACGTAACGAGAAGATCATCCTAGGAAAGGCAAGTGAAGAGATAGGAAGTTTGGTAGAAGCATACAATAGTATGGTCGACGAGCTTGAGAAAAGTGCGGCCAAATTGGCAAAAAGTGAACGCGAACAGGCTTGGCGAGAAATGGCGAAACAAGTGGCACACGAAATAAAGAACCCGTTGACGCCAATGCGGTTAAGTGTCCAGAGCTTTCAACGAAAGTTCGACCCTTTAGATCCTGAGGTGCATCAAAAAGTAGATGAGTATAGCAAGACACTGATTCAACAGATAGACACTATGAGCAATATTGCATCTGCTTTTTCAAACTTTGCCGAAATGCCTGCGCAACAAGACGAAGAATTGGATGTCGTAGAAGTGACAAAATTGGCCTTGGATATCTTCAACGAAGATTATATCGATTTCTCTTCAGAAAAAGCGGAGGTCATCGCCAGCTTTGATCGCACACAACTAATACGTGTAATTACCAATTTGGTGAAGAATGCCATCCAGTCAATTCCTGCTGATAAAAAGCCGAAAATCGAGGTGAAGGTGGTCGAAAATAATGGAACCGTTTCGATTTCGGTAGCGGATAACGGTGTCGGCATCACGGAAGAAAATATGGCAAAGATATATGAGCCAAAATTCACTACTAAATCCAGTGGGATGGGTCTTGGCTTAGGAATGGTAAAAAATATTGTAGAAACCTATAGCGGAAGTATTAACTTTACATCTCAGGAAAACGAGGGAACTACATTTATAGTTTCTTTCCCCAAAAAATAGCAAAAATGAACTACGAGAATATCCTTATTAGCATCGAGAATGGTATCGCTATCATCACCATCAATAGACCTAAAAAGTTAAATGCTCTTAACAAGGCGACCATCGAAGAATTACATGTGGCCTTAAAGACCTTAGAGGGTGATGCGGAAGTGAAGGTGATCATTATTACTGGGAGCGGTGAAAAGGCCTTTGTGGCTGGAGCAGATATTTCCGAGTTTGCCCATTTCTCTGAAGCAGAAGGAGGAAGATTGGCAGCAAAGGGTCAAGAATTGCTCTTTGATCTGGTTGAAAATCTCGGAACACCGGTGATCGCAGCCATTAATGGTTTCGCGCTTGGTGGAGGATTGGAATTGGCCATGGCATGTCATTTTAGAGTAGCTAGTGATAACGCGCGAATGGGATTGCCAGAAACTTCACTGGGAGTGATTCCTGGCTACGGTGGCACTCAGCGATTGGCACAACTGGTAGGTAAGGGTCGTGCGATGGAAATGATCATGACAGCTGGTATGATAGGCACCGAAAAGGCATTCGCCTTTGGACTCATCAACCACATGGTAGCGCAAGAGGAACTATTGCCCTTCTGTAAGAAAATAGCAACGAAGATCACCAACAACTCTCCTGTAGCTATTGCAAAGGCCATTCAGGCAGTCAATGCCGGATTTAAAGAAGGTATCGACGGCTATAAAACGGAGATTAAAGCTTTCGGTGAATGTTTTGGAACAGAAGATTTTAAAGAGGGCACTTCGGCGTTCTTAGAAAAAAGAAAGGCTTCTTTTCCGGGGAAATAAGCTGTTCCCGTTAAGAGCTCCTTACGTTTGCTATATCCATCCAGCGCCTAAAGCGATGGAAATGAGTATCAACATGATCGCAACGGTGATCTGCAAGAATTTTAAGGTTACCTTTTTCAATAATTTATTTCCAATATAGGCACCGGCGATAGCCGATAGCGTAGCGCAAATCACCAAAGTGAGATTGTCGGTGAGTCCAGAGCTGGCAAACCGCGAGGCATAAACACTTAATCGCGTGAAATCCACAAAGGTAGATACTACCACAGCCGTTCCTATGAACACTTCTTTCGAAAGCCCAGCTTTGATCAGAAAGGCAGTCCTCAACGCGCCTTGATTACCAGAAAGTCCACCAAAAAAACCGCTTAAAGCACCTCCCAATGGCAACTTATCCTCTCCAAACTGTAAGTCTCGGAAATAGGGTATGAGATCCATGCTTGCGAAAATGATCAAGAGAATAGAAATGATAAATTTTACTGGATACACTTCAAAAGTCCTATCAAAAATCATGTAAGAGAACAATGGCTTGGCATCGGGGATATGAAGTAGAACCCAAGCCCCGAAAAAGGCTGCGATGACCGCGGGGATTCCAAATTTCAATAACACCTTTCGATTGGCATTTCTACCTACGAGGATGATCTTAAATAGGTTATTCAAAAAATGAACGACTCCGGTCAAAGCGATCGCCAATTCGACAGGAAAGAAGATCATAAAAACGGGAGTAAGGATAGTGCCTAGCCCAAAACCAGAAAAGAAGGTAAGGATAGCTACGAGAAAGGCAACGAGGGAGATAATGACTATTTCCATAGGAGGAGGCTATCAGGTTGTTTCGTTAGTGGGAGATTTTCCATTATTGGTCTTAATTTGAAGTCCTTTAATATATTGTACATTTAGATACTTATTCTTCACTATTGACTATTTCACCTCCCAGCCGTCTCTATAGTCTCTTGTCACCCATTCGTTGGCCTTTTCGTAATTGGTCACCTTCATGTTTTTACCATCCCACAGTAGTTTGCGTCTTCCGGGGTAGTCGTAAGGCGCCCAGCTGGTCGGTGTTTTACCTTCCTTCAATACCTTATATTGGAATGCCTTGATCGCCAGATTGCCCATCAACACGGCCTCGGTCAAAGGGCCAGCGTAAGAAAAAGGAGAAGAGGTGGTTCCGTTGTTCAAACAGGCCTGGACAAATTCATTGGCATGTTTGTTATCGCCACCTTGCACCCTTTTGATCGATGGTTTGGGCGGTTGAAATAGGGTGTTCAATTCAGAGGGCAGCAATCTGGGATTTCTAGAATAGGTTCCGGTTACCATCATGCCACGGTCACCATAAAATAGGCTTCCCCCATTCCAATCTCCCAAAAGCTCATCGTCTTTCAATTCGTCTGGAAGATCTGGCATGATACCACCATCATACCAATTGAGTGCCACCTGCCCATGTTTTTTACTATCAAACTTCAAACGAACGATGGATGAGGGTGGACAAACTTTATCATAGTTTGCCTCGATAAAATCACCAGCCCAAACCGTGGTGCAACTCGCTTCCGCCTCTGTAGGATAGCCTAACTCTAACACGTTAAAAGGGGTTTCCATAATATGACATCCCATATCGCCTAAAGCTCCAGTACCAAAATCCCAAAAACCCCGCCACTTAAATGGCAGATAAGCACTATTGTATGGACGCATCGCGGCTGGTCCCAACCAAAGATCCCAGTCCAATGTTTTTGGAATTTTCTCTTTGTCCGTAATATTTTTAAGGCCTTGTGGCCATACCGGTCTATTGGTCCAAGAATCTACTCTGTATACTTTCCCTATGGCACCAGCTTCGATCCACTCTTTGGCTTGCCGAATGCCGTCTCCCGATGCGCCTTGATTTCCCATTTGAGTAGTAATGCCGTGTTCTTCGGCCACTTTGGTCATCAATCGGGCCTCGTAGATATTGTGAGTCAGCGGCTTTTCAACATAGGCATGTTTTTTTGCGCGCATAAAAGGAAGTGATATGATGGCATGCGTATGATCGGGCGTTGCCACTGTAAAGGCATCGATCTCTTTCACATGATTATCATATACTTTTCTATAGTCGGTGTACTTTTTAGCTTTAGGGTATTTTTCGAACGATTGTTTTGCACGACTATCGTCCACATCGCAGAGTGCCACGAACTTCACCTTACCGGTTTCAAAAAGCTCTCTTACGACACCTCCGCCTCGACCACCAACACCAATGGCGGCCATATAAAGGGTGTCACTGGGTGCGATGTGCCTTCCACCTAGCACAAAACTGGGAACTATAGTGAACGCACTACTTGCAATAGCGGTTTTTTTTATAAAGGAGCGACGCTTCATATCGTTAAGGGATTGGTTGGTAGTTCCTTAAAGGTCTAAAATTATTTTCACTTAATCAATTCGTACAAGTGTTCTCATTACTTTCCATAGTTTCAATCGCTTTAACGCTAAAAATTCAGGATTCTTTTTTATAGAAAATACCTTTATTCCATATGAATAACGATAAAGATTTTTTGAAAGGAAGGGGAGCTCAGAGCAAGGTGCACAATCGATTTTTTGAACACCAGCATGAGGTGCTAGACGATTTTTTGGAGTATTGTCTAAAGGAAGGAGAGCAAGCAGATAAGAACAAGACATTGTATATCGATGTCTTTCCTAAGACCATTGTGAACAAAGTAACCAGTCCAGATGTTGGGATGATGTATTCCATGAATCCATATCAAGGCTGTGAGCACGGTTGCATCTACTGTTATGCAAGGAATTCTCATGAATATTGGGGATATGGCCCAGGACTCGATTTTGAACGAAGGATCTTGGTAAAGAAAGACGCCCCAAAACTGCTAGAAGCCAAGTTGAAGCATAAAAGTTGGAAGGCGCAGACCATCGTAATGTCAGGAAATACCGATTGCTATCAACCCGCTGAGAAAAAGTTTGAGATCACCCGTAAATGTTTGGAGGTTTTTCTAAAGTATAAACATCCCGTAGGGATCATCACAAAGAATGCGTTGATACAAAGAGATTTAGACATTTTAAGAGCGTTGGGAAAGGATAATTTAATTGCGGTAAATATCTCGATCACTTCCCTTTCAGAAAAGACCAGAAGAATATTGGAGCCTAGGACGGCAACGATCAAAAGACGGCTTCAGACGGTAAAAATGCTTTCAGAAAATGGAATACCAGTGAATGCCATGCTCGCGCCCATTATTCCTGGCATTAATAGCCATGAAATTCTTTCTTTGGCGAAGGCTGTCTCGGAACGCGGTGCTAGCTCTTGTGCCTTTACTGTAGTGAGATTGAACGGGTCCATTGGGAAGATATTTTCAGAATGGATAAAAGCTACGATGCCCGATAGAGCAGAGAAGGTGCTCAATCAGATAGCAGCATGCCATGGAGGAAGTTTAAATGATAGTCGGTTTGGACTAAGAAATAGAGGGGAAGGGAAGATTGCTGAACAGATCCATCAACTGATGGCTTTAGCCCAGAAAAAGTTTTTCTCAGATAAAGGGCGAACCTCGCTCAATACATCGCTGCATGAAGTATATAAAGGTGGTCAGATGAAATTATTCTAGCGTTGACAAGCAATGGTTATCACTTGGATTGGTATTGGGTCTAAAGGCTAAAGCCGCCCAATTGCTTGAAAGAGCGATCACACTTACCAACAACGAGGTAGAGAAGAAGCATCTTCAAAAGAAGCTCAAAGCATTTTCTCAAAAATGATCTTGGTTTCCCCTTTACGACCGATTTCTGTACCTATGATGTCAAAACCGTTTTTTAGATTAAAGATCATCATGGGTTTGAATTCGTTCTTCGATTTGGTTCGAACACGAGTATAGCCTAGATCTTTTATTGCCTCATGCTGAATTATGGCTAGTTTTCTGGCAATTCCTTTTCTTCGGAAGTTTTTTTCTATCCCTCCGACCCAACTGTAAAAAGTGGTCCTATCTAATTCATATCCTATTTTGAAACCGATAAGTTGATCTTTATGATACGCAAGCACCGAAAGAAGGCGAGACTTGTCTCGAAGCCTTTCAATGAATCTTTTATCATCAGAAACATCGAAAATGTGTGAATAGAGCGGCAGTATTTCAGCTAGACATCTATCCTTTGGGAAATCTAAATGAATTTGATAATCATATTTTTCCATTCCATTCATCGTAAAATTGCGATAAATAGTGTTGCATGAACTGGTGGCGTTTTTCGGCCAAACGTTTTCCAGTTTTGGTGTTCATCATATCTTTCAACAAAAGCAATTTCTCATAAAAATGATTGATCGTTGGGGCATCACTTTTTTTATATTCTTCTTTGCTCATGTTGAGATTAGGAGCGATCTCAGGGTCGTACAAGGCCCTATTCTTAAAGCCACCATAGTTAAAGCAACGGGCAATGCCAATGGCCCCGATCGCATCGAGGCGGTCTGCGTCTTGCACCACTGCTAATTCAGAAGAAGAAAAGGAAGTTTCCCCTTGCAATGAATTTTTGAAGGAGATATGTTTGATGATGTTTTCCACATGTAAAATATCGGCCGAATCTACATTTTGCTTGATGAGAAAAGATCTTGCAACAGCAGGGCCTAAGGTCTCATCCCCATCATTGAACTTGCTATCGGCGATATCGTGAAGCAGTGCGCCTAAAGCCACCACAAAATCATCCACATCTTCACTTTTAGAGATCAGCAAGGCGTTCTTGTATACACGTTCTATATGAAACCAGTCGTGGCCTCCTTCAGCATCTTTAAGGGTTTGTTTTACAAACGCGATGGTGTTTTCGATAATATGTTCTTCGTTCGTTGTCACGCTTAAAATTTTAGAGTCTCCTCTCGAGGGGAGATTTAGAGGGGTGTTTTTACTATCCCGCCAACAATATCACTTTCTACCTTTTGCAGAACCTCACCGACCGTAAGATCTTTCACAGCAAATGGTTCATGTACCTGGTATTTGATATGTGCGCCAATGCCCATTGGAAATTTACCATATTGTAAGGTTTTCCATGAATTATTTATGGAAATAGGCACGATCAATGCACTCGGCATCTCCTCGATCAATACTTTCAGTCCGGCAGTCTTAAATTTTTTAGGATGGCCGTCCCTACTTCTGGTACCTTCTGGAAAAATGACCACCGATCTGGTATTTTCCTCGGCATATTTACCCAATTTTCTAATAGCGCTGATCGCCTGTTCAGGGTTCTTGCGATCGATCAATGCGCCGCCGCCATATTTCAAGTTGAAAGAAATACTTGGAATACCACTGCCTAATTCTTTTTTGCTGATAAACTTTCCGTGATGTTTACGCATATACCAAATGATGGGAGGGATATCATACATGCTCTGATGGTTGGAGACAATGATACACGGGCTGTCTGTGGGAATTTGATGCGGATTATTAAAGGTGAATCGAGTGCCCAAGATGTTTAGGCAACGCATCAAGAACCAATTGAGAATATCTACACTTTTTTTATGCGCCTGATACCCAAAAACCCGCAAGCAGAACCATTGTATTGGATGAAAGATCAATAAGGTGATTCCGAAGACGATAAAATAAAGGATGGTCAAAGGATAAGCGAGTAGTTTTCTCATACTTCAAAAGTAAAAAAGAAAAACCACGCTTAACGTGGTTTTCAAATCAAAATCTTAACAGAAATGTTACTTCCCTCTCCAGTTGGAGACGGGTTGGCCTGCCTGCCGGTAGGCAGGAGTGAGGCTAACAAAATTCGTTATAGGCTTCTCTCAGATTATCTGCGATCAGTTCTGCAGGTCGTCCTTCAATATGATGACGCTCTAACATATGTACCAATTCTCCGTCTTTGAACAAGGCCATGCTGGGAGATGATGGCGGAAATGGTACCATATAACCACGAGCGGTATCTACAGCTTCTTTGTCGACACCCGCAAATACCGTCACAATATTATCTGGTTTCTTGGTATTGTCTAAGGATTGGATGGCTCCCGGTCTGGCATTGGCGGCGGCGCATCCGCATACAGAGTTCACAACGACTAGCGTAGTGCCTTCTTTTTTTATGGCGTTCTCCACCTCGGTTGAGGTATGTAATTCTTCAAAACCAACGGCAGTTAAATGTTCGCGCATGGGTTTTACTAATTCTGCTGGGTACATAAAATTATTCTTTTAGTCATTTCCGAATAGTCGAAAATCTTTTTGATTTCAAATAAATTATTTTCACAAAGATAACGAAAATCTTCACCTCGATAACGAGTCGGGAACATACGAGTTAGTTATCACACGATCAGCAAAAATTATTAAGGAAAGATGATGTGTTAAATCAATGTCAAAAATTGTTACGTAAGGGTGCTCCATTCAACTAACCGATCAAAACATAGTATCTTTGGCACAGATTGTAAACACATCATTACGAATGTTAAAATGGCTTTTTGTCTTCGCAATCATCTATTTGCTGAGACGTTTGTTTAGCGGAGGCACCCCAATTTTTCAACAGACCACACGTTCAGGTGGACGTTCAAGGGTTACCTTGGCAGATTTTGAGCTCAACCTCTTGTCACTGGCATCTTTGGTGATCAAAGCAGACGGCAACGTCAGTCAGCGCGAGCTGGATTATGTGCGTCAGTATTTTGTGTCAGCCTATGGAAAAGAACGAGCCAATGCCGTCTTCAGAACCTTCAATGATGTAGTGAAGAGCAGAGAAGTTTCAGCACCTCGAATCGGGATGTTATTCCGATCCAGAGCGAGTTATGAGGTACGCTTGCAGATCGTTCATTTCTTGTTTGGCATCGCTCAAGCAGATGGAGCTGTTTCAACTGCAGAAGTCAACAGAATACGAGAGATCGCAGGTTACATGCAGATTGGACATCGCGATTTTGAAAGCTTGAAGGCCATGTTCTTCAAAGATGCAGATACAGCTTACAGAATTCTCGAGATAGATAAGACGGCGACAGATTCTGAAATTAAGAAGGCCTATCGAACGATGGCCAAGAAATATCATCCCGATAAGGTACAGCATTTGGGAGAGGCCCACAAAAAAGGCGCTGAAGAGAAGTTCAGGAAGGTTCAGGAGGCCTATGAACAGCTTCAAAAGGAGCGCGGGTTTTGATCGGTCGGCCGTCACAATAAGGTATCAACATAAAAAAACGTTAAGTTTGAAACACTATAAAAAATCTTTCTGATGAGTAATTTCCTAAACGATCTATTCCACAACTTTAAGCTTGGCTTTTTCCATGTATATAGCCTCGGAGCTTTGGATCATATTTTGTTTGTGGTTGTACTTTGTGTGCCCTTTCTTCTTAGGGATTGGAAACGGGTACTCGTATTGGTGTCCACTTTTACACTAGGGCATTTCATATCATTATTGTTGGGAGTCTATAATGTGGTCAACGGTAGTTTTGAATTGATCGAATTTCTGATTCCTTTGACCATTTTGGTCGTAGCAGGATTCAATATTTTTTCTGCAGGAAGGGAAGACAAGAACAAAAAATTAGGCATTGTGTTCTTTAGTACTCTTTTCTTTGGAGTCATTCATGGCTTGGCATATTACAACGAGTTGAAAGTGGATTTTATTGACGATGACAACAAATTCTTAAAGGCCTTTGAGATCTCTATCGGAGTAGAAGTGGCGCAGCTGCTTTTTGCCGGCATCACTCTTATTTTTGCTTGGGTCTTTCAAACCTTCTGTCGTTTGAACAAACGCGATTGGGTGATCGTGGTGTCATCCATCGTTGTCGGAGTGATCATCCCAATGTTGATCGAGAACTATCCTTATTAGCGGGATTTTCACTAAAAATTAACTCCTAGCAGGTTGTTCGTCAACTATAAAGCTGTTATATTCGTATCATACAGTAAGGGCAACGGATCACGTTGCTTTTTTTGACGATTATTCAGAAACACCTTTTATGTCTGAAAAGAAACAAGAGAAGTACGACAAGGCGTACTTGCGCATGGCCCGCGAATGGGGCAAATTGTCATATTGTGAACGAAAAAAAGTCGGAGCGATCATCGTTAAGGACCGTATGATTATCTCAGACGGTTATAACGGAACGCCAACGGGCTTTGAAAATTTTTGTGAGGATGAGGAGGGGTATACCAAATGGTATGTTCTTCATGCGGAGGCCAATGCCATTCTGAAGGTAGCATCCTCTACGCAATCCTGTAATGGAGCCACTTTATATATCACCTTGTCGCCTTGCAAGGAATGCAGTAAACTGGTTCATCAGGCAGGAATACAGCGTGTGGTCTATTTGGAAGCCTATAAAGATGATTCTGGCTTGCAATTTTTGAAAAAAGCTGGCGTTGAATTAAAACATATTTCTCTACTTGATTAGCATCGTGCTGTAACATTTTCCTTGCGATGTTCACTAATAAAAAGAACACCGTTTGTCTGTGCTGGTTAAGGGTGATTATCGAAAAAGAAAGAAATTAATCTAATGAAAAAGAAATACCTTCCATTGATCATTGGTGCAGCGGCGGCGGTCGGTATACTCGTTGGAGGAAAGCTTAACTTCACGGACTCTCCCGAACCTATCTTTTCTTCAAACTCTAAAAAGGACAAGCTAAACAGGCTCATCGACTACATCGAATATGAATATGTGGACGAGGTGGATACAGATAGTATTGTAGATGTTACCGTAAATGACATCTTGGATAAATTGGACCCACATTCCGTTTATATACCACCCGAAGATGCACAACGAGTGGCCGAAAACATGCAGGGAGATTTCGTAGGCGTCGGAATTAGCTTCTATATGCGCAATGATTCTATCGCGGTGATCAGCGCTCTGGAGGGCGGCCCGAGTCTCAAAGCTGGTATCAAACCTGGGGATCGCGTACTTATAGCTGACAATGACACCTTGTACGGGAAAGGCCTCAGCAACGAACGTATCATTAAAAGACTTAAGGGTGCTGCCAACACTCCGGTGAGTTTAAAGGTGTATAGAAAAGGAGAAGCTTCCTTGCTTAATTTCAATATCAATCGCGCTAGCGTGCCGATCAAAAGTGTGGACGCCGCCTATATGCTTACGGATAATCTCGGATACATAAAGATCGATCGTTTTGCCGAAACTACCTTCAAGGAATTTAAAAAGGCACTTGACAACCTTATAGCACAAGGGGCAGACCAATTGGCATTGGACCTAAGGGACAATCCGGGCGGTTATCTCGGAATTGCAGAGGAGATCGCTGATGAATTTTTGGAAGATGAAAAGTTGATCTTATTCACTAAGAACAAAAAAGGAAAGATCGATAAGACCTATGCCACGGAAAGAGGAGATTTTGAAGATGGTCACGTATATGTGATCATCAATGAGCGTTCTGCCTCTGCCAGCGAGATCATCGCCGGGGCACTGCAGGATAACGATAAAGGAACCATCGTAGGAAGAAGAAGTTTTGGTAAAGGATTGGTGCAGCGAGAGATGGCCTTGGGTGATGGCTCGTCCGTACGATTGACCATTTCTAGATATTACACCCCAACGGGACGCTCCATTCAGCGGCCCTATGAAAATGGAAACAAGGATTATTATAAGGAGATCTACAGTCGCTATCACAACGGAGAGATGAAAAGTGCCGATAGCATCAAAGTTGCGGACTCCTTGAAATTTACCACGCCAAAAGGGAAGATCGTCTATGGTGGTGGTGGAATTATACCAGATGTCTTTGTGCCCGCTAGAAATACACTCGAGGAAGAAGGACTGGAGTTCTTATTGCGATCGGCTTTCTTAAACAACTTTGTCTTTGACTATTTGGATCGGGATCGCAAGCGATATGATGGCCTTACAGAGGACGAATTTGTGAATATGGTAGATATCGAAGAATCGAACTTCGAGGAGTTCAAATTGTTGGCGCAACGCCAAAATATCAATATCGCCTTTGGTGCTTATCGTATTAAGATAAAGCAGTTTATCAAAGCTATCATAGCACAGCAATTGTATGGCACTAATGCCTATGAACGTATCCTTAACAAGGGGGATCGCATGGTAGAAAAGGTTATTGAGTTGAGTAAGGAAAAAGCTCTACTCGAGCAGGAAATGGTGGATTAACACTATTTTGGAAGGATTTCAATAAAAAAAGAGTCAACACATAGAGTCGACTCTGAATAGCGTTTTTTACACATGAATATGATAAATAATTTATTGAAGTATATAAAAAGTTTTTATCTGCGGTAAATAGATCGCCCTTGCCTCACAAATTTCCGCGCAATTATCATCGTCGTTGTCGTTCAGGCAATCACCTATTAAGCTTCCGCAGCTAAACTTCCCATTGCATTCTTCGGACCAAAGCTCATTTCCGTCAGAACCGTAGCAGGTAACAATCCATCTATTATCCGAAAGTCTTTCTGAAAATGATTTGTCGGGAATTACAAAAAAGTCCGGCTCTTTCTGTTCAATACTTACATTGTTGAGAAGATTTTCATCGTTATTCCACTTGAAACTTAGATAGAAGACATGGTCACTATTCTTCAATTCAGTATTATCCAAATTAACGAACAGACGCTCTAAGGTCAATGCACCATCTTGAGAAATTCTGGTGAGATCATCTTTAGTGTTTGAACAGCTAAAGCAAAGTACCGTCATGAGAGTAATGAAGATTGTTTGTAAAGTTTTCATAATAGCGGTTTTTATTAGATTGAAATTAGTTTTTAAATCGATCTAATGTAAGTATATAAAACAGTAAATCAAACACTTAGGTGTCTTCATTTATAAATCGGCAGCTATTTTTTAGCGCTTTTGTATAACAATGGTAAGCGGTTTTCAAGTGTGGCCGATAAAATCATCTTCGATTCATTTAAAGGAAGTAGAAGAGACGATGCATTTGTAAGCGCATCAGCCATGACAACATCAGTAACTTAACCTAGGATATTTTATCATGTACCTTGGCATGTTTCCCATCATTCCATAATGTAAGGATGTCGGTTGCCACCTGTGCTCCGCTTCCTGCAGCAATGGCAAATTGGCTGCGCCAACCAGCAAGGGTCCCAGCAACAAAGATACCTTTGGCAACTACATGATCCTCATTCTTTAACCAAATGCGGTCTTTAGCGATCGCCGCCCGTGGATGTGCCGCCACATATTGCTCCAAGCCTTTGATGTTGAATAAATTGGTATAGCCCAAAGCTATGACGATCAGTTTAGCCTTGTGGTCGCTTTTATTGGTCCGAACGGTAAAGTTGCCAACTTCACCAGTAACCGCTATCACTTTTTCCTTTTCGATCTGTTCTACCTGTGGATAGCGCTCGGCCAGTTGCCGTCTTCCTTGCTCAAGGACCTCAGGTCCTGTTGTACCAGGCCGCAGGCCTAAGACATTATTAAAAAGTGCTGAAGACAAATGTGAGGCCTTTTGATGCATTACAATTCCGACCTTCTTGTCTTTGGCATATTCCTTCTCTTTAGCCGAACCCAGCACCAATGCGCATTGCATTCCTGCGGCGCCACCTCCTATGATCAATGCATCATACATTACTTTCGGCCTTTGATCTTTTGCTGAATTTTCTTAGATGTATTCAAGATCAGCAGTAACAAGATTCCGCACAAAGCGGCAACGATGCTGATGACTGCGACCAAACTCTCACCTTCAAGCGGCGCCTCAAAATCGATTTTTGTAGCATTAAAAGCGATCAGAGCCAGTCCGAAGATGATCAATATATACGTGAATATTTTCATAATATGTCTTTACTTTTAAATGAATAGCTCTTGAATATTGGAGGTAAAGAGTTTTACGGCAATGGCCAAAAGAATAACTCCAAAGACCTTCTCTATAATGGCTATTCCGTTGGCCCCTAAAAAGCGCTGCAATCTCGAGGATGTCTTCAATACGATAAATACGATCAATACATTCACCACAATGGCAACGATGATATTGGCAGTACTATATTCTGCTTTTAGCGATAGTAGAGTTGTGAGTGACCCTGGACCCGCAATCATCGGAAACGCGATGGGAAATACTGTCGCGGTCTTTTTAAGGCCTTTCTTTTCTTTGAAAAGCGTAACCCCAAGAATCATTTCTATTGCGATAAAAAATAAGATAAATGCTCCTGCCACTGCAAACTCATTAACGTTGATTCCGATAAGTTTTAGGATGCTCGCACCTATAAATAGAAAGACGATCATTACGATGGCCGCGATGACCGAGGCACGTCCACTGCTTATATGGCCAGATTTTTCTCTAAGCGATATGATGATCGGAATACTTCCGATAATGTCGATCACAGCAAAAAGGACCATGGTTGCTGTAGCGATCTCTTTAAAGTTCAGTTCCATAGGGCGGTATTTTGTGATTGCAAAATTAGACAATTAAAGTTTTGGCTTCCGAAAAAAAAAGCATCGAATTCATGTGCGTTTTCAATGAGGTCAATTTATGCAATAGAGTTACCTTTGCGGCATGTTTCAATTAGGTAAGACCATCGTTTCGGAAGATATCATCGACAAGGAATTTGTCTGCAATCTCAGTGCTTGCAAAGGTGCATGCTGTGTAGAAGGGGCCGCAGGTGCACCTTTGGAAGAAGAGGAGACTGCCATCCTTAAAGAGATATACCCCAAGGTGAAACCTTTTTTAAGGAAGGAAGGGATTCAGGCCATAGAAAAAGATGGTGTTTTTGTGAAGGGACATGATGGGGATTGGGAAACGACCTTGGTAGAAGGAGAGGAATGTGCCTATGTGACCTTTGACGATAAAGGGATTGCTAAATGCGGTATCGAAGAGGCCTATAATGCAGGCGAGGTTCCTTGGAAAAAGCCCATCTCTTGTCACCTATATCCCGTAAGAATCCAACAATATTCACAATTTGCCGCGGTCAACTACCACAAGTGGCAGATCTGTGATGATGCCTGTACTTTAGGAAAAGAATTGCAGGTCCCGGTATATAAATTTGTGAAGGAAGCTTTGATACGAAAATTCGGCGAGGATTGGTATTCCGAATTGGAAAAGATCGCCGAAGAGCATAAAGGTTGATTCTTATTTTGAAGCTTATTGTTCTCGGTTTCGCAGAATCCTAGTGTTTATCGCTGTTGACAAGATGCCGCCCTTGCTTAAGCCCTATTAACACTGAGTTTCTGAATTTTAGCCAAAAACCATAATTGTAGGAAAAAACCGAGATCTTGTTAAAAAGTCAAGCTGTTTGTGAATAAGTATGACTTTCAAAATCCCTTACAATTTTGAATCTTTGTTAGTCCCAAATAACCTCAACGTATTTTTCATTAATTTCAAAAAAATCGCACAAAAATGTCAGCCGCAGTCGAACCAATTTTGCAAGAAAATAAAGACAGATTCGTAATCTTTCCAATCCAGCATCACGATATTTGGGAATGGTATAAAAAATCGGAGGCAAGTTTTTGGACCGCTGAAGAGATCGACCTTCATCAAGATCTCACCGACTGGAATAACAAGCTTAATGACGACGAGCGCTACTTTATAAAACACATCTTGGCATTCTTTGCCGCTTCAGATGGTATCGTAAATGAAAATCTGGCAGAGAACTTTGTAAATGAGGTTCAATACTCCGAAGCAAAATTCTTTTACGGCTTTCAGATCATGATGGAAAATATCCATAGTGAGACCTATTCATTATTGATCGACACCTATGTGAAGGATGACAAGGAAAAAGACACCCTATTCAAAGCGATAGAAAACTTTCCCGCGATCAAGAAGAAGGCCGACTGGGCATTGAAATGGATCGAGTCGCCGAGTTTCGCGGAACGGTTGATCGCCTTTGCTGCGGTAGAAGGAATTTTCTTTTCGGGAGCATTCTGTTCGATCTTTTGGCTAAAGAAAAGAGGTTTGATGCCAGGATTGACCTTCTCCAATGAATTAATTTCTAGAGACGAAGGAGTCCACTGTGACTTTGCTGTGCATCTACACAACAAACATTTGGTAAATAAAGTGCCTAAAGAGCGTATCCGCGCTATTTTGGTAGATGCCTTAAATATCGAAAGAGAGTTCATCACCGAATCATTGCCTGCAAGTTTGATTGGGATGAATTCAACTCTAATGACTCAATACTTGGAGTTCGTGACCGACCGTCTTTTGGTAGAGTTAGGTTGTGAAAAAGAATACAACTCTACCAATCCTTTCGATTTTATGGATATGATCTCACTTCAAGGAAAGACCAATTTCTTTGAGAAACGGGTTTCTGAATATCAGAAGGCCGGTGTGCTCAACAAAGACAACGAAGCACAAAAGATCAGCTTTGATGCTGATTTCTAAAATGCCATTTGACCGGTAACCAACCAAACAGCCACCAAGGCTGTCATTAAAAAAATTCATAGCGGTTTTTTCTTTGATACAAAGAAGATACCTAGGGACATTTTATCATAACATTACAAAACAAACTAATCACTGTAGCGCATGTATGTATTAAAAAGAGACGGCAGAAAAGAGCCCGTGATGTTCGACAAGATCACGGCGCGAGTAAAAAAACTTTGCTATGAGCTCAATGACCTCGTGGACCCCGTAAAGGTGGCGATGCGAGTTATCGAGGGCTTATACGACGGAGTTACCACCTCCGAACTGGACAACCTGGCAGCAGAGATCGCAGCGACCATGACCACCACGCATCCCGACTATGCAAAGTTGGCAGCAAGAATTTCGGTATCCAACCTTCACAAGAATACAAAGAAGTCTTTTTCTGAGGTGATGACCGACCTTTATAAATATGTGAATCCGCGCACAGGAAAGAAAGCACCTTTATTGTCTGACGAGGTGTATGAGGTCATTCAAGAGAATAAGGAAAAACTAGACTCTGCCATTATATACAATCGTGACTTTGGGTATGACTACTTCGGCTTCAAAACATTGGAGCGTTCCTATCTTTTGAAGTTGAATGGCAAGATCGCCGAGCGTCCACAACATATGTTGATGCGTGTTTCGGTAGGGATCCATTTGAACGATCTAGATGCGGCCATCGAGACCTACGAGTTGATGTCCAAGCGCTATTTCACGCATGCAACGCCAACTCTGTTCAATTCGGGAACGCCAAAGCCGCAGATGTCATCATGTTTCTTATTGACCATGAAAGATGATAGCATCGATGGGATCTATGATACCTTAAAGCAGACAGCCAAGATCTCCCAATCCGCAGGAGGTATTGGGCTTTCTATTCATAACATCCGCGCTACAGGATCGTATATCGCTGGTACCAATGGGACTTCTAACGGAATCGTTCCCATGCTAAGAGTATTCAACGATACCGCTCGGTATGTAGACCAGGGAGGAGGAAAACGTAAAGGTTCGTTCGCCATTTATGTAGAAACATGGCATGCCGATATCTTCGATTTCTTAGATCTAAAGAAGAACCATGGAAAAGAGGAAATGCGTGCGCGCGACCTGTTCTATGCAATGTGGATCTCCGACTTGTTCATGGAGCGCGTTCAGGAAGACGGACAATGGACGTTGATGTGTCCAAACGAATGTCCAGGACTCTATGATACCTATGGGGAAGAGTTTGAAAAGTTATACACCAAGTATGAAGCCGAAGGTAAGGGGCGCAAAACGATCAAGGCAAGAGAGCTTTGGGAGAAAATACTAGAGTCGCAGATCGAGACAGGTACTCCATACATGCTATACAAAGATGCGGCCAACCGCAAGAGCAACCAGAAAAATCTTGGAACTATCCGTTCTTCTAATCTGTGTACGGAGATCTTAGAATATACTTCGCCAGATGAGGTAGCGGTCTGTAATTTGGCATCTATTGCCTTGCCGATGTTCGTAAAAGATGGTGGTTTTGACCATGAAGAGTTGTTCAAGGTCACAAAACGCGTCACAAAAAACTTGAACCGCGTCATCGATCGCAACTACTATCCGGTAAAAGAGGCCGAGAATTCTAACATGCGTCATCGTCCGGTAGGACTAGGGGTGCAAGGATTGGCTGATACCTTTATCAAGCTGCGTATGCCGTTTACGAGCGAAGAAGCTCAGAAACTGAATCAGGATATCTTCGAGACCTTGTACTTTGCCGCTGTTACGGCATCCATGGAGGAAGCGAAAGTTGATGGCCCTTATTCCACTTTCAAGGGATCGCCGATTTCCGAAGGGCAATTCCAGCATAACCTGTGGAATATCAAAGACGAAGAGTTGAGTGGACGCTGGGATTGGGGAAAACTCCGAAAAGAAGTGAAGAAACACGGTGTTAGAAATTCGCTGTTGGTTGCACCAATGCCAACTGCTTCTACCTCTCAGATCTTAGGGAACAACGAATGTTTTGAACCGTATACTTCCAATATCTACACGCGTCGTGTATTGTCTGGAGAGTTTATCGTAGTAAACAAACATCTACTTGAAGATCTAGTGAACCTCGGTCTTTGGAACGAGGAATTGAAACAAGAATTGATGCGCGCCAATGGGTCTATCCAGCATATCGATGCCATACCACAGGACATCAAGGAATTGTACAAGACCGTTTGGGAGTTGAGCATGAAGGATATCATCGATATGTCTCGCCATAGAGGATACTTTATCGATCAGTCGCAATCATTGAACTTGTTTATGGAAGGTGCCAACTTTGCCAAGTTGACCTCTATGCATTTCTATGCATGGAAATCCGGACTGAAGACAGGAATGTACTACCTGAGAACGAAGTCTGCGGTAGATGCGATCAAATTTACCTTAGATAATAAGAAGAAAGCTGCACCAGTGGAGATCGAAGCCTCGGCCTTGGCGGCGGGAGAAAAACCAACGCCAGTAGCAGTAGAGCCTTTAACGCCACAGGAGTTAAAGGAAATGCTCGCAAAAAGTCAAGAGAGTGAAGATGACGATTGCCTGATGTGCGGTTCATAGCCAAATTTAGTTACCATAGCCTAAAAGGGAAGTCTTCTGTAATTAGAAGCTTCCCTTTATTGATGTTTACCACGACTTACATTTATTATATTTGGACGAATAGATATCACCCGCATGAATAAAACATTTACAGTTACAGAAGACCTTTACGCTTCTAAAGGAAAACGATTTGCAAATTATTTTACAGACCTCATAATCTTTTATATAGTTTTTATAGGAGGTGCCCTTATCTATGGAATGATATACGTCTCGATGGGCGGAGATGATGTTGAAGAACAACTAATGGCACTCGAAAATGCAAACCCATTGGTCGATAGACTGATCACGCTTTTGATATATGGAACGTATTATTTTATAGCTGAAAGTCTTTTGGGTGGAAGAACTATAGGGAAGTATCTCACCAAAACCGTAACCGTCGACATCAATGGTAATAAACCGACCATAGGTCATACCTTGAAACGTTCGCTTTCTAGAATGGTTCCATTTGAGCAATTCTCATTTTTTGGAGAGCTAGGAAGAGGATGGCACGATCAATGGTCAGACACTTATGTGGTAGATGTTGAAAAATTAGAAGCAAAAAATAATGCTTACAACGAGCTTGATCAGATCGGAAAGCCAGAAGAATAAGAATAGTCAAATGAACTGGGAACAATTACTTTCTTTAAAGAGATACGGCGATACGCACAAACGCTTGCGTAAGGAGCAGGATGAGACCCGGCTAGGCTTTGAGGTTGATTACGACCGTATCATCTTCTCACAGGCCTTCCGAAGCCTGCAAGACAAGACACAGGTGATCCCGATGTCCAAGACCGATTTTGTGCATACCAGACTTACCCATAGTTTGGAAGTTTCAGTCGTAGGCCGAAGTCTTGGCAGGATGGTGGGAAAACGCCTCTTGGAGAAACATCCACATTTAAAGGAAGTTCACGGATATCAGTTCAATGATTTTGGTGCTATCGTGGCCACAGCCGCATTGGCGCATGATATTGGCAACCCACCATTTGGACATAGCGGTGAGCGTGCCATTGGCGAATACTTTAAAACGGGGAATGGAAAGCAATTCAAATCGCAGTTGACCGAAAAGGAGTATCAAGATCTGTGTGATTTTGAAGGCAACGCCAATGGTTTCAAAATACTTACCGAAACGAGAAAAGGAGTGGAGGGCTCTCTACGACTCAGCTATGCCACTTTGGGAACTTTTATGAAATATCCCAAGGAATCACTTCCAAAGAAACCTACCAAACATATTGCTGATAAGAAATTTGGCTTCTTCCAATCGGATAAAGATTTTTTTGAAGAGGTGGCCATCGAGCTTGGCTTGCTTCAAACCAGAAAAGGAAAAGATATCAGCTTCTCCCGACACCCACTGACATTTTTGGTAGAAGCGGCCGATGATATTTGCTATACCATCATCGACTTTGAGGATGGTATCAACCTTGGACTTATCGAAGAGGACTTTGCCTTGGAATATCTGATAAAACTGGTGAAGAATACTATCAATACCGATAAGTATAATGCCTTACAGACAACAGAAGACCGATTGAGTTATCTCAGGGCCTTATCGATCAGCACACTCATATGGGATGCGGCCGATGTTTTCCTAAAAAATGAGGAGGCCATTCTAGAAGGAACCTTTGACCGTGCTTTGCTAGATAAAAGCAACTATAAGGCGCAGATAGAAGACATTATTAAGCTAAGTGTCGAAAAAGTGTACCGTTCTTCCGAAGTGATCGAGAAGGAGATCAAAGGCTATCGAATTATAAGCGATCTATTGGACACATTTTGCACCGCGGTGACCAACAGCGTCCAAAATGTTCAGACCAATTATGACAAGTTGATCCTTACGCTGCTTCCTTCAAGATTTATTGCAACCACCTCATGCTATCAACAGCTATTGCAAGTGGCCTGCTTTGTTGCGAGTCTCTCAGATGGGAAGGCCTTGGATCTTCATCAAAAAATCAAGGGCGTGTAACGGTACCCTTTCAATATTTTGATGATTTCTCAAAATTTTAAGTGGTTGACCTATGAAATCGATCAGTCTACAACATTTTTTTTGCTATTCTTTAACTAAAAGCTAGCTTCGGCATGGAATTTTAGTACCCCTAACATAACCTATTTATGAAAAAACGATTACTAGGCTATGGCCTCCTAGCAACCTTGGCTACAACAGCTATCCTTTCTGTACTGCAATATAACAACAACGCTGACTCGGATTCCGACATCATCGCTCTAAGAACAAAACACCATAACTTTTTAGAGAATAGCCCTTTTAAAGAAACTAAAAAGCTATCAAAGAAAGAACGAAAGGCAGCAGGTCTCCCTCCTAATAAATTTTATGAGAGAGAATGGGAATTGACCATGAATCCTGCCACAGGGAAGCCAGAGCCCAATAAAGTACTCGAGTTACAAAGGCAACTACAAGAGAATAGGTCACTGGGCAGAATGCCAGGAGATGCAGTAGATAATCAATGGGAGAATAGAGGTCCGAACAATGTAGGAGGTCGAACTAGAGCTTTGCTTTTTGACCCTAATGATGCAACCAATAGAAGAGTCTTTGCTGCAGGAGTGAGTGGAGGCCTTTGGGTAGATAACGATATTACAAACGATGGCGGATGGACACAGGTGGCAGGAGTTCCCGGAAATCTGAACGTTTCCTGCATTACCGTCGACCCAAGAGATTCTAATACCTGGTATCTTGGTACAGGAGAGCAATACACTTTTGGAGCTGCCGTGGGCAACGGCGTTTACAAAACGACCGATGGTGGAACCACTTGGAGCAACGTGCCCGTACAACTGGCTGGGCCAGGCTCCTTTGACTTTAGTGCAAGTAACTCATTCTTGGCGGGCATTTTTTATATCAATGATATTATCGCTTGGGATAACGGCACGTCTACAGAAGTTTTCATCGGAGTCGGAGCACACGTATATGGAGATGCTGCAAGTCCAACAGATTGGTTGGGGCTACAAAGTGCCGGGTTGTATAGAACGACCAATGGCGGCACCAACTGGTCACGTATCGAATCGCCCAATATGGAATTTACCTTTAGCGGCGCCAGCTACTACTATATTCCCAATGATCTAGAGATCGGTTCGGACAACAAGCTTTGGATGGGGACAATCAGAACTCCAGGTATCGGCGGAACTATTGGGACTGCTGGCTATTCTGGAGGACGAGTTTACAGCTCAACAAATGGTGCAATTTGGACCGAAGCAGCCGCCTCGCCCTTAACAGATGCAAATCGCGTGGAGATCGAGCCGTCAACAACAAGCCCTAACAAGCTTTATGCTTTGGTACAAGGAAATGCCTCCCCAGTGCACATATACGCAACACTCGACGGGTTTGCAACGGCTCCTACCGAGCTCGCACTTCCTAACGATGCAGATAATGGTATTCCAGCAGACGATTTTACTAGAGGTCAGGCATTTTATGACCTGGTCATTGAAGCGGACCCTAACAACGATAACATCATCTATGTTGGTGGAATCGATCTTTTCCGATCAACGCAAGGACCTAATACAAATCTTACCAACGAATGGGAACAGATATCAAAGTGGTCTAACAATAACAATTTGGCGGGATTAAACTGTTCACTAGTACACGCTGATCAGCATGCCATGGCTTTCAGACCTGGGAATAGCAATCAGGCGATCTTTGGCAATGATGGAGGGGTATATTATGCTTCCAGTCTTTCGACAGCAGAAAATGCCAATGTCATTGGCGACAGAAATACAGGATATATAACCACGCAATTCTATTATGGTGGTATTGGACCAAGCGCTAGTACAGAGTATCTTTTGGCGGGAGCACAGGACAATGGATCGCAGTTTATCAACGGAGCCTCGGCTGGGATCAATAGCAGTCTCGAAGTAACAGGTGGAGATGGTGCCTACAGCACCATTGATAAGGACGGCAATTATATGATCACCTCGTATGTCTATAACGTACATTATTATAGAAGGCTTCCATATACGGGTGCTGGGTATACGATTCAGAATAATCAAAGTGAAGGTGATTTTATCAATCAGGCTGGATTGGATCATAATCTGAATATTATGTACGCCAATGGTACTTTCGAGACTACCTACAGAATTAATAGATATACCTTAGGAAATAACTCAGCGACCAAAGCGCAATTGACAAACGCCCTCTTAGATGCGGCACCAACGGCTTTTGAAGTATCGCCATATACAACAGCAAGTTCTACACTTTTGGTAGGGACTTCCAATGGAAAGCTTCTAAGACTCACCAATGCCGAGGGCACTCCCAATTGGACCAATATCACTGGTGGTAGCTTTCTTGGAAGTATTTCTGACATCGAATTTGGAACGAACGAAAACGAAATTTTTGTAACCTTCCATAATTATGGAGTAACCAATGTTTGGTATACTTCCAATGGAGGAACCACTTGGTCTAGTAAAGAGGGCGACCTACCAGATATGCCAGTAAAGGCCATTCTACAAAATCCTTTCCATAGCAATGAAGTGATCATCGGAACAGAATTAGGTGTCTGGGCGACTTCCAATTTTGATTCCGCCAGCCCTAACTGGGTACAATCATACAACGGGATGAGCGATGTGAAAGTGATGGATCTCGACCTCAGAGCTTCGGATAACGCCGTGCTCGCGACCACTTTTGGTAGAGGGATGTTTACAGGTCAATTCCTTCAAAATACATCTCCAGATTTCACCCTAACAGATGTGGCAGGGGATCAAGCGGCTTGCAATACCTCGGGCACTACAGCGACCTTCGAGTTTACCTATACCGTTTTGAATGGATTTAGTGAAACCACAACCTTTAGTGCTACAGGATTACCGGCAGGAGCGACCATCAATTTCACTCCAAGCTCAACGAGCACTACACAAAATATTACAGCGGTCGTTTCAAATTTAGATGGAACAACAGCAGGTGCATATCCTATTCAAATTACAGGCACGGCCTCTTCAATTACCAAGAATCTGAACGTAAACCTTCAGGTTTTGGATTCAAACTTTGGCGCATTGACCCTAAGCGCACCAGCAGATGGCGCCACAAATGTCTTTATTGCACCAACGGTATCATGGGTGGCAGATGCTAATGCAGAGAGCTATGATGTAGAGATCGCCTCCGACCCGACCTTTGATACCATTGTTGAAACTGGAAGCAATACAATAAATAGTTACACGACCGTTGCTGCACTTCAGGCTGACACCACCTATTACTGGCGTGTGACACCAAATAATAGCTGTGGCATCGGTACTGTATCCTCAGCCTTTAGTTTTACTACCGAAACACCTTCATATTGTGCATCTACCTTCTCACAGGCCGTGGATACAGATGAGTATATCGATGGCGTAACGTTTGGAACGATCAACAATCAAGGAACGGGAACTACCAACGGCGTCGGATATACAGATTTTACCAACTTGTCCACTGACGTGAATAAAGGTGATGTGTATACCTTGACAGTGACTGTTTTTGCGAATTATAATGAATATGCCACCGTTTGGTTCGATTGGAATAGAGACTATCAATTTACCCCAGATGAGCGAACGGATATCGGATTCTATGCAGACGCGAATGGAAATGTAACACGTTCCGTGGATATTACGATTCCAACAAATGCAGTGACGGGTGCTACACGTATGAGAGTCACAGAGCAATACAATGAGAATGTAGGAGGTCCTTGTACTGCAGACCATAACAACAACTATGGTGAGACGGAAGACTATACCATCAATATTTTACCAGAGACCATTTCACTGCAAACAAAGGCCTTTCTACAAGGCGCGATGATCTCTTCGGTAGATAATAATATGACAGATACATTGCGCGCAAATGGTTTGATTCCGACCACTTCTCCCTATGCAGATGGGGCAACCTGCAATTCCTCCGTGTTTAGTGTAACGGGGAATGATGCGATCGTGGATTGGGTCTGGGTTGAATTAAGAAGTGCCACTGATAGAGAAATACTCGTTGATGGTGTTTCGGCTTTGATCCAAAGAGATGGTGATATCGTCGCCACCGACGGAACTTCTATACTGAACTTTACACAGCCTGCCGGAAATTACTATCTGGTCATCTCACACAGAACACATTTGAATATATCCAGCACAAATACTCACGCCTTGTCCAAAACAGCGAATCTGATCGATCTATCTGCTGGGACCGCAGCTGTAATAGGAGGGTCAAATGCGGTTGCCGACCTTGGAAACGGATCTTTTGCCATGTTCGCGGGAGACCAAGATATCAATGGGCAGATACAGAATACCGACGTTTCTAGCATACGTCCACAACTGGGAACGGCAGGTTATAGCAACTCAGACCTGGATATGAACGGACAGGTGCAACTTACGGACATCAATAATGTCTTGAGACCCAACATAGGAAAAGGACAGCAATTTTAATACACTGAAAAGTGAGATCTAGAAGAACCTTGGTCATCAGGCCAAGGTTTTTTGTTTTTTGATCGTCTTTGCGATGGCCTCAGGAGAAATGCCAGCTATGGCTTGCAATTCTTCAATGGTACCATGTTCAATAAAGTTATCAGGAATTCCTAGCATTTCAATCGGAAGCTGGCAGTCATTCGTCAATGCATATTCTAGAATGGCACTCCCAAAACCACCTTTTACGGCCCCGTCTTCAATCGTAATAATTCTTTTATAGTTCGAAAATATATGATGCAAAAGTGATTCGTCCAACGGTTTTATAAAACGCATATCATAATGTGCGATGCTGGACGGGTCTTCCAACGACGCAATGGCTTTTTCCACATTCTTGGCGATTGCCCCAACGCTTAAGATCGCCAGATCATCACCTTTTTTCAACTGCACACCTGTCCCGATCTCAATTTTGGTAAACGGTTGCCGCCAGTCTAAAGTGACTCCTCTTCCTCTTGGATAACGAATAGCGATCGGATGGTCCAGTCCAAGTTGAGCGGTATACATGATATCTCTGAGCTCGACCTCATTCCTTGGAGCGAAAATAATGATATTGGGAATACATCTTAAATACGCAAGATCAAAAACACCGTGATGTGTCGCTCCATCTTGTCCAACAAGTCCTGCTCTGTCCAAGCAGAAGATCACTGGAAGGTCTTGCAATGCCACATCGTGGATCACTTGGTCATAAGCACGTTGTAGAAACGTAGAATAAATATTACAGAAAGGAATCAATCCTTGCGTTGCCATTCCGGCCGCCAGCGTTACTGCGTGTTGCTCTGCAATGCCGACATCGAAAGCACGATCGGGAATAGATTCCATCATAAACTTCAAGGAACTACCTGTTGGCATCGCGGGTGTAATGCCGACAATTTTATCATTGGTCGTGGCCAATTCGACAATGGTATGGCCAAAGACATCTTGGAATTTTGGTGGAAGATGTTCCGTATTTTTAGCTTGAAGATCCCCGGTGATCTTGTCAAATTTGCCAGGTGCATGATAGCGTACTTGATCCTCTTCAGCCTTTTTAAGACCTTTTCCCTTTGTAGTGATAATATGAAGAAGTCTTGGCCCTTTCATCTCCTTAAGGCGTCTTAATGCTTTAATGACAGCAAATAGGTCGTGTCCATCGATAGGGCCCGAATAATCAAAATTCAATGCTTCGATAATGTTGTCCTGTTTTGGTTTTTGGCCGATGGTCGCTTTGGTGAGATACTGTTTTAAGGCGCCGACGCTGGGGTCAATGCCTATTGCATTATCATTAAGGACAACAAGGAGATTGGCGTCGGTAACGCCGGCATGATTAAGCCCTTCAAAGGCCATTCCGCTGGCGATCGAGGCATCGCCGACGACAGCAATATGTTGTTTTTGGAGCTCTCCCTTTAATTGAGAGGCAATGGCCATTCCCAACGCTGCAGAAATGGCGGTGCTGCTATGCCCAACACCAAATGTGTCATATTCGCTTTCATCCCTTTTTGGAAAACCACTGAGGCCATTTAGTTGACGGTTGGTGTGAAAGGTATCCTTTCGGCCCGTTAGTATTTTATGGCCATAAGCTTGATGGCCAACGTCCCAAACCAGTAGGTCACTGGGAGTGTCAAAAACATAATGAAGCGCAATGGTAAGTTCGACAACTCCAAGGCTTGCTCCCAAATGCCCCTCTTTTACGGATACCACATCAATAATGAAATTGCGCAGTTCCGTTGCCAGTGCCGGCAACTTTTCCTTTGGAAGTTGTCGAAGGTCGTGAGGGCGCTTAATTGTATCGAGCAAATTTTTTGACATACGTACAAAGGTACATCTTGAAATTGTATTTTTACAGAAAACCAATCGCGTCATATATGGAGTCGCCTTTCACAGATGAATACTTTATGAAAAAAGCCTTACAGGAGGCGCAGGAGGCCTTTGAAAAAGGTGAAATTCCTGTGGGTGCGGTGGTCGTGATCAACGAGCGTATCATAGCGAGGGCCCACAATCTCACAGAATTGCTCAATGATGTTACGGCGCATGCAGAAATGCAAGCGATCACCTCGGCCGCTAACTTTCTAGGCGGGAAATACCTTCATCATTGTACCATGTATGTTACCTTAGAACCTTGTCAAATGTGTGCTGGCGCATTGTATTGGAGTCAAATTTCTAAAATTGTTTATGGAGCAATCGATGATCAACGCGGTTGCACGGTTATGGGAACCAAATTACACCCCAAGACCGAGATGATAGGTGGTGTGTTGGAAGAAGAATGTGGGCGATTGTTAAAGCGCTTTTTTATAGAAAAAAGGAATTTGAACTAGGATGAAAAAATATCTATTGGTACTTGTATCTTTTTTGATGCTTGCATGTTTCAATGATGTCGAAGGGAAATTATGCCAGAAATGGGATATTGTAGAACAGGGGAGATTGCCAAAAGCACCCAAAATGCCCATATCGTTAAAGTGGGGCTATTACCATTTCCAAAGAGATTATTCATTTATTCATAAAGGTGCGTTTGGATCTAAAACTAAAGGAGATTGGTATGTTGATGGCCACAATTTGACCATGACGCTAGCAGGTGAGACAAAGGTTTTCACTATCAAAGAGATCGGCCAAGAAAAATTAGAACTTACCACAGAAGACTTTTATATCTCTTTGAGAAAATCCAAATAGGGTACCTCGAGTCTACTTGTCAAATACTCTTTAAACTACACGAGTTTGAAGTTAGAAAACAAAAACGCCTCCTATTTCAGGAGGCGTGTGGTTGGTCAAATACAAAAATAAAATATTATCTACTCTTGCCTAGCTGATCACTTGCACTTGTGCAGCAACCACGCCTTTGCGGCCTTCTTCTTCTACATATTCTACTTTGTCACCGTCTTTAAGCTCTACTCCGTTCAACGCAGTTACGTGTACGAAGATGTCTTTCCCGGTTTCGTCATTGGTAATGAATCCGTAACCTTTGGATTCATTGAAAAATTTAACTGTACCTGTCATTTTAACTGAAATGTAATTAATAAAACGGCAATTTACGTTTTATATTAATGCAAAATGTTAGCTGAAGTTTTTTTCTTAGTAAAATTATTGATTATCAGATTTTTCGGGGCCTTTATTTCTCATTTTATCAAGATTTTCTTGCGTAAGCATGTAATCTTTCAAGTTTTTATCCTTCCAGCGATGGTATATAAATAAGGGCATAAGAATGAAGGAAAAGAATAAAACGGATACCCCGATGATCTTTTGTCCATCAGCAAAGCTTTCGGGTTGTGATTTGATATAGAATCCAACTGCCACTCCAAGGAGAAAGAGCACGAATAAGATGCGGATAAGATATTTCATAGTATTTTTTTAAAACTAAGACCCAAGACCCAAGAATCAGCTCGTAAAATTAATCAATTTACGTCGATAGGCGGTGAGTAGCTTTGATTTAGAGACGAAGCCTGCGTATTTTCCGTCTTTGATCACAGGAAGATTCCATGCACCACTGTCCTGAAACTTTTGCATCACTGCTTTCATGTCGTCTTGCTCATAAAAAATAAGGTCTGGAGGTTCGTTCATCAATTCCTCTACATAGACATTTTCATAGAGAGAGATGTCAAACATAATGCCTCTAATGTCGTCAAGCAATAGGACGCCCTGTAATTCATTATTTTCGTTGACTACAGGAAATAGGTTTCTCGACGATTTTGCCACGCCCTCATGGAGCATTTCGCCTAAGGTCATATTTGGGTTGAGTGCAACAAAGTTGTCCTCGATCACAGAATCCAATTTCATGATCGTTAATACGGTATGGTCCTTATCATGGGTAAGTAATTCCCCTTTCTCGGCAAGCTCTCGAGTATAGATGGTATAATCGAGCGTATTCTTTGTGATCAGGAATGAGATTGCCGAGCTCAGCATCAGTGGAACAAATAGTTCGTAACCGCCAGTGATCTCTGCGATCAAGAAGATAGCGGTCAACGGGGCATGGATTACCCCAGATATCAGTCCGGCCATCCCGACCAGAGTAAAGTTGATCTCTGATACATTGAATCCGAGGCCAATATTATTGATCACCTTGGCCACCACATTTCCAAGCGCGCTACCCATTACCAGCGTAGGGATAAAGATCCCGCCCGATCCGCCCGCAGCAAAAGTTGCGGTCATCGCTACGGCCTTGAAGATTGTGATACCAATGAGCAGGGCAATGACCACCCAGATATTATCGACAAAGCGATCAAAGGGGTTAGTTCCGATTGCGGTAAGATGGTCTCCCTTGAGGAGGTTGTTTATAAAACTAAAGCCTTCACCGTAGAGCGGTGGAATGAAATACAACATGATACCGATGCCAATACCTCCAATAAGCAGTCGCTTTAGTGGGTGTTTCCAGCGTTCAAAGTACTTCATGATGGCAAAGTACATTTTGGTGAAATATATCGAGGCGATACCAGTTCCTACTCCAAGAACAACATAGAACAACGTATCGTTGATCATAAACTTCTCCTGCAGTTGAAAATTGAAAAGCACATCATCGCCCAAAAAAAAGTAAGACGTGATCAAAGCAGAAACGGATGATAGTAATAGTGGTATAAGAGAGGCAAAGGTCAGGTCCAGACTAAAGACTTCAATGGCAAAAATAATGCCTGCTATAGGAGATTTAAAGACTGAGGATAAAGCAGCAGCCGAAGCACATCCAATAAAGAGCACGCGCGTCTTTGCCTCAAGATGTAAGAGTCGACTTAATGTTGAGCTCATGGCTGATCCAGCGGCAACCGCTGGGCCAAGCAATCCCACCGACCCTCCAAAACCAACTGTTAAAGGAGCAGTTGCCAAAGGAAGATAGATCTTCCCAGTCCCCATGATTCCGGCTCTTTTGGCCAAGGAACGCAAGATGGATGGAATGGCGTGCTCCACCTTTTTCCGTTTGAAGAAATAGGTGAGTACGAGATATACCAAAAAAAGACCGATGGTGGGCGTAACAAAGTAGATCGAGTTCTTAGAAAGGCTGACCAAACCTTCTAGGACCAATCCGATGTAGAAGGTGACATTCTTCATTGCCACTGCCAATAAACCCGTCAAAAGACCGATCAGCAAACTCAACATGTATATGAATGCTTTTGGGGAGATATGCTTGTATCTCCAGATCAGGAATCTAGCAAGGATAGATTTGTTAGTAGCTGGCATTGTCGGAATTTACTAATTTAAAGTAACTTATCTATTATGTTGCTAATAAGAAGGCATAAATAACAAAGCCGATTCCCAAGAAGAGAAGCAAAGAAACTACCAAAAGGCCAATTTGCAATAGTCGCTTTTTGTTCATAGAATTCATTAAAAATATGATGAAGCAAGCCTCTGAAATCTAAAAAATCAGTTTTAGCTTAAATTCAACTTCAAATTCAATTCGTCAAGTTGTTCTTCGTCTATCGGTGCCGGTGCGTCGATCATTACATCTCGGCCGCTGTTATTTTTAGGAAATGCGATGAAGTCTCTGATCGTTTCCTGTCCCCCAAGAATTGCTACCAGACGGTCAAAACCAAAGGCGAGACCGCCATGTGGGGGTGCGCCATATTGGAAAGCATCCATTAAAAATCCAAACTGCGCCTTGGCTTCTTCTGGGGTAAATCCAAGATAATCGAACATCAATGCCTGCGTTTCCTTATCGTGAATACGGATCGATCCTCCGCCAATTTCATTTCCGTTGAGAACAAGATCATAGGCATTGGCCTTTACCTCGCCTGGATTGGTGGCCAAAAGTTCGATCTGCCCTGGCTTTGGGGATGTGAAAGGATGGTGCATTGCATGATACCGTTCGGTATCTTCGTCCCACTCCAATAACGGGAAGTCGATTACCCAAAGTGGTGCGAATTCGCCTGGTTTCCTCAATCCGAGACGTTCGGCCATTTCCATTCGCAAGGCACTTAGCTGTGCTCGGACCTTATGGGTTTCCCCTGAAAGCACACATATGAGATCACCAGCTTTTGCACCTGTGACCTCGGCCCATTTTGCCAGATCATCTTGGTCATAGAATTTGTCGACCGAAGATTTAAAGCTTCCATCCTCATTGCAACGTACATAGACCATTCCTAATGCGCCGACTTGTGGGCGTTTTACCCAATCGATCAACTTGTCGATCTCTTTTCGTGTGTATGAATTAGCTCCTGGTATTGCAATACCGACCACAAGCGCTGCTGTATTGAACACTTTAAAATCTTTGTTTTGCGCCACCTCGTTCAATTCACCAAATTGCATCCCGAAGCGGATGTCAGGCTTATCGTTTCCATAGAGACGCATCGCATCGTCGTAAAGCATTCTTGGAAATGCTCCAACCTCTACGCCTTTGAGCTCTTTTAGGAGATGGCGTGTCATTCCCTCGAAGGCATTCAAAATATCCTCTTGCTCCACAAAGGCCATTTCGCAGTCGATCTGGGTAAATTCTGGTTGTCGGTCGGCCCTAAGATCCTCATCTCTGAAACACTTTACGATCTGAAAGTATTTGTCCATGCCACCAACCATCAACAATTGCTTGAAGGTCTGCGGTGACTGCGGAAGGGCGTAGAATTGCCCTTCGTTCATTCGGGAGGGAACAACAAAGTCTCGCGCCCCTTCTGGAGTGGATTTTATAAGATACGGGGTCTCCACCTCGACAAAGCCTTCTTTAGACAGGTAATTTCTTACTTCCATGGCCACTTTATGACGAAACATCAAGCTTTCCTTTACCGGGTTACGTCTAATGTCCAAGTAACGGTATTTCATTCGGATATCTTCTCCACCATCCGTCTCATCTTCGATGGTGAAAGGAGGTAGCAAGGCCTCGTTAAGTATTGTTAGGCCCGTTACCAGAATTTCAATATCACCCGTTGGCATGTTAGAATTCTTTGACTCGCGTTCGATGACATTTCCCTTTATTTGGATTACAAATTCTCTGCCCAGTTGTTTTGCCTTGTCCATGATGTCTCGAGGAGTGCGCTCTTCGTCAAAGATGAGCTGCGTGATCCCATAGCGGTCTCGAAGGTCCACCCAGATCATAAAACCCTTGTCTCTAGATCGTTGTACCCATCCCGCTAGGGTTACTTCGGAATTGATATTTGAGGCTCTTAGCTCTCCACAAGTATGACTTCTGTACATGGTATAAACTTTGAAAGCGCAAATTTAAGAAGTAAAGATGGGACGCAATAACGAAAGCCAGATAATGTTCGGCCTAGGTCTAGCATTTTTTAATTACAAAGTGATTTACCAAACGGAGCATATAATTTCAATATGACAAATAATTAATAAATTTTTTATGAAATATTTGATAGAAACGTTAAAAAGCTGAAATTTGTCATATAACCAATAAACAAACTGCTCTTATGAAATCAACTCTATGTATTAGAAGCATGCTATTCTGCATAGCTTTATTTCCTCTTTTTGCTTTTGGACAAACAATTAATGGTACTGTTACTGATGCTAGTAATGGTGACCCATTGCCAGGAGCTAATGTGGTCGTAAAAGGAACGTCTCAGGGGACGACTACAGATTTTGATGGTAATTTTCAGTTGGAGGTTGAAAGTCTTCCCGTAACCATTGTTGTTTCTTCGGTAGGTTTTAAGGCTACGGAACTACAGGTTAGTTCCTCCCAACCGGTATCTATTGCCTTACAGGAAGGACTAGCTTTAGATGAAATAGTCATCGTAGGTAACCGAGCCAAACCAAGAACTGTACTAGAATCTCCTGTGCCAATAGATAACATTGGTTTGCAAGAACTTCGAATTAGCGCGCAGCCAGAAGTAGACAAGATGATCGCATATCGCGTTCCTTCTTACAATTCTACACAGCAGACGATCTCTGATGCGACGGCGCATTTTGACCCTTCAGAATTAAGAAATCTGGGGCCCAGTAGAACCTTGGTCTTGGTCAACGGTAAGCGAAAGAATCAAAGTGCCTTGGTCTATGTGAACGAAACTCCTGGTAGAGGAGAAGTGGGTGTAGATATGAAAAGCATACCCGCCTCTGCTATCGAGCGAGTTGAGGTACTCCGTGATGGAGCAGCGGCTCAGTATGGCTCGGATGCCATTGCTGGGGTGATCAACATCATTCTAAAGAAAAATACAGACCAGACGCAGATCAATCTCAATACTGGTGTAACCACGGAAGGAGATGGCTTTACCTATAGTGGTGATATCAATACGGGAATTGGTTTCGATAATGGTGGATACTTCAATGTCACCGCAGAATATTACCATCAAGATTATACGGATCGTGCAGGAGAACCTGGAAATGATCTATTGTTTGGAAATATTTTTGGAGACCAATCCTTGATCGATGGCACCAATCCATGGATCCAGGATAATCCAGATCTTGGGATGATCGTTGGGCAGCCAGAATATGACAAATTTGGACTTTCTTTCAATTCTGGGATTCCATATTGTGACAATGATGCAGAGTTCTATGTCTTCGGAAGTCTGCAACAAAGAGACGGAAAAAGTTTCGCCCTCTATCGAGCACCGTATTGGGTACAAGACCCATTTAATCTATTGCATGCACCTGGAACAGAATACCAAGGATTTCAGCCCACCTTTGAAACAGCTATCATAGATAATACCATTTCTGTCGGAAATCGATGGAAGATGTTTGGAGATTGGAATTTCGATATTAGCTATACCTTCGGTAGAAATGCGGTCGATTATACGATAGGAAATACCATCAATGTTGGACTAGGCGCAAATAGCCCCACTAGTTTTGACCCAGGAGGCTACCGTTTTAGCAATGACATAGGAAACATCGATATCTCTAAAGTCTTTGGCGATGTAAGTTTGACATTAGGTTCCGAGATCAGAAGAGAGCGTTTTGTTACTAGAGAAGGGGAGGCTGCTTCCTACATTACCGGTGGCGCGCAATCATTTCCAGGCTTGCGTCCTGAGAATGCGGTGAACGAAGATAGAAATAACTTAGGGGCTTATCTAGGATTGGATTGGGATGCCTCTGAGGAGATACTCATCAATGGAGCTATACGATATGAAGATTATAGCGACTTCGGCAGCAATGTTTCTTGGAAGGTTAGCGGAAGATATCTATTGGCCGATGAAAAAGGAGCGATCCGAGCTTCGGTAAATACAGGATTTAGAGCACCATCGTTGCATCAGATCTATTTGAGCAATATTCAAACGCTGCAATTGGCCGATGGCTCTATCGGACAGCAGGGAACATTTAACAATGCAGATCCTGTGATCATAGATCCTGTTAATGGTTTAGGGGTTCCTAGACTAGATGCTGAAGAGTCCTTCAACATCGCTGGAGGATTTACCTACCGCTTTCAGCCTAATTTCTCGGTAGCTATAGATTACTACAATATAAAAGTTGATGATCGCGTCCTACTTACAAATCCACTAGGTTTTGACGGTGACGACACTACTACCAATGCCGTCGAACAAGTGCTGCTAGATAACGGCATCGGAAATGTCACCTTTTTTGTGAATGCAGTAGATACCAAAACGCAAGGTGTTGATGTGGTGGCCAACTATTCAGGATTGGAAGTCGGGGAAGGGAAGTTAAATGTCAACGTCGCCTTCAACTGGAATAAGACAGATATTGATGGTACGATCAATGTACCGCAGAAGATCTTTGATGCAGGATATACCGATATCTTCAATAGGGAGGAGCAATCGAGAATTACCACGGCCAGACCTAATATCAAAGGGCTTATTGGGCTTGAATACTATATAGGAAAATTCAGTGCCTTTTTGAACAACACCTATTTTGGTGAAGTTACCTGGAGACATCCAACAACACCTGCTAACGACCAGACCTTTGCTGGTAAAGTACTGACCGACCTGACCTTGACCTATGATTTTGCAGACTGGATCACCCTAAGGGTCTCTGGTAACAACATCTTAAATGTATATCCCGATGAGATCAATACGTTTGGTGATTTCGGTACGGATCTTGGAGGAAGATTCCGCTATCCTTGGGAGGTAAATCAATTTGGGTTCAATGGTGCCATGATCAATGGAGGCCTGACCTTTACCTTTTAGAATTAAATTACGAACCAATTAAATAGACCATAGTATGAATTTTTTGATAACACTTCTTATTGGTGCAGTGGCCGGATGGCTTGGCAGCATATTATTTAAGGGTAGTGGCCTCGGCCTTTTATGGAATATTGTTGTGGGTATCCTTGGAGGATATGTAGGATACTGGCTCTTGGGAGTTTTAGGTGTCAGCTTAGGTACAGGATGGGTCGGCGTGATTCTGACAAGTGCCATTGGCGCTTTTGTGATCTTATTTCTGATCAACCTTATCCTGAAAAAGAAATGACCACGCTTTCAATAAAAGAAAGCCCTTGCCAATTGGCAAGGGCTTTTTCTTTAAGCTGCAGTTTTGATCTGCACCTCTTCTTCTTCAATCTGTTTGCCTTTTCCAAGCCATCTGCGCACTCTTTTTTTCATTTTATAGATCACATAGAAAAGTACCGGGACGATGATCAAAGTAAGGAAGGTGGCAATGATCAATCCGTAGATCACGGTCCATGCCAGTGGTCCCCAAAAGATCACGTTGTCCCCACCCATATATATCTGAGGGTCAAATTCCGAGAAAAATGAGAAGAAATTGATGTTCAACCCAATGGCTAAGGGAATCAAGCCTAGAACTGTAGTGATTGCCGTAAGAATTACAGGACGCAGACGGGCCTTTCCACCTTGGACAATAACATCCTTTACGTCTTCATTACTTAGCATTTCGTCTTCTTCTAATCCCAGCTCCAAACTTTTTCGGTCGATCAGCAATTGTGTATAGTCGAGGAGGACCACTCCGTTATTCACGACAATTCCAGCCAAGGAGATGATTCCCATCATGGTCATCATGATCACGAACGAAGCACCGGTGATCAGAATCCCTCCAAATACTCCGATAAAACTCAAGAAAATGGCGATCATGATGATCGTGGGTTTGGAGATAGAGCTAAACTGAAACACCAACAATAACATGATCAATCCTAGACCACTAAAGAAGGCACCCATTAGGAAGGCCATTTGTTTGTTCTGCTCTTCGATCTGTCCGGTATAGTCTATTTCGATGCCAGCCTTTTCAAATTCTTTATTCAGATTGCCCATCTCGGCTTGAATTTGTGATACGATGGCCGCCGCATCGGTATAGCCAGGAGCCAGACCAGAATATACGGTCACTACCCGCTTTGTCTGTCGGTGTTTGATAGCACTGAATGACGAAGTATTCTTTTGAACGGCCACGGCTGAAACAGGCACTTCTTTTAATTGGCCTGTCGCTTGATCCCTGAAAATGATATTTTGATCGAACAGCGCATTTTTGTCATATCTGAGGTCTTGTTTAAATCGGACATTGATGTCATAATCGTCACCACCTTCTTTATAGATGCCAGCTTTTTCACCAAAGAGTGAATTTCGAAGCTGTCGACCGACTTGCCCAGCAGAAACACCTAATTCCCCTGCCTTTTGCCGATCCACGGTTACCTGCATCGCTGGTTTTCCTTTATTCACATCGATCTTTAATTCATCGATTCCAGCGATATTCTTCGAGTTGATGAAGTTACGCATTTGTTCCGCAGCTTGGATAAGCTCATCATAGTCTTCACCCTTCAATTCTATATTAATTGGGTAACCTACAGGCGGACCTACCGGATCTTTCTCTACCGAGATAGCCACGCCTGGATAGATGCCTTTCAGGGCTTCTTGTACTTTTTTACGTAGCACTTCAGAATCCTTTCCGTTACGATATTTATACTCTCGCATAGTAGCCGTGATCTTCCCCCTATGTGGCATTTCGGCATTGCTACCACCATCGGTAAAAGGATTTCCCGCACCCTCACCCACTTGGGACACGGCCGACTCTACCAAGAAATTGTAATCATCCCCTTCAATATATTCTTTGTCATTGACCACTGCATAAACTCTATTCTCTATAGATTTGGTGATCTCGTTGGTCTTGGCGATATCCGTACCTTGGGGATACTCGATATAGACGATGATCTGGTTGGGCTTGTTGTCTGGAAAGAACTCCACACTTGTTCGCTGGCTTCCGATGGAAGCTCCAAAAGCACCAAAGATGATGAATAATAGTAAAAATGTACCAACGATGAATAGTGCAGGCCTCCAACTGTATAAAGCAAACCTAAGGAAACGCTTGTAGCTATTTTCGAGCCATTTCAGTATTTTTCTTTGAAAGTAGGTCGCAGCCCTTTTCAGTATAAATCTATAGACCCAAAACATGATCGCCGTAAAGATCATCAAGGTTCCCAAACCTCTAATGGGTCCACCCACGATGAGAATAAAGATGCCCAATCCTCCCAAAATGACACTAAGCCTAATCAGTTGCTTTACCGTAAGTTCTCTGTCTCTTACTTCCATGAATTGTGATACTAGCATCGAATTGATAAAGATGGCCACAAACAGCGAGGAACCCAGTACGACAGAAAGTGTGATCGGGAAATAGATCATAAACTGTCCCATAACTCCTGGCCATAGGCCTAAAGGTACAAATGCAGCAACGGTGGTGGCTGTAGAGATAATGATAGGAAAGGCGATCTCCCCGATCCCTTTTTTGGCCGCTTCAATACGACTCATTCCTTCCTCTTCCATAAGTCGATAGACATTTTCTACTACCACGATCCCATTATCGACCAACATTCCCAGTCCCATGATCAATGCAAAGAGGATCATCGTGTTCATGGTGTATCCCAACAAGGAAAGGATCATAAAGGACATAAACATGGACATCGGAATTGCAAATCCAACGAATAGTGCATTTCTAAATCCTAAGAAGAACATCAATACACCGACCACCAATGCGATACCAAAGATGATGTTGTTCACTAGGTCATCTACCTGGTTGATCGTCTTGGCCGATTGGTCATTGGCGATGGTGATCTCTAAGTCCTGCGGATAGTAATTGGCGGTGGCATCATCAACAATCTTATTGATCTGTTCGGCGGCTTCCACCATATTCTTTCCCGAACGTTTCTTCACGTCGAGCATCACTACGTTATTTCCAAACTCGCGCGCAAATGTGGTCTTTTCCTTTTCCTTGAAGGAAACTTTGGCAATATCTCTCAGATATACCGCACCATCTTGCGACTTTACCACAAAATTATCGAGTTCCTGAGGGTCTTCAACCTCACCAAGGATCCTGATCGTTCTCCGCTGTCCGCTGGTAATGAGGTTTCCGGCAGACATGGTGGTATTTCCATTTCGGATAGCATTAAGGATGTCATCAAAATTCACCTTGGCCGCCATCATTTTGTAGACGTCCACGGCAACTTCAACTTCTTTTTCCTGCGCACCGCGAATATCTACCTGTTTGATCTCTGGTAGGTCCTCAATTTTATCTTCAAGATATTCTCCAAATTCTTTGAGCTTGTCAACGGGATAATCGCCTTTGATATTGATGTTGAGTATTGGTTGCTCTTCAGAAATATTAAGGTCGAACACATTGGGCTCCACCTTGGCATTTTGAAAGATGGGCCAATCCGGGCTGGCCTTTTCAGAATCTACTTCGTCCTTTACCTTTTGCTTGGCCTGCTCTACACTGATATTCTCATCAAATTCCACGGTGATAATACCGTAGTCTTCCTGGGAAGTGGATAAGACCTCTACTACATTGCTTACATTCTTTAACCGATCCTCAAGGGGGTCGACGATCAATCGCTCTATATCCTCGGCGGTATTTCCCGGAAAAGGGGTGCTGATGTATATTTTGGTCTCTTTGATTTCAGGAAAACTCTCTCTCGGCAGACTAAAGTAAGCCCACAGACCAACCGTCAAAAAGATAGCGATCATCACATAGATGGTGGTGGGATTATCTATGGCCCAGGAGGAAAGTCGGAACTCCTTATTTACTTTTTTCTCTCTAGCACTCATGGTTGGTTATTTTTTGTTGATCACTTCTACTTTTTGCCCATTCTTAACACTTCGGGCACCTTCTTTAATGATATTATCGCCATCGGCAATCCCATTGAGTACTTCGACAAGATCCCCCTGCGTCTTACCGGTCTCAATGATCGTTCTTTTGGCATCAGCCAAGTTCTTTTCGTCTTTGTCAGAGGCCACATAGGCATACTGTTCGCCTTCGGCATTTTCAGAGATAACACTTTGCGGGATAAGGATGGCCTTTGGATTGGTATAGTCATTGATCCTTACCTTGGCCGTGAGATTGGGTTTGATGCTTCCGCCATTATTCGGCACGGGCACCTCTATTTTAAAGGAGCGGTTACTTGGGTTGATATAGCTGGCCACTTGTCGTACTTTGGTAGCTATGGTTTTGCCAAGTACAGGGAAGAAGACTTCCACATCTTTTCCTTCAGTGACGTTTGGCAAATGCTTTTCCGGGACGTCGACTTCGATATACATGTCCTTCAAATTCACGATCCTAAAAATGGTCATTCCTGAACCTGGAGCGACCACCGTTCCCTCTTCAACGATCACATCATCAATCGTTCCGCTAAAAGGTGCGGTAATGATGGTTTTAGAGAGTTGTTCCTTAAGTTGTCTAAGGCTATTTTTCTGGGCTTCAAAGGTGGTCTTAGCTTGAAGATACTGGATCTCACTACCGATTTTTTGCTCCCAAAGTCGTTTTTGACGCTCATAGGTCGTCCTTGCCAGCTCGGTTTGAACCTCGGCCGCTGCGACACTCTGCGACATTCCGCCATCATCGATTTTCGCAAGCACCTGTCCTTTTCTCACCTTATCTCCTTGCTTTACATACATTTTTAGTAGGGTTCCAGCCATTTCTGGGTAGATCAAGACATTCTGTTTGGTCTGAACATTTCCTTGGAGTTCTAAGTAGTGCTTAAAGGTGTCTTCTTTAGCCTCAAAAGTAGTGACCAACGGAACGTTTTTAAAGCCCTCCAGATTTCGTATTGCACTTTCTACCTTTTCAAGATCAGCTCTAAGTGCGAGTTGTTCATTGCTAAGCTCTTGTTGTTTGGCTCTGATCACTTCCAGATCGCCACTTGCGATTATTTCGTCAATGCTCTTTTCTTTACCATCTCCGCAGGAAATAAGGGCCAATGCACTTAGAGTTATGAGATATATTTTTTTCATTTCGATTGAGTTTATATTGATTGATGTTGGTTAATATGTATTAAGTAAGGTTTCCAATTCGGTCTTTTTGTTGATGACATTGACCATGGCTTGGAGATATTCCTGTTGTATCGTGTACAGCTGGGTCTGCGCCTGTCTTAGTTCAAAACTAGAACCGATGCCTTCAAAGAACTTGGTTTGATTCTTCTTTTCGATACGCTCGGCCAAGGCCAAATTCTCCTTGGCGGTCTCATATTGTTCTACGGTAAATTGATACTCGCTTTTTAATTGTTCCAGTTCTAATTGTAATCGTTGTTCGGTTTCGGTAAAGTCTGTCTTGGCTTGCTCAAATGCGATTCTGGCCCTTTGCGTTTTAGCCGATCTTTGCAAGGAGCTAAATATGGGAATGTTGAGGTTGATCCCTATAAGAGCCGATCCAAACCAGCGATTGCCCTCATTGAAAAAAGTAAAGTCCTTGTCGGCAAATGATTGATAGCCGCCATTGAGGAATGCTGAGAGCGATGGAAGCGCCTGACTCTTCTCGTATTTGAGTTGTAATTCTCTTGTGCGCTCGGTATTCTTCGCGATCTTTAGATCGATATTGTTCTCAATGCCCTCATCGGTATTCAGGAGCCCAAGCACAATGTTTTCTTTGACCAAGGACTCTAAATTGTCATTCAGCTGCAACTTGTCGCTTATAGAGGCACCGATGGTGATCTTTAGAAGATTATAGGCGATTTCTCTAAAACGAATGGCATTGTTCAACACACTCTCCACATTGGCCAAAGTGATGGTTAGTTGTTCTACGCTTTCTTCTTCCCCAAGACCATTCTCAAAGATCTTGGTGGTCTCATCAAGATTTTTTTGAAGGGTAACTCTGTTTCTTTCAGAGATCTTCACACTCTCTTCGGCCAGCAGCACATTACCATAGGCGGCGATAACTGCCTTCCTTACCTCTTGATCTGTTTTCTCTTTGGCATTTTCAGAAATTTCTAAAAAGACCTTCGCCGATTGTAAGCCGACCAGATAGGAGCCATCAAAGATCAGCTGGCTCAGGGTAGCGGAAGCATTGATACTCTGCTTGGCACCAAAAACCACTGGAATCAAGCCGTCTGCCGGTTCAGGACTTCCGGTTCTGGTCAAACCAAAGAAGTCCTCAACTGTTTGAATGGTTGATTCTCTGTTATCAAAGGCACTTGCAGGAAGCAATGAGACGGGTTGTTTCAGGAAATTTTGATATTCGACAGCACCATTGATCTGTGGAAGGCCGATGGCGGTGGTCTCCCATTTTTGTTTTTTCGCGGCTTCGATATCTCTATCGGCGTTGATTACGCTCCTGTTGTTCTCTAAAGCGAATTCGATCGCCTGCTCCAAGCTAAAGGTGTATGATCGTTCTTGTGCAATGCCTATATTGGTCAATAAGATAAACAGTGCGATGATTGGTAGGTTTCGCATTGGTTCTATGATTGATTAGTATTAATAAAATCGTTTAATATTCGTAATCCTTTCTCGGTGGTGATGGCCCTTAAGTGATACTCTAAATACGTATCCATAAGGCTATTCATGTTATGTTTTCCTGTTGGAAATAGTTCGGTATCCTTTATTCCAGACATCCCGTTAAAGTACATGCGCGAAACAAAGTCGACATCGAGGTTGGCCCTAAAGATGCCTTGAGCGATTCCTTCTTTTAGATTCTCTACGATGTTTTCGTGCATCACCTCGAACTGCTTCCACTTTAAGCGATCGTGGATCTTTGGATAATATTTTTTCAATTGATATTGTGGAGAAGATTTTTCGTTCTTCAAGTGTTCCATCACAAATCGTTTGATGTGATATAGCTCCTCAATGGGGTTGGAAGCTGTTTCACAAATATGGTCTATCCCTGTGCAAATGGTATCGAATAAATAAAAGGTACTCGCCTCTACAAGCTCCGTTTTGTTGTCATAATGTTGATAGATGGTCTTTTTTGAGATTCCGATCTCGCTGGCGAGGTCATCCATGGTGACACTTTTAAATCCCAGATTTAGAAATAGTTCGGTAGCTTTATGTAAAATTTTTTCCTTCATAAGAGATGCCAAAAGTAGGCATGGAAACTTTAAAAACAAAAATAGTTTCCATGGTTTTACATTTTTTTAACATAATGGTCCTGATCAGCAAAAATGATGATCTGAGTAAAAAAATGAGCTTACCAATGTTTTAAAGGCGAAAGCGCAAAGCTAGATTGGACAATATTTTGCTACGATCTTTCGAAACTGTATTTTAGCCTGAAAATAGCTATTCTTCATGTTGGCATTGGATCAATATCGCGACGCGATTCTTCAGCATCTACAAGAGCAAAAGGTTAAGAAAGAACCTATAAACCTCTATGGACCCATCGATTATATCCTGCAGTTAGGAGGGAAACGACTTCGCCCTATTCTTACATTGATGACAGCAGATATTTTTGGGGGTGACCATAAAGAAGCTTTAGATGCTGCTTTGGCCGTTGAGGTATTTCACAATTTCTCTTTGGTACATGATGACATTATGGATGATGCTCCTTTAAGAAGAGGAAAGGAGACCGTTCATGAGAAGTGGGATATCAACACTGGTATTTTGTCTGGAGACGCCATGTTGATCTTGGCCTATCAATTGTTTGAATCATACGAACCTGAAATCTTTCAAAAGCTGGCAAAACTCTTTAGTAAAACGGCGATAGAGGTTTGCGAGGGACAACAGTATGATGTTGATTTCGAAACGCGAGATGACGTTACTATCGATGAATATTTGAAGATGATCGAATACAAAACGGCGGTTTTGGTGGCGGCAGCGATGAAAATGGGTGCGATTATTGCCAATGCAAGGGAAGAGGAAGCACAGAAGGTGTATGATTTTGGTCTAAACCTCGGTTTGGCATTTCAGTTAAAGGATGACTATTTAGATGCTTTTGGTGACCCAAAGACCTTTGGCAAACAAGTGGGCGGAGACATTATTGAGAATAAGAAAACCTATCTTTATTTGAAGGCACTTGCACTTTCTGACACCAAAGAACGCGAGCAGTTAGCACACCTCTTTTCGGTACAACCTATCGATCCTTCAGAGAAGATAAGTACTACCAAGGAAATGTTTGAGAGTAGCGGAGCAGCAAGGGCCACTCTTAACGAGATTGAAAGTTACACTTCCAAGGCTTTTTCCATACTTGAAAAACTCAATATAGAGGAGAAAGGAAAACAATCCTTCAGGGCGTTCGGTGAAATGCTGATGAATCGAACTATTTAAAGAGTCTTTTGAATAGTGCTCTTTCGAAGCCTTTACCCACGAGTGAAAACATAACACTCAGATCTTCGATAAAATTGCTTTGTTCGTCCAAAAACCGAAAGATCTTTTTGGGACTTCTTTTTTTGAACATTTCGGAAAACAGCGATGCTCCACGAGCATTATCTCTATAGAGCACGTCGATGAAAAGCAGGTCGTAATACCAAAATTTGTTGCGTTTGTGAAATTGATCCAAGGGCTTGCCTTTTTTCAAGAATTCGATCACTTCCTTCGTCTTTCTCGAGGTTTTCAAAAAAGTAAATCCAGTACTAGCTTTGGTCCAGCCACCAGCGGTTCCGATATGAAGTAAATTCTTTGTATTACCTTCTTCAAATGGGAAGCAACTCATTGGAATGTTGCCATCCTCCTTCGCCGTGATCTCATATTCCTTTATTCCGAGCTCTTGGATGTAGGCAAGTATACCTGCTTCATACTCATTTTTTGGCAATAGATCTGCAGAGAACAATGTATATTCTAAAAGCGCTTCATTTTCAGAAATAGGTAACACATACATAAATCGGGTGTTTCCTTTTTGCGGTATCGAAAAGTCCATAAATGTTACCGTTTCGGCATCAAATACGGGTTTTGGCGTTTTTATGAACCATCCTATGAAGTGCTGCTGCAACAAAGGATATTTTTCTTGTTGTTGTAATTTATGAGGTCTAAAGAGGCTGTTAAAAACATGTCTTGCAGTGTAGGTCGCGTGGGTCGTCTCGACTGTAACACCATCATTATTATCTACGAATTCTTTTACTTCCTCTATCTTAAACGTAATATTACGATGACCTTCAATCGATTTTAGAATGAATGTATAGAAGTCAATTCCTCGTAGCATCTTATAGCGATAGGGGTCTAGGTCAAACGTCTTTTTGAAAGAAGCACTTCCAAAGAAAGCCAAATCCCACTGATTATACAGCAGCGCATCCCATTCCCCTTTGCCTTCTTCCCAATAGCACCAAGTACGGTCATTGGTGTTTTTGGGGTCTTTATCCAAAAGTAAGATGTGTTTATTGTCAAAAAACGGATCGTTCGCCATTCTGTATGCCAGCAAAAGTCCCGATGCCCCAGCTCCACAAATAATATAGTCGTACGTTTCAACCATCAATCGACATAAGGTTGTAAGAAGCTCGTAATAATTGGAATTCTCCGTTCTTCAGGCAAATAATTCTGGTCCTTTACAATTGCAACTACCTCGATGCCAACATGAATGCCGTAGATATTGTTAGAATTATTGATGCCGATAAAGACTGGATTGGCATTCGCCTTTTTTACGTTGATGATCCCAGATTTGTAGTTTTCTCTAGAACTAGTGATATCGTATTCAAAATCTTCCTTTTCTTTAAAAAGTTTAGCGTTGCTTTCGTCTAGTAGATAGACGTCGCAAATATTGGCACTTGGAGGAGGAGCGATGGTCGTTACAGCTTGCTTCAATGAATTCTCATTATCGACATACTTTGTCAATTCTGAGGCAAGATTGAACGTATTGCGTGTGTTTTTCACTTCGTTCTCATCTCTCGAAGCGGTGAGCACGTAATACCACTCCACCGTATTTTGGGGAAGATTGATCGGTAATAGCACCCGATTTTTCCCTCCTTTGACCACGGCGTTCGAACGACTGTTCAAAAAGAATTTATCGCTTTGTACGGTTTGTGGCAGTAAGTTCTCAACTTTTCTTAGCATGGTCGTTTGATACCCATAGGTGGTATCGCTTGCCGGTCTGAATTGTACTTTTTTCAAGGCCTCTTTTGAGGTGAATTGTAACGAGGCGTCAATTTTTATAGCAGCATCTCGATCATTTTTTATGGTGACCTTATAAAATTGTGTGTCGATAAAATTGAATTGCTCTTCCACGACCTTAAAATTGCTTTCAGCAAAAATGATCTTATCGGGATACGCCATCACTTCTATTGAAGAAATACGCTGTCTTTTTCCAGCCTTGATATCGACGGTGAGCATGTCACCATTTTGCGTGTGGAACCAATATGTCTTTTGAGAATTGGGTTCGAAAACACCCTTAAATGCTACCTGCTTGGTCTGGCTAAAGGCATTCAGATTTAAAATACTAAAGAGTAGGAGCAAATGATTTCTCATCCGATTAAATTTTTGTGCTTCTAAAATATGACAAAAATTTTCGCGTATTGCGAAAACAATGACGATAATTTAAGCCATCGACGAAAATCACCTGTAAAAATAGGGAATCGTGAATAGGAAAATTATGCGGCGATCACCTCTTTCTCCACTGCGATATAATGGGTTGTTGTATCGTTATGGTCCTTTAATGGATAGATCTTCACCTCGCATAAATAGCGATCACCATTTTTTCGATAATTAGTGATCCTTTCTGAAAATTGACGTTCTTCCATGATGTTTTTGCGAATGTTGTCCTTAGAAAGCTTTGAAGTTTGTGGCCCTTGTAAGAAATGTGGTGTCCGGCCAAGAGCGTAGGTGCTGGAGTAGCCTGTCATTTTTGAAAATCCAGGATTCACCCACTGAATCCTTTGCGAGGCATCTGTAACAACCAACGCCAAATAATCTTGGTCCAACAATTCTTCAAATTTTACACTCCAAGAATATTGATCTCCTAGCTTATCCAATTGATCAATATCCTGTTGTCTTTTTTTGATAAAGGGAATTTCAGTTAGGTATTTTGAAAATATATCCCAGCATTGTATAGGCGAAATGATTCTTCTTTGGTTCCTTTTCATAATTATCGATCTTAAAACTTCATATTTCGGAAAAAGTTAAACAAAATAGCGCTTTTTCCTTTAAATTTTAAGATAGCGGAATTTTGAAAAGAACGGTCATTTATGAGCCAAAAATCTGAAAATAGACCCTAAAAGACCATTTTCTGGCAGTTTTATGATAAATATGAAGCGATATCAGGAATTTTTTGTTTAACGTCTGAAGAGGGCAGTTGCTCCTTATCATTGAAGCCGATCTAGCAATCGCAACATCTTTTTTGGTCTGATAAAACTGTCGTACTGGAAGATGATCTCAAAGTTCGAATTCAAGACCGAAAGGGTAGGATAGGCTATTTGACCATCGATTTCTCCCAAGTGCCATGCCAAATCGTGCAGCCCACTGTTTGGTCCATTTGGGACATAATCAAAGGTGCGGTTTTGGAACCTTACTGGCGCTCTACTTTCGGCATCAAAAGATACAAAGTAGAAGTTTTCATTAAGTTGTCGAATGACTTCCGTATTGCTAAAAGTACTTTTCTGCATCGCCTTACAATACTTGCACCAATCCGTATGAATAAAGACGATCATTGTTTTGGGCGCGCTCACCATAAGTTCTTCAACTTCTTCGAAAGAATACGTCTTCAATTGCGCCTTTGTATGGAGCCCAATAAGAATAAGTAACAAGGTTAGAAGGAATTTTCTTTCCATTTTTTCAGTTTAAACGGTATCGCAGTCCAATAAAGCCACGAACACCTTGGTTGGGCGCAAATACATACGAAGGGTCAAAGGTGAGGGCGTATGGGTTGTCTGCGGTAGGGATCGCGTCCCCATTCGCATCAAATTGAACATTTTCATCAAATGGATCGTTCGCTCTTGCAATGATGAACGGGTTTCCTTTATTTGGAGTCCAATTTAATAAATTCTTTACACCTCCATAAAGTTCAATATCCTTTAATCCATCGAAGGTAAATTGAATGTTTTGGATGCTCCAGGTGGGCGAGTATTCTTGCCTGGGGTCTAAATCGCCGAGCAGCGGCAGTCGCATAGGGCCATAGATATTACCGGTATAATCAGCGGTCAAATTCCATGATGGTATCTTATACGATGCCGACCAAGTTCCTGTGAACCGCTCGGTGAGGATTTGCTGTTTGGTGATATTGTTCTCGGTATTGGTAACATCCATCAAAGTGGCACCAACCAAAAGTTTTAAACCATTTGGAAGGCTTACATCGATATTGGTACTTATCCCTTTTGTTATGGCTTTGCCATCGAGATTCCCATAGCGGATCTCGTTAGGGTCGCTGTCGTAATCTGGTAGGATCAGATTGTTAAAATAGGTATACCAAGCAGAAGCGTCGATTCCGATAAAAGTGCCATTGCCGGTATATATTTTCTTCAAGAAATTCAGATTGATGTTATAGGAACGCTCTGGAGCCAATTCTTCCTCGATGATCACGTCTCGCGACCCGGTCAATGCGGCATGTTCTTCGGTAAAGAGATTGACCACTCGAAAACCGGTTCCCGCATTCAATCTTAAAATATCCACATCGGTGATGCTCCATTTATAGGCCAGACGAGGTGTGAAGATATTTCCGTGCCTTCTGTCATGGTCATAACGTGCACCAAGCAGAAGTTTATGTTGTTCTGCAAGTGTTACCTCATCCTGCACAAATAGGCTGGGAATCCAAAGCTCGTCTGGACTATTCAAACCATTTTGGGCAGTTGCTGGGGTATTATCGTCGTAATAGTTATATCGAATCGCTGAGCCTAGCAAAAGATCATGCCCTTTTAGGGACTTGTCCCATATTAATTGCCCAAAACCAATACGCTGCTGGGCAACATAAGGGATATTCCCATATACCGAATTTTGATCATGGTCTGTATACGAAAAGTTGAGTAGCATCTTTTCTTTTATTGGTAATTGATAGCTTCCCAGTAGCTCAAAACGTGTGGTGTAAATACTTTCACCATAGATCTCATCTCCGCCTCGGAATTCTGGGGTCCATTGCAATTCGCCACCCCAACGATCTTCATAAAAAAATCGGCCAGCCATTGAAAATAGGCGATTATGGTTCCTTTTGAAATTTACTTTCGAAAACAAGGAGATACGATCTTGTTGGGTCACATCTGTGAAGTTGTCATTGTTGTTATCGACGGGATTGTTGTAATTAAAATAATTGGCACCGAAGAGAAGTGTCGAGCGCTCTCCGAGACGAGCCTTAAAGCCTAGGTCCGCATTATACTCACCCCAAGAGGTGCTAAAGCCATCTGCAAATACCAAAGGCGCGTTTTCTGGTTTCTTGGTGATGATGTTTATAAGTCCTCCCACCGCTTCACTACCATATAAAGATGAGGCAGGACCCTTCACAATTTCTACGCGTTCAAGTAGCGAATTAGGTATTCCCGATAGACCATAAACTGTAGAAAGCCCGCTTACAATGGGCATACCATCGATAAGAACTAAGGTGTATGGGCCTTCAAGGCCGTTAATGTGGATATCGCCGGTGTTACAAACATTACAATTTAACTGAGGGCGAACACCATTGACATTCTGCAGCGCATCAAAGATATTTGGGGTGGGATTTTTAATGAAAAATGAGGGTTTGTATACTTCAACAGGAACTGGGCTCTCTAAGCGACTTACTGCTTTTAATGTTCCCGAGACCACAACCTCATCCAGGCTTGAATTTTCTACCAACTGAAAATCGATGTTCAGGGATTCATTATTGATGTCAATTTTTTTCTTTGCGATTTGAAATCCGGTATAAGAGGCTACAATGGTATAAGTGCCGGTCTCCACTTTTGAAATTTCAAAGACGCCATCAAAGTTGGTCGTGGTTCCCTTTTTGGTTCCTTCCAAATAAACGTTAACATACGGTAAAGGACCATTCGAGGTGCTTACAGTACCGCTGATGGTGTTCTGCCCTAATAATGATAATGGCAGGAGAACTAAACCAATAAGAAATATTAATCGAAAGATCATCTTCAATATTTTTGCAAATATAATCTAATTTTTAGTCTTATCTAAAAATGAAATTATCAATTATTAATTCTTATTTTTGTTAAAAGCAATTTTCAATGACCTTATCTGAAGAAAATTATTTGAAAGCTATATTTCATCTTTCCAAAGACTTTGATTCTGGTGTTTCTACTAATGCCATCGCGGAGAAAATCGAAGCGAAGGCATCCTCTGTTACAGATATGCTAAAAAAGCTTTCGGAGAAAAAATTGGTGGACTATCAAAAATACCAAGGAGTAAGCCTTACAGGGAAGGGGCGCAAAATTGCCACCAACATCATAAGAAAACATCGCCTCTGGGAAGTATTTCTAGTAGAGAAGCTCGGTTTTACTTGGGATGAAGTACACGATGTGGCCGAGCAATTAGAGCATATCAAATCCGAAAAGCTGGTCGACGAATTAGATAACTTCCTCGGAAACCCAACCATAGATCCTCATGGCGATCCAATACCTGATAAAGAAGGCAACCTAGCAGCAACTCACAACACCTTATTGTCTGAGCTAAAGACCGGTGAAAAATGTGTATGCATTGGAGTGAAGGATAGCTCTTCAGAGTTCTTAAAGTATTTAGATAAGAATGACATTTCTTTGGGACGAAAAATAAGAGTGTTGAATAAGGAGACCTTCGACGGTTCAATGCGGATACGAATGAAGAAGAATGAATTCACGATTTCGCAGCAGATCGCATCTAACCTTTATGTGAAAAAGCAATAATATATGGATCAAATACTTACTTTTTTTGAAAATACAGACCCGATTCTGGGAGCTTTTTATGCCACTTCCTTTACATGGATCGTTACAGCACTGGGCGCTTCTTTGGTGTTTTTCTTTAAAGGGATGAACCGGGCGGTTTTAGATGGTATGCTGGGTTTTACTGGAGGTGTCATGGTCGCAGCAAGTTTTTGGAGCTTGTTGGCCCCAGGGATTGAGATGAGCCCTGGCGAAGGTTTCGTAAAGGTGATTCCAGCCGCGGTTGGATTCGCCTTGGGGGCAATTTTTCTATATGGTTTGGATAAAATATTACCCCACTTGCATATCAACTTTAAAGAAGATGAAAAAGAAGGGATAAAAACACCTTGGCGCAGAACGACGCTTTTGGTATTGGCGATCACCCTGCACAATATCCCAGAAGGATTGGCGGTTGGGGTGCTTTTTGGAGGAGTTGCAGCTGGAATTCCCGAAGCAACCATTGGTGGTGCTGTTGCATTGGCCCTAGGAATTGGCATTCAAAATTTTCCCGAAGGAATTGCCGTTTCCATGCCATTGAGACGTCATGGGGTTAGCAGGCGAAAGAGTTTTTGGTATGGACAAATGTCTGCTATTGTAGAACCCATAGCCGGCGTTGTGGGCGCTTTGGCTGTTACGTTCTTTACACCAATACTGCCATATGCACTTGCTTTTGCTGCGGGAGCGATGATCTTTGTGGTGGTTGAAGAGGTGATTCCCGAAACGCAACGTGATAAATATACCGATATAGCAACCCTTGGATTTATCGGAGGGTTCATCGTGATGATGACCTTGGATGTTGCCTTAGGGTAGTTTTTATCTTTTAATAGCATTAGAAAATGGCTATCTTGAAGCTTTAATTCAGATAGCCTTTTTTTATGAGACCAATACAACTCCTTTCTCTCTTTCTTTTTTCATGCATCTTATGTGCTCAAGAAAAAAAAGAAACGCTCCAAGATCTTGATATCTTTCAACTGGAATTTGCTTCCGATCCGCAAATTTCACCTAATGGGAAGCAAGTGGTGTATCGCCGGAACGGCTTTGACATTATGAAAGATGTTTCCAAAAGAAGCTTATGGGTCATCAATACCGATGGCAGCGAACATCGAAAGTTAACCTCCAGAGAGGTAAATGAGGGTGAGGCAAGATGGTCACCTTCAGGTGATCGAATCGCATTCACAAGCGCGACCGATGAGGGAAATGAAATTTATATGTATTGGGTCGCTACCGGTCAAATAGCACGTATTTCACAATTAGAAGCTTCACCGAGTTCCCTTGCATGGTCGCCAGATGGAAGTCAGTTGGCCTTTTCTATGAAAGTTGCTTCCAAACCACCAGTGATCATCAAGGCACCAAAAAAACCAAAAGGAGCGAAATGGGCGGATGTACCAAGAATAACCGATCGCTTAAAGCACGAGGCCGATGGCGCTGGTTATATCAAGCCAGGATACGATCATATTTTTGTTATTCCATCAGATGGTGGGTCTCCTAGACAGATTACTTCAGGAGATTTTAATCACAAGGGAAAATTGTCTTGGTCTCCTGATGGAAAAACCATTTTCTTTTCCGCCAATAGGGTACCAGACTGGGAGTATCGATTCAGAAATAGTGAGATCTACAAAGTGGATGTAGCTTCTGGCAAGATAGAAACCCTGACTTCACAAGACGGACCCGACTATGATCCCGTTGTCTCACCAGACGGAAACAAGATTGCCTTCCTTGGATTTGCCGATAAGGTCCAAGCTTATCAATTGCGAAAACTTCATATCATGAATTCCGATGGAAGTGGGAGAAGGACCATTTCGAACTCATTGGATAGAAGTATTGGCAATCCTATTTGGGATGCCGATGGTAAAGGATTGTATGTAAGTTACGACGATAAAGGAAATACCAAGATCGCGCATATTTCTTTATCGGGAAAAGTGACCAAGCTAGCGGACAATTTAGGAGGGACATCATTAGGACGTCCCTATGCTGGTGGTTCTTTTTCTGTGAACAATAATGGAGAATTTGCATTTACCCAATCACGACCATCATATCCAGCAGAGGTAGCCGTGTTCAGCAAAAAGCAAAAACGACCTCGGTCGATCACTTCTTTGAACGATGATATCTTAAAGTATCGCGAATTGGGAAAGGTAGAAGAGGTATGGTACAAATCTTCGATAGATGGAAGAGACATCCAAGGTTGGATCGTAAAGCCTCCTTTTTATGATGCTTCTAAGAAATATCCACTACTGATTGAGAATCATGGAGGACCAATTCTTAATTACGGCGATCGGTTTTCGGCAGAGATCCAACTCTATGCTGCTGCGGGTTATTTGGTATTTTATCCTAATCCTAGGGGAAGTACAAGCTATGGTGAAGAATTTGGAAATCTATTGTTCAATAATTATCCTGGCGAAGATTATAATGATGTGATGGATGGGGTAGACCACCTTCTAGAAAGAGGGCTGATCGATAAGGACAATTTGTACGTGACAGGAGGAAGTGCTGGTGGCATTATGACAGCATGGATCATTGGGAAGACCAACCGTTTTAAAGCAGCGGTTGTTGCTAAACCCGTAATGAATTGGATAAGCAAGACCCTGGTTGCGGATAATTACTATGGCTATGCCAATAGCCGATATCCAGGTCAGCCCTGGGAGAATTTTGAAGGGTATTGGAAGTTCTCGCCCATCTCCTTGGTTGGAAATGTAGAGACCCCTACGATGGTGATGGTTGGGATGAACGACCTTCGCACGCCACCAAGTGAGGCTAAACAGCTCTACCATGCCTTAAAGCTCAGAAAGATCGAGACCGTTCTGGTGGAGATTCCCGGGGCTTCTCATGGCATTGCAAGACGTCCAAGCCAGTTGATCACCAAGGTAGCGCATACCTTGGCTTGGTTTGAAAAGTATCGAAATAATTAATAGTAAACGTTAAAATACTGCCCAAAAGCATTTTAATACAATAAATTTTTAAATGGCTGCGTTTATAATTACAAATGGGGCATAGAGCCCCATTTTTTATTAGACCCCAAACCTAATTATAATGAAACGTAGTCTTTTTATTTTATGGCTCGTCTTCATCACACAACCACTATGCATAAAAGCACAGAATACTGTGGATATCGACGGTCGCCTACAGCCTTTACTTCAAGAGTTTTTCAAGCAATGTGATAAGTACGGCATTGAATACAATTCTAAGCTTTTTCAACTTGAAAAAATAGACATTGTATCCGATCTACCAACTCAGGAAACTGCGATGATACTCGGAAAAGTGAAACGGGATGCCACGGGTAAAGCCCAAAGTATTCTTATCAATTGGGTCGCCATGCTCGACCCCGAAATACTCAAAGTGGTGGCATTTCATGAATTTGCACATCACTTCCTGGATTATAAACACAGCTGCGGTGATTGCAACGAGATCATGGCAGAGGTAAATATTAGTTATTTTGATATCGCTAGAGATTGGGAAAATCAGGTGGCCCATTTATTCTTAAGCTCTCCTGCTTATCAAAAGAAAAGGAATACGCTAATGGCGAGCACATATCTGAATGGCAGTATTCCTTGATAGATAGGATAGAAGATTTGTCAGTTCGAGTGATACTATCCCAACTTTTTAGGATAGGATCGTATCGAGAACTCATTGAAGAACGTCTCGATACCTGTCTGCCGACAGACAGGTATTTTCTTTTCGCTTTACATCAAAGAAAAAACTCCACGCCCATTTCGAATGGTACGTTCGGGCGGAGAAGTAACGAAGACAAGTGTTTTATACATCTGAATCCAACTTATATTTTTTGTCCAGGTTTCAAATCCTGAGTAAACTTTGGCAGTTTGTCTTGGCCATCTTGCCAAAGTGAGTAACTCAATACTATCGAAAAGTTTGATGATAAGTGAAGCTGCAGGCGATGTTAGAGTTTCAATATACGTCAATGACACCCGCACCCGCTATTGCCACAGGCTTTAGCGGTCTTATTTTTCCTCTTTACCAAAAAGGCGGGTTTCCAAATGAACTTGGAAATCAAAAACCCTATTGCGATCGCAAAGGTTATAAAGACGAGTATGTTTTGAAGAATTTCCATCTTTGATGTCTGTATTGCAAAAGTACAGATAATTACATTATTTTAAGAGTTGATAGGAGATCAACGCCACGACATAGGCGATGGCGCTCATAGCAACCAGTTGCAGCAATGGCCATTTCCAGCTGTTGGTCTCTTTCTTAACGATGGCCAACGTACTCATGCATTGCATTGCAAAGGCATAGAATAGCAAGAGTGATATTCCCGAGGCCAAATTGAAAAGCTTTTTACCATCCGCTCGGACTTCGGCACCCATACGGTTTTTGATCGTCTCTTCCTCATCGCTCCCCACACTATAGATCGTTGCCAGCGTTCCCACGAACACCTCGCGCGCGGCGAATGAACTTACCAATGCGATGCCAATTTTCCAATCATAGCCCAATGGTTCAATGGCCGGTTCGATGGTTTTACCAATGATGCCAATAAAAGAATGTTCTAGTTTATATGATGCGATCTTATTTTCCAATTCAGTCTCATTGAGACCAACATCCTGATATTGTTGGGCAATGATAGCATCGGCCTTATTGAAATCATCACCAGGACCGTACGACGCTAATACCCATAAGACTATGGAGATCGCTAAGATGATCCTTCCTGCCTCAAAGACAAAGCTCTTTGTTTTTTCGATGACTGTGATGGCCACATTTTTGAACAGCGGCAGCTTATAGTTTGGCATCTCGACCACGAAGAAACTGCGACTTTTGATCTTTAGGGTTTTATTAAGTACCCAGGCAGAAAGTATCGCTACCAAAAAACCGAGTAGATAGAGTCCCATCAGTGTAAGCCCCTGAATATTCATTCCCAAGAAACGTTGATTGGGAATGACGAGCGCGATGATGATCAAATAAACCGGAAGTCGCGCAGAACAGGTGGTGAAAGGGGTAACGAGTATGGTGATCAGTCGCTCTTTCCAGTTTTCGATATTCCTGGTCGCCATTACTGCTGGAATGGCGCATGCTGTCCCTGAGATCAATGGGACCACACTTTTTCCGCTCAATCCAAAGCGCCTCATTCCTCGATCCATAAGGAACACCACACGACTCATATACCCAGTTTCTTCTAAAACCGATATAAAAAGAAACAGAAAGGCGATCTGAGGGATAAAGATGACAATGCCACCAAGTCCGGCGATGATGCCTTCGGCCAAAAGATCGGTGAATACACCAGCAGGTAAAGTTCTTTTTACCCAATCCCCAAGCGAAGCAAAACTTTCATCAATGAAATCCATCGGATAGGTACTCCAATCAAAGATTGCTTGAAAAATGGTGAGAAGGATCAGGAAGAAGATGACATACCCCCAAAATTTATGGGTTAGAATGCTGTCCAATCGACTTCGCAGGTCTTTGGCAGCATTGATATCGACCCGATAACCTTCTTTAATGGTCTCATTGATAAATTGATATCGTTTTATGGTTTCTCTTTGCTGAAGCCGTTTCAGGTATGATTTAGACTTGGTCTGAAAGTCCGTTGCATCTTCTATTCTTTTTCTGTTGACATTGGCAAAATTGACATCTTGTGTGATCACCAACCACAACTTATAAAGGTCTTGCTTTGGAAAAGCCTTCCGTAAACCATCAAAATATTCGGGGTCGATCTCTGAAGCGTTAAGGCAAGGTTTCGTGGAGAGATGTTTATAGTCAGCGATCAATTCTTTGAGTTGGACAATGCCCGTACCTTTTCTTGTGCTAACGAGCGCTATCTTGGTTTGTAGCCGCTCTTCGAGCATTGAAATGTCTAAGGATATCCCCTTTCGCTGCATTCTGTCTGCCATATTAATGGTGAGAATGGTAGGAATGCCTAAGTCTTTGATCTGCGTAAAGAGCAGGAGGTTACGCTTTAGATTCTCCACATCGGTCACCACAATGGCCACATCGGGATAGTCCTTGTCCTCTTTGTTCAAAAGAAGTTCAATGACCACGTTTTCATCCATCGAGGAGGCATTTAAGCTATAAGTTCCGGGGAGATCGATGATATGCGCCTTAACGCCTCTTGGGAGTTTGCAAACGCCTTGTTTCTTTTCTACAGTGATGCCAGGGTAATTGCCTACCTTTTGATTGAGCCCAGTAAGACTATTGAAGACCGAGGTTTTTCCAGTGTTCGGGTTTCCGATAAGGGCGACATTGATCTGCTTGCTCATTCGCTACATTTTTTCAATCTCAATCAATTGAGCAGTATCCTTGCGTATGGCGAGGTGACAATCGTTGATGATAAGATACAAAGGATCGTTAAAGGGAGCTACCTGTACCAATTGGACCTTATTGCCTGGTAAACAGCCCATCTCTAATAATTTCAATGGAATTAGATCAGATGAAATGTCTTTGATAATGCCCTCTTCCCCTAACTGTAGATCTGAAATCGTCAAGCGTATCTTTATTTAGATTCATTTTAATTAAGAGCAAAAGTAGGGTAAAAAAGTCAATGCGCAAATAACAAAGTATGTTAAGTTTTCCTCGATAATCGAGATTCAAACCTGACTGCCTGTCCCTTGCATGAGACTTTGGAAGGCAGGCCGTGCGGCAGGTTGCTCCAAGGCCTTTACGCCTTCATGTAGCCATTTTGGCGGACGAAGGCCTCGAAATCAAAGATGTTTTTTAATATATGCCTTGTGGGCTTGCCCTGGAGTTAGATTACTCTTCATATTCGGTTTTCAAGATCTGGATGTCCTCAAGTAATTTTTCGATCGCTACTTTATCTGTACCATCATAAAATCCTCTGATGCGACCCTCTTTATCAATGAGCATAAAATTCTCTGTATGGATCATGTCATAAGGCCCTCCATCACCAGTGGTTTTGACGGCAAGATAGGATTTCCTTGCCAGCTCATATATCTGCTTCTTGTCACCGGTAACAAGGTTCCATTTTTTATCGATAACTCCTTTTTGATCGGCGTAGCGTTTTAATTGTGGGACAGAATCGATCTCAGGTGTGACCGAATGAGAGAGGAGCTTCACCTCATCATCTTCCAAAATATTCATTTGAACATCATACATATTATCCGTCATCACTGGACAGATGGTGGCGCATGTGGTAAAAAAGAAATCGGCTACATAGATCTTGCCTTGATAATCTTGTTGCGTGATGGTCTTCCCATTTTGGTTGATAAGTTCGAAATCGGCGATCTTATGATAGTTTCTCACATGCTGAATGGTGCTATCGACCAATTCAAAATTCACATCGGCCGGCTGATAGATCGGAAGGCGTTTTTCGGGTTTTAAAGCGCTATAAAACAATGAAATAATTCCTATAGAGATGATTAGAAGTACCATCCCAAAGAACTTATATTTTGCAAAAAAAGATCTCATAATGAGCTATTTGGGTGCAGTTTTTTAGACGATTATAACAAAAAATGAATCATTTACAACAAAGGTAGTCGTTTGATACTTAAAATTCCCTATATTAGAAGTCCCAAATTTTTAGAATGAAAAGAATTAACCTACTCTTCTTTTCATTTGTGCTATGTGTAGGGTCCGCCCAAAACATCCAACAGATAGTTACAAATGAGGCTAAAGCGGCGGCTGCAAAGATGACCTTTGTTGGCAAGCAAAGCACTGACAACTATGATATTAGGCATCATAAGCTTGAGATCGCTGTAGACCCTTCAGTATATTTCATAAAAGGTAAAGTTACCACCACCTTTGTCGCGAAAGAAGCGATGAAGACCATTACCTTTGATGCGAGCAAAGAACTTCAAATACTATCGGCGTCTATCGATGATCGGTCGCTAGCGTTTATTCAGAACGAACAAGATGAAGTAGTCGTCGATCTTCCACAGACCTTTTTAACAGGGACCGAGGCAACCATTACCATCACATATCAAGGTAAGCCTTCTACAAAAGAAGATGCTTTTACCATCACTACGCATGGGCCCGACAAAGTGCCTGTACTCTACACACTATCGGAACCCTATGGGTCTAAAGATTGGTGGCCTTGCAAACAAGATCTAAATGACAAGGCAGACGCTATAGAGGTGGTCATCACCACTCCATCGTTCTTCAAACCGAAAAAAGGGAAGAAAAGATCCTATGTGGCCGTTTCCAACGGACTCGAAACCTGTGTCACGGACAATGGGATAACAAAGACGACAACCTATAAACACAATTATCCGATTCCTTCTTATTTGGTGGCCATTGCGGTAACAGATTATGAAGTGTACAAGCAAACGGTTGAAGGAACGGACGGTACCTTCGATATCGTCAATTATGTATATCCAGAATCCATGAACACCGCAAAAAAGCATACCGAGGTTACCAAAGACATCATGTATGTCTTCCAAGATCTTTTTGGAGAATATCCGTTTGCAGATGAAAAGTATGGCCATGCCGAGTTTAGCTGGGGTGGTGGTATGGAACACACGACCGTTTCTTTTATAGGCAATTATAGTAGAATGCTTATAGCACACGAATTAGCACACCAGTGGTTTGGCAATAAAGTTACTTGCGGAAGCTGGAAAGATATATGGTTGAATGAAGGATTTGCTACCTATCTCACCGGAATGGTAGAAGAAAAGTTGGATGGTAAGCGAGATTTTAACAATTGGAAGCAGGGAAAGGTAAGTACCATCACCCGAAGCGGATTTGGAAGCATCTACGTGGACGAATCTAATCTGGATAATATAGATAGGATCTTTAGCTCAAGACTTACCTATGACAAGGCCTCGATGGTGTTGCACATGCTACGTCAGCACTTGGGAGATAAGGACTTTTTTCAAGGGGTACGAAATTATCTGAACGACGAAAAGCTTGCATACAGCTACGCCAATACGGAAGATTTTATCAGACACATGGAAGTTCAAAGCAATCGAGATCTGTCGGAATTCTTCAATGATTGGATATACGGTGAAGGTTTTCCAAGTTTTAAGCTGGACTGGCATGCAGATGCGAATGGCGAATTGCAGGTGGTGCTTTCTCAGCAGACCACGGCACCTCACTCTGTCGATTTCTTTGAGGCCGAAGTGCCAGTGCGATTATATTCGGCAAATGGAAATTATGAGGATATCATTCTAAAGCACGCGATCAATGATCAGCTATTTTTAGTGAATGCTGGTTTTGATGTGGTGAAGATAGAGATCGACCCAAATTTCGACATCATTTCTAGAGATAACACCGTAAGAAGAGCGCTAGATTCGGATGCTGATATCATCGCTCAAGCAATCAATTCTCCCACCAGAGTTTACACAGATATTGCTTTGGCAAAAGCGAGAAGAGCTACATTGGTTTCAGCGGGAGGCGAATAATAGCGCTGGATTCATAAATGTTTATTAAATATAAGGCAGATAATACTGCTTCTTTTCCAAAAGTAAGGTGAAAACCTTACTTTTGTTCGTTTTAGAAATTGAAAATGACGCTATGAGTGCAACAGAGATATTCATTATTGTAATACAATTCCTTTTAAGTCTTTCGCTTTTGATCATCCTCCATGAAGCTGGGCATTTTATCCCAGCGCGATTCTTTGGAATTCGCGTGGAGAAGTTCTTTCTTTTCTTCGATGTTAAATTTGCACTCTTTAAAAAGAAAATTGGAGACACCGTCTATGGAGTAGGTTGGCTTCCGCTGGGAGGATATGTAAAGATATCGGGAATGATCGATGAGAGTATGGACACCGAGCAGTTGAAGCAACCTGCGCAGCCATGGGAATTTCGATCGAAACCGGCATGGCAGCGATTGATCATCATGCTTGGAGGCGTTTTTGTAAACTTTGTATTGGCCTGGATCATTTATGTCGGAATGTCTTTTGCGTATGGGGAGAAGTATCTTGCTGCCGAGGACATTGGCGATGCTATGGCCGTCACTGAATTCATGACCGAAAAAACAGGGCTTCGAAGTGGTGATATGGTGCTTTCGGTGGATGGAGAGAGCTTTGACACCTTTTCCGAAATGGCTGAAAACATCTTCTTTGCAGAGAAGGTAGAAGTACTAAGAAATGGTACAAAGATCACCTTGGACCTTCCATCGGATTTTATGGGTCAGCTGGTTGAGGAGAATAGAAGACCGATTGGTCTCAGAAACCCCATGGTAGTCGGAGAAGTCGCCGAAGATTCGCCAAATGCTGGAAAAGAATTGCAGCCCAATGATATCATCATAGGCTTGGATGGAAATTCGATGAAGTATTTTGATCAGGTGTCGGCTTACCTGGATGCGAATAAAGGAGAGACAATGACAGCTACGGTTCTAAGGGATGGCAAGGAAAAGGATATTACCGTTTATACCACTATCGAAGGGAAGCTGGGAGTCGTACTAAGCGGGCTCTCCCAAGTGGATCTAGAGAAGCTAGGATATTTAAAGCTCTCTAAGAAAGAATATGGTCTGGTCGAATCTTTCGGTGCTGGGACGGATCGTTTTTTCGACCGTTTTGCTTCTTTTGGAAAGCAATTGAAAGCACTGGTAACGCCAAGTACGGGAGCCTATAAAGGACTCGGGAGTTTCATTTCAATCGCAAAAATTTTTCCAACTACATGGAACTGGGAAGCTTTTTGGAACATCACAGCCTTTCTTTCTATTATGTTAGGGGTTCTAAACTTATTGCCAATTCCTGCGTTGGATGGAGGCCATGCGATGTTCTTGTTGTATGAAATGATCTTAGGTAAAAAGCCTAGCGACAAATTCTTGGAATATGCCCAGATGGTTGGGTTTCTTTTACTGATCACACTGTTCGTTTTTGCCTTTGGCAACGATATTTATCGTAATTTTATGAAGTAGTCAAAAAAAGATATTTTTTGTTTGGCTTAACTAAAAAAACGCATATATTTGCACCCGCCTACTCGAAAAAATTTGATATTTAATGGTGTAGGGTAGGTTAAAAATAGGGAGTGATCCTTGTTTCAAGAGACGTTCAAAGGCAATCGGGAAGCCGATAATTTCCCAATTCGATATAAAAGTTCTAAATGAACATTCCTCCTTAGCTCAGTTGGTTAGAGCATCTGACTGTTAATCAGAGGGTCCTTGGTTCGAGCCCAAGAGGGGGAGCGGAAGCGACGACAAGCCAATCACAGAAGTGATTGGCTTTTTTCGTTGAGAAAACTTGGGCAAGACGCCTGTCCCGAGCTAGGCGAGGGGAGCAAAAAAGCAAAAGAGCTGCACGAGAGTGTGGCTCTTTTTATTCCCACATTACATTGCTTAAGACGATCGTCTAAAAGATCTAGAGTAGAACTCATTCTTTACAATGGGATCAAAGCCTTTTGTAAAATGAACAGAGAAAATGGTTATTGAACTTGAAGCTGACTACTTTTCTGCAATATAGATCTAATATCAGGCTTACATCTTTTTTGGAATAATGTACTCATGAAAAACCTGCAAGAAGTTCGGTATTTCATTAGCCATGCAAAAACGAATATTCAATAGAAGTATAAATTATTGACTATCTTTAATCATATCGAGGATATCCTAAAATCACAGGTTTTTTAAAAGAACCAAAGCCCACCCAATGATAGTGAGAAAGGCTTAGGAGCACCCCCCATTTAGAAACAAAGGTTCGATGCTCCTTATTGAGTATTTTCAAAGATTTTTGCGGCAATTTTCTAATCAGCTAAATTGAGAACATGAGATTGTACATCAAATATATGGTAAGTCAACGCTGCAAAATATTGGTAAAGGAAGAACTGAAAAAATTAAACATAGACCATACCGCCTTAGATCTTGGAATGGTCGAAATCCCAGAGGAAATTCCCACAGGGAAAAGAACTCTGTTAGGAAAGAACCTATTTAAATCTGGCCTAGAATTGCTAGACGATGCTAAGAGCATCTTAATTGAGCGAATAAAGACTGCAATCATAGAAATGATTCATCATACCGATGAAATTCCGAAAACTAATTATTCCGATTATCTGAGCAAAAAATTAGGATACGACTACACGTATTTGTCGAACACATTTTCTGAAGTGAAAGGAATCACTGTACAACACTACATCATCAAACATAAAATTGAGAAGGTAAAAGAATTACTGCTATATGATGAACTTAACCTTACTGAGATCGCTCATAAGCTTCACTATAGCAGCCCATCTCATCTTTCAAATCAATTCAAGAAAGTCACAGGTCTCCCTCCTTCTTTTTATAAAAAACTAAAGAAGAAACGACTGCAAAATCTTGAGAACCTGTGATATATGCAAGCTTTTAGAATATTTATGTAGTTGTTGCTCCAGATTTATTTTGCACCTTATCATGAGTATTATGACTAGTAATTGTTTTCAAAATAAGTGATATTCATGGATATATTCGAGAAGAACAAACAGGCAAAAAGGGTCTTTGAAATTCTAGCAAGGCTCTTTGCACCAATCCGTAAAAATTTTAGATCAAATAGTGAAGAAGAAAGAGGATTTAGCAAAAGCTTAGTGCTAGGGTTGATTCGAATTGAAAATGATTGTCGGTAGTATTAAATGTTGTGATAGCGCAACCGCTCAAGAGCACATTCAATTTACCTTGTTGATCAGCATTTTTAAATTGCTATGTATTCCGAAAAAAGAGGAGACCTTGAAAGACACTACTCTTTTATTGGAATATATGAGTGAATGAAAACACCTTTCCACAGCTGCCATTTCAATATTTCTGATTCTCACCAGCGGGTGGCGGCCAAAAAGTATGAATAGAAAATGTACACTCCATTTTTCAATTGAGGCAATGTTAGGAGTAATAATTTCATTGAGAATAAAAATCTAACACAAAAATATCATGTCAAAAGAAAAAGAAGGAAAGCAAAAATCAGGAAAAACACCTCCCTCAAGAACCCCTAAAGAAAAAAAGGCGGCCAAAAGGGCAAAACGAGACGAGAAAAATAATAGAGCAGAATAAAAGAAATAATTAACCATACCCAAAAACCATGGATAAAGCTGAATTTGAGGAATCCATGACATTTAATTTGGAGAATGTATTGGACTATAGCACAAATGCCATCGTGGTGAAAAACATAATGGTCGGGAACCACGGTGTTATTCAGGCTTTTGTATTTGATTATGGGAAGGTCCAAGCCTATGATCAATCTCCTTTTTCTCGATTTATTTATATTATTGAGGGTAAAGCAGAAATTGTTATCAATGAAAATTCAACCTTTATGCAAAAGGGAGATTCCATTATTGTGCCAGGCCATGCCGCCAGCTCTATTGAGGCAAATCATAAATTTAAAATGATCTGCATGACTTTGAGAGGTGAATGAAGCACTCTCTTTAGAAATAAAAAAGAGGGCTTTTACCCTCTTTGTAATATTCTGACCTTTATGAAAATCGTATTAATTTTAAGGAGGTATATCTTCGATGATTTTTCCAACTCTCATGACGGGTTGTTGGCCTGTCAATACTAATATTGTTATCTTGAGGTACTTTTTTTATCTGCTTCATTATCGCTGCTTTATTTACTTCTCGTGATGGGCGCAATAAACGCCCTTTAGTACACATTTATATGTGTGCAAAGATAGTCGAAACATTCCATCATTGGCTAAGTTTAACACCACGCTAAGACAGATAAAATAATGGATATAGAGGATTTTATAGCTAACGTATTTGAAGTAGCTCACGTACCCATAATATTGGTCTAAAGTCCTTTTGCCGAATAAGCATCATCTGCTCTTAAAACGTCTTGCAGGAGCTTAGAACATCACTTAGTCTAAAATTATCCTCCCCTTGAGACAAATATTGCAAAGTTCCCTGTTCTCGGTTAAATACCTTAAAGTCTAAAGCTTTAAGGCAAATCGCATCCATATTCTCTCTTAACAAAGTGTGATTTATGTAAGATTGGGTTGATACTATGCAACATTTGGGAAAAAGGAAATCCCATCTTTGTAAATAAACGAAACGATTATGGAAAATACCCCCCTAAACGAGATAAAGAATGTATTGAAAAAAGGCCAACGTAGAAATTTGTTCATCATTACTATAGTAGTGATCCTCTTGTTTGCATTTAAACCATGGGTTCAGATCGGTGCCGGTGAACGTGGCGTTGTTCAGAATTTCGGTGCCGTACAAGAAACAGTGCTGAATGAAGGTATTCACTTCAAAATACCAATAGTACAAACAGTCGTTCTAATGGACGTAAAGATCCAAAAGGCGATGACAGACGCTGCATCTTCGTCCTCAGACCTCCAGGATGTGGATTTATCGGTAGCCCTTAATTATCACATTATACCTGACAAGGCAAATTTGGTGTATCAGACCATTGGTGTGGAATTTAAGGAGCGTATCATTGACCCCGCGATTCAAGAAGTAATGAAAGCGGTGTCAGCGAGGTATACGGCCGAGGAATTGATCACCAAAAGACCGGCCGTAAGCACTGAAATGCAACAAGCGCTTACATCGCGGTTGCTGGCGTCCAACATTTCGGTTGACGCTTTTTCAATTATCTCATTTAGCTTTTCTCAAACCTTTACCGATGCCATTGAGGCAAAGCAAACCGCCGAGCAAAATGCATTAAAGGCAAAAAGGGACCTCGACAGGATTAGGGTGGAAGCAGAACAGACCATTGCTGCGGCAACAGCCGAAGCGGAGGCGCTACGATTGCAAAAAATGAATATTTCACCCGACCTTATCGAACTAAGAAAGATAGAAGCGAACCTCAAGGCGATAGAAAAATGGAATGGGATCTTACCTCAGGTAACAGGTGCTGGTGCAGTTCCATTTATTGGTGTGGGCGATGCGATCAAAAACAAATAAGACGAATACCTCGGAGTTTGAATTTATGATGGTCCATAATTAGTAGGTTAGCTCTGGTCTAAATCGTGGGTGTCACCAGCAGTAGGCATAAAAAACATTCTTAATGCTTCCAATTTAAACAACGAAATGAGCTCACAAGAAAAGGGACAGGACAAAAACAAAAGCCACCTTTAAAAGGATGGCTTTTTCATTGATGCGGAAATGAGGGTTTTTTAAGCCAATTCCACATGGATCGCATTCATTCCCTTTTGGCCTTGTTTCATCATAAATTTTACATCATCGTTCTCACGGATCTCGTCGATAAGGCCACTTTGGTGTACAAAGATATCTTCATCAGAATCTGCGGGCTTTATAAAACCAAACCCTTTGGCACTATTGAAGAATTTTACTGTTCCTTTTTTCATTGCTTTCGATCTCTTGTTTGCTATTTTATTCAATGTTCGTTTTATAATATTCATGTTCTTAAGTTTATTGTTTTTAGATTCCAACTTTTATCTCACAGGAATAGGCTGCATTTTGCCCAACTTTCGTAAAACTCCAATATGGGCCATGATGGCGGCAGCAAATGTCCGTTTTGTATGATAGGGCATGCCGTATTCCTTGGCAGTATCGGCGACGATACCTGATATTCTTTTATAATGTATGTGACAAATATTGGGTAACAAATGATGTTCTATTTGATAATTCAACCCACCTATAAGCCAAGAGAAAAACTTGCTTTTTGGCGCAAAATTCGTTGTTGTGGCCAATTGGTGCGCAAACCAGTCACCTTCGACAATTCCATCTTTATCGGGAAGAGGAAATTCAGTACTGGGCATGATATGTGCCACTTGAAATATGATGCTGATCAGTAAACCTGTTACAAAGTGCATACTAATGAAGGCCAAGATGATCATCCATGGTGCCAACGGTACCATTATCAAGGGTAATATTAAGGCATATGAATAATATAGTAGCTTCCAACTGGCCATCTTTATCAATTCATCTCTGAATTGATTTTTCTTGTTCAAGAACCCCATTTTTCTGTAGCGGAAAAGCCTGAGAAAGTCCTTGGCAGTAACCCAAGAAACTGTAGAAAGACCATAAAAGAACCACACGTACAAGTGTTGAAACCTATGGATGCTATTTTTTTTTGCATGCGGTGAAAAGCGAAGGAAAAAAGGAGCGTTTATATCATCATCTGCCCCTTCTATATTGGTATAGGAATGGTGCAGTACGTTATGCTGGATCTTCCAAACATTCGCATTTGCACCTATCAAATTCATTGTATAGCCAAGATACTTATTCACTTTTCGATTTTTGGAGTACGAACCATGATTGGCATCGTGCATGATGCCCATACCGATTCCGGCCATTCCAATTCCACTGATTATGTATAAGGCGAAAAGGAGCCAAGGAACGGTGACAACACCAATATTAATTAGAACCAATGGCACAAAAAAGACCGTTAGCATAACGATGGTCTTGCTGATCATGCTCTTGTTTGCATGCTTGCTAATATTGTTTGTTTTGAAATAATTGTTTACCCTGTTCCTCAGTATTTTTGAGAAATCAGAGTTTGCTCGTTTTGAAAATTTTGGTTTTTTAACGTCGCTAATCGTGGTTTGATCTTTTTTCCACATTTGATATAAGAGATAATGATAAGCTCAATTGTCGTGACATCTTGAATAATTAATGGATCGTAGGGACTATGATAAATTATGTCCTAACAAGTCCCAATAACCTCACATTGGGCTTAAAAATGTTACTTGATAATGAATTTAAAAGGGAGAGAGCTGAAAATGAATCGAGAATCTGATAAGACTAAATAAATCTGGGCTTTCTTAACTTTAACTTTTGCGAATATACTGCTAGTTTGAAGAGTATTTTCCAAATTTCGTGTTAAATATTGATAATAAGCATCTTACGAATGATATGTTCTATTGGTGTAAGCGCCAACACATATCGATCAGAATTAAAATTTGTTTCATACATCACAAAATAAAAAGGGATCTGATAAATAAAAGGAATAAAACAGTTTGATTCCAACTTAAATCCTTTCCTTTACGACATATCAAGGATTATCGATGACAATTGCGTTGATCACTAAATAAAAAAGATAGCCCATTCCTTTATCCGTTTCCAATTCTCAAGGCCCGCTTCTTAGTTATTTTTTACTTGGGCCAATATCCACGTTTCAAAGACCGTCAAGGCCAAAGTCCAAAGCATAGTTTTTCGCGGAACATCCATTTTGATATAAAAGGACAATACACTTTTCAACAATTCACCCCGAGGTGCCCAGATTAAAGAAACATCATAAATAAGATACAATATGTTAATAATTAAGATACTACCTGGCGAGAACATAGAAAGAGCCTTAAAAAAGTATAGGAATAAGGTACGGAAGACCCAACAGTTGAAACGTATTAAAGAGAACCGAGAATTTATCAAAAAGTCTAGGGAGAAGCGAGAGGGTTTGGAAAAGGCGATATATCGAAATGAATATTTCAGAAAGAATGAGGAATGACTTTATGTATCAACACTTGAACCTTGTCGCCATAGTCGATAATGACAAAATACCCTATAAAAGTATCCGGCAGATAATCAGAGAGATAGCGAAATATGAAAAGCCGAACGCTACGAGGCTTTCATTGGTAAAAAAACAAACACGATGAGGTCTCTGTCAATACCGAAACAGCTCACAAAAATTGAGAGCCCCTCGCTTTCAAGATATCTGAGTGAGATAAGCCGGATCCCGATGATCACGGAAGAGGAGGAGGTCGATCTGGCGGAACGAATTAGAAACGGGGATGAACAAGCAAAGGAAAAGTTGGTAATTTCCAATTTACGATTTGTCATATCCGTTGCCAAACAATACCAGTCCAGAGGACTTAATCTTCATGATCTAATTAATGAAGGAAATCTTGGATTGGTCAAAGCGGCAACAAAATTTGATGAGAAACGAGGATTCAAATTCATTTCCTTTGCGGTTTGGTGGATACGTCAAGGAATAATGCGGGCACTTACCGAAAAATCAAGGATGGTTAGATTGCCCTCGAACAAAATAAATGCGATGAGGAAGATGAACAACGCCTCTTCCGATTTTGAACAGATCTACCAAAGAAGGCCTACCGCGGAAGAAATGGCAGAATTGATCGATTTCTCATTGTCAGAGATTCAATTTTGCCTAAGTCATTCTTCATGGCCCATTTCGATGGATGAACCCCTGAAAGTTGGGGATGGAGAGGTGAACTTACACGAAAGAATACAATCCAAAGATCTTGGTAGTCCAGAAGAAAAACTGATCGAACAATCGTTGAAAATGGACTTGGATAGTATCTTTGATGTTTTGTCCTACCGTGAGGCCTACATCATCAAAATGTACTTCGGTATTGGAACAAATAATTCCCTCGCATTAGATCAAATCGCGCATCATCTAGATCTTACCACAGAAAGGGTACGACAAATAAAAATAAAAGCTTTGGACCGTTTAAGGAACTGTTCCAAAATGGAATTTCTAAAAGTATATTTGGAATAAGCACCTTTTTCCAAAAGGTCAGATCGGTCAGGTGCCAAAAGGAGCGCAAGGCAAGCTTGGTCACGATAAAGAGAATATCATTTAAGTCATGGCGAAAAACTGACAAAGTCGCTAATCTATGTTTTTTCTAATGTAAAGGGTGCCCAGGATCAAAATAGTATTTCAGCGGTTCATTATGTAAGATCATTTCTATATAAGTTGGTCGTGAAGCAAAATGGATATCCTGTGATCTTTAATGTTTTAACGTGATAGTGACAAATCTGATTTATTGGTGTCTAAGAATTAGATATAAATTAGATGCTATGAAAAAATTAGAAGTCGATTTTAGCTACCTATCCAACGAAATGATCAAAGCCATCGCAATGATATATAAAGATGGTTTTAAAGAAAGCGATGTGATAAGTTTTAAAGAGGTGCATGAGGAACTGGGTGATCGGGTTCGCTTTGTATTGAACGACACCGTATTTTTCGTCAAAACAGAACAGATCGAGAATATTATCAGTGGGGTATATGATGATAACTTTTTCCCTCCAAAAAACGAAAATGGCAATTGTGACGCAGAATTTTGTTAAAATAGGTGACCTAGAAATTAAATCGGTGTCATAAGAATATACTTTATCTAGACATAATAATTGGTGAGTTGATTGATGAAACAGTACCATATTGATAAATGTGGGATGTTTGAAGCCAGAATTGAGATTCTGGCTTTTTCTTTAAAAAATGTTATTCTATAGCGCCTAGCTCTCATTGATCTTGGCCTCTCGGAAGCGATAAATTTTAACCGAGTTTAAAAGAAGGCGCCCGTCATTTGACGGGCGCCTTCTTTTTTAGGAAGTCTTAAAAATTTGCATTTAGCGATGAGATCTCATCAAAAGATGTATTATAATAGGCTGTATTATCCCCATCGAAGATGCATTCAAGTATGTCATCAATACGTTCCTATCTTTTCGGCAAAAGTTTAAAGCTTCGTCAATGAAATAATTGTCCGCTCGCTTGTCAACATCTCTTCGTCATCCTCGTCCACAACATTTTCTGTGATGTATTCGATCTGAAACTTTTTTCCAACCAGCTTTTTATCGCTCAGATCATACATTCCTTTTAGCAAGGGAGATACTTTTTCAAAGCTGATAGTGTTTTCTTCTCCATTCTCATCTTCATGGGTGAACACAAATGCACCATCCTCAACACCTGTGTACGTGCCAATGATCCTCGTTGCGACTTCTTCGACGACCTCATCTTCTTCATCCTCTTCCTCTTCTTGCGCTACTGCGGTATAATTGCAAAACAAGAAAGCGACTAGAAAGAGGGGCAATAATTTTAATGTTTTCATTTTTATGAGTTTAAAGGTTCTTATTCATCTTGTTCAACAGGGGTTTCATCCTTGTTGAAACTATAATTGAGACACGCAAAATATGATGAGGTCACACTATGGACCACCATTTTTTCAACTAATGACAAAACCGGTCTGCAAGTGGCACAGACTTGATGTCCAAATATTTCTTATGCGTAAATTTTAGAGGAGGGTCTGAAGGAGTCTGTTTGAAGCTTCCATCATTTTCGTCTTATTCAATTATTGATTAAAATGATAATTCGTCAAGATAGATTGCATTTCGATCTCGCCATTTTCGATTTGTAGGGCAGTTCTCCAGACATCTTCGCGTATAAGCGACCTTAACGGTTGATTTACCTTAGAAAAATTACCGAAGGCGGATCTAAGTTGTGCATCCCAGACTTTGTGATACTTCAACAAATCATTAGGATAGACTGTCTTTCGCTTGGTGCCTTCATCGATACCTCTAAATGGTCTATCTATATTGAGATAGCCGTAGTCATCGGTAAGTTGCTCTCCAGGATGAATATCTCTTACCGCCAGTTCAAAATTGTAGGCCGTGGTGAGGCAATTGGATCTAAAGCTATGATTCACAAACCTGGCATTATCCCAGCATAGGACCAAATTACCTTGGTTGTTCTTATAAGCATAGGTATCTAAAATATCTTTATAAATGGGCTCCAGCTCATCGAATTCAGCGGGGGTAAATTCGCGATCAAACTTATCAAGGACCCAAGTGATGGTTCCTTTCGGGATAAAATCGGTTGCGATGACTCCATAGCCTATCTCTTCACCTATATATTTGATTTCTGTATGTGGATGTATCATTATTAGTTACTAATATGCTTTAGATCTAAATTTTCTTGCGAGCTTCATGACTGAATTTGCCCATATTTATTTCTTCTTAAGCTCAAAAAGGTCGGTCCTTCTGTCCTTAAGATTTTTTACTGCGCCGAATTGATGCAATTCCCGAAGTAGGTCAATATCTACATCTGCAATGAGGATCATCTCTGTATTTGGGGTTGCCTCTGCTTTTATCCCGTTAGTTGGAAACGAAAAATCGCAAGGGGTGAATACCATGGATTGCGCGAATTGAATATCCATATTCTCTACGTTTGGTAAATTCCCAACACTTCCTGCGATGGCAACATAGCATTCATTTTCTATGGCACGAGCCTGCGAGCAGTTACGCACCCGAGAATATCCATTTTGGGTATCCGTTAAAAAGGGGACGAACAAAATATCCATACCCTCATCGGCCAATAGTCTGCTCAATTCTGGAAATTCGGAATCATAGCAGATGAGCACGCCGATCTTGCCACAATCGGTGTCAAATGCCTTGATCTGTCTTCCTCCCTGCATTCCCCATACTTTGGCCTCGTCTGGGGTGACATGCAATTTTTCATAGCGGTCGATCGTACCATCTCTTCTGCACAGATACCCAACATTGTATAGACGACCATCTCGTATTTCGGGCATACTCCCAGAAATGATGTTTATATTATAGGTAATAGAAAATTCAGAGAATTTGTTAACAATGGCCTCGGTATGCTTGGCGAGTTCTCTGATGGCCTCTGGAGTGCTCAAATGATTGTCCTTGGCCATAAGAGGAGCGTTGAAAAACTCTGGGAACAATGCAAAGTCTGAACGATATCCGGCAAGGGCATCAACGAAATATTCAGCCTGATTAAGGAGCTCTTCCAAATTTTTATAAGGTCGCATCTGCCATTGGATCAAACCAAGGCGAACCACCCTCTTTTTGATAGCTGCCTTTTTTGAAGGCTTTTTGTAGTAGATATTATCCCACTCCATGAGTATCGCGTACTCCCCAGAGGCCTCATCGCCTTCCAAATATCCTTTCAACACTCTTATGGGATGGAAGTCATTGGCAATTTGAAAGTTTAAGACAGGGTCTTGTATTTCTTTTCTCCTTACTTTGGCAATATATTCTTTGGGGGATATCGTATCCGCATACTTGTGATAATTGGGGATTCTACCACCGAAGACGATTCCTCTCAAATTTAGTTTTTCGGCAATTTCCTTTCGATAGTCATAAAGCCTTCGTCCTAGTCGCAACCCTCGGAACTCTGGTTTGATAAAGACATCTATTCCATAAAGAACATCACCATCATCCGTATGGGTCTTGAAGGTATAATTGCCGGTGATATCATTATATGTATGATCATCATCAAAGCTGTCATAGTCTACAATGATCGAAAGTGCACATCCGGCCAACTGATCGTTGATCTTTATAACTACCTGCCCCTCTGGGAATTTTTCGATAAGGGATTGAATATGATGCTCTTTCCAATATGACCCCGGCATATTGGTATAGGCCGATATCATGGCAGTTTTAAGTTCTTGATAATCATTTAAGTCGAGGAACTTGAGCTCTATGTTTTCGATGTCCTTTGTTTTCATATATCAATGGCTAATGATTTTTTGAATGCTAAAAATAGTTCCTTTTCACTATTTGTGTCTAGAGTGACTAAAGGTAACTGTTTCTGTCGTTAATAAATGTGTTTCATGGCCAAGTCCAAGTTGCAACTTTCTTTTTTAGTTGGCCGCCTTACTGAACTGATCGCAGTACATCGCAACCGCACTGCAATCCTCCTTATCCATATATTCCAATGCTTGATACCAAGGAATCCATAAAACGCGTTTAAACTTTTCTGGTTCCAGCAGTGTGATCTTCTTCAGAGGTCTTGTTGCAACAAAATAATGCTTATAGACCTCCGTTTTTTCTTTGGTAATATTCTTTCTGGAAACAAAGTAAGACAGCTCATCTTTTTTTAGAAGTACCCCGATCTCTTCGTCCACCTCCCGTATCAAAGAATGGAAGTCTGTTTCTTTCTTCTTTTGAATGCCTCCGGGCAAGGAAAGTTCTTTTTTAAAACCTGCCTTTTGTAATACTAAGATCTTCTCCTCTTTGAAGGCAAGGAGACGACATTTATGAATCGTTTTTTTAAGCTTCATAGTATAATAGATCGTTGGGATGATAATAAAGGTCTTGAATAGGGTCTATGTAATTCATTTTTCTTATTTCTCATGGCAATTCAGTGCAAATAAAATGGTCATGACCAGTTACTATTATTTAAGATTGCATGGGTTCATGTAAGTTTTGATATCGCCCCCAATCCCGAGGCATCACTTGGATATAAAATTCCTTTTTTCAACTTGAATATTCCTTTGAATGGATCATTCAAAATATCTAAATGACCATCGAGATCGGCATAGCGGACATTTTTTCGGGAAAGCGCAAAATGTAATCCTGCAGCAATTCCTAAGCTGCACTCGTCAATACAGCCAACCATGGCTTCCAAGCCAGCACTTTGAGCGACCGAATTAATGTGCATCGCTTCTCTGATACCGCCCACCTTCATGATCTTGATATTTACCATATCGATATACCCTCCCTGAGCAAGTCTAAAGGTGTCTTTTACATTTTTGATGCTCTCATCGGCCATGATAGGGATATCAGTTCCATCGGTCACCTTTCCAATATGATTGTCCAATCCGACCTTGGTAGGTTGCTCGAAGAATTCGACTCCTACTTTTTTTGTGCGCTCGTAGAACGCAATGGCCTCCTCTGGAGAATACCCTTGGTTACCATCAAAACGCAGTTCTATTGTAGGGAAATTTTTCCGTAAGCAAACCATTTTTTCGATGTCTTCCTCAAGAGACAATCCTCCTTTCAGTTTTATGATGGAAAAGCCTAGTGTTATAAACTCGGCTGCCGTTTTCAACGTTTCCGCTAGAGGCAAAATTCCAATGGTAATGCTAGTTGCAATACGATGTCGATAACCACCCAGAAACTGGTAAAGCGGGGTGTCTAATTTACGTGCCACAAGATCCAATATGGCCATGTCTACCATGGCTAGAACTGACGAATTTCTTTTTAACAACGGTTTTAGATCAGCAAGAATTTCTGAGGACATCATCGGATTTTTCCCTTTAAGAAAGGGAAGCACGATATTCTTTATTTCTTGTTCTGCCTGCTGTGGTGTCTCACCGGTCACAATTTGGTCTGGGGCGGCGCAGCCATAGCCTACAAAGCCTTTGTCAGTTTCTATTTTCAGAATAAAGTTTACCGTTTTAGAGACTGTTTCGTAGGCAATGGTGTAAGGTTCGGATAGCCTTAGATCTAGACGTTCGTATGAGACATGTGTGATTTTCATTCGTTGTTATTTTTTATGCCGCTTCAATATCTTTTTTGATAGAGGTCGTCTAGCGGGGTGTTTTTTATAGACTCTACAAAAGCCGCCATATTTCGTATCATCACTTCCCACATTTTCTTTCCTTTTTCTGCAGTGGCTTTTGTGGCATCACCCATGATACCACTTTCAGAGATCTTGTTGGTGCGCACGTACCAGCTCACGCTGCGTTCATCATCAAAATCCAAAAAGGTACTGCCAAAGGATAGGGTCTCATTTACCGCTTTGTCCATTTGTACCATTTCGGGGCGCAACGCAAGGCTCGTACTGGTCTCTATTTCGCCGGCATGGGCATCGTTTGGGGTATCGATCAGATTCAGCAGATCGACATCACTTGTTTCACCAGTGTCCACACAGACGAAGATCTTGGCATCTCTATTGATCATTTGAGCAGCATAGCTCAGTGTAGGAGCATTGTCTCCATGACCATTGAGGATGATTATTTTTTTAATACCATTTTTTGCAAGACTCATTCCTAGGTCATACACGAATTTGGAAAGCGCTTCGTTGGTAACACTCAAGGTACCCTTAAAATCTTCATGGTGATAACTCACTCCAAACGGAATTGGGGGCAATACCAAAGGCCTTGGTGCTTTGCAGGCTTCTGCTACCCGATGAGCCATATAATTGGCATCATAATAATCGATATCTACAGGAAGGTGTGGCCCGTGTTGTTCAATGGCGCCACAAGGTAAGATCACAGTATCAACGGTTTTCAAGTAGGCTTCCAATTCGGGCCAGGTTTTTTGTTCCCAGAGGAAGTCCACTTTCTTATAGGATTGTTTCATTGTCTTTGTTTAAAAAATATGGCATCTCTAATTCAGCCTTTGTTAATGTGTAAGATTCCCATTTGCGATCCAATAGCTTTACCATTCCGTCACAGTATTGGTCATAAATATTCATAAGCGGTTCGCGTATTTGTTTTGGTAGATCGGATAGCGTGCTTCGTTCGCGGTCAAAGCGAAGCATAGAGATCTCCCTGTGTTCTTTGGCGAGTTTCTTGGTATATTCATTTTTTTCAATGATCCCTTTGCTTACAAGCAAATGATATAGTTGCGCTGCATCTGTGCCTATTTGTTTAACGCTTCGTGTTGCCAAGGTATCCAAAGCTTTTTGAATTTGATGTTCGCTATATCCGCAGCGCTTTGGGTCTTCATCGAGTGCGCAAAGCATTCCGACAATTCGCCTACACTTTTCACAATTCCCGCAAGGAAGCATCTTACCATCTTTCTCGTGTGCTGCATGACACGATACCTGCAACTTTTGTAACTCGGGATATCGTTTTACCAGTATTTTTAGAATTGACAATTCTGAAAGGCTGCGCAGTAGAGAGAATTGGTAGATGTCCCATCCCTTCTTTTCATAATATCGAGTAAGGGCATTATCAAAATACTTACTCTGATCGTACAAAGCATTATAATGAGTGATGCCTTTATAATTGCTTCGCACCGTGGTATCATATTCATTGCCGATCAAAATATTGCCAATCCCTCGTTTTCGCGCTACAGGTAGCACCCCGAATAAAAATACCGCTACGGTCCACAAACGTATTGGATAGATATCGGCTCGTATGTTTTGAAAATTTTCCTTAATAAACGGCATTTGCTTCACCATCCAATTAAAAATGCGATCGCTATTGCACCAAGGTTTAACCGTATTAGGTTCGTTGTCCCGAAAGTAGTGATGCGCGTTAATAGCTGTAAACCAATGACGCCCACTTTCGTTTATAAAAACAGGGTGTGGTACTCCCAATTCCTTTATGATACCATAAGATAGCAGGCTATCTTTACCTCCGCTGCTTAGGATGGCATAGTGCTCCTTACTTGTGATCGCCGCATCCTTTGTTAATTTCAAGTGGTCGAATTGAGAATTTACAAACTCAATGTTAGCGGCGGTATAGCGTGCTAATTTCTCAAATTGAAGATCATCATATGGCGGCTTAAGGAACTCATTCTGGGAAAAAAACTTGTTCACCAGAATTTCTCGCGAAGTATTCTCCATCATTTCCTTGATGAAACGCTTATCTATCTCATCATATAGACCGTCAAATTCTATAGTTTCGAGGAACAGCCCATAATTGATGGCCACTTGGGCTACCATCATCGATGCAAGATTTACGTTCTGGGCGTTATTCTTATCAAAAAATATGCTATGGTAGGAATAGATGAGTTCTTTTGTAACGATGCTCTCATCTTTTTTAATGAGAGTGTAAGTTGCCTTCACACGCTTTGGTTCTACCGTTAGCGCATGTATCTTTAGGGTCTTGAAAACTACCAAGCCACGAATACCGGTCATTATAATTTGGTTTTTAACAATTGAACCAATTCAGTAGCGCCGTACTTCAAGACATCAAAGGCAGGTAGCCCGGTTTCTTGTGTGATCGCTTCGCAGGCTGGGATGATCTCCTCCTCCTGCATTCCTTCGTGATTTACGGTAATGGCAATCACCTTTTTGCCTGAAATGATCTCAATAGCATTGATCTGTTCTTGAAGAGAGTGCAACTTATAGCCCGGAAAACCGTCGTATTCTACGCGCGTAGGCGCGTGCTGTAAGATCACATAGTCTGGACGGCCTGCTGCTAGAATTTCGAAACCGCCAGGATATGCAGGGTTCATTAAACTCCCTTGCCCCTCGATGACGATCACATCGGGTTTTTCATTTTTATAGGCGCTGACCACGGCATGTTCGATCTCTCCAGAAACAAAATCATTGATACAGCTATCCATGATCATGGAGTATTTAGCTCCTTGCATCCAAGCAGTCTGTCCAGTTCCTATCATCTCCGCTTTTAGACCCAGCTTTCTGAAAGCATGGACCAATAACCACGCGGTGGTACGTTTCCCAATGGCAGAATCAGTACCCAATACCGCCAGTTTAAGGCAGTCGACCTTTTCGATCTCTCCTGTAAAAAAATGTAATTTTTCTCTTGGAGGCGTTTTTCGCACATCACGTATGCGACACTGATTTTCTTCGGCCAATTTAACGAGCCCTTTGTCATTTGATAGAAAATCATGGAGACCACTATCGAGATTCCAACCCATATCTAGCGCTTTTTGTAGGGTGGCTTTTGCATGTGCCGGAAGTCTTCCTCCATCGGGTGCTAGTCCAATGACCAATGTTCTGGGCAACATTCCCATATCCGTGAGTTCCCTCACGGCACTTTCAATACTTCTAAAAATGAAAATGCCATTCTTTTTACCGTCTAATACCTTGCCAGCGTCTTGACCAGCATAGGAACTATCGATCACTCCCACGATTTGATATCGTTCGGTAAATCGAACGAGTCCATGTGCCGTTTTTCCATTAGGGGTATTGAATGCACCCTCACAGTATACCAAGGCTTTTCCGTCTATTGAATTCTTCATGATTGATTTTAAATGTTTAATATTTGGCCGTTAAGACGGCAACAAAGCGATCGGGTTCAAAGTTTTGTTCTTCGTCCAGTGTTAGAAGCCCAATGAGTCCGGCCGTTGAGGCAGGGAGGATTTTCATACCCTCTTTCTTAAGCAGAAAAGATGACATTTCCCTCAATTTTTTGTCACTCACATGGAAGGCTTCACCACCCGACTCTCGTATGGCATAAAGGGCCTCGTTACCATCAAAGCTATGCCAGTTGATCAAGGGTTCGTTATAGAGTGTTTCCTTAATGACCCTGGGATCCAAGTCCACGCATTCCTCAGATCCAGCCTTGAAAGAACTGATGATCGGATTTTTTCTACTCGATGATGCGGCGATCATTTTAGGGATTCTTGAGGTCTTGCCACGCTTATACAAGGTAACAAAACCACGGTAAATACCAGCGAACAAGGTTCCGTTCGAAACTGGAGCCGCACAGTACTTTGGTGCATCACCGATGTCTTCGAATATCTCATAGGCAATTTGAGCATAGGCCGTGATCTGCAATGGGGTATTTGCCCCACCAGGGTTGGCATCATACCAGTCGTATTGAAGTGCATAGTCGGTGCTCGACCTCACCACATTTTCATAGCTCCCTTCGAGCCGAATGATTTCTGCACCTAACGATTCCATTTCTTTAATTCTTTCGGTATGGTAGCTCGATGGAATGAAAATTTTACATTGCAAGCCTGCGAGGTTTGCAGCAAGCGCAACAGCGACACCATAATTTCCACAGGTTGCTAGTGCTATGGTATCGAAGTCTCGTCGCAGAGCGTCGTAGACTTGTGCAAATGCAATGCGGTCCTTTTGCGTGCCGGTAGGATTGTCACCTTCATATTTGATATAAAGTTGGCGGATATCGAACTCACGTTCGATGGCTTTCGCTCTGAACAACGCAGTGTCTCCCACTTCTATGTTGGTAATGTCCTCAAAACTCTCCAAACGGTCTATGAGCGACTTGCTTTTATCCTTTACAAAATCACTCAGGCGCTTGGTCTCTGAGGATACTTTAATTTCGGCAGATCTTACTCCGTCTCGTAGTATCATAGTATTCATTGAAGGACGTTAATTCGTCCTAGCATTGAGACACCTGAAATATTCGTAGGTCACTTTTTATTTTTTAGATAAAATTTAATGGGCAAAGGCATCTGCTGCCATCGTTTTCTATAGCTTGTTTCCAACGGTGGGAGCATCATTGAATATGAGCACTTCTTTAAGGTCTTTTACCAAATAGCTTGGAATAAACCAAAAAATTTTGAAGAAGGAATTGACCAGGTTATTTATGAATTTTAAAAAGAGCGCTCATCATCTCCTTATAGTTCTTTTTAAATGAGGTCGACATCTCCATTAGTAATCTAGCTTTTGCCACTTCATGCATTACGTCGTCCTTCAGACTCTCTGGGACCTCCGGGTAGGGGCGCCCAATATCTTTAAAAGGATTGTGTTTTCCCATGGGCTAAACAATAATTAGAGATTACTCCTTTAAGACACAAAATTTGGAAGAAGGTCACCGCGGCGTATGGCTATTTTTGTCTTTATTGCTAGTGATGCTCGGCGTATTGCGATTTTCGTCTTCCTCATTTCTCAAAACGATCTCTTCTATTTCTTGAAGGATACCTTTCTTTAGATCTTTTGGGAGCGACTTTTCGGATTGTATTTGTTTAAAGGGATTGTTCTTACTCATTGCCCTGTAATTTTTGGTGCACTTTCACAAGTTTTATCTTTGCTCTCTTAAGGCGCATCTTTACCGCACTTTCATTGACATTTAGCAGCAACTGAATATCTTTTATAGAAATATCGTCTTGGTATTTTAGTAACAAGAGTGCTTTGTCGGCTGGCTCTATGAGGTCTAGCGCCTTCTCTAGATTTTTTGCCTTTAAATCGAAAAGTTCCTCTTCGTCAATGTCGTCCAATTGAGCTAAGTGGCCGTCATTCTTATTTAGTCGTTCCCAGCGTTCACCAAGTTTCTTGGCACTGTCTCTTTTTTTATAGTTGACCAAAAAATTATACGTGAAACTAAATAACCAAGTAGAAAACTTTGCTTCTCCTCTGAAAGAATCCAATTTTGTAAAAAGCTTCAAAAACACATCTTGGGTCAAATCTTGAGCTTCATCGGTATCTTGTGCGAAGCTGTAACATTTGCTATAAATTCTTTCACTATAGCGATCATATAATTTACCAAAGAGCGCCGGATTTTTCGATGCCAATATCTGCTTAACAAGTTCTTCATCCGACATAGCCCCCAGTTCTTTATCGATGCTACCGAAAGAACTACTAAACAAAACTACATATGGGTTTTTTATTGAACTCAACTTGTACAGAATTGGTTGAACGTATAAAGGTAAAAAATAGTGACTCACAATCAAAAGCTGTGTCTAATTAATAAAACAATTAAATACCGATGTTATGTCCATTTCAGAAATATATGAGTCTGGTACCCAAAAGAACAACCTGGCCCATTTTGTAGCTATGGCAGGCTTGGCTGCGGTTGATGGTAAGATCAATGAGCAGGAGCATAGGGTCTTGTCCAAATTCGCCGATAAATTGAATATCAGTGAAGAACAGTTCAATAAAATAATCGACCATCCGCAGGACTTCAACTTTAGTTCCCCCAACACCAAGGAGGAACGCCTAGAATATCTGTTCAATCTTTTCAAGGTCGTTTTTGCCGATCATGACATCGATGATCAAGAGGTGAGTCTCGTAAGGCGCTATGCGATAGGTTTGGGTTGTACAACGGATATGGCCAACCAGATCATCAAAAAATCTATTAGGATCTTTAGAGGTGACATCGATTTTGAGGACTATAGGTACCTTCTGGAAAAGATCTAAGATGATCGATGTTACTCAGCAATTGATAGAACCTAAAATATAGGGGATAGGTCACCTTCATCTACAAAGAGAAGAGCAGCTATTGAACAATCATTTAAAAAATATGGACAAGTCAAAAGCCAAAATCAAAAATGATTGGGCCGGTGAACCATGTCCATATTCTAGAAAATATAATTAGGGTCGCTACATCCTAGAATCGGTATCCTCAAAATTACCAGAGGTCTGTATACTAGACCCATCCTCGTTGAACATGATCGCGGCAGAACGTGCTCCAGTTTCGAGATCGATGTCGAGAATGACGCGATATATAGTGACCTCCTTGAGCGCTATGCTAGAACCGGGTTCTGCACTTATCTCATACTTAGTTGGTGGCATATCAGACATAAAATCCAGATATCCTTTGATACCTAATGGATGTAGAGTGATATCTAGAGGTGTTCCGTTAATTGAGTTCAAGGTGGCGATACCCATGTTCTTCTCAAAGTTCCAAATATAGCTGAATTCACAGACGGGATTTTCCAACACCGCGGTTCCTTTGAATTGTTTGGTCAATGCTACGCTGAAAGTAGCTTTTGATGGGACATTTGTTGATTTAGACATTACAAATTGATTTAAGTTAATGATATGATCTTCAAGCGCAAATGTAGCAGATGAATGCACGAGATCTTAACGTAGAAATACGCGAAAATGAGAATGGGGGAAATTTCGGTGACAAATAGAGACGACACATTAAAAGGAGCCCCAGGTAAATAGGTTTCGAGTACAGCAAAAAGGATTGCTATTAGGATAGGTCAAAAACCTGTTAGGACAGGAGTGAAATCAATAAAGAGTATTCTAAATTCTAAACGCTCAGAGTAATGTTCTTTATCAAACCAATTATAAAGACTAAGGTCAATAAGAGTTTCTACAAGTATATATTTGGATATTTCTTTATTTCTCTTTCACAACTGTGTATATCTTTACCGAATGCTGTTTTCCTTTAAGGACTACCGAGTCAATCTCTTCGCAAAAAAAATAATCGACGATGTTATGATATGTATTTTCACACACCAATATTGGAACATCGTATTTCTTGGTCTCACTTTCTAATCTTGCTGCAATATTTACTGGATCGCCAATAACAGTATATTCAAACCTTTTTTCTGAACCAATGTTTCCTGAGATAACATTACCGGTACTAATGCCAACTCCAATATTTAGTTTGGCCGCGATATTTTTGTTCTCATTAAGATTATCTAACATTTTAAACATATTTAACGCACATCTAACTGCATTAACAGAGTCGCTACTATTGGTATACGGAACTCCAAATACAGCCATAATTGCATCACCAATGAATTTATCTAAAATGCCATTATGGGTATGTATGGCGTTGACCATTACATCAAAATATTTATTCAATAGATCAACGATCTGAGTGGCACCTAACTCTTCGGTAAGTTTTGTAAAGTTTCTGATGTCAGAGAATAGAATAGTACATTTTCTATTTTTACTTTGCATGATAGATAGGTCATCCTTATTGATGACCTCATTTACAATATGATGGGGGATATAACGACTTAGGTTAGCGCGTATTCGCTTTTCTCTTGTAACATCCTGAAAAACATTGATGGCACCAACAATCTTACCATTTGAATCTTGCATTGGTAATGTGCTGAGGTTTGCTATAATATTTTTTTGTTTTTCGGTCTCATATGAAATCCCATATTCATAATGCCGTTTCCCTGTTCGCATGGTATCGCCACCATATTTTAGGATAGAAAACAACTTTTTATCGAGAACATCAATCTTTTTGTTGACAATGTTTTCATGTTGGCTTAAATCAAACATCTTACAGAAGGTGGTATTAACTGTTTGTATGTTATTAGATTTGTCTACAGTTAAAATACCATTGTCTAGATTTTCAATGAGAATATTGAGGTAATTCTTCATCCCATTGATTTGACTGAAAAGTTGAGCATTCTCAATGGCAATCCTTATCTGGCTGGCAAAACCTTCAAGAATAAAAAGATCCTCTTCTTTGAAAACTCCCTCAGTTTTATTAATGACTTGAACAACGCCCAAAACTTCATTCTGTACATCGAAGATCGGAACGCATAAAATGGATTTCGTGACATATCCAGTCTTTTTATCTATAGAACTGTCAAAAGAAGGATGTGAATGTGCGTCATTAATGATACTCGATGTTTTGTTTTTCGCTACGAGGCTAACGATTCCCTTTTTGGTTCGGATGATCTCTGATTTAAGGCCTTTGGCATATTTTGTCCACAATTCACCAGTTTCTTTGTCTAGAAAGAATAACGAACTTCTATCGGCATTTGTGATCTTTGCTGCTTTAGACATAATCAGAGGGATCAGATTGTCTAGGTCCAGTTCTGAAGAAACCGTTCCGAAGACGTCCAATAATACCGAAAAATTGTTTTTTACCTCTTCACTAGTAAAGTACAATTGTGCGTTTTTTATAATCAATGAGATGGTGGCTGCAAAACTGTTGAGAACTATGATGTCATGTTCCGTAAATATACCTTTTCGTTTATTAAGACATTGTATTACACCAATGGTCTTACCTAATTGATTATCGACAGGGATGCATATAATTGATCGGGTTTTAAAGTTCAATTGCGAGTCATAAGAGTTGTCAAATAGCGGGGAATTTTGCGCATCATTTTCGATAATAGGCGTTCTTCTCATTGCCACCGACCCCGCGATTCCCTTTCCAATGGGAATAGAGAATATGGGGTTTTCTATCTCTTGTGCAGCGATACTATCTAAAGTAGCGGTTTTATTGTTTAGAAGAAAAAAAGAGCTTCTCTCAACATCTAATGCTGTGGAGATATGTTCTAAAACGATATTCACTTCATGCAGCAGCCTTTCATTCTTCATTGACACTTATAGTTTTGTTGTACTTTTCAATTTACGCTCATAATTATTCGTGTGGTAGGACCATAACTTTTTTGGACCATCGACGGACGCCATTTCTAATAGGTCGAATGCGCAAAGTGTTAGTAAGCGGTCAGTAATTTTATCCGGAAATGACCGGGCATTGCATTTTTCGTCAAATTTTGCAACATTGATCGTTGCTTTTTTAATAATAACTTTTAGGATGTCAAATGCTTCATTAGAAAGGGGAGGATCTCCCAAATAATTTTCTAATCGTGCACCAGACCTATATTTCGGATAATTCTCTAAACCAATGAAGCTTAAGAACCAGTTTGGGTCAAATCTTCCGCATACTTTGCTTATTCCTGCATAATCTGCAATTAATTCGTCATGCATATTATTGGCCATACTTCCAAAATACCGTTGTGTGAAGAAATGTGCACACTCGTGTTCTAGTCTTATGGTCAATGAACATGTTTTCCATTTCTGAGGTGATAGTTGAAGAGCATGAGCGTTGAGCCCACTATAATCTTTTTTACTCAAAACAATAAGCTTATCCTGATATAGCGAGGTGTTTGGGATAATGTATTTCGAAAACGCTCTATTCCAATTTCCAAAAGGGTTTTTTCCTATCCATTTCTTTCTCAGGCAATGTATTCTACTCCAGTTACTCAAGCCACTGATCATTGCTGCTCCCATAGATTTTGGAATAGTCATTGGTTCGTTCTTACAAGAGAGTGCTCTAACAATTGAGACAAAATCTTCATCATTTGTGACAATAAGCACGGGGATTTTTCCTGCTATGCTTCGATGAATTTTTAGGGTTAGTGCATTAGGATTCTCTAACTTAAGTCCAGATGCAGAGGGCATATTTCTGGTACATTTTCCCCTAAGCGTGGCATCTTTATACGCCTGTGTTTGACTAATATCTTTGAGAATGGGGAATCGAAATTGAATAAGATGAGATTTTAAAGTCTCATACACACCTATTTGCTTAGATTGATTGTAGTAGTTCATCCAAGTTGAGACATACGGCTCATCTGGAAGGGGTTCTCTATATGAATGGACTGAATGCCATCTGCTAGAAAATGTGTTCTTAGTGTATGACGATAGTTCATTTATGACTTTAGCATCATCGGTTAAGCCATTGATGATATCGTATTTTGAAAAGTCGCTGATCATCGTTTTTTTGATTATGCCATCTGTCTTTTTGCCAGTCTAGAAAAGAGACCATCGTCTTGTTTCATTAGCTCTTCATAAGTTCCGGATTGAACAATAGACCCATTATCCATGACATAGATCTTATCTGCATTGATGATGGTACTTAATCGATGGGCGATGACTATTCTAGTTGCTTGTAAATTGTCTAGGCTTTTAGACACAATATTTTGAGTATGATTATCTAAAGCACTTGTGGCCTCGTCCATATATAATAACCTGGGCTTATGTGCGATGGCACGTGCGATCATTAACCGTTGACGCTGCCCTCCGGAGAAGGTGCCGCCGCCTTCGCTTACTACTGTGTGCATTTCCATAGGCATTTGTTTGATGTCTTCCTCTAACCCCGCCATTCTAGCAGCTTCCCAAGCATCTTCTAAGGTAAGTTCAGAATTACCAACAATGTTTTTATAGATGCTACCAGACATTAATGCGCCATTTTGAAGTACAACTCCGATTTGTCTCCTTACCAGATCTTTATTCATAGAATCAAAGGAATTTCCATCATAGTACACAGAACCAGCTTCCGGTTCTTCAAAACCGAGTAAGATTCTCATCACCGTAGATTTTCCAGAACCTGATGGCCCTATAAAAGCGACCATCTCTCCGGGATTGATTTTTAGAGAAAGATCTTTTAAGACCAATGGCTGGTCTTCGTTATATCTAAAGGAAATCGAATTAAGTTCGATTCCTCCACTTAATTCTCCAGGATCGAGACTATTTTCACTGGATTCTGGTGTTTCCTCCAGAATGGGTTTCACCCTTTCATAGAGTGTAATTATGTTTAATGAAGAGATCAACGACATGCTCATTCTCAACGAATCGTTGAGGAATTGGTTGAATGCACTAATAAAAGCCATAAACGCGCCAACAGAAATAAGTCCGGTTTCCGCCGAGGTTGCGGAGGTGACGGTATAATAGATAAATGAAAAGAAGAATACTTTGGTCATTAATGGATAAGAACCATTAAAGACCTCGATATAATTCTGATAACTACCAGACCTAAAGGCCAATTTCTTCAGTTTAGAAAACTTACTGGCCCAAAGTGTAAATATACGTTTCTCTGCTCCCGTGATTCTAATTTTAGTGATTCCAGAGAGAAACTCAAATAGAAAGCCTTGGATATTACCTTGCTCATCAGAAATATCTCGATCATATTTTAATTTTAACCAACCGATACCAGCTATAAATAGAATAGCTATGACGGCGAGTCCAACACCGATCCATGCCAAACTGGTGTCGTAATAAAAGAGAAGCCCTAAGTTGACGACTGAAAAGGCACCACTAAGCATAGCTGTCATTACTGTATTAGACAAAATTTGTCGTATCACGTTTACACTAAGCGCCCTGTTGGTAAGGTCTCCAGCTGAATACCTCTTATAAAAGGATACCGGTAAGCGCAGTAAATGATCCATTAGACCGCCCTGTAAGTTGATGTTCGATTTAGTTTCGACTCGCAGTTGCAACACACCTTGCACCAATTGCAAAAGTGCAGTAATGAATGCTATGATGAGCATTATAACAAAGACTTCGAATAACATTCCTCTATCCGCTGTCGGTATTACATCATCAAACATGACTCCAGAAAGAATCGGCACTAATAATCCTAATAGACTTCCAGCAAAAGCAGCAAGGACAAGATATTTTGAATCTCTTTTGATTCCTTTGATCGTAAAATTCCAAATTTTTCGAATAGTATTCATTTTCCCATCGAAAGCAAAGAAAAACATGTAGGCCACAGGTTCCAACGTGTCTGCCAGCTCTTTAGTTACAGTGCGTCCTTCAGCCACACTTATATTTTTGTAATCATAAGAGGTCCCGTTTTTTTGAATTAAGGCAACTGGTTCTCTCCCTTCTTTTGTAAAGGCAAGGACATGCCCATTTTCTTCTTTCCACCATGTCCCCCGAAGGATTACCTTTCGTATACGAACATTGGACGCCTGTCCTATGGCAAATAGTTGGTTTGTAAGACTGTTCTCATAGGACTCCATAAACGTTGGGGCTTCGAACCGAAATCCGACGGTATCACCTATGATCTGACATGTCGCCAATAGAGAATTGCTGCGCCTTGTGTGAGTAATAGATGGAAGTTTAGAACTCTTTCTGAAATTATCTCTGGAAACGATGCCACCCAAGTCATAAAGTATGGAGCTTAATTTTTGTCCATCGCTTTTTATCTTGTCATCTAAGCGTTTGTTCTCAGCGCTTTTTTGATAATTCTTATCTTCGATGATTCTTGAATAAAAATGCTCTTGGATATTATTTAATGAGAGCATAAAATAGATCTCCTCCTTAAGGACCTCTCTTGTGTCCAGAACCTCGACCTTTGTGTCTTTTTCCAGTGCTCTCATATATAAATGATTGCATATCGCAAAGGGATAGGGGTAGTCTGACGTTATATTTTGGATTTGCGTATCACCATATTTCGAAATACTCCCCTCTGTTATTCGACACCATTGTACTCCTTTAAATGGATATGCAATGTCATCTTTTTTAAAAGTGACACTGGTTTTTTCATCCAATGAGGTGTATAGGCGAGGAATGTTCCCAGGGTGAAGCCTTTGAGAAAGTGTTGTGATCCAATTATTGATATGGAATTGTAAAAATATATGATCTATATGGATCAGTTTGTTTTTGTTCAACTCGATTATTTTGGCATCGGAACTTGTTGCCAACAATTTTATACCTTCTTCTAAAGGTGCTGTTAATAAACTAAACAGAAGGGCACCCTTTTTTACTCGACAAAGATGGTGCAATCTACTTTTATAGCTTCCATCTATGGATACTTCGACATAGAAAACATCAACCTCTCCATTGATGACCATCCAAAATTTTTCATGGGAATCTAAGATTATCGATTTGTTGGCCCCTAGATGTATTTTTTTTTGATCTGACATATCCTCGTTCTATTTAGCGCTTATCAAATCGGCATAAAGCCCATTTTTCTCCATAAGTTCAGTATGTGAACCACGTTCTACTATCTTTCCAAACTTTAGGACAATGATCTCATCACAATCCTTAATGGTACTTAAGCGATGGGCAACGATAAGACATGTACACCCTCTTCGTTTTATATTGTCCATCACTAATTTTTCTGATTTTGGGTCTAATGCACTTGTCGCCTCATCCATAATTAGAATGGAAGGATTGAGGGTAAGTGCTCTTGCTATTTCGAGCCGTTGACGCTGCCCTCCACTAAAATTCGCGCCTCGTTCTGTTACTTCACCTTCATAGGCATTGGCCCTAGATGCAATGGTATCGTGTATCTCGGCATCGCGAGCAGAAAGGATGACTAGGCTTTCTGGTACTTGATCATTCCAAAATGAGATATTTTCTTGAATGGTACCATTGAACATTAATACTTCTTGATCGATAACGGCTACAGATTCATTAATTACATGTCGTGGAATATCTTTTCGCGATACATCGTCAAATAGGATGTCTCCTTCCCAAGGCTCATAAAGTCCTGCGACCAAACGAGCAATGGTTGACTTACCACTTCCTGATCCGCCAACCAGCGCAACTCTACTTCCAGGCTTTATTCGTAAATTAAAATCTGCGATAAGGGCAGGCATCACTTTACTATATCCAAACGAAAGATTCTTTATCTCTAGGTGACCATTTAGTTTATCTGTGATAATCGGATTTTCCTGATTGCTATCTTTAGAAATGTTGTTATGTCTTGAAAAATTTTCATTGATGTTGAGTCGGGAATTATTGGTTTCTTGCTGCTGGAACTCATCGGATGTCTCATAGTTCAATACATCATCTATTCGCCCCATATCTCCCTCTGTCTCTTGAAGCAGACTCCCAACAGTGACCAATTGATTAACTGGTCCCATAAAATTGTTCATCAGATATAAAAAGGCCACCAGCATCCCTAAGGTCATCTGACCATCCATCACTCTCATGGCACCAACTCCCAAAATAATACTGGTGTTCAAGGACATCAGCAAAGGGGGTATGATATTTAACTTTGTGGTTAGCCAACCCAGTTCTTGTTGTGCATTGATTACTTTGGCCAAGTATCCCGACCAGTTCATGAAAAAGTCATTTTCCCTACCTGAAGCCTTTAAGGTTTCGATCATACTTATTCCGGATGTCGTGGTGCCAAGTAGTTTCCCATTTTCGTTGATCAAACGACGATTCCCATCTTTTCGTGCCCTAGAAACAAACCGTAATGCCAATACATTGATTGCAGCCATGACAACACCTATTGATGTTAATAAAGGGTCATACGAAAGCATTAAAAGCGCGTAAAAAATAACCACAATGGCATTAAGTGCCGCGTTTGCCAGTTCGCCACTCAAAAGCTGTGCTACTTTATCATTTAGACTCACCCTGCTTCCAATTTCGCCACTATGACGTTGTGTGAAGAAGGAGATAGGTAGATGAAAAACATGCCATAAGAATTTACTTGATGTTGCCAGAGCTAGCTTAGTTTCTAGGCGTAATAAATAATATTGCTGAATATAGATGGTTGCAGCATTGATAAGTAATATACCACCCATTATAAGCAGTAGAGGCATCACGAAACCCGTTACCTGATTTACCAGGTATTTATCAATGAAAACCTGCGTAAATGAAGGAATTACCAGCCCAGGAATCACGAGAAAAAGACTAGCCAATACAATGAATACTACGCTAAGTTGAGAACTGGAGATCCTTGTAGCCAATGATGGGATAAGTCCTTTTTTCTCATTCCCCCTTTGAAACTTTTCATTAGGTTCAAATGTCATTACAACTCCTGTAAAGGCATCATCGAATTCTTGATGGCTCACATAGTACCTGCCTTGAGCTGGGTCACTTAGATAGACTCTGTCTTTCGTAAAGCCTTCTATGACCAAAAAATGATTAAAGTTCCAAAAAATGATTGCAGGCATTTTTACTTCCTTAAGCTTCTCAATGGACTTGGCATATCCCTTGGCGTCTAGACCATATTCTCTTGCAGCCCTTAGGATATTTGTAGCCTTTAGCCCGTCTCGTGAGACACCACAGGAGACACGGAGCTTTTCTAAAGGAACAAACTTCCCAAAATAGCCTAACATGATGCTTAATGCTGCAGCCCCGCATTCAACTCCTTCCATTTGAAGTACTGTAGGAGTTTTTACTGGTCTATTCTTTTGATGTATTTTAAGGATGTTTGCTATCATTTTGTCGTTTATATATGTTAGTAGAGGTCAAAGAATTTTCGTAAAGCGGGGATGACAATGGTGATAGGCGCCTCTGATTTGACTGTAATTTTTCCGATACAAGAGGTGCCTTCATTGATAAATACTTTAGGACCTTGTGCTGATGTCCATCGGAATCCACTGTAGGCTTCATTATCTTTTTCAAATTTGACATGCACTTCGAAAGGAGCGCCCATCCCGATGAATCCCTGAACTATTTGATCGTTCTTTACAGAGGTCATCATTCCTTTTTGTGTGATGGGAAAATCAGAAACGTAGGTCACCTTTGCCTTCATGAAGCCAAAATCCTGAGGTTGGACCGTAGATGGCGCCACCAGTGCTTCCATGCCCACTTTGATCTTTTTACCATCCTGCGAAGGAATGTAGAGTACCCCGCGCAGATTATCTGCAGCATCGTTTTGGTTTTTCAGCTTGAATAATGGAGTGCCTTGACCTACGATGATTCCGGTATCGGTAAGTACTTCAACAACCTCGCCGTCATAAGGAGAAGTGATATTGGATTGAATATCAAAACGCTCTATCAATTGCTCCAGCGCCCTTTCGGCTTTTGCAATACGCTGCTGCAAAAGAGTTCTTTTCTGATCTGAATCGAAGTCAAGGTTTAGCTTTTGTGAAGAGGTCTGGGCCATCTGTGCCTTCAGACTTTCTATTTGATTTTGGGCATTCTCAATTTGCTGTTCGGTATTTACTACTTGTACAGTTGTGATCAACCCTTTTGCCTGCAGATCCTTTTCGGTTTTTAGCTGATTGTTTAGAAACGTTAGTGCTTTTTGTTGGGTCTTGATTTGTAATTGGATACTGTTGCGTTGCTGAGAAAGAAATTCACTTTGTAGCTTGCTTTCTTGTGACCCAAACGACGTTAGTTGGGCCAATTCAAATTGGCGTTCGGACAAAAGAGCCCTGGCTTCTTCAATCTGTTGCGACAATTGTGGTTGTTCTATAGTTGCTATGACATCACCGCTTTCTACGATATCACCAATAGTAACTTTTAGATCGATCAATTGACCTTGAGCGGTGGAGACGACCTCATGAATCTCCCCCCCTAGAAGAACCCCAACCACATTGAGTTTGGTTTTTACATGTCCCCAAAATGACCATGCGATAGCGGTCGTTAAAATAATAGCTATGGTTGTGAGTCCAATCCAAGACCTTGGCCCTGTTACTTTTATCAGTTGGTCTAATTTCTCGGGTGTCGAGAGTTTTTCTAATGCAGCTTTTCTAAAAAATGTAGGAGGCATATCTTTATTTTGTTTAATTTTTTATTTTGGAATAGTGTAAAAAATGGATCGGTCAATTTTCTTTGGGATGGTATTTTGATCTGTTTTAATGAGCGTTCCAGTCTCAAAGCGAAGGTTGAGAATTGCCAGGGCAAACTCTTGTTGTGCTCTCAAATACTCTAAATGCGCAAAGGTTAACCGCTCTTGGAATAAGATCAGATTTAACAAAGTGGTAAGTCCATTTTGAAATTTTGTTTGTTCATTATCAAATACTTGTTGGTAATAGGCCAATGTCTGAGTCGCTTTCTCTAGGACCTGTACACTATTGTTTAAGTTGTTGTATGCCTGACTTACATTTATATCTATGTTTCGGATAAGGTTATCGTACGCAATATTTTGATTTGATAGCGCAATTTTACTCAACGCTAAATCTGCTTTAGCACGGTTGTTGTTCACTGGAAATGAGAACGTAAGCCCTAAAACGATAGTGTTGTTTCGTCCTTGCCTGTTTCCAAGTGCATTGAATACTTGCTCCAACCCTCCATTTGTTGCTGCGCCGCCGTAGGTTAAAGAACCCGTAATATCCAATCGTGGTAGAACACCATTTTTTGAAGCATGTACTTGAAGGACTAAACCTTCTTTTGTATTGGCAAGTGCTTTGATGTCTGTTCGATGATTTCGTGCCAGTTCTAAGAAATCAGAGATATCATTATCCTCAGAGAATTGAGACGCTAGGATGGTTGGAAAGTCGTCTATCGGGTCGTTGATGCTTTTACTTTCGGCTTCCTTAATTCCAATGACCCTACCTAGGTTGAGCCTTGCGTTGTATAGATTTTGTTTTGCGACAGTGGTTTGGCGTTCTTGCTCGGCGAGATCGGCTTTTATTTGAAAGAGGTCACTGGCTGGTTTTTTATCGGCTTTTACCAATTCTTCGGTTATTTCCAATACATGGCGAACGCGATCTTCATTTTCTTTGAAGACCTCTAGGTTTTTAAAGGCGGCCAGGTATTGCCAATAAGCGTTGCCCATTTGTAATACTTCAAATGCGCTATTCAATTTGAAATTCTCATTGGCACTCTTTATGTCTAAGGCTGCTGCCTTTTCAAAGGCAGTGGTCACCTTAAGGCCATTTCCGCGCAATAGGGGTTGTGTTAAGGAAAGTGTTGCGGACGTGGCATGTTCTGGGATGTTTGCCTCTACGTTTTCATTGAACCTATTTAGGGGGAGATTATCTGAACGTTTAGAATAATCTGTACTGATATTTGCGATGAGGCCGGTTCGGAATTTTTTTTGTAACCCTAATGAAATCCCAGTGTTATTTGTCTCCAATCTGCTAGAAAGAAGTTGTTTTCGGGGATCGGCATCAAAAAGTGTAAGCCTATCTTTCCTTACGTTTACTCCCGAAGAGAGTTGGTAATCAAAAGAGCTTTGCTGCGCTCTGAAATTTGCCATTGAACGGTCAATTTGTAATCTATTGGATCTTATGATCGGGCTTTCTTCAATGGTCAATATCGAAAGTGCTTCCAGTGTGCCACTAATGTGGTTTTGTCCAAATGAATTAAAAATGGCCAAAAAGAAGCTTAAAAATAAATAAGAAAGAGTGTTTTCTTTAGCTCTCATATTGTACGTTGCTTATACTTCAGAGAATTTCTTTAGAATTTGGCTGAATCGTGCTCCAGCTCGTGCGACCCCATCCAATACGTTGATATCAATGAGGTCTGTTTCTTCTGGGGTACCAAAACCCAACTGATCCGTTGTCTTACGTAGCCTATTAGAAAGAAATAGGGCCATGGCATAATAGAAATTGGCTTTAAATTGAAGGTCCATTTGCATACGATTTGTAATCAGTGCCTTGGAGATCACATAAATCTCACAAACTTCTGTTGCGATGACGGATACGGAGGGGGGCCTTGCCTCTAAGAAAGACATTTCTCCCAAGACTTCACCTGGGCCTACAGAAGCAATTTCATTGATGTTGGTAATGCCATCTCTAATAGAAAGTTCCCCAGACAGAATGATATAAAGATTCTCTATTTCTTCATCCCTGTGGATCAAAACATCACCTTTTTTTATGGTTTCTTTATGTCCGTTATTCATCATCCACTCGATATCCATATCATTGAGATGCCCTAGTAAAAAGAGTACACGTTTCATGGGTTTATGGTTTTTTTGGTTATTACTTTCTTATTTTGATACTGCTCAAAACTAGTTAAGGGATGAAACCTAAAAATGACAAGAAAGCGGTGAAAACTGACCAGAGGGGTGTATGATGAATATCTAGTGAGGCTTTGTAGGAAGGTTGAAAAAAATGATATTGGAATTAGATTGGTCTTCTACCTTTATTCGCATCCCTTTTGGGAAATGACTCGGTTTCCCGGTCACCTTTTCGATGGTCTTTATGGGGTTCTCGATCAATTTCTTTTTGAATCTGGGATTTTCCCAGCAGTTTTTTATCAAATGCGAGATAATGTGTTGTGCTTGGCGTTGTTGTCTTGTTAATTTCAAGGGATTGGTGTATTATCTATAAGACAAAAATACTTTTGCATGGAATGATGCAAATGCCAAAAAGTCTGATGTATTGAAAACTTCTATACAGGAAGAAGGTCTTTTGGCATGCTGCCATATTGCTTATAGAAGAGGTTAGAGAAATAATGGGCATCACTAAAGCCTACGGCATAGGCTACTTCAGAAATGGTGCGGTATGTGTAGTCTTCTATAAGTTTCCTTGCTTTGTAAAGCTTAAGGATGCGAATGTACTTATTGGGTGTTAGAGATAAAAACTTTTTGATGTTTCTATGCAATTGTCGCTCACTTACGGACACCTCAAATGCCAAAGCAAATAGACTTAGTTGATTTGGCTGGGTTTCATTAAAGACGATATCCTCTACATTTACCAACCATTCGATATCTGTTTTTGAGATCTTTTTTGGGTCAATGGCTCCATTGCACATGGCTTGTATCTGCGGATTTTTTCTGTAAAGCTCAAAGATTACAGGCTGTTTTGGTTTGGTGGCTTTTTCAGCGGCCTTTTTTATGACCTCCTCGACCAGTGCTGCTATCTTCTTGCTATTTTCCAAAGTTATTTGTGCAGTTTGCTCGTTGGAGGTGTTGCCATTGGCAGCAATGATGGTATCGAGTGGATTTTTGATACCGTTGGCCAGCTCCAACAAGAAATCTGGAGAATTCCAGTCTATGATGTTGGTTTGCGTATTCATGGATAACGATATCGGTTTTTGTTTTGGTCTCTTATCACTGTAAAACTAGCCTGCACAACTAGTATAGAACTGCCAATGAAGGTGTAAAAACTGCCAATCCTAATTACAAACCAAGATAGGGTCGTAGGTTGCAGAAAGCTTGCAAAGTAGTAAGGGATTGGAGGGATTTATGAATTGTTGTGAGAAGATATATACTTACTGGTACTTTTTTAAACCTGTAAAGTATATTGCCAGCCTAGAGAAAGTTATTATGTACATACGGGACACTTATCATAAAACAAAAAGATTGAACCCACTGGTGGTTCAACCTTTATGTTAAGTCCGAGTCGAAATTAATGACCAGACCCTTTGTATCAGTCCTGGTTCTTCTAATACTCTGCGATCATACCTACAACAAATCCAGCTGCGAATGCTGCGGCGAGACTTACCCATCCTCCAGCGACCAACTCTAACTCTTCTTCAGTTAACTCAAGATTGTCAAAATTTACTTTTGCCGGGATGTTTAGATATACGATATTCGAATCTGTTTGGTCAGATACTTCAATACGGCTCTTTCCGCTATCTAGTTGAAGTGTTCTTCCAAGGTGTTCCTTGATACTATCCAAAGGATTTTGTTTTAACGCTTCAATAAAGCTAGGGTCTTCCCATGCTTTTTTATACAATATGCCCAAGAAATCTTGGTTCTCTTTAAGTTGATGCATTGTAACTCCCATAATTCTAAGAATTTAAAGTTTTGTTTTAAAATATCTTTTTAAGAATAGCCATAAAAGCAGCTCCTGACGCTATTCCAGATGCAAATGCGCCAGCATGGGCTCCAAAATCTCCTCCGGCTATAAGTTCTAATTGCTCTTCACTTAATTCTAAGTTTTCTAAACTAACCTTTTTAGGAATGTTAAGATAGATAGTAGCACTATCGGTTTGGTCTTCTACAACAAAGTGTGGCATATCGGTGGCATCGATACTTTTCCCTAAAAATTGTTCAATAGCTTGTACAGGTTTCTCAATTAAAGTTTTCTTAAAAGCACTATCTTTCCATGCTTTAGATATAACTGACATATATAATTCTTGTCCTTCTTTTAATTCTTCTGATGTGATTTTCATATTATTTGTTTTTAATTTGGACTTTTTCTTAACTTTTCGGATTGTAGATTGGCAATGGATAGGTGGGTAGTGTAGGAATAATGATTGGTAATCCTACAGGAAAGATCTGCAATCCCCCAGCAACGGCTTCTAATTGTTCCTCGTTGAGTTCCACATCATCTGTCCTTTGTTCTACCGGGATGTTGATATAGACGGTAGCGGCATCGGTCTGGTCGCGCACCACCAAGGTCTTTCCTTCGGGAAGGTTTAAACGCTCTCCGGTTAGTTTTTCGATGGCCGCTGCAGGGTCTTTTAAGAGCTCGGCTTTAAAATCTTCGTTCTCCCATGCCTCATTGACGATGGTCTGATACAATTGTTGTTCTTTAGATAGTTCCATTATTTGTAATTTGGTTTATACTCTGAATAGGTCTTTCAATATGTCAATAATTGATGGGCCGTTATAGCATCCTCCGGCAACGGCTTCCAATTGCTCTTCATTTAGTTCTACATCCTCCATCTCGGGTTTTGCCGGAATATTGATATAGACGGTAGCGGCATCGGTCTGGTCTCTTACTACCAATTTTTTGCCTTCTGGGATGTTAAGCTTTTCACCAGTTAACTTTTCGATGGCTGAAACAGGGTTTTCTATAAGGTCAGCCTTGAAGGTTTCATTTTCCCATGCCTCGTTGACAATGGTTTCAAATAATTGTTGTTCTCTAGTTGTTTCCATAAGAATTTTGTTTTGATTTTTACGAATTAATTTATTTATTGTTAGAGTGTTCCCATGGGCCCTTTAGGAAATGTTGGTAACTTGGGATATGGGAAAAACGGATAATCGGTCAAAGGGATTCGTAATCCGCCGGCTACCGCCTCTAATTGTTCCTCGTTGAGTTCTACATCATCTGTCCTTTGTTCTGCTGGGATGTTGATATAGACGGTAGCGGCATCGGTCTGGTCGCGCACCACCAAGGTCTTTCCTTCGGGAAGGTTTAGACGCTCTCCGGTTAGTTTTTCGATGGCCGCTGCAGGGTCTTTTAAGAGCTCGGCTTTAAAATCTTCGTTCTCCCATGCCTCATTGACGATGGTCTGATACAATTGTTGTTCTTTAGATAGTTCCATATTTTTGATTTGAAATAGTTTAGATATGTTGAGTAAAAATATCTTCGATAGGGGGGATAAAAGCGCCAAAAAGACTGATAAAAACAATCTTTTAGCTTTTGGTCATTTAGGCTTTGCAATAATGATGTCTGGGATACAACCGCCCTCGTCGACACCTCCATATATTTTTATAGATTCTTTTTTTGTCAGCGTCATATTCTCAAATGCATAGCGCATTGTTTGTCTTGTTGATTTTTGGCTATTTGTAAATTCCATGATTCTTTTTGTTTGATTAATTTGTTGTTGTAAAACTAGGCGTACGATTATTGATAAAAATGCCAAACAGGCTGCCATTTCAGGCATATTTATTATAAGAAGGTTATCGAGGTTAGAGGATATGGGATATCAAATCAATAATGGCATCTATTGCAATAGCAACGATACTTTTTCTCATGTAATGGCTTCTAGCTGTTTCTCGCTGAGTTTGAGATTATCGATTTCTGGTTTTGCTTGAATATTGAGGTATATCTTGTCACCATTAGTTCGGTCACGTATCACTAATTCTATTCTATATGGCAATCTAACTTTTGTTCCGGTCAATTTTTCAATGGTAGTGCCAAGGTCCTTTAATAATTCAGCTTTAACGATTCGTTGTCCCATGTCTTGTTGGTCATAGTTGGATAAGTCCATTGTTCTGATTGATCCGTAATTACTTGGTAATAATATTCGTGATGAAGTATAGAGAAATGCCAAAATGTTGATGAGAAACTTGCAATAACTCCTAGGTTCTTACATTCTTGTTTAGAGACTTTACCTTATCGCAGTATGATCCCTATCCTCTGACAAGGATTATTGGTTAGATGCTTCTCGGCCCTATGATTTGATCGCATTGCTACTGATCATTCTATTGTGAATTCTATTATTGTGGATATTCCTCCGGCTACTTTTTCTAACTGATATTGGTTCAATTCTCCATCCTGACGGATAGCATCTTTTGCTGGTAGAGTGAAATATATTTTTGTCTCATCCTCGTCATCTATAATTGCCAATTCTTTTGCTTCTGAAAATTCTAAAGTTCCTCTTGCTAGTTTCTCATTAGCTTTGATCTGGTTTGAGATGAACTCTTTTTTTTGAATTGCGAACCTTCAAATGCCCTCAATGTATATGCTCTAAACGATTTTTGGTCTTTCATAAGCTCCAGAATTGTCGAAAAAAAAATACCAAAAAGACTATGGCATTTTCTTGAAATTCTCCTCAGAGGTCTGGTGTCCTTGTCCTATGGTAGATATTTAGTATTCGGGGATTGTCTTAGGATTTTGAACCTTATTGTTTACAGGGTCCATCGAATTTTGCTTGAGCAATTTTAGATGGTTCTAAATTAAGAACACTAACCTTATTATCAACAAAATACATATCCATAGCCCCTTTTCCTTTGACAGCTCCTTTTCCACGATATTCAAAAGAAAGATTTTTTTCGTTCTTAATTATCTGGTAGACGTCTTCACTAATATTCACCTTACCAATTACCCCATTGCTTTCCATTCGGCTTGCGATATTTACGGTATCTCCCCAGATATCGTATTGAAACTTCTTCACCCCAACGATACCAGCCACTATTGGTCCCACATGAATACCAACGCGCATGTCAAAAGCTGGTTTATCTACTAATTCATTTTCTGATTTTCTTTTAGTAATAAATTCTTGCATTTCGATACCTGCCAAAATGGTTTTTTTTACCGAACTGGTGTCTGGCTTGGGCAATCCACCAGCGGCCATATAGGCATCGCCAATAGTTTTGATTTTTTCAATGCCGTAATGGTCTATAATGGCGTCAAATGCCTTAAAACAAATATTGATTTCTTCCACTAATTCTTGAGGACTAAGGCGGGAGGCTGTTTCTGTAAAGGATTTAAAATCTGTAAAGAGAATAGAGGCAGTATCAAAATCTTGCGCATCAACATAGCCTTTTTGCTTTAGTTCTTCTGCTATCTCTTCAGGAAGAATGTTACGGAGTAAATGTTCGGACCGATCTTTCTCTATTTGCAATATGGCCTTTGATTTTCTAACATAACTTAATCGACTTAAAAGACCAATGGCAAGTATTGATACGATAAGGCCTAGACCAAAACCTATATTTCGCTGCGTTTCTTTTTCATGTAACACCTGCTTATGTTCGATTTTTAGTTGATGTCTCTTTTCGACATGGGCAATACTATCTAAGAGCAGTTGTTTTTCGAACTCCATATTTAGGACGTCCTTAGCTGTTTCTTTCGCACGTAAACTATCTTTAAGTTGAATTGCCTGTTCATAATATATCAAAGCGGCAGCTTCATTATGTATAGATTTATATACATCGTATAAACAATTACATCCATCTTTTTGAACTGACACGGTATTGATCTCTTTGGCTATGTTCAATCCTTTTTTACAATCGTTAATTGCCAATCGATTCTTACCCATTTTATAGTTTACCGACCCTATCGCTATCAATGAAAGGCTTTGGTATAGCAAATTTTTCAGTTCTTCGGCAAGTTTTAAGGAAAGGTCGTAATAGTAGAGTGATTTTTTATACTCTTTTTTGGAACTGCTGAGTTTACCAAGATTAAATGTTGGTTCTAGTATTCTTTGTTTATCGCCAACTTCTTTTGCTAGACTTAGGGCTTTTTCAAAATGGACCAAGGCATCAGAAAATTCCTGCTGCCTCAAATAGATTTCTCCAATCCCATTTAGAACTTGAGACAGTGCTTTTTTATCTGAAGTACTTTCATATGTTTTTTTTGCAATTTGAAAATGCTTCATCGCATTGGCATGATCGTTTAGTTCTAGATATATCCCCCCTATATTTTGAATAGTGGCGGCCGTCTGTTTTTTGTCATTTAGATTTTCGTTTAATTTAGCGGCGCTCTTGTATTGATGTAATGCTTTCGGATAATTCCCCAAATAATAATAAATAGCTCCTTTATTATTTACTGACGAAGCCACGCCTTTTTTAAAATCTTCTTTGTCATAAGAGCATATACTTTTATCAAAATAGGCAAGTGCCGTGTTATAGTTGCCCTGAAAATAATGTATAGACGCTATTTTATTATAACAATGCCCTATAGCTTTGTGGTCGGCAAGTGTTGTATATAAATTCAATGCTTGCTGAACGCTACTTAGCGCTTCACGGAAATCTCCTTTTTTTATATGTGCATTTGCATAGTCAAAAAGGCTGTCAGCTAGTTTTTTGTCTGTAGGTTTTTGCGGCTTTGAAGCTGATGCCATTTTTTGGGTAATGCTGAGCGAAAAATGATTGACCGTTTTAATGATTTTTATATTTGTCATGCCCAAAGCAATACCCGCATGCAAAACAAAAAAGAGAAGCATACTTACTTTAAGATACCTCTCTTTTTCTATGCGATACTGTTCATGCATGCTATTAGGTCCATTTTTCAATTTGCTATACGTTAGTGCATTATCGATGAAGTTATTTACTTTATCAATTTTTTTTCAATAGTATCGCTAAACGAGAAGAAGGGTCTGTAATAACAGGGTCTGTAAGTTTTCCACCTCCGGCAATGACTTCTAATTGCGCTTCATTTAATTCTATATCATCCATATTGGGCTCCGCGGGGATATTGATATATATAGTTGACGGGTCGGTTTGGTCTCGCACTATCAATTGTTTGCCTTCTGGCATGTAAAGCTTTTCGCCAGTAAGTTCTTCAATAGCTTCAACAGGATTCTCTATTAAAGCATGCTTAAAGGCATCATTTCCCCAAGCCTCATTGATAATGGTTTGGAATAGTTGTTGTTCTCTGGTCGTTTTCATATGGATTTGTATTTTAGCAATTAAATCTCCAACGCATCTCTAATGGCCTCTAAAGTGTCTAAGACAAGATCAGTGATGATGCCATGTCCGCCAGCAACCATTTCTAACTGTCCTTCATTTAGTTCTTTATCGTCATAAACATTGTAAAGAGCGTGGTAAGTGTCGAAAGTGGTTTCAACATGGTCGCGTCTCTTCAATGGCCTTTCGTTTGAAATGTGCAATGTTTCCGAAGTAAGTTCTTTGATAGCTTTTGAAGGATTGCTGATCAATGACAATTTGAAAAGCTCATTGTTTTTTGCTTCATTGACGATATTCTTATAAAGCTGTTCCTTTGATAACCTCATGATTCAAATGATTATTGGCTTGAGGTAAAAATATTTACGATTACTTGGACAGAAATGCCAAAAACCCTGAGAAGATTAACGTTTTCTATATGGTATATTTCTGATAATAAAATTGATATTATCAATCACGATATTTTTTGCAACCAAAAAAAACTGCTAGGATGATACTTCCTACAATAAGGCTCAGAAGAAATTGAGGTTGAATTTTTAATAATTGGATCAAAGATAAATCCTCGAAGAGTACTTTTATGAGTATTCCATTTATAAAAGTCATGGTAATCAAGTACAAAAAGAACCTTATGATAAGACATCGTATATTCATAGCTGCTATATATAACTTCCCCCAAAAATTTCCATGGCAGTATTTTTATTTCTAACAGAAACGGAGATGTTCACTTCAAATTGAAAGTCATCTTTGTAGTAATAGGTTTTTCGTCCTCTATCATACAAAATTGCTGCATTGAAATCTTTTAGTTGTTCCATTAGGCTGTAGACAAGACGCTGACTTATGTGCATTCTACGGGCTAATTCTAACGAGCCTCCAGTTTGTTCTTTTTCAATAAGGGAATGTAATTGTTGCAAGCGTTCTAAATTTTTAATGGATTTCATTTTCTTATTTTCACAGGTTATTGAACAGTACAAACATATACATGCAAGTACGCTTGTAAAAGTGTTCATTGTTTCAATTCATGAATAGTAATGGTGCAATTCATGAATTGTGCAGTGGGCATTTTCAAAGAAAAGATGATAGTAGAAGTAAAGGATATCGACAAGTTCAGTAATTGGAAATAGGCTATCCTTTTCTCTAATTATTAGGTCATAAAACAGAAAAACCTTGATTTTTAAAATAAGATTCATAATTTCACCTTCCCAGCCTAGAAAGCCAAAGATTTAGATTCTATGAAAAGAATATTTTTGTTTTTAGTGCTGATCGCCCTCAATACTTCATGGGGATATGGTATAATTCAATTAGATAGTCTTGGTCAATATTCATTTGAACAATTAGAGCAGAAGATCAATGCCAATAAAGAAAAAAATGAAATTGAGCTGGCTAATGTCTATGCCTTAGCATATATAAATAAAGCCAGGAACACGGGAAAGGATGGATTGTTGGTAAAAGGCTATTATTTTATTGTCGACATTGATTCTAAGGTTCAGAAAGTAGGAACTAAAGAAACAAGCATTTTATATTCTGATAGCATTATTGCTCTTTCTAAAGCCAAAGATCATGGCTTTTTTACAGCTTATGCTTATTATATTAGAGGAAAAGAGTCGTATAAAGAACGTCATTTCAAGAAAGCACTAAATGATCTGATCATTGCCGATAAGATAATAAGTGATAAGGATAGCTTGGAGGTGAAATATTGGATAAAGCAGGCTATGGGAATTCTTAAACACAGAACCGGGGACAATGATGGCGCTTTAAGAGAGATGTATACTTCTTTGGCATATTATAAAAAACAAAAAAAATGGAGTTCTTATGGTTTAACAGCATTTTCTCTTTCGCAAGTTTATATAAAGAAACGAGAATTGGATTCTGCAAAATATCATATAGATACTGCCAAAGAATATCTAAAAGGGACGGACCATTTTATTTCCAATCACCTTCATATGGGTTCTGGAATGCTCGAATATTACAAGGCTAATTATGGTAATGCAATTAAAATATTTGAAGAGGCAAATAGTGGAATGAAACGGATCAAAGACCTTTCTAACCAAGCTTTTTGTGAATATTTTTTAGGTGAATCTAAACTTAAGTTGGGTGACACCGCCATAGCGGTTAACCATTTTAAGAGAGTGGATACAATTTACCATGAACAACATTATATCAATCCAGAGCTGAGAGGTGCTTATACATCGCTAATAGCATACTACAGGAAGAAAAAGCAATACGAAAAAGAACTTTATTATGTAAAGAACCTTTTAAAAATAGATAGTTTAACTAAAGATTATAGTTCTTACCTACAATCCAATATCATTAAAGAATATGATGTTCCAAAATTATTGGAAAGGAAAGAGAAACTGATCAACATCTATAAATCAAACGAGAAAAAATGGAGTATTGCTATTGTGATTTTATCTGTTTTTATGGTATTACTTGCATTTACATTTTTTAGACATCGGAGAAATGAATTTAAGAAAAATGAAAAATACGAACAGATTATAGCAGAATTTACAAAAGAAAAAAATAACGACCCACCAAAGCAGGTTCGATCTAGTAAGATACCTGAGAAAGATGTAGAAAAGATAAAGGCCGCTTTTGAAAGCTATGAAGAAAAGCGTACCTATGCCAAAAGTACCTTTAATAAGGATTTCATTCGGAAGGACACAGGAATCAATGATCATTATATTACCGATTATTTAAGGGAATATATTGGGAGTAGTCTAACAACCTACATCAATGATAAAAGGATCGCATTGTCAGTAAAAAAAATTATAGAAGATAAGAATTATAGGAAATATACCATGCAAGCTATGGCTGAAGCAGTAGGGTATAATAATGAAAGCACCTATAAGAGGGCTTTCAGAGAACGTATTGGGATGAGACCTTTGGAATTTATCGATAAGAGGAAAAAGGAGGAGGGGTCTAATTCATGAATTACCCTACGTAGCTGCGTGTAAGGTTGAGTTTCATCGATTATTTGTCTTACTTTTATTACATCAAAATCATTTTATTACTAACGCTTTCATAAATATTAATAGAAGATGAAAAAGAGAAACCTAAGCAAGACTAAAAAAGGAATAAGCGAACTTAAAACTTTTACCATTACTAAATTAAATAATCCCAATACCATCTTTGGAGGTTGGGCTGGTGATACAATTTGGGACACTACAAGTAAAAATATATCAAAATAAATATATCATCTTAAAACCAATAGCCAATATTATGAAAAAAAGAAATGTCAAGAACGCAGAGCAGGGAATAAGTAAGCTAAACACTTTTACCATTGCTAAATTAAATAACCCAAAAGTTATTTACGGGGGAACTTCAGATACAATTATAGATACTGCTACTAATAAGAAGATGTCAAATTAACTTTCTTAGATATTTAAAACAAGGGTTAAGGCAAAAGTAAAATAAACAAAGATAGTTCAATTATAGAATTTTGCTCTTGCTAATTTTGACACTATGCAGCATATTGTTGCTGGATCTCTCGATCATAATAATCTTATTGCAGTATCTGATAATGATATCATTCCTACTATTGGAGATATAGTAATGACAACCACATGTCTACCAAGAGATCATCTAGCACTTTGATTAGATTATTTAGGTTATACCCGAAATGGATACTTTCTATTGCCGTAGTAGCAACAAATGGGAAATCAATTTATAAAAGAAATGCAGGTTGAAAAACCTGCATATTTTAATTATAGACCTTAAGGGTTAGTTCGTTAAATTACAAGATCCATCACCATTTATTCTTATTCGTTTCGAGTAAAGTTTCAAAATTGATCCTAAAAGAAGTTTGGTGGCAATACTTGCACTCTCTAATGTGGCAACTTACCCCTCAAAGCCCCATATAAATAGGTTCCAAGTACAGCAAAAAGGATCACGATCAAGATAGGCCAGAAGCCAGCACCTACCAAGGTGAACATCGGTCCGGGACAGGCGCCTGCCAAGGCCCAACCAAGACCAAAGATGGTACCGCCTAGCATATAGCGATAGAAACTTTTGTCTTTGGGGGCAAAGGTGATCAACTCGCCATGGATAGATTTGACCTTTCCTCTTTTGATAAGTTGCACCATGATCACGCCAATGACCAGTGCCGACCCGATGATGCCATACATGTGAAAGGCCTTGAACTGAAACATCTCGTAGATGCGGAACCAAGAGGCTGCCTCCGATTTGAACATGGTGATTCCGAATAGGATTCCAATGAGTAAGTATGATAAAAATCGCATGGTCTAAAAGATTAAAGGAAATAAAACATGAATCATAAAAAGGCCTCCGGCAAAGAAACCGATCACAGCGATCAACGAAGGTAACTGCAAATTGCTCAATCCTGAGATGGCATGCCCAGAGGTGCAACCACCTGCGTATCGCGCACCAAAACCAACCAATAGCCCGCCAATCGCTAAGATGGCTAGACTCTTCATGTCCGTAAAGGCACTATTGTCAAAAAGTTTTGTGGGCAAATAGGCTTTCCCTGCACTTTCAAAGCCCAATTCGTTGAGGTTGGCCACCACATCTGGGTTGATAGCCACTGCGGTATCCGTTGACAAAAATTGAGAGGCAATAAAACCACCGATGATGGCGCCGAGTACCACAACAAGATTCCAGCGTTGTGCCTTCCAGTTGAATTTGAAGAAATCCACGTTCCGCCCTGCACCACAAATGGTACACATGGTCCGGAGATTTGAGGACATCCCAAAGTTTTTTCCAACCATTAGCAATAGAAACATGACCAAGGCGATCATGGGGCCGGCAATGTACCAAGGCCAGGGTTCGTATAGTATTTTCATGGTATTTTATGTTTTAGATGCAAATTAACGATTTCTGCCACAAGCGCTAAGTAACCTTGGTTACAATGGCTTGTAAGTTATTTAAGTTCTTCCAATAGTTAATGAGCATTTGACTTTTTTGAAGTTTCAAACCAATAACTGATACCCAGCGAAATAAAGAAGGCGTTCTCTAAATCCTCTTCGAAAATGACATCCTCTGCTGTAATGATGGCGGGATTTTGTGGAAGCGAAACGACCGGATTTAACGAAAAAATATATTGATCGTGATAATAATAGATGGGCAAGCTCAGGTCAAGACTCAATATAGAAAAGTCGGTGGACTGTGCAATCGCTATAGTGGACAGGTCAGTACCTCCAGAACCTTGTCCCTTTCGATTGCCCAATCGATTGTTTCGATAATATTCTTCATAGAAATTTTGAGATCCTGCGTTAAGATCTATTGTTGGGATGATGTGAAGATTGTTTTTAAAGGCTTCGATCTGTTTTTCGAGTGAGAGCGATAAGAAAAAGTCGTTTTTGCTTTCTTGAGTGAAGTAAGTGATGGCCGATAGTTTTGCTTGAAGAATATCAAAATCATATCCCAAGCTTGCCGTTAGATCCGCATTCACTTCAGATTGTACATTATAACTTTCATCATTATAAAAATAGGCCGTAGCAGACATATCTCCATTCAGTTTTTTAGCATTATAGCGATAGCCGACAGTTAGCAACATAAGGTCGACTCTTTTTTCTTCAGTACCTACGAGATATGAAAGAGAGGCATCCGCATAGATCCCTGAGCGATCATAATACCCTATGGAGGGTATTATGTAAGGAGCGGCAATAGAGTCGCGACGACCCATAAATACCGCATCGCTAATGTAGGTTACATCTGCTAAAAAATAGGAGGCTGACTCTTGTTTGGTCGCTTGCGCATGTGTGGGCTGTTGTGCTATAAGTATCTTAGACAGCAGGCAAAGCAACCCAAATAGGATGGCGCTTGTATTCTTCATCGTTCTATGTTTTAAAAATTAAAGGCCTTGCTTTAATAGCAAGGCCAAATAATTTAAATGATCAGCTACCAACCTTACCCTTCTTGTTGGATACTTTCTTCTTTACCTTTTTATTCATCTTTTTCTTATTGGCTTTCATATGCTTTTTAACATACTCTTTTCGATATTGATGCTGGTTTTGAAATAGTTTCCCATCCATATTCAAACATTGCCCATCCTTCAATCTTACCTGCTGTCGTTCTCTGGTCTGGTAGGAACCATCGGGGTTCACTACCGTCCCGTCGTTGAGACTCATAGGTTGTTGCAGGCGTTGCTGCATCTGATTTCGAATTTGAAAGGCTTCGCCATCGACCATCATCACATGATACCTATTCCGATTGCGTTCTCGTATCTGTGATTGATTTAGCCCTTTGTTCTCTTGTTGCACCTTGTAACGATACTGATATTCGTTGCGATACTTAATGCCGTCCATATCCAAACATTCACCGTCTTTAAGTCGTAGACGTTTTTGATTGGGTGTTTGATAGCTACCATTGTTATAGACTTGCGTGCCATCGTTGAGCTCCAATCGATTTTGGATTCGAAGTTGTTCTCTATCTCTAAGTTGAAGAAGATCTCCATCTACCATCATCAATCGTGTCTGGTCTCGTTCCTGTGACCTTACTTGGTCTTGATCCTGTGCCGATAGCGCCAAGGTTCCGAGAACCAGAAACGCTGAAATTAACATTACTCTTTTCATGGTCATTGGTATTTAAGATGCTTTTTAAGCATTTGGTTTATTATTGGTCTCCGTGCATTCACAGCTTTGAGTTGAGCCATGGTACTTAGCGGGACAGCTGTCTCTTAAAAGCTCTCAAATGATTGTTTGAGGCCCTTATTAAGTTGGAGAACACCATTTGTGCATATCCATTATTTGTTTGGCTTAAAGCTGCCTTCAAATCTTGAATGTCCTTTTCCTCTATCAAAATGCCAACTTTGAAGGCCTCTTGACGAGATATAGAACCTTTGCTGATGAATTCGTCGTATAGTGATTGGAGTTCTTTATTAGTAAAAGTGCCTTTACTGTCACTTATCTCGAATTCAATTCGATTTGCGTCCAGTAGGTTGCGTAAAACATCCATATGCCGTTGCTCACTTTGCTTAATGTTATGAAATACTCGTAGCTCCCACTTTTCGTCTAAATAGGTATAGACATCACGAGCTAACTTTTCCTCTTCTAACAGATACTTTAGGTTTTTAGCGGTCTCAGTTTCTAATTTTTGGTCTTGACCAAGAATCAGCATATTATTCACCACCAATAGCAGCAAGCTTATTTTCAGTGTAGTTTTCATCATGCGTCTTTTTAGGATACTTCTATAAAGTTCTGAAATAAATTACCGCTACACAGCCACTTTGGTTACAGATGGGCATAAAAAAGAAAATTCTAAAGGAGTAATTCAATGAGCTTTTACCGTTGCTCTTCTAAATGCGCAAAATAGAAAGCTCTGAATGCTGCCAGAAGGTGTCTTGTGATCTACCTTGAGGCAATGTATTTTTTCGAAGAATCTTTTCATGCGGTCGGTCAATGAGGCTTCAGAATACTGTTTGATCTCAATGCCACTGCATTTGGTAGGGCCATCTTCGGAAAAGGTGCCCATTATTAAGATACCATCAGGACTCAAACTACGATAAGCGGTTTCGATGTACTTCTCGATTTCTTTTTCCTCCGTCAGAAAATGAAAGGCGGCACGATCATGCCATACTTCATAGGTGTCTTCGGGCATAAAATCAGCAATATCTGTTACAAGCCAATTCACTAGATCAGCTCGTTCGCCTAGGCGTTGTTTTGCCTTTTCAATTGCGACTTCGGAGATGTCAAGAACAGTAAGGTTCCTATAGCCTATGTCAAGTAAATGATCTACCAAAGAACTATCGCCGCCACCCACATCGATAATGTTGGACTTTAGTGGGATATCTAATTGTTGAAAGAAGTTGAGAGTGATTTCGGGTGTTGGCTGATACCAACTAACCTCGTGGAGACTTTTTGTTGAATAGATATGTTCCCAATGTTGCTTCCTGTCAAAGTCGTTCATTTGTCAATGCTTCTTTACGAATTAATGCGTAAGTCTTATTTGGCGCTGATCTTTGGTAAAAAACGTCCAGTTGTTTTCATATAGCCTTCGTAATCTGGAAACTTCAGCTTCAACTTTTTCTCTTCGTACTTCGATTTAAAATAAAAGAGGGTCAACAACAATAAAAAGATCAACAATTTAAATGAAGATCCAATAAAAAAGGCATAGCTGAGCGCTGCCAGCAATATTCCAGTGTAGATAGGGTGCCTTATATACTTGTAAAGTCCTGTTTGTACGAGCTGTGCATCCGATTTTGGGGTAGGAAATGGTGAAAGGTTTTTGTTCAATTGTGCCATGGCCATAATTCCGATGAGTATTCCGACCCAGATCATCGCAAGTGCCACCCAAAAAATTATTGGAGACGTAGGCATTTCGAAAAGTGGCCAATCTGCAAGATACAAGACCAGCAATCCGCCTTGGGCGATCACATATAGATAGTCTTTCAGTAACGGCTTCATATCATTTCCAAAAAAGGAAAGGTGAATCTTTAGAGATTACACCTTTCGTTCAACAAATCATCTAGGTCAAACATTTTTCCCTTTCAGCATCTTATTCCAGTATAGATAGGGCAACATGTATTTCTTCAACATCCACAATCTCCAATGCTCTTTAGAGCTGTCGAAGATCAACATTTGTTTCAGTTTTGGGTCTGGCGTAAAGTTGCTATCGTAATCGAACTCACCTAGTACCATTTTGCCATAGGCAGTGACCAACGGGCAAGAAGAATAGCCATTATACGAACGATTGCTGGCTTCTTTGTGTTGTTTAAGCAAGAGAATGTTTTCTACGACTACGGGAACCTGTTTTCTGATAGCAGCTCCGGTTTTTGCTGTTGGTAAGGCAGCAACATCCCCAATACCAAAGATATTCTTGTATTTGTTGTGTTGCATGGAATGATGGTCCACGTCCAGCCAGCCGGCCTCATTGACCAAAGAGGATTCTTTAACAAACTTTGGTGCCGTTTGTGGCGGTGCTAAATGAAGCATATCAAAAGGCATTTCAATAACATCGTCTGCAGTAAGTTTTTCACCTAAAACATTGTCTGATTCTATGGTAGCGCGCTTTTCCGCAGGCGCTGTATATTTAAAATAGATGATCTGTTTGTCTGCATCAATTTTAAACGGAGCATAGAAAGGTTTGAAATGCATATCGTAACGTTTGATGACCTTTTCTAAGGTCTCTCTGATGGGCTTTACTCCAAATATGACTGAGCCAGGAGTAGCGAAGACCACATTGGTCTTGTCCTTTAGACCATGTTTCCTAAAATAATCGGCAGCCAAATAGGCGGTCTTCTGTGGAGCGCCACCACATTTTATGGGAGTGGTCGGTTGTGTAAACACAGCATTACCACCTTTAAAATTTTGCATCACCTTCCAAGTATGTTCTGGATCGGTGTAATTGCTGCAAACGACTCCTTTGTCCAGAGCTTCAGGAAGCCCTTCTATCAAGGATGGGTCCATGACGAGTCCTGGTGAGACCACCAAATAGTCGTAGGTGACGTCACCACTTGCTTTGGTGGCTACTGAATTCTTTTCTGGGTCAAATCCAGTAGCATGATCCTTTATCCATTTAACACCATTTGGTATAACGGATGCCATAGGCCTGGCCGTCTTTTTATAATTATAGGTGCCTGCGCCTACTAAGGTCCATGCAGGTTGGTAGTAATGGGTGTCGGCAGGTTCGATGATAGCAATATCAAGGCTCTGGTCCTTTTTAAGTAGTTGAGCGGCTGTCATAATACCTCCAGTACCTCCTCCAATGATAAGTATTTGATGATTTGTTTTCATTTTTAGATCAGGTTTTGTATTCCTTAAAGGTAATCTTCAACCGAGAAACTTACAGTAACTTTTGTTACGATCAAAGCAATGGATCATTACTTTCAATGCCTAGGGTCAACGTCATCTTCGATGAGGGCTATTATTGCTTCACTTTACAGGTATTCAAACCTACCAGTGTATATAGTGGACAAAAACTCACGAAACTTGTGAATAAAAATACAGCGCTTAACCCTAGTAGTACATAGCCCAAGGTGCCTCCAATAACTTCAAAATAGTAGAGAGCAATCACGACTGCGGCTACCAAGAATCGAATAATGCGGTCCATGCCGCCCATGTTTTTTTTCATCTCAATTAATTTAATTTAATAACTAAATGTTTCTATTAACAAAACCACCCCTGTTACCAGGCAAATACAAATGACACAGACAATGATCAGTTTTTTTATGCTATCTCTTTTCAACGGTCAATATTTTTTGTCAAGTGTTTGGGATGCATTTTTTTGAATTTAAACTACTCAAATGTAACAGGTCTTTGTTTAAAAACCTGTGACATTTGTCACATGTCATCTTCAAAAATTATTCTGATTATTGAATGAATGTTCACGAAGGAAGGGCTTCCTATAGCAACATCATTCTCGCCACGTAGCTTGTTTTCTCTAACGGTAATGAAAGTGTGCCTAAAGTGTGTTATTCTTCGGTCTTTAAAATTTTGATGGCCCCTTGTTTTAAGGACACAATACCTTCGTTTTCTAGTTTTTTTAGAAGTCGTGATATTACTTCGCGAGAAGAACCAAGTTCATAGGCGATTTGCTGATGGGTAGTCTGTAAGATGGTATTTCCTTTCAATTTCGCTTCTTTCTTTAAATAGTCAAGCAGACGTTTATCTTTATTCGAAAAGGTAAGCGTCTCGATGGTCGTAAGCAATTCCTCAAATTTTAAATTGAAAAGGTCATAGATAAATTCATTCCATTGTGACTGGGTTTTAGCAATTTCCAATGCTTTGTTAGATGGAAGGACCACCACTTCGGCATCCTGTTCAACAATGGCTTTTATACTGCTGGTCTCTCTTCTCATTAGTGTCGTTACAGACATCACGCAACTTTCCCCAGGTTTTATGTAGTATAAAAGCAACTCATTGCCGTTTTCTTCCTCTTTATAGACTTTGATAAGTCCGGATATCACCAATGGGATGAGTTTGATGTAGGCTCCTGTTCTAAGAATGGTGGTTCCTTTTTCTAGCTTTATGAGCTGGCAAGCAGCGGCCAGTTCTTTTTTCAGGGCGGGCGATTTAGATAACTGAGGGAAATACTCTTCTAATGCTTGAACGATCACGAAATACTTTTTTATAAAGATATAGAAATGCAATTTAGAAAAGCGTTCCTTATCATTGGCACCATAGTTTTTTTGGAAGTGGTATATCATACAATCTCACACGGAATATCATATTGTAACCTATGTTACAAAAATTGCAGGCGAAAACGGCTAACTTTATAAACTGTAGGTTATACATATGCAGCAATGAAGAGACGAAGTTTTGTTAAGAAAGCGGTTCTAGGATCAATGGCAATGGCCATTGGTACTGATATCGTTTTTGGAGCGACGATGCCAAAGGGCTATCGTCCTTTGGTCTTACAAGATCCCGACCCCTATAAGTTGTTTGGTAAAGACAAGGAAATGGTCGTACTAAACGATAAACCATGGAATATAGAGGCCAAGGCGCACTTATTGGATGATAAGATCACCCCCAACAAATACATGTTTATAAGGAATAACGGTCTTATCCCTGAAAATATTGATGTCACCAAGTGGACATTGACAATAGATGGCGAGTCCGTTAAACAGAAAAAAACCTATACACTTGCTGAATTGAAATCCAACTTCAAACAATATACGTACCAACTTACGCTCGAATGCGGTGGTAATGGCCGTAGTGAATTTGATCCACCGGCAAAAGGGAATCAATGGACGGTGGGAGCAGTATCATGTGCCAAGTGGACAGGGGTGCGTTTACGGGATGTATTGGAGGATGCAGGTATTAAGAGCGATGCCGTTTATATTGGATATCATGCCGCAGATGTGCATTTAAGTCGGGACCCTAACAAAGAGCCGATATCGCGCGGTGCGCCGATCTCCAAAGCCTTACAGGATGAGACCTTATTGGCCTTCAAAATGAATGGAGAGGACATTCCGTTAGCACATGGGTACCCATTACGGCTTGTCGCTGGTGGTTGGCCAGCCTCTGTCTCAGGAAAATGGATTACCAGAATTAGCATACGCGACAAAGTGCATGATGGGCCCAAAATGACCGGTACGGCCTATCGCGTACCCTGCAACCCCGTAGCACCAGGAGAAAAGGTCAAAGATGAAGAGATGTGCATCATAGAATCGATGCCAGTAAAATCGTTGATCACCTATCCAAAATCGGGAGCCACCATCAAAAAAGGAAAAAGGCTTAATATTCGCGGACATGCTTGGGCTGGAGAATTGGAAGTGGCAAAAATGGAATATTCCATAGACTTCGGGGCCACTTGGAATGAATGTTCCATTGAGAAACCAGTGAACCGTTTGGCATGGCAGCATTTTTCAGCAACGGTAGATTTCCCAAGGAAAGGATATTATGAAGTTTGGGCACGTGCCACAGATAGTCAAGGTAGCAGTCAGCCGATGCTATTACCCGGTTGGAATCCCAAGGGATATTTGAACAATGCATGTCACAGAATTGCAGTTAAAGTCGTCTGACCATGGATAAGCACGAAGAATTCAGAAAGAGTGTTCGACAAATTCGTCGTCTTTTTGTCCTTTTATTCACGGTATTCGGGCTTATTTCGGGGGGAGTCTTATACCTTATGATGGACCCAGATCTTTCGATATTCAAAAAAACTTCTTCCGACCCGACTTTTGTCGTCATTCCAGAAGAAGATGAGGATCGTATTGAAAATGGCATTCATGTTCGTACTGGTTTGAAAGATGCCGAGGGCTTGATGGTCGTGGTTTATAATTGTACCAATTGTCATTCGGCAAAATTGGTCACTCAGAATAGAATGAATAAAGAGCGGTGGGCTGCCACCATCGATTGGATGCAAGAAACACAGAATCTTTGGGATTTAGGAAGTAACGAAGAGGTGATCATCAATTATCTCGTAACGAATTATCCACCAAGGGAGAAGGGAAGAAGAGAGCGCTTAATAAACATAGCATGGTATGACCTGGAACAATAGTTACATACTGATCCCTCTCTTATTGTTTTCCTGTAAAAACGATACGATAAAGCAAGAAGCGAAGGATATTCCGGCAGTTGTTTTGAACAACAGGCCAGGGAACTATGTTAATGATTTTCATCTCATAGAGGCAGAGGAGCTTCAAAGGATCTTAGATTCTGATCGTATCAAAATCATTGATTTTAGAAAAAGGGAAGCATATGATAAAGGGCACATCGAGGGAGCGATCCATGTATATCGGTCCGATATCGAGGACGATTCCTATCCTTACAAAGGAATGATGGCAACGAAGGAGACCATCGAGCGATTGTTCAGCAAGTTAGGAATTAGAAATGACGATACCTTGGTGATCTATGACGATAAAGGGGCAAGTGATGCCGCTCGTTTGTGGTGGGTATTGCAGAATTATGATTTTGACGCAGTAAGGCTCCTAAATGGTGGTTTATCCACATGGAGATATCAAGGCGGGTCCCTAAGTGTAGAAGTGAATGCGGCGGTAAGTTCCGATTTCAAGTTGAATGATAACCCTTCATTAAGGTATTATATCAATAAAGAACAGCTTATAGATCAAGTCAGCGCAAACCCTGAGACCGTTTTGCTAGATACTAGAAATAGAGATGAGTTTAGTGGAAAGCGCAGGAAAAAGGGTGCTGTAAGAGGGGGGAGAATACCCAATAGCGTATTGATCGATTGGGCAGATGCCATTGATTATCACGGCACCAAGAAGTTTAAGACATTCAATGCCTTACAGAAACGATATGGGACATTAGGCGTTCCCAAATCGCACCCGATCATCACCTATTGTCACTCTGGGGTTCGATCTGCTCACACTACTTTTGTGCTCACACAGTTGTTGGGCTATGAAAATGTAAAGAACTATGACGGCTCTTGGACAGAATGGAGCTATTTTGAGAACCTGCCTTTTGAGCAGGATAGCATAACTACGATTAATGAATGACTATGGAAAAATATATTGACGCATTTGTAAACGCTTTTATGGGAACCGTACAATGGACCTGGAAGTCGATCATTTTTGAAGTGCCATGGTATACCAACTATTTTTGGGGCCTTGTGGCAATCTCGCTTTTTGTTTGGGGGTTAGAGATCCTATTCCCGTGGCGTAAGGAGCAATCTATTTTTAGAAGGGATTTTTGGTTAGATGCATTTTATATGTTCTTCAACTTCTTCATCTTTGCCATCGTTATCAGTGGGGTGTATAAAATATTGGGGCTCCTGTTTGGTGAGTTTGGGCTCACCGCGAAATCATTCGCCATTGTTGATATTGCGGCATGGCCTATGTGGGCGCAATTGGTCGTCTTTTTCATCCTATTGGATTTTGTACAATGGTTTACGCATGTACTTCTGCACAAGTATCGCTTTCTATGGCGATTTCACAAAGTACACCATTCTGTGAAGGAAATGGGCTTTGCGGCACATCTGCGCTACCACTGGATGGAGAATATCTTCTATAAACCATTAAAGACATTTGGGGTATTGATCTTGGGAGGGTTTGAACCCGAACAGGCTTATATTGTTCACTTTGCGGCGGTTGCTATCGGGCATTTGAATCATGCCAATATCAAGATCACTTGGGGTCCACTAAAGTATATCTTCAACAATCCTGTGATGCATTTGTATCATCACTCGTATGTGCTTCCAAAAGGGAGCTACGGCGTAAATTTTGGTATTAGTCTTAGCATTTGGGATTATATTTTTAAGACCAACTATATTCCCGAAGATAGCGGCACGATAACGATAGGCTATCCTGGTGACGAGAAAATGCCCAAAGGATTTTTGAGACAGCTTATTTATGGTTTTAAGAATGATAAAAGATAATTAGATATTCTTCTTCATGATAAACGGGTCAAATAATTGATATCCTTGGGATAATTTGTCTTCATATCTTTAAAATACATAAGGTCATCTCCCCCTGTTTTTAAAAGAATTAAAATGGACAAAAAAGCGCGATATTTCTAGCATTTTTGATGATAAAGGTCATATGTTAAGACCGATTTGGCTAGTAATTTAGAGTAGCTTTTGAGCTATGATCTAGTGGTAAATATCCTTGGTTTTACAACCATTTTGCCATTAGAATCGATCATTGTTAATCTAAATTTACAGTTATGAGAAAAGCTTTAGTTAAGTGCACTTTTTTACTTGCTACCGCGATGACCTTTGCACAGGCGGGTCACATCATGCAAGGTGTAGGTTCAGTCAATATGTCCATGGGAGGTGCTGCAACGGCTCAGCCCTTAGATATTTCTGGAGCCTTGCAATGGAACCCTGCAACAATATCATCTTTCGATGGAACCATCTTGAAGCTAGATGCGGGATTCTTCTTTTCTTCTCCAGAATTGAGTGCTACAGTGCCAGAATTCGATAACACAGGACAACCGACAGGGAATTTCTTTAGTGGTACTACCAAGGATGACCGCGGGGTTTCTATTCTTCCGGCACTTTCTTTGGTATGGGGGAAGGAAGAAAGCAATCATACCTTTGGTGCTTCTGCATTTGGTATCAGTGGTTTTGGTGTAACGTTTCCCGAGAACATGAGCAATCCGATCAACGCGCCACAAAGCATGGGTGGGTTTGGTAGAATTGAATCAGATTATGCGCTATTACAGGTGGGATTTACATGGGCATATAAGGTATCCGACAAGTTTTCGATAGGTGTGGCACCAACTTTCAATTATGCCAGCTTAGAGTTAATACCAAATCCCACAGCGAATCCCAATCAATCGGGATACCCCACTACAGATAAGGCTTCAGCTCTAGGTTTTGGAACACAATTTGGGGCCTTCTTTGATTCAGGATCTGGCATAAAGGCAGGTGTTTCGTATAAGACAAAACAATCTTTCAGTGATTTTGAATTGGAAAATACGTATTTGGATAATTCAACTTCGACAAATGATTTCAATATAGAATATCCTGCAATTTTATCTTTAGGAATGGGATATTCAAAAGGAAACTTTGATCTAGCAATAGATTATCGTACCGTATTCTATGAAAATGCTAATGGATTTTCAACAACAGGATGGACACAAACTGCTTCGGTGGCAGGTTTTGGTTGGAAGAATATTTCAATTCTTTCCGCAGGCCTTCAATTTAAAGGAATAGACAAGCTGCCTTTGCGTTTGGGGTATACTTACAGTACGAATCCTATAGATGAGGAGGTCACGTTCTTCAATATTCCGGCTACTGCAATTATCGAAAATGCATTTCAATTGGGCGTAAGCTACGAAGTAAATGATAGATTTTCTCTAGATGGTGTTTTTCACTATGGGATGAGCAATGGCAGTACCACTGGCCCCGTACTTAACCCAGCGTTTATACAGAATTCACCACCTTATGGGGCCATTCCAGGAAGTAGTGTGTCCTATGACATGACCACATCGATGATAATGGTAGGAATAACTTATAATTTTGCAAAAGAAGGAGATAAATAATGATGCTCTTTGCCTAAATTGAAGTTAAGTTTTAAATCTAAGCACAGAAGCTGCTATAACATACTAATGTATTCAATGTGGTTTTTGTGCTTGGTGTAGATAGAAATATATTTTCTATAGCTGATGGTCATGAAGATGACCTAAGATAAATTCTACCGCCATTTTAGCGTGAAGGTCCGTAGTGGCAAACATGGGAATATCAAAGTCGTTCTTGGAGATAAGGATTGGCAACTCTGTGCACCCCAAAACGATTCCTTCAGCTCCTTTGCGTTTTAGCAACTGGATTTGTTTAATAAAGAAGTCTTTAGCTTCTGAAGTGAATTTACCTTGCGTGAGTTCTTTGGACACATAATGATGCGCCACATCCAAGTGTTCTTCATCGGGAATTATGGTATCGATTGAATAGTTCAATGAAAGATGTGTTTGTATAAACCCTTTGGTCATTGTGGGTTTGTTTCCCAATAGTCCCAATCTTGAAACCCCTCTCTTAGAAGCTTCTATGCCCGTGGCATCCGCAATATGAAGAATGGGAATATCAATTTTGGGTTGCACGAAATCATAGACCTTATGCGGGGTATTGGCACAAATAATGAGCGCCTCTGCACCAGCTTGCTCAATTTTGTTGGCGACCTCTAAATACGTTTTATTGATCTTTTCCCAATTTTGCGAGCGCATCAACTCGATATTGATGCTATGTAGTATTAACGGAGGGTTCCCCTGCGTCCCTATTTCCTTGCCGACCAGTTCATTGATCAATCGGTAATAGACTATGGTCGAGTGCCAAGAGGTGCCGCCAATCATTCCCAGTGTTTTCATCGTGTATGTTAATTAAGCGTTATTTTTAAGAAGAAAGTGGCTAAGATGTGCAACCACCAGCCACTTTCTAAAAAAACAATCAACCTCGGTTGGGGATTAGCCAACCAATTCTTTTTTTGCCAAGTAAAAATCAACCTTCTCAATCGAATCATCTTCGATCCTTGCATTCATTTCTTTTAAGGTTTTGGGCGGAGGTATGATGACTTTATCTCCCTTTTTCCAATCGAGTGGAAGGGCCACTTTATATTTATCAGAGATCTGTAGGCCTTCTAAAGCCCTTAGGATCTCGTTCATATTCCTACCTACATTTAACGGATAGTACATGATCAATCTTATTTTTCTTTCTGGATCGATAAAGAAGACCGCACGTACCGCTGCTGTTTCACTTTCGTTAGGCTGAAGCATTCCATACAGTTTGGCAACTTTCATATCGATGTCTGCAATAATGGGGAAGTCGAAATATACTCCCGTTTTTTCTCGAACATTGTTCACCCAACCGAGATGTGCATGAACACTATCGATGCTTAAACCGATGAGTTGGGTGTTCAGAGCATCGAATTCGGATTTGCGAGTTGCAAATCCGCTCATTTCTGTAGTACAAACTGGTGTAAAATCGGCGGGATGCGAAAATAATAGCACCCACTTATCACTTGCGATCTCCGAGAATTTGATGTTGCCCATAGTGGTATTGGCTTCAAAATCGGGCGCGGTATCACCAATTCTAGGCATGGTGTTAAAACTCTTATCAATGGTTTCCATGGTTATAGGTTTTTAAAGGTTGTCCAAAGTTACCTATAATCACGACCGAAGACAGTAACCCTTGTTACATAGTGAGTTAATGTAATCACAAAAAAGGAGCAGCTTTTTAGCTACTCCTTTTAAGATCAAAACGAATTTTTATTTTCTGTCGATGCTTATTTCAAAGTGGAAGGACAAACATAGTCCGTTACTGGGGCCCCTGCCTCTTTGATCGCTTTAAAGCCTCCTGCTACATCGATGAGATTGTGAATACCTCTGCTTTTTAAGATTGAAGCAGCGATCATGGAACGATAGCCTCCTGCGCAATGCACATAGAAGGTATCATCGCTTGGAAATTCGGCCAAATGGTCGTTGATGAAACTAAGAGGAGTATTTGCCGCTTTATCAACATGTTCTGAGACAAACTCACTTTCTTTGCGTACATCAAAGACTGGAACTTTTCCTTCTGATAGTGCTTTCTTAAAAGCATTAGCCGATACGGAAGTTACAGTGTCATAGTCCTTCCCTGCTTTTTTCCATGCGTCAAAACCACCTTTGAGATACCCAAGGGTATTGTCAAACCCTACTCTCGATAGTCTGGTAACGGCCTCTTCTTCTTTGCCTTCTGGAGCGATCAGAAGAATTGGTTGTTGTACATCGGCGATCAATGCTCCAACCCAAGGTGCAAAATCTCCCGATAATCCAATAAATATCGATCTTGGTACATGTCCTTTTACAAAATCATCTTGATGGCGAACATCCAGCACCACTGCACCAGTTTCATTCGCGGCCGCCTCAAAGGCCTCCGGTGAAAGCGGTTGTGTGCCACGCTCCAAGATCGTATCGATATCTTCGTAACCTTCCTTGTTCATTTTTACATTTAGAGGGAAGTATTGAGGTGGTGGAAGTAGACCTTCCGTCACCTCTTTCACAAATTCTTTCTGAGTCATATCTGCCCTCAGGGCATAATTCATTTTCTTTTGATTACCTAAGGTATCGACGGTTTCTTTCATCATGTTCTTTCCACAGGCCGAACCCGCGCCGTGAGCTGGATATACGATGACATCATCGGCAAGCGGCATGATCTTGGTACGCAAACTGTCGTACAATGTCGCTGCCAATTGTTCTTGGGTCATATCTGCTGCTTTCTGTGCCAAATCAGGGCGGCCTACATCTCCTAAGAACAATGTGTCACCGGTAAAAATAGCATGGTCCTTACCTTTTTCGTCTCGTAAGAGATAGGTAGTGCTTTCCATGGTATGTCCTGGTGTGTGCAGTGCAACTATGGTGATGTCACCTAACTTAAACTCTTGGCCATCTTTGGCGATTATAGCATCGAATGAAGGATTGGCATTCGGACCAAAGACGATCGGCGCCCCTGTTTCCTTAGAAAGTGTGAGGTGCCCACTTACAAAGTCGGCATGAAAGTGTGTTTCAAAGACGTACTTGATCTTGGCATTTTCCCCCGCTGCCTTTTCCATATACGGCTTTACCTCACGCAATGGATCGATGATAGCCACTTCTCCATTACTTTCAATATAATAGGCTCCCTGGGCGAGACATCCTGTGTATATTTGTTCAATTTTCATCTTTTCAAGGTTTTAATTCGGCAGTAAAATTAGAATTATTTAGAGGTCTTTACAGTAACATTTGTCACAAATGTCATTTGGTAGGAGAATGTAATGATATCGGCTTTAAAAAGCAAAAGTCTCGAAATGGATTCTCGAGACTTTTTTTATCAATCGGCTCCTTAATGCTTATAGCATGGATGTTGGCTCTACGAACTCAGACCTCGGTATATCTGTTTCTTTGATGGCATTAAAACCTTCGATCACATCCACAAAATTATCCCATCCACGTTGCTTTAGGATTGATGCGGCGATCATACTTCGATATCCACCTTCGCAGTGTAGCACAAAAGATCCTTCTTTTGGAAATTGCGCTAAATGTTGGTTGATCTCATTTAAAGGAACATTAACCGCATCGACAGCGTGTTCAGAATCAAATTCGCTCTTCTTGCGCACGTCAAATATCAAGTGCTTTTTCCCCTTCTGGATTTGCTCCAAGTCCGAGGCGGTGATTCTATCGATGCTATCAATTTCTTTATTGGCCTTCTTCCAACTTTCAAACCCACCTTCCAAGTATCCTATCGTATTGTCATAGCCTACTCTAGAAAGTCTGGTAATCGCTTCTTCTTCTTTTCCTGGATAAGTGATCAAAAGAATATGTTGTTTTACGTCTGGGATCATCTCGCCTACCCATTGTGCAAAATTTCCTTCTAGACCAATGTTTATGCTGTTAGGAATAAATCCTTTAGAAAAATCTTGGGCCTTACGTGTGTCTATCATTAGCGCATGGGTCTCATTTGAAGCAGCTTCAAAGGCATCAGGTGATAATGGTTGTTGACCTCTTTCCATGATGGTATCGAGACTTTCGTACCCTTTGATATTCATAAGTACATTTTGAGGAAAATATCCAGGAGGTGCTGTCAATCCGGTAAGTAACTCTTTGATAAATTCTTCCTTGGTCATATCTGCACGAAGTGCGTAGTTGGTCTTTTTTTGATGCCCCAAGGTATCGCTGGTCTCTTTGCTCATTTTCTTTCCGCAAGCCGACCCTGCTCCGTGATTGGGATATACGATGATATCATCACTCAGCGGCATGATCTTGTTCCGCAACGAATCGTAGAGATGCGCTGCTAATTTTTCTTCGGTCAATTCAGAGATCACATGTTGAGCGAGGTCTGGGCGTCCTACGTCACCGATAAACAAGGTATCTCCTGTAATGATCCCGTGTTCTTTTCCTTTCTCATCTATAAGGAGATAGGTGGTACTTTCCATGGTATGTCCAGGGGTATGGATCACCTTTACCTTATAATTCCCAACCTTGAAGATCTGTCCGTCCTCAGCTACGGTTGCTTCATATGCAGGTTTTGCTAAAGGCCCAAAAACGATCTCTGCGCCAGCCTTTTTCTTAAGATCTAGATGGCCGCTCACAAAATCGGCATGGAAGTGTGTTTCAAAAACATACTTGATCTTCGCATTGTCCTTTTTTGCGCGTTCCAAATAAGGTTCAACTTCTCGTAAAGGGTCAAAAACTGCAGCTTCGCCATTGCTTTCAACATAGTAGGCGGCGTGTGCCAAACATCCGGTATATATCTGTTCTACTTTCATAATTATATGTTTAAAACTTTTGGTGTCATAAATGTATCAATGGTCAAATACATCTACAGCAACCTAGGTTACAAAACTCGTTGATAATTAAGAAAGCGCTACTGACAAATATCAGTCAACGGGTCGTGAAGGAGGTTTTTTGTTTGTTGTGCTATTCTCTTTTGAATCTCACTTTTGGATACCTTTCCGTCGAAATGCGCGACTGCCTCATAGGTCTTCACAAAAAGATTTTCAGCCCCTAGGAGTTGAATGAGATCACTACTAAAGATGATATCGCGTGTCGGGCCGATAGCGCCTGCAATCATAAAACGAAGGCCCCTCGCATTTAATTCTTTAATGATGTGTTGTAGTTGTAGCGCTGCGCTACTGTCGATATAGTTAATGGCCTCGGCATTAAGAATGATTCCCTTCAGACCTTTTCCTTTCTTTTCAATTTGCTTGAAAAGCTGATTTTTAAAATAGTCCTTATTTCCAAAGAACAATTGGGCATCAAAACGCAAAATAAGCAGATCGGCTCTTTCTTCAACTTCCTTATTGAAGCGGTCGATATTTTTGAAATATTCCGTTCCTTTTATTCTACCGAGAATGGCGATATGAGGTTTTGAAGCTCTGTATACCATCAATAGCAATGAGATGAGCACTCCAAGAAGGATCCCCTCTTTTATACCGATGACCAACGTAATGAGAAATGTAAGAATGAGCAACACAAATTCGTCCTTTCTATATTTGAATAGTTTTATAGGGTATTTTAAATCGATAAGCCCAAAGACGGCCACCATGATGATCGCTGCTAGCACGGCATTTGGTAGATAATGGAACAGGGGTGTTAAAAAGAGCAATGTCAACCCCACAATAAGCGCACTAATGATTGCTGCAACTCCAGTTTTTGCTCCAGCCTGCTCGTTGACTGCTGTTCTCGAGAAACCGCCGGTAGTAGGGTAGGATTGAAAAAATGCACCGATGATATTGGAAGTTCCCAAAGCAACCAATTCCTGATTGGCATCCACCTCGTAATCGGTATGTTTTTCCTCAACGGCCTTTGCTACCGAAATGGCTTCCATAAAGGCGATGAGAGCCAAGGTCAACGCTATAGGAAGAAGTTCTGAGATACGACTACCATTGATCGAGGGTATTTGAAACTCTGGGAGACCTTTTGGTACGGCACCTACGATCTTTACGCCAAAATCTTGCCACCCACCCAGATAGACGATCAAGATGCCCAGCACAACGACCAGAAGAGCCGCTGGAAATTTCTTATTGAGCCGTTTTAATCCAATGATCAGCAAAATAGCGACCAATCCAATGCCGAGCGCGTATCCGTTCGTCTCGGAAATGGTATTGAGAACATTTCTCAATAAAAAATGAATTTGGTTGCTTTGAGCGATTTCGGCTCCTATGAGGTGTTTTAATTGACTAAGCCCTATAATGATGGCCGCCGCCGAGGTAAATCCACTGATGACGGGTTTTGAGAGAAAATTCACTAAAAACCCCATTCTCAAAAGGCCTAACAGCAATTGGATCACACCCATGAATAACGCCAGGAAAATGGCCATGCCTATATATTCCTCAATTCCCGATAGGGACAAAGCTCCTAAGCCTGCGGCAACCAACAAGGAATCCATAGCCACAGGTCCAACGGCAAGCTGTCGGGAGGTTCCCATCATTGCATAGATGATCTGCGGAATCAATGCGGCATACAATCCAAATACTGGTGGCAGCCCAGCGATCATCGCATAGGCCATCCCCTGTGGAACCAGCATAATACCCACAGTAAGACCTGCTACAAGATCTCCACTGAGATAAGATCTCTTATAAGCAGGAAGCCATGTAAATATGGGAAAGACTTTTTTGAGCATCGCAAAGTTTTAATGCAAAAGTAGTATGATGAAGGTTAAAGGTAAGTAACCTAAGTTACAGCTCCAGTAAATTGATGTGATTTCGATGCAATTCGATCTTCCCGAGATTCTCTAGTTTTTTTAACAGTCTAGAAATGACCACCCTCGAAGTATGCAGGTCATACGCAATCTCTTGATGCGTGTTTCTAATGACCATTTCATTATTTACTCTAGACTTTTCCTTTAAGTACTTAAGTAAGCGATCGTCCATTTTTAAAAAGGCGATGTTATCGATGGTCTCTAGCATCTCATTGAGGCGTAGATGATAGCTTTCTATCACAAAATTTCTCCAACTTTTGTATTTCATCATCCATTCATCCATTTTTTGTACAGGCACCATGATCAATTTGGTATCCATTTCGGCAATGGCTCTGATCTCGCTACGTGTTTGTCCCAAACAGCAGGTGAGGGTCATAGCGCAAGTGTCGCCAGGTTCTAAAAAATAGAGCAGCAGCTCGTCACCATCCTTATCTTCTCGTAAGATCTTAATGGCTCCTGAAACCAACAATGGCATCGAACGAATATAATCCCCGATTTCCAATAATTTAAAGCCTGCTGGAATTTCTTTGAAAGTGCCCACCTGATTGATCTCTTGTAACAATTCAGATTCAAATAGATTTCCGTATCGATCTTTTAGTTCTTGAATCATATGACAGCTTAGTGGTTTTTGAAAGTAAGTTTTTAGATATATCCATTTTTTGCCAGGAACCTCGACCTGATAGCATCAAAAGATCAAACCTAGTCTAGAACAATAGCAACAAATGCAACTAAAGTTACATAAAAGATAGAAGATTAGCTGTGTATAAGCTGGTCTAAAAGACCTAGAATTGAAGAAGTCGAAGGAGTGGATTAAAGTATTCCTAGTTTTTCTAGCACCCAATTGCTTGCGTGGTTCAGGTTAACGAAAGACTTAATATTCCCACTAAAAAAGATGTTCTCTATGTCAATATTTAGTAATTGAACCTCATCGTAGGCTACAACTGCAAACGCCTCGAGATTTGGAAAAGTTTCCTTTAAGGACAAATAATCGGTTGGTACGACCGAATAGGAGTTGATGCGGTGGGAGATGTATCCAAAAGACCTTCCTTTAAAATGTGTGTGCACGAGTTTTGTCAATTCTTTAGCCGTTCTGAAGCCAAAACAAGTACCTTCGGCAATTTCTGTGATAAGGTAATTTTCGTAGAAAAAGACTTTTCCCACATCAAGGTTGTATTGCTTGATCAAGCGTTCTTGTGTTATGATATTCTGCACTTTAAGCATATGGTTAAGGGGGCACTAAAGACAAAGATAGGACAAGAAAATAGCCCTCCGAGGAGTTTTCGTCCAAACATCAATTTGTCTCGATAAGAGGTTGATAATTCAAAAATAACCAAAGTGATGCGTAAAGAGCACCGTTCATAATATGAACTGATAACGATACGCAAGATCTCAACGCAAGTGTTAGGGATTTTTCAGAAAAACTATACAGCACCTATACGATCTTTTTAAAAAGAAAGACTCATTTAACTTGAAACTGATATCTTTATAGGAATCAACTAAACTAAATACATTATGATTGGAATTCTTTCCTTTGTCGGGTTTACGGCCTTGGTGGGCATTATTTCCTATTATGCCACCCGAAAGACCGACGAGAAATCTTCAGATGGTTATTTTTTAGGGGGACGTAGCTTAACAGCTGGTGTTATTGCCGGTTCCTTGTTGCTTACCAATCTATCAACCGAACAAATTGTTGGACTTAACGGAAATGCATATTCCGAAGGAATATTGGTCATGGCTTGGGAAACACTAGCGGCTATTGCCATGGTGGTCACTGCGGTATTTCTGCTTCCTAGATATCTCAAAGGAGGCTTGACAACCGTGCCCCAGTTTTTGGCAAGTCGATTTGATGTGAGTACCAAGACCATCACGTCAGCACTTTTTCTAACAGGATATGTGGTGGTATTATTACCAACCATCTTATATTCGGGGTCGATCGCCATAAGCGGGATGTTCAATGTGCCAGAAATGTTGCAAGTGAGCGAATTACAGGCGCTGGTCATCTGTGTATGGGGAATTGGAATTATTGGATCGATCTATGCGGTATTTGGTGGCCTTAAAGCTGTTGCCGTATCGGATAGTATCAATGCCATAGGTCTATTGATCGGCGGAATCCTTATTCCTGTCTTTGGATTGATGACAATAGGAGATGGAAGTATTTTTGAAGGGTTGAACATTCTTACGCGTGAAAACCCAGAAAAATTTGATTCCATTGGAAAAGTCACGGATTCCGTTCCATTTGCAACCATCTTTACTGGAATGATGTTGGTTCAGCTTTTTTATTGGGGCACCAACCAACAGATCATTCAGCGGGCCTTAGGGGCGAAAAACCTTCAGGAAGGGCAAAAAGGACTGCTTTTGGGGTCCTTTATCAAAATTTTAGGGCCGCTTATCGTCGTACTTCCAGGAATTATCGCATGGCATCTTTTTGAAGGAGGCTTGGAAAATGCAGACGAGGCCTATCCCAGATTGGTCAATGAGGTGCTGCCACCATATTTGATCGGATTTTTTGCTGCCGTGTTGTTTGGAGCTATTCTCAGTTCCTTCAATAGTGTGCTAAACAGTTCCGTTACCCTATTTGGAATCGATATCTACAAGCAGCATATCAACAAAGAGGCCAACGAGCGGACCACCGTCAAGTATGGGAAAATATTCGGGATCATTCTGGCAGTGGCAGCCATGCTTATCGCACCGCTCATTGCTAATGCTGGAAGTCTGTTCGAGTACTTGCAAGAAGTGAATGGTATTTACAGTATTCCTATTCTTACGATCATAGTAGTTGGTTATCTCACCAAGCGAGTACCTGCTATCGCAGCGAAGATCGGAGTGGTCTCTGGATCGGCATTGTATATTCTAAGTCAGTTTATCATGAAGCCATATTTTGTAGAAAACGCATTGAAGGAGGCTTCTGCGAACGGGATAACAGACCAGGCTGCTTTGTCATTGGTAGAGGCCGAGGCCTATCCACACTTCTTGCATGTTATGGCGATCCTCTTTGTGGCAAATGTGCTGATCATGTTGATCATCGGGGCGATAAGGCCGCGAAAAGAAGCATATGTTCAGGAATATACCCAGCAGGTAGACATCACGCCTTGGAAATACACCAAGATAGCAGGTCTTGCGATTTGCGCAATTGTCATCGCAGTATATATTTACTTCTCTTGATGTAATAAGAGTTTATGTATAAATATTTCACCATTTTCATTTTGTGTCTTTGCGGATTTCTCAAAGCACAAGAATATCCTCCAATCTTAAACTACACCACCGAGGAATACGGCGGTGAAAATCAGAATTGGATGATCTCTCAGCATGTTGATGGTACCGTCTATATTGCCAATAATAAAAGTCTTTTGTCATTCGATGGTGCGCGTTGGCTTTTAGAACCATCCCCAAACGAAACCATCATACGTTCGGTAAAGGTGGTAGAGGACCGTATCTATACTGGCGCCTACATGGAATTTGGATTTTGGCAAAAGGACAAACTCGGAAAACTTCGCTATACGTCGCTGAGCAAAGCTTTGGATATTCCGATGGTAGAAGATGAGGAATTTTGGAATATTCTAACACATGAGGAATGGATGCTCTTCCAATCGCTAGACCGCATTTATCTATACAACCGAAAGACCAAGAGCTTTAACAGCATCTCATCAGAAAATGTGATCACCAAAGCTTTCAAAGTGGGAGAAGAGATTCTTTTTCAAGTTTTGGGAGAGGGACTTTATAAAATAGAAAGTGGAGAGCGCAAATTGATAGCCTCCAACGATCTATTGAAGAACGAGCGGATCATCAATATATTCTCCAAGAATGGTGACAAGCTGATCTTAACACAGAGCAAGGGATTTCATTATCTTAAGGAAGACGGTCTTGAACAATGGGATATTTTGTCCAATAGTAAATTGCGGTTTGCAAGTATTTATAGCGCAATCGCATTAAGAGAGGGCGGATATCTTTTAGGAACTATTTCGAACGGTATATTTTATATAGATGATGACGGCGATCTGTCATATGAATTAGACCGAAAGAATGGCCTTAGCAATAATACGGTGCTGTCCCTATTCCAAGATGTAAACGATAATCTATGGTTGGGATTGGATAATGGTATCGACTGTATCAACAACGCCTCCCCGCTAAGGATCTATTATGACAAGAATGGAGAATTGGGAAGTGTCTACGCTGCTGCGATACAAAATGGTAATCTCTACCTGGGTACCAATCAGGGCTTATTCTATAGGCGAATGACAAGCAATGAAACCTTTACGTTCATTCAAGGGACAAAAGGGCAGGTGTGGTATCTGGGGATTCATAACGATCAGTTGATCTGTGGTCATGATTCTGGGACATTCGTCATAGAGAAGGATCGTGCCGAGAATATGGTCGATATCGCCGGCACATGGTCTGTGAATAACTTCCCAGGTGATAAAAATGTCTTGATACAGGGAACATACAACGGACTTTATATCTTAGAGCAGTACGACAAAGGATTGAGACTTAGAAATAAGATCGCAGGGTTTGATAATTCGTCAAGATTTGTTGAGGTAGGACCAACAAATGAAATCTTCGTTTCTCATGAATATAAGGGTGTCTTTAGAATTTTGCCCAATGAATCCTTATCCGAAGCCAAAAGCGTATATAAAGATTCGATAGTAAGAAAGGGAGCGAACTCTTCACTTGTGAGCTTCTATGATAAGATATACTACGCCTCTAGGGATGGTATTTTCGTGTATAACAATACCACTTTAGCTTTTGAACTGGATAGTATAGCAAGCAGCGTCATTAGAAGTGATGCATATACTTCAGGAAAATTGATCGCGGATAAAACAGGTAAACTTTGGATGTTCACCGAGAACAATGCCAATTATCTGTCAAAGTCTCAACTAAGTGAGAAGCTCAAGGTAAATCGAGTTTCATTTCCTTATAGTTTGATCAAACCGATCGCAGGTTATGATAACATTCAACACCTCGATGGCGAGCGATATTTGATCGGAACCTCTGATGGCTATTTGACCGTTGACCTAAATGAATACCGAGAGTTTGACTATCGCGTAAGCCTTAGTACCATTGAGCTAAACCTTATAAAACAAGGGGTAATGAAGCATCTTCCTATTGCTGAAGTCGGAACCTTCAAAGCTGAAGTGAATCATATAGAATTCAATTACAACGTACCAGAATACGAGAAATATCTCATCACCGAATTTCAATATAGACTGAAAGGACTATATGATAAATGGAGCGATTGGAGTACACAGCCCAAAGCACAGTTCGAAAATTTACCACATGGCGAATACACATTCGAAGTACGTGCAAAGATCGGCAATAAGATCTCAAAGAATATAGCAAGCTATAGCTTTGTAATTCAACGGCCGTGGTATATTTCAAATATTGCCATCGTCATCTACTCGCTATTGCTCATATCACTGTCTTTAGTGATCCATAATTTCTATAAGCGATATTACAGGAAGCAGCGAGAGCGAATATTGATGAAGAGTCAGAAAGAATTGGCATTGAAAGAATTGGAAAGTCAACGCGAGATCATCGAACTCAAGAACAAACAACTGACGGCGGATATAGATAACAAGAATAGGGAACTTGCGATCTCTACCATGAGCTTGGTAAAGAAGAACCAGTTCCTAAGCAGTATAAAGGATCAACTTAAAAACATCGATGCGGATAGAAAAGTGAGTTCCGTTATCAGAACTATCGATAAGAACTTGAATAACACGGACGATTGGAAATTCTTTGAAGAGGCCTTTAATAATGCAGATAAGGATTTTCTCAAGAAAATAAAGACGAAACACCCAAGTTTAACACCCAACGACTTGCGCTTATGCGCCTATTTGCGCCTCAACCTCTCCTCGAAAGAGATTGCACCCCTCCTTAATATATCGGTTAGAAGCGTAGAGATCAAACGCTATAGATTGAGAAAAAAAATGGAGCTTCAACACGAAAATAGCTTGGTAGAGTATATTCTTGCCATATAAACCTAGGCTTTTAGGTATGCACCAATATCAAAACTTTAACTTCTCGTACTTATCCCAAATCCCCCAATAGGCACCCACATCTCCTTCTGCGGCTACTTTCCAAGATTCATCGAATGACGTGAAATACATCATCTCGATATTATCTTTCTTGGACCACATTTGGGCATTTATAAAATACTTCATAAAATTGATGCCATTAGGATGTGAATCTTTAAAATTGGTACCCTGACTAGGCCACCCTGTCTCAGAAATGATCACTTTCTTGCCTTTTGCAGCAGCCAAGGCTTGGTAATACATATTTTTCATATACGGCAAGGAATAATCAATATGGCAACCTTCCCAAAAGGGATAGCAGTTGATCAATAGGATGTCGCAGGCATCGGTAAGTTTTGGATAAACGGTGAACTTAAAATAGGCATCCACATAGCTTACAGGGATATGCTTAGGTATGGCCTCTTTGACATAGCGGATGTGGTCGATGATCTCATCGACGGTCAGGTCCTCGCGAAGTAGTACCTCATTGCCAACCGCAGCTATATCAACATTGCCCTCTTTGGCCAATGTGATAAGCCCTTGAATTTCTTTTTCGTTTTTGTCTTTATCTTTTCCAAGTTCAGCACCGACCATCGTCTTGATACCTAACTTTTTTGCCGCCCGAGGAATATGCTCATGACCTTCTGTGCATGAGAACGAACGCGTCCATTTCATATAAGGTTTCATGATGTCTACTCGACGCTGTATCTGCGATTCAGGTAATATTATGCCTGGACTTTGCCCTTCTTGATAGGCACTAAAGCAAAGGCCGTGCATCCCTTGCGCCAAAATTCTGTTATATAGTTCTCGGATGTCTTTTTCGGTCATATCCGAGAAGTCGTAGCCTCTTAGGGTTGGTTGTTGGTTTCCACTAATTGATGACATCTTTCTAGTTTCTTAAAGGTTATAAAAATTCTAACGTAAAGCAATGTAGCTTTAAAGCTCTCCTCTTCGTGCAACTAATTCTTCTTTGATTTTTCTTGCCTTGTCTTCTGTAAGGCTATATTTCCACATGACCCATACAGCGAGCGCCGCTGTGACAGATGGAACCACAATATCGGCGATCCGAAGGTTGTTCATCGTCTCAAGACTCTGTTCGGTAGTGTTAGGGTCGAAGCCAACAATGCTTAGGATCAATCCTCCAAGGACCAATGCTATAGACTGGCCTATCTTCACCATCAACCAATAAATGGCTCCAAAAGTTCCTTCTTTCCTTGGCATTCCATTTTCCAATTCGTCCAAATCACAAACATCAGCGGTCATAGACATCATCAGTGTAAATAGCCCGCCCATACCAAAGGCAAACAATGGAATGGGTACAAATATGAGCCAAGGTATTTCACTACCTGGATCGATACTAAACCAAGACATACCTATCTTCTCCAGTACTGGATTCAATGATTCAAAGATGGTCCCTATTCCAGAATTCAGGGATTTTCCCAAGCCTGTTTGGCTAAATTCACTGTTCAGCTCTTTATCAAATCCCCACCATTTTAACAAGTATCCTACGATAGATAAAATAGTAGAAATGATGAAGGCTTTTCTCTTGCCCCATTTATTGGCCATTCTAGAAATAATTGGGATGACAATGAATGCTGTGATGATCGCATTGATCGTGTTGAACCAAGCAGGCCATGTGCCTGCTTGCTCATAGCTGCCATTGTACATATAGAATACGATGATAAAGACGCCAAATGCTGCCACGAGTTGAAATCCGTTAAAAACTAAAAAGGTGGCGCCACATAATTTCATGAAAGGCTTGTTCTTCGAAACTTGGACTATTCCCGCAAGTAGGTCCTTCAAATTGGCAACAAGCGTCCTAAAATTGATCTCTTTTCTATTTTCCATATGTGACGCATCAATACCCTTGCAAAAGAGCGCAGGTAATATCCCAAAAACGATGCATAGGGCGCCAACAATGAGCGCCATGGTTCGGACACCCTCTGTTTGCGTGTTAAAGGTATTTGTATCGGGAATGATCACATACAACCAAGGGACGATCATCCAAGCAATTTGACCCATGGTGTTGGAAAACGCCATTAAACGAGTTCGTTCGTTATAATCCGATGTCATTTCATAGCCGAGACCTACCAAGGGCGTGGCAAACATGGTATTACCTATTAGGAATAGCAATTGAAGCACCATAACGTGCCAGATAATGTATGATTGGGAGGCGTCGTCATCCAGTTGCCACATTAGGAAGAAGAGAATACCACTAATGATAGCACCGATGAAGATGTAAGGTCTACGTCGCCCCCATCTAGACTTGGTGTTGTCCGAGATGAAACCCATGATCGGATCCGTTATCGAGTCAAAGATTCTTGGCAAACCACCTAAAAGGCCCGCCCATAAAGGATCGACCCCCCAAGCGGTTAAAAGAAAGAATTGAATAAAAACTCCTAGGGTTCCTGGTAAAATATTCAGTATGAAATGGCCTGCGCCAAATGCTGCTTTTTGCCCCACAGGGACTTTATCTTTGGCGGCGGTTTTGTAGTGTGACATGATCTAGTGTGTTATGATTGTTGGATTCATTGGTCTATTTTATAATTAACTGCTGGTATCACGATGGTTTGAAGAGCCATTTCACTTATTTTTATGTTCACCTTTTTTTCACCCAGTTCTAGCTGAAAGTGTTTTACAGTTTCTTCAGGGTTGAAGATCACCACTGCAATAGAGTTGTCAGGATTCTTAACGGCTGTGACCATTAACGAATCATCAGAATTCTCAAATCCAATACGCACTGCTCCAGGGCGTATGTATTTACTAAAATGGGCTAGGGTGTAATATAAAGGGGTAAAGTATACCTCGTCCTTTTCTGGATCCACGATCACCGGTGCCACACACCAGTTCTTGAACCAATTAGGCCCTCCCTGTTTGTCTAGAACCATATTCCAATCGATCCAACCATCTACCCAATTGTTAAGACATCCAATAATATCGCGGGCATAGCGAAATACAGGAACGTATTTTGGATGTAGCGGTTTTTCGTGTTCGGGCGCCCAATCCCAACCCCAATCGGTTGCTTCTTTGCGCCAATACCAAGCATCGTCTTTCCATTTTGGCACTTCGGCGTCAACACATGCCTCAGTTTGTATTAGATACTTTTCTGGTGCTTTTTGGTGTGCATATTGCAATGCCTCAGGAAACACCTCAAAGGTACTGGCATACCAGTGAATTGCTGTTCCATCAAAATATTTTGAGCTAGCCTCATTCGCAAACATCGTATCGACCCAATGTTTTAAATGTTCGCGATTCTGGTCATACCCCAAGATCTTTATATCGCCCTTACCTTCAGCTTCTAATTTTGGGCCGAGATGATTTTGCACAAATGCTGTCATTTCCTCTGCGGTAAAATGCATACTCTCCCAATTATTTCCGTTGCCTAGCGGCTCATTCTCAACTGTAAGCCCCCAAATATCGATACCCTGTTGTTTGTAGGCATCAATATATTTTGCAAAGAACAGCGCCCATGTATCATAGTATTTAGGCAGTAACTTACCACCCACCCAATCATTGTTGTCCTTCATCCACGGAGGCGCGGTCCAGGGAGAGGACACGATCTTAAATCCATCCTTTGAGGTTTTCATCGCCTGTTTTATGAAGGGAATGATATCTTGAAGATCTTCCTCTATTGAAAAGTGTTGCAGGTCCATATCATCTGCTATGGGAGCATACGAGTAGTTCTTCAACGAGAAATCGCACGAATTTATATGGGTACGGGTAAGTGAATATCGAGCGCCGCTTTCACTAAAGTAAGCATCGATGATCTTCTTTCGATTTTCTTGGCTCAATTGATTTAGCAGATGAGCTGAAGCTTCTGTAAATGACCCCCCAAATCCGGTGATCCGCTGGTATTTTTCTTCAGGTAATATCCTTATTTGAGAATTGGTATGCGCCGTTGCAAATTCGTTGATGTTGGTGAGTTTGTTTCCTCCGGCTGAAGTTTCATATACCTCTATCTCTAATCTTTGTTCTGTTTCACAAGCAATAAGCATAGCAACCAATGGTATTATCAAATTTCTATTGAGCATTTCATTTTTTGGTTTTGTGCCATCTTACGGGCTATTGGTTAATCGGTAATCGGTTTTAATGGGTGGAGACCAAGATCTTTTTCGTGGGAGGCAAGGACACTTGGCTCATCATTAATTGCTTATTGCCATTATAGGTCTTTTCGATGCGATTTCCATCTCTTTTCAATCCCTTAAACACACCATCATCCACCAATGGCCATAAGGCATACTTCGCCTTTCCGTCAATCGTGAAAAGCCCAAAATGATTTTCCGACCCCTCAGGATTTTGTGAATCTTTCCATTGTTCATCAAAACCTTCAAAATAAAAGCAGGTGATGCCTGAAGCATTGGTCCAATCGCGCATTTCCTTATAATACCTAGCTTGCTTGTATTCATCGGTCGCTTTGGAACCATCTGGGCCATAAAATTCATCGGAGACACTGGCCCAACCTGTTTCTCCGATATGAATCGGTTTGTCGATGCCTAAGCTTTCGATGTAATCGACGGTGCTTTGGTATTGCGAAATGGCATAGTCTCTAGCACGTGTCATGGCCTTATCAATTTTTTCAGTGTAAGACAAGTGTTCTTCCTCTTCCAAAACACCCCAAAATTGCGGATTGTAATGCGTATCGTGCATCGGATAGGTATGCAGCGATACGAAGTCTACAGCGCTGATCAGTTCTTCTAGATCTTTATTATGATAGGTAGATTCTCCACCGCCCCAAGAAGCAAAATTATCCGAACTTGTGATCCAGAGTTCTTTTGGTAATTCTCCTTTAAGTTTTAGATCTTGGAGATGATTTACCCATTTCAGTATAACCCGAGGTTGCACGTAGTAGCTCGCTGCCCATTTTACCATGGCTTCGTTGCCAACAGCTAAGATCTTTACGATATCTGGATACTCCTTGGCCAAGGCAACTGCTCTGGCGATCTCTTCTTCATTTTGGGGGCTTTCCTCTTGATGGTTTGGGGGAAGAGGCGTCCATGCATTCTTGCAATCGATCCACGCTCCGAGCATTACATACATTTCGAAACCGGCATCTTCCTCTTTCAGTTGGCGAATCGCTTTTAGAATATTTGGAGCTTGCGGTAGCTGTACATTGTATGTTCGTAATAATTTTATGCCCATGGCAGACAGGATCCTCATATCTTCTTTGAGTTGCTCGATGGTGGGTTGCACATCGCGTGATTGCTGTCGATACCCTCCATATGAGATCGCCAAGTAGTTGGGATTACCAAGAATCTCTTTTGCAGTCACTTCTTTTTCCATTGGGGTCTGATACATTCCTTTTTCCTTTTTCGTCTCTTTACACGAAAGATGTAGCATCAAGAGCATTGTGCCAATGACTATCTGTATCATGTATTTAATTGTCCGTTTCATCAATATGTTAATTTATCCGAAGGTCAACTCAAGAGAGAAAATAGATAAAGATCTAGCCATATTATGGCTGTTGTTGAAATGGGGCTAGCCATGAGCTAGCCCCATTATTTGTGTTCAAAATATTATGTCTTATTGAACATTTACTGTGACATTGTCTATATAGACTACTCCATTACAAGATGCCGCACCTCCACAGACCACTTCGATAAGCAATGAAATACCACCACTGACATCTGGTCCGATGGTCGTAGACAACGTATTTGTACTCCAAGTATTGGCGGTACTCACTGCGCCAAGGTTATGCAAGGTGGCGGGATCCCCATTGGTGGTCTCGGAGAACAAGAATGCATTGATCACAGCACCATCTACAAGAGCTTCAGCCCTAGAATCGAAGGTAACTTCTATGGTCTGTCCCGCAGATACCTGCCCTGCCGCGAACCGCTCTACTTTTATGCCTGGGTTATTTGTGGGTCCCGATGTTATCTTGGCGGAAAAACTACCTCCGTTCTGATCCTCGTTGGTAACTATCGCAGAGCCGCCATTGTCAAAGAATAGCCATCCGGTGGTATCTCCTGTTTCAAAGTCACCGTTGGTGATCAAACCACTTCCAGATCCAGAGCCGCCTGCGACTTGTTGTATGTCATCAAAATAATACACATCGCCATCACAGGTTGCATTTCTCTCGAAGTAAATGATCATGCTCTTAAAAGTTCCCGTGGTCACATCCGAAAAATCAAATGTCAATTCTTGCCATGCGCCCAATTGGGTGATACTGGCAACCCTATCTTGGGAGGGTTCTGTATCGGGGAAGGGTAGGCGTTCTAAACGCAAGGTCACGTCTGTTAGTTGTGTCTCTGCCAATACCTTCATTTTAAATATTTTATTAGAGATCACTGAAAAATCAAGCGCCGTTGCCAACTCGGTCCCTAGACCGGCAAATGTTTGACAACCATTGGTCTTTATGAACTGTTGTACGTTGCAGCTACCATTGACCGCATCGATCACCGGATTGGCCACAATACTGCCGGCAGTATTTCCAAAGGCATCAAAGGTGGTGGTGGCATCATTGGTCAAGAATGTCCAATTGATATCTCCTGCGGCAGGGTCGATATTCTCTGAACTTTCAGGGGTACAAGTTGGCGGTGGTGTTGCCGAAACTTGTTCGATATCGTCTACATAGAATGTGCCAGCGGCGGTACCTGGACCGTCAACAAAGATCACCATATCATTATACGATGCGGACGACGAGAAGACAAATGTCAATTCTTCCCAACCTGTTCCACCGTGATTCTGTGGGTTTTCGACCGGAGCCTCTGTCCCGTCCTCGAATTTTAGTAGAATTGGTAATGCTTGATCAGAATATAATTTCATCCTTACACCTTGTTCTGTTGCAAAATCGATGGGTGTGTCCAAATTAAAGAAGGCATTTTCCCAGTTAGCTCCAACATTGGTGATCTGTCCTACCTTTGTGGCTTCGCTGTTGATCCCTGACTGCTGAGGGTTGTCAACAACCATGAATGACACATTTCCTACAATTTTGGTGGTATAGTCGATACCTTCACAGTCAAAGTCTATCGGGATTTCCAATTGTGTGTCCGTACATGGAATATCTTCGGTAGCAATTTGCGATATATCGTCAATATAAAATGTACCAGGCGTTGTTCCAGGACCATCGACAAACAGGGTGAATCTAGTGTAGGACTCAGATGAGTCAAAAGTGAAATAGATCTCTTCCCATCCAGTTCCGCCATGGCTTGCGGTGGTCTCGGTATCGGCACCAGTTCCTTGTTCGAGCTTTAAGAGAACGTCTACTGGGGTATTGGACCAGAAATTTACCCTCACAGATTTTTGCTGGGAAAGATCCAGTGCGGTCCCTAGGTCAAAGAAGATACCTTCGAAGGAAGCCCCACTATTGGTGATAGCACCCACTTTTGAAGCGCTGGTATTTGAGCCTGATTGATCTGGATTGTCGACAATTTCAAAACTTGTTCCACCGAAGGTGGAAACGTCGTAATTGACGTTGACGTCGTCAAAATTGACTGGAAATCCTATTGGAAGTGGAATGTTGACGATAATTTCATCCTCAAAGCTACTGGAAGCTCCAGCAGCATTTTCGGCAGTCAGTGTCACGGTATAGTTGCCAGTATCATAACTTTTTATTGGATTGATTTCTGTGGAAGAGGTCCCATCTCCAAAGTTCCAGACATAGCTATCCGCATTAGAGGATAAGTTGAGAAACGCTACGGTACCCGTATCTGCATTCAATGTAAAGGCAAAGGCGGCTTCGATTCGCGGTAGATTTGCATCATCATCATCTTCACAACCCAAAAAGGAAAGGGCCAGTAAGAAGAGGCAAAGTATTTTAGTTTTTTCGATCAATTGCTTCATGATTTCTTATGAGTTAATTTAGTTTTGTTGTTATTATCGATACACGCGTACGTAATCTACGACCATGGTCTGCGGAAAAACGGTTTCGGCATTAGGAGGTCCATCAAAAACGCCTCCTACCGCAAGATTGAGTAGGATATAGAAAGAACCGTTGTCAAATACCCACTCTCCTGTCACATCTTCGGGAGTTATGGTGTTGTAGAGCACATCGTCCACATAGAAGTTGATATTGCCAGGGCTCCATTCTATGCCATAAATGTGAAACTTGGTATCTACGCGTTCATTTTCAAAATCATATTTTTTAGTGATCGCTAGACCAGCGTTGTACCCTGGCCCGTGAACGGCACTACTTACTACTGTAGGACTTGCTCCAGCATTCTCCATCACATCGATTTCGCCACATTGGGGCCAGCCTACTTCATCTATATTGGATCCTAGTAACCAAAAAGCTGGCCAATATCCCTTTCCATAGGGTAACCGAATGCGTGCTTCAAAACGTCCGTATTGTTGTTCGAACAAACCTTTGGTCAAAATTCGTGCAGAGGTATAATTGGAACCTTCAAAAGATTCTTCCTTTGCGGTGATTAGAAGAAATCCGTTTTGAACCCGAATATTCTCAGGACGATCAGTGTAGTATTGTAGTTCTTGATTGCCCCAACCGTCATTATTTGGACCTCTTCCTATGTCGTAGTTCCAAAGGGAGGGGTTTGGCGCTCCTTCAGTATCAAACTCATCGGCCATGATCAGGGTATTGAAGGTGGTGACAGTCTGTGACTCGTCCGTCTCGCAGCCCAACAAGCCTAGGAACATAAACAGGAAAAACGGTTGGTGCAAGAAGGTCTTTATGTTGTCATACTTAAATGAATTGTTCATATCTCTTGGATTTTATTATTCTTTGTATAGGTAGATATTGTCTACGAGTATGGACGAGACATTGCTTGAGACAAAGCTTATCTGTGCCAGATTACTTGTGCTGCTAAGCCCCGAGAATCCACCTCCTGTGCCATTGGTAAAGCTATTAAGAGGAATCTCAACCGTGATCCATTGATCGGCTATCAAGGTAGAACTGTCAATAGGCGCAGCTCCTCCGGCGGAGTCGTCACTGCCCGGACCACCAAAAACACCATCTGCACCAAAATCTCCTAGCTCAATAACGATGGCATCTCCACCTTGAACGGGTTCTTCTACTTTGATATTCACATGTAAATGTGTCATTTCGGAAGCATCTACAGTTGGATTGCTGAATTGGGTGGTGACAAAATTTAGGTTGGTATAACGCAATACATTATCTCCGGCAACATCGATAGCGCCACCAAGGGTAGTTTGACCGCCAAAAAAGCCATTGAAGAAATCAACATTGATATTTTGATATGCATCACTGAATACGGAGATCACGTTGTTGGGATCACGCTGAGGTACCGGAGCGGAGTCGAAAGGCCCTACAACATTGAGCGCAAGAGAACCCGACGCAGCCACGTTAGCTAGTGTAGCAGAGATCGTGGCTTCTCCTGTATCGACAACCGTTACAACGCCCAACTCACTGACCCTTGCAACTTCTATATCACTAGATTCAAAATTGAAATAGGAAGGTTTCGCTGTTACAGTGACATTCTGGCCAGATGCGGTGTTGAATGTTTGCGTGAGGCCTGCCAATTCAATGGTGATATCAAGAAATGTATCTTCAATGATGTCTGCACCGAAGAGAATTTTCGGCTGAGGTTGCGCCAAAGTGCCAAGCTTCTCAAATTTCACTTCGTCCAACCAAAATGTATAACCTGTTTCTTGTCCTACAGGACCTACGCCCCCGGCAGCATACCAAAGCATGCCACGTTCTTCTACAAGTTTTGAAGGGTCGGGTATGGGAATCACGTATTTCGCCCAGTTCGTACCTAGACTTATGTTATTTCTAGTTACTTGATATTTATTTTCTAAAAAGTCTTGTCCAAATCCGATCTCACCTATAGTAACTCCCTGAGAAGCTTTGGCCCAAAAGGTCAAGGCATCAAAACCGGTCAGGTTTCTTCCCGCGCCATCTATTCTGAAGATTGCCCCGGCGAAGTTCCCTTCGGGATCATTGGCATTGGGAACGTCTATTCGTATCGATGCACTGCTTTGATAACCTTCGGACTCATCGACAGAAAAAGCGGTTGCTTTAGAACCCAGAAAGGGAAAGTAAAAGTCGCTGCCCAAACCAACGGGAGCATCTGTAAAGATGTCGCCTGTCTTTGGGAATGTCGCGAATACGGCTTCGTCGGACAGCTCTCGTTCACAACTGATTGCTGTTAGGACGACCACCCCTAAGGTCAACACTATTTTCAAGTTAGGGTATTTCATACTTTTTATCTTTATAATATTATTTTCCAATATTGATGTGTACATAGGTTCTGATCTCCCATTCTTGCCCGTTGTCAAACCCTACAGGACTTAAGACGGGTACAGGGGGAAAGGTGTTTTCCGGTACGGCGGTAGGGGCATATCTCGGCGAGAATTCATTCAGTGAACGCCACGTGCCGCGTATTCCAATTCTAGTCTCGGGGAGAATAAACCAATCTGGTTTGCTGATCGAATACGAGATGTCTAACATCTGTTGCACTGGGAATGTCAGGTTAAAGTCTCTATGATAATCATAAGGCCCCCAATCATTTACTTTAAACTCATGTTGAAACATCCATTTTTTGTGAATTACCCGGATGTTTCCACCAAAACGATCAATGGTTCTGTCACTATCGCCATTAGCTTGTGCTGTCCCACCATAAAGACTCGCTATAAGGCCTAGATCCGGTCCAACCTTAGAAACGATACGTGAGTTTATTTCCCAAAGATCTTGGGCAGGGGCTGCATCTGGGAATGCAAAGAACTGACGATTGGCCAAGAAGCCAATATGTGCATCTTGGGCAGTAGGTTGATGGCGATATACAAAACCTAAGTTGAAGGCAAATTTGGCGTCCTCGGCACGATCATTGTCCCATTGATAGAACCACGTTCCGGGAGTCGGGTCGAAAGTAAATAGGATTTCACCAGCAGTCATTTCTCTATTACCTCTTACTGCGAAAGGGTCATCTATAAAATTTCGTAATCGTCCAGGGGCATTAACATCCCTTGGCATAGCGGCTACCAATGGTTTTTGCCAAAGGAAGTTCGGTGCTATCTGTACATTTCCAATACTATAAGTGAAACCCGTTAAGAGGTTCGACTGATTACCACTGCCACTATCTTTGAGTCTCCAACCTGTGAAGAGCTGCGTTGGGTCGGCGCCACCATTGGCTACCAAGCCCATAATGGCTCCTTGTGCATACCAATTGAACTTTCCACCTTCGTAGGTGATCCTTGCTTTTCCGCCCCAGTTATCGTCAGCGTTAATCTTATCTTCATAAACGACATAATTGCCGGGTCCGCCAGTAACGTCTTGAAAGGAGCTTCCATTAAGTGGACTGCCGCCCCAGATACCGCCAAGCATGATGCCAAATTTGCCAAAATCTCGCTCTACTACGACTGTGGCTCTTTCGGTAGGCCATGGGGGAATTACACCACTGCGTACTTGGTTTGGATCTAGTATGCGGCGTCCATTCTCATCAAATTCTAAATTAGTTTCAAAGTCTCTGTGATAGATACCGGTAAGATCCCATTTACCAAATCTTCTACCATATTTGAGGAGTGCCGTAGGGTTAGAGCCCCACCACAATTGCGGTCCAAAAGCAGCTTTTAGGCCATTGAGCTTTCCTCTTCCGTTAACTTCCATTCCAAGGATCTCTCCGTTGTAAATATCTAGATTAGGACCGTAATTTGCCTCTGGGTATAGATTAAAGAAGTCGCCCTCATATCCCCAGTGATAGTGTCCGGTTCTATAAAAACCTTTGACCTCTGCTAGCTTAGTTTCCCAGCTGAATTCGGCATTGTACACACGAACCCTGTTAAAGTCATCGAGCACTACCGTCTCTCCCTCATTGCTCTCAGCACCTTCTACAGAAACGGCCCTTCCGACATTCTCGTAGAAGATCTCATTTATTGGGTTTTCGGCAACATTGCCTAAAATGTTAAAGTTAACATTGGCTCTCATATTCGCAGAGGGTTGCCCTTCGACACCTATATAATAAGATTCCATATGGTCAAAGCCTGTTTCATCTGGAAATACGTTGGTGCTTGGATCTTCATTCTCTGGGGTAGTTAAAAGTTTTCCGCCAGTATGAAAGCTTGTGAATTCTGCCCTAAGGGTTGATAAACGAATTTTACCTCCCCGTTCAGCTTTAAGTGCAGCTTGATCTCCACGAGCTTTAAGAACTGCGTCCATCAAATTGATGTTATCAAAATAGTTGTTCAGAAACTCTGACGTCATGCCTTCGGCATACGGGTCCAGCAGATGTGCTTGTTTAATGGCATAATATGCAGCGCGAGGATATAGCTGGTACAAGCCTCTTTCGTTTGTCGGTCCCTTGGCACAGATGCCAAACCATTCTTCATTCATGTTTTTATCACCAGGCTTGGCCTGATCTCTAGGATATCCGTTATTTGCCCATGTGGCTGTGTTGTTATGTATATCAAGATCTTCAGTTTGTTTATACTTCCACCAGCCATCACTGAATTGAAAGGTAAAACCACCTATAGAGTTTCCAGCCTTGCCCAAACCGGCAGCATTGGCATAGATATCTTTCCAGTTCCCTAGGTCATAGTAGGCTTGAGTGTATTGGTCTTCTTGATTGTCTCTAGCGTTAAATGCATCAGCACCGAATTCGGCAAAGAGTATTGGCATATTCAACTCATCTTTCACTCTTTGAAAGGCATCACCAAATGATACTCCTCGATACATGTTGGTTCCATAGATATCAATATCTGTACATTCTTCTTTGACGATGTCTAAGTAGAGCAAATCACCATTACAGATGGCGACTGGGTGCGATCGGTCAATTTTTTTCACTTCCAGAGAAGCGTCGTTAAGAGCTTTATAGAGTGCTCTGGCCGCTCCTATCTTTCCGGGTTCGGTGGCGCCATCTATTGGGATGTCTTCTGTCTCAGCGGAGGTCCAAGAAAGATGATAGTTATTTTCGTTACCAATCATATACAGCAATAAGCCGGGAGTACTCTTATAGGTATGCGCCATTACCTTTGCTTCGGCCATTAAGATTTCTCTAGTTGCGGAATCAGCATAATTGGTGTTTGGGACCCAAGCGCCATTGATGGTGAGTCCATAGGCACCAAAAGTGATATTCAGCATCGTGTAGATGCCGTAGTTCTTGTAGATGTAAGCAATCCATTTAGGCGGGAGGTTGTAGGTTCGGATGGCATTGACCCCCATGTTCCTTAATAGCGACATTTCGGAATCGAGCGCTGCTCGAATAATGTCATCCGATTCTCTCCATATTCCTGGGTCGGTTATCGTTGTACCTATAGGAACATAATCCCAATTCACTCCATTGATCATGACATCCTTACCATCGATCTGCAATGTCATTCCCTTGGCACCCTTAGAAATCGTCACCTGCTGTGCTTGAGAGAATGCTCCGATAGTAAATAGGAAGAGTACACATTTAAGAAAATAGTTCTTCATAGTATTTAGTGTTAGTTTGGTCTATGTTGCGATAGGCAGAAGAGGTCGCCATTGCTCAGGTGATTGGGGGGAAGTTTAAAATTACGACTTGAATTTGAAGGAATCGCAAAAAACACCTATACAAATTATATACAATGCAAAGAAAAGTTATTGAAAATCATAAAAACGCAGTAACATTGAGTTTTAAATGAATTATCACCAATGAAATAATAGTTCGTTGTTGATATATTTTAGTAGATATTTTCTTAGATGTTGAGGGATCGTATAGTTATTGTTGAGGTATTTGAAGTTTAAAAATCGATGAATGATACTATTTTAGCATATCGATTTTTATTTTCAACTAGCGAGATAGACCAAAAGTTTGATTTCTCTTTATAGGAATCGTTATATTTTTAAAAAATGGATACAGTCCAGAGCATATTTGTTAATAATATAACATCGCCATCGCAAACGCGTAGAAATGGATGAAACTGATTTAGAATTTCTTAATTTTAACATCTTATGAAGAAACATTCACTTTTTACCGTCCTCGTCGCAACATTGATTGCTTGCACTAATTCGCAAAACCAAGACCACATGACTAATACATCTGAGATTGATAAGAAAGTAGACTCCCTTTTATCACTAATGACCTTAGAGGAGAAGATAGGCCAAATGAACCAGTATAATGGTTTCTGGAATGTGACAGGGCCAACACCTAAGGAAGGTGATGCGGCAGAAAAATATGAGGACCTTCGACAGGGTAAGGTTGGTTCTATGCTCAATGTTCGTGGGGTGGAACAAGTAAAGGCAGTGCAAAAGATCGCTGTTGAGGAGACACGTTTAGGAATTCCGTTGATCATTGGTTTTGATGTGATCCATGGATATAAGACCCTAAGCCCAATACCTTTGGCCGAAGCAGCAAGTTGGGACATGGACGCGATAAAGAGGTCTGCAGAGGTAGCGGCCGCGGAAGCTAGTGCGAGTGGAATTAATTGGACATTTGCCCCGATGGTCGATATTTCGAGAGATGCTCGTTGGGGTCGTGTTATGGAAGGTGGGGGCGAAGACCCATATCTGGGAAGTAAAATTGCCATAGCAAGAGTACAAGGATTTCAGGGTGAGGACCTCGCAGCCAACAATACCATTGCGGCATGTGCCAAGCATTTTGCCGGATATGGCTGGGCCGAAGCAGGAAGAGAATATAATACGGTAGATATGAGTGAGACCCTTCTGAGAAATACCATTTTTCCTCCCTTTAAAGCTGCGGTGAATGCCAATGTTAAGACCTTCATGAATTCTTTTAACGAACTCAATGGGATTCCTGCCACGGGAAGCAGCTACTTGCAAAGAGATATCCTGAAAGAGGAATGGGAATTTGATGGCTTCGTAGTTTCTGATTGGGCCTCTATTGCCGAGATGGTTCCTCACGGATATGCTAAGGATACCATTCAGGCGGCTGCTTTTGCAGCCAACGCAGGTTCCGACATGGATATGGAATCTTATGCTTATGTACATCATCTTAAAAAATTGGTGGAAGAAGGACAGGTTGATGAATCGCTTATAGATGATGCCGTAAGACGAATCTTGAAGGTGAAATTTGAGCTAGGCCTGTTCGATGATCCCTATCGTTATTGCGATGAGATGAGAGAGAAAGAGGTGATAGGTAGTAAAGAAAATCACGAGGCAGTCTTGGACATGGCAAAAAAATCCATTGTTCTATTAAAAAATGACCAAAATTTGCTCCCACTTAGAAAGGAGGGACAGCGAATCGCACTCATCGGGCCATTGGCAGCGGATAAAAATAGCCCTTTGGGTAGTTGGCGAATTGCTGCCGAGGACAATTCGGCGGTTTCGGTCTTAGAAGGGATGAAGAGCATTTCTAATAGCGTAACCTACTCCGAAGGTTGCAGATTGCTTGCAGGGGAGGCAGATTTTGTGTGGGAAACAGCGATCAACACTACAGACAAAAGTGGTTTTGATGCGGCAAAGGATCTTGCGCGAAGTGCCGAGGTGGTCGTGATGGTCTTGGGCGAATATAGTTTCCAGAGTGGCGAAGGAAGAAGTCGCTCCAATATCGATTTGCCCGGTGTTCAGCAAGAATTGCTTGAAGAAATATACAAAGTGAATCAAAATATAGTCCTTGTTCTGATGAATGGCCGTCCCTTGGCGGTGGAGTGGGCGGCAGAGCACGTTCCTGCGGTCGTAGAAGCTTGGCATTTGGGTTCACAGAGTGGAAATGCCATTGCCCAAGTGCTCTTTGGTGAGTATAACCCAAGCGGAAAGTTACCAATGACATTTCCGAGGAATGTCGGGCAAATTCCAATTTATTACAGTCAGAAAAATACAGGAAGACCCGCTCCTGTAGCACCTAATCAGGTATTTTGGTCACACTATATCGATGTTGATAATTCTCCGCTATATCCGTTTGGCCATGGATTGAGCTATACCACTTTCGAGTACTCCAATCTGCAATTAGATGATAACTCCTTTGGGAAAGGTGGTAGCATAAAGGTTTCAGTCGATGTTTCCAATACGGGCCAACGCAAAGGCAAAGAAGTGGTGCAACTTTACATTAGAGACCTTTTTGCGAGTGTTACACGACCTGTCAGGGAATTAAAGGGCTTTGAGCAAGTGGCGCTGCAACCAGGAGAAACTAAAACGGTACAATTCATCATCGATGAAGAGATGATACAGTTCTATACCGCAAATAAAAAGTGGGAAGCCGAGGCCGGTGATTTCAAACTGTTCATTGGAGGCAGCTCGGTAACTTCGCTCGAAGCAGCATTTGCCTATACTGATAAGTGACAAACTGAAACACACATAAACTCGCGTTTCTTCAATAACAATTTACACCGAAAAAGTGAGCTTGATCGGGACATCGTGCTGGTAACTTTGTAATAGCCTTGTCACTTAAATTTCATAACTTGCTCATGATAAATTATATGTTATGGTAGTAAGACTATTTCTCACCTTTTGTTTGGTATTATTCAAAACGTATGGCCAAAAGGACCTCGTCAAGATCGTCGAAGAAAAGAAAGCCAACAAGATTCTCTTTTATGCGGTGAACGAATCGGAAACCGATTACGATGCCAAGATCCTCGTCAAGGGTACCAACATCAAACAGAGTTTGGCGAAGCCTAGATTCATTAGAGTCCCATCGGCAACAAAAGTATTGATGAAGAGCATCATCGTGATGCGTGGTAAAACACCGTCTTACACCTATGACCTAGAACTGAATGAAGAGCTTTCTAAAAGGTCCTTGCGAAAACCGGCACAAAAGATTATTATCTATAAGACACCAAAAAAGCCGATCACTATATATGTCACAGAGAATTGTAAGACCTGTGATAGCATCATCAATCCTTTGGATCGGGAGCATTATATTTTTACGAGCTATAACCTCAAAGAAAAACCAGAGGTAAAGGAACAACTCGTCAAAAGTTTTGGGAATCGGGTTCCTTTGGATACCATGGAGAATCCGGTGGTTATTTTAGGAGGAATTCTATATACCGATATAGACAGCTTTGACAAGTTATTGGAAACACTTAATAAGCAAGAGTAAGGGCTCATTTAAGAGGGAAAGTTGTATCTTAATGCAGCCAAAACCTTTTATTATGAGACTTTTAGTTGCTTTCTATAGCTTTGCTTTCTTCTTCAGTAGCACGACCGGCATTTCGCAAAAGATCTCAGAAACACATATTGCCTGGGACACTTGGGGTGTTCCTCACATTTATTCAAACAGTATAGACGAACTGTTTTATGCTCAGGGTTGGGCTCAGATGCACAACCATGCCAACCTCATATTAGAACTCTACGGAAGTTCTCGTGGAAGGGCTGCTGAGTATTGGGGAGCTGTAAATCTTTCTAATGATATCTTGATACATACCTTAGGATTCGAACAATTAGCCTCCAATTGGGCAAAAATGCAAGACCCTGAACTGAAGAGGATCTATGAGGCTTTCATCAAAGGGATGAACGCATACGTGAGTGCGCATCCCGATGCGGTTACAGAAAAGAACAGACAGGTATTACCCATTACGACAAAGGATGTTAACATGCACGCGATGTATGTGATCTTCACACGCTTCATCGCTGGAAACGACCTAGGAAGAGTTCAGCAGTGGCCAGACATGGGGTCCAATACCTATGCCATTTCCCCCAAGAGGTCGGCCTCTAATAATGCGATGCTTGTCCAAAATCCGCATCTACCCTGGTGGCGCGAGTTTTTGTTTTTCGAATCACATTTGAACATCCAAGGTAAAAACCTATATGGGACCACCTTGGTCGGTTTCCCTGGGATCGCCATTGGCTTTAATGATCACCTCGGGTGGAGTCACACCGATAATACGATCGACAATGCCGACACCTATGAATTAGAATTGAAAGATGATGGATATCTACTAGACGGTAAATTGAAACAATTTGTGAAACGGTCAAGGACTCTCAAGGTTAGACAGGATGATGGCTCATTGGTTGAAAAGAAACTTGATCTCTATGAGACGGTACATGGCCCAGTGGTGAATATAGCAAACGGAAAGGCATTGGCCCTGCGAATGGTTGGTATCGATAGACCCAACGCCTTTTTGCAATGGTGGCGAATGATCAACAGCAATAACTTTGAGGAATTTGAATCCGCTCTGAAAATGGCTGAGATCCCTTTTTGGAATGTAATGTATGCCGATAAAAAAGGAACCATCTTCTATTTGTTCAATGGATTGGTTCCCAAACGGGGCTCAGGAGATTGGGACTACTGGAATCGAATAATTCCCGGAGGACGATCTGCTGATATCTGGAACGAAATACACCCGTATAGTGAGTTGCCTAAAATAAAAGATCCGGAAACAGGCTGGTTGCAGAATGCGAACGATCCTCCGTGGACCAGTACGATACCCATCATGCTAAAACCTGATGATTATCCTGCATATATGGCGCCACAAAAAATGGGGTTTCGTCCGCAGCGATCGGCAAGAATGCTTTTAGAGGATAAAAATATCACTTTTGAAGAGTTGGTAGCGTATAAGCTTTCTACAAAACTAGAGTTTGCAGATAGAATTTTAGATGATCTAGGGCAGGCCGTTGAAAACTCCAATTCTGAGAAAGCCAAGAAAGGAATCGAAGTTTTGAAGCGTTGGGACCGAAAAGCTGATGCAGGCAGTAAGGGGATGTTGCTATTCTTTGATTGGGCGAGAAAATTCAATGTATGGAACCCTTCCAATTACAAGATACCATGGAGCATGAAAAATGTTCAAACCACCCCCGATGGCATATTAGACCCTGCCAGGGCCGTGAACTTATTGGAGCAATCGGTAGTCGAAATTGAGAAAAAATATGGAACTCTCGAAGTGCCTTGGGGAGAATATTATCGAATCAACTATAACGGGAAGGACCTGCCCGCCAATGGGGTCGATGGTTCTTTAGGTGTTTTCCGAGTAGCGTGGCCTGCAGACGCTGATGACGACCACCTGTACGTTGGTGGTGGAGATTCTTGGGTTGGAGTCATAGAATTTGGTGAGCAGGTCAGGGCAAAGGTCTTACTTAGCTATGGTAATGCCACTCAAAAGGATTCGCCACATTATGGCGACCAACTCGATCTATTTTCGAAAAAGGAGATGCGAGATGCTTGGATCACAAAAGCCGATGTGGAGGCAAATACAGTGAGAGTAGAGACCCTCACCGAAAATGGCTTCAATAATAATAATGTTGGAAAGAATTGAATATTCCGAATTTTTCTGCTGTATTTTTTTAGGATTCACCATAGACACCTTTTTCTCTTGGCTGTGACTTACGATTCTTTGCTTAAATTTGCAGCCGCAATCACGCTGTTCAATGGAAGAGAAGCAACAAATTAGGATCAATAAATATCTTAGCGAGGTAGGATTTTGCTCTCGTAGGGCGGCCGATAAACTCATCGATCAAGGACGGGTTACGATCAACGGGGTTGTTCCCGAAATGGGCACTAAAATTTCGGCTGGAGATGAGGTAAGGGTAGATGGAAAGCTAGTGGCTTCTCCTCAAGAGGCGCATACGTATATTGCATTTAATAAGCCTGTTGGAATAGTTTGTACCACCGATACACGAGTAGAAAAAGACAATATCATCGACTACATCAACTACCCAAAGCGTATTTTTCCAATAGGACGTTTAGATAAGCCCAGTGAGGGTTTGATCTTTCTGACGAGCGATGGGGACATCGTCAACAAGATATTAAGGGCGAGGAATAATCACGAAAAGGAATATATCGTTACCGTAAACAAACCGATCACAAAGGAATTTATTGAGAAAATGGGCAATGGGGTTCCTATTTTAGACACGGTAACCCGCAAGTGTCATGTTGAAAGGATAAATAAGTTTGTCTTCAAGATCATTCTAACTCAAGGGCTAAATAGACAAATAAGGCGGATGTGCGAATATCTTGGATATGAGGTGCTAAAATTGAAGCGTATTCGTATAATGAATGTCACTTTAGACATTCCAGAAGGGCAGTGGCGGCATCTTACCGAGAAAGAACTGGAAGGGATCAACCGCCTAGCAGCAAATTCTTCAAAGACCCACCACTAGAAACATATCAATCTATCGTATCTGTTAGTTCTTCGCGCTGCTTTTTAAGCTGCGAAAGCATTTCTCTAGAAATATCATCTAATTCGTATTGATGTTCCCATCCCCAATCATCCCTTGCCAAGCTGTCATCAATGCTCTTTGGCCAAGAATCGGCAATTTTCTGTCTAAAGTCCGGACGATAGGTGATAGTGAAATTTGGAAGTTCCCGCTTGATCGAGGCCGCTATTTCCTTTGGCGAAAAGCTAATTCCACCCAGATTATAGGATGATCGTACCCTGATCTCGTCTTTAGGCGCCTCCATAATGCTAATGGTGGCATTGATCGCATCCTCCATAAACATCATCGGAAGATAGGTGTCTTCAGAAAGAAAACATTCGTAAGTGCCATCCTCTAGCGCTTTATGATAGATCTCTACGGCATAATCCGTGGTCCCACCACCAGGTAAGGTCTTCCAGCTGATCAACCCGGGATATCGAATGCTACGTACATCTACCCCATGCGTACGATAAAAGTATTCGCACCATCGTTCACCGGCCAATTTACTAATGCCATAGACTGTGGTAGGTTCCATGATAGTCGTCTGCGGAGTATTATCTTTTGGTGTGGTTGGGCCAAATACTGCAATAGAACTGGGCCAGAACACTTTTTTTATTTTTCCCTCTCTCGCAAGATCGAGTACGTGTGAGAGAGAATTCATATTCAATTCCCATGCCTTCTGGGGATGCTTTTCTGCGGTCGCAGATAGCATCGCTGCCATCAAGTAGACCTCGCTAATGTTGTATTTGTCAACGCAATTGGAAAGTGCCTCTTTATTGGTTGCGTCAATGATTTCGAAAGGGCCAGAACTCATAAGGTCGACATCTCCCTCACGAATATCGCTCGCTACAACGGTATCTTCACCTTTACGCGCACGCAGCGCCAGGGTGAGTTCAGTACCGATCTGACCGCAGGCGCCGATGATGAGTGTTCTAGAGGTCATTTATAAATATAACAGTGTTTTTATTACATTTTTTCGACTCAAACGATGCTATTCGATTATTTTGAATCAATGATAAAATTACGATATTCTTTATTTTTAGATAAGGTTTTTTATAATATTTGAATGTGAATCATGTTGATGTGATAAAAAATGAGATATTTTTACTTTTACAGCCTAAGACTTGCTAGATGCTAAACGAATAATGAAACAACTAAAGCACTATCTTTGTGTGATACCTTCTTTTTTTGATGAGATATATTTATTGTGTTATAGTGATTATTGCTTTTGTTTTCTCGGCTTGTGTAGGATCTTCAAACAAGGGAGAAAATAACGATGAACAGCAAAAAGATTCATTGATGGTCGATCAGACCCCGTTGATAAAGGTCGAAAGTGCCCCTAAGGTCATCGAATTGAACTCGAGAGCAAAAAAAGAGATACGTACTTGGGCTTCCTTCAATAGTTTAAACTCAAAGGTCGAGCAAATGCCATCGGTAAGTCGCTATAGACTCTACACCTTTACAGAAGAGTTAGATGTATTGTATGAAGAGCTCTTTGAACAGGAGTTTCCTGAGAAGTTCAATGTTCCGCCGGTAAAAAGTAGATTATTAGTATTTAGAACCTTTATATTAAAGTTAAAGAGCAAGGCAGATGATCAGCGTTTTTCCGATGAAGAACTTACTCAAGGAATCGTAGAAATTGTCGAGGCATTTAACAATGTTAAAATTCAAGTCAACGAAATCTCGGAGAGTGACTTGGATGATGACGAAATGATCAATTTTCCATAATTATAGTCATGATGAAAACCACTATTCTAGCGATCACCATGTTTGTCGCTTTTGGAACTTCTTTCTGTCAAGCACAAAATACCTTTGTGGAAGAAGAAAAGGTCAGTACGGTATTGGACGCATGGCATAAGGCCGCTGCCGAGGCAAACTTTGAAGAGTACTTTGGCCACATGACCGAAGATGCGATTTTCATAGGCACTGACGCTACCGAGAATTGGACCTTCGCGGAATTCAAGAAATTTTCAAAACCTTATTTTGATAAAGGAAAAGCTTGGAGCTTTTCGGCGGTAGAACGCCATATATTCTTTGCAGACAATGGCAAAATAGCCTGGTTTGACGAGCTGCTAGATACTCAAATGAAATTGTGTCGAGGATCTGGTGTTTTGGAATTGCAAAAAGGTGGGGATTGGAAAATAGTACATTACGTACTTTCTCTAGCTATTCCGAATGAAAATGTTGAACAAATTGTTGGTTTAAAATCAACAAAAGACAGTATTTTGACAAAAATGTTAAAAGAAAAGCAATAACATCGATTTTTTTTTGAAGAATTATCACAAAGGTCTATTTTTGAGAATTTTAAAACCATCACTATGAAAATTCTTACAATAACCATGACCTTTTGCTTTTGTGTGGTCGCATCTGCACAATTCAATCGGAATGCTCCTTGGATGCACGACCTATCTACTGCTGATCGAGCGACCCAACCAACATTTCAGGAAATACAAGATGCATTTAATGCCTATTGGCAGGATAAGGATCCCGATGTTAAGGGAAGTGGTTACAAGCCTTTTAAACGATGGGAGTTTCACATGCAACACTCTGTCGGAGCAGACGGCAAACTTCCTACAGTTGAAGAGCAATGGCAAGCATGGGAGGATAAAAAGGCCTTGATAAATAGCAGTAGTAGGGCAGATCTAAGCAATTGGACGGCAATAGGACCATTTACCCATACAAATACAGGTTCTTGGTCTTCAGGACAGGGAAGAGTGAACGTGATAGCCGTGGACCCCTCTAACAGCAATACATATTATATCGGAGCTCCAGCTGGAGGTATTTGGAAATCGACCGATGCCGGAATAAATTGGACGTCTTTGACCGATGATCTCCCAAGAATTGGTGTTTCAGGAATTGCAATACATCCTACCAATTCTAATATAATTTATATTGCCACGGGTGATGATGATGCAGGCGACACGCCGAGTGTTGGCGTATGGAAATCAGTAGATGGAGGTGCCACTTGGAATCAAACAGGACTAGGACCAACCAACTCGCCAAGCAGAATGAATGAAGTATATATAAATCCTAGCAACACAGATATGTTATGGGTGGCCACCAATGATGGCGTATATCGCTCATTAGACGCTGGTGCGACTTGGACAGAAACACTCGCTGGAAATATCAGAGATCTAAAGATGAAGCCAGGAGATCCGTCTACCTTATATGCCGTGTCTTCAAGCCAATTCTTCACTTCCGCAGATTTTGGAGTTTCTTTTAAGGCAACAGGTTCTGGTTTACCCACAACTTCGGGTAGATTGGTCATCGATGTCACCAATGCACCGACCGCCGAAAACTATGTTTATGTTCTTAGTGCCAACACCGACAACACATTTCAGGGAATCTATCGTTCCACCAGCAGTGGTGCTTTTTTCACGCAAATGGCCAATACTGCAGATATTTTCGAAAGCAATCAGGCATGGTACGATCTTGCGCTTGCAGTCTCTGACAATGATCCCGATGAGATCTATGTAGGCTGTTTGAATGTGTGGAAATCTACAAATGGAGGAAATACCTTTTCAAAATTAAATAACTGGAATGCACCAAGTGCAGCTGCGTATACGCATGCCGATATTCATATGCTTCGATTCTTTAATGGGGTTCTCTATTGTGGAAGTGATGGTGGCATCTATAGAAGCAGCAACGGGGGAAGTAGTTTTTCGGATTTGACAGCTACGGCCGCCATCAGCCAATTTTATCGAATAGCTGTTTCAAAGAACAACTCAACAAAAATGGTTGGAGGACTTCAGGATAATGGAGGACATGCCCTCAACGGAACACAGTGGCAAAACTATTATGGTGCCGATGGAATGGATACCGCTATTTCTCCGAACGATGACAATATCTATTATGGCTTTACGCAGCGCGGAGGTTCGCTCAATATTTCTACCGATGCTGGGGCAAGTCGCGACAGTCAGGTGGGTGCGCCTTCAGGACAGACAGGGAACTGGGTGACGCCTCTCGTCATGAACCAGGATAACGAGTTGTATGCTGGCTATAACAATCTGTACCGATTAGATGGTGGTTCTTGGACGCAACTGGCATCTGCTGGCGCTCGCATAGACTATTTAAAAATAGACCCAACCGATGCCGATATCATGTATATCGCATTGGACAGAAACTTACGGAAAAGCACTAACAGAGGTGCTAGTTTTAGTAGCGTGTATACCTTCAGCACAAATATAAATTCTATTGAAGTTAGTAAGGCAAATAATGATATCCTTTATGTTACTACGGCTGGAACTTCTTCGGGAGGAGTCTACAAGTCGATCGACGGGGGAAATTCATTTACCAACATCACGAACAATCTGCCTAATGAGACCAAATATATTGTCGCCCATCAAGGATTTCATACGCAAAACCCCATTTATGTTGGAACATCCACTGGGGTATATCGTTTGGATGACTCTTCCGCAACATGGGAGCCCTTTGAAATAGGATTGCCAAATGTTCCAGTAAGAGATTTAGAAATCAATTTGGTGGATGGCAATATTACAGCCGCTACCTATGGTCGAGGCATCTGGCAATCGGCCATTCCTACCGAACCGGCACCAGGTATTGATATTGGTCTGGTCAGTGTGCAGAAACTTAATGAAGATAGTGTCGCTTGCGGATCTGTATCTCCAGAAGTTACCGTAGAAAACAATGGCACAAATACCTTAAGTTCGGCAACTATCATTTACACGGTCGATGGAAGTGACAACACCTACAATTGGACAGGATCCCTTGCTTCGGGAGCTTCGACCGTGATCCAACTTCCAGCGCTTGCCCTATCCAGAGGCGCGCATACCTTCAAGGTAGAAACAAGCACCACCAACGATACTTATCCTGATAACAACGTGTCATCAAGATTGACCTTCTATATAAATGATGAGGGTGCTGGACAGCAGCTTAATACTTTCGAAGGACCTTCCGACGAATTGGTCGCATATAATGAAGGTGGGACAAGCGCTTTATGGGAAAGAGGAATTCCCGCAGGCATAGTGCTTGGCGCTGCCGCTGCCGATGGAAATGCTTATGGAACAAATTTGGCTGGTGATCATCCAAATAATACCAAATCATACCTAGTTTCTCAATGTTATAATTTGGCAAGCATGCAAGACCCAGTGCTCAAATTCGATATGGCCTTCGAATTGGAGCTGGATTGGGACCTTGTTTATATGGAATATTCTACAGATGGTGGAGTTACTTGGAATCACCTAGGGAGTGCAAGCGACCCAAATTGGTATAACAGCAATACTCCAGAAGGATTCAATAATACATGCTTTAATTGCAAAGGAGCGCAATGGACAGGGACAGCAGCGACGAAAACAGCGTATAGTTATGACTTGGCGGCGCTAAACGCAGAGACTGATATTATATTTAGGTTCGTCTTTCACTCAGATCAGGCAGTAGTAGAAGAAGGTGTGGTCATTGACAATTTTGTGGTTGATGCTTCGGCCATACTCTCAAATGATACTTTTGAAAAATTACAAGTGGCCATTTATCCAATACCATCGAGAGATATCTTCAATATAAGATGGCGACAAGGTAGCGATGCACAATTTGAAGTATTCGATATAACTGGAAAGCGTATCAAGTCGTTTGCGATCGATCAAAATGATCAACTCTATACCTTGGACATGAGCGGTGCCGGCCCTGGAGTTTATTTGCTGAGCATTCAAACCGAAAATATCAAAGCCACCAGAAAACTGGTCGTAAAGTAAATGAGGCACCCGCATTATAAAAACATGTAAGAGCAGGCTAAATAGGCCTGCTCTTTTCTTAAAAATATGTTAATCAACTGCTATCTGTAACAATCCCACCTTCTATTATACTAACTTACCAAACGTAATTTTCAAACTAATTAAACAATGAAAACATCAATGAGATCTTCCTTACTTTTTGCAGGGACCCTAGCTATGGTCTTTGTCTCTTGTAAGGAAGAAGCCAAGGAAACGGCAAGTGCCGAAGTGGTTCCTGGAATTGAGCTATCTAATATGGATACTTCAGTGAGTCCTAAAGAAGATTTTTATAATTATGTTAATGGGACTTGGATGAAAAATACCGAGATACCCGAAGATCGCACCACATGGGGTGGGTTTAGTGTATTAAGAAAATCTACAGATGCCGACGTGTTGGCCATTATCGATGAGGCCAAAAAAAGTGGGAAGTATGCCCCGGATAGTGATCAAGGCAAGGCCATTCTGCTGTTCGAGTCCATCATGGACGAGGAAGCGCGGAATGATTTAGGCGTAAGCCCTCTAATTGCTACCATCAAAAAGATCGAGGAGGTGAAAAATGTAGAGGACCTTCAAACATTGCTGGCCTCTGATCCTGCGGCAGATTCACCGCTGATGGGCTTTACTTCATTCCCAGACCTCAATGACAGTAGCATCAATGCAGCCTATGTGACTCCTGGAGGTCTTGGGCTTCCAGATAGAGATTATTATATAAAGGACGATGCCAATTCTGTTGAGACGCGTCAGAAGTATGTAGATCATATCGCAAGAATGCTTCAATTTATCGGAGAGACAGAGGCGGATGCCAAGGCCAGTGCCGAAAAGATTCTCGCCTTTGAAACACGTTTGGCACAACCGAGATTGGATAAAGTTGAGCGTCGTGACGCTAGAAACCTGAATAATCCAAGATCGATGGAACAACTTAAGGAAATGGTACCAGCCATCAACTGGGAGAAGTTTTTAGATGACATCGGTGTAGAGAAAGAATTGGACACCCTGATGGTGCTTCAACCTAGGTATATGGAAGAATTACAAAAGGTTCTTGCCGAAGGGGATGTCGAGCTTTGGAAAACGGCCTCAAAATGGTCGACCCTCAATAGTGCGGCAGGAATGCTGAGCACGGATATAGAAAAAGCAAATTGGGAATTCTATAGCAAAGAGCTAAGAGGTGCAAAGACTCAGAGACCTGCTAACGAGCGCGCTCTAGGTAGAGTCAACGGAAATCTCGGTGAAGCTTTGGGGCAATTATATGTGGATGCTAAATTCCCGCCGGAAGCGAAGGCGAAGGCAGAGTTGATGATCAAGAATGTAATTGAAGCCTATAAATCCCGTATTCAGAATTTAGATTGGATGGGAGAGGAGACGAAGACCAAAGCCATAGAAAAATTGGACAAGTTTACTGTAAAGATAGGCTATCCAGACAAGTGGGAGGATTATTCTGAGGTGGCCATCAAGGAAGGAAACTCTTTGTTCGATAATATGATCGCTGTTAATAAGTGGGCCTTTGAAGAAAATATTTCGGAGATAGGAGAGCCAGTGGACAAGACCAAATGGGGTATGAGCCCACAAACAGTGAACGCATATTTTAATCCATTGAACAACGAGATCGTATTCCCTGCAGCTATCTTGCAACCACCATTTTATAACTACCAGGCCGATGAGGCTGTAAATTACGGCGGCATAGGGGCTGTGATCGGACATGAGATCTCTCATGCCTTTGATGATAGCGGGTCCCGATTTGATGCCGATGGGAACTTGACAAACTGGTGGACCGAAGATGATCTAAAGCAATTTACCGAGAGAGGAACAAAGCTTGCTGAACAATATGACGCCATCGAAGTTTTGGACAGCGTTTTTATCAATGGAAAATTCACATTGGGTGAGAATATTGGTGACTTGGGAGGTGTGCTCGGTGCATATGATGGGTTACAACGTTTTTATGAGGAAAACGGAAGACCAGATAATATCGACGGATTTACTCCAGAACAACGCTTCTTCATGTCTTGGGCTACCGTTTGGAGAACTAAGATGCGAGAAGAGGCATTGAGAACTAGGATCAAAACAGACCCTCATTCTCCTGGTATGACAAGAGCAACACAACCATTGCTTAATGTCGATGCATTTTATGAAGCCTTTGATATCAAAGAAGGAGATGCCATGTATTTGGCTCCCGAAGACAGAGTGCGTATCTGGTAATAAAAAACATCTGCTACGCATTTATAGAATATAAGAAGGCGGACAACAATTTGTTGTCCGCCTTCTTACTTTTATAATTGAGCTACTTGTTCGTCTGGCTCACAGGCTAGTGTTTAGACCTACGACTTTCATGTGGCCTCGATTCTTTACCGAAACGAGAAAGTCCTGTGCTGTTTCGCAAGCTTCGATGATGCGACTCCGCTGCGAAAACAAGGTCGCAATGATCTCGTTCGGCAATTCTGAGTTCTTTATAAGCTCGTTCGCAATAGTTATACAGCCGCCATCTTTTTTCAGAGACTTGTTCAATGCTTTTTTACTATCTAGTTGGATGATACTAGAAACAATATCGCTAAAATTGCGCTGCACACTTCCAATGACCGAAGTCACTCGTGGCTTTCCGCCCAATGAGCGAATAATGCCAGTGAGATCATTGACAAATTTATTTCGTAAGGTGATTTGCGTGTTGTAGAAACGTTTGATGTCCAAGTTATGTTCTTCTTCTGAAATATGAACATAGGTATTCTTCGCATCCAAGTAACTTTCTAGAAGATGGTTTAGGCCTTCTAGCTCTTTTTTCAACTTTGCCATGCCCCATTTTTTTAATTAAACAAAGTCTAATATGGTTATTAGACGAGTAATATACTCATTTTTAGCCATATAAGACATTCCAATATAATATCTTAGAGGAAGTGTACGAAAAAATCGACTAAACTTTTATTAACAGGTTTTTTACCTTAAATGTGTAGGAAAGGATGTCATTTATCGACTTGGAGCCTATTTTCTTACCCTTCGAAGGTGTTTCTGAATCGTAAATTGGTGTTGATAAGTTATAAATGGAGGCCATTTTTTCATAGTATCTCTCTTTTTCCTCATGAAATGGGGCGACGGCGTTAAGCAACGTTCCCCATTTATCTTTCTTAAGAATGGCAACAATGATGCCTATAGCATCGTCAATATGTATAAGATTCACCGGTGCATTGGGATTCTTCAATTGACTTTTTCCTGCCAATTGCTTTATAGGATGCCTTCCATTTCCTATCAATCCGCCAAATCTAAGGATGCTGGTCTCAAAATGGAGATTGGCTTTTAATAGCCGTTCCACGACCAATAATTGTTTTCCGCTCTCGGAGATCGGGTGTGGCAGCGTATCTTCATCAACCTCTGAAAATAACGTATCATCGGCATATACCGATGTGCTACTTATAAACAGGACCTTCTCAACTGAAGAGGCTTCGATGTAGGGAATCAAGTGCTGAATTTTTTTCACGAAGCTTTCACTATTGAGACCTCTTAATTTTGGAGGGATGTCGATCACAAGTATCTGAGCACTATTCAAAAAGGTCTCTAGATCGCCGCGTATCTCCTTTTCGGTCAATTCGACTAGGAAAGGAGAAATACCCGCAGCTTCTAAAATGGCCAATTTATCAGCCGAAGTTGTGGTCCCGCTGATACGATGACCTTTTTCGATCAATTCTTTTGCCAAAGGAAGGCCGAGCCATCCGCAACCAAGTATGGCGATGTGTTTGGTATTACTGATCATTGTTTGTGTTGCTCAACGAATCAACGACCACAACAACTGGTTTAGGGGGCAAGGTATATGATTTTTTCACGATGATGGCATCGTTTACAACAAATGGCTTTGGGATCATTTCTAACGTCCTTTCGGGAATAGTGAATAGTGACGATTCTAAAAGATCGTAGGAAGACTCATAAATAATAATGGTAGGGATAGAGTCTTTGTGAAACCGCATCTTGAGGTCTAAGGGCGTGTTTTCATTAAGATGATAGGTGAGCAATCTTGACCGCCATCTTTTGGTGAACACGTTATATGCGGCGCCCCGGTACTCGGAATCTTTTGGGGAGACCCCATTTGCCTTTAACCGCTGAAAATTGAAGTTTGGATCCATATAGAGGTCCAATCGATTCACCGGTCTTTGCGGTGTGATGCATAGGTTCAAGTGACGGCTGTCTTCGATGACGGTGTCATTGAAAATTTCAAACTTCATGGAGGGAATCTCTTTCAATGGTGCTTTGTTCTTATAGGTAAATCTTGTAGCATATTTACTTACAATGGCGTTTTCGATAAATTCCTCACTCTGTGGAACTCCCGTGATATAATTTTTTGTCCAGTTGTCCAAGATGTTATCATAGGTGGCCCAACTAGCTTCATTCTCGTCGGCGTCCAACACATAGACCAAACTATTCGGCTTTTGCCGTTCCGAGTTAAAATCGGAAGAGAAATGAGCTTTTCCGAAATAATAAAGAGAGAGGATGAGAAATAGCCACCCCAAAGTTTTCTTCCGTTGAAAAGAATTAAGGACCGCTAGTACCAATCCAAACAGTAATACTGTAAAGATCGCTGAGATCACTAACATGTTAAGGCCCAATCCTACAGAGAACGATTGGATCATAGGTGGAATGATCCAAAGCGCTGGGGCGGTGAGCAAGGATAGAATGACGATATTAGGCTCTTTTTGAATGATCAACACGTAAAGCATCAATAGGCCAAAATATAAGGGGATGATAAAGAATCCGGCTCCCTTTAAATAGAAGGCAAAAAGGAGATTCAAGATGGTCCATAGCGCCAGCGGAGCCACTGCAAAACTGGCAGTATTTCCTTTTTTATAGAACTTCTTGTATAAAAAGAATGAAATGGAGATACTTAGCAGTGAGAAGAATGCAATGTAATCGTGCCCATTATAGGTAAATCCATGTAAGATCTCGCCATATTGAGGATACAACCATTTCAAAGTTGGCCATCCAAAATATGCGAGCAAACCGCCAATGAGCATTGAGAGCAGAAAGGGAATAAACCCTTTTAATATGGCTACGCCTTGCAGTTTATTTCGCTTTATACCAAGAACGATCAATATCACCAAAAGGACCAACGCAAGAATCGCCATCGGAAGCACCCATAAAAATGGATAAGCGATCAGTTTGAAAATAGGAAGGTTAATGTAGACATAGTCTTCGCTTGCTTTGAGGTTATCAAGTTCGCTCGTTGCAAAATGTTTTAACAGCGGTACCAGATATTCTCCTTGATGTTGCAGTGTATTACGGTCGAGGTTTTCATAGCTGTCATTGACAGTGTGATAGTCGTAATGATCATCGATAAAGGCGAAGAAAAAGCTTTCGACGTTGGCATCCTCCCGTAAGATCGTCGAATCCGTATCATTGGGAAGCATTTTATAGATACTGTACATTAGGGAAGAAGCCATAGGATAGGCGACACCGGCCTCTTGAAATTCTTCGATCATCCTTTTGTTGCCGCCATTGGTCTCTAGTAGGGTATTGCTGGGTCCACCACTGCCGCGTGCCTCGAAATTCAAGGCGAGTTTCACATCCTTTATCCAAGGATGCTCGTTAGCAAATAGACTGGCACCATTGAGTCCCAACTCTTCACTATCGGTAAATAGGATGATGATGTCATTTTTAGGAGTAATATTTTGAGCCAAAAAAGCTCTGACACTTTCGATAATCGCTGCCACTCCCGATGCAGCATCACTGGCTCCCTTAGCCGAATGAGGATCGCTATCGTAATGGGACATGAGTAGGAGCGCATCACCATTGCCTTCTCCTTTTATCCGTGCAAGAATATTTTTCGAACCGGAGAGCTCACCAGATTTGAATATGGAAAATCCTTCTTGAAAACTGACCTCTAACCCCAGGTCGGTAAGTGCCTTTTCGATGTAAGAGACAGCTTCCTTGTGCGCAGCAGATCCATGGTAATGCGGTGATCTAGCCAACTCTTTCACATGCGCAAGAGCACGCTCTGTAGAAAATTCGGTCAAAGGAGCCGTATCTTTCGTATAGTCGCTAGGCATCAAAGCAAGAAACCCCCAGTAAGTAAGTGTTACCAATATGATTGTTGATAGAAATTTTTTCATTGTTCAGGTGCTATCGGTTTTGTTTATGATTGACGGTCTTTGGATCGTCGGTGAGCAGTAGTTTCTGTTCTTTATTGCCTTCCAAGACCATTACTTTAGAATAGTTATAATCAAGATTCAACTCGTCAGGCGGTCTCCACGTGGCATTACCTACCACCGCGATACGTTCCCCAATGCCAATGATGCCTTCTTGATAACGGATGGTTTTGCTAATGCCCAACCAGCCTTTACTTTCATGACCATGTGATGCCAGATAGTTTTCTAGTTTTAGGTCGGCCGCATTCATTAAACCAGAATTGTATTTGGCGTCTTTGACCAAAAAGCTGTCATAGTTTTCCATCTTCACTAGGATATCCTCACCACGGTGGGTCATCATAAAGTCCACTGCGCTATATTCGTCGATGATGGTTTTCCAGCGACTGCTTTTTCCGCTGCTAACTTTTTTATCTACCTTAACATGATAACATACACATTTTCTATTGCTCAATGGGGCATAGAGGCTTTCGGAGTGAAGTTCGGCTTTTCCTATGACCTTGGTCCGTTCTCCTTCTTTAACGGCATATATCTGTTTGGTCGGTATTTTGTTGATCGCTCGTCGCAGGCGGTAAAGTTTACTATAATATAAGCTTAAGAAAAATGCCGCCAACCCCAAGGCTAAAACGAAAAAAACGATAAAGATACTATTGGTGTCCAATGAATATAAATGTTTTGGAAGCTTTTATAAAGATATAAAATAGGTCTTGGATATATCACTTTTGTTACCGGGAGATTAGTATTTCATATAAAAATGAGTATATTTAAGAGAAACACAACCAATAACTTAAACTATTGAACTATGGGGATAAAAAGTTTTCAAGGGCCTCGAGCCAAAGACCGCAAGACTCCTACCAAAGGAACCGAGCAAAAGGTAAAGGTAGCCGATCATATGACTAGAAAGCTCATTACTTTAGGGCCAAATCAGACACTTTTAGACGTCATGGAGATATATCTTAAACATAAAATAACCGGTGCGCCCGTTGTTGATGAAGATGGTACATTGATCGGGATCATTTCAGATAGTGATTGCATGAAACAAATTTCTGAAGGGCGTTATTTTAATATGCCAATCGCTGATCTTACAGTTGAAAAATTCATGACGCGAGATGTAGAAACGATCAGTGGGGAGGCCACTGTATTTGATGCGGCTGCACGATTCTTCAAGACAAGACATAGAAGATTTCCAGTGGTCGAAGGTGGTAGATTGGTGGGACAAATAAGTAGAAAGGATGTGATGGAAGCAGCCATGAAATTGAACGGACAGGATTGGCATTAGACGTTACGCATTTTAAGTTTCTCCAACCTACAACAAAGATGCTATCTTCGTTTTACCAAAGCATAGAAATCATTTTCCAACGGAAGATATCCTTGGTCATAGACAAAATAGTAGGTATTGCCCGATTTGGTCGTGTAGATGCTGGTGAAATAGTTGAAGTCGAATCCTTTGGACAATAGCTTGGTCTTTGTCGTCTTGATTTTCTCTTTCGGGTTTAGTTCTTCAAGAATACGGTAATTTTTTCTGAGTCGGTTGTTGATGTTGCGAACTAGGTTTTTACTGTCTTTGTTTACTTTGTTGTTATAGGCGTTTCTACATTGGTCACCACAAAACTTCTTATCGATACGACCTAGGATCTTTGTTCCGCATTCTAAACATTTTTTTACTTCCATAGCGTTTAAATATATATTTCCCCTTTGAGGTAGGTCACACATTTTCCGCCGATCAGCACACGGTCTCCTTTCAGCTGACACGCTAGAGTCCCTTCCCTTTCCGAAAGTTGTTTGGCACTCATCTTGGTCTTCTGTAATCGTTCTGCCCAAAATGGAATCAATGAACAATGTGCTGAGCCTGTTACGGGGTCTTCAAAAATGGTCGATTGCGGCGTGAAGAATCGCGATACAAAATCGACCTCCTTTCCAGGAGCAGTAACGATGATGCCACCTGGGTCTAGATTTAGCTGGTCTAAAATTTGTTTGTCCGGGCGAAGATCGATGATATCATCTTCATGTTCATAGACAAGCACATAATCTCTTGCTTTGAAAGTTTCTTTAGGAGGCCTATCCATGCCTTGTTCCATAATTGCAACGGGCGCTGTCTTTTTAGGCATTCGGGAAGGGAAATCCAGCCAAATGTATTTTTCATCTTTGAACGCTTTTAGCATTCCGCTTGAAGATTCAAATAGGATTTCATCCTTGTCATATTGAAGATGATTGAATATCACATGTGCGCTGGCAAGGGTGGCATGGCCACATAAGTCCATCTCAATGTCTGGTGTAAACCATCGGATATGAAAGCCCCGCCCTTCTTGAACGATAAAAGCCGTTTCTGGAAGATTGTTCTCTTTTGCAATACCTAAAAGCAGCTCGTCTTTTAACCACCTTCGCAACGGACAGACCGCAGCATAGTTTCCGGTGAATACTTTGCTAGCAAAGGCGTCTATTTGATAGATCGGGATGGTCATTTTTTAATGAATGTTGAATAATGAATAGTAATGTTGGTCATCGTACCCTTCTATAGTTGAATTCGACTTCATTGGTCGTACCGTCTTCGCTTCCAACTGCTACATACATTTTCAGTTGGTCATCGCTTACTTTTTCAATAGTAAAGCCATCGAAGTATAATTTTTTGCCTTCTGCTTTTATCAGTTTGAAATCAACGGTCTCATCTTTCGCTTCCCAGCCCTTTAGGTCGCCGTGAAAATGCTTAAGTTGAAGTATGAGCGTCTCTTCAATTTGCTTTATATAACCTATCTCATAGAAACTTACCTTCCAGTCATTGACCAGTTTGAAGACGAACATCATGGAACCGCCCAATGGCGGGGTCCATACCTCTTCGGCAATGCCTCCAAAAGCCTCACCCTGCCAATGCCCTGCGATCCAACTATAATTCTCGAGTTTGGCATCAGGGCTTTTCATTCCCTCTTGCCATGTCAAGGTCTGTTTTTGGGCGTAGCTAGCCGTGAATACAAAAAAGATAAAATAGCAGAGAGTTTTCATTTTCTATAGGGATTGGTTATTTGATACCAAGTTAATGGAAGATCTTCAACTTCAAAAACAAAATCTTCCACATAAGTGAGTCCGATTTTTTCCAATGCTTTTCGGGAAGCATGGTGGTCAAGCTCGGTCATCCCATAGATGACATCATAGTTCATCGTCTCAAAACCATAGTTAACGGCTGCAATTCCAGATTCGGTGGCATAGCCTTTCCCCCAATAGCGAGGGATAAGTCGATAGCCCACATCGATAAAGTTGGTATGGCCGTTCATTTCATGTTCAAAATTGTTCTTCAATCCTGACCAGCCTACAAAATCGCCTGAAGCCTTTTCGATGACCGCCCATCGACCGATATGATAATTCTCATATTGCATCTGAATGTAATTGATATACTTGATGACCTCTTCCTTGGTTCTTACTGGTTTATTGCCAAGGTATCGATGTACGATCGGATCGGAATCCAACTCGAACATACTGTTGGTATCGTCTAAGGTCAACGCTCTAAGAAGCAGTCTTTCAGTTTCTGCAAATACAGTCATTCTACAAAAAGTTAAAACGTGGATTATGTGAAGATAATGAAAAATATCCGTTTTCAAACGACTACAAACGTTTACAAACGAATACAAGTATTTCCTAACCGAATAATTCTTGGAAGGGCATTCATATTTGCAGTGTCGATGTGATAGTCACTCGATAGTCTTAACTGTTTAACAATTAAATTTATCATTATGAACGCACTTAGAAACAAAGTACAGTTGATCGGAAACTTAGGAATGGACCCAGAAGTCATTGAATTGGATTCTGGAAAGAAATTGGCAAAGTTTAGCATTGCCACGAACGAAAGCTACCGCAACAAAAGCGGGGAGGTCGTAAAGGAGACCCAATGGCATAATGTGGTGGCTTGGGGTAAGACCGCAGAGATCATAGAAAAATACCTTGCCAAAGGAAATGAGGTCGCCATCGAAGGAAAGCTGACCAATAGAAGTTACGAGACCAAGGAGGGGGAAAAGCGTTATATCACGGAGGTGATCTGTAATGAATTGCTTATGCTTGGAAAATGATCAATGGACAAATCAAGATCATAAGAAGTCGGGGATTTAGATCCTCGACTTTCTTGATTTTACTTTTTCCTTTCCTATTTCCATCTGGTAATAGCGCAATAACATGTCATAGCATACCATTTCGTGCAGTCGTTGCTTGTTCTTAAAAGCGCGATTTACGCTCATATGTATAAAACTCCACAGAAGATCATGCAAGGCCAACGAGAGTTTTCCATTCTTGTGAAGCTGTAAAATATCCTTAGCCACAAAACTCATCTTTTCAGAGCGTTGTCTTACTAATTGCTCCAATGGAAAAAGCTCACTCTCCTCAGGAATCGATTGCATCAATTGCCGAAGTTGTTCACGATGGTCTCGATACTTCTGTGCCAATTGTTTGTTGAGATGTTTATTCGCATTGAACTCTGTCTTGAACCCATCAGCTCCCTTTTGTGCAATATCGAGTTTCTCATCTAATGAAATATTGAAGTCATCCAAAAGTCGATCGATCGTCTTTACTATATATAATGCGAAGAGATTTTCGTCTTCGATCAGGTCTATCGCTCCTGCGACCAGTATACTATCATGCATAAAATAGGACTCTGCTAAAGCGATGCTCTCCCCTCCATAACGCTCTAGCTCTCGCTGATAGGTGTCTATTTGCACCTTATAGATAATGCCTTCAGCTATAAATGTCGCCATCGCCTGATGCATGGAACTTATTACTAGCCCAAGTTTTTCCATATCGGATAGATGCAAGCGAATTCGAAGATGGAAATCGGGATCGGCATACCGTATAAAGAACCATTTATCGATATGGCCTTCGGTTAATAGCGCATTGCTAAGCGGCAGAACGATGTCGGTCAAAACCATATTGGCGGAGCGCTTTCCGACATAGATTTTGTAGTACAACCATTCTTCTCCTGGGATAAAAGTTCTTTTCATGTTTTGTAAAAGCCAATTACTAATTCGTTGGCATAATAATTTCCTTGTTCATCTTTGACCGGGCTGTTCTCGCTGAATAAAAACTCTTTTAGAACAAAACGCTTCCTTTGTTTCACTGTATGCAGCAACATTTTAATACTGCTAACATTGTGTAAATTGATTAGAAGGGTATTATCGTTGTCCGCTAATTGTACATGTTGCGGAAGCTGACTCTCTTGTTGCCAATGCTGCACTGCCTTTAAGATTTGTGTATCGTCCTCCTTAAGACTATCGAAAAGGGAGTTCATGTTACTCACTTTGAAATTCCATTGCGCTGCAGATAAGATGATATCTTGAAAAACTACCCTTGGCAAAAATTCATATATGGTAGTAAGACTACCCCAATTGAAATAAACTCCGCTCCGCTTGTTTTGCATATTAAGTTCGCACAAGAACCGATAGATCGGCAATGACTTTGAGTTACTAAAATTATGCGCATTGGTAAGGTATGGACGTACATTCTTATTCAATCTTTTAGAACGCAACTGGATATGATTGCCTTTTACAGAGATCATCAGGTCCTCCACGGGAATTTGCTGGTCTTTTGGAAGTAGTGATTTCCCTAAATAAGGAATCTCATACGATCGCAATGCGGGTCTTTTGATAACGTTACCGACGCGATCCTCGGGAAGATGAACGATCTCTGCCAGAAGGGTATTTGAATTTATATCAGCTTCCTTTGTTACGATTTCTTCAACATGCATCTTTAGATCCTTGTGACCATGACAAAAGCGTCCCAAGAGTTTTGCTGCGCTGCCACCGCCGATAGATGAGCACAATAGGTATTCCTTTCCTTCGATATTCGTCATTGAGACCATTGAGGCCATAGTATCAGGAAGGTCGTCCCAGCGATGCTCGTCTATTTGAAAGTCTTGCTCTTCTAACTCAATGCTTTGGCTGTTATTTTTGATAGCCTGCTGCACCTTTTTATTTAAGACAGCACTGATGGTATTCCAGGGAAGCTTGGTATTATTCGTCGAATCTCGAGAAATGCGGAGATCCTCTACAAAAGGAGTATAAGTATCTCCACGTTGAGATTGTAGATATCCAATTCCCATTTCTACGTCCAACACCGTTGTTAAGGGCATTTCTTTGGTCTCATAGCGTTTTAAAAAAGCATTTTTGAACAGTTGCATGTTGGTTTCTTCGGGGGGCGGAGTCAACTTGTTCAGTAATCGCATACAGCGTTTCATTTTACCCATCCATTTATTGCTGAGCGAGGAGGCCTTTGTTTTTATAAACAGATCGGTCTGAAATAAAAATTTCTCTTTTACGGGGATGTGTAGTTGTTTTACCGCCTCAACAATCGATTTGTAGTTCTCGATATCGTTCCCTAGCTGTTTGTCGAGCTGCGCTAATCTTTGCTCAAATGTCTTGAGCTGGAGTACAATACTCTCGGCATCTTGGATTTTTGCCAATACCGCGATAAGCTGTGAAAGAAAATCAGATCCAGTAAGGCTAGGTTCTAGCTCGCTTATCAATAGCTGATTCTCTATCAATTGATCGATAAATTGAAAAGCTTCTTCCTTGGTCACTTCGTCATCGATAATGATTGCGGAGAGCGCGTCGATGGTTAGTCCTTCTTTGGCGGCTGAGAGGAGTTTCTCCAAGTAGCTAGAAGAGGAGACACCTTCGATACTATGAATTCTATTTCCATTCACATAAGTATATTCCACATACCGCCAATGATCTCCTGTTTTATATAGACTGCTGTTAGGATACCATTTCAGTTGCTTTTTTATGTGTGATTGTTTTTGTAAATACTGCGACAATGCTACTAGAAAGTGCATGTCGAAATGCGTTACTCGATGATGAGCGTCTTTATCGGTGAGAAGCAATTCCGTTTCCCGGTCTAGGGTACCAATGGTACAGCCTGCAAACAACCCAAAGGGTGTGGACCGAGAGGATATTCTGGCAAGGTATTTGAGCAGTGCCAATCGCAAACGATTGACCTTACTTGGATCGCTGAGAGCCCCTTTCTTCCAAAGCAAAAGTTGCGAATGAAGATCTGGGGAAGCTAAAAAAAGTGCCTCATTGATGATCGGATGTTCCAATGCTTCTATAAGCTGGGAGTCTTCAACGACCATATTCTGAGTCAATTTTTTATAGAATGAGACGGGCAACAAGGAAGTGCGAAGGCAGAAACGATCGAAAAAATGATAATGGGTATTGCTCTTAGTCAAAGGGTAGTTGTATATGGAATAATTAGGGCTAAAGATAATTTATCAGGCTCTTACAAGCAAACTTGATTTCCTTGATATTGAAAAGGCGATATCCAGAGTTATCGGAAAAAGGCCGATGATAGAGATTTCCAAGCTGAAAACATTTTCACTACTTTTGGCGTAAAGCTCAACAAGGGATCCCTTATGATTCCAATTAACCCTGTGTTTTAGAGGTCCGATGATGATGATTCAGCGTACACATGTATTTGTTAGCATACTTCTGTTCCTCCTTCTAGTGATCCATCCAGAAGGAAGTTCCGGACAAACTTCAACAAACCCTAGGTCGACTGATGAGTTGATTGCGATGATCAAAGAATCATCTTCTGAGCGCTCCAAGGCTTTAGAGAATGAGCTCATAGATGGGACTACTTCACAACACGAGTTGGCACAGGCCTATTTCGATTTGGGAGATGCTTACTATGTAAAAAATGATTTTCAACGCGCCGAGTATTATTTAACAAAGGGAATTTCTTTAGCCCAGTTGGCAAAAGATATGACGCTGCTTTGTAACCTTCATCTAAAACGGGGAAATATTTATTTAAAGGATTGGAACAACCAAAGCGCATTGGACGAATATCATATGGCTATGGATTATGCCAAAAAGATCGATAGAAAAGATCGAGAGGTGATCGCCTCGATAAATATTGCCATCATTCGACGACGTATGAAACAGTTCTCTAGAGCGCTCGAAGTATGTAAATCCGGTTACAGTCTCATAGATGAGGGCCAACCTAATTACATTAATCTCTTAACTATCACAAGTGATGTCTATCTCGATTTGGAGCAGCCTGATTCTGCCAGTCAGTATGTTGATAAGGGGATCGTTCTAAGTGAGAAAATGAACTATAAGGCCGGCTTGGTTGATCTTTTTATAAAAAAAGCCATTATTCTTTGTCTTAAGAAGAAGCACGATGAAGCCCTGACTTATCTAGATGATACCGAGCAGATGATCTTAGAGGACAGTGCTAGATCTAATAAGGATATGTCCTACCTAAGGTATGCCCAAGCTCGTTGTTTCTATGAGAAGGGAGCATACGAAACCTCTATTGGTTACTTAACGGATGTACTTTCTTTTACTGGTGAAGATAAAGACATACGAAATAGTAGGGTGATCGATGCGCATCTTTTGCTAATAGAAAATTACAAGAAAATAGGAGATGTAGATAAGACCATTGATTGGTATGATAAATACATCGTATTAAACAGACAATCACAACGCAATCGAGATCAGACAGTAGATAAATTGAATGAAAAAGATCTTCAGATAAGAGATTCTGAAATAGAGGCTTTAAAGAAAGACCGTGCTAAACGAAAGAAGGTCAACCTATATACGATAATCTCCTTTTCGGTCATATTGTTGGCACTTATTATATTCTTTATCATTTATAGGAAAAAACAACGCGCCAATAAAGTCCTTTTTGATGAGTTGATCGCCAAGATGGCCCTATTGGAGAGCGCGGAGGAAAATGAAGGTGTGGGCACAACGGGGAGTGATGCGAGCAAAGAGATCGTCATAGACGACGAAAAGGTGAATGAAGTGCTCAAAGGGCTACAGCGGCTAGAAAGTCAAGAATACTTTTTAAGCTCGGCATGTAATCTAAGGTCCATTGCAAAAAAAGTAAAGACCAATACTACGTATCTTTCCAAGATCATCAACAATCATAAAGGAAAAAATTTCAACGATTACATCAATGATCTAAGAATCGACTATACGTTAAAGCGTTTAAAGAACGACAAACAGTTCCGGTCTTTCTCAATAAAATCGATAGCTACAGAAGTTGGTTATAAAAGTGATTATTCCTTTACAAAGCACTTTAAATCCAAAACAGGGCTTAACCCTTCGTATTATATAAGAAATATTGACAAATTAGGAGCTAAGAACACTTAGGTGATCAATGCAAACAAAACCCTAATTTGTTCAATTTAGGGTTCATAAATTATGATATGATAATGATTAATCATACATTGAGCGAGGACTTGCGCGGTCAATATTTTAATCTAATAACCTTATAACACAATAACATGAAAAAGAACGAACGTAACATGTTGAGCATTGAAAAACTTACCATAGCAAAGCTAAGTTCAACGGCTATGCGAAATATAAACGGAGGCGACTGTTTACCCACAGAACATTACGGTGATCCTGGACCAACAACAGAAATAAAGCATATACCTTAGTGAATCTGAATATTTGAAGGCGGTCTGTCTTTTTTTATTTCTATTCATTTGTTTTTGACCTTGCATCGATCAATTAGTACGGTCGATCAAATTGCGTAATATTCACGCAAGTAAAAACCTTCTTGACAAACAAAGAAAAACTGAAAACGATGAAAAAAGATGTGATCAATGACCTACTACGTCTTCAAAAGCTGACCATTGCAAAACTGGATTCAGCTGCAATGCACAAAATTCATGGAGGAGATTGTCTCCCAACAGAACATTACGATGAAGACCATACGGTCTCTGGAGACAAACAGTCACCTTAAGTGAGATATAACATCCAGTATTATAGAAGCCTTGTGAACTCACAAGGCTTTTTTGGTGCCCTATTTTATTTAAAATAAGGATGGTACTTTTTTTCTTCTTTTAGGTCTTGGTTACCTTTAGGTTGACAAGCTTCCATTCTTTGTGTTGAAATCTAGGCTTGTTCGATAAGGGAAGCCGAAAACTTAATACTAGAGTAGGCAATTAGTATGATCAATAATATTAAACATGAAAAAAAGGAATCTCAAAGGTTTAGACCTCAAAAAGAACACGATTTCCAAACTAAATATGGAGAGTATTAACGGAGGAATAATAAGTTTGCCAAGTCGTCCTCAAATTTGTCAATCTAACTAGAAGATATGTCCTACTACACAGACAACACAGACGTTCCTTTGTTGAAAATAGTATAGACATGCCTATAACGGCATGTAAGTTATTCTATTAAAGCCACCGATGGATGGTGGCTTTTCTTTGTATATTGCCTTCAACGCCATCAAAGAATAACCGAAGTAGTATGGAGACCGACGCTCGTATTCATCAAAAACTCACAGAGATCAATAAGATCATCGAAAGTCACTGGCAAGAATCCAAAGACATCGGAGTGCTTTCGGGGATTTCTGGAATTGCACTCTTTCAATTTTATTATTCCCGCCTTGTAAAAGAAGAATCAGTTGCCGACCTAGGTGCAGAAATGATTTCCGCAACCGTAGAGCGTATCAACGACGGGTTTCATCTTCCCACCTTTTGTTCTGGAATTGCTGGAGCGGCTTGGACGATAGAATTACTTAAGGAGGAAGAGTTCGTCGAGCTCGACACTGATGAGCTATTGGGTGACTTGGATGATTTTTTGGAAACTTTTCTGAAGCTTGACAACAATAAGAACTTCTATGATTTTCTACATGGTGTAATGGGCGTTGGCTTTTATTTTCTAAAGCGATACCAACGAACGGCGTCCGCGGTTTTTAAGAAAAAGTACGAGAAGCTTTTGATGAGCGTAATTGATCGATTGAAGGAGACGGCGATCAAAGAAAACGATACTTTAAGATGGGAATCTAACTTAAGAAGAGAAGAGCATCTAATCGGATATAACCTAAGCTTGTCTCATGGTCATTCTAGCATCATCAATTTTCTTTCTCGATTAGCGCGCATCGGGGTTTTCAAAGATGAGGTGACTGCTCTTTTGAAGATGACTGTGAAATATGTAGAAGAGCAAGCCTATATGGGTTCTGAAAATTCATCGCTGTATCCAGATTGGATAACCACAAATGGCCATATTAGCGGTAGCGGCCGCTTAGCATGGTGCTACGGAGACCTCGGCATCGGGGTATCGTTCTGGCATGCAGGCAATGCGCTCAAAAATGATAGATTATCTAAGAAGGGGCTTGACATTTTAAAACACACATCCAAACGAAGAGATTTGGAAGAGGTGAAAATTGTAGATGCTGGACTTTGCCATGGAGCTTTTGGGGTCATGCATATCTATCAAGCAATGTATAGAGCAACGGGGGATGCGGCCTTCAAGGAGGCCGCTGATTTTTGGATGAAACAAGCGTTGGACATGGCTATACACGAAGACGGTTACGCCGGCTATTGCCAATGGAGCGCAGGTGAACAACCGGGTTGGCGTAAAGAACTAAATCTTTTAGAGGGAATAGCAGGTATCGGTCTAGCGATGATCTCCTATATTGCTCCTTTCGATACCAAATGGGACGAGTGTTTATTGATAGGTTGAGAAATTAGTTTTATAATCCAAAAAAGGAGTTTTTCGTTGAACGCCATAGGCCCATGGATCCGATGATCCAATGAAGCAAAAGGACATTGATCATTATGGCCTAAGCGAAATAGGAGCGAAAAGATAATTATTCATGACTTCTTCTTTATATCCAACAAAATAAGGAGAGCTATAAATGAAAAACTTTTAACTTTAACCCCTTTTAATGTATATTCATTGCACTAAGCGAGACCTTTGAAAAAATTTCCATTCTATAAACAAGCCGATTTTAAAGATTGTGGTCCCACCTGTCTGCGAATAATAGCAAAGTACTATGGGCGCAACATGCCTATTCAAACACTAAGAGACCTTAGCGAGACAACACGTATGGGAAGCAGTCTGTTAGGTCTAAGCGAAGCTTCAGAAAAATTAGGGTTTCATTCTTTAGGGGTTAAGATTCCGTTGAGCAGACTAGAGGAGGCGCCATTGCCATGTGTATTACATTGGAACAAACACCACTATGTAGTTTTATATCATATTCATAAGGATACCTATTATATTTCCGATCCTGCCTATGGACTCATCAAGTACGGGAAAGAAGAGTTCCTCAAACATTGGATTGGCAACAATGCCGACGAACATACCGAAGAAGGCATCGCATTGCTCCTCGAGACCACACCGAAGTTTTACGAGCGCGAAGAAGACGATCGAAAGGACAATTTGAATTTTTCCTTCCTGTCCAAGTACGTTATCAAATACAAGAAGTTCATCTGGCAACTCATCATCGGTCTTGTTGCAGCAAGCTTACTACAACTAATTTTCCCATTCTTGACGCAAAGTGTTGTTGATGTCGGAATCAAAAATCAGGATATTCATTTCATTTATTTGATCCTCTTTGCACAACTAGCACTATTTATAGGAAGAACCGCTATCGAAGTGATTCGAAGTTGGATCTTACTGCACTTAAGCGCCCGTATCAATATTTCTTTGGTATCCGATTTCTTTATCAAACTCATGAATCTGCCCATCGCTTTTTTTGATGTTCGTATGACAGGCGATATTCTGCAGCGCATCAACGATCATAAGCGCATAGAACGTATTTTGACCACCTCCTCGCTGAATGTCCTGTTCTCACTGGTGAATCTGTTGGTGTTTAGTTTGGTGTTGGCTTATTATAGCCTGTTGATCTTTGGAATTTTCCTTATAGGAAGCATCCTGTATTTTCTGTGGATCGCGATCTTCTTAAAGAAACGTCGAGAACTGGATTACAAACAATTTTCAAGGGTGAGCCAAGAACAGAGTAAGGTGATCGAGCTTGTTAATGGGATGCAAGAGATCAAGTTGCATAATGCCGAAAAGCAAAAACGCTGGTCCTGGGAATATCTTCAAGCGCAGTTGTTCAATATCTCTATTGAAGGACTTGCGCTGGAGCAATACCAGAGTGTAGGTTCAGGTTTTATCAACGAACTGAAAAATATTCTCATCACCATTCTTTCTGCCAAATTGGTGATCGATGGTGAGATCACTTTGGGGATGATGCTCGCCATAAGCTATATAGTTGGACAACTAAATTCGCCAATATCACAGCTTATAAGTTTCATTAGGCAATTGCAAGATGCGCGGATATCTTTAGAGCGACTTTCAGAGATTCATGTTAAAGAAGATGAGGAGCCGATTGACAAACAAAAGATAGTAGACTTCTCCAAAGACCTCGATATAGACCTAAAAAAGTTGTCCTTTAGGTATGTGGGTTCCGAGCAGATGGTATTGAAAGATCTGGACCTGCATATTCCTGCCAATAAATTAACGGCTATTGTGGGGGTTAGCGGTAGTGGCAAGACCACTTTGATGAAGTTGCTATTAAAATTTTATGAACCCAACAAAGGAGTGATAAAACTCGGCAACTATGATCTAAAGAACATCTCGCAAAAGGCCTGGCGTGCCCGTTGTGGGGCAGTAATGCAAGAAGGTTATATCTTTAATGATACCATCGCCAACAATATAGCCGTTGGTGAAGACTATATCGATAAGGATAAATTAGCGCATGCGGTGGATGTTGCCAATATTGGCGAATTCATCGAGAGCTTGCCGCTTTCTTATAACACGCAGATAGGCACGCAAGGTGTTGGACTAAGTACAGGTCAAAAACAACGATTGCTCATCGCCCGGGCCGTTTATAAGAATCCGGACCTTTTATTTTTCGATGAAGCTACCAGCGCCTTAGATGCCAACAATGAAAAGGTGATCATGGAAAAACTCAATGTATTCTTTAAAAATAAGACAGTGGTGGTCATTGCGCATCGACTCAGTACCGTAAAGAATGCAGACCAGATCGTAGTGTTGGATAAGGGTCGTATCGTCGAGATAGGCAATCATCAGGAGTTGATCAAAACAAAAGGATTCTATTATAATTTGGTAAAGAACCAATTAGAATTGGGTAAATGATGGACGGAATTAGAAATCATAGCACAAAAGAATGCCAGAAAATTTAGAAGACATAGAGTTGCGCAGCGAAGAGGTTCATGAGATCCTCAGCAAGGTCCCGCATTGGATGATCCGGTGGGGGAGTGTTCTATTCCTCTCGCTGATCATTATGGTATTGATTATTTCATGGTTTATCAAGTATCCAGATATTATTGAAGCCGAGGCAATCGTAACAACACAGTTTCCACCTCAAAAAGAATATGCGCAGATCACAGGAAAGATAGATACGATATTGGTCAAAGACAATCAAGAGGTTCGTTCAAATACACCTTTGGCCATCATCGAAAATTCGGCGAATTTCGAAGATGTTTTCCATTTAAAGACAATTACGGATACACTAGCGGTAAGAAAAGAGGATTTTTATTTCCCAATCGAAGAGCTGCCTATCCTCTTCTTGGGAGAGGTCGAAGATGACTTTGCGTTTTTCGAAAATAGCTATGATCAATATGTGCTAAACAAAAGTCTCAATCCATTCGCAAGTGAGGCCACCGCAAACAAGTATTCGATATTGCAATTGCAAGCGCGATTGGATAATTTGGAAACACAAAAGAAGTTGAGTGCATCAGAATTCCAATTCAAAAAAAGTGAATTGGACCGTAACAAGAGCCTATTTGAAAAGGGCGTCATATCAAAGCAGGAGTATGACAATAAACAACTGGAGTATTTGCAAGCAGAACGCAGGTACAAGGATGTAAGTGTTACCATATCACAGATCAAAGAATCGATAAGCAATGCACGCTTATCAAAGAAAAATACCGAGATCAACAGAACAAAGGAAGAGAAGAAGTTGTTTCGAAGTGTGATGCAGTCGTATAATCAACTCAAGAAAGCGATCAAAGATTGGGAGTTGAAATATGTGCTAAAATCCAATATTGATGGAAGTGTCACTTTTCTCAACATCCAGAACAAGAACCAAACCGTGAATGTAGGAGACCTTGTATTTACCATCATCCCTGACCAAAATGCAGACTATGTAGCCAAGCTAAGAGCACCTTCTCGTAATTCGGGAAAGATCAGGATAGGGCAAACAGTAAACATCAAGCTGGATAACTATCCAGATAACGAATATGGAATGCTCAAAGGAACGGTAAAAAAGATCTCGAGAGCGCCCGACAGTGAAGGATATTATTTGATAGATGGGTCGCTTCCAAAGAATTTGGTCACTACCTACAACAAAGAGATCGACTTTAGACAAGAAATGCGTGGTACTGCGGAGATCGTTACTGAGGACCTTAGACTCATAGAACGTTTTTTCTATCAATTTAGAGAATTGGTCAATCGATGATCAACTGGGTTTTGGCGCTAGATTTTCGTAATTTCGAAAAAACCATTGGACCACGATGATAGAGCAAATGCATTTGGCGGCACAATATCTGGCTGCGGCTGGAATAAGTTTCATTGAAAAGAAAGAAGACGACAGCCACACCAATTTGGGGTTCTCTATCGAAGAAGGGAGCCTTAATTCTCGACCGCTGAATGAGATTGGAGATAGACTTTCTCTCAACTATCAACGTTTTGAGATAGTATGGGATGCCAAAGGCGCAAAGGATAGTTTTCAATTAGATGGTAGCACGCATGGCAACGTACTAGAATGGATAAAACATAAAGTTGAAGACGCCAGTTTCGAGACGCCTTACAAATATGATCTTCACTATGACCTGCCATACAAAATCTCTACGGACTACACCTTCGAATTGCAAGATTCAAATCGACTTCAAGATCTGCTACACTTTAGGATATTAACGCAATTAGTACTCGAAACTATCCTGCACGAACACGATTTAGATTCCGAAATTAGAATTTGGCCACATCACTTTGATACGGGAGCTTTTGCAACATTAAACGATAGAGGACTTGCCGTAGGACTTGGTCTTGCCATTCCCGATAATATTTGCGATGACTATTATTTGTATATCAGCGGATATGATGAGAATAAACAGGTAGTTCCGAGGAATTTCTCACCATTGACCTACGGTCGTTGGTTTAGCGATGACTTTAAGGGGGCGGTTCTTCCCGTGAGCAAGGCTGATGAGAAAATAGGGGTGCAATTCTTTGAGGAGGCCATTACGAGTTTTAAAACTCTAGGCTAACAACTTGCTCTCCTCTCATAAAGCAGTTTCAAAAAATGAGAAAGTGGGGTTGTTTTTTAAGGTAGAAAACTAAGCGGCCTTCTTAACCTTAAGCAGATCATAAAGCGGACAACGCTTGCAACGTTTATGCTCTCCTTTCTTGTATTTTTTACAACATTTAGACTTACAGTTCTTAGGAGCCTTTATCTTTTTTAACTTAACTGTAGCTTTATCTTTGGACTTCTTACCCATAGCATTTTACTGTAACGGGGCCAAAGATAATTATTTTAATTGAATCTAAATAAAGGTAAATTGTTAAAGTTAAGGCTGCGGACCGCTAGCGGCACTTTCTACAGAGATCAGTTGTACATCGCGATCAAAGAGATACAGTCCGCCTTTATCATTTCCAATAAGGTTGATCTTATCCAAGACGGTCCGCGCTAACGCTTCTTCTTCAATTTGTTCTGCGACATACCATTGTAAGAAATTATGCGTCGCATAGTCTTTTTCTTCAAGACAAATATGAACCAGGTCATTGATGCTCTTAGAAACGAATATTTCGTGATCATACAACTCCTGAAACATTTTTTGAAAGCTCCCAAATTCGGTCTTAGGAGCACTCAACGTAGAAATTTTAGCATGTCCTCCGCGCTCATTTACATATTTTACCAGCTTCAGCATGTGCAAACGCTCCTCGTCCGAATGCCCATACATAAAACCAGCCACCCCTTCTAATCCTTGCACTTCGGCCCAAGAAGCCATGGAAAGATATACCTGTGAAGACTCCGCTTCGATACGAATTTGGTCATTAAGTGCCTTTTCTAATTTCTTTGATAACATAGCTCCTGTGATTTTATAAGTTAAAGTTAAGAATTTAACGAGGAAAACTAAAAGGTTCCGATAATTTAAAACTGATTTAAAACCTAACGACCACACCTAGTTGGCCAGGGGCAAATTGCAAGTCCCAACGCATCTTTTTTGACTGTGCATTGTATTTCTCATCGTACCGAGCATCCAGATATTTATCGATAGCTTCAACGGTAAAGATTGCAATGACAACTCCAAAGGTGATATCGGATAACCAATGCGCGCCTTCCCAGAGTCTTGTAGCTGGAGGAATTAGACCCACGGTGTAAATACCGGCCTTCACCCATGGATTCTTAAACTGTTTGGCAATGGCATAGGCATTGGTAAAGGCCATAACCGCATGGCCAGAAGGAAACGAATGGAAGTTTTTATCTGAGCTCCATGGGTCAAACGTGTTTTTCGATCGACCACTCTTGGGACGTGCTCTTCCGAATGCAAATTTGCTAAACTGCTGTAAAACGCCTGCAGCAGTTGCCGATGATATCATAAGGACGCCTGTTCTTCGCAACTTGGTATTTTTGGTAAATAGACCTGTCAGATATACCCCTGTGGTGAGCATATAATTATTCTGGGGATTGCCATAGTACCAGCCGTAGTTAAGAAGATCTTGTGGGATATCTTTTTTTTGGTCTCTGAAGAAATCGGAAGTTTGCTCGTCAAAGAGATAAACAAATCCATTGGCAGCTGTGACCATTCCGAATGTTTTCCACTGGTCGCCCTTCCATTGAAAAGGTCTAGAATAGGCATGGCCTATACCTCTAACGATGTTTCCAGCATCGTATTTGAATGATTGCCAAATAGTGCTCTCAGATGAAGGGTTCGATGTTTGTGCAAAAGAGAGGTTAACTCCAACAATAAAGAGCCAAAAGACTTTTTTCATAGCGGTGGTCAAATAAGGTATTGGTAGTCGAAAGATATTGATATCCATTTCAAACTAATCCTAAATTAATCCTAAAAAGACTAAAAATAAAGTTGTTGTGCTACCCGATAGGTATTGGCGTGCGCCTCAATGATCACTTTGATATCAGGAGAATAGCCTCCACCCATGCTACATTGCACCGGAATTTGCAGGTCTTTACAGCTTTCAAGAACAAATCGATCACGCTTGGCGCAACCTTCTATCGTGAGTCCCAACCGTCCTAATTTGTCACCAGCGATGATATCTACCCCGCTTAGATAAAATATAAAATCGGGTTTTTGTGATGCGATCAATTGAGGCAACGTTTTCTCAAGCAAAGAGAGGTATTCTTCGTCACTACAACCGTCGGGCAGTTCGATATCCAAATCGCTTCTTTCCTTTTTAAAAGGATAGTTGTTCTTACCATGCATGGAAAAGGTATAGACCGAATCGTCATCTTGAAAGATCTGAGCCGTACCATTGCCTTGGTGCACATCCAAGTCAATGATAAGGATCTTGTCAGCCAGTTTTTGATGCTGGAGATATCTTGCCCCGATCGCCTGGTCATTTAGCAAACAAAAGGCTTCCCCGCGATCCGTGTAGGCATGATGCGTACCTCCGGCAATATTCATAGCAATGCCGTGCGCTAAGGCATATTCACATCCTTTAATGGTGCCATCTGCAATGATAACTTCGCGCCTTACCAACGCCGCAGAGAGTGGGAAACCTATCTTCCGAGCCGCCCTTCTGTCCAAGGTCAGATTTTGCAGTTGCTGATAGTAGTCTTCTGAATGCACCCTTAAGATATGGTCATCTAAAGGGATTTCAGGTTCAAAAAAGTTTTCCGCGGTGCATGAACCTTCATGTAGCAGTTGCTTGGGCAGTAACTCGTATTTCAGCATAGGAAACCGATGTCCCTCTGGAAGCGGATGGGTGTAGATTGGATGATAGGCAATTTTGAGCATATTCATTTTTTTGACGCTCCTAGTGTCCAAAATCATTCTGGCCGGCAATTGGGGCAACATTTAGTAAGCTTCGGTCTACAAATAACCCAAACTGATTCTTAATTTATCGATTCCCCATTGTTAACGCCAGCGTCATCCGGATTTACAAATACCAATTTACCTTCGGCATTCTCGGTCATCAATATCATTCCTTCACTTTCCACGCCGCGGAGTTTTCTCGGAGCTAGATTTATCAATACGGTTACTTGTTTTCCCACGATCTCCTCAGGTTGAAAGCTTTCGGCAATGCCTGAAACAATAGTCCGAGTATCGATACCCGTATCTACCTTTAAGACCAATAATTTTTTGGCCTTTGGCATCTTTTCAGCTTCAATGATCGTACCAACACGCAAATCCAATTTGGTGAAATCATCGAAGGTAATGGTCTCCTTTTGTGGTTCTACCGTTTTTTTCGCGGCATCATTGGCTATTTTGGTCGCTTCCAATTTATCGAGCTGTGCCTGTATTTCTTTGTCTTCGATCTTACTAAAAAGCAATTCGCTCTTGCCAATTTGGTGGTCTGAAGGGAGCAGTATGTCTTTTGAGGCAATATCCTTCCATTCAAGAGCATCCTTGCTGCTGCTCGACCTAAAATTGAGGATATCCTTTAATTTTGAAGAAGTAAAAGGTAAAAAAGGTTCACTCAACACCGCTAAGCCAGCAGAGATCTGTAAAGCGATATACATAATGGTCTGCACCCTTGATTCATCTTCTTTGATCTTTTTCCACGGTTCTTCGTCTGCCAAATATTTATTTCCCAGACGCGCTAAATTCATCAATTCTTGGCTGGCCTCTCTAAAACGATAACGTTCTATAGAACTTGCGATCACGACAGGAAATGCCTTTAGCTTTAACAGGGTTTCTTCATCAACCGAAGTGAACTCGTTTGGAGTTGGAACGCTACCGTTGTAATATTTGTGGGTCAGGACCACCACACGGTTGACAAAGTTTCCAAAGATGGCGACCAATTCGTTATTGTTTCTCGCCTGAAAGTCCTTCCATGTAAAATCGTTATCCTTCGTTTCCGGGGCATTGGCCGTTAACGTATATCGAAGTACGTCTTGCTTTTCTGGAAAATCTTCTAAATACTCGTGTAGCCAAACTGCCCAATTCTTTGAAGTGGAAAGTTTATTTCCTTCGAGATTCAGAAATTCGTTCGCTGGCACATTGTCTGGCAAAATATAATCCCCATGCGCCTTAAGAATACTCGGAAAAATGATGCAATGGAAAACGATATTGTCTTTCCCAATGAAGTGTACCAATTTGGTGTTCTCATCTTTCCAATAAGGCTCCCAGTCTTTATTTTCACGCGTAGCCCATTCTTTGGTCGAAGAGATATAGCCGATAGGTGCATCGAACCACACATAGAGTACCTTTCCTTCGCCTCCTTCAACAGGTACAGGAATTCCCCAATCCAAGTCTCTAGTGACGGCTCTAGGCTTCAGCCCATCGTCGATCCAGGACTTGCATTGACCATAAACGTTGGGTTTCCAGTCTTTTTGATGGCCTTTGATGATCCATTCTTTCAAAAACGCCTCATGTTTATCCAAAGGCAAGAACCAATGTTTGGTCTGCTTCAAGGTGGGTACAGCGCCTGTGATGGTCGATTTTGGATTGATCAGGTCGGTAGCATTGAGTGACGACCCACAGTTTTCACATTGATCTCCATAAGCCTCTTCATTTCCACACTTGGGACAGGTTCCAGTAACAAAACGATCGGCCAAGAACTGATCTGCCTCAGCATCGTACAATTGCTCGGTAACTTCTTCGATAAATTCACCTTTATCATAGAGTGTTTTAAAAAAGGCCGAGGCGGTCTCGTGATGAATCTTTGCCGAGGTACGAGAATAGTTGTCAAAGGTGATGCCGAAATCTTCAAAGGACCTTTTAATGATATTGTGATACTTATCTATAACTTCTTGCGGTGTTACCCCTTCTTTTTTGGCCTTCATCGGAATGGCCACTCCATGCTCATCACTTCCGCAGATAAAGGCCACATCTTTGCCGGTCAATCGGAGATATCGTGCATAAATGTCAGCAGGGACATAGACTCCTGCCAAATGCCCTATATGAATGGGGCCATTGGTATACGGCAATGCCGCTGTAATAGTATATCTGCCAGCTGCAGATTGTGGTCGCTCTTGTGACATCGGATCTATTCGTTTGAAGCCACAAAAGTAGCGAATTTAAAGAGAGTTTTTTTGTCGCAAAAGAAAAACCTCCCGTGAAGCAGGAGGTTGATAAAACAATGCGAGATCTATATTATTTTACTAGAATGGATTTGCTAAAGTTATTGTTGCCGGCCGAAATTCGATAAACGTACTGCCCTGTTGCCAAACGTTGACCAGAAGCTTGACGTACATTGATGGCATGCTTACCCTCCAACGAGAAACTATCTTGAAGGGTAGCAACCTCTTGTCCGATGATATTGTAAAGTTTTATGACCACCCTCGATGCCCTTGGCATAATATAGTTGATCATGGTCTGATTACCCTCATAGGTGGCAAAATGTTGAAAAGCTTGGATATCACTGAAATCATCTACAGATAAAGTGCTGCATCCGAATCCTAATGGGGCGGACTCGTATTGTTCTCCCAGTAACGCGTCGTTTACCATTTGCGCATCCAAACACAACCATTCTTGTAAGATGGTGGCATAGATCTGTCTAAAGTCGTTCTGGAAGAACATATTTCCATTTTGATCCAAATTGGTAAGGCTGGGATGATTCCCCACAAAACCATTACCGTTCAATGCTGGACCAAAAAGCATCATGGGGGCACAAGACCCGTGGTCTGTTCCTTGAGAACCATTTTGCTCTACGCGCCTTCCAAATTCCGAAATGGTCATGGACAATACCTCACTATCCATACCTCCAGCTTCCAAGTCGCTGTAGAAAGCGGTGATCGTATCGGCCACACTGCTCAATAGTTGTTGGTGGTCAACTTCTTGATTTGCATGGGTATCAAAACCATCGATTGAGACCATATAGACCTTACTACCTAAGTTTCCTTTTATAAGCCTTGCGACGATCGATAATTGGGCGGCAAGTTCGTTATCGCCATAGGTAGACGCATTGCTTGCGGCTGTATAGGCGTCATGGATGACTCCTGCATATCGATAGGTGGTGTTGGTGATTCCTCTCATAAAACCTAGTTGCTCTCCGTAGGCACAATCCGGAAGGTTATCAAGGTCATGGGCATTACCAGAACTCGCGATCTCATTAAGCTGATCTGGATTGGCCACGGCAAAGGCATAATTGTTATCCACACCATCAAAGATGAGGTTGCCGATACTACCTATTTGAACGGCAGCAGGTTTCTCGGGTGGATTGGCCAAATAGTCTGGATAAAGCGATTCGAAATAACGTCCTAACCAACCGGATTGGATTTCGGTGGTAGGTTCTGCCGAAGCCCAGATATCCGAAGAGCGAAAATGCGAAAGATTTTGATCCGGATAGCCAACGCCGTGGACCACTTTCATCTTTCCATCTCCCCAAAATGATTCTAAGGAATTCATAAAGTTGGGCATCGCATATTCGTCCGAAAGGTTAAAATATGAACCTTCTTGTATTCGAATGTTCGGTCTTAGATTTGCATAATCGTCATATTGCGATAATGGGATGATGGTATTGAGACCATCATTTCCTCCTTTCAAGCGGATGATCACTAAGATTCTATCGGTCTCAGCCGCGCTTAGCGCTGCCGAAAGCGGGGAGGGGTTGGAAGCTGTGAGTGAGCGACTTCCCAGCATCATCGCACCGCCACCAAACAATCCTAAGGCCTGAATGAAGGAACGCCTGCTCCATTCTTCGTGATGTGCATTATGATTACTGTCTTCTTTTCTAAATCCGGGAATGATATGATGATTGCACATAGCGTCTTATTTAAGTTGAAACTCGGGCATTTTAATGATATAAAAGAATAAATTGATCACTTGCCATGGGACGGTATCCCAATAAAGATTCCACTGGCCGCTGTCATAGTAATTTTGTGGAACATCTCCCTTCAGGACATCGGTGGCAGTGTCGTAATCAATTGTAGAGTGTAACTCTTTAGAAACAAGACGATCTATAATATCCTTTGCAATGATTGCCGGGTCGTTGTCGCTAGACGAGACGTTTAACGCAAAGTTTCGAAATGCATCTTGGTTGCTATTCCAGACCCACCAACACATCCATTGCATGATCAGCCAACGCCCGGTAATGGTACTCGTATTGATCCAATCCTTGTCTCGCTGCCATCCTGCTACATCTACCGGCTGAAAAATCTCTTGCCCTAAAACAGAATTGAAATATAGAACCGCTCCTTTTTCGTCTTGTGAGAAAGCGAACTCGGTCTCTTTCATAAATCCAAGTGTTAGATCAAAGGGACTCTTGAGGATGACCCCATCATTTTTCTGATCAAAAAAATGTTCGCTTTTAAAAAGTTGTCGCAAAACAGGGCCTATTTGGAAATAGTTGCTTGTGTCCAAGAAGGTAGTGGCCATTTGCGATACGATGGTCTCATTTACCTCATTCGATACAAAGAACTTATAGAGCTTTCTACAAATAAATGTTGCGATCAAAGGGGCTCTTTCTTCGAATAAAACATCGATGACATCTTTGTAGTCCCAATTACCAGTCCGACCAAAAATGGTCTTTTCTCCATCATCAAAGAAAAAACTGTTGAAGCTGATATCAGTACAATAGCCATTTGTGGCATTGTATCCGGTGAGTGCCCTTGAAGTTTCTACGATATCCTGTTGTGTATATCCATTGTTCTCACCCAAGGTAAATAACTCATATAACTCTCTAGCGTAATTTTCATTTGGACTGAACTTTGTGTTTTGTACCCCATTGAGGAAGATGAGCATTGCCGGAGTCAAGCCAATATCATGAACAAATTGTTTAAAATCCCCTATCGCATGTATTTGTAAGAGATTATAATACTTAAAGAGCTGAGGTGCACAATAGTATTGTTCTAAACGCGTAACGAAATGGTTGCTCCAAAAGAAAGTGAGCCGATCCCTTAGATTGTTATTCAGCATATCGTCCAATGCTTGAATTCGCCAACCATCCAATTGTTGTTGGTTTTCTTCATCGAAATTGGCATAATCCCCATATTCCCAATTTGCCCAGATGGGAGCTGCAGTTGGTGGCATGTTAATCGCTTCATCCACCAAAGCATCTATAAAATCAGAAGGTGATTGCGAAAGGGCAGTGATTATTTGACTTTGAGAGGCGCCAAAACCTAATCGTTTATAGGTATTGATCACTTTTTGCTTGTTCCATGGATTCTCAACAGAAGGAATGTATACAGCTAAGCTAGCCTCGTTACAGGGAGCTAAAGTATTCATAGGCTATTTGTTTAAGGATGCTTAATTTACACGATTTGACTGAAAATAAATGAGTTAGGTTACATTTTTTTATCTTTTTTCAATCATTATTTACATATTGACAAGTTTTTACGCTAATTGGATGTAGACGATTATTGCAAAACAAAAGATTTACTATAATTCCTACCTGCTGTAGAAATTCTATAGATATACTGCCCAGTTGGCAACTCATTGGCAACGGTACTAATATCCACTTTATGGGATCCTTGAGAGACAAACTCATTTTGTACAGTGCTTATCTCTTGTCCAATAATGTTGTAGATCTTGATCACTATCCGAGCTCCTTTGTCAGTCTCATAGGTGATCAATGGAGTTCTATTATCATAGGCAAAAGCATGCTTAAAAGAAAAGCCATTAATGTCATCTCCAGTGGATAAGATGCCACTACAATTAAGCCCAAGAGACAATGGATTGTAATCTTGGCCCAGCAGCGCATTGTTTACAAGCGTCGGATCGATACATAGCCAGTCGGTCATTACAGAGGCATAGATCTGCCTGAAATCGACAGATGGTTTTAAATTACCTCTATTGTCCAGATCGTTCAAATCGGGATGAACTCCTTCAAAACCACTACCATTCAAACCACTTCCAAATAAGAATAATGGTGAGGCAGCACCATGATCCGTGCCATTAGAACCATTCTGCGCTACTCTTCTCCCAAATTCCGAGATGGTCATTGTTAATACTTTATCATCCATGCCAACGGTCTGAAGGTCATCATAGAACGCCTTCATCGAATCCGCGATTTCGGTCAATAGGCTTTGATGCCTGTCTGGTTGATTGTTATGGGTATCAAAACCTCCAAGCGATACCATGTAGACCTTCGTTCCCAACCCTCCTTTGATCAACCTAGAGACAATGCTCAATTGTTCTGAAAGATTCCCGTCTGTGTAATTGCCAGTATCGACTGAGTTTTCATAGGCGCTATTGATGGTGCCTGCATACGTTAATGTGGTGTTGGCAACACCTCTTAAAAAGGTGGATTGATCTCCATAGGTGCAGGGCGATGGATTTTCTAACGAATACAAGATGCCGTTTTGAGCTATTTCGAACAATTGTTGCGGATTGGCTACAGCAAAAGCATAGTTGGCATCATCGCCGTCAAAGATCAAATTGCCATTATTTCCTATCTGTATGGCCGCTGGTCTTTCGGGAGGAGTAAATAAAAAATCTGGATAGATCTCTTGAAAATACCTTCCCATCCATCCCGACGTAATTCCCGTATTTGGATGGTCGGTAGTAGCCCAATTGTCAGAACCTTGAAAATGGGATAAACTCCCATCCTCATAACCAACACCATGAACCACTTTCATCTTACCATCACCCCATAGAGACGCCAAGCTATTCATGAACAATGGCATCGCATATTCATCAGAAAGATTGAAGAGTTCACCTTCGTTGATCCGAATAGAAGGACGAAGGTTGGCATAGGTGCTGTATTGATTGCGAGGAATAATGGTGTTGAGGCCATCATTTCCTCCCTTGAGTCTAAGGATCACCAAAATATTATCGTTTTCAGACTGATTGATAGCTGCTGCCAAAGGCGAAGGCCCAGAAGCTAAGATCGAAGTGTTTCCAAGCATCATGCTTCCCACGCCAGATAATCCAAGCGCTTGAATAAAGGAACGTCTGCTCCAGGCCTGATGTTCTACATCATGATGACTGTCATTGATACCACTATTAGGGGTACCTTTTAAGTGAAGATGGTTGTTGCACATGGTAAAGGTTATTTAAGTTGTAATTCGGGGATTCTGACAATGTGGTATAGGAGGTCTCTCACCTGTTTTGTGGCATTTCCCCAGTTTAGGTCCCAAAGACCTTCTTCAAAATAGTTTTGAGGCACTTCCTCTTTGAAGACATCGGTGGCATTGTCATATTCGATTTGGTTGTTCAATTCGCGGCTAAGAAAGAAATCTATGATCGATTTTGTAATGAACGCAGGATCTGTACTATTACCGCCAATGACCGAGACGGCAAAATTTCTAAATTGCTCTCTGTCGTGTTGCCAAAATCTATTGATCAAATAATCGAGATACTTCCAGCGATTGGTGAAACTGGTAGCATTGATCCATTCTTTGTCACCTTGCCATCCCGCAACATCGGGTGGATCAAAGATCTCTTGCCCCATGGCATCGCACCAAGGAACAAATCGACTATAGTCATCAAAGCTTTCGGAAGTATTCATATCGCAGGAAATAAAAAAACCTATCAGGAGGTCTATAGGGCTTGCGATGATCGCCCCTATAGCATTCTTGTCAAAGAAATGATTGCTCTTAAACAGTTGTTCCAACACTGGGATGATCTCAAAGTTTGCATCTAAGAATGTCTGTGCCAAGCCATCCACTATGGTCTGATCAACCACAGGACTTATAAAATAGGCATAGAGTTTTTCACAAATAAATTGTGCGATCTCCGTAGGGCGCTCTGTAAAAAGAATATCGATGACATCGTCGTACCCCCAATGACCGGTCTGGCCAAAGATGGTCTTCTCACCATCGTCAAATTTACTTGGGTCAAAGGTGATCGGTCCCCATGCTACTTCACGCTCGTTCCATCCGGTAAGTGCTCTAGCAGTTTCTACGATATCATCTTGGGTATATCCCACATTTTCTCCGAGTGTGAAAAGCTCAAAGAGTTCTCTCGCATAATTCTCATTAGGTCGACCCCGCCTGTTTTGATAACCATTGAGATATATCAGCATTGGAGCCGTCAATCCAATAGCATGTGTCAGTGTTTTGAAATTGCCAAGTGCATGCGTTTCTAACGTATGATGGTATTGGAATAAGTAAGCGGCGCTCTGATATACGGGAGCCTCGGTAACAAAATGATTGCTCCAAAATAAAGTGATGCGGCCTCGAAGTCCATCGGTATTTAAGTTTTGCAGGGCTTGTTTTTGCCATGCACGACGATATTGGTAGTTAGGTGTTTCTGAGGCATCAAAATCGGATTTCACCCAGTAGCCCCATTCGGGTGTAGGTGTTAGCGCTAGTGTGCTTGCCTCATTGATAAGTGATTCGATGAGGGTGGTTGGAGTTTGAGTCAACGCAGCTTCGATTTGTGATTTGGAGGCGTAGGCGCCCAATCGTCGATAGAGATGTTGAACTTTTTGGGCGTTCCATGGGTTTTCTATAGTTGGAATGTAAGGAGAAAGGTCTGCTACATTACACGATAAAAGTGTTTCCATAGGGTTAAGTAGTATTGGTGTTTCTTAATAGATATTGAAATCGTATGACTAAAAAATAAAGACGAATAAACACTTGGTTTATTGGGGAATCATTATCTTCAACTTAATGAAGGCACCTACATACTTACGCACAAAAGACACTGTTGGGATCATTTCGACCGCTAGGAAAATATCGATGGAGGAGATCACCCCCGCGATACACCTACTAAATTCATGGGAATTGACCTATAAAATTGGGCAGAGCATTGGCGTTGAGGATCATCAATATGCGGGGAGTGATAAAGAACGTGCCATCGACTTGCAGCGGATGCTCGACGACCCAGAAGTTAAGGCCATCTGGTGCGCCCGAGGTGGATATGGGACCGTTAGAATTTTAGACCTCATCAATTTCAGCAAATTCTTGGAACAGCCTAAATGGATCATTGGTTATTCCGACATCACGGTCTTGCATTCACACCTTCAAAATTTTGGGGTCGAGACATTGCACGCTACCATGCCGATCAATGTAGGTAAAAACACCAAGGAAGCAATTCAATCGTTGAAAAAAGCGTTGTTTGGAAGGGAATTCAAGATTGAAATACCACCTTCAGAACTGAATAGGCCTGGTACTTGCGAGGGTGTTTTGGTAGGAGGTAACTTGAGTATTTTATACAGCCTTTTGGGTTCGCCCTCGGCCATCGATACCAAAGGAAAGATCTTATTCATAGAAGATCTTGATGAATATTTATATCATACCGATAGGATGATGATGAACCTTAAACGCAACGGCTATTTGGATCAGCTGGCAGGCTTGGTCGTTGGAGGATTCACTGACATGAAAGATAATACCATCCCCTTCGGAAAAAATGCACATCAGATCATCCTGGATGCTGTGAAGGAGTTTGGCTATCCGGTATGTTTTAACTTTCCAGCCGGGCATTTGGATGATAATAGAGCACTAAGGTTCGGAAAAAAGTATATGCTTAAAGTCAAGGAAAACCGTGTCGTATTAAAATAGATTCCTAATGGCCTGGCACAACGAGATCGGTAAAATAGGAGAAAAGATGGCTGCCGAACATCTTCAAAAGCAAGGATATCAAATTCTAGAACGAAATTACATCTTTGACAAGGCCGAAGTGGATATCATTGCTCAGAAACATGATATTCTGGTTGCGGTGGAAGTAAAATTGAGAAGCACCACCGATTTTGGAAATCCACAGGATTTTGTCAGTAAGAAGAAAATAAAACTCATGGTAAAGGCGACCGATCATTATGTGGTTGAAAATGACCTTGACGTTGAGGTACGTTTTGACATCATCGCCATCTCGGTGCAAGGAAAAAAGTTTTCTCTGCAACACTTGGAAGATGCTTTCCTATATTTTTGAATACAACTTTTTGTTTTAAATAAAACATTTCGTGCTATTTTTTTGATTTTCGGTACTACTTCATTATTTTTGAAAATGTAAGTAAACACGACAACCTTGTGTCTGCCTCCCACAGACCGATTAGTAACCAATTAATAGCCAACAGATGAAAACCATTTCTTCGGTAGTAGAAGAGTATATCAAGTCCAAACCGTTTTTATTGAGTGCGCTTTCTCAGGGAATTATCAATCTCACTTCCCTATCCAGGGTCATCAAACCCGAAATAGAACAGCAATTGGGAAAAGAAGTGCGAAACGGGGCCATTGTGATGGCTTTGAAGCGACTCTCGGGTGAATTGGAATTTAGGGCCACCCATAAAATTATAAAAACACTTAAGAACATTGGCGAGATCACTGTACGATCTTCTTTAAATGATTATACATTCAAAGTTTCGGAGACCTTGCTTCAAAATATGGCTGCGCTGATCGCTAAGATAGAAGACAATAAGAATGCTTTCTACACCTCCTCTAGAGGAGTGAATGAGACCAACATTGTCGTAAGTCAAAACATTGCGCATCATGTAGAGGCGCTTTTCAATAGAGAGAAGCTCATCGAAAAACAAGAGAATCTCTCATCTATTACCGTACGGCTGCCTAAAGAAAATGTTTCTATTCCCGGTATTTACTACTTTATCTTTCAACGGCTTTCTTGGGAAGGCGTCAACATTTTTGAGGTCATCTCTACCTCTTATGAGTTCACTATTTTGGTGAGTGAAGAGCAGGTTGACAAAGCTTTTAAGACCATTAAGGACCTTAAAATGCTATAACACAACATTTTTTTAGAAAGATTGGGTGATTTTTCTATTTTAGTCGCCTAACCTAAAATCTTACTAAAATGTTTAAGAACCCTTTTTCTTTTGAAGGTCGTATCAGGAGGACCGAATTTGGTCTAAGTTTGATAATTTACCTTGTTGCGTACTTCATTATTATCTTTGCCTCAGGAGCAATGGCACAAGTTGGGGATGGCCAATTGGGACTGGTCGGTCTCATATTATTTCTACCTGCTTTCTGGTTTTTCATTGCCCAAGCCGCGAAACGTTGTCATGATGTTGGTAGCAGTGGTTGGTATCAATTGATTCCCTTTTATAATTTGTATATACTCTTTGCAGATGGGGAAGCTGGTGCGAATAAGTGGGGTCCGAATCCGAAAGGAGAAGGCAACCATGAGGAGATCAATGAGATAGGAAAAATAGACCAAGCATAATCTTTAGCAACTCATAGAAAAAGAACGGCGAAGGCCGTTCTTTTTTGTTTAGGAGACTTCGACTGCGACCTTTTTCTTAAATGGCTGCATTGCTTCCAACGCCTTTTCAACCGAAGTGATATTAGTAAAGGTCAATAATAAGCGTAGTCCATTGCGCGTTTGTTTTTCTTTCATTCGGCATACCTTCGGATTCTGTTGCACAAACTGAAGCACCTTTGTAAACGCCGGACTTTGATAAAAGGAACTTTGCTGATCACTTACAAAATAGCCGATCAGTTTGTTCTTTTTCATTACTACTCTTTCCAGCCCCATGGCCGTGGCGATCCATTTGATGCGCACGCTATCTAGAAGGTCAATGGCTTGTGTGGGCAACTCTCCGAAGCGATCTTCCAGTCTTTCTTGATAGGCGTTCAATTCCTCTTCGGTCTTTATGGTAGAAAGCTCATTGTATAGATTGAGACGTTCCGAAATGTTATTGATATAGTCATCTGGAAACAGCAACGAGAAGTCCGTATCGATCTGGGTGTCTTTCACATACACTTTGTCCTCTGCGTCCTCACCGTCTTCATATAGCTCTTTGAATTCATTTTCTTTCAATTCTTCAATGGCCTCATTAAGAATTTTTTGATAGGTATCAAAACCTATCTCATTGATAAAACCACTTTGTTCACCACCCAATAGATCACCGGCCCCGCGAATCTCCAGGTCCTTCATCGCGATGTTAAAACCAGAGCCTAAAGCAGAGAACTGTTCCAATGCCTGAATTCGTTTCCTTGCATCATCGGTCATTGCAGAATAGGGAGGCGTAATAAAATAGCAGAATGCTTTCTTATTGCTACGCCCCACACGTCCACGCATCTGATGCAGGTCACTTAATCCAAAGTTATTTGCATTATTGATAAAGATGGTGTTTGCATTTGGAACGTCCAAACCACTCTCTACGATGGTCGTAGATACCAACACATCAAATTCACCATTCATAAAGGCAAGCATCAGCTGTTCTAATTTCTTACCTTCCATCTGCCCATGGCCAATACCAACCTTTGCATCAGGCACCAGTCGCTGCACCATCCCCGCCACTTCTTTGATGTTCTCGATCCTGTTATGGATGAAGAATATTTGACCGCCTCGCTGAATTTCGTAGTTGATCGCATCTCTTATGGTTTCCTCGTTAAAGCGGATCACTTCACTTTCGATCGGGTAGCGATTGGGCGGTGGCGTATTAATGGTAGAAAGGTCTCGTGCTGCCATCAAACTAAACTGCAAAGTACGAGGAATAGGGGTGGCGGTAAGCGTCAAAGTGTCCACATTTTCTTTGATGGTCTTTAATTTGTCCTTTACAGCTACCCCGAATTTCTGTTCCTCGTCAATGATCAATAAGCCTAGGTCCTTAAACTGTACATTCTTGTTTACCAATTGATGTGTACCAATGATGATATCTACTTTTCCAGCTACCAATTTTTCAAGCGTTTCTCGCTTTTGTTTGGCCGTCCGGAAACGATTCAAATAATCCACAGTAACCGGAAGATCTTTGAGCCGTTCACTAAAGGTTCTATAATGTTGAAAGGCTAAAATGGTCGTGGGTACCAGAATCGCCACTTGTTTATTGTTGTCCACAGCCTTAAAGGCAGCTCTAATGGCGACCTCGGTCTTTCCAAAGCCCACATCCCCACAGACCAAACGATCCATTGGTCGCTCACTTTCCATATCGGCTTTCACATCTGCCGTTGCCTTACTTTGGTCTGGTGTATCTTCATATAAGAAGGACGCTTCAAGCTCGTGCTGCAAATAGCTGTCTGGGTCGTAAGCAAATCCTTTTTGAAGCTTTCTCTTTGCATATAGCTTGATCAGATTAAAGGCGATATGCTTTACACGAGCCTTCGTTTTTTTCTTTAAGGCTTTCCAAGCGCTACTGCCCAATTTATAGATCTTTGGAGGCTTGCCGTCTTTTCCGTTAAACTTGGAGATCTTGTGAAGCGAGTGGATACTCACATAAAGAATGTCACGATCGCCGTAGACCAATTTAATGGCCTCTTGCTTTTTACCTTCGACATCGATCTTCTGTAGACCACCAAATTTTCCGATTCCATGATCTATATGGGTCACGTAATCGCCAACTTCCAAATTGGTCAACTCTTTTAGAGTGATGGCCTGCTTTTTGGCGTAGCCATTTTTAAGATGGAATTTGTGGTAGCGTTCAAAGATCTGATGGTCGGTATAACAAGCGAGCTTTAGATCGTGGTCGATAAATCCTTGATAAATGGAGGCGACGATCGTTTGATAATATACCTGTTCTTCAACATCTTCAAAGATATCTTTAAAGCGTTTTGCCTGCTGTTCACTCGAGCAGAAGATATAGTTCTTATATCCTTTATCGTGATTTTGAACAAGATTTTCTATCAGTAATTCAAACTGCTTATTGAAAGATGGTTGCGGTGTTGTATTGAATTCTATCAGATTGGCCACGTTAGATCGAGATCGATCGCCGAGCGTGATCAGAGTGTAATCCCGAAGCTGTTTGTCTAGCAGATCACCACTACAGAACAATTCGGATGGTGTTGCATGCCTTATATCTTTGGAAAGTGTTGTAAAGGCCTCTTCAGCTTTGTCAAATAGCTTGTTGGTGCGGCCTGTAAGGACATCTAAGTTTTTGGCAAAAACAACTGTTTTACCGGCGATGTACTCGAGGAAACTTTCGCGTGACTCTTCTAAAAGCTTGTTTTCCACATTAGGCATTATAGAGATCTTGTTCACCTTTTCTGTGGATAGCTGAGTTTCTACGTCAAAGGTTCGAATACTGTCTACCTCGTCACCAAAGAACTCTATCCTATATGGTTCATCGTGAGAGAAGGAAAATACGTCGACAATACCGCCACGAACGGAAAACTCCCCTGGTTCCGAAACAAAGTCTACTCGTTTGAATTTATATTCGAAGAGCACCTCATTCACAAAATCTAGCGACAGGGTATCGCCAACGGCGAGCTTTAAGGTACTTCGCTCCAATTCTTTTCGCGTAACTACTTTTTCAAAAAGTGCATCGGGATAGGTAACGATAAGTGCGGGCTTCCTGCGCGAGTTGATCCTATTCAAAACTTCTGCTCGAAGCAACACATTCGCATTGTCGGTCTCTTCGATCTGATAGGGTCTACGATAGCTTCCAGGGTAAAAGAGAACATTTTTTTCACCGAGGAGTTCCTCAAGGTCATTAAGATAATAGGCAGCTTCTTCTTTGTCGTCCAGGATAAAAAGGAATGGTCTTTCCACATTCATGAAGATGTCGGATATTGTAAAGGAAAGCGCCGACCCAATGAGGTTCTTTATCGAGATCTCTGATTGGTTTTGGGCAATAGCAGTTCGCAGTTTCTGCAGATGCGGAGACTGTGCAAAAGCTTGCGATATCAATGATATACTCAAGTATTAAATTTTGTGCAAATATAACTAGGCGAACAAAATTATGCTGTTTTTAAAATGTTAAGATAAAATTTTCTCTAAGAGTGACCATTATGTCGGATTTTTTGGACACTCATGGATATTAACTTGCATTCTTTTGCGCAATTGTGACTATATTGTATTTTTACTTTCCCGGTTTTGAACTGACCACTCGAAATCGAATTTTTTATTTATGTACATTTAGAGGTACATTTAGAGCGCGCTCAACTATACATATTACATAAAACCATAAACCAATGACAATTAGATTTTTAACGGTTGTATTATTTTCTTTCTTCATCCAGCTCTCCTTTTCGCAAGTCAAAAATGAATATGAAATCTCATTCAAGAATGCGGCACATCATGAGGCGGAGGTAAAGGCGACCTTCAGAAATTTGGAAAGCGGTACAATATCGCTTAGGATGAGTAGAACTTCTCCAGGGAGATACGCCTTGCATGGTTTTGCTAAGAATATTTACAACGTAAGCATCACTAATAGCAAGGGAAAGAGTGTCACTGTAACTCGACCGAACGCGCACCAATGGGATGTGACCGACCATGACGGGACCATCAATGTTTCGTATACGTTGTTTGGCAATAGAGGTGATGGCACATACAATCAAATCGATGAGACGCACGCAATTCTAAACATGCCAGCAACTTTCATGTTTGCGCCTACCTTAAAAAATAGACCTATCAGCGTTAAATTCAATGTAAGATATGACCTCAATTGGGAGGTGGCAACCCAATTGATACCCGATGGAAATTATAGCTATTTTGCACCGAACTTGGATTATTTCATGGATAGTCCAGTGTTGATCAGTGACCATAAACTGAGAGAGTTTAGAGTAGAATCTCAAGGGAATGAATATAAGATCATCATGGCATTGGATCACCAAGGAACTGATGAGGAGTTTGACCAATACTTCGCCAATGTAGAGAAAATAGTAAAACAGCAAAAGGAGGTGTTTGGCGACTATCCAAAGTTTGATTATAGCCAATATATATTTTTGACAAGCTATCGTCCTAGAGTTTCTGGCGATGGTATGGAACATCGAAACTCTACACTTCTCACGAGCCCCACAAGTTTATCCGAAGGAGGATTGTCTTCAAATATCAGCACGGTAGCGCACGAGTTCTTTCACGCATGGAATGCCGAGCGATTGCGTCCAAGATCACTAGAACCGTTCGATTATGAAGACGCCAATCTATCGGGCGAATTGTGGTTCGCAGAAGGATTTACAAGTTACTATGGGCATCTCACCCTGCTCAGAGCTGGGATCATTAGTGAAGAAGAATATCTAGACCGCCTTACCGATACCTATAACAAAGTGTGGAATGCAGCTGGTAGGCTATATTTTGGACCCATCGGGATGAGTCAGAAAGCACAATTTTTCGACGGAGCAAGATGGGTGGACGAGGTCAATAGAGTAAATACCTTCATATCTTATTACGATTACGGTCATATGTTGGCTTTGGCTTTGGATCTGGCACTTAGAGGGGAGAAGGATGATCTTAGCTTGGATGGTTACATGAGTTTATTATGGGCAAAATATGGAAAAGGAGAGATTCCTTATACTATAGAGACCTTATTTTTAACGCTACGCGATTATGCTGGAAAATCTTTAGCGGAGTCTTTCTTCGAAGATCACATATATGGATGGGAAAAGCCAGATTACGAAAAGCTTTTTGATCACGTTGGCTTGGAACTCAAAGGAAATCCGAAAGCGCCTTACATCGGTGCCGAGATCACTTTTAATGAGAGTGATATTCCCGTGATCACTAGTTACACCAAAAAAGGAAGTGCAGCTTATGAAGCTGGCCTGGAAAAGGGAGATGTGATCGTGTCCGTCGATGGCGCAGCATTGTTGGACCAAGATCAGTTAGAAGCTATTTTAGGGGATCTGAAGCCTGGAAAAAAACTGGATGTGAGTTACAAGCGCCACGGAAAGACGCGCCTTACCACCTTAAAACTGGGGAATAATCCATTTATCACCATCGGAGACCAGAAGAAAGTGAATGACAAGGCTAGAGAGGCAAGAAATTCCTGGCTAGGACCTAAATAGAATAAGCCCAATAAGAATAACTCAATGGAGATAAAAAAGAGGGACTTAATTGGTAAGACCCTCTTTTTACTTATTGATATAGTTTGGTCTTAATTCCTATACGCATTCAGCGCTCTCATCGCTTCATTGAGCTCTTGTCTGGTACGATCCAATTCTTCTTTATATTGAGAGATGATCTTATCGGTATCTTCGTAGTTGCGTAACTCTTCCTTGTATCCTTGAATGTCGATATATGAGTCGATGATATTGTTATACATTTTATAACGATAGGTGGAGTCCTTCTGTGGAATTGATTTTTGAAGATCGACGATCTTAGAATTGATCACCGTGTTCAAATAAGCGATATTCTGTCCAGGAACATCGAGTGAATCTATAAGCTCCTTAATATCTACCATGCCATCAGAGAATTTTTTCTGAAATGCCAGTTCCTTTTCGATCATCTCCGATTCGGTTCTCAACACTTTATTCTCTTTAAGCGGGACTCTATTAAAATCAAAAAAGAAAGTGACCACAATCAATGCTGTTGTAATTAGAAACAATAACATAAACCTTAGGAAACTGTTTCTTCTTTCTTTGCTGTTTTTTGGTTTCATGCGAAATAATTATTTAGTCTAATAAAAAGCTTCTTCTACTTTTCACCTCTTCCTTGGCCACTACTTCTTCCTTCACGAAAATATTGGCATCGGATTTTTTGCCAATATAATCCAACTCATTGAGCTTTTTGAACAATAGCATCATTAATTTGGTAAAACTTGCAATTTTTGCGAGGGCCTTGTTCAGATCGGTATGTTGATATTCGATCTCGATCATTTCAATGAGGATATTCTCAAAGGCTCCCTGATTCAGATCTGCCCAGTCCGATAGATAATTTAGAAGTTCTTCCTTCCCGGTTCCTACATATACATCCATCCCATTCTTTATGATACGTGCCAAAGACATAAGTCTGGTGACCATCACAATGGGCGGGGCATACTTGTCTCTTAGCCTGAATTCGGGCAGCATGCTACTAATGTATTGCAACATTCCTTGACAGATGGTAAATGTCATTTTTGCCAGTTCATTGGACTGCTTCTTCTGGAATATCTTTTGTGTGATATTCATGGCATATTTTTCCATGGCATTGAAGAAGGTATGGATCTCGCCAAAAACATATTGAAGGTCTTGATGGCTTTGAATGGACGTACACGGCGGAATAAAGTCTTCCGCCAAGGTGGGCGCACCATCATCTATATGAATTCTTCCTATGGTAATATGATGCAGCCCATATTCCTTTTGGTTGATGTCACTGCTCGGAATTATGCTTATTTGATAGCTTGGTAGAACAAAAGGATGTCTTGGGGGTTCTTCTTGAGGGTCGGAGTCTCCAACAGGAACACGCACATACGGGTTGACGCTCAAAACAACATAGCATTCCGTTTCGCTTTTGTCAAAATTATATTCGGCTTTGATCAGATGTCCCACATTCTCCAACTCAGAGGCTATTTCTTTAGTGATATTAATGACATAGCCTCCAGCTGTTACGGCCTTGCATTTGTTGAGTTGGACGATGATCGTATCTTGCCCATCCATCGATAACTTCAGGTCGATCGCCTCCTCGGCATCGCTCTTCGGAAGTAATCCAAAATTAACCTGGTTGAGACCGACGGCTGTATGGTCTCTAGACAATTGAACGAATGCATTTTCTAGCTCGATGAAATGATTTTTGTTGATCTTCATCCCATCGATCCAATTGACTCTCAAATAATTGTTCTGTTTCATTTTTTCTTCTTAGAATAGGCCGGTTCGGCTATAGTTGATCGTCATGGTACGAACACATTTATTGTCGCCCTTATCGATAAACAGACTCTTGATCTTTATCTTTTTATCTCTTATCTTCTCACAAAGTTCTATAAAGGTCATCTTCTTCTTGTTGGCGACTACAGACAAGTTAAGGTCGCCATTTAAATATGGCTTAAATGCCTCTGGCCCTAATTTGTTCTGCGAAAGGAGGATCAACTTACTTTTCATCGAGTTGGTGGAGATCGGTGTGCACTCTGCAACAGGGGTAGAAGGCGCATCTTTGATGTCTTTTGGGGCTTCTTTGATCCCAGATATCTTTCGTGTTGGGATTTTAGTGATGGTCACCTTTTCTTTTGGTTTTTCAACAGGAAGCACATTCAATTTCTTCTTAGTACTATGTTTTACATCGCCATTCACAACAAGTAATATGGTCTTTAACCCAGGCGTGGCATAGGTGTATTCTGCTACCTTATCGGTAGAGTTAACACTTGCGGTTTCTCCAAAACGCCACTCTCTGGAAACAGAATTCGGAGTTTCATCCTCTACTTTCAATACCGTTCCTAGTTTGATGGTTTCGGGGATATCGAATCTTGCAAGTTTTGATGAATCCAAAACGAAAGGCTTCTCTCGGATGGTAATTAGTTTCACTGCCTCACATTTACCATTTACGGTGAGGGTCACTTGATATTCACCTGGTTTCTTATAAATATGAGAGGGTGTGATCCTTTTACTAATGTCGGTGCTATCACCAAAATTCCAGACCCTATCTTTAACGTTGGCCGTATTATCTTTGAACCGCACGACGTCACCAACGCGAAGTTCATCTTCTGGTACTTCCATCACTACCTCCTCGCAGGGTTCGTAATCTATAAATTTATAGGTGAAAGCAGTGGCCGAGGCCAACATTACCATAAGAAAGAATATGATGACATTCTTGTCTAAATGGTGGTTCATATTTTTTTTATTGTTAGACATGGCTAATGATCATAAAGGTTATTGTTATACGACGGTTATCTTGTAGGCAAAGATATTCAATGACTGCTGATTAAGCGTGGATAGAATGTTGTTTTTCAAAACTTCCCATTCTACATCTAATTTATTTACTTTTTTGCTAGAATGCAAAATAACTTCAACACAGGGAATTAATCCTTTGTGTGTATCCAGATCTGTTTTAAAGCCCTTTCTCGTCTCTATTCGCTCCACTTTGTCACCGCATAGTTCATAGCATAAAGCTTTTATGTCTTCCTTGGTAACAATTCTGTTCCGCGAGAGTAAGGCTCTTCGATATGCATTGAGGCGTTCGTCCATGCTCAGATTATCCTTTCCTTGCATAGAAGTTGTAAGAAGCATGGCACTTTTTTGTCTAATGGCGCTACCTTGATAAATACTCAAAGGGCTACCAGATTTAACATTATTGGCGTCGGCCCCATTGGTGGTCCAATAGTCGATAAGCAAGGTCTCCCGTTTTTTATATGGGGTCACCGAGATATAGTGTGTGTCACCAAAGCGATTTCCTGTTTCTGCCACTTTCTTTTCTAAAAGGGAGATGATCTGGTTCAGCTCGTTGATGTTCGATTGCAGAAAGTCATTGCCTAGAAAGGAGAAAGATGCACTTTCGTCCTTCAGCAATTCGATAAAATGTGTAATATGCTCCTTGGCCCTTCTCGAATCTAATTTGCCAATATTATTTTGTCGAAGAACAAAGGTCCCTTTGTGATCTTCAGAGGAATCATTCTCCCTCAATTTGTACAATTTTCCCGAAGTGCTAGAGACACTTTTGATGTCCAAAAACAAGGACATGGTATCAATTGGCACTATGTCGATAAAATCTTTGAGTTGATAGGAGAAACTTTCCCATTTCCTATTAAGAACTGGGAAGGCGTTAAAAGAACAATAGATGTTTTCGAGTATACTGTCATTCAAGATTCGTGGAAAGGTGATCTTTAACCAGTTCAAGCTTTCAAAATCTTCATGTTGTTCAAGGTCGATAAGGTCTTTTAATTCATCTGGTATCTTCCCCTCTTTCTTTAATTTACCTTCTGACGTGAACGAAATAAAATATTGTTTGTAGATCTCCTTTACCTGATTCTCAATATTGCGGGTCTTATTTGGTTTATAATCGAAGATAGCGGCAAGACTCATCATATCGGACTTACCAGAATTTACATATCCCGGCTTAACCTCCAATGCCTTGCCATTGAGATGAAAACTTGCATTCTTCAAATGATGATAGAATAGTTCGGTCTTTTCGATGTCCTGTAGTTCAAAATACAGCGAGGTTCCCTTTAAGGAAATATTGGTACTATCAGCTTTCAACCCTAAGTAGATGGTCGACTTTGGATGTTCCTTACGATCTTTGAAATGAAGTTTGCTTCCCGTCTTCATTTTGCCACCAACTTCAAAGAGTTGCCCTTTGGCCAACATGTAGACCACCGAGGCATTCATCAGTTTAAATGTTTGTACCGGTGAAAAATAGATGTTGTTTATTTCTTGTCGAGCGTTTTTAGAAGTGTCTTTCTTTTTATAGTAAAGCAGATGCTCTGGTGTGATATTCATCGAAGCGTCTACTGGGGAGGCGTAAGCGATGGCGTGGGCTGGCTTGGATCCGTAGATGGTCTCTGGGGTCATCAATTGGATGAGTCGCTCCGTAATTCTGGTTTGGGACTCGTTGAGCTCCCCCGAGATCTTCTCTATCTCTGAGGCACATGCACCGATCAATAAGGCTACTATGGGATCAAAAGAACTGTTGATCTCATTTGGAGATACCCCCCATAGCGAGGCGGCCTTTTTGATCATGCGATTTTTTATCTGCTGATTGGTCTCAGAACTCATGGTAATGGATCTAGTATGAAAGTGGTGCGATATAGAACTTTTCGAGACTCTGAAATGGTTCGTTGGTCTGCTTGATCACGCCCTTTACTCGAATGTCTACTCTTTTTTTGATTCTGTTGAAAGTACTTTTAAGCTCCTCCTGTTTAATATCGATACGTATGCTTACCTTATCGAGTCGTTTTTCATGTTTTTCGATGCTTTCCTCCAACGACTCTGCAATAATGTTTCTAAGTCTATTGGTGCTGGTCAAATTATCGAAATCAACATTCCAAATAGAGCAACCAAAGGATTCGTCAAATGTGCATTCTCCAAAATATGAGGTGGTGATAAGATGTACGAAGTGTACGATCGATTGTTTTATATCGCACTTCTGTAAATCATTGTTCTTTACAATTTTAGAAACTTCTAAGGGTAACTTGTAATAGGATGTGATCATCGGTTATGGTCAATTGGTCATTGTCAACAAAAAAGGTCACCGCAAGGTACTAAAGATTTTATTTTCGGGTATGCTTTATGCGCATAAAGTGCGATAAAGTGCGATCCTACTCGATAAGATGCACATCGGCCATAAAAATTTAATGTTATGTCCTTATAATCAGTACAAAATCAACACTGTTTTTTATATTTGTCTTTCCAATAACACCAAATTACATAATGAATACCATTTTCAAACCAGCGATTCTATTCATCATAATTGTTGCGCTTGCCAGTTGTGGAGGAAGTAAGAAAGCATTGACAGAAGCATTAGAGCAACAGCGAAGAGACTCCATCGCTTTGGCCAAAAAGAACAAAATACACCCTATTCAGAAAAAATACGCTTCGATCTTAAACGTCAGACCCGAAAAAATAAGCAACATAAAACTTTTTGAATTCATAGACGGTTGGATGAATACGCCGTATAAACTTGGAGGAGAGGATAAGAGCGGGATCGATTGTTCCTTCTTTGTTCAATATATCTATCATGATGTGTATGATGTTCTGATCGAGCGAACTGCCGAAAAACAATTTAATGCGCCAGATACCGATAGGTTCAAAGGGCAAAAATATCTCAGGCAGGGAGACCTTATCTTTTTTAATCCTCAAGGGTCGGAATTTGCTCCGATCACGCATGTGGGTTTTTATTTGGGAAACAACAAATTTGTGCATTCCACGGCTAGAAGGGAAACTACTGGCCCTGGAGTAAAGATAAGTAATTTGAAAGATCCTTATTGGCAACGACTCTTTGTATCGGCAGGTCGAAAGCCCTTGAAGCCAGAAGTTCTTAACAGTAAACTTGAACCTTAAAATCGTGCCACTCCTTTGACTATGAAAAACGAAGAGGTACATCGAGTATATGAAGAACTCTGTTCGTTCTATCAAGGACTAAAGGCTGAGGTGATCGTTGCAGAAGCATTGAAGAAGTCGAAGTTGACAATCAATTATTTCGACATCTATAATAAAAGTACTTTTGCTCGATCTTATCGCAGAGATATCGTTGACTTTGAGCTGAATACTTTAGACAAAAGCGCGGATAGAATTCGACTCAACCTTGCTAGAAATGGCATTTATGACAAGCTTCCCGAAGGCCTGTTCCACGAACAGGTAAAGGGAGGAGAGGAAGTCGAATTTAGTCAGGTCCGTGCAAAGAACAAGACGCAGGAGAAAGAGGCCAGAGACTTCTTTGCCCCCTTGGAGAATGAGTTCTTTCTCCAAAAGGTAAATGTCGAAGAGAATGAACGAAAGTTCATAGACAAATTTACAGACCTGAACGATCGTTTTTTTTATGATTTCTGGCAGCTCGATGAGCGTTTGCCAAAAAGATATACGAGCAAATTACTAAAATTACTACCGTACGCCCACCAGATCGCCGGTAATTTAGAGGTGATGGCGGTCTGCCTAGAAAGAATACTGGGAGAGAGAACGGAAATCACCCGAAATGATAAGACGGTCAAATTTCGGGGAGAGTCGAATAAGGTAACACGACAATTGGGTCTTAATATGACCCTCGGGCTAGATGAGACACGTGTTAGATATCCTGCCGTTGATATTATCATAGGTCCGATAAAAAAAGAAAATGTAGAAGTTTTTGTCCTCAAAGAGACAAGACGATTTATAGAAGTTTTTTGTGATTATTTCTTACCACTGGAATTTGAATACGATATCGTAGTGGAAGTTTCAGAAAAAGAAAATAATTTTGTACTAGAAGCAACCAATAACCCGAGAATGGGTTTAACCACAGCAATATGAACCTTTTTTTAGCAACCACCACTATGAGTCCTGATTTCTTCAAGATAGGTATTATTCTTATAGCAATAAGCGCCATCCTTATGGGATTTGTCGCGGCCCTCAAGAAGCTTTTTGTAAAGAATAGGAAGAAGGTCATTTTGTGGTTTCTCGTGGTATTGCTTCTATTTGCCTTAAATGCGCTCTTAAGCAATGATAAGGTCTTAAATGATATTCCACTGAACAGCTTCATCGGTTTTCAAGTGGTCTTCTTCTGTTTTGGCATATTGCACGTGCTGGCCATGAGAAAGTTTTTTCCAGCGCTCTCCGAAAAAAGCCCTGGCTTTTGGCCCGAGTTTTTGCTCACGTTGGTTACAATAATGATCGGATTGATCTCTTTTGTGGCCGTTCTCGACATCTACGAACCTCAATACAAATATGTTTTTATGGTCGCTGCCTTATGGTATATGATTCCTTTGATGGTGTTGAAAACATACGAGTATGCCGTGGCAATCCCCGTTTCCATCTATAAGAAATGGTTCTATCCGATAGATAAAAAGATGAGTGATCCAAAGGACGAAGAAATGCAAAATCCGCTAGTGATCTCATTTGAGCTTTTTAAAGATAATGCTCAGGAGGACCTGACCAATTTTCGATTGAAAGCACCTGAAAAAATGGAGTTCGGAAAACTCTTCTATTTTTTCATTAATGACTACAACGAATTGCATCCTGAAAGTAAAATAAATTTCTTGGACGAGGCCAATAATCCAAACGGTTGGATTTTTTACTCAAAGCCAAGCTGGTTCAGGTCTAGGAAGCATATAGATTTCTCAAGGACCGTTGAATCCAACGGCATCAAAGAGGATGATGTGGTCATATGTGAGCGCGCTTAGATCCTAGGGCGTTTTCTTGCTTTTCAACTTGCTTCTAGCACTACTTTTTTACACATAATTTGCTGATAATTAGCAGTACAGCTAGGAAGTTTTAATTTTTTTTTATTAAATTAGCTCCGTGCAAGTCACGTTTATTATTTAGTCTTATTTATTATTATTTATTAACTATAACCTTTATTATTATGTCTTTTAAAGCAGTTTTAAAAGTAGGAGGGAAGGATTACAATGTTCTTGCCTGTAATTATGGTCTTCACCAAGAGACCGACGCAACCGGACGCCCGTCTTCTATCACTAGAGGGGGAAAAATCACCATCGAAGTAGAATCCACCAACGACACTGGTCTTTCAGACTGGATGTTTAACAACTTTGAACTAAGAAGCGGTTCTATAGTGTTCTTAAAGAGAGACACTGAGGCGACTTCCAAGGAGTTGAAATTTACAGACGCCTATGCTGTAAAATATGTGGAGAATTTTGATGCCACCGGGAAAAATCCGATGACAGAAACAATCACCTTATCGGCAAGAGAGATAGGTGTTGGGAATGGTGTTCATGAAAACCAATGGGTATAATTAACACCTTTTCGGCATAAGTTTTTTACCAAGGGAGTGATTTCATCGTCACTCCCTTAGTATCTTACTACTATCCGAACAGGACTTTTTGGGCACTAAATCTTCAGGGTCCTATATCGTAAGATTCATTTTATAACCAAAACCATCTCATATGTCATTTTTAGCCAAGCTAAGTATAGACGGTGAAGAGCTAAATATTCTCGACTGTTCGTTCACTTTCCAGCAAGATGTTGATTACACCAATCGTCCAAGCGCAAAGCCAAGAGGCGGCCAAATAAGCGTGCTCATAGAATCCAATGCAAAGACCGATCTTTTAGATTGGATGATCTCTCCAACTCAAACGAAGTCCGGCGAGATCGTTTTTTACAGAAGGGATAATATGTCTAGCTTAAAGAAATTAGAATTTGCAGATGCTTATTGTGTTGAATATACCGAACGTTTCAACTCGGTTGATAGCAGTCCATTACAAATTCATATGGTGCTCTCGGCAAAAGAGATCAAAGTAAAGGGAACTACCTTTGTGAACAATTGGCCTTCGAAATAAGCACCGCGCGGTAAGGGGTTTATTGTATTGCTTTTTCTTCAAAAAGCCATCAGAGGCCTACAACAGAAAGTTGATGAGAGGCGCACGACATATTTAAACGCTCGATCGACTGTATGTTTTGAACCCACTACCGGGATGTCAACCAATATTCAATTTCAAAATAATGGGAGTTAGTCGCAAAACAGATCGGATGGATATCTTCGTCGAAGAAAAGAGGAAGATGATTCTTATTCAACAAAGATGGCAATATACCTGGCTGAATGATCCTGCGACCACCTCATGGACGTATAAAGAGAAAAAAGATTTTCACCATCGAGCGGATACATTGATCTGGGGTCAATGGAGCAATAAGTATGTGGTTAGCGTAAGTGGAAGTTCGAGTTTTGCAAAAACATACAAGCATCAGGATTTCACATTAAATTTTGATATCAAATGGGAATTGTCAAAGCCGCATTGGTCAGTGGAGGTCACTAAGATTCCAAAAGGAAAATTTAAAACCAGCAGCGTTGGTTGGAGCAATAGAAAGATTTCATTGGATACCGAAGACCTCGCAGTTGTAAAAAGAATCAATGGGGGAACCACCTACAAGCAATATCCGGTGAGCCATGAGTTTGGTCATGCCACAGGGAATTCAAAGTATGCATATACTGGCGGTCATGGTGATGAGTACCGAAGCACTAGCGCATACTTCTCAGATAAAAAAAGCATCATGAATATTGGTAATGAACTTAGAAAAAGACATATCGACTTTGTGTTGAAGGAACTGAACAAGATGATACCAAACACCTCTTTTAGTTATGTTTCCCATCGTTAAGTGTATATACAGGTCTTTGTTCTTGTCCATCGTCTTATTAACTATGATGGGATGCAAAGAAAAGGATGCTAAAATCGAACTTTCAGAGAAGATTACGGCACAGCCACCTGAGCAACAGAAAAAATCACCACCAATGCAAAACAAACCCATTGAAATCAAGGTTATCTCTACCATTAATTATTCGGAATCTGTGACCAAATATGGCAAGCCGAAAAATACAGAGGATTTTTTGATTGATGAAGCCTTGCCAGAATCAAGAATAGAACTATACAATATCTACACCAAGGATCAATACACAAGAAGAAATATAAATATTCGTGAAGCGATATGGAGTTTGGATTCATTACAAAATATCACGGTCTGGTACGAGAAAGATAGTGAGATATATAGACCGGTTCATTTGTTAAAATGGGAAAAAGGGTCTGAATTTTGAAATACGATCTACAAAACAACCGATAAAAACCGATAGCCATGGCATTACAATCGACGATAGAGATATACATAGGGGGGGACCAGTTGAAGGCCTTCAAGGAGTTCCGTTTGGAGCAGCGCATCGACGCGCACCACCATCTGGAGGTGGTCTGCCGCACGGACGTTCTGGAGGACGCCTCTGGCGAGCTCTCCACGGAGACGAAGAACTTCCTTGGTGAGGTGCTGACGCTGAAGGTGGGCTCTCTGGACGGCATCAGCCTTTACAAGGAGCTTGAGTTCAAGGGGGTTGTGACGTCGATCACGAGCACACGCGGCTTCCAGTACCAGCACGGGGACGTGGTGGTGATCACCGCGATGAGCGCCTCGGTGCTGACGGACGACGGTCCGCACCATGCCTCTTTCAGCGACACGCCGCTCTCGGGGATCGTGGAGAGGACCTTCCAGGACTATGACAAGTCGAAGGTGGAGCTTTCGGTGTCCCCGGGGAACACGGATGCGCTGCACTACAGCGTCCAGAGCGGGGAGAGCGCCTTCGGGTACGCGAGCCGCCTGGC